>NZ_CP022253.1:80000-1280000 GCF_003119195.2 Azospirillum baldaniorum | reverse complement strand
GCCGGCAACTTCCGCCTGAACGATCAGCGCCAGATCGTCGACGGCGGCGGCCTGCCGGTGCTGGGCGACAACGGCCAGCCGCTCGCCATCCCGAACGGCACCAAGGACATCATGGTGTCCGGCGACGGCACCGTCTCCACCGAGCTGGGACAGGTCGGCCGGCTGAACATCGTCACCTTCCGCAACGAGCAGTTGATGACCGAGGTCGGGGCCGGCCTCTACGTCAGCGACGAGGAGCCGCAGGCGGCCCCCGCCGACACGAAGGTGGCACAGGGAATGCTAGAGAATTCGAACGTGAAGCCGGTGGTCGAGATGACGGCGCTGATCGAGATCCAGCGCCAGTACCAGTCGAACCAGAAGCTGATCGAGAACGAGCACGAGCGCATCCGCAGCGCCATCCAGAAGCTGGGCCGCACGGCCTGATCGACCGCGTAAAGGAGCAAGAACCATGCGCAGCCTCGCCATCGGCGCCACCGGCATGATCGCCCAGCAGCTGAACGTCGAAACCATCTCGAACAACATCGCCAACGCGACGACGACCGGCTTCAAGAAGCAGCGGGCCGAGTTCCAGGACCTGCTCTACCAGAACTTCCGCCGCATCGGCTCCACCTCGTCGGACGCCGGCACCATCGTGCCGACCGGCGTGCAGGTGGGTGCCGGCGTGCGCGTCGCCGCGGTGGCCCGCGTGCTGGAGCAGGGCAACCTGACGGTCACCGACAACAAGCTGGACGTCGCCGTCAACGGCTCCGGCTATTTCCAGGTGCAGCTTCCCAGCGGCGACACGGCCTACACCCGCGCCGGCAATTTCAAGCTGTCGCCGGAGGGCATCATCGTCACCGCCGACGGCTATCCGGTGCAGCCGGCGATCACCATCCCGGCGGAAGCGGTCGACGTCGCCATCAACGCGTCGGGCGAGGTGATGGTGAAGCTGGACGGCCAGGTGGCGCAGCAGAATGTCGGCCAGCTCCAGCTCGCCACCTTCGCCAACGCGGCCGGCCTGGAAGCGGTCGGCGACAACCTGTTCCTGCAGACCGGCGCGTCTGGCGAGGCGGTCGGCGGCAACCCCGGCGCTCCCGGCTTCGGCCGCGTGGTGCAGGGCGCGCTGGAGACCTCCAACGTCAACATCGTGCAGGAGATCACCACCCTGATCTCCGCCCAGCGCGCCTACGAGATGAACTCCAAGGTCATCAAGACCACCGACGAGATGATGCAGCAGGCTTCGCAGCTCCGCTGATCACGGCACCGCCGTAAGGCTCGTCTTTGCAAGGAATCCCCGCCATGTCCCGCCCCGCCCTGCGCATCCTCGGCACCGCCCTTCTCGCCGCCGCCCTCGCCGGCGGCCAGACGGTCCTTGCCCAGACGGCCTTTGCCCAGACGACGGACGGCGGCGCCTCGGTGGCGGCACAGGCGGTGGTCTACAGCCCGGCCCATGTCGAGGCGGTGCTGTCCGACGCGCTGTCCCGCCAGATCACCACGGGCCGGCTGCAGATGGAGCTGGACAACCGGGCGGTGGAGCTGCGCGCCCCGGCGGGCGCCGGCAGCCTGACGGTGGAGAACCTCTACTACAACCCGGTGCAGGGCCGCTTCGCCGCGGAGATGATCGTGGCCGACACCCGTCCGGTCGTGCGCCTCCCGGTGTCGGGCCGCGCCTATGGCGTGGTGCAGGTGCCGGTGCTGTCGCGGCGCATCGCGCCCGGCGACGTGATCGGCCCCGGCGACGTGGATTGGCAGGACGTGCGCGCCGACCTCGCCGGCAGCGACATCGCCGCCACCGACGCCCAGCTCATCGGCCTAACGCCGCGGCGTGGCGTCCCGGTGAACCAGCCGGTCCGGCTGCGCGACCTGCAGTCGCCGCGGGTCGTGGACAAGGGCTCGCTCGTCACCATCACGCTGGCCACCGAGAACCTGACCCTGTCGGCCCAGGGCAAGGCCCTGCAGGACGGCGGCCGGGGCGACGTGATCCGCGTCATCAACACCCAATCGAACCGCATCCTCGAAGCGACGGTCGCGGGCCCCAACATCGTCGCCGTGGCAAAGCCCGGCCTCACCGCGAAGTAAGGAGAAAGCTCCCATGCCCGCCCTCAAGACGACCGCCCCCAGGCACACGGTCCGCATGGCGTTCCGCTTCGCGCTGCTCGCCGCCGTCGCCGCCGGCCTGCCCGCCTGCAACGCCATGTCGCGCGTGGCGGACATCGGCTCCGCTCCGGAACTCACCAAGATCAAGGACCCGCAGGCCCAGCCCGGCTACCAGCCGGTCAGCCTGCCGATGCCCACCCCCCTGCCGACGGAGCGCAACCCGAACTCGCTGTGGCGGACCGGCGCCAAGGCCTTCTTCAAGGACCAGCGCGCCGCCAAGGTCGGCGATCTGCTGACCGTTGACATCCAGATCAACGATCAGGCGCAGATGAACAACCAGACGACCCGCACCCGCGGCAACAGCGAGAAGGCCGGCATGCCGAGCATCTTCGGCTTCGAAGGCAAGGCGCTCCAGCGCGCGCTGCCCGACGGGGTGAACGCCGGCAGCCTCGTGGACCTCAACAGCTCGACCTCCAACGACGGCAAGGGCGCCATCAACCGCAAGGAGCAGATCACCCTGAAGGTGGCCGCCCTGGTCACCCAGTCCCTGCCCAACGGCAACATGGTCATCCAGGGCCGGCAGGAGGTCCGGGTGAACTACGAAGTGCGCGACCTGATCATCACCGGTGTGATCCGGCCGGAGGACATCACCGCGCAGAACACCATCAGCTACGAGAAGGTCGCCGAGGCCCGCATCTCCTACGGCGGACGCGGACAGATCACCGACGTGCAGCAGCCGCGCTACGGCCAGCAGCTCTTCGACATCATCATGCCCTTCTAAGGACGTTTCGGGGACCAGGACCGAAACGCGCCAGGGACCAACACGGAAGGGGGCAGCGTCCCCCTTCTGGCCGGTCGCGGGGAACCGCAGCCGGCTCGCACGCGCTTGGCCGGGAAGTTTCTGCCGCCCGGCTGGATCTGCCGCTCCCTTCTTGCCTCCGTTGGTGCCCCGTCACCCGTTCCGGGCCAGAAGAGCCTCGTAACGCCGGACGGTGTCCCGCATCTCCTCCAGGATCTGGCGCTGTTCCTCGTTCACCGCCCGCGTGCGCTCCGCGTCGGCACGCGCTTGCTCGGCATGAAGCCGAGCTTCCTCGGCGTAACGCCGGGTGGCTTCATGGAGCAGCCGCGCCTCCTCCCCGACGCGCCGCGCGTCCTCCGCCGCAAGCCTGGCCATCTCGGCGGATCGGCGCGCTTCCTCATCCAACGCTCGCGTTTCCTCGGCTTCCTGCCGCTGCGTCTCGCCGGTGATCCGCACCTCCTCCGCCATGAGTCGTGCGCCCTCCGCCTCGGCATGGCGCTGGAAATTCGAGGACCGTTCCACTTCGGCCTCCGCGCGCAGCCGTTCCGCCCCGGCCCGGGCCTCTTCGGCCTTGCCGCGCCGAGCCTCGCTGCGGCGACGCCAATCCTCCGCATCAGCATTCCGCGCCTCAGCGCGGTTCACCGGATGATGTGCCTGGGCCATGGGGCTTTCCTTTCAACAGGCGATGAGACTCTTCCAACGCCTTTTCAGCGGAACACAGGCGTTTATAGGATCGGTCCAGGAGGCGCCTCCTGCGTGCCTGCGTCTCATGGACCAGGGCCTGCAATGTCTCGATCCGCTTCAGGATGTCCATTTCACCGTCAACAGGCCGTTTTGACAACCTGCACCACGGGATTGTCGGAGGCCGAGCCGGGTTTGCGGCGAGACGCGCGAAAGCGCCACGCCGAAGGGCGAGGCGGCCATCGGACGACGTCCTTCGTTCGATAGGGGGAGCGACAGGGAGTGGCAGCCCGTTTCCCCGGCTGGCCGGAACCAGCCGGGGCCGGTAGGTTGACGGCTCCTTGCAGCGGGCTCGCGGCCGGCCCGAGCGAACCAAGCTCCGACAGAGGGGCAGGCCGCCCATTTCTCATTCCATGACCGGAACGCGCCGGCTCCGGGCTCCCCTCCGTCCCGCCACTCTCCTGTTGACAAGGCCATGCGGTTGAAGACCACTGGCGTCATGGCAACCATTCAAGAAGCGCTGACCATCGCGCTCGACCACCACCAGGCTGGACGCCCGGCGGAGGCGGAAATTCTGTGCCGGCGCATCCTCGATGCCGACCCGGAGCAGGCAACCGCCTGGCATCTGCTGGGCATCATTCACGCGCAGGCCGGGCTCTTCGCTGAAGCCGCGGCCCTGCTCGGCGAGGCGCTGGCCCGCGCGCCGGGAGCCGACCTGCTCCGGCACCGCGCCATGGCCCGTCAGGAAGCCGGCGACCTGGAGGGCGCGGTCGCCGACTACCGGGAGGCCGCGCGCCTGGCCCCCGCGCTGACCGACGCCGCGCTCAACGCCGGAATCCTGCTGGAACGGCTTGGACGCCACGCGGAGGCGCGGGAGGCCTACCGGACGGCCCTGACGTCGGACGGCGCATCCGACGGCGGCGACGCCCGCGCCGCCACCCATCTCGGCCGGTTGCTGCTGGCCGGCGGCGACGCGGCGGAAGCCGCGATCGTCCTGGAGGGCGCGGTCCGGGCCGACTCCACCGCACTGGAATCCTGGTACCATCTGGCGGACGCCCGTGCACGGTCGGGAGACGTCCGCGGGGCCGAGGCCGCGCGACGCCGCGCCCTGGCGCTGTCCCCAGCCTTCTTCGGCATCCTGGCCCGCGCGCCGGACAGCGGGGATGATCCCGACGAAGCCGCCCGGCGGCTCGGTTGGGCGCGGGCGCTCGAACCGCAGCGGCCCGAGCCGCTGTGCAACCTCGCCGCCACCCGCCTGCGCCAAGGACGCCTTGCGGAGGCCGACGCGCTCTACACCGCCCATCTGGAGCGCGCTCCCGCCGACTCCGCGGGCTGGAGCGCGCGGGCGGTCTGCCGCATGGACGCCGGCGGCACGGAGTCGGCCGAAGCCGACGGCCGGCGCGCCCTCGCGCTCGACCCGGCGGCGGAGGGCGCTTTGGCCACCCTGTCCGTCCTGCGGAGCCGGCGGGGCGACCCGTTCGCCGCCGGCCTTCTGCACCGCCGGATGCGCCGTTTGGCGAACGGCTCCGCGCCGGCCGGCGACGATGATCTGGACGCGCTGATCCGGGCGACCGCCGAAGCCATGCCCTTCCTGGCCGAAGCCTCCCATCCGGAGCGGCGGAACGCCGCGGCACGGAGTTTCAACCCGCATCTGCGCGTCCGCCACCACGACACCGAGACCCGTGACCGCATCACCACCTTCTGGTCGGGCGCGCCGCTGAACGCCGGGGCACGGCTGGCGTTGCGCTCCATGGTGGCGCAGGGGCACCCGGTGCATCTGTACAGCTACGGCGACCCCGCCCTGCTCGGCCGGGTGCCGGATGGCGTGCGGGTGGAGGACGCCGGAACGGTGGTGCCGCACCATGTCTACGACCTGTGCGTCCGCAGCGCCGAGATCCGCTATTTCAGCGACATCTTCCGCTATGCCGCCCTGCACGCCTTCGGCGGCTGGTGGCTGGACACCGACGTCGTCCTGCTGAAGCCGCTGAGCTTCGGCACCGGCCACCTGTTCTGCTCGCAATGGCACGGCCTGGACGCCGGCCACGCCCTGGTCGGCGACGCCATCCGCGCGCCGCGGGGCTCGGTCCACATGCGCCGGCTGTTCGAGGAGTCGATGCGCATCCTGATGAGCGGCAGCGACCGCCGCTTCGGCGCGGTCGGCCCGCTGCTGCTCAGCCGCTACGTGCTGACCGGGCCGGGCCGGGACCTGCTGGACCGCGTGCTGCCCCCGACGGTCTTCAACGCCGTCGACTGGACGGAGCATTCCTGGCTGGCCGAACCCGGCGGACGGGCGCTGGCCCTGTTGTCGGACGAGCGGGTCGCCGGGGTGCATTTGTGGAACGGCATGTGGGGTCCCGGCGGACCGCCGGCGGAGGACGCCGACGCGGAGTCGGTGCTGGGCCGGCTGGCCGCCCTGCACGACGCGGACGCCTCCCTGTCGGCCCTCGCCATGCGCTTTCATTCCGACAAGGGGCCCCGCCTGGGCAGCGAGCGGCTGGGGCATCACTACACACGGGTCTATGACGCGCTGTTCGCGCCGCGGCGGTTCGAGGCTCTGCGCATCCTGGAGATCGGCCTGTGCCGCGGCCGGGTCGAGGGCTGGAAGCAGGACGACGTGCCGAGCCTGCGCATGTGGGAGCGCTATTTCCCGAACGCCGCCCTCGTCGGCGCGGACATCGAGGACTTTTCGGCCTTCGATGGCGGGCGGGTGACGACCCGGCGCGTCGATCAGGGCGACGCCGCCGGCCTGCGGCGTCTGGCCGAGGAGGACGGCCCCTTCGACATCGTTATCGACGACGGCTCGCACGCCTCGCGCCATCAGCAGATGACGCTGGCTGCCCTGTTCGGACGGCTGCGCCCCGGCGGGGTTTACGTCATCGAGGATCTGAACTGGCAGCCCCCGGACGTCGAGCGCCCCGAGGACCGTCTGACGCTCGATGTCCTGCGCGGATTCATGGAAAACGGCCGGATCGACAGCCCGCACATCGCGGCGGCGGAGTGCCGCGCCCTCGAATCGGCGATGGGCCGCGTGGAGCTGTACGACAGCCTCAGCGAACTGGTCGGGGCGGAGCGCATGGCCGGTCTGGCGGTGATCCACCGCCGCGACGGCACCTCCTGACGGACGAAAGCCCCCGCCGGGATCGGTGGGGGCTTGCCCGAGACAGCGAGGCCCGAGACAGCGAGGATAGCCGCCGCGTCAGTCGTCGCGCTGGGTGCGCTCCATGCGCTCGTGCCGCTCCTGGGCTTCCAGGCTCAGCGTCGCGATGGGGCGGGCGTCGAGGCGGCGGACGGAGATGGGCTCCCCCGTTTCCTCGCAGTAGCCGTAGGACCCATCCTGCAACCGCTCCAGCGCCGCGTCGATCTTGGAGATCAGCTTGCGCTCGCGGTCGCGGGTGCGGAGTTCCAGCGCCCGGTCGGTCTCGGCCGACGCGCGGTCGGCGATGTCCGGTTCCTGGATGCCGCCTTCCTGAAGGCTGCTCAGGGTCTCGCTGGATTCGGCCAGCAGCTCCGCGCGCCAGCGCAGCAGCTTCTGGCGGAAATATTCCCGCATCACGGGATTCATGAACTCCTCGTCTTCCGACGGGGTGTAGTTCTTAGGCAGAAGCGGAGACGACATCCGAGAGCATCCAACGCAAAAGGGTGATCCGGGCGGCGCGGAGTATAGGTAGGCGCATCGGCAACCGCAACCCTGCGCTTCGCCTATCGAAGCGCGAACAAGCCCTTGGAGAAGCAAAGTTTTGTGAAAGGTTCGGCGATGGCCGTACGGCCGATGCCGAAAAGCCGGTCCTATGGCCGGAAACCGCGCTCAGGGGGTGAGCTTCGCAAGCTCGACCTGGGCGCGCAGATCGATCTGGTCAAGAATGTCGGCCAGCCGCGGATCGTCCACATGGACGCGGCGCGACTGCACCACCTTCACGAGGTCCATCAGCTTCTGTGCCGGAAGCGTGCCGGCGAGAAGCCCGTGCTGGATCTCCTCCAGCTTGTCGAGCATCTCCTCGGCGCGCATCTTGCCACGCGACGCACGGGCCGTGGCGTCGTCCACCTCCTGCAACGCCAGCACGCTGGCGATGCCGGCCAGCGGCGCCGCGGCGTGGACGCCCTGCGCGGTGTTGGTCTCGCCGACGAGCTGCTTGGAAAAGGACGCACCGGACGAGCCTTCGGCCTTCCCCGTGCGCCGGACCGAGCTGCTGCCGCGAAGTTTTCCGGGGCCTTCGACTTTCATGTTCCGTGCAACCGGTTTCGGAAAAGCGCGATACTCTAGATGGAAGCACCTTAACATCCGGTCAAGGTTTGCCGCAATCGGGCAAAAATTGCCCCGCTTCCGTGACATAAAGCGGTCGGGCGCGGTGCCAATTTCCGGCCTTTTCATCCGGCGTCGCCGCTTCCCCTTGCCGGTCCTGCGCTTTGCCTGCCATCCGCGGCTCTGGCACGCCGTTTGTATAGGAAGGGACAGCCGTTGAGGAGTGTCCCCGCCATGACCGCCACCGCCCTGCCCCGCGCCGCCCTGCGCCATGCCGCCATGCCCCGCGCCGCCGTCCTGCTGCGCGCGGTCGCGATGCTGGCCGCGCTGGCCGCGGCGCTGCTCGCGCTGTCGGCGCCGGCCTCGGCCTCCTCGGCGCGGATCAAGGACGTGGTGGACGTCGAGGGCGTGCGCGACAACATGCTGATCGGCTACGGCCTGGTGGTCGGCCTGAACGGCACGGGCGACAGCCTCAACAATTCGCCCTTCACCGAGCAGAGCCTGGTGGGCATGCTGGAGCGGATGGGCGTCAACACCCGCGGCACCAACCTGCGCACCAAGAACGTGGCGGCGGTGATGGTGACGGCGACCCTGCCGCCCTACTCCGCCCAGGGCACGCGCATCGACGCCACCGTGTCGGCGATGGGCGATTCGAAGAGCTTGCTCGGCGGCACGCTGCTGGTCACCCCGCTGCTGGGCGCCGACGGCGAGGTCTACGCCGTGGCCCAGGGGCCGATCGCGGTGTCCGGCTTTTCCGCCCAGGGCCAGGGCGCCAGCGTGACCCGCGGCGTCCCCACCTCGGGCCGCATCTCCTCGGGCGCCATCGTCGAGCGTGAGATCCAGTTCTCGCTGGCCGAGCTGCCGGTGCTGCGCCTGTCGCTGCGCAACCCGGACTTCACCACCGCCCAGCGCGTGGCGACCGCCATCAACATCCAGCTCCGCGGCAATCGGGCGCAGGCCACCGACCCCTCCTCGGTCCTCCTGAGCGTGCCGGAGGCCCGGCGCGGCGACATCGTCGGCCTGATCACCGAGATCGAGCAGCTCCGCGTCACCCCCGATCAGGTCGCCCGCGTGGTGGTGGACGAGAAGTCTGGCGTGATCGTGATGGGCGAGAACGTCCGCATCTCCACCGTCGCCATCGCCCAGGGCAACCTGACGATCCGCGTCACCGAGACGCCGCAGGTCAGCCAGCCCGGCCCCTTCAGCCAGGGGCAGACCGCCGTGGTGCCGCGCACCGACATCCAGGTGGACGACCAGTCCAACAACCGCCTCGCCGTGATGAATTCCGGGGTGACGCTCCAGGAGTTGGTACAGTCCTTGAATGCGCTTGGCGTGGGCCCCCGGGACATGATCGCCATCCTTCAGTCGATCAAGGCCGCCGGAGCCTTGCAGGCGGAGATCGAGGTGATCTGATGGATACGACGCTTTCCCTTCCCGGCCTTCCGCCCCCGCGCCTGCCCGCGGCCGCCGAGCGCGTCCAGAACGGCGGGCCGTCCGGCGCCCAGGCGAGCTTCCGGACGGCGGTGCGCACCGATCTGGTCGATCCCAAAAGCGCGGAGAGCAAGGTGGACCCGGCGATCCGCGCCAAGATCCGCCAGTCCGCGAACGAGTTCGAGAGCGTCTTCGTCTCCCAGATGCTGGGCCACATGTTCGACGGGATCGAAGTGGACCAGAACTTCGGCGGCGGCCATGCCGAGGAAATGTTCCGCTCCATGCTGACCAACGAATACGGCAAGCAGGTGTCCCGCAGCGGCGGGTTCGGCATCGCCGATCAGGTTTACCGCGAGCTTCTGCGCGCACAGGAGGGCAACCATGGATAAGGTCGACGTCCGTTTCCCGCAGCCGTCGAAGGCTCCCGCCGCCAATCTGCCAAAGAACGCGGAGGAACGCGCCGCCGCTCTGGTCGAGCTGATGAACCGGCTGAGCGTCCATCTGGCGCGCGAGACCGAAGCCGTGATGCGGCACTGCACCAGCGCCGAGCTGGCCCGGCTGGGGCGCGAGAAGCAGCCGATGATGCTGGTCTACGAGGAGGTGTCGCGCCTGCTGCGCGTGGACCGCGACGGCATGGCCGCCCTGCCCGACGAGGCCAAGGCCCAGCTGCGCGAGGCCACGCGCGGCCTGTACGAGGCGTCCGCCGCCAACGCCGACGCGCTCCGGCGGAACAGCGCGGCGCAGAAGATCCTGGTGGACACCGTGGTCGGCGCCATCAACCGCGCCCGGCAGACCACCACCCCCGCCTATGGCACCGCCCCGGTTCCGCCCCGCGCGACCTACGTCACGCCAAGCCACGGGCCGTCCACCTCCGCCACCCTGAACACCCGGCTCTGACGCCGCCGGCGTCACCGCAATCCGCCGCAAGGGCCGTCCGACCGGGCGGCCCTTCGGCGTTGCCGGGTCCGGCAAGAAGCGCCGGCCACCCGGCGGATTTTGCCGGCTGGCGGACGGAACTGCCGGGCGCGGGATCGCGATCGGACCCGCCAGCGCCGGCCTGAGACTGGCCCGTTAGTTGCTTCCGGATGGGGTGCACCTGTCCGCTTCGGGGAAACCGTTCCATGGCCATCCAAACGAACTCCGCGCCCTCCGCGTTCGAAAGCCTGGTCCGGGGCCAGACCTCCTCCAGCCAGAACACGGCCCCGCGAAGCGACAAGTTCGCCTCGATGATGGACCGGCTGATCAGCGAGGCCTCCACCCGCAAGCGCGATCAGGTCCAGGCGGAGGCCACCGCCCAGGAACGGCGCAACGTCGCGGCGGGTGCCGCCGAACAGGCCGCCGCCAACCGGGACGCCGCCAACCGGGCCGCGGAGCGCAAGGCCACGGAGCGGAGCCCGCCCCCCCGCCCCGAACCCATCCGCGCGGAGCCCGCCAAGCCGCGCCAGTCCCCCGACGCCACCACCCAGGCCGCAGCACAGCGCGCCGCCGAACGCGCCGCCGAACGCAAGGACGCCCGCGCGTCCGACGCGGCCAAGGCCGGGGATGACGCACACGCAGCGCGCACCGAACGGCGCGAGGCTGCCGTCGCGAACCACGCCGCTGCCAAGGATGCGAAGGCCGCCGGCGCCAAGACGGCACGGGACGACACCGCCGGACAGCCGGCGCTCGCCGATGCCACCGTCCGCGCCGACACGCCGGAGGACGTTTCGCTGGACCAGACCGACGGCGCGATGGATGACGGCACCACACAGGATGGGGCCGGCAATCAGCCCGCGGAGGACGGGAATGGCAAGGCTGTGATCCTCGATCTGACCGTCACCGTAACCGAGACCACCGTGGAACTGGTGACCGCCGACCAGTCCACCACCCTGACCGGCATCGATGCCGCCCTGTCGCTGGCCGTCGCCCCGCTTGCCATCGGCACGCCGGATGACGAAGCGGCGAACACGACGACGGAAGACGGTGCGGTCGAGGCCACATCACCCGGCGCTCCGACTCCTGACGACGCGGATGCTCCTTCCGCCGCCCCGACCGCCGAGACCGCCGAGACCGCCGAGACCGCTGCAGCCTTGGCCGCCGCCTTGGCAACCGCCGCCGCTCCTCATCAGGATGGCAAGGTCAAGGTCACCTCCGACGAATCCGTGAAGGCCGCCGCGGCGGCCAAGCCGGTCGCGGAAGCGTCCCCGACGATGGCGGACGCCGTGCCGGCACCGGCCGGCCCGGCGGGCGGCCCGCAGACCGAGATCCTCGCACCCCACGCCGAGGCCAAGGACGCCGCCGCCAAGGACAAGCCGGCGAAGGCCGCCGACGCGCTGTCCCCCGGCGCCCTCCCCGTTGCCGACTTGCCGAACGACGACAGCGCGCCGCTGCCGCAATCCCTGACCGATCTCGCCGCGGCCAAGGCCAAGGGCTCGACCCGGACCGGGGCGGACGGCGATGCCGGGGCCAACGCCGGCAACCGCGGCAACCCGGACCCGAACGGCAACGCCGGCCTGGCGCAGCCGCCGGCCCCCCAGGCACCGGTTGCCGACCCGGCAAAGCCTGCCGGGCAAAGCGCGTTCCTGACCGCCGCCGCTGCGGCGGCCGCCGCGGACACGCCGCCGCCGGCCGACGGCACGCCCCACCCCGCGACCCCGACCCACCCGGTCTTCGCCGGGATCGAAGGGGTGCACACGGCGAGCGGCGTGGAGGCAGGGCTGACCACCGCCCAGCTTCGCCCGTCCCGCGGGTCCGCCGGCCTGCCGATGGGCGTGCAGGATCAGGTGGCCGTCCACATCAGCAAGAACGTGTCGGACGGCAACGACCACTTCACCATCAACCTGCGCCCCGCCGAGCTGGGCCGCATCGACATCAAGCTGGAAATCGGCCAGGACGGACGGGTCACCGCGTCGGTCGCCGTGGAAAAGGCCCAAACCCTCGAACTGCTCCAGCGGGACAGCCGCAATCTGGAACGCGCCTTGCAAGATGCCGGGCTGAAGGCGGACAGCAACAGCCTCAACTTCAGCCTGCGCGGCGAAGGCGGCCAATCGTTCCAGGACTCGGGACGGCAAGGCGGCTCTGGCCGGCGGGGCCGCGGCCTCGGCGGCGGCACGGGCGAAGTGGAGGATGCTCAGGCTGCCTACACCCTGACGCTGGCCCCGGGCCGCGTCGACATCCAAGCCTGATTCAGACCAGCCGCAGCCATTCCAGCGAAGGACGACGACCATGGCCACCACCAACACCGACTACGGCAGCAGCTGGAACCTGAACCAGGCCAAGACGAAGACCGACACCTCCACCAAGACCACCAAGACCGCCGACGAGCAGAAGCTCGACACCGCGGTGAAGGGGCTGGGCGATAACTTCGAGCATTTCCTGAAGCTGCTGACCACGCAGATGCAGAACCAGGACCCGCTGAAGCCCATGGACACGAACGACATGACCAAGCAGCTGGTCGATTTCGCGAACGTGGAGCAGAACATCGGGAGCAACAGCCGCCTGGACAAGCTGCTGAAGCTGCAGAACGCCTCGACCAACTCGACCAACCTCGCCTATCTGGGCCGCACGGTCACCTTCGAGGGCGACAGCTTCGACTACACCCAGGGCATGACGGCGGCCCCGCTGGCCTACGAGCTGGAGAAGTCCGCCAAGTCGGTGCGCGTCGACATCCTGGACAGCAAGAACCGCGTCGTCCGGTCGATGACCGGCGAGACCACCGCCGGCACCAAGCATGTCGTGAACTGGGACTTCAGGGACGACGGCGGCAACGCCGTCCAGCCGGGCCAGTACCGCCTGAACATCGCCCCGGTGTCCGAGAAGAAGGACGACATCATCAAGGCGACCCCCTTCACCTTCGGCACGGTCAACGGCATCGGATCGAACAAGGACGGCGAAACCGTGGTCTCCGTCGGCAGCGTCGAGGTTCCGCTGTCCAAGCTTTCCAAGGTGTACTGAGGGTCTCGCCCTCACCCTCATAGGGGTCGTCCAAACGCCTGGAAAAAGGCATGGGCATGGGTCCGGACGGGCCTATGCGCCATGCCTTTTATGCTTAAAACATTAACCCTATCGTTTAGGCTTTTGTTAAGCGGAGAAGGGGTAGGTTACCACCAAATCGTGGAATACACTGCTGATGGTGGAGCGTCCGCGCATGTCATCTCGCGAGCTTGAAATGAGCGACGATGGCTCCAGTGGAGCGTCGGTCATCGGTCCAGCAGGACGGCCGATGACAGAAAATGATCTTCCCCCTCCGGACACCAAGCGCTGGGTCATGCGGCGCAAGGCGGAGGTCGTGGCCGGCGTGCGTTCGGGGCTGATCAGCCTCGAGGAGGCGTGCCGCCGCTACACCCTGTCCGTGGAGGAATTCCTGTCCTGGCAGCGGCTGATCGACAGCCACGGCATGCGGGGCCTGCGCGCCACGCGGCTGCAGGACTATCGTGGGAACCAGCCGCCACCGTCCGTGCGCAGCCGCATGGCCAGCACCGCCGCCGAATAAGCGACTTTCGGTCGCCGTCCGACCGGACCAGACCGCCGCAGGCCCGCCCTGCGGCGTCGTTGTTTTGTGTCCCGGCGCTTTGTCGGCAGGCATTTTCCGCCCCGACATTTTGCGTCCCGGCTGCTTTGCAATTTTTACGTGGCAGGTATCGCTTTCATTCCCGCCCCGCAAAGGTTAACGCAAAGCGACGGTGCCGCCACCCACGGGAGTCCGCCGACCGATGCGCTATCTTGACGACCTGACCCCCGGTGACCGCTTCAACGGCGGCCCGGTGACCGTGACGGAGGAGGACATCGTCGCCTTCGCACGGCAGTTCGACCCGCAGCCCTTCCACCTCGACCCCGAGGCGGCGCGGGACAGCGTCTTCGGCGGGCTGGCGGCGAGCGGCTGGCACACCGCCGGGCTGACCATGCGGATGATCGTCACGGGAGACGGCGCGCTCGCCGGCGGCTTCGTCGGGATGGGGGTGGAGGACATCCGCTGGCCCAAGCCCACCCGCCCCGGCGACGTTCTGCGCATCGAGAGCGAGATCCTGGAGGTCCGCGTGTCGGCCAAGCGCCCCGACCGCGGCATCGCCCGCGTGCGCACCATCACCCTCAACCAGGACGGCGAGACCGTGCAGCAGATGACCGCGAACCTGCTCGTCCCCCGCCGCCCCGGCACCGATAAGGGTTGATAGCGTAAGCAGAGCCCCAAACGCACAAAGGGCCGCCCGAGGGCAGCCCTTTTGTGTGCGTCGCTGTCGTGCCGTTGTCTCGGGAATGGTGGGCGCACAAGGACTCGAACCTTGGACCCGCTGATTAAGAGTCAGCTGCTCTACCAACTGAGCTATGCGCCCATTCCCATCCGGAGCGAAGCATCCGGCGGCGTGAAAGGAGTCCTGGGAACGATCCCTTTCGATCCGGAAAGTGATGGTGGGCGCACAAGGACTCGAACCTTGGACCCGCTGATTAAGAGTCAGCTGCTCTACCAACTGAGCTATGCGCCCATCACTTCTCGTTCACACCGGCACCGGAGCCTTCGTCTCTGCGTCAGGGGGTGCCTGACCGTATCGACTAGGGTTCCTGTCCGGCCAAGCCGTCGTCCCGGCCGGTGTGGCGCGGTTTATAACGAAGGGTCCGAGGCTTGTCGATACCAAAATGGATAGGATCGCATTTTTTTGCGGGGCTCATTCCGGCTCCGCACACACCCCTCAAAACCGCCCTCTTCGGCCGCCTTCTTTGACAGCCGGCCAAGCCCGGCGGTATCACCCTTCCCCAGCGGACGGCAGGACCGGTGGACGGAGGGAGTGGAGACGATGCAGGGCTGGACCGAGGGCTATGTGGGCGGAATCGGCTACATCCACGCCTTCTATCGGGAACTGTCGCCGGCGCTGCTGTCCTTCGCGCTGACCCTGCGCGGCTGGCGGTCGCCGATGGACCTCGCCGGGTCCTTCACCTGCGCGGAGATCGGCTGCGGCCAGGGGGTGAGCAGCGCCGTCCTGGCCGGCTGCCATCCCGACGCCCGGTTCGAGGCGGTGGACTTCAACCCCGGCCACATCGCCGGCGCCCAGCGCCTCGCCGCCGAGGCCGGGCTGGGCAACGCCGCCTTCCTGGAGGAGAGCTTCGCCGAATACGCCGAAGGCGGGGCCAAGAACCTGGACATCGTGACTTTGCACGGCGTCTGGTCCTGGGTCAGCGCGGAGAACCGGGCGATTCTGGTGGACCTGCTGAAGCGGCGGCTGAAGCCCGGCGGGCTGGCCTTCGTCAGCTACAACGCCCTGCCCGGCACGCTCGCCTACATGCCGCTGCGCCGCGTCCTGGTCGAGCATTGCGCCGACCGCACCGGCCCGCTGCCGGAGCGGATCGAGGAGGCCGTGGCTTTCGCCAGCCGCCTGACCGCCCTCAACGCCGGCTGGTTCGCCCAGGCCGACGCGCTGCCGGCGCGGCTGGACTCGCTGAAGCGCAAATCGCCCAACTACATCGCCCATGAATATCTGAACCGCGACTGGACGGCCTTCTACCACGCCAACGTGGCGCGGGAACTGGCGGCGGCCAAGCTGGACTTCGCCGGTCCCGCCGTCCCGATGGAGCAGATGGACGAGCTGTCCCTGCCGCCGGATGCCCTGCCCCTGCTGGCCGAGGCGCGCGACCCAGCCTACCGCGAGACGCTGCGCGACCTGCTGACCAACCGCGCCTTCCGCCGCGACCTGTTTGTGAAAGGCGCCGGGCGGCTGACCGCGGCGGAACGGCGGGACCGGCTGCGCGCCACCCGCTTCGCCCTTCTGGTGCCACCCGACGATCTGCCGGAGGTGATCCTGGCCCCGGTCGGGCGCGTGCCCCTGCCGCAGGACCTCCACGGCCCGCTGGCCGAGGCGCTGGCCGCCGGCACGCCCACGCTGGCCGAATTGTCGGCCCTTCCCGCCCTGGCCCGCTATGGCGAGGAGGCCGTGCTGCGCGCGCTGATGATCCTGACCAGCCTGGCGCTGGCGGCGCCCGCCCTGCCCGAGGCCGGTCAGGTGGCGCGCGCGCTCCAGAGCGACCGCTTCAACGCAGCCATCCTGGAGCGCAACCGCCGCGACGACACGCTGGACACGCTGGCGTCGCCCGTTCTCGGCTCCGGCGTCGCGGTGTCGCGGCTGGAGGCGCTGTTCCTGCTGGCCCGGCGCCGCGGCGCCGACCCCGCGGCGACCGCCTGGGAAGCGCTGTCGGCCGATGGGCTCGTCCTGTCGCGCGATGGCGCGCGGCTCGACGGAGAGGAGGCGAATCTGGCGGAGCTGCGCGCCCGGTTCGACCGCTTCACCCGCTTGCGCCTGCCCACCCTGCGCCGCCTCGGCGTGGCGTAACCGGGAGGCGGCGCGTCAGGTCCGGAACCAGTCGAGGCAGCCGGTCGGCAGCAACGTGTTGCTGACCAGCAGGGCGCCGTGCCGGTACAGCGCCGTCGGGCTGCCGGCCTCGCCCAGGTCGATGGCCCAGAGCTGGCCGGAAGGGTCCTGCCAGACCGTCCGCCCGTCCACCGCCGCCACGGCGGCGAAGACGTCCGGCGCCGTCGTGCCGGGTTTGAACAGCACCATCACCGTCGTCACGCCCGGCGGCGGCAGAGCGGCGACCGGCCCGGCGATCAGGACCACCAGCGTCAGGACGACGGGCACCGCGCGGCCACCGTTGCCTCCTCCCCCGCCACGCCGCAGCCGCCAGCCCGCCGCGACGACGGCGACGCCGAAGACGACGAACCACAGCAGGTCCCAGAGCAGCGGGTTCGCCGAATCCATGCGGATGCGGTGGATGCCGAGAATCCAGTGGGACAGGACGCCGTCGATCAGGTGCCAGGCGCCGAAGCCGATCAGCGCGTTGGCGAACATCTGGCGGTCCGCCCCGGGCTCGGCGAAGCGGTGCCGGCTCCGCCAGAGCAGCCACAGGCCGCCGGCCGCGACGACGTACATCGCGGCGTGGAACAGGCCGTCCGCCAGGATCTGGACGCGGATGTCCTGGACGGCGGAGGACTCGACCGCCGACAGCAGGTGATGCCACTGCAGCACCTGATGCAGCAGGATTCCGTCGAAGAAGCCGCCCAGCGCGAAGCCCAGCAGGTAGCCTGCCCAGGGAAACCCCGCGGCCGCCCGCGCCGGTGAAGGAGAATGCGTCGTGTCTGAGGACATGGCCGGACAACCGCCGCAAGCGCGGACGGGTTCCGGATGAGGCGCCCGAGGGGCTCCTTACCCGCTGACCAGCCCGGCCTCGTCCGCCGCACGGTCGAACTGGAGCGCCGCAAGGCGGGCGTAGAGGCCGCCCTCGCGGACCAGATCGGCATGGCGCCCGGTGGCGACGACGCGCCCCTGCTCCATCACCACGATCCGGTCGGCGTTCAGGACGGTCGCCAGCCGGTGGGCGATGATGATCGTTGTGCGCCGGGTCATCAGCTTGTCCAGCGCGTCCTGCACCATGCGCTCGCTCTCCGCGTCGAGCGCGCTGGTCGCCTCGTCGAGCAGCAGAACCGGCGGGTCGCGCAGGATGGCCCGCGCGATGGACAGGCGCTGGCGCTGGCCGCCCGACAGCCGCACGCCCTTCTCGCCCAGGAACGTGTCCAGCCCCTCGGGCAACGCCTGCAGGAACTCCAGCGCGTGGGCCGCCTCGGCGGCGGCGAGCACCTCCGCGTCGCTGGCGTCCGGACGCCCGTAGCGGATGTTCTCCCAGGCGTTGGCGGAGAAGACCACCGGGTCCTGCGCCACGAGACCGAGCCGCCGCCGCACCTCCACCGGATCGGCGTCGCGGACGTCCACCCCGTCCAGGGTGACCGCTCCGGCCTGCGGATCGTAGAAGCGCAGCAGAAGCTGGAACACCGTGGATTTGCCGGAGCCCGACGGGCCGACCAGGGCCACCGTCTCGCCCGGCTCGATCTCCAGGGAGAATTCCTTCAGCGCCGCCCAGTCCGGGCGCGACGGGTAATGGAAACGCACGTCGCGGAACGACAGTGCCCCCTGCGCCGGTTCCGGCAGGGCGCGCGGGTTGGCCGGGGCGCGGATTTCCGGTTCGGTGTCCAGCAGGTCGAACAGCCGCTCCGTGGCGCCGGCGGCGCGCTGAAGGTCGCCGGCCACCTCGCTGATCGCCCCGACCGAACCGGCGACGACCACCGAATAGATGACGAAGGCCGAGAGCTGCCCCACGGTCAACCGCCCGGCCAGCACGTCATGTCCGCCGATCCACAGGATGAGGCCGACCGAACCGAACACCAGCACGATGACGATCATCGTCATGATGGCGCGCACCGTCACCCGCCGCCGGGCGGTGGCGAAGGCGTCCTCCACCCGCGCCCCGAACAGGCTGCGGTCGATGGTCTCATGCGTGTAGGCCTGCATCGTGCGGATGGCGCCCAGCGTCTCCTCCACGAAGGAGCCGAGGTCGGCGATCTTGTCCTGGCTGGCCCGCGACAGGGCGCGCACCCGCCGCCCCAGGATGATGATCGGCAGGATGACCACCGGCACGCCCAGGAACACCAGCCCCGCCAGCTTCGGCGACGTCACCAACAGCATCGCCGTGCCGCCAACGAACATCAGCGTGTTGCGCAGCGCGATCGAGACGGAGGAGCCGACCACGGTCTGAAGCACCTCGGTGTCGGTGGTCAGGCGCGTCAGGATCTCGCCGGTCTTGGTGGTCTCGAAGAAGCCGGGGGAGAGCTTCACCACATGGCTGTAGACGGCGCGGCGGATGTCGGCCACCACCCGCTCGCCGATCCAGCTCACCAGATAGAAGCGCCCGAAGGTCGAGGCGGCCATCAGCACGATGACCACCAGCAGAACCAGGAGCGCCCGGTCGAGCAGGGCCGAATCGCCCGCGACGAAGCCCTGGTCCACCAGGACGCGCATCCCCTGCCCCAGCCCCAGCACGGTCCCGGCGGCAACGGTCAGGGCCAGCATGGCGCCCAGAATCTGCAACCGGTATGGCCACAGGAAAGGAAACAGCCGGCGCAGCGGCGACAGGTTGCGCCGGCGCGACGCGGAGGAAGGCGCCCCTTCGGACACCGGATCGGATTTCGACGAATGACGGGACACCGGGGCTCCCCAGCGGCAGGACGATGTGCAGGCGGTGCACGGGGGCAAACCCGGCATATAGCAAGGGGTGGGCCTATGAACAAGGTATGGTGTGGCCACCCGATTGAACCATACAGTCACAAAGACGTGGAGAACCCGCCGTGACCGCCGCGTTCCGAAAACGCTCGAATCCTCTGTGCCCCGGTGTCTCCGTGGTGAAGGATGGGGGTGGCAGAGCGAAGCGGCGGTGGTTTGGAACCACCCGCCTTTCCGGCGCAGGAACGCGGTTGCATCATGCCGCATGCTTTGCTATAGACCGCGCTCGCTTTGCAGGAACCCCGGCCATGAAGACTGATATCCATCCCGACTACCACGAGATCAACGTGGTGATGACCGACGGCAGCACGTTCAAGACCCGCTCCACGATGGGCAAGCCGGGCGATACGCTGCGCCTCGACATCGACCCGAAGTCGCACCCGGCTTGGACCGGCGTGCAGAAGCTGCTGGACACGGGCGGCCAGATCGCCAAGTTCAACAAGCGCTTCGCGAGCTTCGGCCTGAAGAAGTAATCTTCTTCGTCCGCAAAACGAAAAGGGGCGTCCGGTTCGCCGGACGCCCTTTTCGCGTTTGCGGCTTTTGAGAAAGCCGACCGTCAGCTGGCCAGAGCCACCGCGTCGCGGGCGCGCTCGTCCAGCCGGGCGACGCGCATGTAGAGCCGGTGGCTGCGCTCCAGAAGGCTGCGCAGGCCTTCCGGAAGCTGCTCGTTGTCGGGGCCGGAGGGATCGGTGCAGATGTCCCCTCCCGACAGGGCGAAATCGTCGCTCGCCGCCTGCTCGCGGGTCATTTCCCCGGCATGGACGGCCTTCTGCGCCAGCAGCCAAGCCATGACCTGGGTCAGCCGGCTGGTCACCCGCATCGATTCGTACGAGATCTGAAGCCGGACATGGGGCGGTAGCGCCCGATGGCTGGCGGCGTCATGATAGGCGATGTAATTGCGCGCCTCGATCAGCAGCGCCATCGTCTCATCATAAGTCCCGTTGAAGAAGGTCGGTGTTTCCATCACGGCCGTACCCCTCCCGCGGCCGGATGGCCCGATTCCGAGCCTCGCCGCAACTGATTAACAATCGGTTTGTGGATGTGGAGCCCCGCCTTCCGCCCTATGGCCGGGGACGGCGCGGTCCGGTGAATTTCGAAAAGCGCGCTCTTGAACGGGAAGAACGCTCGCTTATCTGTCGCGGTATCGGCGGACGCCCAGTTGGGGTTCGCCGGATCCGCAAGCCGAGGGACCGACGATGATCGTGGTCCCCGATCGCTGTATCGCTCTTTTGGAGGATATGTCATGCGCTCCTACGACCTTTCGCCCCTGTTCCGTTCGACCGTCGGGTTCGACCGCCTCTCGCGTCTCCTGGAGAACGCGATGACCGGCGACGAGGCCGCCGCGTCCTACCCGCCCTACAACATCGAGAAGACGGGCGACGATGCTTACCGGATCACCATGGCCGTCGCCGGCTTTGGCCCGGAGGATCTGGAGATCACCGCTCAGCAGAACTCTTTGGTGGTCACAGGGAAAGCTAAGAAGGAACAGGAGACCGGCCAATTCCTCTACCGGGGTATTGCCGGCCGCGCTTTCGAGCGCCGCTTTCAGCTTGCCGACTTCATCAAGGTGGGCAACGCCAATCTGCTGAACGGGCTGCTCCATATCGATCTGGTGCGCGAGGTGCCGGAAACGATGAAGCCGCGGACCATTCAGATCGGCACCACCGGTACGGCGAAGCCCGCGCTGACCCAGCAGGCTGCGTAACCGCGCAGGCTGCGTAACCGCAAGGCATCACGCACCAGCGCATCACGCGTCGACAAGGCGCCCCGGGAAACCGGGGCGCCGTTTTTGCGTTCGCAGCGATCCGTCGCCGCCCCCGTCACGCATCGTCCATTCCCCGGCTCGGCGGCAAGGCCACGGTCACCGTGGTCCCCTGCCCCGGCGCGCTGTCGATGCGCAGCGTGCCGCCATGCGCCTCGACCAGCCGCTTCGAGATGGACAGGCCAAGTCCCATTCCCTCGTAGCGCCGCGCCATCGACTGGTCGACCTGGGCGAAGGGCGTCATCACCGTCGGCAGATCCTCCGCCGCGATGCCGATGCCGGTGTCCGTCACCGACAGTTCCACCCCGCCGTCGCTCCCGCAGCGCGCGCGGACGACGGCGGTCCCACCGGGATTGGAGAATTTCACCGCGTTCGACAGCAGGTTCACCAGCACCTGCCGCAGGCGAAGCGCGTCGCCGAACAGCGTCGGCAGGCCATCCTCCAGATCGATGCGGATCGGCACGCCGCGCTTGCCCGACTGGATGGCGACGAGGTTCAGCGCCTCCCCCACCAGGGCGGACGGCTCGACGGGAGTTTCGTTCAGCCGCAGCCCGCCGGCCTCGATGGTCGTGATGTCCAGGATGTCGTCGATGATCGCCAGCAGATGCTCGCCGGATTGACGGATCGACCCGGCATAGTCGATGTAACGGTCGACTTCCCCCGTCCCAAGCAGCCGCATCTCGATCACCTGGGCGAAGCCGATGACCGCGTTCAGCGGGGTCCGCAGTTCGTGGCTCATGACCTGGAGGAAGGTCGATTTGGCGCGGTCCGCGGACTCGGCGGCTTCCTTCGCCGCGATCAGGTCGCTTTCGCTCCGCTTGCGGGCGGTGATGTCGCGGATGATGCCGGTGAAGACGCGGCGCCCGCCCGTCTCGACCGCGCTCACCGACACCTCGATGGGGAAGCGATCGCCGTCACCGCCCCGCACCGCCACGGCCTCCCGTACGGCCCCGGCGCCATGCGCTTCGCCGCCGGGCTGGTAGACGGCCAGCCCGCCATCCTGAAGCAGACCAACCATGTCAGGGATCAGCCGGTCGATCCGGCTCCACAGCATGTCCGCCGCCGGGATGCCGAACATCGCCTCCGCCGCCGGGTTGAAGCTGTGGACGATGCCCTCCCCGTCCATGGTGACGATGGCGTCGGCGGCGGCGTCCACGATGGCGTTGGTCCGGGCCTCCGCCATCAGCAGGGCGTCGGCGGTCCGCACATATTCGGTCATGTCGGTCAGCGTGCCGACGCAGCCCTGCACCCGCCCGTCCGCATCGGTCAGCGGCGAGCCCTGGCATAGGGCGAAGGTGACCGTGCCGTCGGTTGCGCAGAACCGCAGATTCAGCAGAACCGGCAGCCCCGCCGCCACGGCCTGCGCCCAATCCGCCTCCAGCCGCTTGCGGTCGTCCGGATGCAGCGACGCGCGCCAGGCATGGCCGGACAGGGCATCGGGAGACAACCCGGCGATGGCGGCAAAGCGCGGGTTGGCGAAGACGATGCCGCCGTCCCGATCCGTCTGGAAAATGCCGACCGGGGCGGAGCGGGCCAGCGTCTGGTAGAGCGCTTCGCTCGCCCGCAGCCGCTGTTCGGTCTCCACCCGGTCGGTCACGTCGCGGGCGTGGATGACGATTCCCCGGACTTTGGGATCGTCCGGCCGGTTGAACGCCGTCGTCTCCATATGGCGCCACCCGCCCGCCGCGTGGCGCACCCGGCAGAGGAACGGACCGCCGTCCTCGACGGATGCGCCATGGCCGCAGCGGGCGAGACGTCGGACAGCCTCCTCCCGGTCGTCCGGATGCACGTGTTCCAGTACGGGTGTCCCCAGCAGCGCCTCCGCAGGGGTGCCAAGCACGCGAAGGCACGCGCTTCCCACATCGATGAACCGACCGTCCGACGACAGCACGGCGACGATGTCGCCGGCGTTGGCCATCAGGGCATGAACATACCGCTCAAGACTCCGCACAGAACACCATTCCGCATCGCCGCTCCAATGCAGAACAGTAAGACGCCAATCCGTTAACGATTCATGACGTCCTTGTAATCAACGAAGAAACAACAGGCTTAGCGCGCGGAGAATTGCGCCGAAAAGGCATCTGTGGTTGCGTCCGGTGCTTCCGTCATAACCATATGGCCTATGCCGGACAGCTGGATGACTTCGGAATGCCTAACCTTAGCGGCGAGAGCCTTGCCGGATTTCGCCGGGGTCATACGGTCGACTCCACCCAGCAGGAACAGCGCCGGACAAGACACCGCCGCCGCCGCCGCGCCGCCGCGGATATAGGCGTTGCAGGCGCCCAGATCGACGCCCAGCACGCCGGGCCGCGCCCGCTGCATCAATCGCCGCCCGCCGGGGAGCAGCGACAGTCCAGGGGCCGCCGCGCCGCCGACATGCCCGCGCGGCCCATGCCCCCATCCGATGACCAGCTCGATGGCGGACGGGTCGTTCAGCGCCGCGGCGGCGAGCAGGTCGGGATGGACCGGCATCGTCTCCGCCACCCCCAGCAGGGCCAGCGATTCAACGCGGTCGCCATGCCGCGCCGCGGTTTCCAGGGCCACCAGAGCGCCCATGGAGTGGCCGGCGAGCGCCGCCTTCGCCACCCCTGCCGCGTCCAGCAACGCCACGATCCAGTCCGCCAACTCCTCGATGGACGGCAGCGGGGCCCCGCCGGAGCGGCCGTGGCCCGGCAGGTCCACCGCCAGGACCGACCGCCCGTGATGGGCGAGGTAGCGGCTTTGCAGGCTCCACACCGTGTGGTCCATGCCGGCGCCGTGGATCAGCACCAGCGCCGGCCGGGCCGGGTCGAAGGGCCGCCCGCCGGTGTGGGCGTAGACGGTCTGGCCGTTGACGGTCAGTTCCATGGCAGTCTCCTCACGCCTTCGTCGCGGCGCGCAGCGCCTGGCGCAGATCGTCGATCAGGTCGTCGCAATCCTCCAGCCCGATGGACAGTCGGATCATGTCCTCCCCCACCCCGGCGGCGGCGAGCGCCTCGGCGTCGAGCTGGGCATGGGTGGTGCTGGCGGGATGGATGACCAGCGACTTGGCGTCGCCGACGTTGGCGAGGTGGGAGAACAGCGCCAGCTTCTCGATGAAGCGCCGCCCGGCTTCCCGCCCGCCCTTGATCCCGAAGGAAATGATCGAGCCGGCGCCGTGCGGCAAAAGCTGGGCGCGCAGCCGGTGATCGGGATGGTCGGGCAGTTCGGGATGGGTGACCCAGGCGACGCTGCCGTTCTCCGCGTAGGCCTCCGATTCGAGGAAGCCCAGCACCTTGCGGGTGTTGTGGATGTGGCCCTTCATGCGCAGCGGCAGGGTTTCCACGCCCTGGAGGATCTGGAAGGCGTTCATCGGGCTCATGCAGGCGCCGAAGTCGCGCAGGCCCTCCGCGCGGGCGCGCATGACGAAGGCCGCCGGCCCGTATTCCTCCGCGAAGTCGATGCCGTGATAGCCGGCGTAGGGCTCGGTCAGGGTCGGGAACTTGCCGGACGCCTCCCAGTCGAAGGTGCCGCCGTCGATCACCACCCCGCCGATGGCGACGCCGTGCCCGGCCAGCCACTTGGTGCAGGAATGCATGACCAGATCGGCGCCGACGCTCAGCGGCTTGCACAGATAGGGCGTGACGAAGGTCGCATCGACCATCAGCGGCAGCCCTGCCTCGTGCGCGATGGCCGACAGGCTGGGGATGTCCAGCACCTCCAGCCCCGGGTTGCCCAGCACCTCGCCGAACAGCAGCCGCGTCTCCGGCCGGATGGCCGCGCGGAAGCCGTCGAGGTCGCGCGGATTCACGAAGGTCGTGGTGATGCCGAATCGCGGCAGCGTGTAGGCCAGCAGGTTGCGGCTGCCGCCGTAGATCGAGGAGGAGGCGACGATGTGCCCGCCCGCGTCCATGAGCGTCATGATGGCGAGCGTCAACGCCGCCTGGCCGCTGGCCGTACAGACCGCGCCGACACCGCCGTCCAGAGCCGCCAGCCGCTCCTCCAGCACCGCCACCGTGGGGTTTGAGATGCGGGAGTAGATGTGCCCCGGCCGTTCCAGGTTGAACAGCGAGGCGGCGTGGTCGGTGTCGTCGAAGACGTAGGACGTGGACTGGTAGATCGGCACCGCCCGCGCCCCGGTGGCCGGATCGGGCCGCTGGCCGGCGTGCAGGCTCAGCGTGTCGAACTTGAGGAACTTGGCGTCGGCCATTCCCTTCCCCCTGAAAAAGGTAAGGGCCGCCCGTGGTGCGAGCGGCCCTCTGCTGCTTCGTTTTTTGCCTGCCCTGCTCAACTCGGTGAGCTGATTTGCGGGGAGGGTATGGCTGGATGACGCAAAGGTCAAGTAGTGGCTTTCCGAAAGTTGCCTCAGAATTCGAAGCAATTCATTCCACCCCAACCATCGTCTCCTCGGCCAGCCAATCGACCACCTGGGCCAGGGCCTCCCAGCCGGTGGCGCCCTGCTCCAGCGCCTCGCGGTAGATGGCCACCTGCCGGTGGGCGCTGGTGCCGCGGCGGATGATGTCGCGGGCGTTGGCGACCTCCGCCACGCAATCGAATCGCTCCGCGTCCTCGCGGGTCAACTCGATCAGCTCCTCCATCAGGTCGGCGTAGGGAACGATGGTGCCGCGCCCGAAATCGACCAGCCCCTCGTCGAGGCCGTAGCGCTGGGCGCGCCAGCGATTCTCGCCGATCAGCAGGTTCTTGTAGGGGCGCCACGTCACGTTCGTCAGCCGCAACCGCCACAGCATCCGCAGCAGGCAGCGGAACAGCGCCGCCACCGTCACCGCGTCGTCGAGGCGGGTGCAGACGTCGGTGATCCGCATCTCCAGCGTCGGGAAGCGCTGGGACGGGCGGATGTCCCACCACAGCTTGCTCGCGTCCTCGATGATCCCGGCGTTGACCAGGACATTCACCTGCTGCTGATACTCGCCGAAGCTCTGGAAGCTGTCGGGCATGCCGGTGCGCGGCAACTCGTTCCACACCGCCAGCCGGTAGGATTTCCGCTGCATGTCCTGCCCCCGCCAGAAGGGCGAGGAGGTGGACAGCGCCAGCAGATGCGGCAGGAAATAGCGGACCTGATTCATCAGGTCGATGCGCAGGTCGTCGTCCTCGATCCCGACATGGACGTGCATGCCGCAGATCATCAGGCGCCGCGCCGGTGCGCCCAGGTCGCGGGCCAGCATGTTGTAGCGGTCGCGGTTGGTGTGCTTCTGCGGTTCCCACGCGGCGAAGGGATGGGTGGAGGCGGCGATGGGCGCCAGATTATGGGCGCGCGCCACCCCGGCCACCGTCGCGCGCAGCCGCGCCAGTTCCGCCCGTGCCTCCTTCAGACTGGAGCAGACCGGCGTGCCGACCTCGATCTGGCAGCGCAGGAATTCCGGATGGATCTGGCCCGGCGCCTGCTCCTGGCAGGCCTCCAGCATCTCGTCCGGCGGGTTGCGCGCGATGTCCCGCGAGTTGCGGTCCACCAGCAGATACTCCTCCTCAAGCCCCAGCGTGAAGGCTGGCTCCATGTACGCTCACTCCCGCGGGAACAGTTTGATTTGGTAGAGGCCGGGGTCGGCCAGGATCGGCTCCAGCGCGTCGCCCAGCACCGTTGCCCACAGCGCCGCCCCCTCCGGCGTGGCGATCAAATCCTGGCGCACCTCGACCAGGACGTTGGGCAGCCCGGCGGGCGTCGCGTGGCTTTCCACCGTGCCGCCCAGGGTGGTCCGGCCCGAATAGGGCTCGTTGTCGCCGACGCACCAGCGCCCGTCGGCGCGCAGCCGCGCGATCATCGGGATCGGGATGCGCGGGTCGTGGTCCCACAGGATGCCGACATGCCAGGGCCGGGCGACGCCGCGCATGGCGGGCGTGAAGCTGTGGATCGACAGCAGCACCGGCACCTGCCCGCGCTCGCGCCGCCGGGCGACCTCGGCGGCGACGGCCTCGTGATAGGGCCGGAAGATGGCGTCGATCCGGCGCTCCTCCTCGGCCCGGTCCAGGGCCCGGTTGCCGGGGATCACCACGTCGTCGCTGACCACCGGGATCGCCGTCGGGTCGTCCAGCGCACGGTTCGGGTCGATCACCAGCCGGGAATAGCCGGACAGCACCGCCGTGGCGCCGAACCGCTCCGACAGCCGCCGCGTCACCTCCGCCGCGCCGATGTCGTAGGCGATGTGCCGGCACAGATTCGTCTCGTCCAGCCCCAGCGTTCCCAGAGCCTTCGGAATGGCCCGCGAAGCGTGGTCGCACAGCAGCAGGACCGGGCTGTCCGACTCCGGACGCAGCACGGTGACCGGCGGCGGATCATCGGGACCCAGCAACGGTGGGGCCGGCGCGACGCGGGGTGGCGACGGCAGGGTCACCGGTCGCGGGTGTTCGGCGGGCTTGCAGGGGGATCGCTGCGTCATGATGGCACAGTATTGCAGGGTCTCGGTCGCAGCGGAAGTTCCCGCCGGCTGGTTCCCAAGGCAACGGTCCGGCGGCACGGATGATCCCGACGGAGCGGCAATGTCCCACAATCCGGGGCTTCCGCAGATGAGCCATGCGGCGGGCGCCCGTGGCGCCTAGGGGGTGCGTCCGTTATAACGGACGCCATGCCGGACGCCAGCACCCTCGCCCCCACCGCGCGCGCCGACTCGGCGCAGCGGATCGCGCTGATCGCCCTTCTGACCGGGGCGCTGGGAATCGCCTTCGCCCCGATCTTCGTGCGCCTGTCCGAACTGGGGCCGAGCGCCACCGCCTTCTGGCGGCTCGCCTTTGCCATCCCGGCCCTGTGGGTCTGGATGGCGGTGGAACCGAAAGGAGGCGCGCGGTCGCGCAAGCCTTCGTCGCGGTCCGACTACGCGCGGCTGACCGCGGCGGGCCTGTTCTTCGCCGGAGACCTCGCCATCTGGCACTGGTCGATCCGCTACACCTCCGTCGCCAACTCCACGCTGCTCGCGAACTTCGCACCGATCTTCGTGACGCTGGTCTCTTGGCTGGTGTTCAAGGAGCGGTTCAGCCGGACTTTCCTGATGGGGCTCGGTCTGGCGCTGTGCGGAGCCGTCGTGCTGATGGGGCAGAGCCTGAAGCTGAGCCCGGACCATCTGTTCGGCGACGCCCTCGGGCTGCTGACCGCGGTTTTCTACGGCGGCTACATCCTGGCGGTGGGCCGGCTGCGGGCGGAGTTTTCCACGGCCACCATCATGACCTGGAGCGGAGTCGTCACCGGCCTCGCCCTGCTGCCCATCGCCCTGCTGTCTGGCGAGAGCCTGATCGCCGGATCGCTTGGGGGCTGGACGGTGCTGCTGGGGCTCGCGCTGGTCAGCCATGCCGGCGGCCAGAGCCTGATTGCCTATGCGCTGGCCCATCTGCCCGCCGCCTTCTCCTCCGTCAGCCTGCTGCTCCAGCCGGCGGCGGCGGCGGTGCTGGCCTGGGCGCTGCTCGCCGAACCGCTCGGCGCTCTTCAGGCGGTGGGCGGTGCCGTGGTGTTGGCCGGCATCCTGATGGCCCGGCGCGGGAGCCGATGAAACGCCGCCGATGACGCGGACCATACGCCGCCGTCCGGATGCGAGTTGACGTGATTTGCCCGACTCGGGTACGACCTATGACCGATTGCTGATGAAAGGGCATGCCACCGTGTCCGACACCGAAGAACCCCACCACGTACCGGCCTCCTCCCAGCGCATTTCCGAATGGGTGGCGGAGCGGATTCTCGAGCGGATCGCCCGTGGCGAACTCGTTCCGGGAGAGCGCCTGCCCGGCGAGCGCCAGCTTGCGGAGCAGCTCCACGTCAGCCGGGTGTCGGTGCGCGCGGCCCTGCAGAAGCTGAAGACGCAGGGCTTCCTGACCGCCGTGCAGGGCGGCGGCACGCGCGTGGTGTCCTCCGCGGGCGCCATGGACGGCGCCCTGACCGAGATGGTCCGCGTGAAACACGCCAACCTCTGCGACCTCGTGGAGATCCGGCAGGCCCTGGAAAGCTGGGCAGCCCGGCGCGCCACCGAGCGCGCGACCCAGGAGCAGATCGACCACATCGGGCGGGTCCTCGCCGCGATGGGCGAGACGGGCCGCGACGGCAAACAGGCCGCCGACGACATGGACTTCCACCTCGCCGTCGCCCAGGCGGCCGGGAGCCCGGTCTACCTGCATCTGCTGGCGACCATCCGCGACATCCTCGGCCAGATGATGGAGTACCATCACACCGAACCCTTCGCGCTGGGCCGCGAGGCGCTGATGATCGACCATCACCGCGCCATCTACGACGCCATCCGGCGCCGCGACGCCGATGCCGCCGCCGTTGCGGCCACCGATCACCTCGGCTGGGTGCTCGACCGCTACAACGATCTGAGCCGCAAGGCGGAAGACCTCTCGCGCCCCGACACCGACGCCGCTCCGTAACGAGGGGCGGCGCCGTTGGGGAGGACCGCCCTCCCCGCCTCGTCGTCACGGCATGGAAAAAGCCGCGAGGGTCCGAAGATCCTCGCGGCTTTTCTTTTCAGCCGATCATGGCGATCCTGGGTCAGGCGGCCCGGTCAGGCCGCCAGGATCCCCTCGATCTGCTTGGTCACGTCGTCGATCTCGGCCATGCCGTCCACCGTCTTCAGAACACCACGGCTCTGATAATACGGCAGGATCGGCGCGGTCTGCTCGTGATACTGGGCGAGGCGGGTCTTCACCGTGTCGGCGTTGTCGTCGGCCCGGCGCTTGAACTCCGTGCTGCCGCAGACATCGCAAACGCCCTCGACCTTCGGCTTCTCGAAGACGTCGTGGTAGCCCTTGCCGCACTTGGCGCAGGTGTAACGGCCAGTGATGCGCTCGACCAGGATGTCGTCCACGACCTTCATCTCGATCACGTGATCGAGCTTCAGGCCCTTGTCCGACAGCATGGTGTCCAGCGCTTCGGCCTGGGCGACCGTGCGCGGGAAACCATCGAGGATGAAGCCGTTGGCCACATCCGGCTTGGAAATGCGCTCAGCGATGATTTTGACCATCAGCTCGTCCGGCATCAATTTGCCGGCGGACATGATGTCCTTCGCCTGCTGCCCAAGCGGACCACCCTCGGCGACCATCGCGCGGAGCATATCGCCCGTGGAAAGCTGGACGAGCCCGCGCGTGTCTTCGAGACGCCGCGCCTGGGTCCCCTTCCCGGCGCCCGGCGGTCCGAGCAGAATGAGATTCATTACTTTCTCCCCCGAAGCTTCGCTTTTTTAATCAGCCCCTCATACTGGTGGGCCAGCAGATGGGAATGAATCTGCGCAACCGTGTCCATCGTCACCGTGACCACGATCAGCAGGCTGGTGCCGCCAAAATAGAACGGAACCGAATGCTGGGAAATCAGGATTTCGGGGAGGAGACAAACCGCCACAAGGTAGGCCGAGCCGATCACCGTCAACCGGGTCAGCACGTAGTCGATGTAGTCCGCGGTGTTCTTGCCCGGACGGATGCCGGGAATGAAACCGCCATACTTACGCAGGTTCTCGGCCGTGTCCGCGGGGTTGAAGACGATGGCCGTGTAGAAGAAGCAGAAGAAGATGATCAGCGCCGAATACAGGATCATGTAGAGCGGCGTGCCGTGCGCGAGATAGCGCGTGACGGTCTGCAGCCACTCCGGACCCTCGCCGCCGGCAAAGCCGACCGCGGTCAGCGGCAGCAGCAGCAGCGACGACGCGAAGATCGGCGGGATGACGCCCGAAGTGTTCAGCTTCAGCGGCAGGTGCGACGCTTCGCCACCGAACACGCGGTTGCCCATCTGCCGCTTCGGATACTGGATCAGCAGCCGGCGCTGCGCGCGCTCCATGAACACGATGAAGAACACGACGCCCACCGCCATCAGCAGCAGGAAGACGATGAACAGCGTGGACAGCGCGCCGGTGCGGCCCAGCTCCAGCGTGCTGACGAGAGCGCGCGGCAGCTCGGCGACGATGCCGGCGAAGATGATGAGGGAGATGCCGTTGCCGATGCCGCGGGCGGTGATCTGCTCGCCCAGCCACATCAGGAACATCGTGCCGCCGACCAGCGTGATGACGGTGGCGATCTTGAAGAACAGCCCCGGTTCCGGAACCGCGGCGCCGGACGCGCCGGTCATCGCCTCAAGCCCCACCGCCAAGCCCCAGGCCTGCACGGTCGCCAGAAGGACGGTGCCGTAGCGGGTGTACTGGTTCAGCTTCTTGCGGCCCGACTCGCCCTCCTTCTTCAGCGCTTCCATCTGCGGCGACACCGCGGTCAGAAGCTGCACGATGATGGAGGCCGAAATGTACGGCATGATGTTGAGCGCGAAGATCGTCATGCGGTGCAGCGCGCCGCCGGCCAGCATGTCGAACATGCCCAGGATGCCCCCGCCCTGCTGCCGGAAAATATCGGCCAGGATCTGCGGGTTGACGCCCGGAATCGGGATGTAGGTGCCCAGGCGGTAAATGATCAAGGCACCAAGGGTGAACCAGATCCGCTTCTTCAGCTCGGTCGCCTTGGAGAAGGCCCCGAAATTAATGTTCGCGGCAAGCTGCTCGGCCGCTGATGCCATGGGTCGTATCCCTGTCCCTAATGCACGAACGGGGCGGTCCTGCAGGATGCAGGCCGCCCCTCGCAACTTCGCTTCATTTAGTGCCGGAAGATGCCCGCGCGCAAGCGCGGGCTTCCGATCACTCGGCGGCTTCGGCGGCGGACGCGGTCAGCGTGACGCTGCCACCCGCCTTCTCGACCGCTTCCACAGCCGACTTGGAGGCGCCGGCCACGGTGAAGCTGGCCTTCGTCGTCAGGGCGCCCTTGCCCAGCAGACGAATGCCGTCCTTCTTCACCTTGCCGGTGACGCCCGCCGCTTCCAGAGCCACCGCATCGATGGTCTGGCTGGCGTCGAGCTTGCCGGCGTCGATGAACTTCTGGACCAGGCCCAGGTTCACGACCGAGTATTCCTTCGCGAAGATGTTGCGGAAACCGCGCTTCGGAAGGCGGCGGTGAAGGGGCATCTGGCCGCCTTCAAAGCCGTTGATGGCCACGCCGGTGCGCGAGGTCTGACCCTTGACGCCACGGCCGCCGGTCTTGCCCTTGCCCGAACCGATACCGCGGCCGACGCGCATGCGCTCCTTACGGGCACCGGGGTTGTCCCGGAGATCGTTCAGCTTCGTCATGGGTTCAGCCCTCGTTCTCGACGCGGACCAGGTGCGCGACCTTGGCGATCATGCCCCGCACGGCCGGAGTGTCCTCCAGCTCGCGGGTCCGGTGCAGCTTGTTGAGACCCAGACCGACCAGCGTCTCGCGCTGGTCGTGCTTACGACCGATCGGGCTGCCGGTCTGGGTGACGATGACGGTCTTCTTCTCGGCCATGATCAAGCCTCCTGCGCACCGGCGGCGCCGGTTTCACGCTTGCCGAGGATGTCGCTCACGCGACGGCCGCGGCGGGCGGCGACGCTGCGCGGGCTGGAAACCTGCGACAGGGCGTCGAAGGTCGCCTTGATCATGTTGTGCGGGTTCGAGGTGCCGATGGACTTCGTCACCACGTCCTGCACACCCAGCGCCTCGAAGATCGCGCGCATCGGACCGCCGGCGATGATGCCGGTACCGGCCGGGGCGGTGCGCAGCACGACCTTGCCGGCACCGAAGTGACCGTTGGAGTCGTGGTGCAGCGTGCGGCCTTCGCGCAGCGGAACGCGGATCATGCCGCGCTTCGCCTGGTCGGTGGCCTTGCGGATCGCCTCCGGCACTTCACGGGCCTTGCCCGATCCGACGCCGACGCGGCCCTTGCCGTCACCGACCACCACCAGGGCGGCGAAGCCGAAGCGACGGCCACCCTTCACAACCTTGGCGACGCGGTTGATCCCAACGAGCTTTTCAATCAGCTCGCTCTCTTCCCGGTCGCGATCGCGCGGCTGCCGATCACGGTCGCTCCGCTCGCCTCTTTCACGTGCCATTTCGGAGCCTCCTTAGAACGACAGCCCGCCCTCGCGGGCGGCGTCAGCCAGGGCCTTGACCCGGCCGTGGTAAATGTAGCCACCACGGTCGAACACGACCTCGGTGACGCCCGCCGCCTTGGCGCGCTCGGCGATGAGCGCACCGATCTTCTGGGCGGCTTCGACGTTCCCACCGTGCTTGAGCTGCTCGCGCAGCTCCTTTTCCACGGACGAGGCCGAGGCGACCGTGCGGCCGTTCTCGTCGTCGATGATCTGGGCGTAGATGTGCAGATTGGACCGGAAAACCGAGAGGCGAGCCCGCCCGCCGGCCTTCTTGGCAATCTGCGCGCGCACGCGCTGCTTGCGGCGCTCGTGGAGTTGCTTTGGCTTGAGCATGGCGGACCTTACTTCTTCTTGCCTTCCTTGCGGATCAGCGTCTCGGTCTCGTACTTGATGCCCTTGCCCTTATAGGGCTCCGGCTTCTTCCAACCGCGGATCTCCGCGGCGACTTGACCGACCTTCTGCTTGTCGAAGCCCGACACCGAGATCGCGGTGGGCTTGTCACACTTGATGGTGATGCCCTCCGGGATCGGGTACTTGACGTCGTGCGAGTAGCCGAGCTGCATGACCAGCTCCTTGCCCTGCACGGCGGCACGGTAACCGACGCCGTTGATCTCGAGGTTGATGGTGAAGCCCTGGTTGACGCCCGTGACCATGTTGTTGATCAGGGTGCGCGAGGTTGCCCACATGACGCGGGCGCGCTTGCTGTCGTTCGCCGGGGCCACCACGACCTTGCCGTCTTCCAGCTTGGCCGTGATGTCGTCGATGAGGGTCAGGCTGAGCGAACCCAGCTTGCCCTTGGCCGACACCTGCTGGCCGTTGACGGAGACGTCAACACCAGCCGGAACCGGCACGGGATGCTTTCCAATGCGCGACATCGAAGGGTCCCCCTTAGAACACGCGGCAGAGGACTTCACCGCCGACGTTGGCGGCGCGGGCCTCATTGTCCGACATCACGCCGCGCGGCGTGGAGAGGATCGCGATGCCGAGGCCGTTGAAGACGCGGGGCAGATCGGTGATCTTCGAATAGACGCGGCGGCCGGGCTTCGACACACGGGCGATCTGCTTAATCACAGGCTCGCCTTCGTGATACTTCAGCTCGATCTTCAGGTTCTTGATGCCGGGGCGCAGCTCCTCCTCGGAGTAGCCGCGGATGTAACCCTCGCGCTTGAGAACCTCAAGCACGTTGCTGCGCAGCTTCGACGCCGGGCTCTGCACAACAGACATACGGGCGTGCTGACCGTTGCGAATGCGGGTCAGCATATCGCCGAGCGGATCGCTCAAAGACATTCTCCGACCCTCCTTACCAGCTCGACTTCACCATCCCCGGGATCTGGCCAGTCGAGGCCAGTTCACGGAGGGTGACGCGGGACAGCTTAAACTTGCGATAGAACGCCCGCGGACGGCCGGTCATTTCGCAGCGGTTGCGGATGCGCACCTTCGACGAGTTGCGCGGCATTTCGGCCAGCTTGAGGCGGGCGGCGAACTGCTCTTCCGGCGGGAGGGAGCGATCGGAGGCGATGGCCTTCAGGCGGGCACGCTTGTTGGCGAACTGCTTCACCAGCTTGGTGCGACGCTTGTTCTTCTCGATGGCACTGGTCTTAGCCATGGGGTCGTGCTCCAGCCAATCAGGCCACAAACGGCATGTCGAAGGCCTTCAGGAGAGCCTTGGCCTCCTTGTCGGTCTTCGCCGAGGTGACGAAAATGATGTCCATGCCGCGGATCTGATCGATCTTGTCGTAGTCGATCTCCGGGAAAATGATCTGCTCCTTCACGCCCATGGCATAGTTGCCACGGCCGTCGAAGCTGTTGCCGGGGATGCCGCGGAAGTCGCGGACACGCGGCAACGCGATCGTGACCAGGCGATCCAGGAACTCGTACATCCGCTCACGACGGAGCGTGACCTTGCACCCGATCGCCATGCCCTCACGCAGCTTGAACTGCGCGATCGACTTGCGGGACTTCGTGACGATCGGCTTCTGGCCGCTGATCGCCGTCAGTTCGCTCACCGCATTCTGGATCTTCTTGGAGTCGCCGACAGCCTCGCCGACACCCATGTTGATGACGATCTTCTCGATCCGCGGAACTTCCATGTCGTTCGCGTAGCCGAACTCAGCCTTGAGCGCAGCGCGGATCTTGGAGTCGTACACTTCCTTCAAACGTGCAGCCATTGGTCCGGTCCTCACACGTCGATGACTTCGCCGGACCGCTTGGCGACACGCACCTTGCGGCCATCCTCAAGGACCTTGAAACCGACGCGGGTCGGCTTGCCGTCCTTGGGGTCGACATGAGCAACGTTCGAGACGTTGATGGGCGCCTCGAACTCAACGATGCCGCCCTGCGAGGTGGCGCTCGGACGCTGGTGCTTCTTCACCACGTTCACGCCCTGCACGACGACACGGTTTTCCGCCGGGATGACCTTGAGGACCTCACCGGTCTTCCCCTTGTCCTTGCCGGCAAGGATGACGACCTTGTCCTTGGTCTTGATCTTCGCGGCCATCACAGCACCTCCGGCGCCAGCGAGATGATCTTCATGAACTTCTTGCCGCGAAGCTCACGAGTGACCGGCCCGAAGATACGCGTGCCGATCGGCTCGCCCTGCTTGTTGATCAGCACGGCGGCATTGCGGTCGAAACGGATCGCGGACCCGTCCTCCCGGCGCAGTTCCTTCGCGGTGCGGACGATGACGGCGCGATGCACGTCGCCCTTCTTGACGCGACCCTTCGGAATGGCCTCCTTGACGGAGACGACGATGACGTCGCCGACGGTGGCCACCTTCCGCTTGGACCCGCCAAGCACCTTGATGCACTGCACCCGGCGCGCCCCGCTATTGTCGGCGACTTCCAGGTTGGTTTGCATCTGGATCATGGTTTGTACCCTTCCGTTTACGCGGCGCCGCTAACGGCGGCGGACTCAAGCACGACCGTCCAGCGCTTGCGCTTGGAGATCGGGCGGCATTCGATGATCGAAACGGTATCGCCGACCTTGAACTGGTTGCCCTCGTCGTGGGCGGCGTACTTCTTCGACTGACGAATGAACTTCTTGTACACGGGGTGCATGACGCGGCGCTCGACCAGGACGATAACCGTCTTGTCGCCCTTGTCGCTGACCACCGTGCCCTGCAGAACGCGGCGAGGCATAGGTAGCCCTCCTTACTTGCCGGCTTCGGCCGAGCGCGAACGCTCGCCGAGGATCGTCTTGATGCGCGCGATGTCGCGACGCACCACTCGCACCCGCGCGGTGTTCTCCAGCTGGCCGGAGGCCCGCTGGAAACGCAGGTTGAACTGTTCCTTTTTGAGCTGGAGGAGCTGATCGTTCAGCTCCTCGGTGCTCTTCGCACGAACGTCGACGGACTTCATGCCGCCACCTCCTCACCGCCGCCGAGGCGGGTCACCAGCTTGGTCTTGATCGGCAGCTTGGCGGCCGCCAGGGCGAACGCCTGCTTTGCCACATCCGCGGGCACGCCGTCCAGCTCAAACAGGATGCGGCCGGGATGAACGCGGGCCGCCCAGTACTCGGGCGTGCCCTTACCGGAACCCATGCGGACTTCGGCGGGCTTGGTGGAGACCGGCAGGTCCGGGAACACGCGGATCCACACGCGGCCCTGACGCTTCATGGCGCGGGTGATCGCGCGGCGGGCCGCCTCGATCTGGCGGGCCGTGATGCGCTCCGGCTCCAGGGCCTTGAGGCCGAAGGAGCCGAAGTTCAGCTGGGTGCCGCCCTTCGCGTTGCCGTGGATGCGGCCCTTGTGGGCCTTGCGGTACTTGGTACGCTTCGGAGAAAGCATCGCTCGTGCCCCTTACTAGCGGTCAGCCCGCTCGGAGCGGTCACGGTCGCCGCGACCACGGCCCCCACGCTCCTCACGGTCACCACGCTCGCGACGCTCGCGCCGCGGCTCGCCATCGGTCGACACCGGCTCGGTGCCCATGCGCTTGTCCTGCGCCATCGGGTCGTGCGCCATGATCTCGCCCTTGAAGACCCACACCTTGACACCGCAGGTGCCGTAGGTGGTCTTCGCGGTCGCGGTGCCGTAGTCGATGTCCGCACGCAGGGTGTGCAGCGGAACGCGGCCCTCGCGGTACCACTCCAGGCGGGCGATCTCGGCGCCGCCGAGACGACCGGAGCAGTTGATCCGGATGCCCTGGGCGCCCAGACGCATGGCCGACTGGACCGCACGCTTCATGGCGCGGCGGAAGGCGACACGGCGCTCGAGCTGGTTGGAGATGTTCTCGGCGATGAGCTTGGCATCGATCTCCGGCTTGCGGATCTCGATGATGTTCAGGCTCACTTCGCCGCCGGCCATCTTCGACAGCTCGGTGCGCAGCTTCTCGATGTCCGCGCCCTTCTTGCCGATCACCACGCCCGGACGGGCCGAGTGGATGGTGACGCGGGCCTTCTTGGCCGGACGCTCGATGATAACGCGCGAGCAGCCGGCCTGCTGCAGGCGACCCTGCAGGTAACCGCGCAGCTTCAGGTCCTGGTGCAGCAGGTTGGCGTAGTCGCGCTTGGCGAACCAACGGCTGTCCCAGGTCCGGTTGATGCCGAGGCGCAGCCCGATCGGATTGACTTTCTGACCCATCTTACTCGGCCCCTTCGGCAGCGGCGGCGTCGCGCTCACGCACGATGATCGTCAGGTTGGAGAACAGCTTCTCGACCCGCGCGCCGCGCCCACGGGCACGGGCGTGGAAGCGCTTCATCACCAGGGCGCGGCCGACCGTCGCCGAGGAGACGTACAGGCGGTCCACATCGAGCTGATGGTTGTTCTCGGCGTTGGCGATCGCGGCCTGGAGGACCTTCTTCACCTCGCCGGCGATGCGGCGCTTGGAGAAGGTCAGCTCGGCCACGGCGCTGCTGGCATCCTTGTTCCGGATGAGCTGGGCGACGAGGTTCAGCTTGCGCGGGCTGGTGCGGATCATCGGATTGGAGGCGATGGCCTCGTTCTCCGCGATACGGCTGGGGTTGGAGGGCTTGCCCATGGCTTACTTCCTCTTCGCCTTCTTGTCCGCCGCGTGCCCGTAGAAGGTGCGCGTCGGAGCGAACTCACCGAACTTGTGGCCGATCATGTTCTCGGTCACCAGAACCGGCAGGAACTTGTGGCCATTGTACACGCCGAACGTGAGACCCACGAACTGCGGCAGGATCGTCGAGCGACGCGACCAGATCTTGATGATCTCGTTGCGGCCCGAGGCCCGCGACTTGTCCGCCTTCTTGAGCAGGTAGCCGTCGACGAACGGGCCCTTCCAAACGGAGCGTGCCATCGTCCGCCCTCCTTACTTCGAATGACGGCGGCGCAGGATCAGGCCATCCGTCTTCTTGTTGTGACGAGTCTTCTTGCCCTTGGTCGGCTTGCCCCACGGCGTGACCGGATGACGGCCACCCGAAGTGCGGCCTTCACCACCACCGTGCGGGTGATCGATCGGGTTCATGGCGACACCACGGACGGACGGACGGATGCCCAGCCAACGGCTGCGACCGGCCTTGCCCTTGTTGGTGTTCATGTTGTCCGGGTTCGACACGGCACCCAGGGTGGCCATGCAGTCGCCGCGGACCACGCGAAGCTCGCCCGAGGGCAGCTTCAGCTGGGCGTAGCCACCGTCGCGACCGACCAGCTGCAGGTAGGTGCCGGCCGAACGGGCCAGCTGACCACCCTTGCCGGGCTTCAGCTCGACGTTGTGCAGCACCGAACCGACCGGGATGTTCTTCAGCGGCATGGCGTTGCCGGGCTTCACATCCACCTTCTCGCCGGCGATCACCGTGTCGCCCACCTTCAGGCGCTGCGGCGCCAGAATGTAGGACATGGTGCCGTCCTCATACTTGATGAGGGCGATGAAGGCCGTACGGTTCGGATCGTACTCCAGGCGCTCGACGGTCGCCGGAACGTTGAACTTACGGCGCTTGAAGTCCACCAGACGGTAGACGCGCTTGTGACCGCCACCCATCCGGCGCGCGGTGATGCGGCCGGTGTTGTTGCGGCCGCCGGACTTGGTCAGGCCCTCGGTGAGGGTCTTGACCGGCTTGCCCTTCCACAGCTCCGAGCGGTCGACGATGACCAGCTGGCGGAGCGACGGCGTAATTGGGCGATATTGCTTCAGAGCCATCGGATCACACTCCCGCTCAGATGCCCGTGGTCACGTCGATCTTGTTCCCCTCGGCGAGGGTCACGACGGCCTTCTTGAAGTCCGAGCGACGGCCGATGGTGCCGCGGAAGCGCTTGGTCTTGCCCTTGGTAACCAGGGTGTTGACCGCCGTCACCTTCACGTTGAACAGCCCCTCGACCGCCGACTTGATCTCCGGCTTGGTCGCCGACAGCGGCACGCGGAACGTCACCTGATTGTGCTCCGACGCCATCGTCGACTTCTCGGTGATCACCGGAGCCAGGATGAGGTCGTACATCCGCTCCTGGCTCACCGCAGGTTTCGACTGCTTGCTCATTTCAGGCGAGCCTCCAGCTGCTCGACCGCGTTGCGGGTCAGGACCAGCGTATCGCGGCGAAGAATGTCGTAGACGTTGGCGCCCTGCTCCGGCAGCACGTCGATCAGCGGGATGTTGCGCGAGGCCCGAGCGAAGTTCTCGTTCAGGTTGGCGCCATCGATGATCAGAGCCGAGGTCAGGCCGAGCGAAGCGAGACGGACAGCCAGTTCCTTGGTCTTGTGGCTCTCGGCCGAAGCGGCGTCGAGGACCAGGAGCTTGCCTTCCGCGGCCTTGGTGGACAGCGCGGTCTTCAGGGCCAGCTTGCGGACCTTCTTGGTCAGGTCGTGCTCGTGCGAACGGACGACCGGGCCGAAGATGGTCGCACCGCCACGGAACTGGGCGGAGCGCATGGAGCCCTGACGGGCGCGGCCGGTGCCCTTCTGGCGGTACGGCTTCTTGCCGGTGCCGGAGATCTCGCTGATCGTCTTGGTCTTGTGCGTACCGGCGCGGCGCTTGGCCAGCTGCCAGTTGACCATACGGGCGAGGATGTCCGTGCGGGACGGAAGGCCGAAGATCTCGTCAGCCAGCTCGATCTCGCCGACGGTCTCGTTGTTCAGGTTCTTAATGGTCGCCTTCATGGCCATCACTCCTGCGGCTCGGCGGCGGCTTCAGCGGCCGGCGCAGCCTTGATCCCGGCGGGGAACGGCAGACCTTCCGGAGCCTTCTTCTTCACCGCGTCGCGGATGCGGAGCCAAGCTCCCTCGGCGCCCGGAACGGCACCCTTGAGGAAGATCAGACCGCGGTCCTCATCGACCGACACGACCTTCAGGTTCAGAACCGTGACCTTCTCGTCGCCGAGATGACCGGCCATCTTCTTGTTCTTGAAGACCTTGCCGGGGTCCTGGCGGTTACCCGTCGAACCGTGCGAGCGGTGCGACACCGACACGCCGTGCGTCGCGCGCAGACCACCGAAGTTCCAGCGCTTCATCGGACCGGCGAAGCCCTTACCGATGGAAGTGCCGGTGACGTCGACGAACTGGCCCGGGAGGAAATGCGCAGCCGAGAGCTCGGCGCCGACCTCGATCAGCGCGTCGGCATCGACGCGGAACTCGACCAGCTTGCGCTTGGGCTCGACGCGCGCCTTGGCGAAATGCCCGCGCTGCGGCTTCGTGACGTTCTTCACCTTGATGGCGCCTGCGCCGAGCTGGACGGCGGTGTAGCCATCCTTGTCCTCGGTGCGGACGGCGACGACCTGGCAGCTGTCGACTTTCAGCACAGTCACCGGCACGTGCTGCCCGTCGTCCGTGAAGACGCGGGTCATGCCGACTTTCTGCGCGATCAAACCGGATCGCATTGTTCTTTATCTCCTGACCAGGGACATCCTCAGAGGGAGAGGTCCCTCAACAGCAACGAATTAGAGCTTGATCTCGACGTCCACACCGGCAGCGAGGTCGAGCTTCATCAGCGCGTCCACCGTCTGCGGCGTCGGATCGACGATGTCGAGCAGACGCTTGTGGGTGCGGATTTCGAACTGCTCGCGCGACTTCTTGTCGACGTGCGGCGAGCGGTTCACCGTAAACTTCTCGATCTGCGTCGGCAGCGGGATCGGGCCCCGCACCCGAGCACCGGTCCGCTTGGCGGTGTTGACGATCTCGCTGGTCGACTGGTCGAGCACGCGATGATCGAACGCCTTCAAGCGGATGCGGATGTTCTGGCTGTCCATGTCCAAACGTCCCTTGCACCTCGTTTCGGTGACGCGACTGCGCCACCGGCACCCCAAAATCTGTCCCCCGGGGACCCGCGGCGGCAGGCGAACCTGCGCCGGCTCACCGAAGCGGTGGGCGGCGGTTCGTCTGTCCGATCTGACGGCCGATACGAAAAAGAACATCCCCCGCATCGCAATGCGGATGGATGTTCCTGGCAGCAACCGGTGCAAGTGGAGCTTGCGGTGCCGTTCGTGATCGGGCTGCGTCTAGGCCGGACGTGCCTACTACCAACCCAAATTCCAGAGGGCGTAACGTGTATGCCCTAGGCGCCCCGGTGTCAACCCACATTTTCCCCCTTGTGACAGGAGGATGACGGGATCGGCCCGGCTCGGCGAGTCACGCCGCATTTTCGCGGATCGGCCATGCAAAAGGGGGCCGACCCGCAGGTCGGCCCCCTCCGCAAAAGACGACCTTACTTGATGATCGAGGCGACGACGCCGGCGCCGACGGTGCGGCCACCCTCGCGGATGGCGAAGCGCAGGCCCTCGTCCATGGCGATCGGAGCGATCAGCTCGACTTCCATGGAGATGTTGTCGCCCGGCATCACCATCTCGGTGCCTTCCGGCAGCTTCACCATGCCCGTCACGTCGGTCGTGCGGAAGTAGAACTGCGGACGGTAGTTGGTGAAGAACGGCGTGTGACGGCCACCCTCTTCCTTCGTCAGGATGTAGGCCTCGGCCTTGAAGGTGGTGTGCGGCGTGATGCTGCCCGGCTTGGCCAGGACCTGGCCGCGCTCGACGTCCTCACGCTTCGTGCCGCGCAGCAGCGCGCCGATGTTGTCGCCCGCCTCACCCGAGTCGAGCAGCTTGCGGAACATCTCGACGCCGGTCACCGTCGTCTTGACCGTGGTCTTCAGACCGACGATCTCGACTTCCTCGCCGACCTTGACGATGCCACGCTCGACGCGGCCGGTCACCACCGTGCCGCGGCCCGAGATCGAGAACACGTCCTCGATCGGCATCAGGAACGGACGGTCCTTCGGACGCTCCGGCTGCGGGATGTACTGGTCGACCTCGGCCATCAGCTTGAGGATCGCGTCACGGCCGATCTCCGGCGAACGGTCCTCCAGCGCGCACAGCGCCGAGCCCTTGACGATCGGAATGTCGTCGCCCGGGAACTGGTAGGAGGACAGCAGCTCGCGCACCTCCATCTCGACCAGCTCGAGCAGCTCCGGATCGTCGACCATGTCGACCTTGTTCATGAACACCACCAGCGCCGGCACGCCGACCTGGCGGGCCAGAAGGATGTGCTCGCGGGTCTGCGGCATCGGGCCGTCGGCGGCCGACACGACCAGGATCGCGCCGTCCATCTGCGCGGCGCCCGTGATCATGTTCTTCACGTAGTCGGCGTGGCCCGGGCAATCGACGTGGGCGTAGTGGCGGTTGGTCGTCTCGTACTCGACGTGCGCCGTCGAGATCGTGATGCCGCGCGCCTTCTCTTCCGGCGCCTTGTCGATCTGGTCGTAGGCGGTGAAGGTCGCGCCGCCGCTCTCGGCCAGCACCTTCGTGATCGCCGCCGTCAGCGACGTCTTGCCGTGGTCGACGTGGCCGATCGTGCCGATGTTGCAGTGCGGCTTGTTCCGCTCGAACTTTGCCTTCGCCATGGTGTGTGCTCTCCGTCTCTTTGTCGTTCCAGCGGTTTCAGGCCATCCTGGCGCGGATGGTCTCCGCAATGGTCTGCGGCACCGGCTCGTGGTGGTCGAACTGCATCGTGTACTGCGCGCGCCCCTGACTCATCGAGCGCAGGGTGTTCACATAACCGAACATCGACGCCAGCGGAACCATCGCCAGGATCGAGCGGGCGTTGCCCCGCTGGTCCATGGCGGTGATCTGTCCGCGGCGGCTGTTCAGGTCCCCGATGATGTCGCCCATGTAGTCTTCGGGCGTCACCACCTCAACCCTCATGATCGGCTCCAGAAGCATCGGGCCGGCCTTCTGCATGCCGTCGCGGAAGGCCGCGCGGGTCGCGATCTCGAAGGCGAGCACCGAGGAGTCGACGTCGTGGAAGGCGCCGTCGACCAGCGCGACCTTGAGGTCGATCACCGGGAAGCCGGCGACCACCCCGCTGTGCAGCGAGGCGTCCAAACCCTTCTGCACGCCCGGAATGAACTCCTTGGGCACGGCGCCGCCGGCGACCTTGTTCTGGAAGACGAAGCCGCTGCCGGCGGGCTGCGGCTCGAAGACCAGCGTGACGCGGGCGAACTGGCCGGTGCCGCCGGTCTGCTTCTTGTGGGTGTAGTCGATCTCGGCGGTCCTGGTGATGGTCTCGCGGTACGCCACCTGCGGCGCGCCGACGTTCGCATCCACCTTGAACTCGCGCTTCATGCGGTCGACGATGATTTCCAGATGCAGTTCGCCCATCCCCTTGATGATCGTCTGACCGCTTTCATGGTCGACGGCCACCCGGAAGGAGGGGTCCTCCTGGGCGAGGCGGGACAGCGCCATGCTCATCTTTTCCTGGTCGGCCTTGGACTTCGGCTCGACGGCCACCTCGATGACCGGTTCCGGAAACTCCATCCGTTCCAGGACGATGGGCTTGGCGGGATCGCACAGCGTGTCGCCGGTCGTCGTGCTCTTCAGCGCGGTGAAGGCGACGATGTCGCCGGCGTAGGCCTCGTCGATCTCCTCCCGGCTGTTGGCGTGCATCAGCAGCATGCGGCCGATGCGCTCCTTCTCGTCCTTGCCGGGGTTCAGCACGGCGGTGCCGGAGGCGACGGTGCCGGAATAGACGCGCACGAAGGTCAGCGTCCCGACGAAGGGGTCGTTCATGATCTTGAAGGCGAGCGCGGAGAAGGGAGCGGCATCGTCCGGCGCGCGCTCATCCGTCTCGGGGCTGCCGACGCGGTGCCCCCGGACCGCCCCGACGTCCACGGGGGCCGGCAGATAGTCCACCACGGCGTCCAGCATCGGCTGGATGCCCTTGTTCTTGAACGCGGAGCCGCAGAGCACCGGCACGAAGCGCAGGCCCACGGTGCCCTTGCGGATGCAGGCCCTGAGCGTGTCCTCGGATGGTTCCTGGCCGGACTCGAGATAGGCCTCCATGGCCGCGTCGTCGAGTTCCAGGACGGCGTCGAGCAGCGCTTGGCGGTGGCGCGCCGCCTCGTCTCTCAGGGTGTCCGGAATGTCGGTGTAATAGAATTCGGCGCCCAGCGTCTCTTCTTTCCAGACGATGGCACGCATGGCGACCAGATCGACGACGCCGACAAAGCTGGCCTCGGACCCGATCGGAAGCTGGAGGACGAGCGGGAAAGCGCCCAGCCGTTCCTTCATCATGGCGACGCAGCGGAAGAAGTCCGCGCCGGTGCGATCCAGCTTGTTGATGAAACACATGCGGGGCACGCCGTACTTGTCGGCCTGCCGCCACACGGTCTCGGACTGAGGCTCCACCCCCGCGACGGAATCGAACACCGCAACGGCACCGTCGAGCACGCGCAGGCTGCGTTCGACCTCAATGGTGAAGTCGACGTGACCCGGCGTATCGATGATGTTGATGCGGTGGTCGCGCCAGAAGCAGGTCGTGGCCGCGGAGGTGATGGTGATGCCCCGTTCCTGTTCCTGCTCCATCCAATCCATCACCGCGGTGCCCTCGTGCACCTCGCCGATTTTGTACGACTTTCCAGTGTAGTACAAAATCCGCTCGGTGGTCGTGGTCTTACCGGCATCGATGTGAGCCATGATGCCGATGTTGCGGTAACGGTTCAGGGGATGGGAACGGGGCATGACAAGCACCTGGGCCGGTGGGTGCCTTACCAGCGGTAGTGCGAGAAGGCCTTGTTGGCTTCCGCCATACGATGGGTGTCTTCGCGCTTCTTCACGGCGGTGCCACGCTGGTTGGCGGCATCCAGCAGCTCACCCGACAGACGCTCGGTCATGGTGTTTTCCGAGCGGGCGCGGGCGGCGCCGATGAGCCAGCGGATGGCCAGGGCCTGGGCGCGGTCCGTGCGGACCTCGACCGGAACCTGGTAGGTGGCGCCACCGACGCGACGCGAGCGCACTTCGAGGTGCGGCTTCACGTTCAGCAGGGCGTCGTGGAAGACCTGAACCGGCTCGTTCTTGGTCTTGGCCTCGATGCGGCTGAGGGCGCCGTAGACGATGCGCTCGGCGGCGGACTTCTTGCCGTCCAGCATCAGGCAGTTCATGAACTTGGTCAGGACGCGGTCGCCATACTTGGCGTCCGGCAGGACCTCACGCTTCTCGGCGCGACGACGACGGGACATCGTGAATACTCCTTACTTCGGACGCTTCGCGCCGTACTTCGAACGACGCTGCTTACGGTCCTTCACGCCCTGGGTATCGAGCGTGCCGCGGATGATGTGGTAGCGAACGCCGGGAAGATCCTTCACACGGCCGCCGCGGATCATAACCACCGAGTGTTCCTGGAGGTTATGGCCTTCACCGGGGATGTAGGAGGTCACTTCGAAGCCGTTCGTCAGGCGAACGCGGGCGACCTTACGCAGAGCCGAGTTCGGCTTCTTCGGCGTGGTCGTGTAGACGCGGGTGCAGACGCCACGCTTCTGCGGGCACGCCTCCATCGCGGGAACCTTATTGCGCGCGGCCAAGGGCTCGCGCGGCTTACGGATCAACTGGTTGATCGTCGGCATATCTGCCCTTCATCCCTTCAGGTCGATCGGCCGGCGGAGCCGGACCGATTGGAAAATCGCCCAGCGGTACCGGACGATGCAAAAGCCCGCCTGCGAAGCCTGAGGGGCTTCGAGCGGGCCCAATGGTCGATCGCCGTCGAATCGGTTCACAAGGAACCCGTCGTTCGGCTATGTCGCTTGGGTTCAGCCGGATGCCGGCCAGGATGGACGAAAGACCTTCCCGAGGCTCCTTTTGAAGTTCGCGGACTATATGGGTCTGCCAGGAACCCGTCAAGCGCGCAGATGACCGTTCGTCGTGCGCTTCGACGACGTTTTTGCGTCAGCTGGCGCGAGCGGACCGGCGGCGGCGCAACGCCTCCGCGCCCGCCGCCACCGCCGCCGCCCGCGCGTCCAGCATCGGGCGCATCCGCGCGAGAAGCTGGTCCGTCACCTGGGCGCCCGCCCCGTCCGGCGAACCGGAGTCGAAGGGGGGCTTCGGGTCGTATTCTATGGAAAGCTGGATGAGCTTCGCGGTCTGCTCGCCGAACAGTTCGCCGACGATCCGCAGCGCCACATCGATTCCGGCCGTCACGCCGCCGCCGGTGAACAGCGTGCCGTCCACCACCACGCGCTCGGCGACCGGCGTGGCGCCAAAGGCGGAGAGGAAGCCGCGGGACGCCCAATGCGTGCCGGCCCGCTTCCCCTCCAGCAACCCGGCGGCGCCGAGCACCAGGGAACCGGTGCAGATCCCGGAGAGATACCGGGTGCCGGATGCCCGTTCCGCCAGGAAGGCGAGGACCTCCTCGTCGGCGAGCAGCGCGTTGATCCCGCCACCGCCCGGCACCAGAAGAAGGTCGAGCGGCGGCGCTTCGGCGAGGGTGGAGGTGGGAAGAATGGTCAGGCCGGTGTCCGAGCGCACCGGATCGAGCGTCTTCCACAGCAGATGCACCTGGGCGCCGGGCACACGAGCCAGCACCTCATAGGGGCCGGTGAGGTCGAGTTGCGTGACGTTGGGAAACAGCAGCAGGCCGAAGCTTGGCGCGTTCTCGGTCATGTCGGGCGCTCCGATGCGTGGGGGCGACGATCCTAACCCCACGTGCCGGAATGAGAAAGGGGCGCGTCCCCTGCGGAACGCGCCCCCTGCCCTACCCTATGCGCCGAAGCCTCAGGCTTCGGACCTTCAGGCCGCGGTGCTCTCGCCCGGATGCGGCAGGGCCGGAGCCTCGCCGTCCTGGCCCTCGCCCTCCGCCAGGGCGCGATCCCGCTCGGCGGCGATCTGCTTCAGGCGGTTGACGACGGAGCCGGTGCCCGCCGGGATCAGGCGGCCGACGATGACGTTCTCCTTCAGGCCTTCCAGGTTGTCGGTCTTGCCCGACACCGCCGCCTCGGTGAGGACGCGGGTGGTTTCCTGGAACGACGCTGCGGAGATGAAGGACCGGGTCTGCAGCGACGCCTTGGTGATGCCCTGCAGGACCGGATGGCCGGCGGCCGGCTTCAGCCCCTCGGCGACGGTCTTCTCGTTCTCCTCGTCGAACTCCTGACGGTCGACCTGCTCGCCCACCAGGAAGGTGGTCTCGCCGGCGTCGGTGATCTCGACCTTCTGCAGCATCTGGCGGACGATCACCTCGATGTGCTTGTCGTTGATCTTCACACCCTGCAGTCGATAGACGTCCTGGATCTCGTTGATGAGGTAGTTGGCCAGAGCCTCCACGCCCATCACCGACAGAATGTCGTGCGGCACCGGGTTGCCGTCCATCAGCAGATCGCCGCGCTGGACATAGTCACCCTCCTGCACGGAGATGTGCTTGCCCTTCGGGATCAGATACTCGCGCTCGTCCCCCGTCTCGTCGTTGCGGACGACGATGCGGCGCTTGGTCTTGTAGTCCTTGCCGAACTCCACGCGGCCGTCGAGGTCCGAGATGATCGCGAAGTCCTTCGGACGGCGCGCCTCGAACAGCTCGGCCACGCGCGGCAGACCGCCCGTGATGTCGCGGGTCTTGGACGATTCGCGCGGGATACGCGCCAGCACGTCGCCGGCCCGGACATGGGCACCGTTCTCGACCGAGAGAATGGCGTCCACCGACATGAAGTAGCGGGCCTCCAGACCGTTGGCCAGCGTGATGATCTCGCCCCGCTCGTCGCGCAGCGTGATGCGCGGCTTCAGATCCGCACCGCGCGGCTGCTGACGCCAGTCCACCACGACCTTGGACGAGATGCCGGTCGCCTCGTCCATCACCTCGCGCATGGAGATGCCTTCGACGAGGTCGACGTAGTGGGCGGTACCCTCGCGCTCGGTGATGATCGGCAGGGTGTAGGGGTCCCACTCGGCCAGCTTCTGGCCGCGCTCGACCTTCACGCCCTCGTCGGCCAGCAGCTTCGCACCGTACGGAACGCGGTGACGCGCCCGCTCGCGGCCCTGCTCGTCGAGCAGGATCACCTCGGTGCTGCGGCCCATGACCACCGGGATGTTGGAGGAGTTGATGACGACGTTGCGGTTGTGGATCCGCACCGTGGCATCGAACGCCGCCTCCACCTGGCTCTGCTCCGCACCGCGCTGCGCCGCGCCACCGATGTGGAACGTGCGCATGGTGAGCTGCGTGCCCGGCTCGCCGATCGACTGGGCGGCGATGACGCCGACCGCCTCGCCGACGTTCACCAGCGTGCCGCGGGCCAGATCGCGGCCGTAGCACTTGGCGCAGACGCCGTCCTTGGTCTCGCAGGTCAGGACCGAGCGGATCATGACGCTGTCGATGCCCGAACGCTCGATGCGGTCCACCGTGGGCTCGTCGATCAGGCCGGCGTTCGGCACGATCAGCTCGCCGTTCAGCGGGTCGATCAGGTCACCGACCACCGTCCGGCCGAGGATGCGGTCGCCCAGCGGCGAGATGACCTCGCCGCCGTCGATCACCGCCTTGACGGTGATGCCCTTGTCGGTGCCGCAATCCGTCTCGACGATGATGGCGTCCTGGGCCACGTCGACGAGACGACGGGTCAGGTAACCGGAGTTCGCCGTCTTCAAGGCGGTGTCGGCCAAGCCCTTGCGGGCGCCGTGGGTGGAGTTGAAGTACTCCAGCACGGTCAGGCCTTCTTTGAAGTTCGAGATGATCGGCGTCTCGATGATCTCGCCCGACGGCTTGGCCATCAGGCCGCGCATGCCCGCCAGCTGGCGGATCTGGGCGGCCGAGCCACGCGCGCCGGAGTGGGCCATCATGTAGACCGAGTTGACCGGCTTGCCCGGCTTGGTGTCGGAGATGACCTTCATCATCTCCGTCGCCACCTTCTCGGTGCATTCCGACCAGACGTCGACGACCTTGTTGTACTTCTCGCCCTGGGTGATCAGGCCGTCGAGATACTGCTGCTCGAACTCCTTCACCCGCTCCTTGCTGTCGTTGACCAGCTTCTTCTTCGCCTCGGGGATGACCATGTCATCCTTGCCGAAGGAGATGCCGGCGCGACAGGCGTGGCCGAAGCCGAGCTTCATCAGGCGGTCGGCGAAGATCACCGTCTCCTTCTGACCGCAATGGCGGTAGACGGCGTCGATGACGTTGCCGACGTCCTTCTTGGTCAGCAGGCGGTTGATCAGCGCGAAGGGCACCGCCGGGTTGCGCGGCAGGATCTCGGACAGCAGCATGCGGCCCGGAGTCGTCTCCACGATGGAGATCTTCTCGTCGCCGTTCTCGTCCACGCCCTTGTAGCGCGCCTTCACCTTGGCGTGCAGCGTCACGACCTTGGCGTCCAGCGCCTGCTCGATCTCGCCGACGTTGGCGAAGGTCATGCCCTCGCCCTTCTCGCCCGGCCGGTCCATCGTGATGTAGTAGAGACCCAGCACGATGTCCTGCGACGGCACGATGATCGGCTTGCCGTTGGCGGGCGACAGGATGTTGTTGGTCGACATCATCAGGACGCGCGCTTCCAACTGGGCCTCGAGGCTCAGCGGAACGTGCACGGCCATCTGGTCACCGTCGAAGTCCGCGTTGAAGGCGGTGCAGACCAGCGGGTGGAGCTGGATCGCCTTGCCTTCGATCAGCGTCGGCTCGAAGGCCTGGATGCCCAGGCGGTGCAGCGTCGGCGCGCGGTTCAGCATCACCGGATGCTCGCGGATGACCTCCTCCAGGATGTCCCACACCTCGGGACGCTCCTTCTCGACCATCCGCTTGGCGGCCTTGATGGTCGAGGCGAGGCCATACAGCTCCAGCTTCGCGTAGATGAAGGGCTTGAACAGCTCCAGCGCCATCTTCTTCGGCAGGCCGCACTGATGCAGCTTCAGCTCCGGACCGACCACGATGACCGAACGGCCCGAGTAGTCGACGCGCTTGCCGAGGAGGTTCTGACGGAAGCGGCCCTGCTTGCCCTTCAGCATGTCGGACAGCGACTTCAGCGGACGCTTGTTGGCGCCGGTGATGACGCGGCCACGGCGGCCGTTGTCGAACAGCGCGTCGACGGCCTCCTGCAGCATGCGCTTCTCGTTGCGGACGATGATGTCCGGCGCCTTCAGCTCGATCAGCCGCTTCAGACGGTTGTTGCGGTTGATGACGCGGCGGTACAGGTCGTTCAGGTCGGACGTCGCGAAGCGGCCGCCGTCCAGCGGGACGAGCGGGCGCAGCTCCGGCGGGATCACCGGAATGACTTCCAGGATCATCCATTCCGGACGCGACTGCGACGACAGGAAGGCGTCGATCAGCTTCAGGCGCTTCACGAGCTTCTTGCGCTTGGCCTCGGACGAAGTGTCCCGCAGCTCCTCGCGGCAGGTCTTCTTCTCCTCCTCCATGTCGAGCGCCGACAGCATGATGCGCAGCGCTTCGGCACCGATGGAGGCGGTGAAGGCGTCCTCGCCGTACTCGTCCTGGGCGGAGACGAACTCCTCCTCGCTGAGGAGCTGGTGGAGCTTCAGCGGGGTCAGGCCCGGCTCGATGACGACGTAGTTCTCGAAGTAGAGGATGCGCTCCAGATCCTTCAGCGTCATGTCGAGCAGCAGACCGATGCGGCTCGGCAGGGACTTCAGGAACCAGATGTGGGCGACCGGCGAGGCCAGCTCGATGTGGCCCATGCGCTCGCGCCGGACCTTCGACAGCGTCACCTCGACGCCGCACTTCTCGCAGATGATGCCGCGGTACTTCATGCGCTTGTACTTGCCGCACAAGCACTCGTAGTCCTTGATCGGGCCGAAGATGCGGGCGCAGAACAGACCGTCGCGCTCAGGCTTGAAAGTGCGATAGTTGATGGTTTCCGGCTTCTTGATCTCGCCGAACGACCAGGACCGGATGCGCTCGGGGCTCGCGATCTGAATGCGGATCTGATCGAAGCTCTGGGGACCCTGGACCTGGCCGAAAATGTTCATCAACTCGTTCATGACCGTCTCCCGCTGGCAGCGCCGCGTTGTCGGTTAAGGGCAGTTCCCGCCGGAAGGGGCCAACATGGCCCCTCCTCCGGCGGGTTCAAGTCTCTTGGGCTCAGTACGACCGCTGGTTCAGCTCGACGTTCAGGCCCAGGGAGCGCAGCTCCTTGACCAGAACGTTGAAGGACTCAGGGATGCCCGCCTCGAAGTTGTCGTCGCCGCGGACGATCGCCTCGTAGACCTTGGTGCGGCCGGACACGTCGTCCGACTTGACCGTGAGCATTTCCTGCAGCGTGTAGGCGGCGCCGTAGGCTTCGAGCGCCCACACTTCCATTTCACCGAAGCGCTGTCCGCCGAACTGGGCCTTACCGCCGAGCGGCTGCTGGGTGACCAGCGAGTAGGGACCGATCGAGCGCGCGTGGATCTTGTCGTCCACCAGGTGGTGCAGCTTCAGCATGTAGATGTAGCCGACTGTCACCTTGCGGTCGAAGGCCTCGCCGGTGCGGCCGTCGATCAGGGTGACCTGACCGGAACGGTCGAGACCCGCCTTCTCCAGCTGCTGGCAGATGTCCTCCTCGCGCGCGCCGTCGAAGACCGGCGTGGCGAAGGGAACGCCCTTGCGCAGGTTGCCGCCCAGCTCCAGCAGCTCGCCTTCGGTCATGTCGGCGATCTGGTCGTCGTAGACCTTCTGGCCGTAGGCTTCCTTCAGCGTGATGCGCAGCCCGTCCATGGTCTGGGCGGCGTCGCCGCGGCCCTTCATGGCGAGACGGTACTGGTCGATGGCGCGGCCGATCTGCTTGCCGAGGCCGGCCGACGCCCAGCCCAGATGGGTCTCCAGGATCTGACCGATGTTCATGCGCGACGGCACGCCCAGCGGGTTCAGCACCAGATCGACCGGCTGGCCGTCTTCCAGGTACGGCATGTCCTCCTGCGGCAGGATGCGGGAAACCACACCCTTGTTGCCGTGGCGGCCGGCCATCTTGTCGCCCGGCTGCAGCTTGCGCTTCACCGCGACGAAGACCTTGACCATCTTCATCACGCCCGGCGGCAGCTCGTCGCCGCGCTGCAGCTTCTCGACCTTGTTCTCGAAGCGGTTCTGCAGCGCCTGGATCGAGTCGTCGAAGACCTTGCCCAGGCTCTCCACCGTCTCCATCACCTGCTCGTCGGCGATGGAGATCTGGCGCCACTGGCCCTTGGTCAGGTTCGCCAGCTCGGCGTCGGTCAGGACCGTGCCGGCCCGCATGCCCTTCGGGCCGGACTGCGCGGTCTGGCCGAGGATGACTTCCTTCAGGCGGGTGTAGAAGCTGCGCTCCAGGATCGCGCGCTCGTCATCGCGATCCTTGGCCAGCTTCTCGATCTCGGCCCGCTCGATCGCCAGGGCGCGCTCGTCCTTGTCGACGCCGCGGCGGCTGAACACGCGGACCTCGACGATCGTCCCGGCGACGCCCGGCGGCAGGCGCAGCGAGGTGTCGCGGACGTCGGACGCCTTCTCGCCGAAGATGGCGCGAAGCAGCTTCTCTTCCGGAGTCATCGGGCTTTCGCCCTTCGGCGTCACCTTGCCGACCAGGATGTCGCCCGGACGGACCTCGGCTCCGATGTAGACGATGCCGGCCTCGTCGAGGTTCTTGAGGGCTTCCTCACCGACGTTCGGAATGTCGCGGGTGATTTCCTCCTGGCCCAGCTTGGTGTCGCGGGCCATGACCTCGAACTCCTCGATGTGGATCGAGGTGAAGACGTCGTCCTTGACGATGCGCTCGTTGATGAGGATCGAGTCCTCGAAGTTGTAGCCGTTCCACGGCATGAAGGCGACGAGCACGTTGCGGCCCAGCGCCAGCTCGCCCAGCTCCGTCGAGGGGCCGTCGGCGATGATGTCGCCGGCCGCCACGCGGTCGCCCACCTTCACCAGCGGACGCTGGGTGATGCAGGTGTTCTGGTTGGAACGCTGGAACTTCAGCAGGTTGTAGATGTCCACGCCCGGCGCCGTGGCGTCGGACGAGTCGGTCGCCCGGACCACGATGCGGGTCGCGTCGATCTGGTCGACGATGCCCTTGCGCTTGGCGACGATGGTCACGCCGGAGTCACGGGCCACCGTGGCCTCCATGCCCGTGCCGACCAGCGGCGCGTCGGCCTTGACCAGCGGCACCGCCTGACGCTGCATGTTCGAGCCCATCAGCGCGCGGTTCGCGTCGTCGTTCTCCAGGAACGGGATCAGCGCCGCGGCGACGGAGACGAGCTGCTTCGGCGACACGTCGATCAGGTCGATGGCCTCCGGGCGGAACATCAGGTATTCGCCACCCTGCCGGCACGACACGAGGTCGGCGGCGAAGCGGTTGTCCGCGTCCAGCTCGGCGTTCGCCTGGGCGACGACGTAGCGGCCCTCCTCCATGGCGGAGAGGTAGACCACCTCGTCGGTGACGATGCTGTCGCGCACCTTGCGGTACGGGCTCTCGATGAAGCCGTACTGGTTCACGCGGGCGTAGGTCGCCAGCGAGTTGATCAGACCGATGTTCGGGCCTTCCGGCGTCTCAATCGGGCAGATGCGGCCGTAGTGCGTCGGGTGCACGTCGCGCACCTCGAAGCCGGCGCGCTCGCGGGTCAGACCGCCCGGGCCGAGGGCCGAGAGACGACGCTTGTGCGTGATCTCGGACAGCGGGTTGGTCTGGTCCATGAACTGCGAGAGCTGCGACGAGCCGAAGAACTCGCGCACGGCGGCGGCCGCCGGCTTGGCGTTGATCAGGTCGTGCGGCATGACCGTGTCGATCTCGACCGAGCTCATGCGCTCGCGGATCGCGCGCTCCATGCGCAGCAGGCCGACGCGGTACTGGTTCTCCATCAGCTCGCCGACCGAGCGGACGCGGCGGTTGCCGAGATGGTCGATGTCGTCGATCTCGCCGCGGCCGTCCTTCAGGTTCACCAGAACCTTGAGGATCGACATGATGTCCTGCTTGCGCAGGACGCGGACGCTGTCGTCGGTCTGGAAGTTCAGGCGCGCGTTCATCTTGACGCGGCCCACCGCCGACAGGTCGTAGCGCTCGCTGTCGAAGAACAGGCCGGCGAACAGCGCCTCGGCCGACTCCAGGGTCGGCGGCTCGCCCGGACGCATGACGCGGTAGATGTCGATCAGCGCGTCCTCGCGGGACGCGTTGCGGTCGGCGGCCATCGTGTTGCGGATGTAGGCGCCGACGTTCAGGTGGTCGATCGCCAGCACCGGCAGCTCGTCGACGCCGGCCTTCTCCAGCTTGTCGAGATCGCTCGCCGACAATTCGTCACCGGCTTCGAACAGGACTTCGCCGGTCCGCTCGTTGATGATGTCGACGGCGAGGTAGCGGCCGGTCAGCTCCTCGGTGGAGACGAGCTGCTCGGCGAGGCCGCCCTCGACCAGCTTCTTGATCAGGCGCGGCGTCATCTTGGTGCCGGCCTCGGCGACGACTTGGCCGGAGGCCGCGTCCACGAGGTCGGAGGCGACCTTCACGCCCTTCATGCGGTCAGCGTTGAAGGGGGTCTTCCAGCCGCCCGACGCGCGGGTGTAGGTGATGGTGTCGTAGAAGAAGTTGAGGATTTCTTCCTTCGCCATGCCCTGCGCCTCGTAGGGCAGCAGGTCCTTCTTCTGAGCCTTCCGCTCGGCGCGCAGCGCCTCGGTCTCCGCGCCGTCCAGAGCGAACAGCAGCGTGGTGGCCGGCAGCTTGCGGCGGCGGTCGATGCGCACGTAGACGAGGTCCTTGGCGTCGAACTCGAAGTCCAGCCAGGAGCCGCGGTACGGGATCACGCGGGCGGCGAAGAGATACTTGCCCGACGAGTGGGTCTTGCCCTTGTCATGGTCGAAGAAGACGCCCGGGCTGCGGTGCATCTGCGAGACGATGACGCGCTCGGTGCCGTTGATGATGAAGGTGCCGTTGGCCGTCATCAGGGGCATGTCGCCCATGTAGACGTCCTGCTCCTTGATGTCGCGGATCGAGCGCAGCCCCGTGTCCTCTTCCACGTCGAAGACGGAGAGGCGCAGGGTCACCTTCAGCGGGGCGGCGAAGGTCATGCCGCGCTGCTGGCACTCTTCGACGTCATACTTCGGCTGCTCAAGCTCGTACTTCACGAAGTCGAGGACGGCGCGGTCGGAGAAGTCCTTGATCGGGAACACCGACCGGAACACCTCCTGCAGACCCAGGTTGGCCCGCTTTTCCGGCGGGACGTCCATTTGCAGGAAGTGGTCGTAGGAGCTGCGCTGCACCTCGATGAGGTTGGGCATCTGGGTGACTTCCGGGATGCGCCCGAAGCTCTTCCGAACACGCTTTCGACCCGTAAAGGATTTGGCCATGGATGTCCCCAAACGTCAGAATCGTGAGTACGCTCGACCAGAAGCACGCGAACCAGGGTGCTCGCCGCGACGCGGCGATGATCGCGCGGCCCGCCCCTTATGCAGGGACGGAAAGAGCCGGACCGAGGAACCCGGTCCGGTGGAAGGCAGAAAACGCCGTGCGGCGGCAGGCCCCCTCGGGGACCAGCCGCCGTCCGGCGTGGATATGTCTTATCCGTCGCAGCAAGACGGTCTTACTTAATATCGACCTTGGCGCCGGCCTCTTCAAGCTGCTTCTTGATCTTGGCGGCCTCGTCCTTCGACACGCCTTCCTTGACCGGCTTCGGAGCGCCTTCGACCAGGTCCTTGGCTTCCTTCAGGCCCAGGCCGGTGATGGCGCGGACTTCCTTGATCACGTTGATCTTCTTGTCGCCGGCGTCGGCGAGGATCACGTTGAACTCGGTCTGCTCTTCGACCGGGGCGGCGGCAGCGGCCGGACCGGCGGCGGCAACGGCCACCGGAGCGGCGGCGGAAACGCCCCACTTCTCTTCCAGCAGCTTCGACAGCTCGGCGGCCTCGATGACGGTCAGGGCCGAGAGATCGTCGACCAGCTTCTGCAGATCAGCCATTTTAATGCTCCAACAACTCGATGTTCTGGGATGGGTAGACAGCTAGACGGGTGCGGCTCAGGCCGCCTCGTCCTTCTTCGCGTAGGCCGCCAGCACGCGGGCGACCTGGCCGCCCGGAGCCTGGAGAACGCCGGCGATGCGGGTCGCCGGAGTCTGGATCATGCCCACGAGCTTGGCGCGCAGTTCGTCCAGCGACGGGAGCGTGGCGAGAGCCTTCACTCCCTCCGCGTCGAGGATCTGGTCGCCGAGAGCGGCACCGACGATCTTCAGCTTCTCGTTAGTCTTCGCGTAGTCGGCCACCACCTTGGCGGCCGCAACGGGATCCTTCGAGTAAGCGATCGCGGTCGGCCCCTTGAAGAGACCGTCCAGACCTTCGAACTGCGTGCCCTGAAGGGCGCGGCGGGCGAGCCGGTTCTTCGTCACCTTGAAGCTCGCGCCCGCGGCCCGAATCTTGCCACGCAGGTCGGTGACTTCCGCCACCGTCAGGCCCAGATGGTGGGTGACCACCACCAGGCCCGTCTCCTGGAGCTTCGACTGCAGGTCCGCGATCGTCGCTTCTTTTTGTGTACGATCCACGGATCGCCTCCTTGCACAGAGGTTTACGAGGGGCCCCTTCCCTTTCGTTGGGGAGCCCCGGCGAACCTGTCCCAGAAGTTCGAGCCGTTCCTGAACCGCGGGCAAGCCCGCGTGGTTAACGGTTCAACTCCTGTCTGCTCTGGCGGGTTTAAGCCCTTGCCTCCGGAGAGACGCGGGCGCCAGCGGTCTTGGACAGGGTGGGTATCCCCGCAGGGACACCCGATCGCCGCCGGTTCCCGAGGGAGCCGACGGCGAAACTCAGATCACTCAGGCCGTGGCGGCCAGAGTGGACAGATCCAGCTTCAGGCCCGGGCCCATCGTCGAGGACAGCGAGACCTTCAGCAGGTACTGGCCCTTGGCACCGGTCGGCTTGGCGCGGGTGATGGCATCCACGAAGGCGCGGATGTTCTGCACCAGAGCCTCTTCCGAGAAGCTGGCCTTGCCGACGCCGGCGTGCACGATGCCGGTCTTCTCGGCGCGGAACTCCACGGCGCCGGCCTTGGCGGCCTTGACGGCGCCGGCCACGTCGGGGGTCACGGTGCCGAGCTTCGGGTTCGGCATCAGGCCGCGCGGGCCGAGGACCTTACCGAGCTTGCCGACGACGCCCATCATGTCCGGGGACGCGATGCAGCGGTCGAAGTCGATGTTGCCGGCCAGGATCTTCTCGGCCAGATCGTCGGCGCCGACGATGTCCGCGCCGGCGGCCAGGGCGTCATCCGCCTTGGCGCCCTTTGCGAACACGGCGACGCGCACGGTCTTGCCCGTGCCGTTCGGCAGGTTCACCACGCCGCGGACCATCTGGTCGGCGTGACGCGGATCGATGCCCAGGTTCATGGCGATTTCGATGGTCTCATCGAACTTCGCCTTGGGCAGGCCCTTGATCAGGGAGACGGCGCCCTCCAGCGAGTAGAGCGCCTCGCGGTCGACCTTCTTGTAGGAATCGGTCAGTCGCTTGCCGAGCTTCGCCATGGGATCAGCCCTCCACCACTTCGAGGCCCATCGAGCGGGCGGAACCAGCGATCATGCTCGCGGCCGCCTCGACGTCGTGGGCGTTCAGGTCCTTCATCTTCTTCTCGGCGATGTCACGAATCTGGGTCTTCGTGATCTTGCCGGCGAAAGCGCCCTTGCCGGTGGTCTGCGAGCCCTTGTCGATGCCAGCGGCCTTCTTCAGGAAGTAGCTGACCGGCGGGGTCTTCGTGACGAAGGTGAAGGTACGGTCGCCGTAGGCGGTGATGACCACCGGGATCGGCATGCCGACTTCCAGGTCCTGCGTCTTGGCGTTGAACGCCTTGCAGAACTCCATGATGTTCAGGCCGCGCTGACCGAGCGCCGGGCCGATGGGCGGCGACGGATTCGCCTTGCCGGCCGGAACCTGCAGCTTGATGAAGCCGACGATTTTCTTTGCCATGTCACAACCTCCAGATACGACGCCTCGATACGCTGTCCGGCGTCGCGGGGCTTTGCGGTACGGCTATGGCGGGCCTTCCGCAGCAGAAAGGAGCACGTGACTGTTCATCACGTGCCCCGGGAAAACGGTTGGTCTCAGACCTTCTCGACCTGGGTGTATTCCAGCTCGACCGGCGTGGAGCGGCCGAAGATCGACACCGCCACCTTGAGGCGGGCCTTTTCCTCGTCGACTTCCTCGACGGTGCCGTTGAAGGAGGTGAAGGGGCCGTCGCTCACACGAACCTGCTCGCCCACCTCGAAGGTGATCGAGGGCTTGGGGCGCTCAAAGCCTTCCTGCACCTGATGGATGATCCGCTCGGCTTCGCGCTGGCTGATCGGCTGCGGCTTGCCGCCACCACCCAGGAACCCGGTGACCTTCGGCGTGTTCTTCACGAGATGCCAGGACTCGTCCGTCAAATCCATCTTGATGAGGACGTAGCCGGGGAAGAACTTCCGCTCGGTGTTGATCTTGGAACCCCGGCGCACCTCGACCACTTCCTCGGTCGGCACCAGGATCTCTTCGAACTTGTCTTCCAGACCCTTCTGAGCCGCCTTTTCGCGGATGGCCTGGGAAACCTTCTTTTCGAAGCCCGAATAGACGTGAACGACGTACCAGCGCGCGGCCATGGCGATCAGGCTCCCAGCCCAAGGATCATACGGACGGCGAAGGCCAGCACCTGATCCACGACGAGGAAGAACAGCGAAGCCAGCACCACCATGACGAACACCATGGCGGTCGTCACGCCGGTTTCCTTGCGGGTCGGCCAGGTGACCTTGGCCACCTCGCGGCGGACGTCGCGCGCGAATTCTGCGGGGTTCACTTTAGCCATCGTAGACCGTGCGGGCTCCGGTGCGACGTGTAGGGCGCGGTCAGCGGCCCGTTCTGGTTCGGTACGGCGTGGCAGGAGTGGAGGGGCTCGAACCCCCAGCCCCCGGTTTTGGAGACCGGTGCTCTACCAATTGAGCTACACTCCTATCGCCGCAGGCTCTACCCCCGGCGGGGAGCGGAGCTTATAGCGCATAGCCGCGTGGCTTGCTAGCCTTTTTATCGGCCGGCATGCCGAAAACGACAGGGATCAATCCCACCGCCGAACCATGGGGACGGCGGTGGGATTGACTCCTTCAACTTACTTGATGATCGAGGCGACGACGCCGGCGCCGACGGTGCGGCCACCCTCGCGGATGGCGAAGCGCAGGCCCTCGTCCATGGCGATCGGAGCGATCAGCTCGACTTCCATGGAGATGTTGTCGCCCGGCATCACCATCTCGGTGCCTTCCGGCAGCTTCACCATGCCCGTCACGTCGGTCGTGCGGAAGTAGAACTGCGGACGGTAGTTGGTGAAGAACGGCGTGTGGCGGCCACCCTCTTCCTTCGTCAGGATGTAGGCCTCGGCCTTGAAGGTGGTGTGCGGCGTGATGCTGCCCGGCTTGGCCAGAACCTGGCCGCGCTCGACGTCCTCACGCTTCGTGCCGCGCAGCAGCGCGCCGATGTTGTCGCCCGCCTCACCCGAGTCGAGCAGCTTGCGGAACATCTCGACGCCGGTCACCGTCGTCTTGACCGTGGTCTTCAGACCGACGATCTCGACTTCCTCGCCGACCTTGACGATGCCACGCTCGACGCGGCCGGTCACCACCGTGCCGCGGCCCGAGATCGAGAACACGTCCTCGATCGGCATCAGGAACGGACGGTCCTTCGGACGCTCCGGCTGCGGGATGTACTGGTCGACCTCGGCCATCAGCTTGAGGATCGCGTCACGGCCGATCTCCGGCGAACGGTCCTCCAGAGCGCACAGAGCCGAGCCCTTGACGATCGGAATGTCGTCGCCCGGGAACTGGTAGGAGGACAGCAGCTCGCGCACCTCCATCTCGACCAGCTCGAGCAGCTCCGGATCGTCGACCATGTCGACCTTGTTCATGAACACCACCAGCGCCGGCACGCCGACCTGGCGGGCCAGCAGGATGTGCTCGCGGGTCTGCGGCATCGGGCCGTCGGCGGCCGACACGACCAGGATCGCGCCGTCCATCTGCGCGGCGCCCGTGATCATGTTCTTCACGTAGTCGGCGTGGCCCGGGCAATCGACGTGGGCGTAGTGGCGGTTGGTCGTCTCGTACTCGACGTGCGCCGTCGAGATCGTGATGCCGCGCGCCTTCTCTTCCGGCGCCTTGTCGATCTGGTCGTAGGCGGTGAAGGTCGCGCCGCCGCTCTCGGCCAGCACCTTCGTGATCGCCGCCGTCAGCGACGTCTTGCCGTGGTCGACGTGGCCGATCGTGCCAATGTTGCAGTGCGGCTTGTTCCGCTCAAACTTTGCCTTCGCCATCGCTTTGGTCTTTCGTTCCCGACGTTCCGGACGCACACAATGGCCCGGCCGAGACCGACATTTCCCTTAGCGCGGGGGGATTGGAGCGGGTGAGGGGAATCGAACCCCCGTCGTAAGCTTGGAAGGCTTCTGCTCTACCATTGAGCTACACCCGCCATGCCCCGCCCGGCGCTATCGACCGGGAAACGCGATCACGGACAAGCCGTGGAATGTAGTGGTGGAAGGGGCTGGATTTGAACCAGCGTACGCTTACGCGGGCAGATTTACAGTCTGCTGCCTTTAACCACTCGGCCACCCTTCCTCAGGCCCGCTGCGGGACATGCCCGCTGCGGAGTTCGGCACTATGAGAATTTTTCAGGCCTTGTCAACACGTCTGAAGCAGTCCAAACCAGAAAACTGTGAATAACCGCGGCGGGCTTAGGCCTGCCCCCTCCAGCCGGACACCATGACCCGTTCGAAGAAGCCATCCGCGCCCCACGGCCAGCCCCCTGCCCCGGCCAAGGACCACTCTCCATCCCACCGCGAGTCGCGCGGCGACCGCCCCTCCCCCGGGCGCGGCGCACAGGGCGTCCTGCTCTACGGCCTGCACCCGGTGTCGGCCGCGTGGCTGAACCCGGAACGGCGGATCCACCGCCTGATCGCGACGGAAGCGGGCCGCGCGGCATTGGAGCCGGTTCTGGCCCAGGCCAAGGCGCGCGGGCTCCAGCGCCCCGGCGTGATGCCGGCCGACCGCAACGACCTGGACCGCATGCTGCCGCCGGGCGCCGTGCACCAGGGCGTGGCGGTGGACGCCGCCCCCCTGGAGGAAACCGGAATCGAGGATCTTTGCGCCGAGGCCGATTCGGACCCGTCGGCGCTCATCGTCGTCCTCGACCAGGTGACCGACCCGCACAACGTCGGCGCGGTCCTACGCTCCGCTTCGGCCTTCGGGGCCAAGGCGGTGGTGGTGACGGAGCGCAACGCGCCGGAGACCACCGGCGTCCTCGCCAAGAGCGCCTCGGGAGCGCTGGAGTCGGTGCCGCTGGTCCGCGTCACCAACCTTGCCCGCGCGCTCGCCGATCTTCAGCAGGCCGGCTTCTGGACCGTTGGCCTCGCCGAGTCGGGGAAGAGCACGCTCGCCCAGTGCAACCTGACGGGGCGCACCGCTCTGGTGCTGGGGGCGGAAGGCGCCGGGCTGCGCCGCCTGACCATGGAGCGCTGCGACATCATCGCCCGCCTGCCGACCCAGGGGCCGGTCGGCAGCCTGAACGTGTCCAACGCCGCCGCCGTCGCCCTCTACGAGGTCGCCCGGCTGCGCTGACGCGTCTCCGAACGCACCGCACAGGTGAGGCTTGCCGCGGACCGCGCGGGACGCTAGTGTAAGCGCCCGCCGCGGTCTGGCCGGGCGGCACGCCGGTTTAGCTCAGTTGGTAGAGCAGCGGTTTTGTAAACCGAAGGTCGCGGGTTCGAGCCCTGCAACCGGCACCATAGCTTTCCTAAGTCTTTCAATAGCTTAGCGGTTTCTGGACGCGGCACCAGCCCCAGGCGGGGTTGTCCATGCCGAAGGTCCACGCGGCGAGTCCACGCGAGGAATGTAGCCGGACGGACACACCATAGAGTGTGCCATGTCGAATCGCTTCCTGCGCGTCCGCGCTGGCCGCCGGATTTTCCGTCGCCGAATCCCTCTGGACCTCATTGATCGCTTTGGCGGCCAGCGCGAGCTGGTGCAATCTCTCGGCTCACTGCCGCACGACCAGGCTATTCAGAAGGCCCGCGCGCTCGCCGTCACGTCCGATGAACTGTTCTCGCAAATGCGCACCAACCGCGACCTAACCGCCGCCGACGCCATCCGCATCGTTCAAGAGTGGGTCGCCGATACCGTGGCTGATGGCGAGCGCTCCCTTGGGTCCGTCAAGAAGACTCGTGAGGAGGCGCTCGCCCGCATCGAATCGAACAAAGGAACGATTGAGAAGATCCGCCTTGCTCTTGCCAGCAATGACACCAGCATGGCGGACGCGCTGGCCTACCGCCTTCTTGACCAACACGGCATCGTTGCTGATCCAGCGTCCGAGGTAGGTCAGACCTTCCGCCGGCTTGTGCTGCGCGGCGCTGTAGCCGCAGCGGAAACGCTTGGCGCGCGTGCAGCGGGTGATTTTGGCTTCGCTCCCGCTGATGAAGCATTCCGGTCGGCGGCGGCCTCCAGCGGCAAGCAAGCGCCGAAGCTCACCGATGCATGGGCGCGGTTCTCTGCGGAGAGGATCAAAGCCGGCGCATGGCGCCCGTCCATGGCCCACGATGCCGAGCAGGCGCTCACCCTGTTCTCCGAATCAGCCGGCGACCGGCGGCTGGACCGCTACGCCAGGCAGGACGTGTCCGCGTTCGTCGCGATGCTTCAGGCCCTCCCCGCCCATCGCAGCAAGAAGCCCGCCTTCAAAGGGAAGTCGCTCGCTGACCTGGTGGCGATGACGAAGGCCGACCCGTCGCTGGAGACGCTCGCGGCCAAGACGGTGAAGAAATATGCGAACTTGGTGTCCAGCTTCTTCGGCTGGGCTGTTGCGCAGGGGTTCGTCACCGAGAACATCGCCAGCGCCGTCTACAAAGCGCCCAAGCGCACCGTGCGCCGCAACGCCGAGCGCGACGCCTGGAGCGCCGACCAGCTCCGCACGCTGTTCTCCAGCCCGATCTACGCCGGCTGCAAGAGCACGGCCAGGCGCAGCGAGCCGGGCGCCTTCATCGTGCGCGATGCCGATTGGTGGCTCCCTGTGCTCGGCCTCTTCCATCCCTGCCGTCTGGAGGAACTGGCCCAGCTCCGCGTCGAGGACGTGAAGGAGGAGGACGGCGTGACCTATCTCGACATCCACGCCGACGACACCGACGGCGACGGCGACGGGAAGGCGCCCGGTCGGCGGCTCAAGTCGCTGGCCGCCGTGCGCAAGGTGCCGGTCCATCGCATCGCGCTCGACCTCGGGTTCAAGGAGTATGTCACCGAGCGCCGCCGCAGGGACGATGTGATGCTCTGGCCCGAGCTGGAACCCGGCGGCATCGCCCAGCGGTTCGGTTTCGCCTTCAGCAAGCGGTTCGGGCGCTACCGGAAGGCCGTGGGCCTCGACGGCGTGGACTACCATAGCCTTCGGCACAGCGCCATCACGGCGCTGGTCCGGGCGAAGGTCCACCCCGACATCATCAGCGCACTGTCGGGCCATGAGGTGTCTGGCGAGAGAGGGCGCTACAGCAAGGGCGCCGACCTGCCGGACCTCAAAGCCGCCATCGACAGCATCCAGTATGCCGGCATCGACGCGGCGCTCATCGCGAAGCGCTAGACCTCGCGCTCATGCCGGTCCGGCTGTATATTTTTCTCAAGAAAGCTATACAGAAAGCTGGACGGAACCCGCTCTGCGTCTCATAATGAGGCCCATAGAACGCCAGTCGACAGAGGCCCAAATGACCGCCAACGCCCTTGCGTATCTCCGAACCTCCAGCGCGGCGAACGTCGAGGGCGATAGCGCCTTCCGCCAGAACGATGCGGTGATGGGCTATGCCTCGCGCACCGGCATCAACGTGGTGGCGTGCTATTGGGACGCGGCGGTGAGCGGCGCCGACCCGATTGAAACCCGCGACGGCTTCGCTGCGATGCTGGAGCAGGCCGCCCAGGACGGCATCGGCCTCATCATCGTTGAGGATGCCAGCCGGTTCGCCCGCGGGATGATCGCCCAGGAGATGGGCGTGATGCTGCTGGTCAAGCGCGGCATTCGCGTGGTGACGGCATCCGGACAAGACCTCACTGACGAGTCCGACCCGAGCAAGGTGATGATGCGCCAGATCGCTGGCGCTTTCTCCCAGTACGAGAAAGCGAAGCTCGTCCAGAAGCTCAAGCACGGCAGGGAGCAGGCGAAGGCAAAGAGCGGGAAGTGCGAGGGCCGCAAGAGTCACGCCGAGCAGAACCCGAAGCTGGTGAAGGAGGCGAGGCGTCTGGCGCGGAAGAGCCCCAAGACCGGCAAGGCCCGCTCCCTCCGCCAGATTAGCGAGGAGCTTGCCGCCCTCGGCTTCTTGAACGTCAATGGCAAGCCCTATGCGGCGACCAGCATCAAGAACATGCTCGAAGGCTAAACAGACGAAGGGCGCCTCGACGGGCGCCCTTCATTGCATTTTTTGAACCTCAGAGGCTTCGATCTTCGTCGGACAGCCCAGTCATAATGTCATCCATTAGGGATTCAGTTGCTCCCTTCCGCTTAACCTGCGTCATCTCATCCTCAAACACTTCGATTTGGGTTCCGACGCTAAAACTGTATGGAATCGCCCAATCAACGATCTCGGCGATTGTCACGTTGCCCTCGAACACCGCGGTGCGCGTAGCGAACCCGCCGACGTCGTGTTCCGTGCGCGGTGAAATACGCTGCTTCGCAACGACGACAAACCGGCGAGCGACCTGTTCACTCATGGCTGAACTCCTTGGATGCGGAGAACACCCTAACGCAACCCTTGAACGGACAGAAGATCGGACGATGCCACGAGCCGGTTAATCCACAGGTTCCTTGCTATTCCCAGAACGACGAAGGGCGCGGCCAGACGACCGCGCCCCTCATCACCACCATGTTGACCGGCCCGTTGACCGCGGCCTAGGTCAACGCCTCGACGGCCACGCCATCGGCGCTCAGCAACTCCGCGCCGGCCATCGGCTGAACGCCCTCCTGGAGCCGCAGCAAGAAGAACTCGACGCGCTCCGCAAGGCTCAGATCGTCAAGGCTGTCGTCGCGCACTCGGATCACGTACTCAGCCATGGTTATAGAACTCCTTGTCGCAATGTTGCGCCAAAGAGTTACTTCTTTCGATGGATTATCATCAAGGAATATTAGCGCAATTGCGCTATTTTTGCTTAAATAAGCGATTACTTATTGAAGCTAATGCTTACTTAGTCTTTGATCTGACCAACAGAGCCAAGAAAAAAAGCGCGCCATGCCGCGGGCGGTTCCCTTCGTCTCATTGTGCGGCGTTCGGAATAGGTCAACGCGCAGGCGCGCACTGGCCGGTGGCGCGGCGCTGCACCGGGCGCTTGCCGGATTCGGCTCAAATGCGATAGGGTGCAAATGGAAATGGCGGCCTTGCCGGGCCGCCATCGTCCGCGCAGCGGTGCCACGCTGCGACACCACCGAGATGATGTTATCGCGGATTCTACCGCCTGGACTGTTGTCGCACAAGTCCCCTGCGCTCCCCCTAACCGCGGAGAGCGTATAGCCATGCCTGAGAAGGCCCATAGAACCCCGGTCACGACGACCGCCTCAACTTCACACAAACGCTCTTTTTCGACCGGCCCGAAACCCGCACGGCGCAAGGCCCAGCGAAAGATTTCGCCGAAAGGCCACCATTCCGTCTCCTCTCCCGCCACCTCCCAGACCAGCGACATGGGTGCCGGCGAAGCCGGCACTAACCGGGATGCCTGGAAGAAGAAGCGGAAGAAGAAATGGCATGACGCCCCGGTCGAGGTTGTCCAAGCCGCGGAAGCTGTCGCGGCTCAGCACCGCCTGATCTGGTTCAAGCTGGATGTCCGCGGCTACCCGATCTCCGAGCACGACAAGCTCGTGAACACGATCCGGACGGCCTTCAAGCGCGCCTACCCCGGCAAGCCCTTCTATGCCGAGTGGACCAGCGTGCCGACCCGCGCCCGGACTGGCGTCCGCGAGCACATCCATCTCTCCGTCGCCCTGCCCGACAGCCGCATTATGGACGCCACCCGCGCCCGGCTGAACAAGCACGGCTACGTCACCGACCTCGGCGATCACAACGGCTCTCCCGGTGGGATCAAGGGCCAGTTCGGCTATCACGTTCGCAACCAAGTCGAGGACGGCGGCACCACTCACCGCACACAGGACTTCCGCCGGCTGATCCGCACCGGCGCCATGGACATCACGCCTCCCGCCGTCCCCGGCTCGCGGATCATCGAAACCGGCCCCTACGCCGGCATGACCGAGGCCGAGTTGCGAAAGCAGTTCATGGACGAGATCGACCGGCAGATGACCGAGTATCAGGCGGCCCGTCAGGACTCGCAGGAGCGCCCTCAAGCCATTCAGGCCCCCATCCCCACCCCCGAAGCTCAGACCGAATCCACGGCCCCGGAAATCGCCGCCAGCGCGGTCGATCTGCCGCCCCTGCCGGTCCCGGTCACCGAGGACGACCTTCGCCGCCAGCTCATGACCATGCTCGGCCTCGAGCCTGAGCAGGACTCGCAGGAAAATCCAGCAAATCTTGTTGGACGACAAAATTGAAAAGCGACGCTCCAAAACATAATTTGCGCAGTTAGCGCTTGTATATTTCGGTTATACTTGGCGTTTGCTCGGGATTATTCTTGCGGTTTCTGCAGGCGGTTTGACATTGTCCAATGATACCACCTAAGATCCGCTCCAGGACCATTACCCTGGAGCGGACAGTGCACTTCGCGAAATCTCCGATCATTGGCACCCTCGACGCTCACTTCCATTTTGAGTGCCCGTTCGTCGGTGGCGTCAGCCTGCATCCCGTCGCCAGCTCGCAGATTGCGAGCTGGCGCGTGCGCGTCCCTGACACCGCGGCCCTGACCCCGGCCGAGGCCGCCGCCGCGCTGGCTGGCATCGTGCAGGAAGCCACGGCCGAGCTGGTCGCCTTCGGCACGGGCCTTACCAAGCGCGCCTCCGACCTCAAGGCACTGGTGCAGGATGCGGCGAAGCTGGCGGACATGCCGGCGGACATGGCGAATGACCGCGCCGTTATCGCGGCGTACGTTGAACAGGCTCGTACCCTGTCCGCCGAGCAACCGCCGGCTTCCCGTGCCCTGAAGGACGCCGACACACTCGCCCGATGGGTCGATCGCACCGAGGGCTTGGACCGCGCCCCGATACTGGCCGCCATGAGCGACCACGAGAAGGCGCTCACCACCATCGAGAAGACCCGTGGGATTGCCGCGAAGGCCATCACCGACCTGGAGGGCGCTCTCACCCGCATCGACGCCCCCGAAACCGCCCATCGCCTCGCCGGGCTGAAGTTCCAGCGCGACCTCGGCCGCGTCCTGCCGGGCTTGATCGCCGAGTTCTCCGAGGCCGAGGCCGCCGCGACCGCCGCGGTCGCCCGCATGAGTACCATCTCGGCGAAGCTGCGGGAGTTGGCGCAATGACCAAGCGTCCCATGCCGGCCTACGAACGCGCCCTCCTCCGCGCCTGCCGCGCCCGCTACGCCTTCGTTCCGCTCACCGCGCTCGCCATTCCGTACGGCCTGTCTAAGCAGCGCATCAGCCAAATCTGCAAGGGCATTGTCGCCGGTCTCGGCGACGATCTCCAGGCCGACAAGCTACGCCGCGCCTACGAGCAGGACATCCGCCGCACCGTGTCCGACGCCGAATGGGTGGCCATCTGCGCCCGCATCGACGCGGACGTGGAGCGTTTCCTCACCGACGCCGAGGCCGCCGGAAAAGTGGCCCTCGCTTCGCTCACGAAGGAGGCCCCCAATGCCGCTCGCTAAGTCTGACCAAGCCGAGCTGGACACGCTGCGCGCCCGACTGGAGAAGTCCCTCGCCGGGGGCGACGACACGCTCACCGATCAGGAGATCGACCGCTTGGGCGAACTCCGCGCCAAGGAGCGCGAGGGCATCCTGGCCGCCGCGCATCAGCGTCAGCAGCGCGAGACCGCCCGCGGCGTGGATCGCAGCCTCGGCGCCGAGGAGCGCCTCCAGCTCAGCCGCGCCGAGGGCATCCGCAGCTTCACCGACGAGTTCGCCGGCGGCGTGTCGTCAATCCTGACCGGCCAAGCGCGCATCGGCGACGGGTTCCGCTCCATGATCGGCAACATGAGCAAGATGCTCGCCGACTTCTTCGCGCGCTGGATGGTCCAGCAAGCCGCCCTGGCCGCGATGGGGTGGATGGGCATCGGCCCGACCGCAAGCGCATCAGCGGCCACTGGAGCGGCTGCAATCGGCCCCGGAACCGGCTTCATCTATCACGAGGGCGGTTTCGTCGGCGCTGGCGGGGTGCCGTCGCGCTCCGTGCCCATGAGCCTGTTCGCCGGCGCCCCGAAGTTCCACACCGGCGGGCTGCTGCGCGGCGAGGTGCCGGTGATCGCCAAGCGCGGCGAGGGCATCTTCACCCCGGAGCAGATGGACAACGCCGACAGCATCCTGAAGGCCGCCACGGCGACCAGCGGGACGAGCATCACCGTGAACAACGACATCAGGGTCGAGGGCCACGCCAGCGGCAACGCCGTCGCCGACCAGGAGCTTGCGGCGCAGATCGGCAGACAGGTGGAGAACAGCGTGCGCGCCGTCGTCTCCGACGAGATGCGCCGGCAGATGCGGCCCGGCGGCTTGCTGCGCGGCGGGTACTGAACGGATGAGCTTGACGACGGGAAATTGCGCGGCGAGCGTATGGGCACAACCGAAATGGGTGGAATCATGCCTTTCGCTTTTCGCGCTTTGCCTGTCGTTCTCCTGCTCACCGCCTGCACGTTATCGTCTCATTACTCCCGGCCTTATGTCACCGGCGAGCAGGACGGCAAGGCGGTGTGGACGATTCACGGCTCCACGGACGTAGGCGAAACGTCGGACGAGGACTCCCGGCGCTACGCCCTGCGAAACATCCGGGAGTTCTGCGCGTCCGAGCCGACGATCCTGTCCGTCTACAGCACGCCGGCCCATAATGTCATTGGCGACTTCCTGACCTGGACCGCGCACTACACCTGCCCGTGACCGCTCACCACCCCTCGCCCATCAGGACCGGGCGTGGCGTTTGGGGGAGGAGGGCCTCCTCCCCCAACGATGTTGCGCAAGCCCGGCGAATCGGCAATCATGGCAAATCTGCAACGGTCCACGGCAACAGTCCACACGATGAATCAGTCACCCTCTAAGCCATTGATATCATAGAGCTTTCTGGCTTGCGGGTTCGAGCCCTGCAACCGGCACCACCCCTCTTCCTTCATGTCTTTCAAGGGCGTCGCGATCGCCTGGCAGTTCCCGGGCTCGACGACACATCCCAGGCGCGGTGGCTCGTTCCGAAGAGTCGCGCAAGAATCCAAGCAAGGAACAGGCACACAGAGGTGTGCCATGGCGAATTGCTTCTGGCGCATGTGCGCTGGTCACTGCGATCGTCTGTGCCGCTGACCCGATGACCTCATGTTCCGTTTCACCAAACGGGCGATCAACCGCGAGGCGTTCGGTTGCTTTGGGTCGTCGAAACCTGGAGGGGGCATGCCTAGCCCCCTCCAGGTTGCGCTCAATTGCTCAGCTTGGGTCGGCTATGATTCTGGATTGGGAACCATAGATCACCAGGACTTTTTGATTGACGCTCAATTCTTGGCCGCCGCCCTGCACAACGGTCAGGAGCGCACTGTTCTCGGTTTGAACGACGTACTCCGTGCCGCTCTGACGGGTGACGGCATTTTCGGCCATTGCCCCAATAATACCGCCGACAAGAGCGCCGCCAACCGCCCCCGCAATGTTGGCTCTGACGCCACTGCCTATAGCCGATCCAGCAGCGCCACCGGCGACAGCTCCGGCCCCGGCCCCAACACCGGATTGCGTGCCACCGATGGCAACCGGGCGGGCGCTGATCACAACTCCCCGTACGGTTCTGTTGACCTGCCCCACCGAACCCACAGCATAGCTGCTTGGCGAGATGTCAGGCGCGCATGCGGACAGGGCCACAAATGCACCTGTGGCAAGGAGCAGACGGGGGCGGCATGGCTTCACGACGTTGGCGCTCCCTTCGCGCTGATCGTAGCCGGTAGGCTTGCCGGCGCCCTGGCCACGGGAAACATTGGCCGATCGATCCTGACGGTCTCCACTTGCTGAAGGAACTGGAGAATGTTGTTCTGGACAGATCTGTTGATACTCTCCCGCGCCCGAACCATGCCAACAAAAGCATAGTCAAGCGTAACCTCGCCCTTGCTGTTCACATCAGTGGTGAATATGACTGATCCGTCAGACCGGTCTATTATCTCATATCGCGCTGCTGTTTCCGTAGTGAACGTGCCGCCAAAATCAGGCAAGTCAAGCTTCAGCACCTTTACCGCTACTGAGACTTTCTTTGGGGCATCATCCTTGAAGATGGCCATCTTGGTTAAGGCCTCTTCGAGAGAGGTTTTCCACAGTGGGGCCGACGTCTCGACGCCGAACGCCAACTTCCCCGTGGCCTCATCCGGACGGGCGACGGAAACGGTAATGGATTTTACCTCTGCGTCCAACTTCGTCTGCGAAGGACCAACATTCGGAACGGAAAAGTTGAGGGGCGGCATTTCAGGTCCGCAGGCCGCAACTGAGAGGGCAAACACGACAACGACTGAAAGCCTTCGCATCATAACGATGCACTCCGAATGTGGTAATTATCCCGAGTGTGTTGTAATAATTTTAGGTTGTCAACGATGCCCTATGGGTTGTCGATGCCGTTCAGCATGACGCCATACGGGCGTAGCGGCCGGCACAAAGATCACCCCTCATTGAGCAACCTGACCATTGCGGCACAATTGCCGCCAGTGCTCGCAAGCACCCCGCCTCGGCTTACCGTCACCAGCCGAATCACCATGAAGCGCGGCTTCGGCGCCGTGAAACGGGCCGTCGGCCTCTCCGGCCACATCCGCCTCGCATGGACGGAGGATTGGATTTTTCTCACAACGACATTGCGCAAACTCTACGAAATGGCAATCATCGACGCGCCGCAGCGGTTCGCGTCATGGCTCACGTCATCCATCGGGATGCCGATGGCGCAGAGGTTTCCGGCCGCCGGGGTCCAGACCTGCACATGCGTCACGCGTCCCACAACCATATCGCCCATCGTCCCGGACCCTGCGGTCCCGAAAAGTCATGACGCACACCCTCCAAAACGGCTCCCTGATCCCCACTGGTTCCGGCGTCATCGACGCGGAGCACGGCGGCATCCTCGACCTCCTCACGGCGATGACCGCGGGCGGTCCGGCCGGGCTGGCGGAACTCACCGCGCTTCGGCACGAGGTGGCGGAGCATTTCGCCACGGAGACGGTGGAGATGGCCGTTCTGGCCCCGGAACGGCGGGAGCGGCACGAGCAGGCCCACCGAAGCTACCTTGCCAGCATCGATGCGTTGATCAAGACCGCCGAGCGCGGCGATCCGCTGACCGGCGACGATGCGAATCGGCTGATGCTGTGGTTCATCGTGCACTCCAACACCGCCGACACCGAGCTGGTGGAAGCCGCCCGGCGCACCGGCGACGAGCCGCTGATGATTTCCATGGACGAATGGCTGGACAGCCTGGACGAGGCCGACCGGGACGCCCTGCGCTCCTGAGACGGCCGTGCCAGGCCGTCCGGGGAACTGTGCCTGCGGGCGCCGGTTGGAGAAGGAACGATCCCTTCCCGCAACCGATCCAGGCTTCTTTATGACAACGTCCGACATTCCCGACGCCAAGCCCAACGCCGGGGCGCAGCGCCTGCGCGACGCCATCGACAAGGGTTTGACCGGCGACAAGATCCCCGCCGCCGACCCCGCTGCGGCCCCGCTGGGCACCGACGACGAGGCCGCGGGCACCCGACCGCCTCCCGCCGCCAGCGACCATGATCCCGCCCCTCCCGAGGCCCGCGCGCCCTCGGGCCATTCCAAGGGTGCCGACGCTTTCCGCAAAGGCGATCTTCCCTACGGCGAGGGCACCCGCGACGACGGATGACCGCCGCGGCGGGAAGGACTGCCGCGCAAAAAAATGTCCCTCTTCCCGGCAGGAAGAGGGACATCGTCATGGCGTCGAATGGTGGCGGGGCGCCTGCCCCAGTTTTCCGAAACAAATGGGCCGTCTGATGGACCGTCTGGCGAGTGTTCGGAACCGGTCGCCGATCAGAAGTAGCGCTCCGGCACGCGCAGCACGTCGTCGGGCATCACCGGGGTGGTGATCGGAGCGCGGCGCAGTTCCTTCTTGGGATCGGCCCCGCGCGTGATCAGGACGTAGTCCTCCTTGGCGCGGTAGGTGTAGCCGCCGGCCATCGCCACCGCGGACAGGGCGGTCATGCCGTTCACATACTGGTACTGGCCGGGGTTGCGGACCTCGCCCAGGATGAAAAAGGGCCGGTGGTTCAGCACCTCGACGCTGACCTTGGCGTCGCGGACATAGCCCTGCGACAGGCGCTTGGAAATGTCGGCCTCCAGCTCGCGCGGGGTGTGGCCGCGGGCGTTCACCTCGCCGATCAGCGGCATGGCGACCTTGCCCGAACCGTCGACGCGGAATTCACCAGAGAGCTGCTCCTCGCCAAAGACGATGACGCGCAGCGCGTCGCCGGCCCCCAGGCGGTAATCCGTCATCTGGGCGACGCCCGGCGGTTCGAGAGGGGCATCCTGGCCACCGGCGCAGCCGACCATCGCGGCGGCGACCACGGTCATTCCGAGCGCGCGGAACACGTTACGTCGATTCATCCCTTACCCTTCCATGGCTCGTGAGGACATCGGATCCAGCCACCCGCGGATGGAGCGGCCGAACCCTGAGCGGTCACGGAGGGAGACTAGCAACTCGCACGCGCTTGGGAAAAAGTGGAGAGGAAGTAACGCCAACGGAGGAAAAGGATTCGCGTCACCGTATAGGCGGAAATGCAAAAGGGGCGCCCATCGGCAGATGGACGCCCCTTCGCACAGTCTCTGGACGATCTGATTACATCTGAGCGCCGACGCGCAGATAGACCAGATTGTCGGAGTAATCGAAGCCACTGAGGTTCGAGTTACGCTTTTCGTAAGTATAACCGCCATTCACGAAAACATAGCGGCTGAGCTGGTAGCTGGCACCGGCCCCCAGCGTGTAGACGTCGTCGGTGCGGTCCACGCCGTTGAAGTCGTCCTGGCGCCACTGGACGCGGGCGTTCAGCAGCAGGGTGCGCAGAAGCTCGTGATCCACGCCGACCGCGGCGACGGTGCGGTTGTAGCTCGACGCGATCTGGCTGCCGCGGGCGTAGGTCGATTCGCGGACCTGACGGCTGAGCGAGCCGGTGACCGAGGTGAGCTGGGTCACCGACCAGTTCAGGCGGCCGCCCAAGGCCAGACCGCCGAAATCCTTCAGCGTCGGATCGTCGTAGGTCCGGCTCAGATAGCCGGCATAGATCTCGCCGTTGATGAGGCCGGTCAGGTCGGTGGACAGGCCGCCGACGACCTCGTAGCCGTCCGAGTCGCGGTTGACGCCGCCGAAATCCGGGGTCAGCCGGTACCGGGTCCAGTTGTAGGAGCCCTGGACGAAGGCCTCGTAGCCCTGGATGAACTCGTAGCCGGCGCGGGCGGTGCCCGTGTAGCTCCAGCGGTCGCGGTCCTCCTGCGACTCCGTCCGCCCGCTGGTCAGTTCGGCGTCCTGGTAGGAGGTGTACTGGGCCCCGCCGGTCAGGCGGACGCGCAGGCGGTTGAAGCGCTGATTGAACGACGCCTCGCCGCCATGGGTGAAGTAGTTCACCGGTTCCGCGAAGCGCGGCACCACGGTGCCGGTGGCCAGCGACACGTCGAAGTTCGGGTCGGACCGCCCCTCATGGTCGCGGCGGCTGAACAGCAGGCCGCTGACCGAGCTGTCGCGGGTGATGTCGTAGCGGCCGTCCACCTGCGCCCGGTAATCGGCGTAGTTCTCCGACGAGTAGTCGAAGAAGCGACCGATGTTGCCGGAGGCCGAGAAGTTCAGGGCGTGGTTGTTGAAATCCGAACGCACGTCGACGCGCGGCTGGGTGACCCAGATGAAGTCGTCGCGGGTGTTGCTCTCGGTCGCGAAGACGTTGCTTTCATAGGTCAGGCCGGTTTCGATGCGCGGCAGGATTCGGAACGATCCGGCGCGGATGCCGAGCTGTTCGACCTCCGGACGGCGGCGCTCCAGCACGGTTTCACCGGGCTGCAGTTCCTGGGCGCTCACCGGCGTGGCCGCGGGCAGCGCCGTCAGCACGGTGGACGCGAGCGCGAGGGCGAGAAGGGACAGGGAGCTGGGCTTCATGGGTCACCGCGCAAGGCTGAAATCAGTGGCTCGTATCGGGCGGCCGAATGGCCTTGGAATGTGCAATCGCCGCTCCGGCAGAAGCGGACAGTCGCTGCAAAGACAACTCATAGCGTGATGTCCGTGCAACAGTGAAGCCGTTCAGCCGTGGTTTTTGCCCGCGCCTGTGTTGTTGGCGCAACAAGACTTGCGTCAGACGCGCGCTCTATTGCCATACGTCCGCATCGTTAGAGCTAAGGTCATACGACCGTGATTCGAGACGCGTGTCTTCCCGGGAACCACCCATCGGCGACATCCGTTCACGCAAAGGCGGTCCAGAGCCGCACCCCAGAGCCGCACCTTGGAACGATGAGAGAGCGCCAAAGCATGACCAGACCCCTGACCACGCCCCCGCCGCCCAAATCACCCCGCCATCCCGGCGACGATGTCGTGATGCCCCCTTACACACCGGGGAGTGTCCCACCCCCGGACGGCGACCTTCCGAAATCCGACCGCGAAAGGACTCCGCCGCCGAACACTTATCCACCGAAACAAAACCCATAATCGAAATGCGGACAACCGTCTGGTATGACCAAAACACACCCGCATATGCAGATTGCCGGTCAGTCCCCCGGAAAGATTATTGAAACACACGACTCATCTTCGTTCGCGAGTGCTTTGCACTTTAAATAGTCAAAGGGCCTAGACTGTGGCTCTATGCCGCAGCGACGAGCGTTGCCTATTGCGACTTCCACCCCTAGGCTTCAAAGCGAAGCCTGCTGCATTTGGCGCAAGCCCGGGAACATTCCCCGGGATCGGCGCCGAACCTGTCGCACGGTGTTCCGCCGACACCCGCCGCAACCGGAAACGGTCCGGCTCCGCAACGCTCGTGTGCGCCCATGGATCAGATTGCCCATCCTCCGACCGACGATTACCTGCTGACTGGGCAGGTGCACTATCGCCTCCGCCGGGCTCACCAGCGCGCGTCGTCCATCTTCATGGACATGATCGGCGACTCACAGCTCACCCCCACCCAGTGGGGCGCCCTGGTCACGCTGCGGACCGAGGGGTCGCTGTCGCAGAACCAACTCGGACGGCTGACCTTCATGGACCCGGCGACCACCCAGGGCGTGATCCTGCGCCTTGTGGAGCGCAAGCTGGTGGAGCGCCAGCCGGACCCGCAGGACCGGCGCCGCACCAGCGTCAGCCTGACCCGCGCCGGCCAATCACTGGTCAACACCCTGCTGGAGAACGCCACCCAGGCGCATCACCGCACGCTCGACCCGCTGACCCCGGAGGAGCAGGCGACCTTCCTCCTGCTCCTCTCCCGCCTGATGTGAGGCCGGTGGTTCCGGCACCAATCCGCGGAAAACTGGCGTGGTGCGGCGCAACGGAACGGTGACTTTTGCGGTGGGTTTGCTATGAACGCAGACATTGCGTTCAGGCTGCCGCTCCACGCGTCCACGCAGCCGTCCACCGCGCCGGGATACCGCCGACCATGAACCGCCGCCATCTCCTGCTTGCGCCGGGCGCTGCCGCCCTCGCCGCCGCCTTCTGGATCGCCGTGCCGATGCCCGCCGCCCAGGCGCAATCCGCCCCGGCCCAGTCGGGCGGCCAGCCGATTCGCGTCGGCGAGATCAACAGCTACACCGGCTTGCCGGCTTTCACGATCCCCTACCGCCAGGGCTGGCAGCTCGCGGTGGAGGAGGTGAACGCGGCGGGCGGCCTGCTCGGCGGGCGCAAGCTGGAGGTCGTCTCCCGCGACGACGCCGGCAAGCCGGACGACGCCGTGCGCGTCGCGCAGGAGCTGCTGTCGAACGAGAAGGTCGAGCTGCTGGCCGGCACCTATTTCTCCCACGTCGGGCTGGCGGTGGCGGACTTCGCCGCGCGCAACAAGGTGCCCTTCGTGGCGGCGGAGCCGCTGACCGACGCCATCACCTGGACCAAGGGCAACCGCTACACCTTCCGCCTGCGCCCCAGCACCTACATGCAGGCGGCCATGCTGGTCGAGGAGGCGGCGAAGCTGCCGGCCAAGCGCTGGGCCACCGTCGCTCCCAACTACGAGTACGGCCAGTCGGCGGTGCAGTGGTTCCGCCAGCTCCTGTCGGAGAAGCGTCCGGATGTGGAGTTTGTTGCCGAGCAGTGGCCGGCCCAGGGCAAGCTGGAGGCCGGGCCCACCGTGCAGGCTCTGGCGGCGGCGAAGCCCGACGCCATCTTCAACGTCACCTTCGGCGCCGATCTCGCCAAGTTCGTGCGCGAGGGCGAGGGCCGCGGTCTGTTCCGCAACCGCACCGTCGTCAGCCTGTTGACCGGCGAGCCGGAATATCTCGACCCCATGAAGGACGAGGCGCCGGAGGGCTGGATCGTCACCGGCTACCCGCAGGAGCAGATCGACACGCCGGAGCACAAGGCCTTCCGCGAGGCCTATGTGAAGCGCTTCAACGAGCCGCCGCGCCAGGGCTCGGTCGTCGGCTACGCCACCTTCAAGGCCATCGCCGCCGCTGTGGAAAAGGCCGGCTCCACCGATGCGGAGAAGGTCGTGGACGCGTTGTCCGGCCTGGCCCTGTCCAGCCCCTTCGGCCCGATCACCTTCCGCGCGCTCGACCACCAGGCGACGATGGGCGCCTATGTCGGCAAGACCACGGTGAAGAACGGCCAGGGCGTGATGACCGGCTGGCGCTACGCCGACGGCGCGGACTATCTGCCGTCCGACGAGGCCGTCCGCAAGATGCGTCCGGAGTAAAGGGCGGAGGGGCCGCGCTTGCCCCCACCCTTCCCACGGCTGCGCCGCGGGCCCCTTCCCTCCCCCGCTTCGCAGGAGAGGGAAATTTAGTCCCCTCCCCTGCGAAGCGGGGGAGGGCTAGGGAGGGGGCCAGCCCCCGCTCCCGCAGACTGCCGAAAAGAGCCGATGTCCTTCTACCTCGTGCAATTCCTCAGCGGCCTCGCCACGGCGGCGACGCTGTTCCTGGTGTCGTCCGGGCTGACCATCGTGTTCGGCGTGACGCGGATCGTGAATTTCGCGCACGGCTCCTTCTACATGCTCGGCGCCTATCTCGGCTGGATGCTGGTGGAGCGCTGGGGGAGCACGCCGCTGGGCTTCTGGGGCGCCGTGGCCGCCGCCTCGCTGGCGGTCGGGCTGCTCGGCGCGCTGATGGAGGTCGGGCTGCTGCGCCGCCTCTACCGCTCGCCGGAGCTGTTCCAGCTTCTCGCCACCTTCGGCGTGGTGCTGGTGGTGCAGGACGCCGCCTCCTGGATCTGGGGGTCGGAGGATCTGCTCGGCCGGCGGGCGCCGGGGCTGCGCGGCTCCGTGGACATCCTCGACCAGCCCTTCCCCCTCTACGACCTCGTGCTGATCGGGCTGGGGCCGCTGGTGCTGGGGCTGCTCTGGCTGCTGTTCAACCGCACGCGCTGGGGCACGCTGGTCCGCGCGGCGACCCAGGATCGCGACATGGCCTCGGCGCTCGGCGTCGATCCGGCGCGGCTGTTCACCGGGGTGCTGTTCCTGGGATCGGCGCTGGCCGGGCTCGGCGGCGCGCTCCAGGTCCCGCGCGAGGCGGTGAACCTGCACATGGACATGGCCATCGTGGTCGAGGCCTTCGTGGTCGTCGTGGTCGGCGGCATGGGCAGCCTGACCGGGGCCTTCGTCGCCTCGCTGCTGATCGGGCAGTTGCAGGCCTTCGGCATCCTGGTCTTCCCGCAGATCACGCTGGTCCTGGTCTTCCTGTTCATGGCGGTGGTGCTGGTCATCCGCCCCTACGGACTGCTCGGACGCGCCGAGGACGCGCCGCCCACCGCCGCCAGCCCCGGCCCGCCGCTGATCGCCGCGGCCGACGTCGCGCGCTGGGCGCCCGCCCTGCTGCTCGCCCTGCTGGCGACGGTGCCGCTGGTCGCCGGCGACTACGCGCTGATCGTGTTGACCGAGGTGGTGATCCTGGCGCTGCTGGCGGCCAGCCTGCATCTGCTGATCGGGCTGGGCGGCCTCGTCTCCTTCGGGCACGCCGCCTATTTCGGGCTCGGTGCCTACGGCGCGGCGCTGCTGGTCAAGCATTTCGCAGCACCCATGCCGCTGGCGCTGGCCGCCGCACCGCTGCTCGCCGGGCTGGGGGCGCTGGTTGCCGGCTGGTTCTGCGTGCGGCGGTCGGGCCTCTACTTCGCCATGCTCACGCTGGCCTTCGCGCAGATCGTCTGGTCGGTGACCTTCCAATGGTACGGGTTTACCGGGGGCGACAACGGCATCCTCGGCGTCTGGCCGCCGGACTGGGCGGCGGGCAAGGCGGCCTATTACTGGCTGACCCTGGCGATGGCCGGCGGCGCGCTGCTGCTGCTGCGCCGCGCCGCCTTCGCGCCCTTCGGCTACACGCTACGCGCCGGGCGCGATTCCGCGCTGCGCGCCGAATCGGTGGGCATCGACGTTCGCCGGCACCAGTGGCTGAGCTTCGCCCTGGCCGGCTCCGCCGCCGGGCTGGCCGGCGGTCTCTACGCCTTTTCCAAGGGCAGCGTCTTCCCCACCCTGATGGCCGTGCCGGTGTCGGTGGATGCCCTGGTCATGGTGCTGATGGGCGGCATCCAGACGCTGAGCGGCCCGGTGGTGGGTGCCGCCCTGTTCCACCTGCTGGAGACCGAGGCGATGAGCCGGACCGACTGGTGGCGGCTGGTCCTGGGCACCATTATCCTGGTGCTGGTTCTGGCCTTCCCCAAGGGCGTCGCCGGCTTCGTCCGCGACCTGTGGACCCGCGGGAGGGACGCATGAGCCGCCGCCTCGCCGTGGAGAATCTCCAGCGCGCCTTCGGCGGCGTGCAGGCGGTGCGCGGGGTGTCCTTCGCGCTGGACGCCGGGGAGGTGCTGGCGCTGATCGGTCCGAACGGCGCCGGCAAGACGACCTGCTTCAACCTGCTGAACGGCCAGCTGCGGCCCGACGCGGGCACGGTGCGGCTGGACGGGGTGGACATCGTCGGCCTGCCGCCGCGCCGCATCTGGCGGATGGGCGTCGGCCGCACCTTCCAGATCACCGCCACCTTCGCCTCGATGACGGTGCGCGAGAACGTGCAGATGGTCCTGCTCTCCGTCCACAGGCGCCTGTTCGGGCTGTGGACCCCGGCCGCCTCCGGGTTCCGCGACGAGGCGATGGCCCTGCTGGAGCGTGTCGGCATGGGCGCCCAGGCGGAGCGGCCCTGCGGCGTGCTGGCCTATGGCGACCTGAAGCGCGTCGAACTCGCCATGGCGCTGGCCGGCGACCCGAAAATCCTGCTGATGGACGAGCCGACCGCCGGCATGGCCCCCGGCGAGCGGCAGGAGCTGATGGCGCTGACCTCGTCCCTCGTCCGCGAGCGCGGCCTCGCCGTTCTGTTCACGGAGCATGACATGGACGTCGTGTTCGGCCACGCCACCCGCATCATCGTGCTCGACCGCGGCCAGCTGATCGCCGAGGGCACGCCCGACGCCGTGCGCGCCGACCCGCGGGTGCAGGCCGTCTATCTGGGAGGTGCGGCATGACCGGCCAGCCCCTTCTGAGCGTTCGCGGGCTTCAGGCCTGGTACGGACGCGCCCACATCCTGACCGGAGTCGATCTGGCGGTGGGCCGGGGCGAGGTGGTCGCCCTGATGGGCCGCAACGGCGCCGGCAAGACGACGACGATGAAGGCGATCATGGGCCTGCTCGACCGGCGCTCCGGCGCGGTGGCCTTCGACGGGCGCGAGGTCTCCAACCTGCCGCCGCACCGCATCGCGCGGCTCGGTCTCGGCTATGTGCCGGAGGACCGCCGCGTCTTCACCGACCTGACGGTGGAGGAGAATCTGGAGGTCGGCCGTCAGCCGCCCCGCGACGGTGCCCCCCACTGGACGCCGGAGCGACTCTACGCCCTCTTTCCCAACCTCGCCGAGATGCGGGGCCGCCGCGGCGGGCGGATGAGCGGCGGGGAGCAGCAGATGCTGACGCTCGCCCGCACGCTGATGGGCAACCCTTCGCTCCTGCTGCTCGACGAACCGTCGGAGGGGCTGGCCCCGCGCATCGTGCAGCAGATGGCCGACGCTCTGCGCGCCCTGAAGGCCGAGGGGCTGTCAATCCTCGTGTCGGAGCAGAATCTCGCCTTCGCCGCCGCGGTCGCCGACCGCGCGAGCGTCATCGAGAAGGGGCAGATCCGCTTCGAAGGTCCGATGCGGACGCTGCTGGAGGATGAAACGGTGCGCCGGGCCTATCTGGCAGTGTGAAGGCGGATCACACCAGCATGTCGAGGACGCGCTTGGTGTTGTCCTGCGCGGCCTGCATGACCTTGACGTTGGCGGCGAAGTCGGTCTGGGCCGAAGAGAGGCTGACCACCACCGCCGGATCAAGGTTGCCGGCGGCGAGCTGCGCCCCCGCCTCGTCGGCGCGGGACTGGGCGCCCTGAAGCCCCGCCAGGGCAGAGGCTTGGACGTCTTGCAGGGACGGCATTCGCGGTGCGCCGAGCGCGCCGATGTCCATGGCGGGACCCCTCGATTGATCGGCGACCATCCCACCCCTTTTTCGGCGGAAAAGCGATGGGGACCGGCGGACTGGTTCAGCCCTCCGCCAGCCAGACGGCCAGACGGTCGAGAAAGGCACCGGCTTCCGCGGGGTCCTTCAGGCTCCATCCGGCGGCGCTGGGGGCCGGCGGGTCCATGACGCGGATGCCGACTCCCCGCCCCTCTCCACACGCCGCCAGGGCGCGGAAGGCGTCCTCGTCCGTCTCGTCGTCGCCGAGGTAGAGCGGCAGCGTCTCCGGGCCCGCCAGCCCCAGGGTGTCGAGCAGCGACAGGACCGCCTTGCCCTTGTCCCAGGGGACGTTGGGCCGCAACTCGTGGATCTCCTTGCCACCGGTGACGCGCAGGTTCGGAAAGGCCGCTGCGACGTCCCGCACCGTGTCGCCGACCGACGCCTTGCGGTCCGGGACCACCCTGCGGGTGTGGATGGCGATGGCGAAGCGCTTGCGCTCGACCAGCGCGCCCTCGACGCCGTGCAGGTGCCGCAGCAGGTCCGCTTCGGCCGCGTCGAGGTCGCCCAGATACTCCTCGCCGATCTGGGTGCGCAGGCCGGGGCCGCGGATGTCGAAGCCGTGGCTGCCGGCGTAGATCAGGTCGTTGATCCCGACATGGCGGGCCACATCCTCCAGATCGCGCCCGCTGACCACCGCCACGGGGCACAGCCCGACCAGCCGCCGGATCACCGCGCGCACGGACTCGTCGAGAAGTGCCAGATCGGGCCGCTCCACGATGGGCGTCAGGGTCCCGTCATAGTCGAGGAAGACGGCGGGCCGCCGGTCGCCCAGCATCGCCACGAAAGCGTCGAACCGGACGAGCGCCGACGGCTTGCCTTCGGTGGAAGCGGGGGGCTGCTGGTCGGTCACTGGCGGCTCTCCTTCGTTGTCCGGGGCATCGTCGGTGGGCGCTGTCGCGCCGGCGCATGATCGGAACAACGGGAAAGCGCGCCATCAGGTCCGGATGCGTTAACCAACGATGTTATCGCGTCCGATACGATTGTGACTCTTCGGTCACAGCGACCCCGGAAAAAGCAACGGCCCCACACGGGGCCATTGCTTCGGGGTTTTCACCCACCTGAGATCTTTGTTAATTTTGCAGCGCAGCAAGAGATGGCTGCTTCGCCCTTCTTGGGCGTTTCCTCCCTAAACTCAGGCCGCTGTTCGTCAGCGGCCTTTTTTCTGCCAGAAACCTGTCCCTTCTGGCAATCCCTAACAAACACCATACCCCAACAAATCCGGCGGCATAATCCGCACAAAGCGAAGGGTTTTCCTCCCCACGACGCCCACTTGCGCCACAGGCCCCGCCGGGTTTTCCTGTCGGCCCACCGCCGATTCCCCGCCGCAGCCCATCGGGTGCCGAATTGAGCCATGAACACAGCCCCGCTGCCGACCGGCCGCTGACGGCGCTCGTCAACGCGACGCTCCACACCGGGGACTCGGTGCTGGCGGGTGCCGCCCTGCTGATCGACGGCCCGGCCATCGCCGCCATCGTTGCGCCCGAGGCGATTCCCCCGGAGGCCGCGGTGATCGATCTGGGCGGCGGCATCCTCGCCCCCGGCTTCATCGACCTTCAGGTGAATGGCGGTGGCGGCGCGCTGTTCAACGACACGCCCGACCTGCCGACGCTGCGCCGCATCGCCGAGGCGCACCGCCGCTTCGGCACCACCGGCCTGCTGCCCACCCTCATCACCGACTCGGCCGAAAAGCGCGCCGTCGCCGTCGCCGCGGTGCGCGCCGCGTTGGCGCAGGGAATGCCCGGCGTGCTCGGCATCCATCTGGAAGGCCCGCACATCGCGCCGGAACGCCGCGGCGTCCATGACGCGCGCTTCATCGCACCCCCCGACGCGGACGATCTCGCCCTGCTCGGCGGCCTCTCCGGCCTGCCGGCCCTGGTCACGCTGGCGCCGGAGGCGGTTCCGCCGGAGCCGATCCGCCGGCTCGCCGCCGCCGGCCTGCGCATCGCCGCTGGCCACAGCACCGCCACCTGGGCGCAGGCCAAGGCCGGCTTCGCCGCCGGCATCACCGGAGTGACCCACCTGTTCAACGCCATGAGCCCGCTCGGCTCCCGCGAGCCCGGCATGGTCGGGGCCGCGCTGGAGGACGATGCTGTCTGGTGCGGGATCATCGTCGATGGGCACCATGTCCATGACGCCTCCGTCCGTCTGGCCTGGAAGGCGAAGACCCCCGGCCGGCTGTTCCTGGTGACCGACGCGATGCCGCCGGTCGGCGCTCCCGAAGATCACCCGGCCGGCAATTTCCAGCTCTACGGCGAGGAGATCCGGGTGGAGGACGGGCGCTGCGTCACCGCCGACGGCACACTGGCCGGTTCCGCCCTGGACATGGCGACGGCGGTGCGCAACGCCGTGGAACGGGTCGGCATCCCGCTGGACGAGGCGCTGCGCATGGCCTCCGCCTACCCGGCCGATTTCATGGGCATGGCGGGACGGCGCGGCCGCATCCGGCCCGGCCTGGCCGCCGACCTCGTGCATCTCGACGAGAGGCTGCGGGTGAGGGCGACCTGGATCAGCGGCAAAATGGCCGTTCCGTGAAACACCCCCTGCACGCGCGCGCAAATCTGTCGTATAGAGGCCGCAGAATTTTGACCCTCATACGCAGCATCGAGGAGAGTTACCCATGGACATCGCCCTGATGGTTCTGGCCGTCGTGTTCTTCTTCTGGCAGACCGTTTCCGAGTGACCGGGGTCCGGACATCCGGACAAACGAAAGGGCGGCTCCCCGGTGGAGCCGCCCTTTCGCGTTTCCGAGCCATCAATTCGGCCGTCGGACGGCGCCTTCAATCGGCCAGCGCGCCGCCATGGATCTGCGGGTGTTCCAGCCGCGCATGGGCGGAGGCAACCAGCCTCAACGTCTCCATGATCGTTCCGATCGCCTCGTTCAGGTCGGCCCGGCCGGCCGGCATAGGCATTCCCGACAGGACCGATTCCAGGTCGTCGGCGGCGTCCTGCAGAAGGACACAGGCTTCCTCCAACTGACGTTTGACCATTACGCCGTTTGCAGGATGCGACGAAGGCGCCTTGTGCATATTGCGATAGGCATTTTGATTTGCAGTTTGCAGCGAAGACCCGCGCCGCCCCTTCTGAAATCCCGTGATGAAGCCGAACATGGGCCCTCTCCCTTCCGTGTCGGAGGGTATAGAGCAAAAGCCGCGCCAATTTCGAAACATCGGCTGAAGGGATCACTCCTTGGGCCAAAGCCACGCCGCGCCGCGCATACCGCTTTCGGCGCCATGGCGCGCCCGGAGGAAACGGGTGCGGGGGGCCGGGCTCAGCGCCCAGCGTCCCCACCGGGCCGGCACGGCCTCGTACAGCCCAGGCAGCTCCGACAGGCCGCCGCCGACCACCACCACGTCGGGGTCCAGCAGATTGACGACGGCGGCCAGCGCGCGGGCCAGCGCGTCGGCATGGCGGTCCAGCGTCGCCCGCGCCGGCGCGTCGCCGGACTGGGCGCGGGCGGCGATCTCCGGCGGGGTCAGCGTCTCCCCCGTCCGCCAGAGATGCAGGCGGGCCAGACCGGCGCCGCACAGCAGCGTTTCGATGCAGCCCTCCCGCCCGCAGCCGCAGGGCACGGGCGGGCCGTCCTCCGTCACCCGCCAGGGCAGCGGGTTGTGCCCCCACTCTCCGGCGAGCGCGTTGGCGCCGGGCAGGATGCGACGGTCCGCGACGATCCCGCCGCCGACCCCGGTGCCCAGGATGATCCCGAAGACCAGGGGCGCCCCGGCCGCGGCGCCGTCCATCGCCTCCGACAGGACGAAGGCGTTGGCGTCGTTGGCGATGCGCACCGGACGGTCCAGCGCCCGCGCCAGATCGGCGGCGAAGGGTCGCCCGTCCAGCCAGGGCAGGTTGACCGCGCGCACGGTGCCCGCGGCGGCGTCGACGATTCCCGGCAGGCACAGGCCGACCGTGGCGTCCCGGCGCCCCGCCCGCTCCTCAAGGGCCGCCACGGCGCCGGCCAGCGCCTGCAGCGTCTCCGCATAGCCGCGCGGCGTGTCGGCGCGGTGCCGCGCCCGCTCCGTCCCGTCGGGAGCCAGAAGGGTGGCGGCGATCTTGGTGCCGCCCAGATCGACGCCGATTCGCATCGGACCCATGCCCATGAGGGACTCCCAGCGCGGGTGGACAGTGAAGGGGGGTGGAAAAAGCAGTCCCCCCTATAGCGCAGCGCTCCGCCCGAATCAGCCATCCCGACGCGCGCCTCCTCCATAAGAGGTGGCGGTCCCGTCCCTTTGCACCGTCGCAGGACGACGGCGGACCACTAGAGTCAGGAGTGTCACTTCCATCAATTGGATTGCGCGCGCCCCCATGGACCGTTCCGCTCCGAAAGCCACGCCATCCTCGAATCGCTCTGCGGCGAAGGCGAAGCCCCAACCCCAGGCCGCCGGCCTGCGCCCCGACCAGACGGAGGTCTTCGACGGCCTTCTGCTGGCCCTGCTGGCGCGCAAGCGGCTGCTGGTGCTGGTCGGCGAGGCCGGGTCCGGACGGGCCGCGGTCTTCCACCAACTCGTCGAGCAGGTCGGCTCCGACGGGGCGCTGGTGCTTCCGGTCGCCGCCAGCGCCGGAGCGCAGGTGGAGGATCTGGTGTCCGCCGCCGGTGACGCCGCCCTGCCCTCCGACAACGACGACCGCGATTTCGACACGCTGATCGAGGAGCTGGAGGAGCGGCTCGACCTCGCCGGCACGGGCCTGCTGGCGGTGGAGAACGCCGGCGTCCTGGCCGCGCCGGTCCTGGCCGACCTGATCGACCTCACCCGCTCCGAAACGCCGAGCGGGCGTTTCCTCCAGGTTCTTCTCTGCGGCACGCCGGAGATGGAGCGGACCCTGGCCCGCCCCGGACTGGCCGAGGCGGTGCGCGAACTGGGCGTGATCTACCGCATGACGCCCGGCGCCGGCCCGTCCGTCGCGCCCACCGCCGCCATCCCCTCCGCCGGGCTCTCCACCGGGCCGGCTGCCGCCCCACCGCGCGCCGCGCCGCCGCCGCCGCGCCGGGCAGCGGAGCGCGACGCCAACGACTGGCCGGCCAACGATTGGGACGCGCCGGACGGCTGGACGATCCCGGAGACCGGCGGCCCGGCCGCCGATCTTCCGGTCAAGCGCCCGCGCCGCCGCGCGGCGCTGGCCGGAGCGGCGATCACCACACTGATCCTGCTGGGCGCCGCCGGAGCCGGCGTGACCCTGGCCGTTCCCGACGCCACGCCCGAACGGGCGCTCGATTACGCCCGCCAGGGCTGGCAGGACCTCCGCACCTTCGTGACGGAGCGGGTGCACAATCCTTTCGCGGATGAGCCCAGCCTGGGCAGCCGCGGTCCCGACACGCTGGCGCTCGCCCGGCCGCAGAACCCCTATCTTGCCTCGCTTCCCGCCGAGGCGGGTGTGCCGGTCGCCGGTCCATCGCCGACAGCCCCGACCAGGACGGACGCTCCGCCGCCCGCCGCACGCACTGTGGCCGCCCCTCCGGCCACGACGCCCACGCCGACGCCAGCTCCGACCCCGGTCGTCGCGGCGAGGCCCGAGCAGACGCCCGCCGCTCCGGCGGCCCAGGCCCCGAAGCCGCCGGCGGCCGATCCGCTGGCCGCGGAGCACACCCAACCGCCCAAGCCGCGGGCGACCGAATACCGCACGGAGCAGAGCGAAGGCCCGACCGGTTCCGCCACCCTGCCGCCGCTGGTCGATGAGCCGGCGCCCCAGATGGCCGCCCCGGCGATGCCGCAGCCCGCGGCGCCCACGGCGTCCACGCCTTTCTCGGCCAGCGACAACGGCCTGAACCCGCGCGTCCGCACCCTGGTCGATCAGGCCCGCCGGCAGATCGCCGCCAAGCTGCTGACCACGCCGCCGAACAACAACGCCTACGAGACGGTGTCGCGCCTGCGCGAGATCGCCCCGGCGACGCCGGAGATCCAGGAACTCCTGACGACCATGGAGGAGACCTACCGCCGCTGGGCCTCGCTGGCCGAGCGTGACGGCAACTGGGACGAGGCGCGGCGCTTCTACGAGCGCGCCCTGATCGTCGCCCCCAACACCGGCGACCTGCGCGACCGCATCAAGGCGGCCGGCGAAGGGCGCGTGCTTCCCGCCACGCCCACGGCTTCGGCGGCGCCCGGCACCCCTCCGGCGCCTCCGGCCACCGCCGAGGTGCGGCCCGGCCTGGACAGCCGTGACGGCGCCATCGCTCTGATGCGCCGCACCGACGAGCTGAAGCGCGCGCTCGACGGCGGCGCTGATCCGAACAAGCGGGTGGACAACGGCAAGACCCTGCTGATGCTGGCCTCCGAACAGGGGCTGACCGACGCGGTGCGGATGCTCATCGACCGCCGGGCCAAGACGGAGTTGCGCACCGCCGACGGCGCCACCGCGGTGATGTACGCCGCCTGGGGCGGGCACGAGGCGGTGATCCACGCGCTGGCCGCCGCCGGGGCCGAACTCGACGCCACCAACGACGACGGCAAGACCGCGCTGATGGCCGCCGCGGCCCGCGGCCATGAAGGGGTGGTGAAGATCCTGGTCGACCGCGGCGTGTCGGTGGACCGGGTGGCCAGCCACGGCTGGTCGGCCCTGATGTACGCCGCCAACAACGGCCACGACCGCGTGGCCCGGATGCTGGTGGAGCGCGGCGCCAACCCGTTCCGCATGGACACCGCCGGCAACTCCGCCCTCACCCTCGGCGCGCTGCAGGGCCACATGCAGGTGGTCGAGGCGCTGAAGCCGCACTGACCGGCAAGCCAAGCAAAAAACGGCGGGCGCCCCCAGGGACGCCCGCCGTTTTCGCATGTCGATCCTGCTGAACCCATTTCCGAGCCGTTGCCGTTCAGGCGGCTCTGATCTCCGCCAGGAAGCTCTCAATCTCCTTGCGCAGCGTTTCCGACTGGCGGGCCAGTTCGCCCGACGCGCTCATCACCTGACCGGCCGCCGCACCCGTCTCGCCTGCGGCCAGCGTGACCTCGGTGATGCTGCCGGAGACTTGGTGGGTGCCCGTCGCGGCCTCCTGGACGTTGCGGGAGATCTCGTTGGTCGCGGCGCCCTGCTCCTCAATGGCGGCGGCGATGGTTGTGGAGATCTCGTTGATCTGGCCGATGATGCCGCCGATGGCCGAGATGTCGCGCACCGCGCCGTCGGTCGCGCCCTGGATGGCGGCGATCTGGGCGGCGATCTCATCGGTCGCCTTGGCGGTCTGGGAGGCGAGATGCTTCACCTCGCCGGCGACGACGGCGAAGCCCTTGCCGGCCTCGCCCGCCCGCGCCGCCTCGATGGTCGCGTTCAGGGCCAGCAGGTTGGTCTGGCTGGCGATGTTGGTGATGAGGCTGACCACCTCGCCGATCTTCTGCGCGGCCTCGACCAGACCGCGCACCGTCTCGTTGGTGCGGGTCGCCTGCTCCACCGCCTGCCCGGCAATCTGCGAGGAGCGCGACACCTGGGTCGCGATCTCGCGGATGGAACTGGCCATCTCCTCCGTGGCCGAGGCGACGGTCTGGACGTTGGCGCTGGTCTGCTCCGCCGCCGCCTGGACGGCGGTTGCCTGGATGTTGGTCCGTTCGGCCATGGAGGTCATGCTGTGGGCGGTGGCGTCCAGTTCGGACGCGGCGGCCGCCACCGTGCGCAGGGAGGCCGCAGAGGAATCCCCGAAGCGGCTCACCAGCCGTTCCACGGCTTCCGCCCGGCGCTGCTTGGACGCCTGTTCCGCTGTCTGGGCGGCGGCCAGCCGGTCCGCCTCGATCAGGCCGTCCTTGAAGACTTGCACCGCGCGGGCCATGGCGCCCAGCTCGTCCTTGCGCTGCGCACCGTCCACGGCGACCGTCAGCTCGCGCCCCGCCAGCCGGTTCATCACCCCGGTAAGCTGCTGGATCGGCTTGGAGACGCCGGCGATGATCACCAATCCCATCACGGCGCCGAGAAGGGTCACGATGGCGATGGCGATGATGAGCAGCATCCTGCTCGACGCGTAGATCGCCTCGCCATGGTCGGCGGCGATGCGGCCATTGCGGATGTTGAATTCGGACAGTTCACGCATGAGTGTCTGGGCCTTGCGGAACTCGACCCTCGAATCCCCGCGATAAAGCTCGGTCGCTTCACTGTCGCGATTGGCGCGTGACAAAGGGAGAAGCTTCTGGTTGCTCAGATTTTGATAACGCTCCCAGTGTTCCATGAGCTTCTGGAACGTCTCCATCTCGAAACCGGGAGTCAGCATGCCTTTATAGTTGCGGGCGGCGTCCTGAAAATTCTCCAGAGCCGACCGCAAGCTCTTCTCCTCCTCGGCCTTCTGAGCAGGATCGGAAACCAGAATGTGGGCGGATTCCAGAATCCGGTAAAACTCGAAATAATCGGTGAGCCGGGAAATCTGGCCAACACTCGGCAGCCAGTTGTCGCGGATGTCCTTTCCCGCGTCATTCACCGTCGAAATACGGTCGATGCTGAAAAGACCCAAACCGATGATGAACATGACAAGTATGGAAAACGAAGAGGCGATCTTCGTTTTTATCGTTATATTCGAGAGAACAGACATCCGATACTCCCTCCACGGATTCACAGGACGATCAGCGCGACACCTTGTGCAGCAAGCTTGTTTTGATTGTTTTTTCTAAGAAGCGAAAAGCACTACCAGTGATGGCACACGCGACCCCAACAGGCCTTCAAGTCACGCAAGATCTTCCCAACGCGTAAGCACACAGGCTACACGCTTGATTTCGACAACAGGTGATTGATGATGTTTTATCCGGAGAATACAGCCTTCAGGAACTTGCCAGTGCAAGCCGATGTCAATCTGGATTGCGTCCAGTACGACTGTTATCTCATGAAATAAGTAAATCAGCTATTAAAGCGCCATGAAAGCTGCGGTCTTTTTTATTTTCATTTATTATTTTGGTGCTTTTGCAAAGTTTCCCACTTGAGAAACATTTGTTTCGCCGGAGGAGATTACAGAACTCCAGCGGATGCCCAAGGCGCAAAAAAGCCCGCGGGCGCGTGATGCGCAACCGCGGGCTGAACCACGAAAAATTGCGGACCGGGACGGATCAGAGAGCGGCGAAGCGCGCCAGCATGGCCGCGTGCGAGCGGATTCCGTTGTGCAGGCACTTCACCTCGAACTTCTCGTTGGGCGAATGGATGCGGTCATCCTCCAGCCCGAAGCCGACGAAGATCGAATCGAAGCCCAGCGCCTGCCGGATGTAGCCGCCGACCGGGATCGAACCGCCGCTGCCGACCAGCGCCGGCTTGTTGGCGAAGACGTCGCCCAGCCCCGCCATGGCGGCGCGCAGATAGGGGCTGTCGGTCGGCACCTGGACGCCCGGCGAGCGGCCGAACACCTTGATCTCCCACCGCCCGTCGGCCGGTGTGCGCTCCTCCAGGAAGCTCCGGATGCCGGCCAGGATCTTCTCCGGGTCCTGCGCCGGCACGAGGCGGCAGGACAGCTTGGCCGACGCCTTGGAAGCGATGACCGTCTTGGAGCCCTCCCCGGTGTAACCGCCCCAGATGCCGTTGATGTCGCAGGTCGGGCGCGACCACAGCCGCTCCAGCGCGCTGCGCCCGGCCTCGCCCGCCGGGGTCTTCAGCCCCACGCCGGCCAGGAAGGCGCTCTCGTCGAAGCCGAGGTCGCGCCACATCGCTTTTTCCTCGCCCGTCGGCTCGGCCACGTCGTCGTAGAAGCCGGGGAAGCGGACGCGGCCATCCTCGTCGTGGATCTGGCCGAGGATGCGGGTCAGCGCGTTGATCGGGTTCAGCACCGCACCGCCGAACATGCCGGAATGCAGGTCGTGGCTCGGCCCATGCAGCGTCGCCTCGACGTAGAGCAGGCCGCGCAGCCGCGTGGTGATGGCCGGGGTGTCGATGTTCCAGGCGTTGGTGTCGGTGATGACGCAGACGTCGGCCTTCAGTTCCTCCGCGTTGGCCTTCAGGAAGGGCAGCAGGTTCGGGCTGCCGGTCTCCTCCTCGCCCTCCAGCAGGACGGTCACGCGGATGGGCAGGGTGCCGTGCACGGCGTGCCAGGCACGGAACGCCTCGATGAAGGTCATCACCTGACCCTTGTCGTCCACCGCGCCGCGGGCGACGATGCGGCGGCCATGCTCGGCCTCGACGATGGCCGGTTCGAAGGGCGGGCTGTTCCACAGCTCCAGCGGCTCCGCCGGCTGCACGTCGTAATGGCCATAATAGAGGATGTGAGGCACATCGGAACCGCCCGGCCCCGGATGGTGGGCGACGACCGCGGGATGGCCGGCCGTCTCGCGCACGGAGGCGTCGAAGCCCAGCCCGCTCAGCTCGCGCACCAGCCAATCCGCGGCGCGGCGCACGTCGCCCTTGTAGGCGGGGTCGGTGCTGACGCTGGGGATGCGCAGCAGGTCGCAGAGGCGGCCAAGGGAGTCTTCGAAACTGCGGTCAACCTGCTGGAGAACGGGGTCGGCTGACAGGACGCTCGACATTCGGAACTGCCTTCGGTGTGAATGACTGGCACCGATGGTAGCGCATCGCGGTTCCGCGCCAAGCTCCACAAAGCGCAGGGGTGCCATCCTCGCGACGGCGGCGTTCCCGGTTCCCGCCACGGGAAGCACAGGATGGCGGGACCCGGCTCCGCCTTCGCGAGGATACCCCCGGACGCAGGCGGGTCAGACGGTGAGATACCGCCGGACCTCGCTCTCCTCCAGCCCGTCGCGGCTTCCCGCCAGCATGACCTCGCCGCGCTCCATCACCGCCCAATCGTCGGCCAGATCGCGGGCGAACTCGAAATACTGCTCCACCAGCAGGATCGCCATCGTGCCCTTGTCGCGCAGGTAGGCGATGGCCCGCCCGATGTCCTTGATGATGGAGGGCTGGATGCCCTCGGTCGGCTCGTCCAGCACCAGCAGCCGGGGCCGCGTCACCAGCGCCCGCCCGATGGCGAGCTGCTGCTGCTGCCCGCCCGACAGGTCGCCGCCGCGCCGGTCCAGCATGGACTTCAGCACCGGGAACAGTTCGAACACCTCGTCGGGGATCGAGCGGTCGGCGCGCTTCAGCGGCGCGTAGCCGGTCAGCAGGTTCTCCCGCACCGTCAGCAACGGGAAGATCTCGCGCCCCTGCGGCACATAGGCGATGCCGCGCCGCGCCCGTTCCGACGGGGCAAGCTTGGTGATGTCGCCGCCGTCCCAGGCGATGGTGCCGCCGGTCACCGGCTTCAGCCCGACGATGGCGCGCAGCAGCGAGGACTTGCCGACGCCGTTGCGCCCCAGCAGGCAGGTGACCTTTCCCACCTCCGCCGTCAGCGACACGCCGCGCAGCGCCTGCGCCGCGCCGTAATGGAGATCGACAGACCGTACGTCGAGCATGAAACTTCCTCTGATCCAAAACCCCTCTCCCGCCCCGGGAGAGGGAGGGATCCATGCGCAAGCATGGGAGGGTGAGGGTGCCGCCAGGAACAGTGCATCAATCCTTGGCGATACCCTCACCCGCCCGCTGCGCGGGCCCCCTCTCCCGGGACGGGAGAGGGATTGTCGTTCGCGGTCACCGGCCCAGATAGACGTCGATGACCTGCTTGTTGGCGCTCACCGTGTCGAGCGAGCCCTCGGCCAGCACCGAGCCCTCGTGCAGCACCGTGACCTTCACGCCCAGTTCGCGGACGAAGACCATGTCGTGCTCCACGACGATCACCGAATGCTTGCCGGCGATGTCCTTCAGCAGGTGGGCGGTCTGCTCCGTCTCGGCGTCGGTCATGCCGGCCACCGGCTCGTCGACCAGCAGCAGCTTCGGGTCCTGGGCCAGCAGCATGCCGATCTCCAGCCACTGCTTCTCGCCATGCGACAGGCTGCCGGCCGGGCGGTCGCGCCGGGGCGACAGGCGGGTGATGTCGAGGATCTCCTCGATCCGCGCCCGGTCCTCCTTCGTGGCCGAATAGGTCAGCGTCTTCAGCGGGCGGCGCGGCGCCTTCAGCGACAGTTCCAGATTGTCCCAGACCGTGTGCATCTCGAACACGGTGGGGCGCTGGAACTTGCGGCCGATGCCCAGGTTGGCGATGGCCGGCTCGCGCAGGCTGGTCAGGTCGGTGCGGCCCTCGAACAGGATGGTGCCGGTGTCGGGACGGGTCTTGCCGGTGATGACGTCCATCATCGTCGTCTTGCCGGCGCCGTTCGGCCCGATGATCGCCCGCATCTCCCCCGGTTCGATGACCAGCGACAGGCTGTTCAGCGCCCGGAACCCGTCGAAGCTGACCGACACGCCGTCCAGATACAGCAGGGTGTCCTCGGTGCTCATCTCTCTCAGACTCCCTTCTGGTCCACCGGCTTGGCGGTGACCGTGGCGCGCGCCGGCAGCCGGTCGCGGAGCTGCGCCGCCAGACCGAGGATGCCCCTGGGCAGGAACAGGGTGACCAGGACGAACAGGCCGCCCAGCGCGAACAGCCACAGCTCCGGCAACGCCGCCGTGAAGTAGCTCTTGCCGAAATTCACCAGCACCGCGCCCAGCACCGGCCCGGCCAGCGTGCCGCGCCCGCCGACGGCGACCCAGATCACCGCCTCGATGCTGCTGGCGGGGGAGAATTCCGATGGGTTGATGATGCCCACCTGCGGCACGTAGAGCGCGCCCGCCACGCCGGCCATGCAGGCCGACAGCGTCCAGGCGAACAGCTTGTAGCGGTCGGTCTCGTAGCCCAGGAAGCGCACCCGGCTTTCGGCGTCGCGCACGGCGATCAGCACCTTGCCCAGCTTGGACGCCACCACGGCCGAGGCCAGGATGTAGCCGGCCGCCAACGCCACCACCGTCGCCACGAACAGCCCGACGCGGGTCGAGGCGGACTGGATGTCGAAGCCCAGGATCTCCTTGAAGTCGGTCAGGCCGTTGTTGCCGCCGAAGCCCATGTCGTTGCGGAAGAAGGCCAGCATCAGCGCGAAGGTCAGCGCCTGGGTGATGATCGACAGATAGACGCCGGTGACGCGCGAGCGGAAGGCGAACCAGCCGAAGGCGAAGGCGAGCAGGCCCGGCACCAGCATCACCATGATCGCGGCGAACCAGAACTGGTCGAAGCCGTGCCAGTACCAGGGCAGCTCCGTCCAGTTCAGGAAGACCATGAAGTCCGGCAGGTCGGCGTTGCCGTACATGCCGCGCGAGCCGATCTGTCGCATCAGGTACATGCCCATGGCGTAGCCGCCGAGCGTGAAGAAGGCGGCGTGCCCCAGCGACAGGATGCCGACGAAGCCCCAGACGAGGTCAAGCGACAGCGCCAGCAGGGCGAAGCACAGATACTTGCCGAGCAGCGCCACCGTGTGGGTGGAGAGGTGCCAGGGCGAGTCCGGGGCGGTGCCCAGCGCCATGACCGGCACCGCCACGGCCAGCACCGCCAGGACGGTCAGCAGCACGCCGGCCTTCTTGTCGAGGCCCATCAGGAAGAAACGGGTCAGCATCGGATCAGGCCTCCACCGCCCGGCCCTTCAGCGCGAACAGGCCGCGCGGACGCCGTTGGATGAACAGGATGATGAAGATCAGCACCAGGATCTTGCCCAGCACCGCGCCCGCGTAGGGCTCCAGGAACTTGTTGACGCCGCCGAGCGCCAGCGCGCCGACCAGCGTGCCCCACAGGTTGCCCACCCCGCCGAACACCACGACCATGAAGCTGTCGATGATGTAGCCCTGGCCCAGGTTGGGGCTGACGTTGTCGATCTGGCTCAGCGCCACCCCGGCCAGCCCGGCGATGCCGGAGCCGAGCCCGAAGGTCAGCGCGTCCACCCGCGCGGTGCGGATGCCCATGGCGTTGGCCATGCTGCGGTTCTGGGTGACGGCGCGGATGCTCAGCCCGAACCACGTCTTGCGCAGCGCCACCAGCAGCGCGCCGAAGACGAGGAAGGCAAAGACGACGATCCACAGCCGCCCGTAGGTGATGGTCAGCCCGCCCAGCTCGAAGGCACCGGACATCCAGGAGGGCGCGCCGACCTCGCGGTTCGTCGGCCCGAAGATGGAGCGCACCGCCTGCTGGAGCGCCAGCGACAGGCCCCAGGTCGCCAGCAGCGTTTCCAGCGGGCGCCCGTAGAGCCAGCGGATCACGCTGCGCTCGATGGCGACGCCGACCGCGCCGGAGACCAGGAAGGCGACGGGCAGCGCCACCAGGATCGAGAAATCGAACAGACCCGGCGCCCACTGGCGGAAGGCCTCCTGCACCAGGAAGGTGGCGTAGGCGCCGATCATCACCATCTCGCCATGCGCCATGTTGATGACGCCCATGACGCCGAAGGTGACCGCCAGCCCGATCGCCGCCAGCAACAGCACCGAGCCGAGCGACAGGCCGTACCACAGGTTCTGCGCGGCACCCCACAGGGCGAGCCGCTGCTCGACGGACGCGATGGCCTTCGTCGCGGCGTCCTTCGCCGCGTCGCTTCCCGTGTTGGCAGCGCCGTTCAGCAGGGCCCGCGCGTCCTGGTCGCCGCGCTCCTGAAGCACCGCGACGGCGGCGATCTTGTCGGCATCGGGCGCGTCCCCGGCCAGCAGGACGGAGGCCCGCGCCTGGGTCATCGCGCGACGGACGCGTTCGTCGGTTTCCTTGGCCAGCGCCGTGTTGAGCGCGTCCAGCGCGTTGGCGTCGCGGCTCTTGAACACCGCCTCGGCGGCCTGCCGGCGCGTGTTGGCGTCGGGGCTCATCAGGGTGAGCGCGCCGAGCGTCGCGCTGATCGTGCGGCGCAGAGCGTTGTTGATGCGGATTTTCTCGACCGCGTTGCGGTCCGCCTCGCCCAATGCGGCGCCGGTCAGCGGGTCGGTCAGGGCGTAGCCGCTGCCGGCGCGCTTGGCGACGACCACGGCACCGTCCGATTTGCGGACGTGCAGGTCGCCGGCCTGGAGGGCCTCGATCACCGGCACGACGGCGGGATCGCCCGTCTCGGCCAGCCCGGCGATGGCCTTTTCGGTCTCTGTGTAGCTGCCGGCGCCCAAACCGCGGACCAGCGGTGCCAGATCGGCGGCGAAGGCGGACGGTGCGGCCAGCGCCAGAAACGCGGCCAGCAGCCAGCAGAATGCGCGGTGCATCGCGGTTCCTGTGATGTGTCGGAAGGCAATTTTTCGAGAAGGGCGTTGCCCCCACCCCGGCCCTCCCCCGCTTTGCAGAGGAGGGAGAATGATCCCCTCCCCTGCGAAGCGGGGGAGGGTTAGGGAGGGGGCATCACGCAGTCGTACGTTTACTCAGACTTCAGACGGTCCTCACGACCCCTTGCCGCCGCACTTGCCGGTCTTCACGTTGAAGTTGCCGCAGGACATCGGGGCGCGCCAATCGGAGATCAGATCCTTGCTGTCCGGCAGGAAGTCCGACCACTCGTCGCCGGCCACGAGGCCCGGCGTCTTGGAGACGGTCTCGAACTGGCCGTTCTCCTGCACCTCGCCGATCAGCACCGGCTTGGTGATGTGGTGGTTCGGCAGCATGGCCGAATAGCCGCCGGTCAGGTTCGGCACGGCGACGCCGACGAGGCTGTCGATCACCGCGTTGCTGTCGGTGGTGCCGGCCTTCTCGACCGCCTTCACCCACATGTTGAAGCCGATGTAGTGGGCTTCCATCGGGTCGTTGGTGACGCGCTTGTCGTTCTTGGTGAAGGCCTGCCACTTCTTGATGAAGTCGCTGTTCTCCGGCGTGTCCACCGACATAAAGTAGTTCCAGGCGGCGAGATGGCCGACCAGCGGCTTGGTGTCGATGCCGGCCAGCTCCTCCTCACCCACGGAGAAGGCGACCACAGGGATGTCCTGCGCCTTGACGCCCTGGTTGCCCAGCTCCTTGTAGAAGGGGACGTTGGCGTCGCCGTTGATGGTCGAGACCACCGCGGTCTTCTTGCCGGCGGAACCGAACTTCTTGATGTCGGCGACGATGTTCTGCCAGTCGGCATGGCCGAACGGGGTGTAGTTGATCATGATGTCCTCGGACTTCACGCCCTTGGACTTCAGGTAGGTTTCCAGGATCTTGTTGGTCGTGCGCGGGTAGACGTAGTCGGTGCCGGCCAGCACCCAGCGCTGCACGCCTTCCGTCGCCGCCAGATAGTCGACGGCGGGGATCGCCTGCTGGTTCGGGGCGGCGCCGGTGTAGAAGACGTTGCGCGAGGACTCCTCGCCCTCATACTGCACCGGGTAGAACAGGATGCTGTTCAGCTCCTCGAACACCGGCAGGACGGACTTGCGGCTGACCGAGGTCCAGCAGCCGAACACCGCGGCCACCTTGTCCTTGCTGACCAGCTCGCGCGCCTTCTCGGCGAACAGGGGCCAGTTGGAGGCGGGATCGACGACGACCGGCTCCAGCTTCTTGCCGAGAACGCCGCCCTTCTTGTTCTGCTCTTCGATGAGCATCAGCATGACGTCCTTCAGCGTGGTCTCGCTGATCGCCATGGTGCCCGACAGGGAATGGAGGATGCCGACCTTGATGGTGTCCTGGGCCGACGCCGGGGCGGCGAAGCCCGCGGCGAACGTGACGGCAAGACCCGCGGCCGCCGCAAGGGTGCGACCGGTCTTGAAGCCCGACTGGAACCCCGTCTTCAACATTGTGAATACCCCCCGTTCTTTGGTCTGGCGCCCGCCTCAGGCGCCCGGAGGTGTCCTTCGCAAATGTGATGCCACAACGGGTTCTCAGGACGGCGGTTCAGGGAATCCGCAGCGATTCACAGCCCAGCATTCGCTTACGAATTATGCATGCCGTTGTTTTATGCTCAAATTTTGCTCATTTCCGCCAGAATGACTGCTTTTTAGGCGTCACCTCACACCGAAGACCGATGCCGTTCAACACAGACCGACAGCACCTCATCCAAAGGTCGTGCCCACCAGCGGCGCGAGAATATCTCGACCTCGGAATAGCCTTGGAAACCAACGGCTTCCACCCAGCCACGAATCATCGGTACATCAATCATTCCATCGCCCATCATGCCGCGATCCTCCAGCAGGTCGGCGGTCGGCACCAGCCAATCGCACACATGGAAGGCACACAGGCGATTCCGGCCCGCCCGGCGGATCTGCGCCTCCAGTTCCGGGTCCCACCAGACATGATAGACGTCCAACGCCACGCCCAGCGCGCCGGTTCCCTGCGGGTCCAGCCGGTCGCAGAGGTCGAGCGCGTGGCGCATCGTGTTCACGCAGGCGCGGTCGGCGGCGTACATCGGGTGCAGCGGCTCGATGGCGAGCGGCATCCCGGCGCCGCGGGCGTGCTCCAGCAGTTCGGCGATGCCGTCCTCCACCTGGGCGCGGGCCAGCGCGATGTCCTTGGACGGGGGGGAGCCGGGGCGGGAGAATTGCGGCAGCCCGCCGACCACCAGCACAAGGCAAGGGGCGCCCAGCGCCACCGCCTCGTCCACCGCGCGGCGGTTGTCGTCGCGCACCTCGGCTCGGCGGTCGGGATCGGCGGGGAACATGCCGCCGCGGCAGTAGCCGGACAGTTCCAGCCCCAGTTCCTTCACGGCCCGCGCGGCGCGGTCCAGCCCCACCGCGGCCACCTGATCCCGCCAGGGGGAGACGGCGCGGATGCCGTGGCGGGCGCAGGCGTCGAAGATCTGCAGCAGGTCGCCCTGCTTGCGCACCGTGGCCGTGTTGATGGACAGCCAGCGATGATCGCCGGAGAAGTCGCGCATGATCGTGGTCCTTTTCGTTCTCGCCCCCTCTCCCCTCTGGGGAGAGGGCTGGGGTGAGGGGGTCCCGCGATGCCTGAGCGTACGTGGTCCCCGAGAACCCCCTCACCCGGCGCCTTCGGCGCCGCCCTCTCCCCAGAGGGGAGAGGGGCTTATCCCCTCACACCGCCTCGATGCCGCGGACGGCCAGGACGTCGGCCATGCGCCACACCGCCTCTTCCGGGTCGCGCAGCAGCCCGGCCTTGTCGGCCAGCCGGAAAATCTCGGCCAGATGCAGGGTGGAGCGCGTGCCCTCCTGCCCGCCGATCATCGTGAAATGGTCCTGGTGGCCGTTCATGTAGGCCATGAAGACCACCCCGGTCTTGTAGAAGCGGGTCGGCGCCTTGAAGATGTGGCGGGACAGCGGGACGGTCGGCTCCAGAATTTCGTGGAAGCGCCCCTCCTCGCCCGCCGCCAGCTCGGCCAAGGCCGCCGCCGCCGCCGGGGCGATGGCGTCGAAGATGCCCAGCAGAGCGTCGGAATGGCCCTCCGCGTCGCCGGCGATCAGTTCCGCGTAGTTGAAGTCGTCGCCGGTGTACATGCGCACGCCGGGGGCCAGACGGCGGCGCATGACGATCTCCTTGTCCTTGTCGAGCAGAGAGATCTTCACCCCGTCGACCTTGGCCGCGAAGTCGTTGATGATGCCGACCGCCGTGTCGAGAGCCACCGGGAAGTCGTTGGTTCCCCAATAGCCGGCCAGCGCCGGGTCGAACATGTCGCCCAGCCAGTGGATGATCACCGGGCTGCGCACCTGGGACAGGATGCGGCTGTAGACGCGGACGTAATCGTCCGGCCCCTTGGCCACTCGGGCGAGCGCGCGTGACGCCATCAGGATCACCCGCCCGCCGAGGTCCTCGACCGCGGCGACCTGAGTCTCATAGGCGCGGATCACGTCGTCGAGAGACCGCGCGTCCTCCGGCGCCAGATGGTCGGTGCCCGCCCCGCAGGCGATCAGCGCGTTGCCGCGCGCCTTCGCCGCGGTCAGGGAGCGCCGGATCAGCTCCAGCGAGGCGTTCCAGTCCAGCCCCATGCCGCGCTGCGCGGTGTCCATCGCCTCGGCAACGCCGAAGCCGAGGTCCCACAAATGCTCGCGGAAGGCAATGGTGCGGTCCCAGTCGATGGCCGGGGTCAGCCAGGGGTCGTTGTCGGCCAGCGGGTCGGCCACCATGTGCGCGGCGGCGTAGGCCACGCGGTTCAGCGGTCGGTCGGTGCGGGCGGGGAAGCCCCGCGCCGGGGCCACCTCGTAAGTCTCCAACGACCGGTCGGCGCGCGGCAGCTTGATGGTCAATGCCATGAGTGCGAACTCCGGTCAGGCGGTCAGCGAGGGAACGTCGACCCAGCGGCGCTCCTTCCAGCTCTTCAGCGCGGCCTCGACGAGTTGCACGCCCTTGGCGCCCTCGATCAGGCCGTGGTCGAAGGGGGCATCCTCGACGACGTGGCGGATGAAGGATTCCCACTGCGTCTTGAAGCCGTTGTCGGTCGGCTGGTTGTCGGGCACCGGCTGCCACGTCGCGTAGAAGTCCATGGTCTGCTTCTGGTCCGGGTTCCACACCGGGCGCGGCGTGCCCTGGCGCGGCTGGATCACGCAGTCGCTCAAACCCGCGACGGCCGAGCCGTGGGTGCCGTCCACCTGGAAGGTCACCAGATCGTCGCGGTAGACGCGCGTCGCCCAGGAGGAGTTGATGTGGGCGATGACTCCGCCCTCCAGCTCGAAGGTGGCGTAGGCCGCGTCGTCGGCGGTGGCCTGATAGCGCTTGCCCTGCTCGTCCCAGCGCTCCGGGATGTGGATGGCGCCGAGGCAGGAGACGCTCTTCACCTGCCCGAACAGGTTGTCGAGCACGTAGCGCCAGTGGCAGACCATGTCGAGGATGATGCCGCCGCCGTCCTCCTCCCGGTAGTTCCAGGAGGGACGCTGCGCCGGCTGCCAGTCGCCCTCGAACACCCAATAGCCGAACTCGCCGCGCACCGAGAGGATCTTCCCGAAGAAGCCGCTGTCGCGCAGCATCTTCAGCTTCTGCAGGCCGGGCAGGAACAGCTTGTCCTGCACGGTGCCGTTCTTCACCCCGGCCTCCTCGGCCAGCCGGACGACGCGCAGCGCCTCCTCCAGGTTGGTGGCGATGGGCTTCTCGCAATAGACGTGCTTGCCGGCGCGGATCGCCGCCTCCAGCAGCGTCGGCCGCATCTGGGTGGTGCCGGCGTCGAAGAAGATCGTGTCGTCGGGGTTCGCCAGGGCCGTGTCCAGATTGTCGGTCCAGCGCTCCACGCCGTGGCGCTGGGCCAGCTCGCGGATCTTCTCGGCGTTGCGCCCGACCAGGATGGGGTCCGGCATGACGCGGGACCCGTCGGACAGCGTGACGCCGCCTTGCGCCCGGATGGCGAGGATCGACCGGATCAGGTGCTGGTTCATGCCCATGCGGCCGGTCACGCCATGCATGATGATACCAAGGCGCTTCGTGCTCATGTCGGGGACTCCCTAGGGGATTATTCGTTCTGTAGAGGGGACAGGCGGTCCCACCGGGGCTGCGCCGCGCTGGCGAAGCCGGGGACGGCCAGGGTTTCGGTCGGCAGGCTGCCGCCCGCCGTGGCGAGGCGGACGATGCCGTCCCGCCGGGTATAGAAGCCGGGATGCGCGCCGAGGAAGGCGTCGGCTTCCGGCGCTCCGTCGAAGCCGTTTCCGTACTGGTGGCCGTTGCGCTCCGCGTCGGCGATGCCGAGCAGCGCGACCAGGGCCGTGTCCTGCTGCACCGCCAGCCCGGCCTGACAGGTCAGGTCCTCCGCGGCGATGAAGTGCGGCGCGCCCCAGGCCTCGCAGCGCGCCCGGTTCAGGACGGCCTTGTAGAGACCCTTGCAGGATTTGGACGACACACCGCGGTAGCCGGCGGCGCGGGCGCGCGGGAAGGCGTCGTAGCCGTCGTCGGACTCGTCGATGATGAAGGGGATGCGTTCCGCCACGGCGCCCAGCGGCGCCTCCAGCGCGCGCTCCCGCGCCACCGGTTGCTCGATGTAGAGCAGGCGCCCGCGGAACCCGGCCAGCGCCGGGTCGCGCTCCAGCCCCGCCACGAAGGCGTTAAGGGCCGCGGCGTCCGCGTATTGCTCGTTGCCGTCCAGCGTGGCGCGATAGTCGCCCGCCGCCGCGTCCAGCACGCCGGCGATCTCGGCCAAGCGCGCGAGATCGGCGGACGGATCGCCGCCCAGCTTGATCTTGAAGCGCCCCAGCCGCTCCTGCGCCAGCAGGGCGCGCAGGGCCTCCGGCTCGTCGAGCAGCCCGACCGTGTGGCGGAGCGCCACGGACATCCGCGGCTCCAGCCCGGCGAGAAAACCGTCCAGGTCGAATCCCGCCAAGTCCGGCGTCAGCCGCGCGTCGATCCCGGCGCAGTTCGCCCGCATGCCGGTGAAGAAATCCGTGTTCAGGACCCGCAGCAGCCCGTCCAGCACCGCCTTGTCGATCAGCGCCGGTCCGTAGGCGGCCGTCAGGTCGGGCAACCCGGCGGCGCGGCAGGCCGCCCGCTGAGTCTCGTAGGCCGCCGCATGGTGGCCGAAGGCGGTGTCCGTGCGATCCGTCCCGTAGGCGTCGCGGGCGAGGCGCAGGGAGCGGCGCAGGCCGTCCACCGTCTCGTCCGGGCTGCGGTCCGGGCGTTTGTCGAACCACTTCGGCATCATCATCTCGGCGGTGCCGCCCCACGCCTCGCCGACGCCGTCCACATGGACCAGGACGCGGACGAAGGCCTGGGGAGCCGCCTCCACCGTCACGCTGCCGAAGCGGAAGGGCTTCACGAAGCGGACGGGGCGTTCATAGAGGTCGATGGCGCGGATGGTGAGGAGGGGGGCTGGCCCAAGTGCGGTGCCCCCACCCTTCCCGCTTCGCGGGCCCCTTCCCTCCCCCGCTGACGCAGGGGAGGGAGGTGATTCCCCTCCCCTGCGCAGCGGGGGAGGGAAGGGGAGGGGGCAAGACTCATCCATCTCCTCACCCCCCTCAGTCCAGATGCCCTTGGGCGTTGAAATGCGCCCGGATGCGCTGGGTCAGCTCGATGAAGACCGGGTGCCCCATGACATCCAGCGAACGCGGGCGGGGCAGCGGCACCTCGTAGGTCGCGGCGATGGCGCCGGGACGCTCCGACATCACCATCACCCGGTCGGCCAGGAACACCGCCTCGGGGATCGAGTGGGTGATCAGCAGAACCGTCTTGCCCGTCTCGTGCTGGATGCGTTGCAGCTCGACGTTCATCTTCTCCCGCGTCATGGCGTCGAGCGCGCCGAACGGCTCGTCCATCAGCAGGATCTTCGGGTCGTGGACCAGCGCCCGGCACAGCGAGGCGCGCTGCTGCATGCCGCCGGAGAGCTGCCAGGGGTACTTGTTCTCGAACCCCTCCAGCCCGGTCATGCGGATCAGGGCGCGGGCGCGCTCCAGATACTTGTCGCGCGGCAGGCCGCGGACCTCCACCGGCATCATGATGTTGCGCAGCACCGTCCGCCAGGCGAGCAGCACCGGGCTCTGGAACACGATGCCCACATCGTCGTGCGGCTCGGTCACCGTGGTGCCTTCGATGGTGATGGCGCCCTCGCTGACCGGCAGCAGGCCGGCGACCAGCTTCAGCAGCGTGGACTTGCCGCAGCCGGACGGGCCGACCACCACCAGGAACTCGCCGTCCCGCACGTCGAAGGTGATCGGGCGCAGGGACGGCACCTCCCCGTCGCGGGTGCGGTAGGTCTTGGTCACGCCGTCGATCTGGATCAGGGTCTTCTGCGACAGGCGGGCCGTTTCGGCCGATCCGACGACTTTCAACTGGGGCTGAGCCATGTCCCTGCTCTCCTGTCCGTCCGGCCTCACTGGCCCGCCGCGGCGGGATCTGGGAGGAAATCGCGGGTGTAGAAGGCCTTCGGGTTCTTCTTCGCCGCGGCGTCCAGACCGCCGTACTCGACCAGCAGGTCCACGGTCTCGGCCATGTTGGCGTCGGTGACGCGGAAGGGCCGCTGCCCCTTGGTCTCCGCCGTGCGGTAGAGCGGCGTGGTCAGCTCGAAGCCCTCCAGCAGGGTGGCTTCCTGGCCGCCCTTGGGGTTGGCCTTGAGGATGGCGGCCACCGCCTCCTTCGGGTTCTTCTCCGCCCCCTCGACCGCCTTGGTCGTCGCGGCCATGAAGCGCTTCACGAGGTCCGGCTTGTCCTTCAGCGTGTCGGTGTGGGCGATGATGCCGGAGGAGACCATGTTGACGCCGTAGTCGGCGAAGCGGATCGGCGTCACCGACTTGCCGGTGGCGTCCTTGATCTTCATGCTCTGGTCCATGACGTAGCCCAGAAGCAGGTCCGCCTGCCCGTTGATGACGGCGTTCAGCTTGGTCTGGGCGTCGCCCGACACGACGCGGAAATCACTGTCCTTCAGGCCGGTCTTCTTCAGGAACAGCGGCCAGATCTGGGACATGCTGTCGCCCGGCGTCATGGCGACGGTCTTGCCCTTGATGTCCTCGGGCTTGCGGATGTTCTTGTCGGTGAAGCCCATGGCCGACATCGGGCTGGTCTGGAGCAGCACGCCCGGCGAGGTGACCGGGGCGCCCTTCACCGCCGCCTTCATCATGGTCGGCACGTCGACGTACCCGAAATCGACGGTCTTCGCGGCCACCGCCTGGGTCGTCACCGCCGACCCGCGGCCCTCCTGGATCTCCAGGTCGATGCCCTCGGCCTCGTACAGGCCCTTGTCCTTGCCGTAGTAGAAGGGGGCGTGCTCGCCATACACGTACCAGTTCAGCATCAGCACGACCTTGTCCGCGGCCTGGGCCGGAAGCGTCGTGGCCGTGAGGGCGCAGAGCGCCGCGAAGAGCGTCCGTTTCATCTCGTCTCCTCCCGAAGGGTGTCCGGCGTCGCTGTTGGTTTTGTTGTCGGCGTTACGACGTCGGGATGTAGTTGTGGCGTTGGCTCGCGTGCCAGGGGATGGCGAGCCGCTCGATCACGTCGATGACCCAGAAAAGCACCACCCCGATCAGCGCCAGCACCACCAGGGCCGCGAACATCAGGGGAAGTTCGAAATTGCCGATGGAGCGCTGCAGGACGAAGCCGATGCCGGAATTCGCCCCGACGAACTCGCCCACCACGGCGCCCACCACGGCCAGCGTGATCGACACCTTCAGGCCGGCGAAGATGGCCGGCAGGGCGTGCGGCAGGCTGACCATGCGGAAGGTCTGAAGGCGCGTCGCCTTCATGGACTTGGCGAGGTCCATCATGTCGCCGTCCACCGACTTGAAGCCCTGCACCGCCGACACGACGATGGGGAAGAAAGCCAGCAGGAAGGCGGAAATCACCTTGGGCAGCAGCCCGAAGCCGAACCACACCACGAACAGCGGGGCGATGGCGACCTTCGGGATCGACTGCGAGAAGACCAGCAGCGGGTAGACGTAGGATTCCACCGTCTTCGACCCGGCGATCAGCATGGCGATGGGAATGCCGAACAGCACCGACAGGGCGAAGCCGCCCAAGGTCGCCAGCGTGGTCGGCACCGACGCCGCCAGAAGCTGGTCCCAATCCGCGGCGAGCGCCAAGGCCACATCACCCGGTTTCGGTATAAGATAGGGCGGGATCGCGAAGATCCGCACCGACAGGTCCCACAGGACGGTCAGGACCACCAGGAACAGCACCGGCCGGAACCAGCCGGAATTGAGCAGACGCAGCAGCGTGGCACCCGCCCCGCCCCGTCGCGCCGCCGTTCCCGAAGCGGGACCGCCACGGGACGCATTCCCGTGAGCCGCCGCATCGACAGCCATCGCTCCTCCTCCCCCGGTCGTTGCGGCGCCGACGTGAGGCGCTCTTTTAACCGGCTGGTTAAAAGTAAGCCCGGCGCGGCAAAGCGGTCAACCCTGCCAAAGAGGTAGGACGGATGGTCAGGTATGCGGATTATTCATGATGAAACCTTCCACGGGCTCACGCCCGCAGCGATGACAGGATCAGTTCCACCATATGGTCCAGCCGCTCCGCCTTGGCCTCCTCGGCGAGCAGGTCGCGGCCGAAGATGACCGACAGGGTGTGGACGTTGGACAGGTAGAAGTAGGACTGCCCGGCGATGGAAATGTAGAGCTGCACCGGGTCCACCCCCGTCCGGAAGATCCCGGTGGCGACGCCGCGCGCCAGCACGTCGGCGATCATCTGCACGAAGGGAGAATGCATGGCGTGCACCTTGTCGGAGGTCTTCAGCAGCTCCGCCCGGTGCAGGTTCTCGATGTTCAGCAGCGCCATGAACTCGGGATGGTCGAGGAAATACTGCCAGGTGAAGTGGATCAGCCGGGCGATGGCGGCGGGCGGGTCCAGCGTCTCCAGGCTCAGCGTGCGTTCGGTGGCGCGGATGTGCGCGTAGGCGCCCTCCAGCACCGTCAGGTACAGGCTCTCCTTGTTGCCGACATGGTAGTAGAGCATGCGCTTGTTGGTGCCGGCGACCTCGGCGATCCGCTCCACGCGGGCGCCGCCCAGCCCATGGCGCGCGAACTCCTCCGTCGCGGCGGCGAGGATGCGCGCGCGGGTGCCCTCCGGGTCGCGGGTGACCTTCGCGGGCTTGGCCGGCTTGATTGGGGCCGGCTTGGCTGCGGAAGCGGTCTTCTTCGGGTCGGTCAGCGTGTCCATCCAGGCCGGGTCCTCGCATGGCGCGGCGGGAGGGCGAGCCGCAATGCGTTCCAATGTGGAGCATATCAGCCGAAACGGAAAGACGAAGCGGCGTTACCGACTCAAGAGCGTCGCGCCGCGCCAGATGCCGGGTTGCATCGCACCGGTGACGTCGATGGCTGCTCCCGGGCCGTCTTGGATGCCGCCGCGGAACTGCCCGACATGGCGGGTGCCGCCGCGCATCGACAACTCGCCCGGCCCCGCCGGAAGCCGGTCCACCACCACGCCGCTGAACCGCTCGCCGTTGGTGAAGGCCAACTCGCCGTGGCCGTCCACGCGGCCCTGGCGGACCTCGCCGGCGTAGGAATCGCCGTTGGCGAAGCGGTAAACGCCCGGGCCGTTCGGCACGGCGTTCACGAAGGTCCCCTCGAAGCGGTCGCCGGACGGAAAACCCAGGACGCCGTAGCCGGACATCTGGTCGTCCTTCCACTCTCCCTCATAGACCTGCCCGTTGGCGAAGCGGTAGACGCCGACGCCGTTGCGGCTGATCGTTCCCTGGATGGAGAAATTGCCCAGACCGCGGTTCCACGCTCCCTCGTAGACGTCGCCGTTGGGGAAGCGGTGCACCCCGAAGCCCGACTCCCCGCCGCGGGCCTGACCAGCGGCGCGGCGGGCGGCGGCCTGGGCCTCGCGCGCCTTCGCCTCCGCCCCGCGCCCGGCGGTGGCCGAACGGGCGGCACGGGCGGCGGCGTTGCGGCCCGCCTGCACGGCGTCGCGGTAGGGTTCGGCCAGCCCGGCGACGACCGGGTCCGCGCCGGAGGCGGAGCGCCCCGCGGCGCTGTCCCCGCCACCCTCGGGAAGAGCGGCAAGCCGCGTCGGACCGGTCGTGCCGGACAGCGCGCCGGCCACCGGATCGACGTCGTTGCGAACCACCGAGGGCGGCGGGTAGGCGTTGGGCGCCGCACCACCCATGGACACCGCCTCGCCCGACCGGCCCGCCAATGTCCCCGTGGTGACGTAGCCCTCCTGCCCCGACGAATCCCGCACCAGCACCCAGCCGGAGTCGGGCCCCGCCTGGAGCAGCGTCACCCGTTGCCCCTGCTCCAGATCGCGCAGGCTGCGGGCGCCCAGCACCGGGCGGGCGAACAGGTTGGCGTCGCGCGCCACCGTGTAGACGCCGGGAGTCAGCATCGCCGGCTGGGGCGGTTGCTGGGGCGTCGTCGGTTGGGCGGAGGCGACCGGCACCTCCTCCGGCTTGGCGAGGTTGCTGGAGAAGGCGAAGCCGGTCTTGCCGTCCTGCTCGACGCGCAGCCAGCCGCCGTTGCGCCGGGTCCGCCCGGTGACCGTGACCTCGCTGTCGTGGCGCAGCGTGCCGACGACCGCCGCCTTGGTGTCGGGACCGGCGCGCAGGTTGGTGTCGCGCGTCACCACCCGCTTCTCGTTCAGCGGGTCCACCTCCACCTCGGCGACCACCGGGGCGGCGGGCTTTTCCTCCGCCTTCTGCGGCAGCGGCTTAGGTTCGATTGCCTTGGGTTCGATTGGCTTGGATTCGGCCGGCTTCGGTTCGGGGATCGTCGCCTCCACGGCGGGCGGCGCCTCCTCCGTCCGGGCGACGACGGGGGCGGACGGCGCGCGCGGGCCGGGCACCAGCACGAGATCGGCGCCCAACCGGTCCTGGAGCCAGGGGTGCTGCGTACCGCGGGTGCGTCCGACGACGGTGCGGGCAACCTCGGCCAGCGCATCACGCAGCGGCACGCCCGGCTTGACCATCTCCTGCGCCAGGGCGGTGGAGAAAACGTCCGCTCCCTTGCCGGCCGCCGTCGCGGGCGGCGTGCCGGGCCGGTGCGAGTAGACGACGAACAGGTTGTCGAGCGCCGCCGGGGCCGCCAGCGCCGGCTTGACCGACCGCCCCTCCTCGCCCATCGCCGCGGCCAGCCGGTCGGCCAGCGGGTGGGCGGGCACCGGGTCGAACACGGCGACGGCCTTGCGCCCGCTGCGCTGGATCTCCTTCAGCGCGTAGTCCAGCTCGACGGTGTCGAAGATCACGTCGTATTCGGAGCCGGGCTTGGAATCCACCGGAACCAGGAAGCCCTTGGCCGACAGGCTCAGCGCCACACCGGAGTAATAGAGGAAACCCAGGTCGGCCTGCCCCAGCGCGTCCTGGAAACGGCTCAGCGCCGCGACCATGCCGCGGTGGTCGAGGTTCTCGGCAGCGGTGACGGTGAAGCCGGCACGGCGCAGCGCGTCGGCGACGACCGCAGCGTTGGCGCCCACCCCGGCGGCCGGGCCGCCCTCCTGGTACTGCGCGTTGCCGATCACCAGCGCGACGCGCTTGTCGTCGGCGAATGCCATGGGGGCAAAGGCGGAGTTCGCCGTCACCAGGACCAGCGCAACGGTCAAAACGGCGCTCCGGGGCCAGCGCAACACGTCGATACCCTCCACCTGAATCTTTCTTTGACCACCCCTTTAGGGAGTCCCGGGCCGCGGCGGCTGTAACGAATTTGGTCGAAGCCGCCGCCGGCCTCCTGTTTTCGGGCCGTCCGGTCCGCAGCCGGTTTGCGGATCGCCAAGCCTTGAACGGCCAAGTCTAGCGCATTGGCCCAGCACCGATTTCTGCAATTTCGGGGGCGCCGCGGTCCCATCCGCAGACGGTGCGTCCCACCAACGAACGCGGGCGGAGTCAGTTCAGGTCGCGGGCCACCCGCAACCCGTCGGCGAAATAGCGCACGTCGGCGTCGTAGCCGATGCGAGCGGTGACGGCGATGGCGTCCTGCCCGTCCCGCCAGGAGCCGCCGCGCAGCACCCGCTTGCGGCAATCGCCCTCCATCCAGGCGCTGCCGTCCGTCGGGGCGCCCTTGTAGCCGGGGTTCCAGCAGTCGGCGACCCACTCCGCCACCCCGCCGCTGGTGTCGTAGAGGCCGAAGGCGTTGGGCTGGAAGCTGCCGACCGGCGCCGGCAGGGAGCGGTCGGCGGCCCCGCCGCAGTCGCGGCAGTTGGCCAGCCGCGCCCCCGGCGTCAGGCTGTCCCCCCAGGCGAAGCGCGCCGCGCTGCCGCCGCGCGCCGCATACTCCCACTCGGCCTCGCTCGGCAGGCGGTAGCGCTGACCGGTCTTGCGGCTGAGCCACTCGGTGTAGGCCAGCGCGTCCTCGACATGGATGTTGTGCACCGGCGTGTCGTCGGAGGGGTTGCGCATCCGCGGCATGGCGGCGCAGCCGCCGCCCTCCACGCAGGCCCGCCAGTTGGCGACCGTCACCTCGTAGACCCCGATGGCGAAGGGCTTGGCAAAGGTGACGCGGCGGGGCGGGCGCTGGCTCGCGTCGCCGCGCTCGCTACCCATGACGAAGCTGCCGGCGGGAATGCGCATCATCGGCGGGCAGGCCGGGCAATCCTGGAAGCTGCTGCCGTTGCCCTGCGCCCGCCCCTGCGAGCCCCCCGGCTGGGCCGGTGCGGCGAGCGCCAGCCGCTGGCGGTCCTCCGGCCCGGCGGGGCGCAGCGCGGGACCGCGGACGAAGCCCTGCACGCCGCCCTGGGTGCCGTCATCCAGGGCCACCCGGTACCAGTCGGCGTCGGTCACCCGGCCCAGCACCCGCACCGGGCCGTCCTTGGCGAGGGCGCCGACCCGCTCCGACCGCGCGTCCGGCCCGGCGCGCAACTCCGCGTCGGCGACGGCCACGTACATCCCCTCCCCGGCGGTGTCGAGCTGGAGTTCCGGCGGCGGGGTGGCCTTGCCGCCAGATGATCCATTTCCCGACGACCCGCTGCTTCCCGCCCCTCCGGCCGGGGCGGCCGCCGCGACCTTGGCCGATTCGGCGCGCAGCCGGTTCAGCCGGTCCCGCGCCGGGGCGGCGAAGGGGCCGGTGCCGAACAGCCGGAGGAAGGCGTCCAGCGCGTCGGCGTCGCGGCTGTCGCGCACGCGGCGCCACAGCGACTCCTCCAGATCGGCCTGAGGCGGGGCGGCACCGGCCTCCTCGACCTCCAGAAGCGCGCTCATCGTCGTGCGCCCGCCGCGCCCGTCCTCGACCAGCACGCTGAACACCCCGGCGCGTCCCGCGGGGGCGCGTTCCGGGTCGAAGGTCAGCGCGGTCAACCGCTCCGGCGCCAGCTTGTCGCCGGGCTTCAGCGGGGTGGTGCCGTCGTGGACCTTGCCCCGCTCCGGCACGGCGCTGACGGTGAAGGTCAGCGGGTCGCCGTCCGGGTCGGTGGGCACCTCCAGCCGCAGGCTGTTGACGACGGCGCGCACGCTGCGCTCGGCGACGGCGACCGGCGGGCGGTTGCTCGGCTTGATGACGATCGGCACGGCGCCCCGCGCCACCCCGCCGCGCCCGTCCATCACCGCGAACTCGAAACTGCCGGCATCGCCGAGGTGGGTGGCGTCGGCCCGGAAGGTCGCGGCGGTGAGCTGGTCGAGCGTCAGATAGTCGCCGATCAGCACCACCCGGTCGCCGATGCGCACCCCGCCGCCGCGCGGCAGGCCGGTCACCTGGGCAAAGAGCTGATCGTTGTCGGGATCGCTGGGCCGCGCGATGCCCAACCCCTCCGTCCCGCCGCGGTCGAACACCTCCAGCGGCTTGAAGGCGGCGAGCTGCGGCGGCCGGTTCTCGGGCAGCGGGTTGAAATAGAAGGGGGCGGCCCCCAGCGAGCCGTAAAGGAACGGTTCCTGCCGCCCCTGGGTGACCTGCATGACGTCGTCGCGCACGCGGCGGAAGAACAGGCTCAGCTCCAGCCCCGGCACGTCGAAGTTCTTCAGCAGCGACGCGGTGTAGGGGCTGTGGTCGCCCTGCCCGTCCTCGGCCACCGCGTCGGCGCGGGTGGCCATGGCGACCAGCGTGTCGGTCGGCGTGTCGTCAACGCGGGCGAAGCCGGAATGCACCTCCGTCTTCTTGGTGCCGGACCGCACCAGACGGTCGGCGAAGGGGTTGTTGCGGCAGGCGTCCAGGATCAGGATGCCCAGCTTGCGCGCCTGGGCCAGTTCGCCCATCGGCAGGTTCAGCGGCAGCGCCTCGTAGACCAGATCGCGCTCGCGCTCCAGCCGGGCGTCGGCGGGAATCAGGAAGTTGGTGCCGCCGACCTGCATGCCGTGGCCGGCGAAATAGAGCAGCGCCACGTCGGCCTGCGCCGCCTGGATGCCGAAGCCGCGCAACGCCTCGGCCATGCCGCGGTTGTCGAGGTCATAGCGCTCCTCCACCGCGAAGCCGAGCTTGCGCAGGGCCGCCGACATGGCGCGGGCGTCGTTGCGCGGGTTGGGCAGTTCGGTGGCGTGGCGGTAGGCACCGACGCCGATGACCAGCGCGATGCGCTGCTCCGGCGCGGTGGCGGCCAGACCGGGCATGGGCCACGCCGCCATGACCAGCAGCAGGCCGGCGGTCACCGCCAGAAGGATGCGGCACGAGACGAAACGGCGAAGGCGTGCAGCCATGGTCACCCCTTGCCATGGTCACCGGACGGCGGGGCGCGGACGCCCCCATAGTCCAACCCGTCCAGTATTTGGCCGCGCCTCCCGGAACAAGAGGACAAAACCGGCTAACAGCCCTCCACAGGCGGGGGCATGGTCCCCCGCAAGAAAGACGGGGCCCGCGGCGGGCGGCGCGGCGAATGCGCGATCCGGGGCGATCCGGGGCGATGTTGTGCTTTCCCTTTGCCCGAAAGGTTTCTATATGACCCCTTCGACAACACAGGGATCATGCCATGCCGCCCGCCAAGCCGACGGTCGCCAAGATGACCGAAACCGAAATCGCCCGTGTGCAGAGCTATCTGCGCAAGACTCTCGGCAACGACAAGATCATCATCCAGCCGCCCGAGAAGGCCGGCCAGTCCGCAGAAGTCATGCTGGGCGACGAGTTCGTCGGCACCCTGCACCGCGACGTGGACGAGGGTGAGGTCTCCTACGCCCTGCACGTCGTCATCCTGGAAGAAGACCTGCCGGCAGCCCCGACGGCCCGTCGCTGAGTCACGCCCTTCCGGCGTCCTTCCAGCGCGGTCCTCTCCCGCCCCCGCGGCGGGAGGGGCGCTTGCCCGCGCGCCGTCGGAACCCGCCGACAGAACTCAGAATGATTGTCAGCCCGGCCGGCTGTGGCGGCGCAGTTCCGCGGCCAGTCCGGCCATCAGCGTCTCGCCGCCCGATAGGGTGAGGCCACGCACCAGGACGAGCGCCGGCAGATGGTTCCGGCGCAGCAGAAGCAGCCGGTAGCCGGCGCGCCGCCGACGACCCTTCCCCGGTTTCCCATCCTCCTCCGCATCCACATCCCCGCCGGCCAGCGCCAGTTCCTTTTGGTGCTGCTGCAGGGTCATCGTCTGGATGCGGGCCACGAACAGCGGGCGTTTGCCCTGCGGCGGGTAGAGCGCCACCCCGCGGATCGTGTCGTGGGGAACAAGCTGCCCGTGGGCGGTCAGCCCCTCCGGCGCCACGACCAGCCGCACGGCGCTGCGCCTTGCGGCCCGCAGCAGCGTGATCATCCACATCAGCAGAAGCGGCACCGCGCACAGGACGCCCAGCCAGCGCAGCATCGAGGCCGTCGGCTCCAGCGTCAGTTCGGCCACGACGACGAAACCGGCCAGCAGCAGGGCGGCATAGAGCAGGTGGGCGTAGCGCTGGGGCGGCACGCTGGACGGCGACGCCTCGAACACCGTCGCCTGCCCCTTGTCCTCGCGGGAGATCTCGACTTCGGGCATCCCGTCCGCATCCTCATCACGCCGCCACACACCGCCCTAATACCCTCGACGCGCCCAACATGCCAGAACAGCGGCGCCCGCCCGCCTGTCCAGCGATCCGGTCACCTGTCCAGTCTTCCAGACAGGTGCGGTCCGGAGCTTCTTGCCGAAAGCACGGAAAACCGGCTCCGGGGGCCCGCCCAAGCGCTGGCATGGGCATTGCTTTCCTTTGCAACGAAGCGTCCCGTGGCCGCGTCGTTCCCTGTGGCCATGGCGGCGATTCCTCCAAAGCATCTGGCCGGCCGCACCGTCGTTTCCACGACGGGTGCGACCGGCACTTTTTTGGCCGGCACTTTTTTGGCGGATGCGGCGTCAGTCCCCGGCGGGCGCTTCGGCCCCCTCGGTCGGGAAGTCGGCGGGAAGCGTGATCTCCAGCATCTCAAGATCGTCGGAATGGGCGATCTCCACATGCCGGATGCCCGGCGGCTGGTGGACGCAGGAGCCGGCCTGCAACAGCACCTCCCCCACGCCTTCGTAAGCGAACTTCACCCAGCCCTTCAGAACGTAGACCATCTGGAAATCCAGCGCGTGCCGGTGCCAGCCGCCGTGCGACGGCTCGCCGGGGCGGGCGCGGATGACGTGGGCGTTCGCCTTGCCCGCCGTGGCGGCGCGGATGCCCAGGTCGCGGTACTCGAAGAAGGGCCGCAGCCCGTCGCGCTTGAAGTCCGCCGGGTCGGGATGGCTGACCGCGAAGGTCACCGAATCGTTCGCAGGCGCGTCGTTTTTTGACATGCCGTTTCCTCCCATGGCTATTGATTGCGGCAAGTATGACCGAAAGCCGCGTATACGGCATACCCCCGCCGCGCACGGCGCCATTGCAGCCCATGCAGGGCGCCGCGCTATAGTGATGCCCGCCGCGCACAAGACGTGGCCGCCAAGGAAGAAATGCCCGATCGGGAGGAAAGCATGGATCACGCCGTCGCGGAGTCCGCCGGACAGCCGCCGCTGCCGCAGGATGTCGCCGTCAACCCCATCCGCTCCGCCGCGGACTGGCAGAGCCAGCGCGACGCCTGCGCGGCCGATCCCGGCGCTTTCCACGGTGCCATCGCCGCAGAGACGATCCACTGGTTCGACGGGGCCCACTGGCTGATGCGCGAGGCGGACGGGGTGTGGCGCGGCTGGAACGCCGCGACGGGCGAGGCTGCGGAACGGGCGGACTGGACGCCCTGGACCCAGGCTTTCGACGGGTCGGAGGCGCCCTTCTACCGCTGGTTCGCGGGCGGGCTGACCAACGCCGCCTTCAACGAGGTGGACCGCCACGTCCTGTCCGGCCATGGGTCGGAGACCGCCTACTGGTACGAGGGCGACCGCTGGGACGCCGCCGCCAACGGCGGGCGCGGCGGCCCGGTCCATCACGTCACGCTGACCCGGCGCGAGCTGCTGGTCCGCTCCGCGCTGGCCGCGCTGGCGCTGCGCGGGCTGGGGTTGAGGCAAGGCGACCGCATCGCGCTGAACATGCCCAACATCCTTGACCAGATCGTCTGGACGGAGGGAGCAAAGCGCATCGGCGTCATCTACACCGCCGTCTTCGGCGGCTTCTCCGACAAGACGCTGTCCGACCGCATCGAGAACGCGGGCGCCCGCGTCGTCATCACCGCCGACGGCGCCAGCCGCAACGCCGAGATGGCCCCCTTCAAGGAAGCCTACAGCGACCCGGCGCTCGACCGCTTCGTCGCCCTGCCCACGGCGCTGCGCATCACCGAAGAGGTCCTGCGCGCCAAGCTGGGCGACACGGCCTTGATGGAGCCGGTGCGCCGCGGGCTGGCGGGCGAGATCACCGTCGCCCCCGCCGACGTGATGCGCGAGCTTGGCCGGGCGCTGGACCGCGCCGGGACGCTCGACGCCGCCACCGTGGCCGACCTGCGCGCCAGCGTCGCCGAGGCGCTGACCGCCGCCCCGCCGCGCGTCGAGGCGGTGATCGTCGTCCGCCACGCCGGGCTTCCCGACATCCCGTGGACCGAGGGCCGCGACGTCTGGGCGCACGAGCTGCTGACGAAGGCCGAGGCGGAGCTGTGCGCCACCGCCGGCCTGCCCGGCATGGAGGCGCTGCGCGCGCTGGACGACCGGGCGCTCTACGCCGCCGTGGCGAAGTCCGTGCCCTGCGTGCCGGTGGACGCCGAGTATCCGCTGTTCATCATCTACACCTCCGGCTCCACCGGGAAGCCGAAGGGTGTGGTGCATGTCCATGGCGGCTACGTCGCCGGCCTTGCCCACACCATGAAGGTCAGCTTCGACGCCCTGCCGGGCCGCGACGCGATCTACGTTGTCGCCGATCCCGGCTGGATCACCGGACAGAGCTACCTCATCACCGCCAGCCTCGCCGCCCGCATCCCCGGCATCGTGACGGAGGGGGCGCCGGTCTTCCCCAACGCCGGGCGCTTCGCCTCGATCATCGAGCGGCACAAGGTGACCATCTTCAAGGCGGGCGTGACCTTCCTGAAGACGGTCATGACCCACCCGGAGAATCGCGCCGACGTCGAGCGCTACGACCGCAGCAGCTTGCGCGTCGCGACCTTCTGCGCGGAGCCGACCAGCCCCGCCGTCCAGGCCTTCGGCATGGCGGTGATGACGCCGCAATACATCAACAGCTATTGGGCGACGGAGCATGGCGGCATCGTCTGGACCCACCCCTACGGCAACCCCGACCAGCCGCTGCGCGCCGACGCCCACACCTACCCCCTGCCCTGGGTTCTGGGCGACGTCTGGGTTCCCGAGAGCGAGCCGGACGCCACGGGCCGTGTCGCCTTCCGCCCCGCCGAGGTGGAGGAGAAGGGCGAGATCGTCGTCACCGCCCCCTATCCCTACCTGACCCGTACCATCTGGGGCGATGCGGAGAATGTCGGCAAACCCGGCTGGAAAGGCGATTTCGACCGTTTCGTGACGACCTATTTCGGGCGCTTCCGCGATGCGGACGGCAAGCCGGTCTGGGCCTACCTGCAAGGCGACTTCGCGCGCAAGTACGAGGACGGCAGCTTCAGCCTGCACGGCCGGTCCGACGACGTCATCAACGTGTCCGGCCACCGCATGGGGACGGAGGAGATCGAGGGCGCGATCCTGCGCGACAAGCAGATCAACCCCGACAGCCCGGTCGGCAACGTCATCGTGGTCGGCGCCCCCCACCGCGAGAAGGGCCTGACCCCGGTCGCCTTCGTCCTGCCCGCCAAGGGCCGCGACCTGACGGCGGACGACGAGCGCCGGCTCAAGGATCTGGTGCGGCAGGAGAAGGGCGCCGTCGCCGTCCCCTCCGACATCCTTTCCGTTCCGGCCTTTCCCGAGACGCGCTCCGGCAAGTACATGCGCCGCTTCCTGGCGGCGATGATGAACGGGGAGCCGCTGGGCGACACCTCCACCCTGCGCAACCCGGAGTGCCTGACCGACCTTGAGGCGCGCATCGCCGCCTGGACACGCGGCCAACAGCGGGCGGAGGAACAGACCCTCATCGAGCGGCAGCGCTTCCTGTCCGTTCAGTACGACCGGCTGGCCGATGGCGTGCGCATGGCGACGGTGACCATCGACAACCCGCCGGTCAACGCGCTCTCCGACCGCCTGCTCGACGAGCTGGACACGCTGGTCGCCCATCTCGCCCGGCGGGCGGACGTGCGCGCCGTGGTGATCACCGGCACGGGCCGCAACTTCGTGGCCGGCGCCGACATCCGCCAGCTTCTCGACGAGGTGCGGGACGAGAGCGAGGCCCGCGCCCTGCCCGCCAAGGCCCACGCCGTCTTCCGCGCCCTCGCGGCGCTGGACAAGCCGGTGTTCGCGGCGATCCGCGGCGTGGCGCTCGGCGGCGGCTGCGAGCTGGCCATGGCCTGTCATGTCCGGGTGGCCGATCCGCGAGCCCGGCTGGGCCAGCCGGAGATCAACCTGTTCCTGCCGCCGGGCTATGGCGGCACGCAACGCTTGCCGCGCCTGCTGCTGCGCAAGGACCCGGAGCGGGGCTATGGGCGGGCGCTGGAGATCCTGCTGTCGGGGCGCCAGATCGATGCCGGGACAGCGCTTGAGTATGGTTTGGTCGATGTGGTGGCGCGGTGGGCGGACGACGCGCTGACACTGGCGAAGGCGATGGCAAGGGAGGCCGCACTTGCCCCCACGAACACCCTTGCCCCCTCCCTAACCCTCCCCCGCTTCGCAGGGGAGGGAACTCCGCCGCCCGCCGACAAAACCCTCCCCTGCGCAGCGGGGGAGGGAGGGACCCGCGAAGCGGGAGGGTGGGGGCAATGCGCCCATCTGCTGAAACAAGCCCACAGCGTCGGCCGCGGCCCGGTGGCCGACACCATCGTCCGGTTGGTCGACACCGGCCTGCGTGACGGCTGCGACGCCGGCAGCAAGGCCGAGATCGACGCCTTTGCCCGCTTCCTGCTGGACTCCGACAACGGCGCCAAGAAGGGCATCACCCTGTTCCTGGAGAAGAAGTCCCCGCCCCTGCCCGCACGACCAAGACGCGCGAGCCGCGACGGCGTGCTGCCCATCGGCAGCCCCTTCGTCCCCGGCGCCACACCCCTGCCCCGCTGGCAGCTCGCCCAGGCCGTTGTCCGCGACCTGGAAACCGGCGCGGCGGCCCACGGCGACCCGGAGCAGGCCGAAACCGAGGTCGTCATCCCCGTCCCCGAGCCCAGCCCCAACCAAGCGCTCGTCTACGTCCTGGCTTCCGAGGTCAACTACAACGACGTCTGGGCGCTGACCGGCATTCCCATCTCCCTGTTCGACGAGCATGACGAGGACGTGCACGTCACCGGCTCCGGCGGCGTCGGCATGGTCGTGCGCATGGGCGAGGCGTTGCAGGCGCAGGGGCGGCTGGCGGTCGGCGATCTGGTCGCCATCTATTCCGGCGTCTCCGACCTGCTGGACCCGGAGGCCGGGGCCGACCCGATGTTCACCGACTTCCACATCCAGGGCTACCAGTCGCCGGACGGCAGCCACCAGCAGTTCATGCTGGCCGACGGGCCGCAGCTCTTCCCCCTGCCGCCCGGCCTCGCGCTGGAGGAGGCGGGCAGCTACATGCTCGCCGCCGGAACCGGCTACCGCGCGCTGTTCACCGCCCTCGACGTGCAGCCCGGCAAGCGCCTGCTGGTCGAGGGCGCGGCCGGCGGCACCGGCGCCTGGACCGTCGAGCTGGCGCTGGCCCGGCGCATGAAGGTGACCGGCATGGTGTCGTCGGAACGCCGCGCCGCCGCCATCCGCGCCCGAGGGGCCGAGGCGGTGGACCGCTCCGTCGCGGAGGCCGGCTTCACCCGCATCCCCGCCGACCCGGCGCAGTGGGCGGCATGGGAGGAGGCCGGACGCCCCTACCTCGACGCGCTGCGCGCCGCCAACGGCGGCCAGCTCGTGGACTACGCGGTCAGCCACGCCGGCGAGACGACCTTCCCGCGCACCTTCCAATCGCTGGCGGACGGCGGCGCGCTGACCTTCTTCGGCGCCTCCAGCGGCTACCACATGACCTTCCTCGGCAAGCCCGGTTCCGCCGAGCCCGCCGAGATGCTGCGCCGCGCCCGCCTGCGCCCCGGCGAGGCCGTGCTGGTCTTCTACGGCGCCGGGGCGGTGGGGCTGCGCGACGACATGGCGCTGTCGGCCATCGAGGCGGCCCGCGAGTCCGGTGCCCGCGTCTGCGTCGTCACCGACCGGGATTCCGAACGCGACTTCGTGCTGTCGCTCGGCTATGGCGAGGCGCTGGCCGGCGCCGTGTCGCTGGCCGAGATCAAGCGACGCGTGCCGCATTTCGACTGGCCCGAGACCATGCCGGACCTGCCCGACCCGCAGCGCGAGACCGCGGCCTTCAAGGAGGCCGTGCGGCTGTTCACCGAGGACACCTTCAAGCCGCTGGGCCAAGCGGTTGGCCGCATCCTGCGCGCCGCCGACAACCCGCGCGGCATGCCCGACGTGGTGGTGGAACGGGCGCGGCGCGACACGCTGGCCGTCTCCACCATGCTCGTGAAGCCGCACACGGGCCGCGTCGTCTATTGCGGCGACATGGCCCCCAATGGAAATGGTCGTCGCTACAGCTTCTACGCGCCGCAGGTGTGGATGCGCCAGCGCCGCATCCTGATGCCATCCGCGTCCATCGTCGGTACGCATCTTTCGAACGCTGCGGAAATCGCAGGGCTGAACCGCGTCATTGCGTCGGGGGCGGTCCGTGTGCCAACGACATACCTCGGGAACTGGGACGAGCTGCCCACGCTCCATCAGGCCATGTGGGAGAACCGCCTGCCGGAAGCGACCGGCGGCGCCGCCAAGGCCGTCGTGAACCACGCGCTGCCGGAAGCGGGCCTGACCTCGCGCGATGAACTGCTGATCGCCTGGGCGGGGTCGGCAACAGGAAAGGGACAATGAGGCTTATCATCAAGGACCTGTGCCACCGCTACGACGACCTCGTCGTACTGGACGGCATCGACCTGACGGTGCAGGAGGGGGAGGTTCTGGCCGTCATCGGCCCGTCGGGCTGTGGCAAGTCCACCCTGCTCGGCATCGCCGGCGGCATCGTGGCGCCCACCTCCGGCAGCATCGCGGTGGCGGGCGAAGTGCCGGACGGCTGCCTGAACCCGATCACCTTCATCTTCCAGGACTTCGCCCTGCTGCCCTGGCGCAGCGTCGAGGACAACCTGTCGCTCGTCCTCGAACACCACCCGCTGTCGGCGGCCGAGCGGCGGGAGCGCATCGAGTCCGGCCTGCGCCGCATGGGTCTGTGGGACTTCCGCAAGGCGCTGCCCAAGCAGTTGTCGGGCGGCATGCGGCAGCGCGTTGGCATCGCCCGCGCGCTGGCCGTGCGCCCGGCCATGCTGCTGCTGGACGAGCCGCTGTCGGCGCTCGACGCCCAGACGCGCGAGCTGCTGATGGAGGACTTCCTGTCGCTCTGGCAGCGCGAGCGGACGACCGCCCTCTACGTCACCCACAATCTGGACGAGGCGCTGCGTCTGGCCGACCGGGTCGTCGTGCTCAGCCGCCGTCCGGGCCGCCTGCGCGAGATCGTGACCATCGAGGAGCCGCGCGACCAGCGGCTGGAGCCCTCCGCCCAGGCCCATCTGGCGGAGGTGCGCGACCGGCTGTGGCACCTGATCCGGGCCGAGGCCCAACTGGCCGACCGGGAGATCGCCGATGCCTGACACCAGTCTCCCCATGACCGACCGCTCCGCCGCGCCGTCGCAACCCGTCCGCTTCCGCGGCGGCGGCTTCACGGTCAAGGGGCACCGGTGGGCAGCGCTGCTCGCCTTCGTGGTGCTGATCGCGGTGTGGGAGTCCACCAACCGCTTCGGCCTCGTCAGCGAGCTGTTCCTGCCGCCGCCGAGCGCGGTCGCCTCGGCGCTCGCCGCCATGGCGCAGGACGGATCGCTGTGGCAGCACCTGAAGGCGTCGCTGATGCGAATCGGCGTCGGCTGGGTCATGGGCACGGTGGCCGGCATGGCCGTGGGATTCGCCATGGGCATCGGCTCGGTGGCGCGGGCGGTCGGCGTGCCGCTGGTCTCGGCCTTCTTCCCGATCCCGAAGATCGCGCTGCTGCCGCTTTTCATCCTGTGGTTCGGCATCGGCGAGCCGTCGAAGTTCGCCACCATCGGCTTCGGCGTCTTCTTCCCGACGGTGATCGCCACCTACAGCGCCATCGATTCGGTGCCGCGCAACCTGATCCGCATGGCGCAGAGCTTCGGCCTGCCCTGGGCGTCGATCCTGCGCAAGATCGTGCTTCCCGGCGCCCTGCCCGGCATCCTCGCCGGCTTCCGCATCACCGCCTCCATCGCGCTGATCCTGGTGGTCGCGGCGGAGATGATCGGCGCGGAATACGGCATCGGCGCCTTCGTCCTGACCGCCGGCAACCTGATGCTGACCGACCAGCTGCTGGCCGGCGTGCTGGTTCTCTCGCTGCTCGGCCTGAGCATCGGGACCGTGCTGTCCATCCTGGAACGCCGCCTTCTGAAATGGCGGTGAGAAAAATGATGATTGAGAATGGGAGACTGAGAATGACCGTCGTGCGTTGGAGCCGCCGTTTGGTTCTGGGTGCAATGGGTGCCGCGGCCCTGGCGCTGGCCGGGACGCCCGCCGCCGAGGCGCAGGGGCTGGAGAAGACCTCCATCGGCGTGCTGGCGCTGGCCTCCTCCGGCCCGATCTTCATCGCCAAGTCCAAGGGCTATTTCGAGAAGGAAGGGCTGGACGTCGACCTGAAGATGTTCACCTCGGCCCAGCAGGTGCCGGTGGCGGTGGCCTCGGGCGACGTGGATTTCGGCGTGACCGGCCTGACGGCGGGCTTCTACAACCTCGCCGCCAAGGGCGCCGTCACGATGATCGCAGCGCAGAGCCGCGACGAGCCGGGCTTCCAGCTCAGCGCCTATGTGGCGACCAAGGCGGCGCATGACGCCGGGCTGACCAAGCCGGCCGACCTCAAAGGCAAGCGCATCGCCATCACCACGGTCGGTTCGACCTTCCATTACATGGTCGGCCTGCTCGGCCAGAAGCACGGCTTCACGGTCAAGGACGTGACCATGGTGGCGATGCAGGACGTGCCGAAGATGGTCGCCGCCTTCAAGGGCGGTCAGGTGGACGCGGTGATCGCCCCGGTGACGGTGGCCCGCCAGCTCGCCGCCGAAGGCTCGGGCACCATCCTCGGTTGGGTCGGCGACGAGACGCCGTGGCAGCTCGGCGCCCTCTTCACCAGCCCGAAGACCGTCGCCCAGCGCCGCCCGCTGGCCGAGAAGTTCGTCAGCGCCTATTTGACCGGGCTGGCCGAGTACCACGCCGCCTTCAACGCCAAGGACGCGTCCGGCGCCGTGGTGAAGGGCCCCGGGTACGACGAGCTTCTGGCGATCATCGCCGAGGCGACCAAGCAGAAGCCCGAGGTCGTCGCCGCCGGCCTGCCCTATGTCGAGCCGAAGGGCAAGCTGCTGGTCGACGACGTCGTCAATCAGGTGAAGTTCTGGCAGTCCGAAGGTCAGGTGGACAAAGCGCTGGACGCCAAGTCCGTCATGGACCTGACCTTCGTGAAGTGAGCTGCTCGCCAAACCCCTCTCCCGTCCCGGGAGAGGGTGGCCCGAAGGGCCGGGTGAGGGTCGTGCGAGAACGGCGCATTGATCCTTGGCGGCGCCCTCACCCTCCCGCCGCCTTCGCGGCGGGCCCCTCCCTCTCCCGGGGCGGGAGAGGGGACGTAGGGTTCACCGCTTGCCCGGTCCGTAGACCTTCGGCTGGGAGAAGTTGATATGGTCGAGAAGCTCCTGCGTCGGACAGCCGTCCACCGGGAGCTTCGCGGCCTTCTGGTAGGCGCGGATGGCGGAGCGGGTGTTCGGACCGATCTTCCCGTCGATCACGCCGGGACGGAAGCCCTGCTCGGTCAGGGTCTTCTGGATGCCTTCGACATAAGCAAAGTACATGTCCGGCGTCATCGAATCCGTCGGACAGGCGGCGTAGGCCGGCGCCGCGAAGGCCGTGGCGGCGAGGAAGGCGGCGAACAGGCTGCGGTTCATGGTCTCTCTCCGTTTCTTGTTGCGGAGATCAACAACGCAGAGGCCGCGTTTCTTCCCAAGGGATAAAATTAGGGGGGGTGTATTACCCCCACCCCGGCCCTCCCCCGCTGTCGCAGGGGAGGGAGGATCAAGTCCCCTCCCCTGCGACAGCTCTCGCGCAAACCAGAGGTTTGCGCTGACGCGGCAGGCGGACCTTCGGTCCGCCGAGAGCGGGGGAGGGTTAGGGAGGGGGCAAGACCTCCCCCCTCCCGCACCTCACGCAGCCGCGTCGTCGCTCTGCCCCTTAAGCCGGGCGGCCAGTGCGGCTTCCAGGAACATGTCCAGGTCGCCGTCCAGCACCGCCTGGCTCTGCGAGGTTTCCACCTCGGTCCGCAGGTCCTTCACCATCTGGTAGGGGTGCAGGACGTAGGAGCGGATCTGGTGGCCCCAGCCGATGTCGCTCTTGGTCGCCTCAAGGGCAGCGGCGGCGTCCTCGCGGATCTTCAGCTCCCGCTCGTACAGGCGGGCGCGCAGCATGTCCCACGCCTTGGCGCGGTTCTTGTGCTGCGAGCGCTCCTGCTGGCAGGCCACCACGATGCCGGTGGGCAGGTGGGTGATGCGGATCGCCGAGTCCGTCTTATTGACGTGCTGGCCGCCGGCGCCCGACGCCCGGAAGGTGTCGATGCGGCAGTCCTTCTCGTTGATCTCGATGTTGATCTTGTCGTCGATCACCGGAGACACCGAGACGGCGGCGAAGCTGGTCTGGCGGCGGGCCTGGCTGTCGAACGGGCTGATGCGCACCAGACGGTGCACGCCGGCCTCGGTCTTCAGCCAGCCATAGGCGTTGTGGCCGCTGATCTGCGCGGTGGCGGACTTGATGCCAGCCTCTTCGCCGGGGCTTTCCTCAAGCCACTGCGTCTTGTAGCCGTGCTGTTCCGCCCAGCGGAGGTACATGCGCATCAGCATCAGCGCCCAGTCCTGGGCCTCCGTGCCGCCGGCGCCGGCGTTCACCTCGATGAAGCAGTCGTTGGCGTCCGCCTCACCGGAGAGCAGGCTCTCGATCTGGAGCTTCGCGGCGCGGTCGCGCAGCGCATAGAGCTGGGCCTCGGCATCGGCGACCACAGTCGCGTCGCCCTCGGCCTCGCCCATCTCGATCAGTTCCAGGCTGTCGGACAGGTCGCGCTCAAGGGCGCGATAGCCGTTCACCGAGGTTTCGAGCTGGGTGCGCTCGCGCATGATGGTTTGCGCGCGGGACGGGTCGTCCCAAAGCTTGGGGTCTTCGGCGTGGGCGTTCAGTTCGTCGAGACGACGCAGCGCGTTATCCCAGTCAAAGATGCCTCCTCAGCAGCGCCAGCGATTCTCTAATCTCGCCGGCGGCCGCTTCGATCTCGGCCCGCATCGCAGTGCCTCCTCGTCAGCCAGAGTTGAACCAGTGTCTTGGCCCTTATGTAGCGGGTTGGGAGCGGCGTTGCACCCTCTTATTCCACAGCCGCGCCGGCTTCCGCGACGCTGGACCAGACCGGAACGGTAATCCGCCGGAGCACCACACCGTCACAGGGACAGCTGGGCAACCCACTCGGATGAAACCGTTTTTGCGCCGCAAAACCACTTTCGCGGCGCGAATAAGTGGCAGTCCCCCGTGATAGCGTCACCGACGTTCGTGCCCGTCATTCGATGGGCGCGGGCTGTCGGCGCCCCCGTTCCCCAACAACAATAGCGTGGCCCCCCGATGAACTTCACCAGCCTGGGGTTCCTGCTGTTCATCACGGCCTTCACGGCGGGCTTCATGATGCTCGCCAGGACGCGGCTGTTCACGCCGCTGCTGCTGGTGTCCAGCTACATCTTCTACGGCTTCTGGGATTACCGCTTCTGCCTGCTGCTCGCCGGCACGACGCTGCTGGACTTCTATTGCGGCCTGCGCATCGCCGACGCGCCGAACCGGGCCACCGCGCGCATCTTCATGCAGATCAGCGTGGCGACCAATCTGGCGATCCTGTTCTTTTTCAAATACTTCAATTTCTTCATCGACAGCGCGCAGGTGGCGCTGGCCTCGCTCGGCCTCGACGTCGGGCACCGCACGCTGTCCATCATCCTGCCCGTCGGCATTTCCTTCTACACCTTCCAGAATCTCAGCTACACGCTGGACCTCTATCTCGGCCATCTGGAGAAGCCGGAGCGGTCGCTGCTGCGCTACGCGACCTTCGTCGCCTTCTTCCCGCAACTCGTCGCCGGCCCGATCGTCCGGGCGCGCGACCTGCTGCCCCAGATCCAGAACGGTCCCCGCCAGGATGTCAGCTTCGCCTTCCGCTTCGCCGGGCTGGAGAAGATCATCTGGGGCTATTTCCTCAAGCTCGGTCTGGCCGACAACGCCGCCGCGGTGGTCGACGCGCGCTTCGCCCAGCCGGAGTTCTTCAACGCGCTGAACCACGTCATCGGGCTGATCTGCTTCTCGCTCCAGATCTACGGCGACTTCGCCGGCTACTCGCTGATCGCCATCGGTCTGGCGCAGATCTTCGGCTACACGCTCTGCCAGAACTTCGCCCGCCCCTACTTCGCCATGGGCATGAAGGACTTCTGGCGGCGCTGGCACATCTCGCTGTCCACATGGTTCCGCGACTACGTCTACATCCCGATGGGCGGCGGGCGCACCCACTGGCTGCGCATCCGCAACCTGACCATCGTGATGCTGGTGTCCGGCCTGTGGCACGGCGCCGCCTGGACCTTCGTCCTGTGGGGCGCCATGCACGCCGCCCTGATGGCGGCGGAGGACGGCCTGCGCTGGCTGGCCAAGCGCAGCCCGCTGCGGCTGAGCGGCGCACCGCTGGTGGCGGGCAAGCTGCTGACCGTCGGGCTGGTCTTCCTTCTCATCACGCTGACCTGGCTGCCCTTCCGCGCCGACGACATGCACACGGTGCGGACCATCCTGGGCATCATCGCCGAGGGCGATTTCAGCCTGCCGCGCGGCATGCAGCAGATGAGCTATCTGGTCCGCGTCGCCCTGTTCGGCCTCGTCGTGCTGATGATCGACGCGATGATCGAGTTCGGCGCCGGGCGCCGCTACGCCGGGGTGAACGTCGTGGTCCGCTCCGCCGGCTGCGCCACGCTGATCCTGATGCTCCTGCTCTTCGGCAACTTCGCCAACCGATCCTTCATCTATTTCCAGTTCTGAGGGAGCCCGAACCATGATCCGCCTTTTGGCCGTCGTCGGACTGATCCTGGGCATGGTGGTCGCCATGGACCGCGCGGTGGCGTCCTGGATGGGCGACACGCTCCTCCAGTCGTCGGACCGCTTCATGACCGTCTACCGCAACGGGCCCCCCGCCGACGTGGTGATCCTGGGCAACTCCCGCGCCGACAACCACTTCCCGGTGGAGGAGGTGCAGGCGCTGACCTGCGGGCGGGTGCTGAACCTGGGCATGGGCGGCGCCCCCACCACGGTCGGCGACCTGCTGTGGGAGGATTACCTGGACCGGCACGGCGCCCCCCGCCTGCTGCTGGTCGAGCCGACGAGCGTGGTCGACGATCCCAAGGCGCTCGCCGACCTGCCGCTGCTGGCCTACTACTCGGAGCGGGTGGACGGCTTCATCCGGCAGGTCGACGCCACCATGTGGGCCTCCAACAAGCTGTTCAACACGCTGATCTTCAACAACAACCAGACGATCCGGCTGGCCTTCGACGGGCTGCATCCGACCGGCGACCGGACGCTGAGCGGCACCATGTCTCCCTTCCTCAAGGCCCAGCTCGAAAAGGCGCCGACGGAGCGGATGGAGGGCTTCCAGCCGAACTGGGACGCGCTGGACCGCATCATCGGCACGGCGCGGGAGAAGGGCACGCGGGTCGCCGTGGTCATCACGCCCTTCTTCCCCGGCTACATCGAGAAGGTGACCAACTTCGACGCCTTCTTCGAGGATCTGAAGGCCCGCCTGCCGCCCGACGTGCCGGTCATCGACACCCGCCGCGAGGTCGAGGACGAGGCCCATTTCGTGGACGCCCTGCACATCAACCAGGAGGGGGTCCGCGTGATGCTGGCGCGGATGGAGGACCGGCTGCGCCCGCTGGCCGACTGCTCCACCGACACGGCTCCGGCCGAGGCCATCGCCCAGATCCGCACCGACACCCACACCGCCGCGCGGCCCTGAACCTCCGCACAAAAGAAAAGCCCCGCCTCCCGAACCGGGAAGCGGGGCTTTTTTATTGCCGAGGGAACGCGGTCAGTAGAGGCCGCCGGTCCCCACCGTCGCCGCCGAGGGCGGAGCCGCCGGAGCGCCCCAGCCACCCGGCTGCTGGGCCGCCGGATCGCCGCCGGGCACCCCACCGGTCCAGCCGCCGTCCGCAGCGTGGGCCGAGCCGTCCAGCACCATCTGCGGCTGGTCGGGGTTCGGCTCGGTGCCAGGGATAAAGGCCTCCCAGATGGCCTTGCGCTCGCCGGGCTGGGCGAGGCGCCCGTTCTCCGGGTTGACACGGACGAGGCGCAGGCCGCGCGGCACGCGGAACGGCGTGGCCGGCTGGTCCTTCAGCGCCACCTCCATCACGTCCTTGAACACCGGAACCGCCGCCGAGCCGCCGGTTTCGCGGGCGCCCAGCGAGCGCGGCTGGTCGAAGCCGATGTAGGTGCCGACGACGAGGTCGGGCGAGAAGCCCATGAACCACGCATCGTGGCTGTCGTTGGTCGTGCCGGTCTTGCCGGCCAGGGGCTTGCCCAGCGACAGCAGCTTCGTCGCCGTGCCGCGCTGGACGACGCCCTCCAGCATGGAGACCATCTGGTAGACGGTGCGCGGGTCGTTCACCTGCTCCCGCGTGTCGGCGACGGCGGGAACGGTCAGCCCGTCGCTCCAGGCCACTTGGTTGCAGGAGGCGCAGGGGCGCGTGTCGTGGCGGAAGACGGTCTTGCCGTTGCGGTCCTGCACGCGGTCGATGAAGGTCGGGCTCACCCGCTTGCCGCCGTTGGCCAGCATGGCGTAGGCGGTGGCGAGGCGCAGCACGGTCGTCTCACCGGCGCCGAGCGACATCGGCAGGTAGGGCTGGAGGTTGTCGGTGATGCCGAAATTCTCGGCCACCGCCTTCACCTTGTCCATGCCGACGGCCTGGGCCAGACGGACGGTCATGACGTTCCGCGACTTCTCGATGCCGGCGCGCAGCGGCGTCGGGCCGTAGAATTCGTGGCTGAAGTTCTCCGGCCGCCAGATCGGCTGGCCGTGGCCGGGGTCGTATTCGAACGGCGCGTCCATCACCAGCGAGGACGGGGTGAAGCCCTGGTTCAGCGCCGTCAGATAAACGAAGGGCTTGAAGGAGGAGCCCGGCTGCCGCATCGCCTGGGTGGCGCGGTTGAAGGAACTCATCTGCGGCGAGAAGCCGCCGACCATGGCGAGCACGCGGCCGGTGTGCGGGTCGAGCGCGACCAGACCGCCCTGCACCGCCGGGACCTGCCGCAGCGCGTAGGTGCCCGCCGGCGGCTCCTTGCCCTTCTCGTCCTTGCCGGCGGCCTCGACCAAAATCAGGTCGCCCAGCTTGGCGACGTCGGAGGGGCGGCGGATTTCCGGGCCGAGCCGGTTGTCGTCGCGCTGCGCCCGCGCCCAGCGCAGCTCGGCCAGCGGCACGCGGCCGCGCGAGCCGTCCGGCAGACCGATGTCGAGCGCCGCCGCCTCGTCGTCTTTCAGCACCACCGCCAGATGCCAGCCCTCGGACCCCGGAGGCGGCGCCATGGAGGCGAGCTTCTTCGCCCAGTTGTCGAAATTCTCCATCTTGCCGACCGGCCCGCGGTAGCCGTGGCGGCGGTCGTACTGCACCAGCCCGGTGCGCAGCGCCTTGGTCGCCGCCTGCTGGAGCACCGGGTCCATCGAGGCGCGGACCGACAGGCCGCCCTCGTAGAGCGCCTGCTCGCCGTAGAGCTTCACCAGCTCGCGCCGGACCTCCTCGGCGAAATACTCCGACGTCACATACTCCTGCTCGTCGCGCTTGCGCACGACCAGGGGCTTGGACTGGGCGATCCTGGCCTCTTCCGGGGTGATGTGCCCGTCCTCGGCCATGCGCCCGATCACCCAGTTGCGCCGCGCGATGGCGGCGTCGCGCTGGCGTTCCGGGTGGTAGTTGCTGGGCGCCTTGGGCAGGGCCGCCAGATAGGCCGCCTCCTCGATGTCCAGCTCGTCCAGCGCCTTGTTGAAGTAGTTCAGCGCCGCCGCCGCCACGCCGTAGGAGCGGTATCCCAGGAAGATCTCGTTCAGATACAACTCGAGGATGCGGTCCTTGCTGAAGGCCCGCTCGATGCGGACCGCCAGGATCGCTTCCTTGATCTTGCGCGAGAAGGACACCTCGTTGGTCAGCAGCATGTTCTTGGCGACCTGCTGCGTGATCGTCGAGGCGCCCATCGGCCGGCGGTCGCGGCCGAGATTCTCCACGTTGGTCAGGATGGCGCGGGCGATGCCGACGGGGTCGATGCCCTTGTGGTCGTAGAAGTTCTTGTCCTCGGCGGACAGGAAGGCGTTCGTCACGCGCTTCGGCATGGCGTCGATGGGGACGAACACGCGCTTTTCCGACGCGAACTCCGCCAGCAGGCGTCCGTCGCCCGCATGGACGCGGGTGGTCACCGGCGGTTCGTAGTTGGCGAGCTTGGTGTAGTCCGGCAGTTCGTGATCGTAATGGTCCAGCATGTAGACCAGCCCTCCCGCCCCGGCCAGGGCGAGGATCACGACGGCCATCAGGGCGGACAGAATAAAGCGCATGACGGTTCCCAGACAGGCATGGCGGCGGTCCCGCCGCCTTCGTCCGGGACAGAGACCGGGAAGACGCGGAACCATCCGATGGGCGGCATCCTACACCGCGAGGGGCGGCAGTCCGACTCCCTCGCAGCCATGTCAGGAAAATGTGACGGCCACAAGGCGCATGCAAGAAAGTGGTGACCCGGCAGCGCGTATGCCCGCCCGCCCCCACCCGCATGGCTGTGACCGGATGGCGGCGCCCAACAGTCGATGCCTCAGCTCTTCTGCGCCCCGGTCAGCCATTTGAAATAGGCGTCGATGGTGCGGACCATGCCGCGGCCCAGCTTTTCCCGGTGGGCCGACTTGCTCAGCAGGCTGACGTCCTGCGGGCTCGACAGATAGCCCATCTCGACCAACGCGGACGGCATGTCCGGCGCGGTCAGCACGGCGAAGCCGGCCTGACGGTGCGGCTTGTTGGGGATCAGCTTGACCTCGCGGCCGAGATGCTCCAGCGCCATGTTGGCGAACCGCTTGGAGTGGTTCATCGTGTCGCGCTGGGCGAGGTCGATCAGGATCGAGGCCACCAGATCGTTCTCGGAGGACAGGTCCATGCCGGCCAGCGCGTCGGCCCGGTTCTCCTTGGCGGCCAGCATCTCCGCCTCGCGGTCGGAGGCCCGGTCGGACAGGGTGTAGATGGACAGGCCGCGCATGTTGGCGGAGCCGATGCTGTCGGCGTGCAGCGACAGGAACAGGTCGGCGTTGGACTCCCGCGCGATGGCGACGCGGTCGCGCAGGCGGATGAACACGTCCTTGTCGCGGGTCAGCCGCACCCGGTAGCGGCCCGACCCTTCCAACTGGCGCTTCAGCTCCCGCGCCATCGCCAGCGTGATGTCCTTCTCATAGACCCCGCCGACCCCGACCGCGCCGGGATCGACGCCGCCATGGCCGGGATCGACGACGATCATCGGCTTTTCCGGCACCGGGGCCGCCCGCGGCGGGACCGGGGGCGGAAGGGCCGCGGCGACCGGCACGATGGGGTCCTTCTTCGCCGGCGGGCGGACCGCGTCGCGGCTCACCGACGCGGTGGCCGCAGTGGCCGTGGTCGCGGCGACCGGGGCGGAGGCGGCGAACTGCGCGGGGGTGGTGCGGGCGATGTCGAGGACGAAGCGCGGCTTGAAGCCGTCGCGCGGCGGGATGAGGTAGGACTCGACCACCCGCGCCGGCCCGTCGGTCTCCACCACGAGGCGGGAGGCGCCGCCGTCGCGCCCCTCGAAGCGGTAGCGGGCGACTATGCCCTTGCCCGCCATCACCGTGTTGCCGCCCGGCCAGCTCACGTCCGGCAGATCGACCACGACGCGGTAGGGCGAGCCGTGCACCGACACGGTGAAGGGCACCGAGTCGGTGAGTTCCAGAACCAGCCGCGTCTTGTCGGGATGCAGGCCGAGCCGCGCGTTCAGCACGGACACCCGCTCCTGCATCGGCGGCGGAAAGGGCAGCGCCGCGGTGGTCTGGGCCTGCGCCGGGGCGCACGGCAGGGCGACCGCCCCCAGAAGGGCGCCCAGCGCAGCGACAATCGCGAGCAATCGGGGCATCCGTTCCACCAGAAACCACAAACCGGCAAAGCCAGCGCCCAGCTATAGCGCAGCGAAATCAAGGCGCTCAACCGTGGTGTCCGGGCGCGTGGCGGAATTGTCGGCGAGGGTGCCGTTCGTGCAACACTGCCCTGCTTCGCCCCCATCCCGATGGAATGCCGCCGAACCGGATGCGGCGGACCGCAACTTTCGCCGAATTCCAAGTTGTGCATGGTTTCGTGCTTGTCTATGGTAGCTCTGCGACATACCGCGACCCACCAGCCCACTCTTCCGAGAGGTTTCTCTCCGGGGTGACTGTGGGCGTCGCCCGCGGACCCCCACGGCCGAAATTTACATCATCGGGCGCGGTCCGGGGCGTGACGCTTCTGGGTTGCCGGTGGATTGGGACGAAACCTCGAAGCTGGTGCCGGCCGCAAGGCCGTAACCCGGAGGCCGAAGCCCGACCCGTCCTGGCTGCTTCGTCAGCGCCGTTCGACGGGTTAGGGGCCGGTTCCGCAGGCTTCGCTCACAACGATGACGCGCCCTGGCGGCTTGTCCGTCGCGCGGGCGGCCTGGGGCGTCATGGGGATCTTGTATGGCCAAGCGCATGCTGGTGGACGCCACGCACCCGGAGGAAACCCGGGTTGCCGTGGTCAATGGGAACAGACTCGAAGACCTCGACTTCGAAATCGCCACCCGGAAGCAACTCAAGGGCAACATCTACCTTGCCAAGGTGACCCGGGTCGAGCCGTCGCTCCAGGCGGCCTTCGTGGAATACGGCGGGAACCGCCACGGCTTCCTCGCCTTCTCGGAAATCCATCCCGACTACTACCGCATCCCGATCGCCGACCGCGAGGCTCTGCTGGCCGAGGAGCGCCGGCTTGAGGAGCAGGCCGAGGCCCGCGCCGAGGCCGCCGCCGACGGCGCGGTGATGGCCGAGCCGATCCGCCCGGATGTGGTGGTCGAGGAAAACTCCCCGATGCCCGGCTCCTACGCGGAGGCCGAGGGCGACGGGTTCGAGGGCGACATCCCGGCCTTCGCCACCGACGCCGGTTCGGATGGCGGTTCGGACGAGGCCGCGGATTCGGACGAGGCTCCGGAAGGCGCCGCTCCGGCCGAGAGCCCGGACGTCATCGGCGGGGACGAGGTCGAGGAGGCCCACCGCCGCCGCGCCCGCCCGCTGCGCAGCTACAAGATCCAGGAAGTCATCAAGCGCCGGCAGGTCATGCTGGTCCAGGTGACCAAGGAGGAGCGCGGCAACAAGGGCGCGGCGCTGACCACCTACCTGTCGCTTCCGGGCCGCTACTGCGTGCTGATGCCCAACACGGGCCGCGGCGGCGGGATTTCCCGCAAGATCACCAACCCCGCCGACCGCAAGCGCCTGAAGGAGATCCTGTCCGATCTCGACATTCCGGAAGGCATGGCGGTTATCCTGCGCACCGCGGGGCTGGAGCGCTCCAAGCAGGAAATCAAGCGCGACCTCGAATATCTGCTGCGCCTGTGGGACGACATCCGCGTCCAGACGCTGAAGTCCTCCGCGCCCTGCCTCATCTATGAGGAGGCGAACCTCATCAAGCGCTCGATCCGCGATCTCTACACCGACGACATCGACGAGATCTGGGTGGAGGGCAGCGCCGGCTTCAACACCGCGCGCGACTTCATGCGCATGATGATGCCGAGCCACAGCAAGCGCGTCATGCAGTACCAGGACGACACGATCCCGCTGTTCCACCGCTATCAGGTGGAAACGCAGATCGACGCGATCCACAGCCCGGTCGTGCAGCTCCGCTCCGGCGGCTACATCGTCATCAACCCGACCGAGGCGCTGGTTTCCATCGACGTCAACTCGGGCAAGTCGACGCGCGAGCGCAACATCGAGGAAACGGCCTACAAGACCAACCTCGAAGCCGCCGACGAGGTGGCGCGCCAACTCCGCCTGCGCGACCTCGCGGGCCTCATCGTGATCGATTTCATCGACATGGAGGAGCCCCGCAACAACGCCGCCGTGGAGCGCCGCCTGAAGGAGGCGATGAAGAACGACCGGGCGCGCATCCAGCTCGGCCGCATCTCCGCCTTCGGCCTGCTGGAGCTGTCGCGCCAGCGCCTGCGCCCGTCGCTGCTGGAAACCAACTTCGAGCGCTGCCCGCACTGCTCCGGCACCGGCGTCATCCGCTCGGTGGAGTCCGCCTCGCTGCACGTGCTGCGCGCCATCGAGGAGGAGGGCATCCGCAAGCGGTCGTCGGAGATCACCGTCTTCGTGCCGACCCGCATCGCGCTCTACATCCTCAACCAGAAGCGTGGCGAGCTGACCAAGATCGAGGACCGCTACCGGTTCCGCGTCATGGTCCAGGCCGACGACACGCTGATCGCGCCGGACCTGCGGCTTGAGCGCGTGAAGGCCCGCACGCCGGAAGACGACGTGCCGCTGGTCAGCGCCGAGCGTGTCCTGGCCGAGACCGACCGCATCCTGGCCGCCGAGGCCGAGGAGGCCGAGGAAGAGGCGCCCGTCGTCGAGGCCGCCGAGGTCGCAGGGGCCGAGGTCACGGAACGCGCCGACGCCGCCGGGGAGAGCGAGGGCGACCGCCGCCGCCGCCGCCGCCGCCGCCGTGGCCGCGGGCGTGACCGCGAGGATGGCCGCGCGCCGTTCGGCGAGTCCGCCGAAGCGTCCGACGAGGCGACCGAGGGCGACGAGATCGAAGCCGAGGCCGCCGACGCCGACACCGACGCCGACGAGACGGCGGTCGACGAGGAAGCGATCGAGCGCGCCCAGATCGACGCTCCGGAGTTCGTCATCAACGACGTCGATGTCGGCCCCGCCCACATCGAGGACGACGAGGACGAGGACGCCGATCTGGCCGCCTCCGAGGCGGACGACGGCACCGATGCGTTCGAGACGAACGGTGACGCCAATGGCGAGCGCAAGAAGCGCCGCCGCGGCAAGCGCGGTGGTCGCCGGCGGTCCCGCCAGCGCGAGGGCCTGGAGGCCGGCGAGGGTCTGCCCGCCGCCGAATCGGAAGATGGCGTCGAGGGCGAGGCGGAAGCCGAGTCCTTCCCGACCGCCGTCGAGGCCGGCCGCGCCGTCAACCCGCCGGAACTGCCGGCGGACATGGAGCCGGTCGAGTTCGACTGGGTCCTGACCAGCGCGGTGGCCGAAGACAACGCCGCCGATGCCGCTCCGGACACCGCCGCGGAGGGTCCGACCGCCGAGGAAGCCGCCCCGGTGGCCGAGGAGGCTCCGGCCCGCAAGCCGCGCCGTGGCCGCGCCAAGGCGACCGCCGCGGAGGCTGCCGAGTCGGTGACGGCGGAGCCGGAAGCGGCCCCCGCCAAGCCGAAGCGTGCCGCGAAGGGCGCCGCCAAGGGTGGCAAGGCCACCGCGAAGGCCGCCGCCGCGCCGGAGGAAACCGCTCCGCCGCCGGCCAAGCCGTCGCGCAGCCGCAAGGCGAAGACCGCGGCCGTTGAGGCCGCTCCCGCCCCGGCGCCGGTTGCGGCCCCGGTCGCCGAGGAGCCGAAGAAGCGCCCGGCGCGCAAGCGCAAGACCGCGGCGGACGCTCCCGCCGAGGCGGCGCCCGCTCCGGCCCCGGTTGCGGCTCCGGTCGCCGAGGAGGCGAAGAAGCGCCCGGCGCGCAAGCGCAAGACCGCGGCGGACGCTCCCGCCGAGGCAGCACCCGCTCCGGCGGTCAGCGAGGCGCCCGTCGCCCCGGCCAACGAGCCGGCCAGCGCCAACGCCGCTCCGGAGGCCAAGCCGCGCCGGGGTTGGTGGAGCCGCTAAGCGCGCGCTTCATCGCCGTAAAGACTGGAAAAGGCGCCTCGCGGCGCCTTTTCTTTTTCCTGAGAACCGCGAAGGGTCCCGACCATGAGCAAGGCCTTCACCCGGGAGAACGACTCCGCCCCCGACGACGACGAGGCCGACGATCCCAAACCCTTGCCCAAGGGCGTGAAGAACTACATGACGCCCGAAGGCTTCCAGTGCATGCAGGAGGAGCTGCGCTCGCTGCTGCGGGTCGAACGCCCGAAGGTGGTCGAGGTGGTGTCCTGGGCTGCCGGCAACGGCGACCGCTCGGAAAACGGCGACTACATCTACGGCAAGAAGCGCCTGCGCGAGATCGACCGGCGCATCCGCTTCCTGACCAAGCGCCTGGAATCGGCGGAGGTGGTCGATCCCACGCTCCAGAAGAACCGCGACCGCGTGTTCTTCGGCGCCACCGTCACCTACGCGCGCGAGGACGGGACGGAGAACACCGTCACCATCGTCGGCGCCGACGAGGTGGATATGGACCGCGCCCATGTGAGCTGGATTTCACCCATCGCCCGCGCCCTGCTGAAGGCGCAGGAGGGCGACGTGGTGGACCTGCGCACCCCCGCCGGGCTGGAGCAGATCGAAGTCGTCGCCATCCGCTATCCGGGCGACGCGACGTAAGAAAGGCTGGGGCTACAGAAGCCCCAGCTCCTCCAGTTCGGCGCGCAGGCTGGCGGCGCCGGAGAAACGATGAGCCGTCATGCCGATGGCGCGGGCGGCCTCGACGTTGGCGGGGCTGTCGTCGATGAAAAAGCAGTCCGCGGCCCGCAGACCGTAGCGATCCAGCAGGAGCTGGAAGATCGCCGGGTCCGGCTTCACCAGCCTCTCGTCGCCGGACACGATGATCCCGTCGAAGACGTTCAGGAAATCGAAGCGCCGGCGGGTCAGCGCCAGCTTTTCCGACGAGAAGTTGGTGATGGAATAGAGCGGCGTTCCGCGCTGCTTCAACTCCATCAGGACTTCCGGCGTCCCGGCCATGGGGCCGGGCACCATCTCTTCCCACCGCTCATGATAGGCGCGGATCAGTTCACGGCAGTCGGGAAACTCGGCGGTCAGGGCGGCAACCGCCTCGTCCCACGGGCGGCCGCGGTCCTGCTCCAGGTTCCAGGCGGGGCTGCAGACGTTGTCGAGGAAGTCCTCCATCAGGTCCTCGTACCCGTCGAACAGCTCGCGGTAGAGATGCCGCGGGTCCCATTCGATGAGCACCTGGCCGATGTCGAAGACGACGGTGGTCGGCTTGGTCATCGTCACTTCCCGTCCCAGCCTCAGCCCTTGCGGGCCGCGGCGACGAGGTCTTTCATCTGGTCCAGCTTGATCGCGCCGGGGACCAGCTCGTCGCCGATGACGAAGGCCGGGGTGCCGCGGATGCCCAGCTCCTCGGCCAGCGCCTGGTTGGCGGCGATGACCTTCAGCACCTCGGGGCTGTTCATGTCCTTCTTCAGCTTGTCGGTGTCCAGCCCGACCGACTTGGCCAGCCGCTGGATCACGTCGTCGTCGAGCTGACCGCGGTGGGCCATCAGCGCGTTGTGGAATTCCAGATACTTGCCCTGCCCGCGCGACGCCAGGGCCGCCTTGGCCGCGGTCAGCGAGGCCGGGCTGAGGATCGGGAACTCCTTGAAGACGAAGCGCAGCTTGCCGTCGTCCTTGATCAGACGCTCGGTGTCGGCCTGCACGGCCTTGCAGTAGCCGCACTGGTAGTCGAAGAACTCAACCACCGTCACGTCGCCCTTGGGGTTGCCGGTCACCGGATCGGCGGGGTTCTGGAACAGCGCCGCCTTGTTGTCGGCCAGCGCCGCCTTGGCCTTCTGCTCCTCGGCCATCTTCTGGCGCTTCTGGAGCGAGTCCACGGCCTCTAGGATGATTTCCGGGTTCTTCAGGATGTAGTCGCGCACGACCTCCTCGACGGCCTTGCGCTGCGCGTCGTCCATCGGGCTTTGCGCCTGGAGGGCGGGGGCCAGCAGCCCCGTCGGAAGGGCCAGCGCGGCGGCGAGCGCCAGGGCGGCGGGGCGGAAGCGGGTCATGTCGAACTCTCTCGTGGGGAGCCAAAACGGCGCGAATCGGGGCGATACTGTGGACCGGGACGGCGGGGTCAGGCAAGACGGCTGTGCACCGCGCAAACGGAGGGCGCGCGAACGGAGGAGGCTCACTTGCCGCCCGCCTGTCCGCGGATGTCCTGGGCGCGCAACCAGCCGGGGGAACCGGCGGGCAGCAGCTTCTCCGCCCGCTCCGCCTGGAAGCGGGCCATCGGCTTGTCGCCGCGGGCGAAGGCTTCCTCGGCGGTGGCGTAGGCGACCATGCCGGCGTTGCCCTTCATGCTCCAGGCCTGGGCCATCAGCCGCCACAGGAAGGCGGACTGGGCCTGGGTCTTGGAGGCGACCTGAAGGTTGCGCAGCGCCTCATCGGCCAGCCGGCTGTCGTTCTGCTCCATCAGCGAATGGGCCAGCGAGACACGGATGCTGCCGGCGTCCGGCTCCAGCTCGATCGCCTTGCGATAGGGGGCGGCGGCGTCCACCGCCCGCCCGTTCTGAAGCATCAGGTCGCCCTTCATCTCGTAGAGGAAGGCGTTCTTCGGCTCCTGGGCGATCAGCCCGTCGACCAGCGGCAGCGCCTGCCGGATCTCGCCGCGCCGGAAATAGGCGTAGGCCCGGCCATAGCGCGCCACGAAGGACGGGTCGTCCGCCTTGTAGCGGCGCAGCGCCCCGTTGGGGTCGAGATAGGCGTAGAGCTTGGCCTGGATGCGGCGGAATTCCTCGTTCCATTGCGCCGGCACCGGCTTCTTGCCGGCGCGCGACCGCTCCACGAAATTGCGCACCGTCTCGATGCGCTCGCGGGTCAGCGGGTGGGTGCGGCGGTAGCCGGCGTCGCGGTCCACCAGCAGCGGATCGTCGGCGGCGCCCAGCTTCTCCAGGAAGGTGACCAGCCCCTCCGCCGAGATGCCCGACTGCTCCATGTAGGACAGGCCCGCCTGGTCGGCCGAGGATTCCTGGCTGCGCGAGAAGGACAGGAAGTTGCGCTCCGCCAGATGCTGGCCCAGCATGACGCCCGCAGCACCGGCCCCGGCGTTGCCCGCGGCGATGCCGCCGACGATGCCGATGCCCATGCCGATCAGCGAGGACAGAAAGGCGTTCTCCATCGCCTCCGACCCGCGGACCAGATGGCCGCCGGCGATGTGGCCGGTTTCGTGGGCGATCACGCCGATCAGCTGCCCGGCGTCCTCCAGCCCCAGCAGCAGGCCGGTGTGCAGGAAGATGTTCTGCCCGCCGGCGACGAAGGCGTTCATGGTGTTGTCATTGACCAGGACGATGTTCACCGCGTCCGGATCGATGCCGGCGGCCTGGAAGATTGGCCGCGCCATGTCGCGGATGATATGTTCCGTCTCGGCGTCGCTCAGGAATTGCATCTCCTGGCGCCGCTGCGCGCCCGCGGGCGGCGACCACGACAGAACCATCACGGCAACCATGGCGATGACCGAAACCAGCCTGCTGGGCTTGCGCACCGTTTCTTCCTCCGCACACCGGGACACCGGGCAGCCGGTCAAGATGCCGGCCCGGGCGCCCCATTCCACCCGCCGAATCTGGCAAGGGTTGGGCGCGATTGCCATAGCCGCATCGCTGGTGGGCGGATGCGTCAACACGAAATACCGCACGGGCGCCCCGGCCCAGAGCTTCGTCGCGGCCGACGAGCCGCGCGCGGCGGAGATCGGGCGCGACATCATCGCCCAGGGCGGCAAGGCCGGCGACGCCGCCACCGCCATGGCGATGGCCATGGCTGTCACCCTGCCGTCGCGCGTCGGGATGACCGGCGGCGGCGTCTGCGTGGTGTTCGACGCCGCGAAGAAGGAAACCCGCACGCTCGACTTCCTGCCCCGGCCCGCTGGTGCCGGCGGGGCCGCCCTGCCCGGCTTCCTGCGCGGCGTCTACGCGCTCCAGGCCGCCACGGGGGCGATGCGCTGGGAGCAGGCCGTGGTCCCGGCCGAGCAACTCGCCCGCTCCACCCCGGTCAGCCGGGCGCTGGCCCGCGACCTCGCCGATTCCGCCGCTCGCCTGTCCGCCGACCCGGAGGCGCGCCGCGTCTTCCTGCCAACCGGCGCGCCGCTGGCCGAGGGCGCGCCGCTGAGCCAGCCCGAGCTGGCCGCAACCCTGTCGCAGGTCCGGCGCAGCGGCATCGCCGCGATGTACGGCGGGCCGCTGGGCGGTGCCGTGGCCCAGGCCGCCGCCATCGACCCCGCGACCATCCGCGGCTTCCAGCCGCGCTGGACCGGCACCGCCGCCGTTCCGCTGGGCATCGTCTCGATGCATTTCGCCCAGCTTCCCGAGACCAACAACGGCGCCGCCCTGACCGCCGCCTGGAACGCCGCCGCCGGCCTGCCGTCCGACCAGCGCGCCGCCCGCGTGGCCCAGGCACTGGGCGCCACCGGCAGCGGCGCCTCCAACGGCGCCTCCGCGCCCGGCGCCGGCCTCGTGGTGATCGACCACGAGGAGAATGGGGTCGCCTGCTCCTTCACCATGGGGGCGCCCTTCGGCAGCGGCCGCATGGTGCCGGGCACCGGCCTGCTGGCTGCCCGCGGCGTGGACGGCGCCGGCTTCGGCGCGCCCGCCCTGCTGACCAACGCCATCGTCGGCCGCACCCAGTTCGCCGGGGCGGCCAGCGCGGCCGGCAACGACGGCCCCGCCGCCGCGCCCGCCGCCCTGCTGACCGCCGCCCTGCCCGCCGCGCTGGACAAGGAGCCGGGCGCCGCCATCCGGGTCAGCCGCGCCGCGAACGGGCCGGGCCGGGCCACCTTCGTCACCTGCCAGACCTCGATGGAGAGCGGCTGGAAGGAATGCCAGATCGCCGCCGACCCGCGCGCCCATGCCCTGGGCATCCTGGTCGAAACCGAGCGTTGACGCACCAAAGTCTGGAATCATGAGCAAAGCACCCAAAGTCTCCAAACGGGGCGCCATCCCGCCCTTCTTCGTCATGGAAGTGATGCGCGCCGCCGCCGAGCGCGAGGCCGCCGGCCTTGAGGTCCTGCACATGGAGGTCGGGCAGCCCTCGACCGGCGCGCCGAAGGGCGTGCTGGAGGCCGCCCACCGCATGCTCGACGCCGACGTGCTGGGCTACACCGGGGCGCTGGGCATTCCGGCGCTGCGGGCGGCCATCGCCGGCTGGTACCGCGACCGTTACGGGATCGACGTGCCGGAGCGGCGCGTGGTGGTCACCACCGGCTCCTCGGGCGCCTTCCAGCTCGGCTTCCTGGCGGCCTTCGATCCGGGCGACCGGGTGGCCATGGCCTCGCCCAGCTACCCGGCCTACCGCCACACGCTGACCGCCATCGGGGTCGAGCCGGTGGAACTGCCGACCGGGCCGGAGCACCGCTTCCAGCCGACCATCGAACTTCTGGAACAGCTCGACCCGCCCATCCAGGGGCTGATTGTCGCCAGCCCGGCCAACCCGACCGGCACGATGCTGAGCCGCGAGGAACTGACCGCGCTCGCCGCTTGGTGCGACGCCAAGGGGGTGCGCCTCGTCTCCGACGAGATCTACCACGGCCTGACCTATGGGCCGGAGGCCGTCACCGCCGCCGAGGTCAGCGAAAGCGCGCTGGTGGTGAACAGCTTCTCCAAGTACTTCTCGATGACCGGCTGGCGGCTGGGCTGGATGATCGTGCCGGACGACCTGATCCGCTCGGTCGAATGCCTCGCCCAGAACCTGTTCATCTCGGCTCCCAGCCTGTCGCAGGCCGCCGCGGTCGCCGCCTTCGGCTGCACCGAGGAGCTGGACGGCCATGTCGCCCGCTACGCCCGCAACCGCGAGCTTCTGCTGAGGGAACTGCCGAAGGCCGGCTTCGACAAGCTGGCTCCGGCCGATGGCGCCTTCTACATCTACGCCGACGTGACGGAGATGACCGACGACAGCGAGGCCTTCTGCAAGCGCATCCTGGCGGAGACCGGCATCGCCTGCACCCCGGGCGTCGACTTCGACCCGGCCCGCGGCCTCCGCTTCGTGCGCTTCAGCTTCGCCGGCGCGGAGGAGACCATCGCCGAGGCGGCCCGGCGGCTGATCGCCTGGAAGAGGTAGGCCGGCCCCTTTCAGTCCTCGCACCGGGCCCCCACCCCGGCCCTCCCGCTATCGCAGGGGAGGGTGCCTTCTGCGAAGCGGCGGCAGTCCCCTCCCCTGCGATAGCGGGGGAGGGTTAGGGTGGGGGGGCCAACGCGACCACTTTGCCAAGCAGCCACCAGGGCGGAACTCAGTACGCGTATTCCTTGAACACCGGGTCCACGCTGCCGCCCCAGGGGCCGTTGAACTTCGCCAGAAGCTCGTCGGCCGGAGTCTGGCCGGACTCAGCGATGTCGAGCAGCGTGTTCAGGAAATGCGCCTCGTCGTCGCCCCAGTTGTCGTTGCGGGCGCGCCGGGCCAGACCGCCGCGGGCGATCTCCAGAACCTCAAGCGCGACCTCCCGCACCGTACGGCCACGGAAGGGGGTGCGTAGGGCATGGCGCGGCACCTCGGCGCGCAGATGGGCGCGCTCTTCCGTCGTCCAGCCCTTCACGAGGTCCCAGGCGGCGTCGAGCGCTTGGCTGTCATAGAGCAGCCCGACCCACAGGGCCGGCAGGGCGCACAGGCGGCGCCAGGGACCGCCGTCGGCGCCGCGCATCTCCAGATACTTCTTCAGACGCACCTCGGGGAAGGAGGTGGTCATGTGGTCGGCCCAGTCGGTGATCAGCGGGACCTCGCCCGGCAACGCCGGCAGGCGGCCCTGCATGAAGTCGCGGAAGGACTGGCCGGAAGCGTCGATGTACGTGCCGTCTCGGTAGACGAAGTACATCGGCACGTCGAGCAGGTAGTCCACGTACCGCTCGAACCCGAAGCCGTCCTCGAACACGAAGGGCAGGTCGCCGGTGCGGTCGGGGTCGGTGTCGGTCCAGATGTGGCTGCGGAAGCTCTGGAAGCCGTTCGGCTTGCCCTCGGTGAAGGGCGAGTTGGCGAACAGTGCCGTGGCGATGGGCTGAAGCGCCAAGCTGACCCGGAACTTCTTCACCATGTCGGCTTCCGACGCGAAGTCCAGGTTCACCTGCACGGTGCAGGTGCGCATCATCATGTCCAGGCCGAGATTGCCGCGCTTGGGCATGTAGTCGCCCATGATCTTGTAGCGGCCCTTGGGCATCCAGGGGATCTCGTCGCGCCGCCACTTCGGCTGGAAGCCGAGGCCCATCATGGCGATGCCCAGTTCCCCGCCGATCTCCTTCACCTGATCGAGGTGACGGTGCACCTCGGCGCAGGTCTGGTGCAGGGTCTCCAGCGGGGCGCCGGACAGTTCCACCTGCCCGCCCGGCTCCAGCGTGATGTTCGCCATGCCCTGGGTCAGGGCGATCAGGTTGCCCTTCTCCTCCACCGGGTCCCAGCCGAAGCGCTGCAGGCGCGTCAGCAGTTCGCCGATTCCATCCGGCCCTTCGTAGGGCAGCGGCCGGTGGTCGGAGACGCGGTAGGCGAATTTCTCGTGTTCGGTCCCGATGCGCCACTGGTCGGCCGGCTTGTTGCCGGATTCCAGATAGGCCGCCAGTTGGCGGCGGTCGGTGATCGGTTCACCACGCGTCTGCGGAGGTGCGGACATGGAAGCTCCCGCTTTCAAAAAGTCTGAATTCGCCAAAGTGTCAAACGGCCCGCCTCGGAACAGCGGCGCGTCGAGCGGCCCTTACTCCCCGACGGTGGGGTCGGCCGGCGCGCGGAAGGGCGGTCGGGTGTCGCCGCCGTCCGCCGTCCAGTCCCCCGCAAGGGCCTGCCAGCAGGCGAGCGCCGCGACCACCGCCGTGTCGGCCCGGAGAATGCGGGGCCCCAGACCGACGGGAACAACAAAGGGGAGTTTGCAAATTTCGTCAAGTTCGGACTGCGCAAAGCCGCCCTCCGGCCCGATCAGGAAGGCGGCGGGGCCGCGCGGACGCCCGCGGACGGCCTCCGCGATGGGGCGTACGTTCCCGGCCTCGGCGCACAGGTACAGCGTACGTTCGGCCGGCCAGCCGGCCAGCGCCCTGTCCAGCGGCAGCGGGTCGGCCATCTCCGGCACGGTCAGCCGCTCCGACTGTTCGGCGGCCTCGATGGCGTTGGCAAGCAGGCGGTCGGTGTTGACGCGGTTGGGGTCGGTGCGGCGGGTGAAGACCGGCCACAGCCGCGACACGCCCAGCTCGCTGGCCTTCTCCGCGACGAAATCGATGCGCCCGCGCTTGATCGGGGCGAACAGCAGCCAGAGGTCCGGCCCGGCCGCCTGGAGACGCCGCTGCGCGGTCACGGTAAGCGAGCACCAGCCCTTGCCGAAGCCGTCGATGGCGGCCAGCCATTCGCCGTCCCGCCCGTTGAAGACGGCCACGACGTCGCCCTTGTCGAGCCGCAGGACATGGCGCAGGAAATGCGCCCGCTCGTGGTCGAGGCCCACCGCCTGCCCCTCGCCGAGGGGGCTGTCCACATAGAGGCGGGTTTTCGGTTGGATTGACATGGCGCGAGGTCTCCGGTGTGCGGCGCCGACTATAGCGATAACGCTGCGGGGCGGAAACGGCCCAGCCTTGCGGGGACCCACCCCCGCCGCTACCTTGCCCCCGGCTTCTTCCACTCTCCATCTCGAGTCCGCCATGACCAGCCCCGCCTCCCCCGCCCCCGGCGACTTCACCGACATCCGGCGCGGCGACTGGATCGACCGCTTCGCCCCGGCGGCGGTCCGTCCCTATCTGCGGCTGGCGCGGCTGGACCGGCCCATCGGCACATGGCTGCTGCTGTTCCCCGGCTGGTGGAGCATCGCGCTGGCCGGGTCGGGGCCGCTGCCCGACCTCTGGCTGATGGCGCTGTTCGCAATCGGCGCCGTGGTCATGCGCGGGGCCGGCTGCACGGTCAACGACATCCTCGACCGCGACTTCGACGCCATGGTGGAGCGCACGCGGACGCGCCCGATCCCCTCCGGGCAGGTGTCGGTGAAACAGGCACTGGCCTTCCTCGTCTTCCAACTCCTGATCGGGCTGGCGGTGCTGGTGCAGTTCAATCTGCTCACCATCGGGCTGGGTGTGCTGTCGCTGGTGCTGGTCTTCACCTACCCGCTGATGAAGCGCATCACTTGGTGGCCGCAGGCGTTCCTGGGGCTGACCTTCAACTGGGGCGCCCTGATGGGCTGGACGGCGGTGCGCGGCGAGTTGGAATGGCCGGCGCTGGCGCTGTACGCCGCGGGGATCGTCTGGACGCTGGGCTACGACACCATCTACGCCCACCAGGACAAGGAGGACGACGCGCGAATCGGCGTGAAGTCCACCGCCCTGCGGCTGGGCGACCAGAGCAAGATCTGGATCTACGGCTTCTACACGCTGACCTTCGTGGGGATCGGCATCGCCGGGCGTCTGGCCGGGCTGGGCGGGCTGTTCCTGCCGCTGCTTTCGCTGGCCGCGCTGCAGCTGTCCTGGCAGGTGGCGACCTGGAACCCCGACGACCAGACGGACTGCCTGACGAAATTCAAGTCGAACCGCTGGTTCGGCTGGCTGGTGCTGGCGGCCTTCCTGGCCGGAAAAATCTAGGCGGCAGGGGCCTTGGAGGGAGGTTTCAGCGCGTCAGCTCGGCGACGGTGCTGTCGCCGGAGCCCGGCTTGCGCGGCGGCAGGACCGCACGGATGCCCTCGGTGGAGGCCACCATCTCGACGCCCTTCTGCGCGGCCGGCTGGGTCGGCTTGCGGGCCGGCAGCACGGCGGCGGTCTGAAGCGGCGGAACCATCTTCGCGGCGATACCCTTGCCGGAGAGGGTGAGGGACGCGGTCAGCACCTGCGGCTTGCGGCCCGGAACGGCGACGGCGTGGCCTTTCAGGGAGGCTTCCATCAGGCGCGGCCCGGCGGCGGGCTTGGGCGCGGCGCGGCCCTGCGGAGCCACGGCGAAGGTGCTGCCAATGCCGGCATCCCGGGCATCGGCCTGACGGATCTCCGCCTCCTCGCCCTCCGGCAGGATGAAGCCGTAGGTGGTGTAGACGCGCAGGCCGAGCTGGTCCGACGGCTCGTGCCAGACGCGGACGGCCGTCCAGTCGTTGCGCGGCGACACGTCGACCACGCGCATGTTGCGGCGCAGGCCACGGCCGTCGAGCCAGGAGTGGTCCACCTCGATGGTGCGGCGGTCGATGATGTGGCTGACCAGGGAGACGTGGCCGCGGCCGAGCCGTTGCGACCGCTTGAAGACGAGGACGGAACCGAGCGCCGGGCGCTTGTCACGTTCATATTGCTCGGCGGCGGTGTTCCACCACGTCCAGGCATCGCCCCGGATCTCGAAATCCGATATGGAACGCAGCGTGCGGACGCAATCCCCGTCCTGGGCCTGGGCTTGGGATATGGTGAACGGGCTGAGAGCGATGAACGCCGCGAACGATGCGCAGAGTGCAATCCCTTTCGACCGCATATCAGCCCCATGACCTTTGTTTTTCTCCTTTCGAACGGGTAACACGGGACAGCAGGTGTGTCTACTCCGTTTGAATTATGTAACCAAAACCGGTTGTGGATAGATCATCCATCCCCGCGCAGCTCCGGTGAGAGTCCAGTTATGAACAACTTTTCTCAAATCGACTTCATCCGCTCCAACACGGTCGTAACGCGGACTCCTTTGCTGCCCGAAATCGCGCTGCATCTGGCGACGGAAATCACGCCGTTGTGGGAGGCTACGGAGGATTCTTTGAAAGAGTCCAATGTACCGCCGCCCTATTGGGCCTTTGCTTGGCCGGGCGGTCAGGCGGTGGCCCGGCTCGTCCTCGACCGGCCGGAGCTGGTCGCGGGCAAGTCGGTGCTGGATTTCGCCGCCGGCACCGGGCTGGTCGGCATCGCCGCGATGATGGCCGGAGCGGCGCGCGTTCAGTCCTGCGACATCGACCGTTTCGCCCTGTCCGCCATCGCCCTGAACGCCGAATCCAACGGAGTCGACGTGAAGGCGGTCAGCGCCGATCTGGTGGACCGTCCCCTGCCCGGCATCGACGTCGTCCTGGCCGGCGACGTCTGCTACGAGAAGCCGATGGCCGACCGGGTGACCGCTTGGCTGCGCGGAATCGCCGCAACCGGCACGCTGGTCCTGCTGGGCGATCCGGGCCGCGCCTATGTCCCGCTCAACGGAATCGAGCGGGTCGCGCAGTACAGCGTCCCGACCTCCCTGGAGTTGGAGGACCGCGAGATGCGCGAAACGGTGATCTGGCGCCTGCTGCCGGAGGCCTGAGCATGACCACGACCGCCCCGCGAAAGGGCGCCACCCGGATGGCCGACATCCCGCCGGACGTGCTGGCCGACTTGAACGCGGGCCGGCGCGAGACCGCCACGCTGGCCGAATCGCTCGCCATCGACTTCGCCGCCCTGCTGGCCGCCGCCGTTCCGGAAGCCGCGGACGCCGTGTCCTTCGACCCGAAGGACGGCGTGACCCGGCGCATGGCGGCGGCGGGAAGCGCGGCCGTCGAGCGTCTCGGTCTGGGGGCCGTGGAGCGGCTGGCCGCCCACCCCTCCGACACGGTGCGCGGCTGGGCCTGCTATGCGCTGGCGGCGGCTTCCGGCCTGACTCTGGCGGAGCGGCTGGATCGTGTCCGCCCGCTCGCCGACGACCCGCATTTCGGCGTGCGCGAATGGGCGTGGCTGGCGCTGCGCCCCCACATCGCCGCCGCCATCGACGAGGCGCTGGCCCTCCTCACGCCGTGGACCGCCGAGCCGTCGGAGCGACTGCGCCGCTTCGCCAGCGAGGCCACGCGCCCCCGCGGCGTCTGGTGCAGCCACATCGGTGCGCTGAAGACCGACCCGGCGCGCGGCCTGCCGGTCCTCGACCCGCTGCGGGCGGACGGCGCGCGCTACGTCCAGGATTCGGTCGCCAACTGGCTGAACGACGCGGCGAAGAGCCAGCCCGGCTGGGTGCAGGCCATCTGCGCCCGCTGGGAGACGGACAGCCCTGACCCGGACGCCACCCGCCGCATCGTCCGCCGCGCCCTGCGCAGCGTGAAGGAACCCGCGTGAGGCGGCACCTCCCCCCTTGACGCGGCGCCCTCCAGGCCGATGCTAAGCGCCCTCTCCCGATCCGACCCCATCGCACCCGAACGGACCTTCGACCATGCCCTACACCTCGTTGCGCGACTTCATCGACCGGCTGGAGAAGGCCGGGCGGCTGGTGGTGGTCCGGGAGCCGGTGTCCACGGCGCTGGAGATGACCGAGATCCAGACCCGCCTGCTCGCCGAAGGCGGCCCGGCGGTGCTGTTCGAGAACGTCATCAAGGCCGACGGCACCCGCTCGGAGATGCCGGTGCTGGTCAACCTGTTTGGCACGGTGGAACGCGTCGCCTGGGGCATGGACCGTGAGCCGCACGAACTGCGCAGCGTCGGCGAGACGCTGGCCTTCCTGAAGCAGCCGGAGCCGCCGGGCGGCTTCCGCGAGGCGATGGAGCTGATCCCGCTCGCCAAGACCGTGCTGTCGATGAAGCCGAAGACGGTCGGCTCCGCCCCCTGCCAGGAGGTGGTGCTGACCGGCGACCAGATCGACCTCGGCCGCCTGCCGGTGCAGAGCTGCTGGCCGGGCGAGCCGGCCCCCCTCATCACCTGGCCGCTGGTCGTCACCAAGGGGCCCACGGGCAAGCGCGAGGACGACTTCAACCTCGGCATCTACCGGATGCAGGTGCTGGGGAAGAACAAGACGATCATGCGCTGGCTGAAACACCGCGGCGGCGCGCAGCACCATCACCGCTGGGCGGCCCACCAGAACAAATTGGGCGGCAAGCGCGAGCCGCTTCCCTGCGCGGTGGTCCTCGGCGCCGATCCCGGCACCATCCTGGCCGCCGTCACGCCGGTGCCGGACACGCTGTCGGAATACCAGTTCGCCGGGCTGCTGCGCGGCAAGAAGGTCGAGCTGGTGGATTGCAAGACGGTGCCGCTGAAGGTGCCCGCCCAGGCCGAGATCATCCTGGAAGGCCATGTCAGCCTGGACGAATACGCCGACGAGGGGCCCTACGGCGACCACACCGGCTATTACAACTCGGTCGAGCCCTTCCCGGTCTTCACCGTCACGGCGATGACCATGCGGCGCAACCCGATCTACCTCTCCACCTTCACCGGCCGCCCGCCCGACGAGCCGTCGGTGCTGGGCGAGGCGCTGAACGAGGTCTTCATCCCCCTGCTGACCCAGCAATTCCCGGAGATCGTGGATTTCTGGCTGCCGCCGGAAGGCTGCTCCTACCGGATCGCCGTGGTCAGCATGAAGAAGGCCTATCCCGGCCACGCCAAGCGCGTGATGATGGGCGTCTGGTCCTTCCTTCGCCAGTTCATGTACACGAAATGGGTGATCGTCGTGGACGACGACATCGACGCGCGGAACTGGAAGGACGTGATGTGGGCCATGAGCACCCGCATGGACCCCGCCCGCGACATCACCGTGATCGAGGGCACCCCCATCGATTATCTGGACTTCGCCAGCCCCGAGTCGGGTCTCGGCGGCAAGGTCGGGCTGGACGCCACCAACAAGTGGCCGCCGGAGACCAAGCGCGAATGGGGCCAGAAAATACGCATGGACCAGGGCGTGGTCGACGAAGTGTCGCGCAAATGGGCGTCCTACGGTCTTCCGGGCAGCGGGACCCCGATCTGGAAGTGAGGCGTTAAGGGACGGTCCGCACCCTCAAGGGAACCCCCGCCATGCCCAGCGAGATCGCCCGCCCCATCGCCACCGTCCGTCTGGTCTTCCGCGACGGCGGCGAGACCGCCGGGGACCTGTCGGTGGCCGAGCGGTCGGGAGACACCCTGTTCGTGGCGTCGGACGAGGGGGCGCGGGTCGTCCGGATGATGGCCGAGGAGGGCGGCACCCTCTACCGCCAGGACGCCACCTTTCCCCTGGCAGACGTCTTCACCCTGCCGGTGACGATCCCGGGGGAGGACGAGGCGGACATCGAAGGCATGGCCATCGCCGACGGCTGGCTGTGGGTCACCGGCTCGCACGCGCTGGCCCGCAAGAAGCCGGAGCGCGCGGAGAACGGCACCGAAAAGGCGCTGGAGCGGCTGACCGAGGTGCGCTGCGATCCCAACCGCTTCCTGCTCGGCCGCATCCCGCTGGTCACCGAGGCGGATGGGCGCCTTACCCCGGTCCGCCGCGACGGGAAGCGGACGGCCGGTTGCCTGAAGTTCCGCAAGGGCGGCAACGCGCTGACCAAGGCGCTGGCGGAGGACGAGCATCTAGCCCGCTTCGTCGCGGTGCCCGCCAAGGAGAACGGCTTCGACGTGGAGGGCATGGCCGCCCACGTCGACCGGGTCTGGCTGGGGCTGCGCGGCCCGGTGCTGCGCGGCTGGGCCTGCATTCTCGAACTGGCGGTGGAGGACCACCCGGACGTCGAGGAGCGTCTGCGGCTGCGCCCCATCGGGCCGAACGGCGAGAAGTACCGCAAGCATTTCGTCGATCTGGACGGTCTGGGCATCCGCGAACTGACCTTCGACGGCGAGGATCTGGTCATCCTGGCCGGGCCGACCATGGACCTTGACGGTCCCGTCGCCGTGTGGCGGTGGACCGACGCCCTGTCCGTCACCCAGGAGACCGTCATCCCGCGCGACCGGCTGGTTCCCCTGCTGAACCTGCCCTACGGCAAGGGCGACGACCACGCGGAGGGCATCGCCTGCGTCCGCCGCGACGGCGCCCCGCCTGCCCTTCTGGTGGTCTATGACAGCCCGGCCAAGGCGCGCCGCCACGGTGCCGGGACCACCGCCGACCTGTTCGCCCTGCCCTCCCGCTACGATCCGGCCAACGCTTTCCGGGCGTGAGCCGTCGTTCTCATTGATGCAACAATCAGTGCATGATTAAGCGGATTATCCCAAACGTGGACATCGCTATTCTTGCCCTCAGACGACAACGGCCCCGACGCGGGGCGCCACGCTGAGACAAGGAGACCACGCCATGACCGCCAACACCGCCGCCATCGACACCCGCACCGCCCCCTACGCCGCCTTCCTGCTGCGTGTCAGCCTGGGCCTTCTGTTCATCGCTCACGGCCTGATCCTGAAGGTCTTCACCTTCGGCATCGCCGGCACGGTCGGTTACTTCGAGAGCCTCGGCTACCCCGGCCTCTTCGCCTATCTGGTCATCCTCGGCGAGATCGGCGGCGGCCTGCTGCTGGTGGCCGGCGTCTTCACCCGCTGGATTTCGCTGGCCCTGCTGCCGATCCTGATCGGCGCGACGCTCCAGCATACCGGCAACGGCTGGGTCTTCTCGGCCCAGGGCGGCGGCTGGGAGTTCCCGGTGTTCTGGACGGTGCTGCTCGGCGTGCAGGCCCTGCTGGGCGACGGCGCCTTCGCCCTGAAGCTGCCGACCGCCGGCCGCAACACCCTTCAGAGCCGGCTGGCCTGACCCTGAAGCGAGCATGACGAGCGGCGCGCGGGCGGGCACCAGCCCCCCGCGCCTCGCCGCTTTTGTGCGACGGACGGACCGGACCTGAGGCGATATGCCCCTTCCTCTTCTTCTCCGGGCTCCCATTTGCTAGACAAGCCGGAGACCTAGCGGAGACCGTAATGCCCGTTTCGACCACCTCGCAGCCCGACGTTCTGAACCTGCTGGACGATCTGATCCGCAAGGCGAAGGGCGCCGGGGCCGACTCCGCCGACGCCGTGCTGTTCGACAGCGCCTCCCTGTCGCTGAGCCAGCGTTTCGGCAAGACGGAGAAGCTGGAGCGGTCCGAGTCGGGCGACCTGGGCCTGCGCGTCTTCATCGGCAAGCGGCAGGCCATCGTCTCCTCCACCGACCGCAGCGCCAAGGCGTTGGACGAGCTGGTGGAGCGCGCCGTCGCCATGGCCCGCGTGGTGCCGGAGGACCCCTTCTGCGGCCTCGCCGACCCGGAGCAGATCTACACCACCCTCCCCGACCTCGACGTGTGCGACCCATCGGAGCCGTCGGCGGAGCTGCTGATCGAACGCGCCCGCATCGCCGAGGAGGCCGCGCTGGCGGTCGAGGGCGTCACCAACTCCGAAGGCGCCGATGCGGGCTGGAGCCGCTCCACCATCGCCATCGCCGCGTCCAACGGCTTCACCGGCCGCTACGGCGTGTCGCGGCAGTCGCTCTCCGCCTCGGTGCTCGCCGGGACGGGCACGGGGATGGAGCGGGACTACGACTATGACAGCAAGGTCTACGGCTCCGACTTGCGCGACCCGGCATCGATCGGGCGCGAGGCCGGCGAGCGGGCCATCCGCCGCCTGAACCCGCGGCGGGTCAAGAGCTGCAAGGTGCCGGTGGTGTTCGACCCGCGCGTTTCCCGCGGGCTGCTCGGCCACCTGACCGGCTCGATCAGCGGGCCGAGCATCGCGCGCGGCACCAGCTTCCTCAAGGACAAGATGGGGCAGCGGATTTTCGCCGCCGGCATCACCATCGTCGACGACCCGCATGTGAAGCGCGGCCTGCGCTCCCGCCCCTTCGACGCGGAGGGCGTCGCCACCACCCGCCGCAACCTGATCGAGGACGGGCACCTGACCACGTGGCTGCTCGACCTGCGCTCGGCTCGTCAGCTTGGTTTGTCGACGACCGGCCACGCGGCGCGCGGCACCTCCGGCCCGCCGGGCCCGGCCCCGGCCAACGTCTACATGGCCCCGGGCGCCAAGAGCCGCGATGAGCTGCTGGCCGAGATCCCCAACGGCTTCTATGTGACGGAGTTGATGGGGACGGGCGTCAACGGGGTGACTGGCGACTACAGCCGGGGTGCCGCTGGTTACTGGATCGAGAACGGCCAGATCGCCTATCCGGTCACCGAACTGACCATCGCCGGCAACCTGAAGGAGATGTTCCTGAACCTGGAACCGGCCAGCGACCTGGAACTGCGCTTCGGCATGGACGCCCCGACCATCCGCATCGACGGGCTGACCATCGCCGGGCTGTGAGCGCAATGGGAGGCGCCGCAAGGCGCCCCCTTTTTCGGTCAGCGGACCCCCCTGTTAACGAACCACGCCGCGGACGATGTCGGCGATGGTGCCGTGGACCGCGTCCAGGATCAGCATGTCCGCGCCGGCCAGGATGCACTCCCAGCCGTTCATGCACACCGGCACCCGCTGGCGCAGATCGACGGGCGCCACCTTTTTGGCGATTCCCGGCGGCAGCGGCTGGCCGCGCGCCAGCTTCTTCGCGATCCCCGGCGGCAGAGCCGTCACCCCGACCGGATGGGCGACGAAATAGTCCCGGATGATCGTCACCTCGCCGCGGGACACCGACCCTCCGGAGGCGCGCCCTTTTGAGTCGCGCCCTTGGGATTCGCTCCCCTGGGATTCATAAGACGGCCCACCCTGCGGCTTGCCGTGCCCTCCGCCGGGACCACCGGCCCAGTCGGGCTTGTCCGCCAGCGCCGGGCCGGTGGCTGGACTGGTGATGGACAGCACCGCCAGAAGCGCCAGCGCGGCACGCCCACTCCGGTGCCGCATCCGATCCCTGCTCATGATCCGCATTCCCCTGCCTGCCGAAGGTGAGCCGCCGGCGCACCCCGCGACCCTACCCCCATCGGATTAGCCTCAAGCTCCGCCGCTGGCCTGTGGCAAGGGCAGGATATCAGACCGTCACGCTCATCGGGCCACCGGCGCCGCGCACCGACAGGTTGGGCAGGAAATCCCGGAACAGCGACAGGCTCTTCAGGTCGGTCACGTAGCCGGGGCCCTCCCCGCCCATCGTCTTTCCACCGATGCTCTTCATCACGTCGGTGGTCTGCGCGTCCTGGGCCTCCAGCGCATCCTTCAGCACCGAGGCGAGCGCACTGCCGTTGCCCAACCGCTCCATCGGCGCACCGGTTTCCTTCGTCGTTTTCTCGTAGCTGTACTGGAGTGCCGCCCGCTGCACCGACCAGTTGACCGAGTCCTTTTCCTCCTGACTGGCCTCGTCAAGGAACTTCACCCCGGCGCGGTAGGCGGCGGCCTTGTCGGTGCCGAGGGGGTCGGCGGCGTCCATCGCCTGCTTCTGCTGGCGGGCCATGACGGACTGTGCCGCCTGCTGCTCGTTCTTGGAGAAGGTCCCATCCTTGTTGCTGGCGATGGCGTGGAGGCTGCGCCGGTCGAAGCCGCCGAACAACCGTTCCACGTCCTTGCCGGTCGGGTCGGAGTAGTTCACCCCCTTGCCTTCCTTCGCCATGGCCGTGTAGGTGGCGTCCAGCGAGTCGCGGGCGTCCTGCACGACCTTCGCAAAGCCCTGGAGCCCCGGGGTCTGGCTGGTGGTCAGCACCGTGGTGGGCGGCGGCGGCAGTCCGGCGGCCTCGGCCTCCTCCTTGGCGGAGGGCTCGAAGTCTTTGCCCCCTGGGCGGCTCTTGTCGACCTCACCGCGCCCGATGCCGGGAATGTCCACGTCCGCGGCGTACTGCGCGAGACCGTTTGCGTAAAGCTTCCCCTCGAAGCCCAGGTCATTCATTAGCTTGGCGGCGGCCTTTCCCTTCTCATTGTCCGATGACAGCAGCCCACCCTCGCCGCCTTCCACTTCCGCGCCGAAATCCAGCTTTTCGAACGCGTCCTCTCCCTTTTGCAGGGAATACCCGAAGGCCTTTCCCATGATCTTGTTCGGATCGCCACCGGCGGTTTCGACCGCCTCGCGCTGGATGTCCGCCGCCTCCGCGCGGAAGAGGGCATTGGCCGGGGCCATCGCCGCCTGGAACGCCTCGGTGTCCTCGTCCTTTCCGAAGGCGTCGTAGGCGGCGGTCCGCGCCTCGTTCAGGGCCGACATGGCCTTGCCCATGCGCTCCGTCTTGGTCTTGAAGGCTTTTTCAGCCAGTTCGGCCTCCTCCGCCCAGGCCTTGTCCTCCTCGTCCTGGGGCCGCTCCTTCACGTAGCGGTCCTTCACGGCGTTGGTCGCCATCTGACGCAGCCCAAGCGCCACGTCCTTCTCGGTCATCTTGCCAGACTTGACGAAGTCTTCCAGCATCGCGCGGCCCTTGGAGCCGATGGACGCGAAGACCTTCCCCGCCACGCCGGTCAGCGACTTGGCCAGCCCGCTGAGTTCCACGCTGTCCTCGCCCTTCAAGGCGGCCAGGGCCGCGGAGCCCGCGGAGGACCCGGCGTCGGAGGCCGCCTTCCAGGTCCCCTCCGCCTCCGCGGCGCCTCCGGCGGGCTTCCATTTGGTGGCGGTCACGGTGCTGCTGGCCGTGGTGGCCGAAAACAAGGCGTTGATCGACGTGGACATGGCTTCCCCCTTGCGGTCCCGCCTGGACCGCGGGGCCTTAATCCTTAGAGACCGAAGTAATTATCGAATGTTCCCAAGTAATTTTCCCAAGAGACCCCTTAACGGACTCTTAAAACACTGTTCAGCGCGCCAGCAGCGGCAGGACCCACGGCGCCAGCCCGATCTCAGCCGGCAGACGGGCGATCACGTCACCGTCGCCCTGCACGGGCTCCCCCGCCGGCCCGTCGACGACCACCCGGCGGGCCGGCAGGATGCGGTAGTCGGGGAAGCGCGGCAGCCGCCCGGCGGTGACGCCCCAGAGGTAGCGCAGGGCGTTCCCCCGCCCCGCCCGCGGAAACAGGCAGACGTGCAGCCGTGGGTCGGTCAGCCGGGCGTCCGGCGCACAGACGAAGCGCCCCCCGTAGAAATGCCCCTTGGCGACGATGACGGAAGCGACCTCCACCGGCTCTGCGCCGTCCACCGCCACGCGGTAGGGACCGCCACCGCCCGCGGCGATCCGGACCAGCGTTTCCACCGCATAGGCGCCCTTGCCGATCAGCCGCTTCAGCCGCGTGTCCACCCGCTCGACCACCCAGGCGTCCAGGCCGGCGCCGGCCATCATGGCGAAGGCGCGGCCATTCGCCACACCCAGATGCACGGGCAGCGTGCGCCCTTCCGCCAGCACCCGCGCCACGCCCTCCGCATCCAGCGGCAGGTCCAGTTCATGGGCCAGCACGTTGGCGGTGCCCAGCGGCACGATGCCCAAGGGAATCGTCGTCTCCTCGCCTCCGCGCGTCCCCAGCCCGTTGACCACCTCATTGATGGTGCCGTCGCCGCCCGCCGCGACCACCGCGTCGAAGGCGCCGGGCGCCACCGCCCGGGCCATCGCCTCCGCGTCGCCGCGCCCGCCGGTGGCCCGAAGCGTCACCACGGCCCCGTGGCGCTGCTCCAGCAGTTCCAGCACCGCACCCAGACGGCGCGCCCGGCGGGCGCCGGCCACCGGATTGTGGATGACCAGAAGACGACGCCGGCTCGCCGCGGCCGGCCCGGACGCCTCAGGCACCGATTCGCCCCCGTCAGCCACACCAGCCCCCAATATGACCATCCTGTTTCAGTTTTGATAAAGTCATTTTTCGCCTTTGTTACGCTGTCAAGAAGTCTTACCAAAATCATCATCCCCAACAGATGCGGGTGATCGAAAATATTGTCAAGAGAATGACCCGCGGATATAGGGAAGACGTTTCAACGAACCCTTGCCGGAACGGCGATGGAGCGGGGCATGAGCGCATCACGCGACGTCAAGCGATACCGCAGCATCTGGATCTCCGACGTCCATCTGGGCACGCGGGGATGCAAGGCGGAGTATCTTCTCGATTTCCTGAAGCACAACGAGTCCGACCACCTCTATCTCGTCGGCGACATCGTGGACGGTTGGCGTCTGCGCAAGACCTGGTACTGGCCGCAGGCGCACAACGACGTGGTGCAGAAGATCCTGCGCCGGGCTCGCAAGGGTGTGCAGGTCTATTACATTCCCGGCAACCACGACGAGGCCGCCCGCGATTACGCCGGCCTGCAGTTCGGCGGCGTCCAGGTGGTCGAGGAGATGATCCACGTCACCGCCGACGGGAGGCAGCTTCTGGTCACCCACGGCGACCGCTTCGACGTGGTGGTGAAGTACGCCCGCTGGCTGGCCTTCATCGGCGACAACGCCTACGTGGTCCTGCTCCAGGCCAACACGCTGTTCAACTGGGCCCGCCGCAAGCTGGGCTTCCCCTACTGGTCCCTGTCCGCCTTCCTGAAGCACAAGACGAAGACGGCGGTCGAGTTCATCGGCAACTACGAGACCGCTCTCGGCGACGAGGCCCGGCGCCGCAAGGTGGACGGAGTCGTCTGCGGCCACATCCACACCGCGGAAATCCGCGACATGGAAGGAATCCTCTATTGCAACGACGGCGACTGGGTCGAGTCCTGCACCGCCTTGGTCGAGCATCCCTGCGGCCGGCTGGAGATCATCGATTGGGCGGCGGACATCCGCCGGCGCGCCGCAACGACGCTGCCCGCCCGCATCCCGGCCAAGGAGAAGCCGGAGAATGTGAAGGAGAAGGCGGCCAAGGAGTCGGTTGCGGCGTGAACATCCTGATCGTCTCCGACGCCTGGCTCCCCCAGGTCAACGGCGTGGTGCGCACCATCGGCACCGTCCGCTCGGAGCTGGAGGCCATGGGCCATAGGGTCGAGGTGATCGGCCCCGACCGCTTCCGCACCGTGCCCATGCCCACCTATCCGGAAATCCGGCTGGCTCTGGGCGCGGGACGGCGGCTGAACGCGATGATCGACGCGCTGCGCCCCGACTGCATCCACATCGCCACCGAAGGGCCGCTGGGCTTCGCCGCCCGGCGCTACTGCCTCCACCGCGGCCGGCCCTTCACCACCGCCTACCACACCCGCTTTCCCGAATATGTGCGCGACCGGGCGCCGGTTCCCCTTGCGCTCAGCTACGCGGTGGTGCGCCGCTTCCACAGGCCGTCCTCGGCGGTGATGGTGGCGACGCCATCCATCGAGAGCGACCTCGCCGCCCGCGGCTTCACCAACATCCGGCGCTGGACGCGCGGCGTGGACACCGACCTGTTCCGCCCCCGCGCCAAGGGCTTCCTGGCGCTGCCCCGCCCCATCGCCCTCTATGTCGGGCGCGTGGCGGTGGAGAAGAACCTGGAGGAGTTCCTGAAGCTCGACCTGCCGGGCAGCAAGCTGGTGGTCGGCGACGGCCCGGCCCGCGCGGAGCTTCAGCAGAAATACCCGGAGGTCCATTGGGCCGGCGCCCGCCATGGCGAGGAACTGGCCCAGCATTACGCGGCGGCGGATGTCTTCGTCTTCCCGTCGCGCACCGACACCTTCGGTCTGGTGCTGCTGGAGGCGCTGGCCTCGGGCGTGCCGGTGGCCGCCTACCCGGTGCCCGGCCCCTTGGACGTGGTCGACGGTTCCGGTGTCGGCTGCCTGGACGAGGACCTGAAAGGGGCGATCGAGCGCGCCCTGACCATCCCGCCGGACCTGTGCCGGGACTATGCCTTGAACTTCTCCTGGCGCCGCTCCGCCGAGCAGTTCCTGGCGAACCTGCGCCCATTCACCTGAGAACGACATGGAGCGGGGCCGGCACGCGGCCGGTCCCCGCCCATTCCGATCACGCGGCGCGGATGCGCTGCATGAACAGGTTCACGCTCTCGCGCAGGCGGTCGGACTCGCGATGCAGATTGCCGGCGGACCCCAGCACCTCCTCGGCCAGGCTGCCGGTCTCCGACGCGCCGCTGGTCACCGCCCCGATGGTGTCGGTCACGCTGCGGGTTCCGCGTGCGGCCTCCTGCACGTTGCGGACGATCTCCTGGGTCGCGACGGTCTGCTGCTCCACCGCGGCGGAGACGGTGATGACGATGTCGTTGATGCTGCCGATGGTGGTGCCGATGCCGCTCAGCGCCTCGGCGGAGCCGCGCGCGACCTCCTGGATGCTGGCGATCTGGATGGAGATGTCCTCGGTCGCCTTGGCCGTCTGGTTGGCGAGGTTCTTGACCTCCTGCGCGACCACCGCGAAGCCCTTGCCGGCTTCCCCGGCGCGGGCGGCCTCGATCGTCGCGTTCAGCGCCAGCAGGTTGGTCTGCCCCGCGATGCTGTTGATGAGTTGAAGCACCGCGCCGATCCTCTGCGCGGCGTCGACCAGCCCGTTCACCGTGGCGTTGGTCCGCTCCGCCTCGGCCACCGCGCCGCGGGCGACCTGCGACGACTGGGCGACCTGCCGGCTGATCTCGGCGATGGAGCTGGTGAGCTGTTCGGACGCGGCGGCGACCGTCTGCACGTTGGCCGACGCCTGCTCGGCAGCGGCGGCGACGGCGAGCGACTGGCGGTTGGTGGCGGCGGCGATCTGCGCCATGCGCTGGGCGTTGCCCCTCATCTCGTCCGACGCGGCCACCGTGTTGTCGGCGATGCCGCGGACGCTGCCTTCCAGGTTGTCGGCGAGCTGGTTCAGAATGGCGCGCTTGCTCTCCTGCTCGGCCGCCGCGTAGGTCTCCAGCAGCACCTCGAGGTCGAGCCAGGTGACGCGGCCCAGCGTGTCGCGCAGGGCTGCCCGCTCCGCCGCCTTTCTCGATCCGAACAGCGATCCGCGCCCTTCCGCCGCGTCGAGGTCCAGTTCGCGGACGATGCCGCTGGACACCGTGTGATGGCAGATGGCGACCGCATAGCCCGGCACGCCATGGTCGTAGAAGGCCTTGGCCAGCCGATGGGCTGATTCCAGGAAGCCTGGCCCGAGATCGCCCGAGACCACGCGGCTCCAATGGGCGACACGCGCGGCGTGGACGTCGGGCAGGGTCAGGGCGTCGCGGATTTCCGGCCAAGCCGCGAAGGCGCTGTGCCATTGCTCCAGCAGCGCGGGCAGGCGGTGCTGCGCGAAATCCCGGTTGGCGCGCAGGCGCGCGATGTCCCCTTCGGTGATGCTGAAGGCCCGGAGCCGGTTTTCCTGGCCGTCACGTTCCTGTACGCCCGCCATGATGTTATCATCCTGAAATGTTGGAGGCCGGCGCATGCCCGCCTTCCTTGAAGCTGCCAACGTTTCTACGCCACCAGGATAGCATCGGATTGCTTCAAAATTATCATAACGGGTCGCAAAATCGTCATACCCTGGTATGCGAACAATCCCCATCCGGCCATCAGCCTTCCGGCGGGCGCTAGCGCAAAGCCTTACCTCTGCCACAGCCCACCGTGCTAAAGTGGTGGAGACCGTGGCCGGGAAATCTGGCCGCGCTGGTTTTGTCGGATGGCGTTTCGACCCGCATGCTTCAGTCACTCTACCGCGGCCTGACGACCCTTGCCGGGCCGGCGGTTCGTCTGTATCTCGACCGGCGTCTGGCCGCCGGCAAGGAGGACTCCGCCCGCCGGGGGGAGCGGTTCGGCACGGCCGCGCGCCCACGCCCTCCCGGGCGGCTTGCCTGGATTCACGCGGCCAGCGTGGGCGAAGCCAACTCGGTCCTTGTCCTCATCGACCGCCTGCTCGACGAGACGCCGGACCTGACGGTTTTGATGACCACCGGCACGGTCACCTCGGCGGAGCTGATGGCCCGCCGCCTGCCGGAGCGCGCCTTTCACCAGTATGTGCCGGTGGATCTGCCCGCCGCGGTGGACCGTTTCCTCGACCATTGGCGCCCCGATCTGGTGCTGTGGACGGAATCGGAGATCTGGCCCAACCTGCTCGGCGCCGTGCGGGCGCGCGGCATTCCGGCGGCGCTGGTCAACGCCCGCATGTCGGAGCGCTCCTTCAACCGCTGGCGCTGCGCGTCGGGCCTGATCACGCCGCTGCTCTCCACCTTCCAGGTCACGCTGGCCCAGTCGGAGGAGGACGCCGACCGCCTGCGCCGGCTGGGCGCGCGGGGCGTCGTCAGCGTCGGCAACCTGAAATTCTCCGCCGAGCCGCCGCCCGCCGATCCCGCGGCTCTGGCGGCGCTGCGCGCGGCCTGCGCCGGGCGCCCCGTCTGGCTGCTCGCCAGCACCCACCCCGGCGAGGACGAGGTGGCCGCCGCGGTGCATGAGGCGCTGGCCCCGCGCCTGCCCGGCCTGCTGACCCTGGTGATCCCGCGCCACGCCCATCGCGGCGCCGACATCGCGGCGCTGCTGCGCGGGCGCGGTCTGACCGTCTCGCGCCGCGGCGAAGGCGCCCTGCCCGCCGCCGCGGACGCCGTGCACATCGCCGACACGATGGGGGAGATGGGGCTGTTCTACCGGCTGGCCCCGGTGGTCTGCATGGGCGGTTCCTTCGTCCCCCACGGCGGCCAGAACCCGGTGGAACCGGCCCTGCTCGGCTGCGCCGTCCTCTACGGCCCGCACATGTGGAACTTCACGGAGATCACCCGCCAGCTCGAAGCCGCCGGCGGCGCCCTTCCGGTGGCCGGGACGGAGTCCCTCCCCGATGCGGTCGGGCGCCTGCTGACCGACGAGGCCGCCCGCGCCCGCGTCGTCGCGACGGCGACCGCGGTGACCGGGGGCAACCGGCGGATCGTCGACCGCGCGCTCGCGGCGCTCGCTCCCGTCCTCGGCGCCGGACGCGTCCGGCCCGCGGCATGAGGACTCCCGGCTTCTGGTACGGGTCCGGCGGAGCCGCCGGGGCGGCTCTCGGCTGGGCGCTCGCCCCGCTGGGCGCGCTCTACGGGCTGGCCGGGCGGCTGCGCATGGCAGCGGGTCAGCCGGAGCGGGCCGCGGCCCCGGTCCTCTGCGTCGGCAATCTGGTGGCGGGCGGCGCCGGCAAGACGCCGGTCTGCATCGCCGTGGCCGAAGCGCTGAGCGCCCGCGGCATCGCCCCCGCCTTCCTCACCCGCGGTCATGGCGGGCGGGAGCGCGGCCCGCTGGCCGTCGATCTCGGCATCCACGATTCGGCCGCGGTGGGCGACGAGGCGCTGCTGCTCGCCGCCCATGGCCCCTGCTGGGTGGCGCGCGACCGCGCAGCCGGGGCCCGGGCGGCCATCGCCGCGGGCGCCTCCGTCCTGGTGATGGACGACGGCTTCCAGAATCCCGGCCTCGCCAAGGATTTCTCGCTGATCGTGGTGGACGGGGCGGTGGGCTTCGGCAACGGCCATCTCATCCCCGCCGGCCCCCTGCGCGAGCCGGTGGCCCATGGGCTGGCCCGCGCCGGCGCGGTGGTCGTGCTGGGCGAGGACCGTGCCGGGGTGGAGCACCGGGTGGCCGGCGCCCTGCCCGTCCTGCACGCCCGGCTGGAACCGGTCGACGAGGCCCGTGCCCTGGCCGGACGGACGGTCCTGGCCTTCGCCGGCATCGGGCGGCCGGCAAAGTTCTTCGCGACGCTGGAAGCGCTGGGCGCCCGCGTGGTGGAGCGTGTCGCCTTCGCCGACCACCATCCCTACCGCCCCGAGGAGGTGATGGCCCTGATCGACCGCGCCAACGCGCTGGGCGCCGTGCCAGTCACCACCGTGAAGGACGCCGTCCGCCTGCCGGAGCCCCTGCGCGCCCTGGTCCGGGCGGTGCCGGTGCGCGCCGTCTGGCGGGACCCCGCCGCCCTCGACCGCCTGCTCGCCCCTCTTCTGACCGGGCTTCCGACTGGAGTTCCCAATGGCTAAGCCGCGCGGCCCCCTGGTGTCCTGGCTGACCCGCCGGGTCGGCTACCCGCTGGAGGCCGTCCTCGTCCATGGCTTCTGCGGCCTGTTCCGCGCCCTTCCGGTGGACCGCGCCTCGGCGCTCGGCGGCTGGATCGGGCGGACGGTCGGCCCGCGCCTGCGCGGCACCCGCACCGCCCGCCGCAACCTGGAACGCGCCTTCCCCGAGAAGTCCCGCGCGGAGATCGACGCGATCGTCCTCGGCATGTGGGACAATCTGGGCCGCGTCATCGCCGAGTACCCGCACCTCGACGCCATCGGCGCGTACGGCCCCGGCGGGCGGACCGAGGTGATCGGGGCGGAGCACATCGACGCCCTGCGCGACGACGGCAAGGCCGGCATCCTCGTCTCCGGCCATTTCGCCAACTGGGAAGTGAAGCCCGTCTGCTCCCGCAAGATGGGATTGGAACTGGCGGTGGTCTACCGCGCGCCCAACAACCCCTATGTGAGCCGGCTGCTGACCGAACTGCGGGGAGCCGCCGGCGGCACGCACATTCCCAAGGGACCTGAGGGCGCGCGCACGCTGATCCGGGTGCTGACCAAGGGCGGGCATGTCGGCATGCTGATCGACCAGAAGATGAACGACGGCATGCCTGTCCCCTTCTTCGGGCGCGACGCCATGACCGCCCCGGCGGCGGCGCAGCTCGCCCTGCGGCTGGGCATCCCGCTGGTGCCGGCGCGGACCGAGCGCCTGGACGGCGCGCGCTTCCGCATCACCGTCCTGCCGCCGGTCGAGTCTCCTAACACCGGTGACCGCAACGCTGATGTGCGGATTTTGATGGAGCGCTTGAACGGGCTGTTGGAGCAATGGATTCGCGAACGCCCCGCCGAATGGCTCTGGCTGCACCGGCGCTGGCCCGACTGACGGAGACTTCCATGCCCCTGCCGCTCGACCCGCATCTGCTTCAGCTCTACCTCGTCGCGGCGCTGGTCCTGACGCTGGCGCCGGGACCGGATTCGCTGCTTGTCCTGTCGCGCAGCGTGATGGACGGACGCAACGCCGGTGTCGTCGCCACCGCCGGCATCACGCTGGGCAACCTGATCCACGCGCTGCTCGCCGCCGCCGGCATCTCGGCGCTGGTCGCCGCCTCGCCGGCCCTGTTCGACGTGCTGCGCTACGCCGGCGGCGCCTATCTGGGCTGGATCGGCGGGCGGGCGCTGTGGAGCGCCCTGCGGACCGGCTGCGGCCGGCGCGGCGGCGAAGAGGAGACAACCGCCAAGCCCGAGTCGGCCCCGGCGCACCGCGTCTTCCTCCAGGCGTTGCTGACCAACCTGCTGAATCCGAAGGTCATCCTGTTCTATCTCGCCTTCGTGCCGCAATTCGTCGCACCGGCGCTCGGCCACGTCGCGCTGCAGATCTTCTTGCTCGGCGCGATCCTCGGCGTCATCGGCGGCCTCTACCTGCTGGGGGTCGCGGCGCTCAGCGCCGGTGCGGCGCGCCGCGCCCTGTCGAGCGCGCGGGTGCGGGCGGTTCTGGACGGCGTCGCGGGGGTGCTGTTCCTGGGTTTCGCGTTGCGCCTTCTGTTGACCGACCGGCGCATCGCCTGACGGCAAATCCGTCAGGCGGGAAAAGACGTTGCAGAGTCTGTGGACGAGCGTGGCCGGGGGTGTCATAGTGCCGCCCGCGTTTAACCGGCCAGCCCGTCCGGCCGAATGGCTTACCGACCGCGAGCGACGATGAGCGAGAAGATCTCCCTGATCACCTGGATGGCGAACATCCACATCCGGTTTGTCACCTGGCGCCGGGGCAACAAGGTCGGCACCGACCGCTTCGGCAACACCTATTACCGCGCCCCGAGCGCGATCGCCGGCGTCAAGGAACGCCGCTGGGTGATCTATGCCGGCGAGCCGGATGCCTCCAAGGTGCCGCCGGAATGGCATTCCTGGCTGCACCACACCACCAAGGAGCCGCTGCCGGAAGGCAACAGCGCCTTCCACAAGCCGTGGCAGAAGGAACATCTCCCGAACCTGTCCGGCTCGCTCCAGGCCTACCGGCCGCCCGGGCACCAGTATGCGGGCGGGCAGCGCGTGCGCGCCACCGGCGATTACGAACCCTGGACTCCGGGCTGAGACGCCCGCGCGGTCCTTTAGGAATCTCTCATGCGCCGCAATGTGATTGAAACCGTGCTCGGCGGGGTCGTCCTCGCCGTGGCCGGCTTTTTTCTGGCTTTCGCCTACACCAGCGCCGATTTGCGCAAGGTGAACGGCTACGCCCTCACCGCCAATTTCACCAGCATCTCCGGCCTGCAGAGCGGTGCGGACGTGCGGATCAGCGGCGTGAAGGTGGGGTCGGTCACCGAACTGACGCTCGACCCGAAGAGCTATCAGGCGGTCGTGCACATGTCGATCCACCCGGACATCAAGCTGCCCAAGGACACCGCGGCGGTCATCGCCTCGGAAAGCCTGCTGGGCGGCAAGTTCCTGTCGCTGGAGCCAGGCGGCGAAGAAGACATGCTCAAGCCGGACGGCCGCGTCGAATACACGCAGAGCACCCCCGGCATCGAGCAGCTCCTGGGCCAGGTCATCTTCTCGCTGCAGAACATGAGCAAGCCCGGCCAGGAGGGCGGCGAGCCGCCCAAGCTGTAAACGCTGCACAATGAGACGACGAACGAAGGGGCCTCATGGCCCCTTTTTTCGTTTGCTCACCCACTTTTTCCCAACCCCCTTCGGAACAGCCGCGGCCACGCTGCCGTTTCCTTCCGCAGACCCAACACGGCACCCTCATCAAAGGAGATCAGCGATGAAAGCCCGTTTCCTGGTTCTCGGCCTCGCCCTGCTCGCCGCCGCCTGCGGCGTCAACACCGAGGAGAAGGCCGCCAGCGGCGCTCTGGGCGGGGCTGCGGCGGGCGCCGTGATCGGTGGGCCGGTCGGCGCGGTGGTCGGTGGCGCCGCGGGCGCCGCGGGCGGCACCGCCACCCAGAAGGTCGAGGAGAAGGAGGGCACCGCCGGTCCGTCCACCACCAACGCTCCCTATGGCGGCACCCGTCCCAGCGGCAGCATCACCCAGTAAAGCGGGCCCAACAAAGCTGGCACGGAGTAGACGGGGAGACGCTTCCGGGCTAGAAGGCTGTCGGGTTTCGGCCCACGCCGTTCGACATCACGGAAGCGATCCCCAGTGACGACGATCCAAGTGACGACGACTCCGAAAAGCCTCATCAGCCCGATCGGTGGCAAACGCGTTCGCGGCGCGGCCCTGGCGGCCGCGCTGCTCTGCCTTCCGGTTCTGGGCCTGACCGGCCCGGCCGCCGCCGCCCCGGTGCCGGAGGAGATGGTCAGCCGCCCCGCCGCCAAGCTGCAGGGGCTCGACAAGATCACCGCCCGCACTTCCACCTTCACCATCGCTGTCGGCGAGACCAAGGCGCTCGGCAGCCTGCGCATCACCCTGCGCGCCTGCAAGGAAAACCCGCCGATCGAGCCGCCCGAGACCGCGGCCTTCCTCGAAGTGATCGAGAGCAAGCCCGGCGAACAGGCCGAACCGGTGTTCAGCGGCTGGATGTTCGCCTCCAGCCCCGCCCTGTCGGCGATGGAGCACCCGATCTACGACGTCTGGGTCCTGTCCTGCGAGGGCGACTGAGCCCGGCCCAGCGCCCCGCCCTCAGCCCTCCGGGCCGAACAGCGCCGTGATGGCCGCCTCCTGGTCGACGCCGCCGAAGTCGGTCGGCACCGCCAGGGCGGCGGCCAGCCGGCGGCGGTACTCGGCGCGCGGGATCTCCATGGCGCCGAACTGGCTCAGATGCTCCGTCACGAATTGCGCGTCCAGCAGCGTGTAACCCGCCGCCCGCAGCCGGGCGACCAGATGCACCAGCGCCACCTTGCTGGCGTCGGTGACGCGGCTGAACATGCTTTCCCCGAAGAAGGCGCCGCCCAAAGCGACGCCGTAGAGGCCGCCGACGAGTTGGCCGCCGCTCCAGCATTCCACGCTGTGGGCGCAGCCGCGCTCGTGCAGTTCGGTGTAGAGTCGCAGAATGTCGCCGTTGATCCAGGTCTTGGGGCGGTCCGGCGTCGGTTCGGCGCAGGCCTCGATCACCGCACGGAAGGCCGTGTCGAAGCGCAGCGCGAACGGGCCGCGCCGCACGGTCTTGCGCAGCTTGCGCGGGACGTGGAAGCCCTCCAACGGCAGGACGCCGCGCCGCTCCGGATCGAACCAGTACAGCTCCTCGGAGTCGGCGTTCTCCGCCATCGGGAAAATGCCGGCGGCGTAGGCGCGCAGAAGCAGCGATGCGGACAGTTCGATCATCGCGGACACTATAGCCGTTCGTCCCCTCACCCCCGCAACCTTATCTCAGCGCACCACTTCCGCGCGACAGGTGGCTCCCACCATGGTATGCAACGGAAAGAGGTGTCCACCGGAGGATCTCCAACATGAAGACGGTTCTGTCAGCCATCATCGTATCGGTGGTTGCGTTTCTCTCGATGACCGGCGCGTCATGGGCGCAGCGCAAGGCGGAGCCCGGCACCTTCGATTACTATGTGCTCAGCCTGTCCTGGTCGCCCACCCACTGCGCCAAGAATCAGGGCGACGCCGATCCCGACCAGTGCGGGGTGGAGCGCAAGTTCGGCTTCATCGTCCACGGCCTGTGGCCGCAGTACAGCAACGGCGGCTACCCGGCCACCTGCACCCGCGACCGCACGGTCCCCCGCGCCGTGGTGGACGCCACCATGCCGGTGATGCCCAGCGTCGGGCTGATCGTGCACCAATGGACGAAGCACGGCACCTGCAGCGGCTTGCCCGTCACCGACTATTTCGCGCAGGTCCGCAAGGCCTTCGCCAAGGTGAAGATCCCCGAGGCGCTCCAGTCCCCAAAGTCCGACCTGTCGATCCCGGCGACCCAGGTGGAACGCCTGTTCGTCCAGGCCAACCCGGGGCTGGAGCCGGAGTCGGTGGCGCTGGTCTGCTCCAAGCGCGACGTGGCCGAGGTGCGGCTGTGCCTGAACAAGGACCTGTCCTTCATGCCCTGCGGCGCCAAGGTGGTCGACCGCTGCCGCCGCGACGCGCTGCTGACCGCGACGCCGTGACGGGGGATGAACGCTTCCGATGTCCCCTCTCCCCTCCGGGGAGAGGGATAGGGTGAGGGGGTTGTGCGTTGCCATGGGTTCCGGCAAAAGCGCACCCCCCTCACCGGCCCTTCGGGCCACCCTCTCCCCGGGGGGAGAGGGTTTAGAATCTGCCTCAAACAAAAAGAGCCCTTCCTCCCGATGGGGAGGAAGGGCTCTTTTCAGCGAACCGTTCGACGGCTTACTTCTTCATGCCCATCAGCTGTTCGAGCCAGTGGATGTCGTAGTTGCCGTCGATGAAGGCCTGCTGCGCGATGATGCGCTGGTGCAGGGGCAGCGTGGTGTCGACGCCGCCGATCACATACTCCTCGATCGTCCGGCGCAGCCGCATCAGGCACTCGTTGCGGGTGGTGCCGTGGACGACCAGCTTGGCGATCAGGCTGTCGTAATGCGGCGGGATGCGGTAGCCGTCGTAGAGCGCCGAGTCGACGCGCACGCCCAGGCCGCCCGGGGCGTGGTAGCCATCGATCTTCCCCGGCGACGGGATGAAGGTCTCCGGATGCTCCGCGTTCACGCGGCACTCGATCGAATGGCCCTGGAAACGGATGTCCGCCTGGCCGTAGCCGAGCGGAGCGCCGGTCGCCACGCGGATCTGCTCGCGCACCAGATCGATGCCGGTGATCATCTCGGTGATCGTGTGCTCGACCTGCAGGCGGGTGTTCATCTCGATGAAGTAGAACTGCCCGTCCTCGAACAGGAACTCCATCGTGCCGACGCCGCGGTAGCCGATGGCCGCCGCCGTCTTGGCCGCCAGATCGCCGATGAAGGCGCGCTGCTCGGCGTTCAGGGCCGGCGACGGGGCCTCCTCGATGACCTTCTGGTGACGGCGCTGCACGGAGCAGTCGCGCTCGCCGAAATGCACGCAGTTGCCGTGCTCGTCGCCGAGAAGCTGGATCTCGATGTGCCGGGGCTTGCCGAGATACTTCTCGATGTAGACCTCGTCGTTGCCGAAGGCGGCGCGCGCCTCGCCACGGGCGAGCTGGTAGGCTTCCTTGAGCTGGTCGGGGTTGCGGGCGACCTTCATGCCCTTGCCGCCGCCGCCCGCCGCCGCCTTGATGAGGATCGGATAGCCGGTCTCGCGGCCGATCTTCTCCGCCTCCTCCAGCGTCGGCACCGGGCCGTCGGAACCGGGGACCACGGGCAGCCCCTGCTCCATCACCGTCTTCTTCGCGGTGACCTTGTCGCCCATGATGCGGATGTGCTCCGCGGTCGGGCCGATGAAGGTGAAGCCGTGCTCCTCCACCATCTCCGCGAACTGGGCGTTCTCCGACAGGAAGCCGATGCCGGGATGGATCGCGTCCGCCCCGGTGATCGACGCCGCCGACAGGATCGCCGGAATGTTCAGGTAGCTTTCGCGGGCCGACGCGGGGCCGATGCACACGCTCTCGTCCGCGAGGCGGACGTGCATGGCGTCGGCGTCGGCGGTGGAATGCACCGCCACGGTCTGGATTCCCATCTCACGGCAGGCGCGGTGGATGCGCAGAGCAATCTCACCGCGGTTCGCGATCAGGACCTTCTCGAACATCGCCAAGGGATGATCCCCGCTCACTCGATGATCATAAGGACTTCGCCGAACTCCACCGGCTGGCTGTCGGAGACCAGGACCTCGACAACCGTGCCGCCCCGCGGGGCCTTGATGGGGTTCATGACCTTCATCGCCTCGATGATGAGGACGGTCTGGCCGGCCTTCACCGTGTCGCCGACGCGCACGAAGGGCGTGCCGCCCGGCTCGGCCGCGGCGTAGGCCGTGCCGACCATCGGCGAGGTGACGGCGCCGGGATGGCTGGCGGGCTTGCCCGCCGGGGCGGCGGCCGCAGCGGCGACCGGAGCGGGAGCGGCGACCGGAGCGTGCACGGCCACCGCCTGGGCGGCCGTCGGGCGGGTGACGCGGATCCGCTTCTCGCCCTCGGCAAACTCGATCTCGCTCAAGCCCGTCTCACGCAGGAGATCCGCCAGCTTGCGGACCAGATCGCCGTCGATGTCGAAGCTTGCCATGGTGTTCGTTTTTCCCGTGTTCCTTAGTCGCGCTCGAGGATATTCGCCATGGCGTCCAGCGCCAGCAGATACCCGTGAGGGCCGAAGCCGCAGATCATCCCCTTGGCCACCGCTGAAATGTGCGAGTGGTGGCGGATGGCCTCACGCTTGTAGATGTTGGAGAGATGCACCTCGACGATCGGCAGCTCGGACAGGATCAGCGCGTCCATGATGGCGACGGAGGTGTGGCTGTAAGCGCCGGCGTTGATGACGATGCCATCATGCTCCGTCCGCGCCTGCTGAATCCAGGAAACGAGTTCGCCCTCGTGGTTCGACTGCCGGAAATCGATGGCCAGCCCGAGCTGTTCGGCGCGTTCCTGGCACGCTCCTTCCAGATCGTCGAGCGTCATGGAGCCATAAATGTGCGGTTCGCGCACGCCCAGCATGTTCAGGTTCGGTCCGTTCAGGACCAGAACGGAAGCGTCGATGGCCACGGGCCACGCCCCTTTTTCCAAGATCGAGTCCGCGCGTTTATAGCACTTTGCGTCGCGCTGGCAATGCCGCATGGCGCAAACATTACGCCCATTCGGCGTGTTCTGCCCCCTTCGACGCCAAATGCCTCACGGCGCGGCGGACAGATGGCGGCGCAGGATCTCCTCGAAGGATCCGCCATCCTTCAATTTCCTCAATCCGACGTTGAAGGCGGCCAGGATCGCCGCCGCCTCCGGCAACGAACGGGACAGAATCAGGTGCTGCCCGGCGCGGGCGTAGGGCAAGGGGGCGAGGCGGATCTCGTCCCCGGCCATCGCCTTCGCCACCGCGCTCCGCCCGGTGAATTCATCGATGACGAAGGCGTCCACCCGGCCCGAGGCGACCATCCGCACGCAGGCTGGCAGGTCCGCCGGACTTTCCCGCGACAGCGCGCCCGCCGCGGCCAGTTCCGCCAGTTCCGCCGGCAACGCGTAACCGACCGGCGCGCAGACCGTGCGGCCCCGGAAATCCTCCGGGGTGCGGAACACCATGCCGCTGTGAGTGGACAGATAGACGAGTTGTCGCACCTCCAGCAGCGGGTCGGAGAACAGCATCTCCATCTCGCGGTCCGGCGTGCGCACATAGGGGAAGGTGCCCAGGAACTTGCCCGCCAGGACGCCGTCGTAGCCGCGGCGCCAAGGCATGAAGCGCACCTCGTAACGCAGCCCGACCTCGCCGAAGGCGCGGCGCACGATCTCGGTCAGCAGACCGCCCTCTGGCAGATCCTCCCCGGTGAAGGGAGCGAAGTCGTTGCCGGTGACCAGGTCCAAGGCCGAGTCGAAGGGGGCCGAGTCGAGCGGGGTCGCCTGGACGGGACCGAGCGCCGCCAGCAGCAGGAGCATGGCCAGAAGACACCGCCGCCCCGCCATCGCCTCTCCCCTACCCCCTCTCCTGCGGACGCCCGCTCACTCCGCCGGGGCGCGGTTGCGCCGCCCGGCGGGGTCGGTGAACAGGTCGTTGATGCGCTGGACATGCTCCGCCACCGCTTCGCGGATGGAGAAGATGCGCTTTTCCGCACCGCCGCTCCAGCCCGCCGGCCTCTTGCGGAAGATCGAGCGGAAGAAGCGGGTGTTGCGCAGGAAGCCCTGCTGGAGGTTCAGGTCGACGTCACCGTAGCGCTCCGGCAGGCTACGGGCGACCCGCCGGGCCATGAAGGAGCGCAGCCAGAAATGGCCCGCGCCGAACAGGCCGCCCAGCACCACCAGCGCCGCCAGCACCCCGACCGGCAGGCCGCCGGCCCAGGCCGGCTGCGACTGGGTCAGCCAAGTCAGGAACGCCGACACCGTGTCGCCGCCGGCAAGACTGGCGATCCCGCCGAACAGCAGGGCGAGCAGGGCCAGCCACACCGCGTCGCCGATCAGCACCAGCTTGCGCCAGCGCTTCATCGCCGCGGCGAGCTGCGGGACGATCTCGCCCTTCAGCTCCTTCACGAGGCTGTCGATCATGCCGACGATGCGGTAGGCGCGGGCGACCTCCACCTCGTTGATGCGCACCTGGAGTTCGGCGAGGTCGGAGTCGCGTCGCGCCTCGTAACGGGCGCGCACCGCGTCGTCGGCGATGGCGACCGCCGACTTGCTGTCGTAGAGCGCGTAGAAGCGGCCCGACACCAGACCGGCCTGGGCGATGGCGCGCTGCCACGCGCCGAACACCGCCTCCAGATTGTCTTCCTTCGCCGTGGTGTCGATCTGGTTCAGGATGTAGCAGACCTTGCGGGCGTCGGCGCGGTCCACCGTCTTCGCCACCAGATGCTTCAGCGTGTCCTGCATCGCCCCCGGTTCCGGGTGGCGCCCGTCGAAGAAGACCAGCACGAGGTCGGACAGCTCGACGATGTGATCGACCAGCCGCAGCACCGAACGGCGCTGGTCGTCGGCGTCGAAGCCCGGCGAGTCGATGAAGATCTTGCCGCGTGCCCGGTCGCCGGACAGCGTCTTGAGCTGCAGGTAGTTGTCGATGCGCTTGCCCTCGCCCGCCGCGACCTTCTCGATCTCGTCGGCGATCCGGTAGAAGGGAAAGCGCGGATCGGCGTTCAGCGCGGTGCCCGGCAGGGCTTCCCGCCGGGTGTCCGGCCCGTGGCAGATCACCGTGAACTTGTCGTCCACCGCCTGGTTGCCGGTGTTCTGCAGCGGCGCGCCGAGATAGCCGTTGAGAAAGGTGGACTTGCCCGCGGAGAAGGTCCCCAGCACCGCGATCATCGGCCACCATGGAATGCGCGTGGTCAGCGACTCGTGCGGACCCAGCAGACCCAGCCGGACCAGGACCCGGTCGAAATTGCGGAAGGTCGGAATGACCGGGAGGAGGTTCGGGTTTTCCGCGCGGAGATGCGCGTCCAGGGCGGCGAGGCGCTGCTGGAGGGCTTGCCTGGGGGTCATGGCCGGCCGGGTCCCGTTCTGCTGTGAAATGGGGTGACGTCTGGTGTCGTGGGCATTCTCTAGCACGAGGCGCCGTTGCGATGGACAGCGAAATCGCCGTGACCGGAAACGCCGTGACGGCGCCGCCGCCTGTGACCTTCTTCGGTGGTATGGATCGGAAAGGGGGCCTGGAACGTTGCTTTCGGCATGACTGCCGAAAACGACCCGGACACCGATTCCCTGCGCCTGACCGCGGAGGAACTCGCCTTCCTTCTCAGCGATCCGCAGAGCCGCGCGGACCGGGAGGAACGCAACGCCCGTGCCAACCGGAACCGCACCGAACGGCGGCGCAGCGATCCCGCCTATGCGGAGCGGCTGCGCAACGAGGACCGTTTGCGCCAGCGGCGGCACCGCGCCAAGGCGGCCATCGGCCAGCCCGAGCGTGAACCGGACCCGCCCGTTCCCCTGCCCGCCCTGTCGGCGGCGGACGCCCTGCGCCGTCTGGAAGACCATCTGGACGCCGCCGCCACACCGCAGGCGGCCCAACTGCGTCGCCGTCCGGAAGCCTTGCGGCGCTACGCCGCGGCGTTCGAACTGTACCGCATCCTGTCGGACCGTGGGGAGCGCCCGACGCGCGGCGCTCTCGCCGCCGCCTTTGCCACCAGGCTTGGCCTCACCCTCACCCCGTCGCAGATCCAGAAGCTGCGCGATCAGGTGGAAGGATTCGCCCGTCCGGGCGGCCCCTGGCACGCTGGCTGACCGGCGGGGCGGAAAGGCCGATACAGTGCGTCACGCAGACGGACCGATGCGGCCTCTGTTCGGCTCGCAAACGGTCGTTAACTCGTTATTAACCATGAATTAAGGAGCCGTTAAGCCTTTTCGAAGGCCCCGCCGGGCATCGGAAACCACGTCGCTGCGCTGCGTGACCTGCTGTATCGGGCTTAGCCGCCCTACAGGTCGGTCGGCGCGTTCGGCACCGGCGGTTCGGACTTTGGCGGCGCGGGTTCGGCCGGTGTCGGATTGGGTGGCGCCGGACGGGAGCGGTCGAGCCGTCGGATGACGATGTCGCCCTCCGGCGTGACTTCGGGGGGTGCGAACATCGGCACCTGCCGCACCCACCCTTCCAGGGCCTTCATCAGCAGTTCCACCCCCTGGCGGGCCTGTTCGCCCGGCGTGGAGGGCGCACCGGAAGGAGGCGGTGCGGCGCCGGGTGGGGGTGGCGTTTCGGCGGCCCCCACCGGCCCCGCCCACAGGGCGCCGGCAAGGACCAGGGGCACCATGATTTTCACGGAGTCGAGGCGGCGCGCGGTCATGGGTTCGTCACTCCCGGTTGGTGTGATGGCTTTCCCTGACAAACGTCCGCGCCGCCTTTTCCATCGCACGCTTTTTTCAGCCCCCCCGGTCAGAACTCCTTCCAATCGTCCTCGTCGGCGGAAGCGCGCTGCAGAGTCGCCGCGGCCGCCTTGCCCGCCGTCGCCGGACGGGTCGGAGCCGCCGCCTTGCGGGCCACCGGCTTGGCGGGGGCCGGCTTGGTCGGGGCGATGCTGCGCCGCAGAGCCGGAGCCCCGCCACCTTGATGACCGGCGGGAGCCGCCAGGAAGGCCGCGGCGTCCAGCTTGAAGAAGCTGACCAGCGACCGCAGATCCGTCGCCTGATTGGCGAGCGACTGCGCGGCGGCGGTGGTTTCCTCGACGAGCGCGGCGTTCTTCTGGGTCATCTCGTCCATCTGCGAGACGGTGGCGTTGATCTCGTCGAGCGCCGCCGCCTGCTCCGAGGAGGCGGAGGCCATTTCGGCGATCAGCCCGGCGACCTGCTGGACGCCCGACACGATGCCCTCCAGCGCGTCGCCGGCCTTCTTGACCAGTTCCACCCCGTCCTTCACCTGGCTGTCGCTGTCGAGGATCAGCCCCTTGATCTCCTTGGACGCCTGGGCGGAGCGCTGGGCGAGGTTGCGCACCTCCTGCGCCACCACCGCGAAGCCGCGCCCGGCGTCGCCGGCCCGCGCCGCCTCCACCGCCGCGTTCAGCGCCAGCAGGTTGGTCTGGAAGGCGATCTCGTCGATCACCCCGATGATGTCGGTGATCTTGCGGCTCGACGCCTCGATGCGCTTCATCGCGTCGATGGCCGAATCCGCCACCGTGCCGCCGGACTCCGCGGCGGTGCGGGCGTCGGCGGCCATGCCGTTGGCGCGCTGGGCATTGTCGGCGTTGGAACGCACGGTCGCCCCCAACTCCTCCATGCTCGCCGCCGTCTCCTCCAGCGAGGAAGCCTGTTGCTCCGTCCGCTCCGCAAGGTCGCTCGACCCCAGCGAGACTTCGGAGGCGGCGCCGGAGATTGCGTCGGTGGCGCGCAGGATCTGGCCGACGATCTCCGACAGCTTGGCGGAGGTGGTGTTGACGTCGGTCTTCAGCGTCTGGAAGGCCCCCTGGTAGTCGCGCTCCACCCGCTTGTTGAGGTCGCCCTGGGCGAGCGCGCTGAGCACCGCGCCGAGGTCGGCGATGACCGCCTCCACCGTGTCGGTCAGGCGGTTGATGCCCTCCGACATGGTCCGATAGAAGCCGTCCTTGCCGGTCAGATCGAGTCGGCGCGACAGGTCGCCCTTCGACACGCCGTCGATCAGCGCGGCGATCTCCTCGCCGATCGCCGTCTCGCGGGCGCGCTGCGCCTCGTCGGCGCGGCGCTCGGCCTCCAGACGCTCGCGCTCGGCCTCGTCCATCGCCTTCTTCTGGATGGCGTTGTCCTTGAACACCTGCACCGCCTGGGCCATCCGCCCGATCTCGTCGCGGTTGGCCAGCGCCGGGATGGTCACCGTCAGGTCGCCGTCGGCGAGGTTGGTCATCGTCTCGGTCATCGACACGACCGGCTTCACGATGGACCGCGCCACCGCCCAGGCCAGCAGCAGGCCGAACAGGAAGGCGCCGGCCGCGATCGTCATGTTGGCCGACAGGGTGCGGTCCATGCTGCCGGTGGTTTCGGCCAGCACAGCGTCGCGGTCCTTGCCCTCGATCGCGACGGTGCGGTCGGAGAGGTCGGCGAATTCGACGCCGCGCGCGCCCATCACGTCGACCAGCCGGGTGTTTTCCAGCATGACGGCGGCGGTTTCGCGGAACAGCGAGACGTAGCGGTCGGCCAGCTGGTCGGCGGCCAGCGCCGTGGCCCGGCGCGCCGGGTTGTTCAACCGCTCCGTCGCCCGGCGGATGGCCTCGCCGAAGGCGTCGTCGCGGGCCGACACTTCCGTGATGATCGACTCGTTCGGGCTGGTGAAGAAGCGCGACGCGGCCAGCCGCGCCAGCAGAAGCTGCTCCTGCGCGAGGGCGGCGTTGGCCGCCGCCTCGTGCTCGCCGTCGGCGATCAGGGTGGAGACGAGCTGCGACACGGTCTCGCGCGCCTTCTCGCCCGCCGGGACGAGCTGCTCGGCGTAGAGGCGGTCGCGGCGCAGGCGAAGCTCCGCCAGCGTGTTGAAGTCGGTCACGTAGTTGGCGAAGACTTGGTTCATCCGCTCCAGCAGGGCGCGGCGCTCACCGGTCGTGCCGTCCAGGGCACCCCGCAGGTCCTTCACGAGGGTCGCCTGGACGGCGCGCACCTGGTCCGCCACCTTCGGGTCGCCGAACGTGTTGAAGGTCAAGGCGAGGCGGCGCATCTGGGCGACCTGCGCATCGATGGAGCTGACCTGGATCGAGTGGTTGCTCACCGCCGCATAGGACTCGAAGCCGTCCCGCGCCACCCCGAGGCCTCTCACGCCGATCGCGACGACCACCGCCAGCAGCAGCAGAACCACGAGGAAACCGAAGTAAATGCGGGTTCCAACCTTGAAGCGCCCCGCCAGACTGCTTGTCTGCATCGACCTGATCCTTTGATTGCGATCCGGCGGCGCAGGGGAGCGTCGCCGCCAACCATCGCCGCCCACCGGCACCCCCGCCCCGATGCTGCCGGACCGGCGCTGCCTGTGGCGCGAACTCTATCCCATGCGACCTATCCGAATTTGATTATCAAAGTGTTTCCACACCAAGCCGCGGGCGCCAAATCACCACAATTCGACATATTCAGCACGCGCGCCGCACCGTTTCTCTCCGTTTGTTTCCCAACCATCCCGCCGGACCGGCGGCGCAACCGGCACGCGCGATGCTGGCACCACACCGCAATCAGTGTTTTCAGCATCCCGCCGCGGCAAGGGCGCCAGAGAGTCAGTATGCCATTGTACCTGTCCAAGTCATGGCATCGGCGCAGTAATCTCAGAGATTCCCCTTGCCTGCTGAAAAGTTCTGTGTGAACAATCCAAGCGACATTCTCAAATCCTACATATTTATTCGCAAGCATTGGAGTTCCGGGTCCATGAGCGAACCTGCGGTACGCAAAAGAGGGCGACGCGGATCGCCCGAATCCTGGTCGGTCGACGCTCATGTCGGGCAGCGCGTGCGCATGCGCCGCACCTTGCTGGGAATGAGTCAGGAGAAGCTGGGCGAAGCCATCGGCCTGACGTTTCAGCAGGTCCAGAAATATGAGCGGGGCTCCAACCGCATTTCCGCCGGAACGCTTTATCGCCTGGGGCAGGTACTCGACGTTCCCGTCAGTTTTTTCTTCGATTGTTACGACGACCCGCAGGCCCCGGTCGGAAAAACGACTGCAGCGGACAGCGCCCGGATCAGCGACAGTTCGATCAGCCGCCGCGAGGCGCGCATGCTTCGCTTGTGGCGGGCGGCACCGGAGGGCGTGGGCGACGAGCTTCTCTCGCTGTTGAGTTCCCTGTCCCCCCATCTGCATGACGCACGGGAGGACGAGCATGACGGGCCAATGGAAGCCGCGTCCTCAGCCGCCATACCGGCAAAGGCTTTCCCGCGCGAGGCGATCATGCTGACGGCCCCGGTGGCGCCGAAGGCCGTCCCGGCGGCACCGATCGGCAAGGCGGTCCTGAAGGCCGCCGTCAAGCCCCGCGCCAAGGCCGAGACGACGACCGGCGGCAAGCGGCGGCGTCACGGCGCCGTCTGGGACCCGGCGGACATCTACCGCGCCGGAAAGGCGCCCACCGGCAAACCCAGCAAGGCGTCCACCTGACGGCGGAACGACAGCGGGGCGGCGCCATCGGACACCACCCCGCCTGCCGGAAAACTCCAGGGCACCGGACTCAGAAACGCAGGATCGCCGCGGTCGAGGCACCGGACGGCAGTTCCGCCTTGGTCACCACATGCACCTCACCGCCGCGCAGCAGCGTTTCGGTGGCCGCCTCCTCGACGAGGTCGATGGCGCCGTCCGTCTCGTGATGCAACGGGAAGGCCCGGTGATAGTCCTCCCGGAAATGGCCCCAGACCTTGTCGTTCTCGGCCACCAGAAGAACCCCGACCCGCCCTTCGCGCGCCGCCACCATCACGTCCTCGGCCCGCGTCGTCGTGCGCTCCGCCGTGTTGCGGTCGCCATGGAGGGCATTGAACCGTTCCACCGCCGTTCGCCGCGTCGATTCGAACATCGGCCGGACCACCGCATAGGCGCGTCGATGCAGATCGTCGATCTCCAGGGCATCAGGGTTCGTCACGACCCCCTCTTCCAGCATCCCCTGAAGATGCGCATCCCTGCGCAGATGCCCCTGGATCTCCTCGTCGGCCACCAGCACCAGCGGACCACGGAACGGTTTCAGGTGATCGCGCGCGCGGCCGGCGACCCGCCCGAGATACTCGATGAGATGGGCCTTGCGCAGTTCCTCGGGGTCTTCGCCGAAGTTGTGCGTCTTGACCATCGACACGCCGCCGCGGTCCGTGCGGTCGGCATGGCGGGCCGGCGGGGCCGAGTGCAGGTTGTTCTCGTAATTGGTTTCGGCGTGGATTTCCGCGACACCCTGCGGCAGGTCGGCATCCTCCTCCGCGATGCCGTGGCGCGTGGCGCAGAACAGGCGGGCCCGCCCGGCGGTGACGGCCAGGATCATGAAGGCCCCGTCGTCCGCCAGCAGCGGCAGCAGCGGCCGCAGCGTGAAGCGGGAGTTGACGACCACCTCCTCGGGCAGTTCGACGGGCACGCGGTGGATGGCCGATACGCCCTTGGCCAGGAAGATGGCCAGACCACGGTCCATATGGCGCCAGAACTCGTTCTGCTCCAGCAGGTCGGACGCCGGTTTCAGGAAGGCCTCGGCGTCGGGCCGGCGCAGGCCGTGCTTCTCGCACAGCTGGTCCTGCGCCTTGGAGAGCAGGTTGCGCAGCCGGATCACGTCTTGGCGGATGTCGCGCCCGGCGATGTGGGTGGGCAGGAAGATGGACACCGCCGGGGCGGCATCGACGGTCAGGAGTCGTTCCAGATCGTGTTTGCAGAACATCGCCTTCGTCGCCCTCCGTGTTGCTCGTTCGGGGAATTCCGATTGGAGCAACCGGCGCGTCGGGCCATGGTTCCGGGGTGCCTACCGACTGGGCAGGCGCCGGGAGCAGGGCGTACGGCAAGTCCGCCTATGACGCCTGTGACGACGCGTCATCCCACCATGGGCCTGCAGGTCACCAGGTGCGGACCGGCCCGGTGTCGATGTGCACGAAGCCGCTGCGCGGGTAATAGCCGACGCCGCCGGCCTCCATGCCGCGGGCCGCGGTGGCGATGGCCTTCAACTCGACATCCGGCAGCATCACGTCGATGGCCATGCCGCGGGTGTGGTAGCTTTCCTTCGCCACCCCGCGCGAGCGGCGGCGGGCCATGGCGTTGGTGCGGCGCGAGCGGTAGCCGCAGATGACCCGGAAGGGCTCGTCGCTGTCCAGCGTCTGGCGCAGGCGGGCCAGCACGTCGAACAGGCGCGGGTCGTAGCGGCCGACCTGCTTGGCCCGATGATCGCGCAGCAGCACGTCCAGCCTCTTCAGCGCGTCCGGTCGGTAGGCGCCATCGGCCCAATAGACGCCGCTGAACTGTTCGTTGGTGTTGATGTTGTGCAGGGCCAGACGGCGGACGCCGCCGGCCAGGGGGGCCGCAAGGGCCGGCACGGCGGGCACCAGGACCGGAACGGCCAAGGCGGTCAGGGTCGCGGCGGCGAAGGTCAGAAACCCACGGCGGCCAGTCTCGCGCCCATTCATCGGCGCGGCACGGTCGTCACTCCCCAAAAGCATCACTCCCTATGCATTTTGGTGGTCGGGCCGCACCGTTCCAGCGCCGGACGGCCCCCTAGGGATTGTTCGGATAGGACCAAAATATTGTGGTCATAGCGAACGACTATTCCCTATAGGCTAGGGCTTGGCCGGGATCAACCCGAAAATGGCCCGAATCGGTCACAAATCGGCCCTCGGCGCCCTCACCCGCACTGGTTGCCCCCTGGCCGGAGGCCGTACGCCGATTTCCCGACCCCTGGAACGCGCGTCCCCGCCTCGCCGGACGGGGCTCCACGTACTACATTCGATAGAAAGGACAGGGGATCGGACCACCTGCCAGCCGAGGACGGATCATGCACACATCCCAGACGCTTACCGACCAACGACGCCGCCCGGCGCCGGTCCTGGCCGCGCTGACGCTGGCGCTGTCCGTGATCGCCGGTACGGCCGCAAGCCCGGCCGCCGCCGAGGCGGCCCCCTACGGCGACACGCTGACCGGCTGGGCCGACCGGCTGGACGCCGCCGCCACGCTGCTGGAGGCGGAGGCGGAGCGCCCCGTCACCCGCATCGGGTCCGGACCACTCCTGAAGAAGGGAACCAGTGGCGAGCGCGTCGAGCGGCTGACCCAAAGGCTGGCGGAACTGGGATTTCTCGACGCGGCGCGGCGCGGCGACCTGTTCGACGAGCAGGTGGACACCGCGGTGCGCGCCTTCCAGTTCAGCCAGCGCATGAAGGTCGACGGGCTGGTCGGCGGCGGCACGCGGGTGGCGCTGGACCGCAGCCCGCAGGAGGCCGCCGCCCAGATGCGGCGCAGCGCGCTGTCCATGCGCGCCTTCCGCGACACCGCGCCGGACACCGTGATCCTGGTGAACCTGCCCAGCCAGACCACAACGCTGGTCCGCGACGGGGAGGAAGCGCTGACCATGCGGTCCATCGTCGGGCGCCCGTCGCGCGAGACGCCGCTGCTCCAGGACCAGATCACCCACGTCATCGTCAACCCGACCTGGACCGTGCCGCCGACCGTCCTGAAGGAGGACAAGCTGCCTCTGCTGCGGGCCAAGGGCACGCCGGGCATCGCCAACGCGGTGGTCTATCTGGACGGCGCCCCGGTCGAGCCGGGCGTCGTGGACTGGCGCAACGTTTCGCCGCGCCGCGTGCGGATCGTCCAGCAGCCGGGCGACCACAACGCGCTGGGCCGGTACCGGTTCAACATGACCAACCCCTACAACATCTATCTGCACGGCACTAACGAGCCGCGGCTGTTCGATCGCGAGATCCGCACCGTCAGCTCCGGTTGCGTCCGCCTGGAGGACGCGCGCGGCATGGCCGAGGCGCTTCTGGCGACCGAGCATGTCTCGACGGCGCGGCTCGACCGCATGCTGGACCGGCAGGAGCCGCAGTGGATCAAGCTGTCCCAGCCGGTGCCGGTGCGCTTCGTCTACTGGACCGCGACGGTGGACGACCGCGACGCCGTCCGCCTGCATCCGGACATCTACGACCTGAACGAGGACCCCGTCCCCGCCGCGGCACCGGACCCGAGCGGTCCGACCTCGGCCGACCCGATGCCCCCGGCCCAGAGAGCCTGAACCCAAAAAAATCCGTTCCAAGAAAAAGCCCCCGCCGATCGGCGGGGGCTTTCTCGTCAGGTGGCCCGCAATTCGGTGTCGGACCCGGATGCCCGCCAGACCTTGGAGGCGGTCGGGCCGGTGTCGCCCGTGGTTTCCACATACTTCACCGGATCGCCGGTCTTGAGCTGGTCCATGTCGACGTTCAGGCAGCTGTTCCGGTGGAAATAGAGCTGCGTCCCGGTGTTGGTTGTGATGAAGCCGTGATCCTCGGTCGGGTTGAGTTGCGAAACGCGGCCGGGTTGCTCCGGATCATGGACCTTCACGTCGCGGCGCATCTTGTCCTTGTACTCCTTCAACTGCCGCTCCGCGGCTTCGAAGGCGTCGCGGATCGAGGTGCGGGCGTCGGGGTTGGCGTAGCGCTCCTTCGCCTTGTTCGGCTTGCGGCTGACCACGATGTCCTGGCCCGGCACCATCAGCTCGATATGGACGTCGAAGACGTTGCCGGTCTTGTGCTGGCGGTGCTGGGCTTCCACGGCGACCCGCATGCCGACCAGCCGGTCGAACAGCTTTTCCGTCTTCTCCGCCCGTTCGCGGATGTAGGCCTCCAGCTCCGGCTGGGAGTCCATGTTGTGGAAGGCGATTTCCAGGTTCGTGTCCATGGGGGTCCTCTCTAAGCACGACGTGAGGAAAGCGGTGGGAGCCGCCGTCAGGAGTCGCGGGCCTGGCCGGGAATGCGGAATTCCTCGCCCTGGTCGGCGATGCCGGGCATCTCGCCCTGGCTCTCCATGCTCAGCACGGGTTCGACCGGCTCGGTCCGTTCCGCGGTGTCGTCGGGACCGCGCGCCGGATTCGGGCGCAAGGTGTCCCGGTAATTGTCCTCGATGGCGATTTCCTCGCTCGCCAGTTTCCAATGGTCTTTGGCGCGATCCTCCGGACGGCCTTCACGCTCCCAGATCTGGTGAGCGCGCGCTCTGATCCGGCTTTCCAAATCATCCGCCATCCGGGCTGCCTCCTGTCCGTTCTTGTTCCGCGCCGCCCCCGCCACCCCGCTGCGGGATGGGGCCTTTGGGCCGGGCGCGCTCCCCGTCAACCGCGCCGGAACACGGAAGGTTCCTCCCGAAGGGATGATCGGAGCGGGCAAACCAACGGAGACCGCGCCGTTTGAATTAATCCCGAAGGGGTGGTATTCGACGACGGCGACGATCCGGAGGAGAAACGTGTGAACCGGCCTGAACACGGACGCTCCCTCACGTCCTCCCTTCTCACGGGCATGCGCCGCTTCCGCACCTCCCTGTTCGCGTTGCCGCTGGCCGCGGGGATGGTGATTGCCCTTCCGGATGGCGTCGCCCGCGCCGCCGATGGGCCGTCGCTGCTGCAACTCGGCCTCTTCCAAAGGGAAGGGGATGCCTGGTGGGCGTGGGACAGCCTGCGCCGCCGTTCCCCCGATCTGGCGGACGGCCTCAGCCCGGCGGTCGTTCCACTCGACGCGCGGCGCCAGGGTGAGGGCGTCGCCCTGCGGGCCACTGCCCCGGTGGGGCTGGACGTGACGGCGCTGTGCCGCCGCATGCTCGGCGCCGGTTTCGGCTGCCTCGTCCTCGACTCGCCCCCCTCCGCGCCGCCGCCCGCGCCTCCCCTGCCCGCGCCGTCTCAGGCATCGCCCCAAGCACCGGAGATCAGGCCGCCCGCCGACAGCGCGCAACTCGCCCCGCCCCGCCCTGGCGGGGACGTCAAGGCCGACGTCGCGATCACCTACCCCCCGGAAGCCGCCCGGACCATGGCCGCCATCGAGAAGTCGGTGCGCCGCAAGGGCCGGCTGGGCGCGGTGATTCCCGACACGGCGCTCGACGTCATGCCGGCGACGCTGAAGGAGGAGGGCTGGAACCTGTGCGCCCTCACCTTCGACGACGGGCCGCACCGGGTGGTCACCCGCCAGATCCTGGACGTGCTGAACCGCGAAAAGATCCCCGCGACCTATTTTCCGGTCGCCAGCGTCGCCGAGAACCAGGGCGAGGTGATCCGCGACTTCATCGCCGCCGGGCACGAGATCGGCAACCACAGCCTGACGCACGCCGACCTGCGCGCCATGGACCCCGAGGCGCAGCGCCACGAGATCGCCGAGGCCAACCGCATCCTGCGCGGATTCGGCGCCAACCCGGTGCTGTTCCGGCCGCCCTATGGGCGCTACACGCCGGACCTTCTGGCCATCGCCCGCGAGGAAAGCATGAGCCCGGTCCTGTGGACGGTGGACACCCGTGACTGGCAGGTCCGCGACCCCGACCGCATCGTGCAGCATGTGAAGACCGAGGCGGGAACCGGCAGCGTGCTTCTGCTGCACTCCACCTACCCGTCCACCCTCAACGCCCTGCCCCGCGTGATCGCCGCGATGCGCGCGAAGGGCTGCGAGTTCGTCACCCTGTCGGAATGGATCGAGCGGATGCACCAGATCGCCACGCCGGCCACGGCCATGGCCCCGACCTTGGTGAACGGCGGGGCGAACGCCACTGTCAAGGCCGTGGGGAAAGCCGGCGACGCGACGCTCCGCACCGCCAACTGAACGGCGGTCGCCCGGTCGAGACCGTGCCCCTTACTTTCCGGTCTTCTGCTTGCGGATCTGTAGGTACTTGCGGATGGTCGCCTCGACCTCCGGCGGCAGCATGTTCCAGGCACCGGACACCGATCCGCCCTTGACCTCCTCGATGGTCACGGTGGCGGCGAAGCTGAATTTGCCATAGGCGTCGTCGACCCGCAGCGTGATGCGCGCGGTCTGGCTGGGGATCAGGGACCCGTCGAAGCCGGTCGCCACGAAGCCTTTGTGGCTGACCCCGGCCAAGGGGAAGCTCTTGCCGTCGAACTCGATCACGTTCGACGGGCCGGCGGACGCGTTGGGCCGGCGCGGCGCCGCCTTCTTCTCGTCCTTGACGGTCACTTTCAGAAAATCGAACAACCCCATGCACCGCCCCCGCCGAACAGCGCCGTCCATCGCCACGGCGTCATCACTTTATGCGCGGACTTACAAAAGGGGGCAACCGGGATTTCCGCGACCGGCGGCGCTTCAACCTTGCGGCGAGGCCGTCCTCCCGCGACGATCCGATCCGGCCGCCAGCGCTTCCTGAGCCCGCCGGACACACAGCAGGGCAAAGGGAAGCAAGACCACCAGCACCGCCGCCATGCCCACCGCCACCGCCAGCACCCCGGCCATGTCGGCCCCGCCCAAATGAGCGGCAAGCGTCAGCAGGAGATGGAGGATCAACGCGGACAGCATCACCGCCGTCAAGGCCGGACCGGCAAATCCTTGCACGCGTCGGCACCGTGGCTCACCGGCCGCCGCGCGCCACGACCATCGCGGACGCGCCGCCGGGCAAGACGTCCCATAGACATCCAGCATGGGCACCCCTCCCGTCATCACTCATCCAAGGCCGGTTGATTTGGAGCAATACGGCGGGATGAGGCGCGACCACTATAGCGGCAAAAACGCGCGAAGCCTAAAATCTGAAGTACTTATTCTGATTGGACGGGCCTCCCGCCAAAGGTTATGGGCCGGAGGCCGGCGCCCTCACCTCCCGCTTAGGCTCTCCACAGAGTCTGTGGATAACTGTGTTGACAAGGGCCGGCTTTTCCCGATTCGAGTCAAGCGCGACAAGGCCATAGCGCGAATTGCCCAAATTTTGGGCATGTCACACAAACCATTGAAATGCATTGCCTTTCCAGAATTGAGGGGGGTGTTGCAGCGCTCACGCCTGTCAATCGGATTCTGATGCCGGACTCCCGGCGCGGCGATTTCGCGCGGGTCTGTGCCCTGTTGACAACTGAATGTCCGAATCCCCCGCATGGGGCACCCCGATCCCACCGCCCCTCCTCCGGCCGATGGCGTTGGTTTGCCCAACCATCCGTTCGCTGGTGTTACAATCCGGCGTTTCCTCCCGGGGTCAGGGTCACCGTGACCGCGGTTCCACCGCCCGGCTTGCTGAAAACACGAATGCCGCCGCCCATGCGCTCGACCAGAGCCTTGCAGATCAGCAGGCCGAGGCCGCTCCCCACCTCCCCGTCGGCGCCGGGCGCGGCGTGGTGCGGATCGATGCGGAACAGATGGGGCTGAAGCTCCTCCGGGATGCCCAGCCCGTTGTCCTGGACACGCACGGTCACCCGCCCGTCCGTCAGGGCGGCCGACAGCATGACCATGCTTCCCGAGGGTGAGAAGCGCACCGCGTTCTCGATCAGATGTTTCAGCACCGTGTTCAGCGCGGACAGGTCGCCCAGCACCGGGGTGGCGACGATGCGGTTGACGATCAGGATGTCGCGGGCGCGGGCGCGTGGCGCCAGTTCCTCCAGCACGTCCTGGAGCAGGCCGCCCAGCTCATAGACGCGCAGCTCGAGCGGCACCTGATTCAGCTGCAGGCGGGACCACAGCGACAGGTTCTCGATGGTCCGCATCATCTGCCGCCCGGCGTCGCTGCACAGCGCCGCGTAGGCCCCCAGATGCGCGGTCCCCGGGGTGGGGCTGCCGCCGGCCGGATCGGGCGACGCCACGTCGGAGGAGATCATCTGGGTGGCGCCGAGGATCGCGCTCAGCGGGTCCTTCAGTTCCTGGCAGATCTGCCCCAGAAAGCGGTTCATGCGCGCGACCGCGTCCGCCAGCTGGTCCACCCGCAGGGCGCGCTGCGCCTCCTCCTCGCTGCGACGGGTGATGTCGGTGACGAAGATGCAGTAGCCCGGGGACGGCCCGCCGTCCGAGTCGGCATCGCCATCCAGCCGGGAGTCGTTGAAGATCGCGCGGAGCGGCGTTCCGTCGGAGCGGATCAGGGTAACGTCGTAGCTGCGGTGCGGCGTCAGATCACGGATCGCCGCCTGCCGCTCCAGGACGTTCCGGCTTTCCTCGGCCACATAGGCCAGAAGATGGGTGCCAACCAGTTCCCCCGCCCGGTAACCGAGCAACGCACAGAGCGCCGGGTTGACGCCGACGGTCACCAGTTCGCGATCCACCACCCAGCAGGCCTGCGCGCCCTGGTCCAGAATCCGCCGGCTCAAGCGGTCCCAATCGACCGTCTGGCGCATGGGCTTCGACAGCAGTGCCAGCATGACCCCTCCCGTCATCATCCTGCGCGGGTCAGTCACACGGCCGTGTGTTCGTCCGTTTTCTTATCGACCCGCTACCAATGATAGGCACGGGCGGCAGAAACCTTCAACAAAATGTGGGTTTCGCCGATGTTATAGCGCGGTTATCGATTCACAATTTTCCGGAGTCGCAGTTTTCTTTTCAGTAACCGGACAGGTTTTTTCACCATCTCGCCACAACTTCTTATGACGCTTTTCATAGGCGGTATGACGATGGCATCAGGATCATCGATCTTCCGCCGTTGCCGCCCAGCAGCGCAGGACCTCCGCCACGCTCCAGGCCTGCGAGATGCAGCCGCGCGGGCTGAAGGGCGGCTCGGCGTCGAAGATCTCGGAGATGGTCCCGATTCCTGCCTGATCGAGATGCGGCAGGAAGCCCTGGAGCAGCTCCCGCGCCCCCGCCTTTTCCTCCGGATGCAGCTTCAGCCACGCATCGACATAGGGACCGATCAGCCACCCCCAGACCGTGCCCTGGTGGTAGGCGGCGTCGCGGGCGCGCAGATCGCCGAAGTATTTCGGCTTGTAGTCGCGCTGCCCCGGCGCCAGCGAGCGCAGCCCGACCGGGGTCAGCAGCCGCTGCCGCACCGTCTCCACCACCGGCTCCCAGCGGGAGCGGTCGAGCACCGGGTTGTCGAGCGAGACGGCGAAGATCTGGTTGGGCCGGCAGGCGTCGTCGTCCCCCCGCTCCCCGTCCACCACATCGTAGAGGTGCCCGGCGTGGGCGCACCAGAAGCGCGCGTTGAAGGAAACGCGGGCCTGCTCCGCCAGCTCCGCCAGCGGGCGGGCGGCCTGGGCGTCCCCCTCCTCGGTCAGCCAGCCGGCGGTCAGGCACAGCGCGTTGTACCACAGCGCGTTGATCTCCACCGCCTTGCCCCGGCGCGGCGTGACCACCCAGTCCTCGACCTTCGCGTCCATCCAGGTGAGCTGGTAGCCCTCCCGCCCCTGGCGCAGCAGCCCGTCGCCCGGGTCCACGGCGATGCCGAAGCGGGTGCCGCGCCGGTGATGGTCGATCACCTCGACCAGCCGGGGCAGCAGCAGTTGCAGCGTGTGCCGGTCTCCGGTCGCCTGGACGTAGCGGTTCAGCGCGTGGAAGAACCACAGGGTGGCGTCGGCGGTGTGGTACAGCCCCTCGTCCTTGCCGTCGGGGAACATGTTGGGAATCAGCCCGTCGCGGATGTAGTGCGCGAAGGTGCGCAGGATCCAGCCGGCCTCCATGTGGCGCCCGGTGGTCAGGGTCAACCCCTCCAGGCTGATCATGGTGTCGCGGCCCCAGTCGGTGAACCAGTGGTAGCCGGCGATCACCGTGCGCACCTCGTCGCCCTCGGCGCGGGCGCGCATCTGGTCGGCGACGCGGCCCGCCGGCACGAACAGGAAGCTGTCCGCCGACAGCACCAGCTCCGCCATTGCCCCCTCGCGCAGCGACGGATGGGCCGTCCCGACGATGCGCCGCCGCCGCTCCTTCTCGAAGCGCAGGACGTCGGCGGGCGGCAACGCCCACAGCCGCTGCCACGGCTCGGTCGCCGCGACGAAGCTCAGCGTCTGGCCCTGGCTGAGGGGACCGCTGAAATAGCCGGGCGTCCACAGCGAGCCGCGCGATTCATAGCCGCGCTCCGCCTCCACCGGATAGACGATGTCGCGCCGCGCCCCGCCGTCCAGCGTCAGGGGAAGCTCCGCCCCCTCGATGGTCATGCGCAGCACGGGCAGTTCCGGCCCGGCCCATATCTCATACTCGTGGCCACGGGCGGTGACGCGGTAGTCGCGCGCCAACGGCTCGTCCACCGCGGATTCCAGCTTGCGGAAGGCCATCACCGGGCGAAGCCGCAGGCAAATCGGCTGCGGCGCCTTCACCACCCGGTAGGTGACGTGGACGATGTTCTGCAGGTGCGGCAGCACGATCTGCTTTTCGATCACCACGTCGCCGATCTCGTAGCGCCAGACCGGCAGGCCGGATTCCATGCGGAACTCGGCGAGACCGGAGGGGGCAACGTCCGACGGGTAGTTCGGGTCGGGCCATTGGTCCGCCTGCGGGTTGTGGCCGGTCAGCCGCCGCTCGGTCCCGTCGCGCTCGATCAGCACGTCGTTGAGCTGGCTCAGCATCACCACCCGGCCCAGCGGCGCCGGCAACGCCGCCACCAGAAGTCCGTGATAGCGCCGCGTCACCGCCCCCGACAGGGAGGAGGAGGCGTAGCCGCCCAGCCCGTTGGCGACCAGCCATTCGCGGGACAACGCAGCGTCCGGCGCGGATCGCAGGGCGTCGCGGGTGATCTTGCGGATGAAATCAGCCATGGGTCTCCTGAGCGCTCGTGCCGTTGCCTTCGCCCCGTTCCTGGTCCGGAACAACGTCCGTGCCGGCCAGGACGACCGCCGCGTGGCCGGGAAGCCGCCAGCCACCGTCCGGGGTTTCCAGAGGGGCGATGCCGCAGCCGCCGTAGCGGGGGTCCTCGCTGGACCACAGGGGTGTCCAATCCCTGGCAACCGGCGGCGCCAGCAGCGGTTCCGGCAGGATGTCCAACCGCAGGTCGCGGCCCAGATTGACCAGCAGCAGCCGGTCGTCCCCGTCCTCTCCATAAAAGCGCAGGACGAACGCCTCTTGGCCCAGCACCGCACCGTCCAGCCCGCCGTCGCCCTGGGCGCGGAACACCGGATCCTCGCGGCGCAGGCGCAGAAGGTCGCGGTGCAACGCCCAGACCTCGGCGTGGGTCTCCCGCTCCGCGTGGTCGAGCTTGCAACGCCGGAAGGTCTCCTCGTCCTGCGGACGCGTCAGATGGGCGCGCATGGCGGGGGTGGCGAGGCTGGGAAACTGGGACAGGAACTCCGCCCGCCCCGTCTCCACCTTGGCGGCCAGATCGGGTTCGTGGTCGGCGAAGTAGTAGAAGGGCGCGCTCGCCGCGAACTCCTGCCCTTGGAACAGCATCGGCGTGCCGGGACCCAGCAGCGTCAGCGCGGTCAGCGCCCGGAAGCGCCCCGGCGTGGTCAGGGCGTGGATCCGCTGGCCGCGGCCCGAATTGGCGATCTGGTCGTGGTTCTGGAGGAAGGTGACGAAGGCCGGGCGCGGCATCCCATGGGCCGGCAAGCCCCGCCGCTTGCCCTGCCAGCGGTACCATTGCCCCTGGTAGAGGAAGCCGTGCTTGACGGCCGACAGCAGTTCCTGCGGCGTGCCGCGGTAGTCGGTGTAGTAGGCCTCGTTCCGCCCGGTCAGCGCGACCCGGGCCGTATGGTGGAAATCGTCGTTCCACAGGGCGTCCAGCCCGCAGCCGCCCCGCTCCACCGGTGTCGCCATGGTGGCCAGCTGGGGTTCGTTCTCCCCGATCAGCAGGGTGCCGCGCCCGCGCGCCGCTTGGCGGACGGCCTGCCCGAACTCCTGGATGATGTGCGGGGTGGAGCGGTCGAAGATTTGCTGGGTGGCGTCCAACCGCAGCCCGTCCAGATGATACTCGTCGATCCAGAAGGCGGCGTTCGCCCGGAAGAACTCCCGCACCGGGCCGCAGTTCGGGCCGTCGAAGTTGAGCGCGTCCCCCCACTCGTTCTTGTAGCGGTTGGTGAAGTAGTCCGGGGAGAAGCGGGACAGGAAATTCCCGCTGGGGCCGAGGTGGTTGTAGACCACGTCGAGGATCACCGCGAGGCCGAGCGCGTGGGCGCGGTCCACGAAGCCCCGCATGTCGTCCGGTCCGCCGTAGAGCCGGGTCGGGGCGAACAGGTCCACCCCGTCGTAGCCCCAGCCGAAGCGGCCGGGAAACTCGGCCACCGGCATCAGTTCGAGGACCGTCACCCCCAGTTCCGCCAGACTTGGCAGTTCGCGCGCCGCCGCCGCCCAGGTCCCCTCCGGCGTGAAGGTGCCGATGTGCATCTCATAGACCACTTGCCCGCGCAGGCCGCATCCCGCCCAGCCGGTGTCGGTCCAGGCGAAGGCGGACGCATCCACCACCTGCGACGGCCCCTCCGGCCCGTCGGGCTGGAAGCGGGACGCCGGGTCGGGGAAGGCCGGGCCGCCATCGAGCTGGAACCGGTAGAGGCTGCCCACCGGCACCCCTTCGACCATCGCGGAGAAATAGCCGTCACCCTCCGCGTCCAGCGCCACCGCGCGCTCCTCCGGCCCGACCAGCAGGCGGACGCCACGGCAGGCGGGCGCCCAGACCCGCGCCAGCACCCGGTCGCCGGGCGCCGGTTCGACGCCTATGGGGCAACGGCGGACGGCGAAGGCCGAACCGCCGGCGTGCGCTGCATCGGGAGGACTCGACACGGGATGTTCTCACCGCACTGTTTCGACCATCGCCCCAACAGGCGCCGACCGGCTTCGTCCCATGAGCGGCGGGGGTGGTGGCGAACATCTGCGGCGTCACCGAGGGGAGCGCCACGAGATGTTGTGGACGGTCTTCGTCACCCGCCCTTCGGGCGACTCCGCGGCAGGCCATCCCGCCTCCGTTGAACGGGGCCTACACCCGTTCCCCGAAGCTCTCCGCCGCCGCGTCGATCACCGCGGGGTGGGCGCGCAGCCTGTTGAGGGCGGTGTCCTGCTGGGCATCGTCCAGTTCCAGCGTGACGATGACATCGACGGCGCTGCCGCGCTCCGCGTCGCGCTCCTCGCGTGCGGTCTGGACGACGTGGCCGCAGCGGTCGCGCAAGCCTCCGACGATCTCCGCCTCGACGCCGCGCCCCTTCTCCGCCGGGTAGGCGTAGACGATCTTCATGGCCTTCCATCCCTTGTTTTGGCCCGCCGTCACGGCGCGAAGACGACCCGCATGCAGTCGTCGGCCTTCTCCTTGAACATGCGGTACCCCCGGGGCGCGTCGTCCAACGCCCATTTGTGGGTCAGCAGGTAGGCGGGATCGAGATCGCCCTTTTCGATGTGCTCGAACAGGCGTTTGACATAGCGCTGGCCGTGCTGCTGCCCCATGCGGAAGGTCAGCGCCTTGTTCATCGCCGCTCCCATGGGGAACTTGTCGATGAGACCGCCATAGACGCCGACGATGGACAGGGTGCCGCCCTTGCGGCAGCACTGGATCATCTGGCGCAGGACGGCGGGCCGGTCGTTCTCCAGCCGCAGGGCCTGCTTGCTGCGGTCGTACAGATCCTCGATGGCCGAGGCGCCGCTGTCCGCTTCCATGCCCACCGCGTCGATGCAGACGTCCGGGCCACGCCCCCCAGTCATCGCCAGCAGGGCGTCGTAGATATCGACGCGGCTGTAATCCAGCGTCTCCGCCCCCGCCTTCATCTGGGCGGCGCGCAACCGGTCGGGGAAACGATCGATGCCGATCACCCGCTCCGCCCCCATCAGGAAGGCGCTCTTCATCGCCATCTGGCCGACGCCGCCGCAGCCCCACACGGCCACCACGTCGCCCGGCTTGATGTTGCCCATGTCGGCGGCCATGTAGCCGGTCGGCACGGCGTCGGAGACGAAGACCGCCTGCTCGTCCGTCACCCCCTCCGGCACGCGGAAGCAGTTGGTGTCGGCGAAGGGGACGCGGATGTATTCGGCGTGGCTTCCGGCGTAGCCGCCGAAGGCGTGGCTGTAGCCGAAGATGCCGGCGGTGCAGTGCCCATAGGCCGCCTCCTCGAAGGCCGGTTGCGGGTTGGAGTTGTCGCAGAGCGAGAACTCCTCGTGCTGGCAGTGCCAGCATTTGCCGCAGCCGATGATCGACACGGTGATCACCCGATCGCCGCGGTTCAGCCGCGTCACCTCCGGTCCCTTCTCGACGACCTCGCCCAGGAATTCATGGCCGATGATGTCGCCGGCCCGCATGGTGGGGACGTAGCCGCCGATCAGATGCAGGTCCGATCCGCAGACCGAGGACAGGCTGACCTTGATGATCGCGTCCTGCGGACCGAGGATCGTTGGGTCCGGCACCCGCTCCACCCGCAGGTCGTTCACGCCGTTCCAGCAGAGCGCCCTCATCCCGTCACCTCGCGCAGTTTGGACGTCACCCGACCCCGCTCGGCCCGCCCGCTCGGTTGGCCCTTGATGGTGGGAAGCTCGCCGACCTCCATGATCCGTTTCAGGCGGCGCAGCGCCTCGCGCGCCTGCTGTTCCGGCGCGGCCCCGAACAGGCGGGACACGGCGTTTCCGCCGACACCGCCCGGCGGGTGGTAGGCCAGCGTCAGGCTGACCTCCGTCCCGCGCCCGCCCGGCGCCGGGCGGAACAGGACGGTGCCGCGGTGCGGCAGGTCGGCCCCCTCCAGCGTGTGCCAGGTGATGAGCTCGTTTTCCCGGATCTTGTCGAGCCGGCTGTTCCAGACCACCGGAACGCCGCCGGGGCCATGGGCCTTCCAGCGGCTTTCCGTGTCGGACAGGATCTCCACGGCGTCGAGGTGGGGGAACAGCGCCGCCAGATGGCGGACGTTGCGCCAGTGGCGGAACAGCTTCTCGGCCGGGACCGCGATGGTGACGTTCGCCTGGGTGGTCGTCGGCTCCCGGCGCATCGCCGGCAGCGCCGCCTGCCGCAGCGGGCTGGACAGCGGAACCCCCGCCGCCCCGGCGAGGAACAGCCCGCCGCCGAGCGCGCCCAGCGCCCAGCTTCCCCGCCGCGCCCCGGCGAAGCCCAGCGCCGTGCCGCCGAGGATGGCGGCCCAGCGTTCGAGCGTCCCGGCGGAGCCCTCCAGGCGCCGCCCGCCGTCCCGGCCCCTGGTCATTGCCCGTCCTTCTTCTTCAGCAGGTCCAACTCGTACAGCCCCTTCATCAGGTCGCGGTGCAGGTCGATGCGCTCCGCGATGTCGGTGTAGTGGGTGGCGTCCGGGGCCCGCCCGGCCTCGTCCAGCGCGCGGTCCCACTGGTTTCCGGCGAAATCGCCGCGCCCGACGAACATGACCGCGCGCAGTTCCATCCGCTGTTCGGGGGTCAGGTCCTCCAGCATCCGGTTCAACTGGCTCAGCGCGCCGCTGGCGTCGGAGGACAGGATGCTGAGGGCGTCGAGATCGGTCGGGTTCCGCGAACCGCGCTCGCTGGTCTGTTCCCCGAGGTCGATGTTGCGCATTCCCGCGAGGAAACGCTGACGGTCGGCCACGGCCTCGTACGCAAGGTCGGCGGCCTGCTTCACGGTATCGACCGAAATCTGTTTGAGCATGTGTCGCACTTCTTTTCAGTTGCACGGCTTTGCCCGACGCCAACAGCCGGGCCGGGGGTTCGTCGCGGAAACGGCGGCGGTCAGCCGTCCCGCTTGCGCTGCTCGTCGGACGCGCCGCGGGACCCGCCGGAGCCCGAGCCGCGCTCGCGCCCCTGCCCGCTGGACTGATTCTGGCCGGGCTTGTTGCCGGCGGCCTTGGCCGGGTCCTCATGGCCGGACTTGGCGGCCTTTCCGGCGCCGCCGGACTGGTGCTTTTCCTGCTCGGTGTCGCGGTTGCTGCGGGACATGGGGTTTCTCCCGGTGTGGTTTGTCGGATTGGCGGCCCTTGGCGCTGCGGGGCGTTGCGCGCGGCCCTGATCGCGGGGTCCGTGTCGCGAACCGTCTCTCGGCACAACCGGAGACGGTGCGGCGAGGTTCCGAAGCAACAGAGATGCCCGGTGACCTGTTAACTCCCGCAAGACCTTGGCAAGCCGGAGAACACCCATGCCGCTCCTGTCGGCGCAGATCGGTGACACCGTGGACGAGGGGTTCGCCCCCGTGCGCCTGGACACCGACCGCGGCACCGTGGACGCCCGCCTCTACGCCGCCCCCGATGGCCACCCAGACGGGCACAAGGCGGCGGGAACGCTGGGCGTCATCTGGTTGGGGGGCGTCGGCGGCGGCTTCGACTCGCCGGCCCACGGGCTCTATCCGCGGCTGGCGGACGATCTCAGGCCCGACGGCATCGCCTCGCTGCGCGTCCGCTACCGCAACCCCCGCGCGCTGGACGAGGCGGTCTATGACTCGCTGTGCGGCCTGACCTTCCTGGGCCGGATGGGCATCCACCATGTCGCCCTGGTCGGCCATTCCTTCGGTGGGGCGGTGGCGATCCAGGCTGCGGCCTCCAACCGCGGCGCGGTCTGCACGGTGGTGACGCTGGCGACTCAGGGGCTGGGCACCGACGCGGTGGCGGACCTCAGCTGCCCGGTGTTGCTGGTCCATGGCGAGGCCGACGAGGTGCTGACGCCGATGTGCTCCATCCACGTCCACCGCATGGCGCGCGAGCCGAAGAAGCTGGTCCTGATGCCCGGCGCCGGCCATTGTCTGGACGAGACCGCCGAGGCCGTCTGCCGCGAGGTGCGCGACTGGCTCAAGGCTCAACTGCTGGCGCGGTAGGGCATATCCTCTCCCCCCACGGCAGGCTCCGGGATTAGGCTGCGGCCACCTCCCCGAAAAGCCCGGAGTCTGCCGATGCTCGGCACCCTGACCCTTCTTCTCTCCTGCCAGCTGGCGGGGGAACTGACCGCCCGCCTGCTGCATCTGCCCGTGCCGGGGCCGGTGCTCGGCATGGTCCTGCTGTTCGCCGGCCTGCTGGTCCGCGGCGGCGTGCCGGAGCCGCTGCAGGAGACGGCGGGCGGCATCCTGCGCCACCTGTCGCTTCTCTTCGTTCCGGCGGGCGTCGGGGTGATGGCGCACCTGAACCGGCTGGAGGCGGAGGCCCTGCCCATCGCCGCCGCCCTGCTGGGCAGCACGCTGATCGGCGTCGCGCTGACCGCCTGGGTGATGAGCGTGCTGAGCCGCCGCGGTCCCGACGCCGAAACCGGCAATGGGGAGGACGCGCCGTGAGCCCCGATTTCCACGAGATCTGGGTCTATCTGTCGGCCAGCCCGCTCGCCGGCCTGACCCTGACGCTGGCCGCCTATCAGGCGGGAATGTGGGTGTTCGAGCGGTTCGGCCGGCGGCCCGCGCTGAACCCGGTGATGATCGCGGTGCTGCTGATCGCCGCGACGCTGATGGTGGCAGGGATCGACTACCGCACCTATTTCGACGGCGCGCAATTCGTGCATTTCCTGCTCGGCCCCGCCACGGTGGCTCTGGCGGTCCCGCTCTACCGCCAGTTCCAGCAGGTCCGCCGCTCCGCCGTGGCGCTGCTGGTCGCCCTGCTGACCGGTTCCGCCGCGTCGGCCTTGAGCGCGGTGGGCATCGCCTGGGCGCTGGGCGCGTCGGAGCGCACGATGCTGTCGCTGGCGCCGAAGTCGGTGACCTCGCCCATCGCCATGGGCGTGTCGGAACAGATCGGCGGCCTGCCCTCCCTCACCGCGGTCTTCGTGATCCTGACCGGGATCATCGCCGCCTCCTTCGGCACCTGGGTCCTGAACCTCGTCCGGGTGACGGACTGGCGGGCGCGCGGCTTCGGCCTGGGGGTGGCCGCCCACGGCATCGGCACCGCCCGCGCGCTCCAGGTCAACGAGGTGGCGGGAGCGTTCGCCGGGTTGGGGATGGGGCTGAACGGGCTGGTCACGGCCATTCTCCTGCCGGTTCTCTACCGCCTGTTCTTCACGTGAAGCCCCGTTCCGGGAAAGAAGATTTCATGGAATCGTGGCTTGACAGAGCAAGCCTGCCTGCGCAGAGTGTGGCCCATGACTCGCATCGACCACACGAACGCCCTTCTGCGACTTATCACCCCGGCGCTTTGAGCGTCCGGGTCGTCTGCGTTCGTCTGCCCTGTTCCCTGGTCGAAGTGTCTGTTTTCCCATGAGCACCTATTGCACGCGTCCTTTCGGCACGCGCCCTTGCGGGGTGAAGCGTGTCTCCCGGCTGGGGCCGGGGCTGCGACTTAGGAACGGTCGCTGAGCCGCCCGGCAGCTCGGCGACCGTAGTCCCGCCGGTCCCCACACCACACGAGACAACGCCCCGCAGCACAAACCGGGGCTCCCAAGGGATCACGAAGCGTCATGAACCACATCGCCACCCCCGCCGCCACGTCTGCGACCTCTGCTGCCAAGCACGAGAAGTACGTCCCCTTCGCCCCGGTGAAGCTGACCGACCGCCAGTGGCCGAACCGGACCATCGAGAAGGCGCCGGTCTGGTGCTCGGTGGACCTGCGCGACGGCAACCAGGCGCTGATCGAGCCGATGGGTCCGGACCGCAAGCGCGCGATGTTCGACGCGCTGCTGAAGATGGGCTTCAAGGAGATCGAGATCGGCTTCCCCGCCGCCTCGCAGACCGATTTCGACTTCTGCCGCGAGATCATCGAGGGCGGCAAGATTCCCGATGGCGTGACCATCCAGGTGCTGACCCAGGCCCGTGAGGAGCTGATCCGCCGCACCTTCGAGGGCATCAAGGGCGCCAAGCGCGCCATCGTCCACCTGTACAACTCGACCTCGGAGCTGCAGCGCCGCGTCGTCTTCGGGCTGGACCGCCAGGGCATCGTCGACATCGCCGTCGCCGGCACCAAGCTGATCAAGCAGCTGGCCGCCGAGCATCCGGAGACCGAGATCGTCCTGCAGTACTCGCCGGAGAGCTTCACCGGGACCGAGCTGGAGTTCGCCCTGGAAATCTGCGAGGCGGTGATGGAGACCTGGGGCGCCGACGCCGCCAACAAGGTCATCCTGAACCTGCCGGCGACGGTGGAGATGTCCACCCCGAACATCCACGCCGACCAGATCGAGTGGTTCTGCCGCAACATGAAGAACCGCGACGCGGCGATCATCTCCCTGCACCCGCACAACGACCGCGGCACCGGCGTCGCGGCGGCGGAGCTGGGCATGCTGGCCGGCGCCGACCGCGTGGAAGGCACGCTGTTCGGCAACGGCGAGCGCACCGGCAACGTGGACGTCATCACGCTGGCGCTGAACCTGCTGACCCAGGGCGTCGATCCGGAGCTGCGCATCGACGATATCAACGAGATCGTCCGCGTCGCCGAGTACTGCACGCAGCTGCCCGTCCATCCGCGCCACCCCTACGCCGGCGAGCTGGTCTTCACGGCCTTCTCCGGCTCGCACCAGGACGCCATCAACAAGGGCCTGAAGGCGCTGGCCAAGTCCAACCACGGCACCTGGGAGGTTCCGTACCTGCCCATCGACCCGCAGGACCTGGGCCGCAGCTACGAGGCGGTGATCCGCATCAACAGCCAGTCGGGCAAGGGCGGCATCGCCTATGTGCTGGAGAAGGATTACGGCATCCAGATTCCGCGCCGCCTGCAGATCGAGTTCTCCAAGACGGTGCAGCGCATCGCCGACGAGACCGGCAAGGAGCTGGCCCCCGCCGACATCCACAACGCCTTCAAGGCCGAGTATCTGGACATCGACGCCCCGCTGGCCCTGATCGAACATTCGACCGAGCCGCGCGGCCCGAACTCCGGTGCCCGCGTCCTGAACGTGGTGGTGTCGCGCGACGGCGTGGTCAGCACGCTGAAGGGCTCGGGCAAGGGTCCGATCGACGCCTTCCTGGACGCGCTGCGCCAGGGGGCCGGCATCGACCTGCATGTGGTTGACTACCGCGAGCACGCCGTCGGCGAGGGTGAGGACGCCCAGGCCTGCGCCTATGTCGAGGTGAAGACCAACGACGAGCGCACCCTGTTCGGCGTCGGCATGGACGCGGACATCGTGACAGCCTCGCTGCGCGCCCTGGTCAGCGCCGCGAACCGCGCCTCGCGGTAAGGGGTTCGGGGATAAGAGAAAGGGGCGCCCGGCTGGGGCGCCCCTTTTTTGTTGGGGTGGTGGGGAGTGTCCGCGACGGGCCCCCACCCTGACCCTCCCCCGCTGCGCAAGGGAGGGAACTTTGGAAACTCCCCATCCCCTGCGCAGCGGGGGAGGGAGGGGCCCACGCGCAAGCGTGGGAGGGTGGGGGCACCACGACGGCACCCCTCCCCCGTCATCCCTCGATGCGCGAGAAGTCCGCGACCGCGTTCAGCGTCGCCCGGATCTGGCTGAGCAGGCGCAGACGGTTGGCGCGCAGGTCGGCCTGCTCGGCGTTCACCGTCACCTTGTCGAAGAAGGCGTCCACCGGGCCGCGCAGGCGGGCCAGCGCCGCCATGGTGCCGGTGAAGTCCTCCTTCGCCAGCAGCGGCCGGGCCGTCTCGCCGGCAGCGGACAGGGCGCCGTAGAGGTCCTTTTCCTCCGCGAGCGTCAGCAGGGCCGGATCGACCGGCTGGTCGTAGGACTTACCGTCCTTCTTCTCCTCGATGCGGACGATGTTGCTGGCGCGCTTGTAGGCGGCGAGCAGGTTCGCCCCCTCCTCCGACCCGACGAAGGTCTGGAGCGCCTTCACGCGGGCCAGCAGACGGACGAGGTCATCCTCGCCACCCAGCGCGAACACCGCGTCCACCAGATCATGCCGCACGCCCTGGTCGCGCAGCGTGACCTTCAGACGGTCGGCGAAGAAGGCCATCAGGTCGGTGGCGACGCCATCGGCGGCGGCGAAACCACCGACCGAATAGGCGCCGTGCGCGGCCTTGAAGAGCTGCGTCAGGTTCAGCCGCAGCCCGTTCTCCAGGATCAGCCGGATGATGCCCAACGCGGCGCGGCGCAGCGCATAAGGATCCTTGGAGCCCGTGGGCTTCTCGTCGATGGCGAAGAAGCCGACCAGCGTGTCGAGCTTGTCGGCCAGCGCCACGGCGACCGACACCGGCGCCGTCGGGCAGCTGTCGGAGGGCCCGAGCGGCTTGTAATGCTCGGCGATGGCCTCGGCCACCGCCGGGTTCTCGCCCTCGCCCAGCGCGTAGTAGCGGCCCATGATGCCCTGGACCTCGGGGAACTCGCCGACCACCTCGGTCACGAGGTCCGCCTTGGACAGCAGGGCGGCACGGGTCGCGGCGTCCGCATCGGCGCCGATGGCGCGGGCGATCTCCGCGGCCAGAACCTGGACGCGGGTGACCTTCTCCGCCACCGTGCCGAGCTTGGCATGGAAGGTGATGGCGCCCAGCTTGGACACGCGGTCTTCCAGCTTCGTCTTGCGGTCCTGGTCCCAGAAGAACTTGGCGTCGGACAGGCGGGCGCGCAGAACGCGCTCGTTGCCGGCGACGATGGCCTTGCCGCCGTCCGCCGTCACCGTGTTGGCGACCACGACGAAGCGCGGCGCCATCGTCCCGGTCTTGTCCAGCAGCGCGAAATACTTCTGGTGCGTGCGCATGGAGGTGATGAGGACCTCCGACGGCACATCCATGAACTTTTCGTCGATGGTGCCGACCAGGGCGACCGGCCATTCGACGAGGCCGGCAACCTCCTCCAGCAGCCCGTCGTCGGGGGAGAGGGTCAGGCCCTCCTGCGCGGCGAGCGCCTCGGCGTCGGCCTTGATCTTGGCCTTGCGCTCCGCGCGGTCGAGCACGACGTGGGCGGCGCGCAGCTTGGCCTTGTAGTCGGCGAAGCTCTCGACAGTGAAGGCGTCCGGCGACAGGAAGCGGTGGCCGCGGGTGCTGTTGCCGAAGGCCAGCTTGCCCTGCGCGCCGCCCAGGTCAAAGGAGCCCTCCAGCACCGCGCCGCCGAACAGCGCGATGATCGAGTGCAGCGGGCGCACCCAGCGCACCGTGCCGGTGCCCCAGCGCATCGACTTCGGCCAGGGGAAGTCTCCCATGACCGCCGGGATGATCTCGGCCAGCACCTCGGCGGTGGCGCGGCCCTTCTTCTCCGCCACGGCGAAGTAGAAGACGCCCTTGCCGGTGTCGCGCTGCTCGCACTGGTCCAGGCTGGTCAGGCCGGCGGACTTCAGGAAGCCGGCGACCGCCTGCTCGGGCGAACCGACGCGCGGCCCCTTCTTCTCCTCGCGGACGTCGGCGGTGCGCTCGGGCAGGCCGTCGATCACCAGCGCGAGACGGCGGGGAGTGGAATGGGCCTCGGCCGACGCGAAGGTCAGGCCGTTGGCGGTCAGCTTCTCGGTGACGAGGCGCTTGAGGTCGTCCGCCGCGCGCGCCTGCATGCGCGCCGGAATTTCCTCGGAGAAGAACTCGATCAGAAGTTCGGGCATGTTGACCGACATGTTACTTGGCCCCCCCGGCGATCCACGCCTCGCAGCAGGCTTTCGCCAGCGCGCGCACGCGGCCGATGTAGGCGGCGCGCTCCACGACGCTGATGACGCCGCGCGCGTCCAGCAGGTTGAAGAGGTGCGACGCCTTGATGCACTGGTCGTAGGCCGGCAGCGCGACGCCCTTGGCGATCAGCGACTGGCACTCCGCCTCGGCGTCCTTGAAATGCTGAAGCAGCATGTCGGTGTTGGCGTGCTCGAAGTTGTGGGCCGAATACTCGACCTCGGCGCGCTTGAACACGTCGCCGTACTTCACACCCTGGCCGTTGAAGTCCAGGTCGTAGACGTTCTCCACGCCCTGCACATACATGGCCAGACGCTCCAGCCCGTAGGTCAGCTCGACCGCGACGGGGTCGCACTCGATGCCGCCGACCTGCTGGAAGTAGGTGTACTGGGTGACCTCCATGCCGTCGCACCAGACCTCCCAGCCGAGGCCCCAGGCGCCCAGCGTCGGGCTTTCCCAGTCGTCCTCGACGAATCGGATGTCGTGCAGCGACGGGTCGATGCCCAGCACCTTCAGGCTTTCCAGATACAGCTCCTGCGGGTTGGCCGGCGAGGGCTTCAGGATCACCTGATACTGGTAATAATGCTGGAGCCGGTTCGGATTCTCGCCGTAGCGGCCATCCTTCGGGCGGCGCGAGGGCTGCACATAGGCCGCCTTCCACGGCTGCGGGCCAAGCGCGCGCAGCGTCGTCGCCGGGTGGAAGGTGCCCGCACCCACCTCCATGTCGTAGGGCTGGAGGATCACGCAGCCCTGCTCCGACCAGAACTGGTGGAGCTTGAGGATCAGGGCCTGAAAGGACAGGCCGCGGCTGTCTTGGGAAGACCCGCTCGGGGAGGCCATCGGCGGTCACTTATGATTGGTGTGGAAAAACGCGCCGCACGATACGCGGCGGAATCCCCGGAATCAAGCGCCCGCCTGGGTTTAAGGTTCAACGACCGTAAGGGCAGACCGGCCGGCCGCAGGCCACGGCGGAGCGCGGGGCGACGTAGGCGCCGCATTCCGGGCACTTCTCCATGTCCTCAGCGCCCACCTGGGGCGAGCCGCCGCTGGTGGCGGTGGGCTTTCCGGAGCCGCGACGCTCCCGCTCGCGCAGGCGCTCCCGGCCGACCGCGCCGACGCGGTTGTACCAGCGCCAGCCGAACCACACGGCGCCGATCACCAGGGCCAGGAACAGGATCTTGGAGAGACTGAACATGGGAGGAGGATTAGGGGGTGCGGGGCCGCCCGGTCAAGAGCGGCCTTCACCCCGAGCGCACCTCGAACGGTTGAAGCATCGAAAATGGATCGAACTTCGAAAGAAGCGCCCGTCCAGCGCAAAGAATCCTTGTCGTCCGCAGCGGAAGCGGCACCTAATGGATGAAAACCGTGCGCAGAGGAGACGCAACGTCATGAACGCCAGCGCCTATCCGGTCATCGTCCGCCCCCTGCCCCCGGAACAGGGTGTCGGCTATGTGGCCGAGGTGCCCGACCTGCCGGGCTGCACCGCGGGCGGCGCCACCCCCGCCGACGCCAGCACGGCGGCGCTCGACGCCATCGCCGCCTGGATCGAGAACGCCCGCCGCACCGGCGAGCCGGTCCCGCCGCCGTCCGAACGCCTGCGTGAAGTCACCCAGTGAGAGTTTGGAGCCCCGGTAAGAGGGAGTGAGTCCCCGTACCGGGCCCCCACCCTGACCCTCCCCCGCTGCGCAAGGGAGGGGATTGATGGTCGTGCGGCGGAGTTCCCTCCCCTGCGATAGCGGGGGAGGGCTAGGGTGGGGGCCCGCAGCGGCCACGAAACGGAAAACTCAGAGGCCGTAGCGCGACCAGAGCGCGCGCTCCTCGACGGCGGACAGAGCCGCCGCGGGGAGGTCCGCCGCAAGACGGTCCAACGCCGCCGTGCCCACCGGCGCATCCACGCGGAAGCCCATGCGGCGGAACCAGCGCCGGTCCTCCTGCACCACGCGCAGCCGGACCTTCTCGCCGAAGCGGCCGCGCAGCACGGTGCGCAGGTCGCCGATGCCGTCGATCAGCCCCAGTTCCAGCGCGCGCCGCCCCGCCCAGAAGGCGCCGGAGAACAGCTCCTCCTCTGCTCCGGACAGGCGGGCGCCGCGGCGGTCGCGCACCATCGCCTTGAAGGCGTCGTGGATCTCCACCTGAATCGCCTTGAGATGGGCAACCCCGTCCTCCCGCTCCGGCGAGAAGGGGTCGAGGATCACCTTCTTGTCGCCCGCGGTGTAGAGCCGCCGCTCGATGCCGTAACGCTCTATGAACTCGTGCGCGCCGAAGCCGGCGGACACCACGCCGATGGACCCCAGGATGCTGCTCTCGTCCGCCCAGATCTCGTCCGCGGCGCAGGCCAGCCAATAGCCGCCGGACGCCGCCGCGTCCTCGCAGAAGGCGAAGACGGGAACCTTCTTCTCAGTGGCGAGGTCGCGGATGCGCTTGGCGATCAGCGCCGACTGCACCGGCGACCCGCCCGGCGAGTTGACGACCAACGCCACCGCCGCCTGACCCTTCGGCGCAAAGGCGCGTTCGATCAGCCCGGCCATGTTGGCCATGGTCAGGCCCTGGCGGAAGGCTCCGGCCTGACCGATGACACCGGACAGGCGGAGGACGGACACGATCGGCCCGGCGTCGCGCCAGGGGCCGAACGGGAGTTTGGCGAGCAGCTTCGTCATGTTCATCGCCGGTTGAAATGGTGGCGCTGACGCCGGATTGAAAGCGTTGGCTTAAGCGATCAGCGGTTCCATGTCGCGCAGAATCCGCTGCGCCTGCCCGCCATAGGCACCATCGGGGCCATGCAGCACCAGCCCGGCGGTGAATCGCGCCGGCGATCGCCCCCCCTTCTGCACCGCCAGCAGGATGCGCCGCGCCTCCTCCCCCGCCTTCGGCCAGAGCGGGACGAGCGTCAGGGAGCCGAATCGGGCGCCGTGCAGGGCGGCCAGGATCTCGTCCACCCGGTCGGCCCGATGGACCATGGTCAGCGTGCCGCGCGGCTTCAGCATCGCGGCGGCGAAGCGCACCCAGTCGGCCAGCCCCGCCTCCCCCTCCACGTTCGCCGCGGCTTTCCAGGGATCGGGCGGGACGCTGGCCGCCCCGGCGCGCAGATAGGGCGGATTCATCATCACCCGGTCGAAGATTCCGGGAACCAGCTCCGGCGGCGGGGCCAGCAGGTCGCCCTCAAGGACGCCCACCCGGCTTTCCAGCCCGTTGAGGGCGGCGTTGCGCCGGGCAAACGCCGCCGCCTCCGCCCGCTTCTCCAGCCCGACGACCACGACACCCGGCACGCGGGCGGCGAGGCACAGCGCCGCCGCCCCGGTGCCGGTGCCGACGTCCAGCACCCGCTCCCCCGCCCCGGCGGCGGTGAAGGCGGCAAGCAGCACCGGGTCGATGGCGGCGCGGTAGCCGGCCCGCGGCTGGTGCAGGCGGACGCGCCCGTCGAGAAGCGTGTCGAACGCCGCGTCGCTTTCCATCGTCACGCCCCCAGCTCCTCCCCGGCGTCGCGCAGCAGGCGGCAGGCGGCCGCATGATCCTCCTCCGCCACCATCAGGCGGCGGGGGATGGCGCCGATGGAGCCCTCCAGGATGCTGGTGTGGGTGTCCAGCACGATCCCCTCGATTCCCGCGTCGGTCAGCAGGGCGAGAAGCCAGCTCAGACGGACCGGATCGGTGGTGCGCAGCAGTTCCTTCATGAAATCCCGGCTGTTCTGTGCCCTTATTCGCCTTGCGGACTTGACCGAAGAGGCTATGCCGTTATGCTCCCTGCCGGAATTCGTCACGTCAATCATCATTGGAGTCGACCTTGGCGGTCGTGACCAACCTCGAGCCGAAACGGCGGAAGTCCACCCCGCTCGACGATCTGACCGCCCTGGTGGCCGATGACCTGAGCGCGGTGAACGAGATCATTGTCCAGCGGATGCATTCGTCCGTCGATATGATCCCGCAGCTTGCCGGCTATCTCATCGCCGCCGGCGGCAAGCGCCTGCGCCCCGTCCTCACCCTCGCCGCCGCCGAGCTGTGCGGCTACAAGGGCGAGGATCACAAGATGCTGGCCGCGGTGGTGGAGTTCATCCACACCGCCACCCTGCTGCACGACGACGTCGTGGACGAGAGCGACCTGCGCCGCGGTCTCGCCTCGGCCAACGCGGTGTTCGGCAACAAGGCCAGCGTGCTGGTCGGCGACTTCCTGTTCTCCCGCAGCTTCGAGCTGATGGTGGAGGTCGGGTCGCTGGACGTGCTGCGCATCCTCTCCAAGGCGTCCGCGGTGATCGCCGAGGGCGAGGTGCTGCAGCTGCGCACCACCAACGACACCGAGACCAGCGAGCAGGCCTATCTGGAGGTCATCAAGGCCAAGACGGCGGAGTTGTTCGCCGCCGCCTGCCGCGTCGGCGCCGTGGTGGCCGCCCGCCCCCAGGCGGAGGAGCTGGCGCTCTACGATTACGGTATGAATCTGGGCATCGCCTTCCAGCTTGTCGACGACGTGCTGGACTATTCGGCCAAGCAGGCGAAGCTGGGCAAGACGGTCGGCGACGACTTCCGCGAGGGCAAGATCACCCTCCCCGTCGTACTGGCCTTCCGCCGCGGCAACGACGAGGAGCGGGCCTTCTGGCGCCGCACCATGGAGGAGCTGGACCAGCAGGAGGGCGACCTGGAGCGCGCCCAGGAACTGATGGCCAAGCACAACGCGCTGAAGGACACCGTGGAGCGCGCGCGCCACTACGGCTCCATCGCGCGCGACGCGCTGGGCCTGTTCCCGGACACGCCGGTGAAGGCCGCCCTGCTGGAGGTGCTGGATTTCGTGATCGAGCGCGATTTCTAAGCCTCGGGAACTTTTTCGCCGCCGGGGGTGATTTTCACGTTGCAGCCCCCGGATCGAGCGGCTATATACGCGGCCCACGGTGACGCTGGCGACGGCGCCACCGACGGACCGGAGAGTAGCTCAGCCTGGTAGAGCACTGCTTTCGGGAGGCAGGGGCCGGAGGTTCGAATCCTCTCTCTCCGACCAATACGAAAAGGGCCGATGCGGCGACGCATCGGCCCTTTCGCTTTTCCGGCCCGGCCAACCAGCCGTTGCAGCGGCCTGCGCACCGGCTTTCGCGCTCCCGGCAAAAAACATTCCGCAAATGCCGCTTATTCCCATTGCAGCCCGCGGGCAATGGGTCTATACACCCGCTCCACGGCGACGCTGGCAACGGCGGCACCGACTGGACCGGAGAGTAGCTCAGCCTGGTAGAGCACTGCTTTCGGGAGGCAGGGGCCGGAGGTTCGAATCCTCTCTCTCCGACCAATACGAAAAGGGCCGATGCGGTGACGCATCGGCCCTTTCGCTTTTTGCCCATTCGCTTTTCCGGCCCGCCGCTGCGGCACAGGCCGCGCTCCCGCCTGTTGTCCCTGGTAAGCGACACAAGACGGGGAGCGGACCCATGGAACAGGCGATCGGACAGGAACCCCAGGCGGCGGGCGGCCCGGTGGGGACGGAGATCGACCCCAAGGCCGTGGTGGTGTCCCGCGCGGTGCGCGACCTGCTCCAGCCCCACGGCTTCCGCCCCCGCGACATCGGCAGCGGCGTGGGCGGCGGCATGGCCTGGAACCGGCGCGGCGGCGACGACACCCACGAGATGATCACTTGCAACGGGCGGTTGTCCGGCGACCCCGACCGGGCTGAATGGACCGCCGGGCGCTACGGCAACCGCGGCGGCTTCGTGGAGGTCACCGGCCTGACGCTGCGCGGCGCGCTGGACGCCGTGGCCGTCCTGCCCCGGCCGGTGCGGGTGGACGGTTCGCTGGCCGAGGGCATCTACCCGTCGCTGGAGGACGCCCTCGACGACATCGCGTGATGAGCTATTTCAGCGCCTCGTCGATCTCCACCTGATAGCCCTTGGCGAGGCGGTTGGTCTCGTTGGCCATGCCGATGACGGCCATCAGCTCGCCGAACTGGGCGTCGGTCATGCCGGCGCGGCGCGCGGCGGCCTCGTGCGAGCGGATGCAATAGTCGCAGCCGTTGGTCACGCTGACCGCGACGAAGATCATCTCCTTGACCAGCGGGTCCAGCGCGCCGGGGGCCATCACCTCCCTCAGGCTCTCCCAGGTGCGCTTCAGCGTCGGCGGGTGATGGGCGGCCATCTTCCAGAAATTGTTGACGTCCGGCACGTTGCGGGCCGCCTTGATGTCGTCGTAGACGGCGCGCACCTCAGGAGCGGCGTCGGCGTGCTCGATGGGCTTCAGGGTCATGGCTGATGGTCTCCGCGGCAGGGTTGGCATCGGTGCGGGGGCACCGGCGCCCCCCATTGTCGCCGCTTCCCTCCCGCAGGACCATGGCGAAGGGCCCGCGCCTCATGGCGCTCCTCGCTGAAAGTCATAGGGGCGCCGGAAAGTTGAGGTTGCCCCGGATGCCACGGACCGGCATAGCTTTCTCCCAAAGGTGGCCCAAGCCCGGCGTCCCGCACCCAGGCACCCGCCCCATCGCCACCCGTCCCTTCCTTCCCCGGTCGTCATCCCCACAATCCATCCATGCCTCTTCGCTACCTCGATGCCCTGGCAACTGAATCGGCGGGAATGGTGCGTCTTCTGCGCATCCTGCTGGTGGCCGCCATCCTGGTTCCCACCCTGCTGTTCACGGCCATCGCCTGGCACGATTACCGCGAGGCCGAAGCGGAGGCGGAGCGCAACATCCGCAAGACCGTGCTGATCCTGCACGAGCACATGCAGAAGGTCTTCGACACGGTCGAACAGGTGTTGGACCGGCTGGACGAGCGCACCGCCGGCAAGAGCTGGGACGAGATCGGCCGTTCCGACGATCTGCATGGCTATCTGCGCACCTTGATCGAAGAGCTTCCGCAAATCGGTGTCGTCGGGCTGATCGATCCCAACGGCTCGGTGCGCAACGACAACCGCCTGTTCCCCACCTCGTTGATCAACGTCGGCGACCGCGAGTATTTCCGCACCCAGGCGGCCGGGGACGCCGGCGTCTTCGTCAGCGAGGCGATCACGGGGCGCGGCTCGGGCAAGCGGCAGTTCAACGTCACGCGCCGCCGCACCGCCGCGGGTGGGCCGGAAGGGCCGTTCAACGGCGTCCTGCTGACCGCGGTGCTGACCGATTATCTGGTGGATTTCTACCAGCTCGTCGTTTCCGATCCGAAGGAGTCGATCTCCCTCGTCCGCCGCGACGGCTCGATCCTGGTCCGCTTCCCGTCCATGGGCGACCGGCAGCCCCGCCATGCCGCGGACAGCATTCTGCTCAGCGCCATGGCGACCGGGCAGACCGAGGGCGTGTTCCGCTCACGGGGCCGCATGGACGGCATGCCGAGGCTCAACGGCTTCATGCACGTCGCGCCCTACCCGATCTACGTCACCTACGGCATCCCGATCTCCGACATCCGGGCCGGCTGGGCGCGCAACATCCTTCTGTACGCCAGCTTCGCCGTGCCGGCGATGCTGGCTCTGGTCGGCATCACCCTGCTGGCGTTGCGCCGCGCGCAGAGCGAGATGCGGGCGGTCCGCCGCTGGACCGAGGAGGCCCGTGCCCGCGAGTCCCTGGAGAACGCGCTGCGCCAGTCGCAGAAGCTGGAGGCGCTGGGCCAGCTGACCGGTGGCGTCGCCCACGACTTCAACAACCTGCTGACCGCCGCCCTGACCAACCTGCATTTGATGGAACGGCACCTCCCGACGGAAGGCACGCGCTATCTGGACGGCACCCGCACCGCGCTGGAGCGCGCCCGGACGCTGACCGGGCAATTGCTGGCCTTTTCGCGCCAGGAGGCGGTGGACCCCAAGGTGATCGATCTGGGGGATGCCCTGCGCGCCATGGCCGATCTGCTGGAACGCTCCATCCGCGCCGACATCGCGCTGGACTGGGCGCTTCCCAGCGCCCCGCTGCGGGTGGAGGTGGACCCGGTCCAGTTGGAGCTGGCGGTGCTGAACCTCGTGGTGAACGCCCGCGACGCGATGCCGGAGGGCGGGCGAATCCGCATCGCCGTCCGGCAGGAGGAAACGCCCGACGGCCCGCTGGCCGTTCTGGAGATCACCGACACCGGCGGCGGCATGCCTCCGGAGGTCGCCGCCCGCGCCTTCGAGCCCTTCTTCACCACCAAGCCGCACGGCAAGGGGACGGGCCTGGGCCTGTCGATGGTCTACGGCTTCGCCCGGCAATCGGGCGGCAACGCGACCATTTCCAGCGCGCCGCGCCGCGGCACGGTCGTCCGCGTGTCCCTGCCGGTGTCCGGCCAGGCGCCGGAGCCGGAAGCGGTGCCGGACGCGGCGGAGGCGGCGCCAAGCGGCCCGGTCCGCCTGCTGGTGGTCGAGGACAACGCGCTGGTCCTGATGGCCACCGTGGAGGGGCTGACCCAGGAGGGCTTCGAGGTGGAGACCGCCGACCACGGCGCCGCCGCCCTGGAGATCCTGGAGCAGGACACCGCCTTCGACGTGATCGTGACCGACGTGGTGATGCCCTACGGCGTATCGGGAATCGATCTGGCGCGGCGGGTCCAGGAGCGCTGGCCCGGCATCCGGGTCCTTCTGATTTCCGGCTACAGCCCGGAATCGCTGTCCGGCCTGAAGGCCGACGCCGCCGTCCTGCCCAAGCCCTTCACCCCGGACCAGCTCGCCGCCCGCGTCCGCGCCCTGCTCCGCACCACGAAGGCCGCCTGACCGGGGCTGTTCTGAGCGGACGGGAGGGTCAGAGCAGAACGCTGATGAACATCGGCGCCCACAGCACCGCCGACCAGATCAGCCCCAGGAAAATGCCGTGGGTGAGGTCGGTGAAGGTCGGTTCCGACAGGCAGTGCATGCGCCAGAACGCTTCGCGGTCGTTCATGCCCTGACGCTGCCCCTGACGCTGCGGGGTGTGGTTCTGAGCGTCCTTCATGACCGTTTCCTTGCTGGGGGCCAAAAGGAAGGAACCGGCGAAGGGCACCGCGGTTCCGCACCGCGATGGGAACAATGGTGGGACAGGATGGGGCATGCCGAAAAGGAAAAGGCCTCCCTGTCCTTTCGGACGGGAGGCCCTCCGGTCGGATGGGATGAGCCGCTTACTTGGTGCGGATCATCGGGGTGAGCTGGTCGCCCCAGTTGCCCGTCGCGTTGTGATAGCGGGCCGTGCGCATCAGCTCGACCGTCACGCCGGCTTCCACGGCCTTGACGACGGCGTCGTTCAGGCGGTGCAGGCTGTTGGCGAGGACGCGGATGGCGCTTTCCTGCTCGTCCGTGAGGTTCGAACGCTCGTCCGGCGGCGCATCCTGGAAACCCGACTGATTCGTCATGCGGCTATCCTTCCCTTGTTCTCCGGCCCGGGTCTTGCGGCCCCGGCTCTGCCCTGGTTCACCGGCGCCGTTGCGCCGGCATGGCCGGGTGCTGCGCTGCAAACCCGGCATTTACGTCTTAACACATCACGCGCCGGTAGCAAGGGCGCGGCAAGACAACCTCGTTCGAAAGAGTCATGCCTCCCGCGGCAGAGTGCCGCTCCCCGGTGATGCCGGACGGGGGAAGGACCCCGCCGCACTTCAATCGCGCTGCGTCCGGCGGACGGCGTTTGATCAGGGCGCGCTCCCGGCCTAGCTTGGCGGTCCAAGGGCAGACGCCGACAAAAAGGCGGTCGCCGACAAAAAACGATCCGCAGCCGATACAACGAAGAAAGACAGGACCATGGCCGACACCGCGACCGCTTCCCGCTCCGTCGCCTTTCTGGGGCTTGGCACGATGGGCTTTCCCATGGCCGGCCATCTGGCCGTCCGGGGCGGCCACCGGGTGACCGTCTTCAACCGCACCGCCGCCAAGGCCGACGCCTGGACCGCCCGCTTCGGCGGCGCCAGCGCCCTGACCCCCGCGGACGCCGCCCGTGAGGCCGAGGTGGTCTTCCTCTGCGTCGGCGGTGACGACGACGTGCGGGCGGTGGCTGGCGAGGCGATGGGCGCCATGAAGCCCGGCACCATCGTCGCCGACCATTCCACCGTCTCCGCCGCCGTCTCGCGCGAGATGGCCGAACTGGCCCGCGAGCGCGGACTGTTCTTCCTCGACGCGCCGGTGTCCGGCGGGCAAGCCGGGGCGGAGAACGGGGTGCTGACGGTGATGGTGGGCGGCGACGCCGACGCCTTCGCCCGCGTCCAGCCGCTGATGGCCTGCTACGGCCGCTCCGTCACCCACATGGGGCCGGCGGGAGCCGGTCAGCTGACCAAGATGGTCAACCAGATCTGCATCGCCGGGCTGCTGCAGGGGTTGGCCGAGGGCATGGCCTTCGCGCAGAAGGCGGGTCTGGACGGGCACAAGGTCGTGGACGTGATCGGAAAGGGGGCGGCGCAGTCCTGGCAGATGGACAACCGCGCCAAGACGATGCTGGACGGCAAGTTCGACTTCGGCTTCGCCGTGGACTGGATGCGCAAGGACCTGGGCATCGTGCTGGACGAGGCGCGCAACAACGGCGCCACCCTGCCCGTCACCGCCCTGGTCGACCAGTTCTACGCCGAGGTCCAGGGGATGGGCGGCAACCGGCTGGACACCTCCAGCCTGATGACGCGGCTGACGCGCTGAGGGAAAGGAGATGGGGAGCGCCGCGGCGCTCCCCTTTTTTTGTCCTCAGATGCGGACGACCTTGCCGGGGTTCATCCGGTTCTCCGGGTCGAAGGCGCGCTTCAGCTCGCCCATCACGGCGAAGGCGTCGCCGGCCTCCTTTTCCAGGAACTCCATCTTGCCGTAGCCGATGCCGTGCTCGCCGGTGCAGGTGCCGCCCATGGCGAGCGCCCGGTCGACCATGCGGTCGTTCAGGCGCTTGGCCTCGGCCAGCTCCTCCGGCTTGTCGGGGTCGATGACGTAGACGAGGTGGAAGTTGCCGTCGCCGACATGGCCGACCAGCGGGGCCAGCATCGAGGATTCGGCGATGTCCTTCTTGGTCTCCAGGATGCAGTCGGCCAGCCGCGAGATCGGCACGCAGACGTCGGTCGGCCAGCCCTTGGAGCCGGGACGCAGCGCCAGCGCCGCGTAGTAGCCGTCGTGGCGGGCCTGCCAGAGCTTGGAGCGGTCCTCCGGGCGGGTCGCCCAGGTGAATTCGCTGCCGCCGAACTCCGCGGCGATGGCCGCGACCATCTCCGCCTGCTCCTTCACCCCGGCGGCGGTGCCGTGGAACTCGAAGAACAGGGTCGGGGCAACCTTGTAATCCAGCTTGGAATACTTGTTCACCGCGTCCATCTGGACCTCGTCCAGCAGCTCGATGCGGGCGACCGGGATGCCCGACTGGATGGTCTGGATCACCGTGTCCACGGCGCCGCGGATGTCGTTGAACGGGCAGACCGCCGACGAGATCGCCTCCGGAATGCCGTAGAGGCGCAGCGTCACCTCGGTGATGATGCCGAGCGTGCCTTCCGCCCCGACGAACAGGCGGGTCAGGTCATAGCCGGCGGCCGACTTGCGGGCGCGCCCGCCGGTCTTGATGATCCGGCCGTCGGCCAGCACCACGGTCAGCCCCAGCACGTTCTCGCGCATGGTGCCGTAGCGCACGGCGTTGGTGCCGCTGGCGCGGGTGGAGGCCATGCCGCCGAGCGAGGCGTCGGCGCCGGGGTCGATGGGGAAGAACAGGCCGGTGTCGCGCAGATGCTCGTTGAGCTGCTTGCGGGTCACGCCGGCCTGGACGGTGACGTCGAGGTCCTCCGGGCTGACGCGCAGGACCTCCTTCATGTTCGACACGTCGATGCAGACGCCGCCGGCCAGCGCGGCGACGCCGCCCTCCAGCGAGGTGCCGGTGCCGAAGGGGATGATCGGCAGCTTGTGCTTGGCGCAGAGCGTGACGATGGCGCTGACCTCCTCGGTGGAGGTGGCGAAGGCGACGCCGTCGGGCGGGAAGTTGGGGTGGTAGGACTCGTCCTTGCCGTGATGCTCGCGCACCGCCGCGGCGGTGGTGAAGCGGTCCCCAAGCAGGGCCTTGAACTCGGCCTTCATCTCGTCGGTGAAGGCGACGCGAGGCTGGGTGGCGGGTACGGCGGTCATGGACGATTCTCCCCGGGGGTCCTTTTGGCACGGTGCCGTGCGGTGGTAGGACCGGAGAAGCTAAGCCCCCCCGCCCGCGCAGACAAGCGACTCGCGCGCATGGGTGGGGGGCTTGCGCTTTTGGAAGCCCCTCGCCCCTCCGGGGAGAGGGAGGGGACCCGCGCCGCAGGCGCGGGGAGGGTGAGGGGGTTGCGCTTTTGCCGGACGTATCGCCACGCGCAACCCCCTCACCCTAACCCTCTCCCCGGAGGGGAGAGGGGATTGGCGCCGTCACGCCTCCTCGTAGCCGCCGCCGCCCGGTGTCTCGACGACCAGCACGTCGCCCTCCCCCATGGCGGTCTTGTCCTGGGGGCCGAGTTCCTCCACCGAGCCGTCGGTGCGCTGGACCCAGGTGCGCCCGATCTGGCCGGGGGCGCCGCCCTTCAGGCCGAAGGGGGGAACCCGGCGGTGGTTGGACAGGATGGCGGCGGTCATCGGCTCCAGGAACTTCAGGCGCCGCACCACCCCGTCGCCGCCACGCCAGCGCCCCGCCCCGCCCGATTCGCGGCGGATGCGGAAGCTGTCCAGCAGCACCGGGAAGCGCCATTCCAGCACCTCCGGGTCGGTCAGGCGCGAGTTGGTCATGTGGGTGTGCACCGCGTCCGTCCCGTCGAAGCCGGGGCCGGCGCCGGAGCCGCCGCAGACCGTCTCGTAATACTGGTAGCGCTCGTTGCCGAAGGTTGTGTTGTTCATCGTCCCCTGGGCCGAGGCCAGCACGCCGAGCGCGCCGTACAGCGCGTCGGTGACGCACTGGCTGGTCTCCACATTGCCGGCCACCACCGCGGCGGGGTAGCTGGGCGACAGCATGGTGCCCGGCGGGATGACGATCTCGATGGGCTTCAGGCAGCCCTCGTTCATCGGGATCTCGTCGTCCACCAGCGTGCGGAAGACGTAGAGCACCGCCGCCCGGCACACCGCCGTCGGGGCGTTGAAGTTGCTGGTGAGCTGCGGGCTGGTGCCGGTGAAGTCCACCCGCGCCGACCGCTCGTCCTTGTCGATGGTGATGCGGACCTTGATGACGGCGCCGTTGTCCAGCTCCTGCACGAACTCGCCGTCGGTCAGCACGTCGATGACGCGGCGGACCTGCTCCTCGGCGTTGTCCTGGACCAGCTTCATGTAGGCGTTGACCGTCTCCAGCCCGAACTGGGCGACGATCCGGCGAAGCTCGCGCGCGCCCTGCTCGTTGGCGGCGATCTGGGCCTTCAGGTCGCCCAGGTTCTGCGCCACGTTGCGCGCCGGCTGCGGCCCGGCGGTGAAGAGGGCGACGACCTCCTCCTCCAGGAAGCGGCCCCGCTCGACCAACTGGATGTTGTCGAGGAGGACGCCCTCCTGATCGATCGTCGTGCTGTCCGGCGGCATCGAGCCGGGGGTGATCCCGCCGACGTCGGCGTGGTGCCCGCGCGAGGCGACGTAGAACAGCACGCGCTCGCCGGCCTCGTCGAAGACCGGGGTGATGACGGTGATGTCCGGCAGATGCGTGCCCCCATGATAGGGGTCGTTCAGCATGTAGACGTCGCCGGGGTTCATTTCCCCGTGGCGCCGCTCGACGATGGCGCGCACGCTCTCGCCCATGGAGCCGAGATGCACCGGCATGTGCGGGGCGTTGGCGATCAGACCGCCGTCCGCGTCGAACAGGGCGCAGGAGAAATCCAGCCGCTCCTTGATGTTCACCGAATAGGCGGTCTTCTCCAGCGTGAAGCCCATCTGCTCGGCAATGGACATGAAGAGGTTGTTGAAGACCTCCAGCATCACCGGGTCGGCCTTGGTGCCGATGGCAAGGCGCTGCGGCAGCTCCTCGAAGCGGGTGAGCACGAGGTGGTTCTTGCGGGTCACCTCGGCGATCCAGCCGGGCTCGACCACCGTCGTGGCGATCTTCTCCTTGATGACGGCGGGGCCGGTGACGCGGTTGCCGGGCTGGAGCTGGTCGCGGTCGTAAACCGGCGCCTCGCGGTCGGCGCCGCCGGTGTGCAGGGTGACCGTGGCGAGGCGGCGCGGCAGGGCGCCGGTGACGCCGGGCAGGTCCTGGTCGTCGGCGCTCTCGGTGCGGCCCACCGCCTCCACCGACACGGCCTCGACCACCAGGGCCTTGCCCTCCATCATGAAGCCGTAGCGCTGGCGGTGCGCCGCCTCGAAGGCCGCGGCCATGGCGTCGAGCGGCCCGAAATCGACGACCAGCGGGCTGTCGGAGCCCTCCACCTTGATGTGCGCCTTGCGCAGAACGGCGAGACGGTCCTCCGGCACGCCCTGGCGGGCCAGCTCCATGCGCCCCTCGGCCTCCAGCGCGGCGAGCGTAACGGTCAGCTCGTCCACCAGGGCGTCGTCGAGGCGGGCCTCCACCGCGCGCTCGCGGATCGCCACCGTGTCGGCGAGGCCGATGCCGTAGGCGGACAGCACGCCGGCATGCGGGTGCAGGAAGACCTTGCGCATGCCCAGCGCGTCGGCGACCAGACAGACATGCTGCCCCGCCGCCCCGCCGAAGCCGTTCAGCGTGTATTGGGTGACGTCGTAGCCGCGCTGGACCGAGATCTTCTTGATGGCGTTCGCCATATTGTCCACAGCGATCTTCAGGAAGCCCTCGGCCACCTGATGCGGGGTCATCTCGGTGCCCAGCGCCTCGTTCACCTCCTCGGCCAGATCGGCGAACTTCTCGCGGACGATGGCGGCGTCCAGCGGCCGGTCGGCCTCCGGCCCGAAGACGTGGGGGAAGAAGTCGGGGTGCAGCTTGCCGACCATCACGTTGCAGTCGGTCACGGTCAGCGGACCGCCGCGGCGGTAGCAGGCCGGGCCGGGGTTGGCCCCGGCGCTCTCCGGCCCGACGCGGAAACGGGTCCCGTCGAAGAAGCAGACCGAGCCGCCGCCCGCCGCCACGGTGTGGATGTGCATCATCGGGGCGCGCATCCGCACCCCGGCCACCACCGTGTCGAAGGCGCGCTCATACTCCCCGGCGTAGTGCGACACGTCGGTGGAGGTGCCGCCCATGTCGAAGCCGATGACCCGGTCGAAGCCGGCCATGCGCGCGGTGCGCACCGCCCCGACGATGCCGCCCGCCGGGCCGGAGAGGATGGCGTCCTTGCCCTGGAACCAGCGCGCGTCGGTCAGCCCGCCGTTCGACTGCATGAACATCAGCCGCACGCCGGAGAGGTCCCCGGCCACCTGCTCCACATAGCGGCGCAGGATCGGCGACAGGTAGGCGTCGACCACCGTGGTGTCGCCGCGCCCGACGATCTTCATCAGCGGGCTGACCTGATGGCTGACCGACACCTGGGTGAAGCCGATGGAACGGGCCAGCGCCGCCACCTGCTTCTCGTGGTCCGGGAAGCGGTAGCCGTGCATCAGCACCACCGCTGCGGCGCGGAAGCCGTCCTGGTAGGCCTGCTCCAGTTGGACCCGCACGGCGCGCAGGTCCACGGCCTTCAGCACCGTGCCGTCGGCCTTGACCCGCTCCGGCACCTCGACCACCCGCTCGTACAGCAGCTCGGGCAGCACGATGTGGCGGGCGAAGATCTTCGGGCGGGCCTGATAGCCGATGCGGAGCTGGTCGCCCAGCCCCTCGGTGATGAGCAGCAGCGTGCGCTCGCCCTTGCGCTCCAGAAGCGCGTTGGTGGCGACGGTGGTGCCCATCTTCACCGCCTCGACCGCCTCCGCCGGGATCGGCTGGCCGGCGGCGAGGCCCAGCAGGTCGCGGATGCCCTGGATGGCGGCGTCGCGGTAGCGTTCCGGATTCTCCGACAGCAGCTTGTGCGTGACCACCGACCCGTCCGGGCGTTTGGCCACGATGTCGGTGAAGGTGCCGCCACGGTCGATCCAGAACTGCCACCGACCCTGCGCTTGGGACGCCATACCCAACTCCCTGATGTCTTGTCTCGACGCCTGATGTCTTGACGGGAGTGTGACGATACGCCGCCGCGGGTCAAGACGGGGTGCACGAAAGGGTGGGATGCGCCCCCTCCTCCTGCCCGTCCGGTCAGGCCGCCTTGAGCAGCGCGGGCAACCCGTCCAGTACGGCGTTCACGGCCCCCGCCCCATCCTCGAACGCCTCCAGCGCCAACGAAACCTGGGAGGGCCGCGGCAGGTCGAAGGTGATGGCGAACTCCCCGCCGTCGCGCTCCATCGTTCCGCCGAAGCGGCGCGACAGGGCACGCATGCGGGTGTTGTCGGACAGGCACATCAGGTGGACCTGCCGGATGCCCCGGTTGGCGGCGATGGACAGCGAGCGGCGGACCAGGGTGGAGCCGACGCCCCGCCCCTGAAACCCCTTCTCGACGCTGATCGCCAGCTCCGCCGCGCCGGGCCACAGCAGCCGGTCGAAGCACAGCTCCACCGCGCCGCGCAGCTCGCCGCGGTCGAACAAGCCGACCAGCGTCGTCCGCGTCCAGTCGAGCGACTCGCAATGCTGGGCGATGACCTCGTCGGAAACGGTGCCGGTGAAGCGGGCGTAGCGGTCCGCCTTGTCCAGCCGCAGAAGATGCGCGCGGTATTGGCCGCGCTCGGCGGGGAGAAGCTTGCGGATGGCGGACATGGGGGGACTCGTGGCGCTGGTGATTCGGGACATCGCACCGCTTCGCGCCGTCCGCTTCCCCATCGGCGGCTTGGACCAGCCACCCTCTTTTGTTGCGGCGCAACATGGAGAAGACGGGACCAAAGGGCAAGGCCCCTGGCGACGACGGCACGACTCTGTTGCAGTGCAGCAACATCCCGCCCCGCCGGAAAATCCCGTACCCCCAACGGATGAAAAGGGCGCGGCGCGCGAAGATTTTGGGAAACAACGAAAAAGTATGGGCCGGTTGGCGCGGTGCCGGACTGCCGGTATGCTGCTCCCGCGGGCGAAAGGCGGATAAAAATGAGCATCTGGGGCAGCGTCCTGGGCGGGGCGGCCGGTTTCACCATCGGCGGGCCGATCGGGGGCCTGATCGGTCTTGCCGCCGGTTACGCGGTGGGGCGCGGCATCCGCGGCCTGTGCGGCCCGGCGGACGCCACCAAGTCCATCGCCTTCACCATCGGCGTGATCGCCCTGTCGGCGAAGATGGCCCGCGCCGACGGCGTGGTGAAGCGGGTGGAGGTGGACACCTTCAAGCGCCTGTTCCGCGTCCCGCCGGAGGAGCTGGACACGGTGGGCCACGTCTTCGACCTCGCCCGCAAGGACACCCACGGCTTCGAGGAATACGCCCAGCAGATCGCCGGCCTGTTCGAGGACCGCCGCGCCGTTCTGGAGGAACTGCTCGACAGCCTGCTGGCCATCGCCGAGGCCGACGACGAGCTGCACGAGACGGAAGTCGAGTATCTGCGCACGGTCGCCCACATCTTCGGTTTCACCGACGAGGAGTTCGAGCGCATCGTCGCCGGCCACCACATCGCCGGCACGCCGAACGAGACCGATCCCTACGGCGTGCTCGGCGTCTCCCGCCGGGCCAGCGACGAAGCGATCAAGGCCGCGCACCGCCGCTTGGTGCGCGAGCATCATCCGGACGTGCTGATCGCCCAGGGCATGCCGCAGGAGTTCGTGGATCTGGCGACGCAGAAGGTCGCCGCCATCAACGCCGCCTTCGACCGGATCGAGAAGGAGCGCGCGCGCGGGTAAAGTCAGGCGTCGCGCCTTCCTGCCCTGCCGACGCATCCCCGCCCCGGCGCAATCGGGTGTCGCGAGCCTGCGGACCGCACGCTATATAAGCACACCTCCGCACACCGTACCGTTGGGTCATGGCTCCTCCCGCTCCGATCACCGCGCTCCAGGGCGTGTCCGTCACCTTCGGTGGCCGTCCGCTGTTCGAAACCATCGACCTGTCCATCGGGCGGGGCGACAAGGCCTGTCTGGTCGGGCGGAACGGGTCCGGCAAATCGACGCTGATGAAGGTGCTGGCTGGCATGATCCAGCCGGACGGCGGCACCGTCTTCACCCAGCCGGGCGCCCGCATCGCCTATTTGCCGCAGGAGCCGGACTTCACCGGCTGCGCCACCGTCCACGACTACGTCGCCGCCGGCCTGCCCGCCGACGAGCGGGACGAGACGCACCGGGTGGACGCCGTGCTGGACCGGCTCCAGGTGCCCGGCCATCTCGACCCCAACACGCTGTCGGGCGGCGAGGCGCGGCGCACGGCGCTGGCCCGCACGCTGGTCGGCGCCCCCGACGTCATGCTGCTGGACGAGCCGACCAACCACCTCGACCTCCCCACCATCGAGTGGCTGGAGGAGGAACTGCTGGCCTACCGCGGCGGTCTGCTGCTGATCTCGCACGACCGCAGCTTCCTGAACCGGCTGGCCAAGCGCACGCTGTGGCTGGACCGCGGCACGGTGCGCGCCACCGACCGCGGCTTCGCCGAGTTCGAGACCTGGCAGGCCGAGGTGTTCGAATCGGAGGAGATTGCCGCCCAGAAGCTCGACCGCAAGATCGAAGGCGAGATGAAATGGCTGCGCGAGGGCATCTCGGCCCGGCGCACCCGCAACATGGGCCGCGTGCGCGCCCTGCTCCAGCTCCGCACCGACCGCGCCGAGCGCATCAAGGGTGGCCAGCAGGCCAAGCTCGCCGTCGCCGAGGCCGAGCGCGGCGGGCGCTTGGTCATCGAGGCCGAGCGCATCTCCAAGGGCTTCGACACGGCGGACGGCCGCAAGACCATCGTCAACGACTTCTCCACCCGCATCCTGCGCGGCGACCGGGTCGGGCTGATCGGGCCGAACGGCGCCGGCAAGACCACCCTGCTGAAGATGCTGACCGGCCAGATGGAGCCCGACGAGGGCACGGTCCGGCTGGGCACCAACATGGAAACCGCCTATTTCGACCAACGGCGCGACGGGCTGGACCCCGAGGACACCATCCGCAAGGTGCTCTGCCCCTTTGGCGGCGACAGCGTGATGGTCAACGGCCAGCCGCGCCACGTTGCCGGCTACATGCGCGACTTCCTGTTCGACACGCGCCAGCTCGACAGCCCGGTCAAGGCGCTGTCCGGCGGAGAGCGCAACCGGCTGCTGCTCGCCCGGCTGTTCGCGCGGCCCAGCAATATGATGATCCTCGACGAGCCGACCAACGACCTCGACATGGACACGCTGGACCTGCTGGAGGATGTGCTCGGCGACTACCAGGGCACGCTGCTGCTGGTCAGCCACGACCGCGACTTCCTCGACCGGCTGGTCACCAGCACCATCGCGGTGGAGGGGGACGGCGTGATCGCCGAATATCCCGGCGGCTACTCCGACTATCTGGTGCAGCGCCCGCCGCCCAAGGAGAAGGCCGCCGCCCCGGCCAAGGCGAAGCCCGCTGCCGCTCCGGCGGCCGCCAAGCCGAAGGGCAAGCTGAGCTACAAGGACCAGCGGGAGCTGGACGACCTGCCCGCCCGCATGGACAAGCTGACCGCGGAGGTGGCGAAGCTCGAAGCGGCGCTGGCCGATCCCGACCTGTTCGCCCGCGACGCCGCCAAGTTCCAGAAGACGTCCGATCAGTTGCAGGCGAAACAAAACGAGCTGGCCGCCGCCGAGGAGCGCTGGCTGGAGCTGGAGGCCCTGCGCGAGGAGCTGGAAGGCGGCCGCGGATGAGTCTGCGCGACTCGCTGCTGGCGCTCCTGGTCATGGCGATCTGGGGCCTGAACTTCGTTGTCGCCAAATGGGGACTGGCCGAGTTCCCGCCGCTGTTCATCATGGCCCTGCGCTTCATCGCGGTGGCGGCGCTGATCCTGCCCTTCAAGCGAATCCCGTGGAGCGCGGTGCGGCCCATCGCGATTCTGTCGGTGACGCTGGGGACCGTGCATTTTCCGCTGATGTTCACCGGGCTGAACGGCATCGACGCGGCCACCGCCTCGCTGGCCGCGCAGGCGCAGGTGCCCTTCTCCTCCCTGCTGGCCGCACTGATCTTCAAGGACAAGCTGGGCTGGCGCCGGGCCATCGGCATGGCCGCGGCCTTCGCCGGCGTCGCGGTGATCGCGGGGGAGCCGCGGCTGTCCGGATCGCTGGTGCCGCTGTTCATGATCCTGGGCGCCAGCTTCGCCTTCGCCGTCGCCAGCATCCAGATGAAGATGATCGTCGGGGTGGACGGCTTCGCGCTGAACGGCTGGATGGCGCTGTTCGCCGCCCCGCAGCTGCTCCTGCTCTCCTTCCTGTTCGAGGAGGGGCAGATGGCCGCGCTCACCGACGCCACCCTGTGGGGCTGGGGCTCCGTCGCCTACATGGCGGTGGGCGTGACCATGGGCGCCTATGGGATGTGGTACCCGCTGCTGCGCAAATACTCGGTCAACCAGACCATGCCCTTCCTGCTGACCGTGCCGGTCTTCGGCGTTCTGGCGGGCGTTCTGCTGATGGACGATCCCTTCACGCTCCGTCTGGTCCTGGGCGGGCTGTTGACCGTGGGCGGCATGGCCGTCATCGTGAAGCGGCGCCCCACGGCGCTGGCGGAGAAGGTGACGAATCCGACCTGAGGACACCATGATGCGCACGGGCACCGGATGCATCGACCGCCCTTCCCCCAACCACGGGCCGCGGCCCGAGGGGGTGGTAGTGGAGCTGCTGATCCTCCATTACACGGGGATGCCCACCGCCGAGTCGGCGCTGACCCGGCTGTGCGAGCCCGCCGCCCAGGTCAGCGCCCACTACACGGTGGACGAGGACGGTACCGTCTACGCCCATGTGCCGGAGGACCGCCGCGCCTGGCACGCCGGCCTGTCCTCCTGGAGGGGGCAGGCCGACGTGAACAGCCGCTCCATCGGAATCGAGATCGTCAATCCGGGGCACGAGTTCGGCTACCGCCCCTTCCCCGCCGTCCAGATGGCCGCCGTGGCCGATCTCTGCCTCGACATCATGGGCCGGCATGGAATCGCACCGGCCGATGTGCTCGGCCACAGCGACATCGCGCCCGCCCGCAAGGAGGACCCCGGCGAGCTGTTCGACTGGCCGGGGCTGGCCGCGCGCGGAATCGGGCTGTGGCCCCAGCCAACCGCGGTGGACGACACGCCGATCGACTCGGCGGAGTCTGCAGAGGATGTGGCGGCGCTTCTGGGACGCTATGGGTACGACACCGCCGAATCGCGGGTCCTGCTGTCCTTCCAGCGCCATTTCCACCCCGAACGCCTGACCGGGAAGCCCGATCCGGAAACGCTGCGCCGCCTGCGCGCGCTGCTGCGGATGACCGGGCGCTGAGAATCCGAATCGCCTCCGAACACCGTTGCGAATCGAACGGCGACTCTGTACACAGTGCCGCGCCAGATGGCCGGATGGCCGCCTTCGACCTTTTAGATCGGGGGAGGAAAGTCCGGGCTCCACGGAAACACGGTGCCGGCTAACGGCCGGCGGGGGCGACCCTAGGGAAAGTGCCACAGAGAGCAAACCGCCACCGGCCTCGTGCCGGCGGTAAGGGTGAAAGGGTGCGGTAAGAGCGCACCGCGCGCCTGGCAACAGGGGCGGCACGGTAAACCCCACCGGGAGCAAGACCGAATAGGGGCGGCACGGCCCGCCATCTCTTAGGAGATGGTCTGGGGCCAAGCGCGTTTCCGCGCCGCCGCCCGGGTTGGTTGCGTGAGGCGCCGGGCAACCGGCGTCCCAGATGAATGGCCATCCATCAGGGTAACCTGAGGACAAAACCCGGCTTACAGGCCATCTGGCGTTTATCCCCACCACCTCCGGATCACCGGACCACCCCTTTTCCGCGGCGCGGGACTGGGATGGCGCCCCCTTGTCCACAGATGTCCCCAGCTTCATCCACAGCCGGTGGATAACTGTGGGGCAAATTCCCATGCCGTCCCATGCCCCACCACGGCAGGTTACCCCAGCAGGCTATACCATTCGTAGGGTGCGATTCGCCTTTATGGAAAGCCACATGGTGGGAACCATTCGCGGGACTCACGGAACATCCTGCGAACTCTGTGGGGCAACGCCGCGTAATCGCTCATTAGCGCGCTGGTATATTGCCGATTCTCGCCGATTCGGTTCACCTATTTGCACGCTGGCAACACATCGCCCCAAAAGTCTTGACAGCACCATATGAATACTGGAGGGGGCGTTGACGCCCAAACTGTCCCATGCTATCCCATGAAAGCCCAGTTCGGAGGGGGAACTACCCAACCAAGGTAGCCAAACCGGGCGCGTTCAGCGGCAAGAGCGGATAGGGCTTCGCGACGGCGAAGACCGGCAACGGGATAAGGGGGGCGTTCGTCAGGCCGATGGCCATTTTCCTGTCCACATACGTCAACAAAGTTGACAGGAAAGGCCGCTGCTCCATCCCGGCGCAGTTCCGGCAGTCGCTTGCCAAGACGTCGGCTCCCGGCACCGTCTATCTCTGGCCTTCGCTGAATCATCAGGCGCTGGAAGGCGCCGATCAGGATTATCTCGACGTGCTTTCCGAAAGCTTGGAATCCCCCGATCTGGATTCGGACGAGCGCGACATGATCGAGACCTTCATCTTCGGCAAGCTGATCCCCGTCTCGCTGGACACCGAAGGCCGGATCGTCCTGCCCAAGGAACTCGCCGAGTTCGCCGGAATCGACGAGGAAGCCGCCTTCATCGGCCGCCGCAAGACCTTCCAGATCTGGGAGCCCGGCGCCCTGAAGGCCCATGAACAGACGCTGCGCGACCAGGTCGTGCGCAAGGACATTTCGCTGAGCCAGATCGTCGCCAAGGCGTCCCGCGCCGCCGCCGGCCGGGCAGGGGAGGGCGCATGATCGTGAAGCCCCCTGGCCCCGCTCCCACCGCCGCCGTCCCGGCTTCCCCCCACATCTCCGTCCTGCTGAACGAGGTCGTGGACGCGCTCTCCCCGCGCGACGGCGGCGTCTATGTGGACGGCACCTTCGGCGCCGGCGGCTATTCCCGCGCGATTCTCGATCGTGCCGACTGCCGGGTCTGGGGAATCGACCGTGATCCCGAAGCCATCGAGCGCGGCCGCCAGCTCGCCCTCGCCTATCCGGGCCGGCTGGAGATCGTCGAAGGCCGATTCGGCGACATGGACCGGCTGCTCGCCGGGCACGGCGTCGAATCGGTGGACGGCGTGGCGCTGGACATCGGCGTCTCCTCCCCGCAGATCGACGAACCGGAGCGCGGCTTCTCCTTCCGATTCGACGGTCCGCTCGACATGCGGATGGGACGCGATGGGCCGACCGCCGCCGACGTGGTGAACACCGCCACCCAGGACGAGCTGGCCGACATCATCTTCCATTACGGCGAGGAGCGCATGGCCCGCCGCGTGGCCCGCGCCATCATCGCCGCGCGTCTGGACACCCCGTTCGCGCGCACCAAGCAGCTGGCCGACGTGGTACGGTCGGTGGTGCCGAAGGGGAAGGGCGACGCCATCGACCCGGCGACCCGCACCTTCCAGGCGCTGCGCATCCATGTGAACGATGAGCTGGGCGAGCTGCGCCGCGGCCTCGCCGCCGCCGAATCCCTTCTGAAGCCCGGCGGCCGTCTCGCCGTCGTCTCCTTCCATTCGCTGGAGGACCGGGAAGTGAAGACGTTCCTGAAGGAACGCTCCTCGCCCCCGCCCTCCCCGTCCCGACACGCGCCGAGCCTTGCGGCGGACGCGCGCTCCCCATCCTTCCGGCTCCTGTCGCGCAAGCCCATCGTGCCGACGGACCAGGAAGCCCACAGCAACCCACGCGCGCGCTCTGCCCGGCTGCGCGCGGCTGAACGCACGGCGGCGCCGGCCTATCCGGCGCCCGGCAAGGAGGCGGCATGAAATACAAATCCGCACTTTTCTGGGGTGGCCTGATCGCCGCCGCCGGCTTCGTCCTGTTCGAGACCAGCTACGAGGTTCAGGAGCTGGAGGAAAAGCTGGGCTCGCTCAACCGCAAGATCATGGTGGAGCAGGAGGCCATCCAGGTCCTCAAGGCCGAGTGGAGCTTCCTCAACGACCCGACCCGTCTCGAGAATCTGTCGCGCGAGCATCTGGCGCTGCAGCCGACCGAGGCGCGCCAGTTCGTGGCGATGAACATCGTGCCGATGCGCCCCTCCCCCACCGTCGCGCCGGAGGAGGCCCCGCTGCCGCCGATGGTCCGCAACCAGACGCCGGGCAAGGCGCCGAACGTGGCGACGGCCTCGACCGGGGACAGCGTCGTGGGCGGCGGCGCCATCGTTCAGGGTGGCATTCAGGGCGGCGTGATCATTCCGGCCTCGGCCTCGCCGATCAAGCCGGCCCCGATCAAGCCCTCGGCCATCGTGCCCGCCTCGGCCAAGGTCCCGCCCCTGCCCTCCGCCGCCAAGTCCGCCCCGGCTCCGGTGGTAACGACCAAGCCGACGGAGGTCGCCACCAAGCCGCCGGTCACCTCCCGGACGCTGGCGCCGCCCGCGGCCCGTCCGCAGCCGCAGCAGGCCGGCTTCCAAGCCGCCCCGCCGCCGGCCGCCCCGCATGACAGCATCGGTCTTCTCGTCGCCCGTCTCGGAGCCAACCGATGAGCGTTCCGCCGCCCGGCATCGATCCCGCGCACGGCGCCTACAGCGTTCCGCCCCCGGCTTCCAAGCCGCGGACGTCGCTGTCGGTCGCGCTGGAGCAGAGCCGGAACCGGTTGATGGTGACCGCGGCCATGGTCGCCGTGGTCTTTTCCGCCATCGGCGTGAAGCTGGTGGACGCGACGCTGTTCAACCATGCGGCGGAGCCGCGCCCGCGCATGGCCGCGGAGGTCGACGCCCCGCCGGTCAACCGCGCCGACATCGTGGACCGCAACGGCAACCTGCTGGCGACCTCGCTCGCCACGCAGTCGCTCTACGCCGACCCGAAGCTGATCAGCCGCCCGGACGAGGTGGCGCGCAAGCTGACCACCGCCCTGCCCGAGCTGGACTACAAGGACCTGCTGACCAAGCTCAGCGGCGACAAGCGGTTCGTCTGGATCAAGCGCAACCTGACGCCCAAGCAGCAGGCGGCGGTGTTCCGGCTCGGCCTGCCCGGCGTCTATTTCGAACGGGAGGAGCGCCGCTTCTACCCGGCCTCCAACCTGACCTCGCATCTGGTCGGCTTCACCGGCGTGGACAACAACGGCCTCGCCGGGCTGGAGCAGCAGTTCAACAAGCGGCTGACCACCGACCCGAAGCCGCTGCAGCTGTCGATCGACCTGCGCCTTCAGCACATCATGAAGAAGGAATTGCAGACGACGATCGACGAGTTCAGCGCCATCGGCGCCACCGGCATCATTTATGATGTCCGCAACGGCGAAGTCATGTCGATGGTCTCGCTGCCCGATTTCGACCCGCACAACCCGACGGGACTTGACCCGGACACGCTGTTCAACCGCGCGACGCTCGGCGTGTACGAGATGGGCTCCACCTTCAAGATCTTCAACACGGCGATGTCGCTGGATTCGGGCAAGATCCGCGTCTCCGACACCTTCGACACGATCAACAACATCCAGGTCGGCCGCTTCACGATCCGCGAATACCACCCCTTTCGCCACAACCTGACGGTGGCCGAGGTGTTCCAGGAATCGTCGAACCTGGGCTCGGTGCGCATGGCCATGTCGCTGGGCGTGCAGCACCAGAAGTCCTTCATGACCAAGCTGGGCATGACCCGCCCGACCTCACTGGAGCTGCCGGAGAACGGTTGGCCGCTGGTGCCGAACCCGTGGCGTGAGGTCAACACCATGACCATCTCCTTCGGCCACGGCATGTCGGTCAGCCCGATGCACACGGTCAACGCCGCCGCCTCGATCATCAACGGCGGCGTGCTCCACCCGCCGACCCTGCTGAAGCGCGACCCCGCGGTCGAGGTGCCGGGCGAGCAGGTCATCAGCCCGAAGACCTCGGCGATGATGCGCCGCCTGTTCCGCTTCGTGGTCACCGACGGCACGGCGAAGTCGGCCAACGCCAAGGGCTACGTCGTCGGCGGGAAGACCGGCACGGCGGAGAAGCAGAAGGGCCGGAGCTACGTCCGGAACTCCCGCATGTCGTCGTTCCTCGGCGCCTTCCCGATGCACGACCCGCGCTACATCGTCTATGTCCTGGTGGACGAGCCGAAGGGCACCAAGAAGACCTACGGCTTCGCCACCGGCGGCTGGGTCGCCGCTCCCGCGGTCGGCCGGATCGTGAAGCAGATCGGCCCGCTGCTGGGCGTCCAGCCGGTGGACGAGGCTTCCCCCGACGTCATCAACGCCACCTACATCAACACCGCCGGTCAGACGACCCCGCCCGCACCGCCGCCTCCGCCCGCGCAACCGAAAGGCAGCACCGTTGCTTCTGTCCCACCTGCTGGCAACAAGCCGCGCTGACGCTGCGTCCTCCTCCGTCGAGGTGCCAGCCGTCCAAGTGACCGGGTTGACCGCGGACAGCCGCGCGGTCAGGCCCGGTTTCGTCTTTGCCGCCCTGCCGGGCGCGAAGGCGGACGGGCGCGCCTTCATCGCCGACGCGCTCGCCAAGGGCGCCGTCGCGGTGGTGGCGCCCGTCGGGACCGCCCTGCCCGCCGGCAGCGCCGCGACGCTGATTGCGGACGAGCAGCCGCGCCGCCTTTTCGCCCGCCTCGCCGCCGCCTTCCACGGGCGGCAGCCGGACACCGTGGTGGCGGTGACGGGGACCAACGGCAAGACCTCCACCGTGCAGTTCGCCCGCCAGATGTGGGACCTGATGGGCCTGAAGGCGGCCAGCCTGGGCACGCTGGGGCTGATCGGGCCGGGGCTGGACGATTACGGCGGGATGACCACACCGGACCCGGTGTCGCTCCATCGCGACCTCGCCGTCGTCAAGGACAAGGGGATCGAGCATCTGGCGATGGAGGCGTCCAGCCACGGGCTGGAGCAGTTCCGTCTCGACGGCGTGACCCTCAAGGCCGCGGGCTTCACCAACCTGACCCGCGACCATCTGGACTATCACGGCACCATGGAGGCCTATCTCCAGGCCAAGGCGATGCTGTTCGGACGGGTGTTGCCCGATGGGGGAACCGCCGTCCTGAACGCCGACAGCGGCACCTTCGCCGAACTTGCCGGGATTTGTTCACAGCGCGGTCACCGCGTCTTCGGATACGGTCTGGCCGGTCGCGAGATCCGGGTGAACGGGGTCGAGCCGCTGGCCCACGGCCAGCGCCTGGATCTGACGGTCCTGGGCCGCGACATCACCGTGGACCTGCCGCTGGCGGGCCGCTTCCAGGCGTGGAACGTGCTGTGCGCGCTCGGCCTGGTGATCGGCTCCGGCGCGGACCGTGACGAGGCTCTCGCCACCCTGACCCGCCTGGAAGGCGTGCCGGGGCGCCTGCAGCACGTCGCCACCCACCCCTGCGGGGCGGCGGTCTATGTCGATTTCGCCCACACGCCCGACGCGCTGGAAACGGTGCTGCTGGCGCTGAAGCAGCACGCCCGAAACCGCCTGATCGCGGTGTTCGGGTGCGGCGGCGACCGCGACCGCGGGAAGCGGCCGGTGATGGGGGAGCTGGCCGGCCGTCTGGCTGACCGCGCCATCGTCACCGACGACAACCCGCGCACCGAGGTGCCGGCGGCCATCCGCAAGGAGGTCCTGGCGGGCCACCCGGCCCTGGAGGAGATCGGCGACCGGCGCGAGGCCATCCGCGCCGCCGTCCGCAGCCTTCGGCCCGGTGACGTCCTGGTCATCGCCGGCAAGGGACATGAGCATGGTCAGATCGTCGGGACGGAAGTCCTTCCCTTCGACGACGCGACCGAGGCACGAGCCGCCGTGGCAGAGGTTGGAGCAGCATGAGCGAGGCCAAGACCGTCCTGTGGACCGCCGAGGACGCCGCCGCCGCCACCAGCGGTCAGGCGACCCGCTCCTGGGCGGCGACCGGGGTCAGCATCGACAGCCGCAAGGTGGCGCCGGGCGACCTGTTCGTCGCCATCAAGGGGCCGAACTTCGACGGGCACGACTTCGTGGCGAAGGCGCTGGAGGCCGGCGCCGCCGCGGCGCTGGTCAGCACCGTGCCGCCCGGCGTGCCGGGCGACGCCTCCCTTCTGGCGGTGGAGCAGGACACGCTGGCGGCGCTGGGCGATCTCGGCCACGTCGCGCGGCTGCGCACCCAGGCCAAGGTGGTGGGCGTCACCGGCTCGGTCGGCAAGACCAGCACCAAGGAGGCGCTGCGCCACGTCCTGTCGGCGCAGGGCCGCACCTTCGCCACCGAAGGCAGCCTGAACAACCATTGGGGCGTGCCCCTGTCGCTGGCCCGCATGCCGGAGGACAGCGAGTTCGGCGTGTTCGAGCTGGGCATGAACCACGCCGGGGAGCTTGGACCGCTGTCGCGGCAGGTCATGCCAGACGTCGCGGTCATCACCACGGTCGAGGCGGCCCATCTGGAGTTCTTCGACTCCGTCGAGGCGATCGCCGACGCCAAGGCCGAGATCTTCGAGGGCATGAACCCCAACGGCGTCGCCGTGCTGAACCGCGACAACCCGCATTTCGCACGCCTGCTCGCCGCCGCGCGGACCCAGGGGCTGAGCCGCATCTGGAGCTTCGGCTCCCACGCCGACGCCGACGCGCGTCTGGTGGACTGCTCGCTGCACGCCACCTGCAGCGCGGTGACCGCGATCGTCCGGGGCGAGCGCATCCAATACTGCCTGGCCTTGCCCGGCCGGCATTGGGTGATGAACAGCCTCGCCGTGCTGCTGGCGGTCAAGGCGCTGGGCGCCGACGTCGCCGCGGCGGCCCGCGCGCTGTCGACCATCGCGCCGGTCAAGGGCCGCGGCACGCGCAAGCGCGTCCAGGCCGCGCGGGGCGCCTTCACCCTGATCGACGAGAGCTACAACGCCAGCCCCGCCGCCATGACCGCGACCTTCGCGGTGCTCGGCAAGATCGACCCCGGCGCCGGCGGCCGTCGCCTCGCCGTGCTGGGCGACATGCGGGAACTGGGCGACCGCGCCGACGCCCTGCACGCCGCGCTGGCCGAACCGCTGCGCGCTGCGCGTGTGGACGCGGTCTACGCCTGCGGCCCGCACATGCGCGCCCTGTTCGACCGCCTGCCCGCCGCCATGCGCGGCGCCTGGACGGAGACCAGCGCCGAGCTGGCCCCTCTCCTGGCCGGTGCGGTGCGCGGCGGCGACGTGGTGCTGATCAAGGGTTCGCTGGGCAGCCGCATGGCGACGGTGGTGGACGCCCTGTCCGCCCTGGACACCAAAGACAGCAAACAAACCGAAAAGAACAACAACGGCTCCTCGCCCGCGGCTGACACGGATCAGACCGCGGCGCACGGGCACAAAGGCTGACCGCTTCACGATGCTCTACAACCTGCTCTTCCCCCTGGCGGACGTCTTCACGCCGTTCAACCTGTTCCGGTATCTGACCTTCCGGACGGGAGGCGCGGTGCTGACGGCGCTCGTCATCAGCTTCGTGTTCTTTCCGCGCCTGATCGCGTGGCTGAAACGCAAGCAGGGCGAGGGCCAGCCGATCCGCTCCGACGGGCCGGAAAGCCATATGAAGAAGAAGGGCACGCCCACCATGGGCGGCCTGATGATCCTGATCGCCGTGTCGATCAGCACGCTGCTGTGGGTCGACCTGACCAACGCCTACACCTGGATCGTGCTGCTGGTGACGATCGGCTACGGGCTGATCGGCTTCGGCGACGACTACCTGAAGCTGACCAAGCGCAACACCAAGGGCCTGTCGGGCCGCTTCCGCCTGACCTGGGAGATCATCATCGGCGTCTCCGCCGCCGCCGCCATCATGTATGTGTCGGCGCCGCCGCTGTCCGGCGGTCTGGCCGTGCCCTTCGTGAAGGATTTCCTGATCCAGCTCTCCTGGTTCTTCATCCCCGTCGGCGCCTTCGTCATGGTCGGCGCCTCGAACGCGGTGAACCTGACCGACGGGCTGGACGGGCTGGCCATCGTGCCGACGATGATCGCGGCGGGCTGCTTCGGCCTGATCGCCTATCTGACCGGCAACGCGATCTTCGCCAACTATCTCCAGATCCACCATGTGCCCGGTGCTGGTGAGCTTGCCGTTTTCTGCGGGGCTCTGGTCGGTGCGGGGATCGGTTTCCTCTGGTACAACGCGCCCCCCGCCATGGTCTTCATGGGCGACACCGGCTCGCTGGCCCTCGGCGGCGCGCTGGGAGCCGTCAGCGTGGTCACCAAGCACGAGATCGTGCTGGCGATCATCGGCGGCCTGTTCGTGCTGGAGACCGTGTCGGTGATCGTCCAGGTCGCCTCGTTCAAGCTGACCGGAAAGCGGGTGTTCCGCATGGCGCCTCTGCACCATCACTTCGAGAAGAAGGGATGGGCGGAGTCCACCGTGGTCATCCGCTTCTGGATCATCGCCTCCATCCTGGCCCTGGTCGGCCTGTCCACGCTGAAGCTCCGGTAAGGGTCGCCGCCCGATGATCAACCTGTTCTACATGGAAGGACTGCCGGTGGCGGTCATGGGGCTGGGCAAGTCGGGCCTCGCCACGGCGGAGGCGCTGACCCAGAGCGGCGCCGACGTCTGGGTGTGGGACGACAATGAGTCCAGCCGCGCCGCCGCGCTGAGCAAGGGCTACAAGGTCGTCGACCTGACCACCGCGGACCTGACCGAGCTGACCACCATCGTCTGGTCGCCGGGCATCCCGCACACCCACCCGAAGCCCCACCCGGTGGCCCTGCGCGCCCGCGCCGCGAACATCGAGCTGGTCTGCGACATCGAGCTGCTGGCCCGGTCGGAGCGTGATTCGGCCTACATCGGCATCACCGGCACCAACGGGAAGTCCACCACCACCACCCTGATCGGCCATGTGATGGAGGCCGCCGGGCGGCGCATCGCGGTGGGCGGCAACCTGGGCACCCCGGCGCTGACCTTCCCCTCCGTCGGGGCCGGCGGCAGCTACGTTCTGGAGATGTCAAGCTACCAGCTTGAGCTGACCTACTCGATCACCTTCGACGTGGCGGTGCTGCTCAACATCACGCCGGACCATCTGGCCCGGCACGGCGGCATGGACGGCTACGTCGCCGCGAAGAAACTGATCTTCCACCGCCAGACCAAGCCGCGCACCGCGGTGATCGGCGTGGACGACCCGACCTGCCGGGCGATCTGGGAGGACCTCAAGGCCAAGGGCGACCAAGTGATCTGGCCGGTCTCCGCCCTGGGTTCGGTGGCCGGCGGCGTCTACGCCGCGGACGGCTGGCTGGTCGACGACACCTTCGGCGCCGCGGAGCGCGTGGCCGAGCTTGCCGCCTTCCCGGCGCTGCTCGGCACGCACAACTGGCAGAACGCCGCCGCGGCCTATGCCGCCTGCAAGGCGGCGGGCGTGCCGGCCCCGGCCATCGTCGCCGCCATGACCACCTTCCCCGGCCTCGCCCACCGCCAGCAGTTGGTGCGGACCATCGACGGCGTGCGCTTCGTCAACGACAGCAAGGCGACCAACGCCGACGCGACGGAGAAGGCGCTGGCGACCTTCGACCCGATCTACTGGATCCTCGGTGGTCAGGCGAAGGAGACCGGTCTGGACGGGCTGGAGGCCTACGCACCGCGCGTCCGCCACGCCTTCCTGATCGGCGAGGCGTCGGACCGTTTCGCCGCGTGGCTGGAGGCCAACAAGGTCCCGCACACCCGCTGCGGCACGCTGGACGTGGCGGTCAACGCCGCGGCTGAGCTGGCGCTGGCCGAAGCGCTGCCCGGCGCCTGCGTGCTGCTGTCGCCGGCCTGCGCCTCCTGGGACCAGTTCGCGAATTTCGAGAAGCGCGGCGCTGCCTTCGCCGACGCCGTGAACCGCCTCGAAGGCAACGCCGCTCCGGAGGACCGCGCCTGATGATGACCTTCGACCGCACCGACCAATCCATCTTCGGCCGCTGGTGGTGGACGGTCGACCGCTGGCAGCTCGCCGCGCTGGCGGTGCTGATGGCGCTCGGCACGGTCCTGATCACCGCAGCCAGCCCGCCGGTGGCGGAGCGCATCGGCATCCAGGACACCTTCTACTTCGTCGAACGCCATCTGATGATGCTGATCCCCAGCGTCGCCATCATGTGCGGCGTCTCGCTGCTCAGCCCACGCGGCGTGCGGCGGGCGGCGCTGGCGGTCTTCCTGATTTCGGTGGCGCTGGTCTACGCGACGCTGGTCGTCGGCGTCGAGATCAAGGGCGCGCGGCGCTGGATTCACATCCCCGGCCTGTCGATCCAGCCGTCGGAGTTCGTGAAGCCGGCCTTCGCGGTGGTCGGGGCGTGGCTGTTCTCGCTGTCGCGCACCAACCCCGGTTTTCCCGGCACGATCCTGTCGATCCTGCTCTACGGCCTCACCGTCGGCGGCCTGCTGCTCCAGCCCGACCTGGGCATGACGGTGGTGGTGTCGGCGGTGTGGTTCTCGCAGTTCTTCCTGGCCGGGCTGAACATCATGCTGGTCGGCGGGCTCGGCGTGCTGGGCGTCGCCGGTCTCGTCGGCGCCTACTTCACGCTGCCGCACGTCCACAGCCGCATCAACCGCTTCCTCGACCCGTCGAGCGGCGACACCTATCAGGTCAGCCGTTCGCTGGAGGCCTTCGCCAACGGCGGGCTGATGGGCACGGGGCCCGGCCAGGGAACGGTGAAGTATTCGCTGCCGGACAGCCACGCCGACTTCATCTTCGCCGTCGCCGGCGAGGAGATGGGGCTGATCTTCTGCCTGATCATCATCATCCTGTTCGCCTTCATCGTGCTGCGCGGCTTCGCGCGGGTGTTCAACGACACCAACTACTTCGTGCTGCTGGCGGCGAGCGGCCTGCTGATCCAGTTCGGCCTGCAGGCGGCGATCAACATGGGCTCCGCCCTGCATCTGATGCCGACCAAGGGCATGACGCTGCCCTTCATCTCCTACGGCGGCTCCTCGCTGCTGGCGCTGGGCTTCGGCATGGGGATGGTGCTGGCGCTGACCCGCAAGCGCTTCGGCCCGGCGGAGTGACGACGATGGCCGACACCACGCAACGCCCCATCATCCTCGCCGCCGGCGGCACCGGTGGGCACTTCTTCCCGGCGGAGGCGCTGGCGCGCGAGCTGCTGGCCCGCGGCGAGGCGGTGGCGCTGGTCACCGACAAGCGCGGCCAGGCCTTCGGCGACAGCCTGCCGGAGGTGACGGTCCACCGCATCCGCTCCGCCGCCCCCGGCGGCAACCTGCTGGCCAAGATGAACGCGGCGTGGCAGATGGGCCTCGGCCTGCTCGGTGCCAACGCGCTGATGCGCCACCTGAAGCCGGCGGCCGTCGTCGGCTTCGGCGGGTACCCCTCCGTCCCCACGGTCTACGCCGCCGCGCAGGGCCGCGTGCCGGTGATGCTGCACGAGCAGAACGCCGTGCTGGGCCGCGCCAACCGGATGCTCGCCGCCGCGGCGCGCCGCATCGCCGTCGCTTTCCCCGAGGTCGCCTCGGTGAAGGCGGAGCACCGTCCGCGCCTCGTCCGCACCGGCAACCCGGTCCGCCCCGCCGTCGCCGCCCAGCGCGACGCCGCCTACGCTGTTCCCGGCGTCGGCGGCCCCGTCCGCATCCTGGTGATGGGCGGCAGCCAGGGCGCGCGCGTCTTCTCAGAGGTCATCCCCGAGGCGCTGGGCCGCCTGCCCACCGAACTGCGCGCCCGCATCCATCTGGCGCAGCAGTGCCGGCCCGAGGACCTGGAGGCCGCCCGCGCCGCTTACGCCGGCATGGGCCTCGGCGGGCTGGAGCTGGAGAGCTTCTTCCGCGACGTGCCGGACCGGCTGGCCGCCTGCCATCTCGCCATCACGCGGGCCGGCGCCTCGACCATCGCCGAACTGACCTGCATCGGGCGCCCGGCCATTCTTGTGCCATATCCCCATGCCATGGACGACCACCAGACGGCCAACGCGCGGCAGCTCGCCGCCGCCGGGGCCGCCTGGGTGATGCCGCAGCCGGACTTCACCGCCGACGCGCTCGCCGCCCGCCTGACGGCGCTGCTGGAGTCGCCCGACGCGCTGACCGCAGCGGCGCAGGCCGCCCACGGCTGGGGCATGGCCGACGCCGCGCGACGGCTGGCCGACGCCGTGCTCGACATGATCGCCAACCCGAACCACGCCCGAACCAAGGAAGCCGCGGAATGAACAAGGCAACGCGCAGCACCATCGCACGCCCCCGCTCGTCCCGGCCCCCCTTGTCCCGGCCCCTGGGCGATTGGCCGGCGGCCATGACGCGGACCGAAGGCGCCTGGGGCAATCGGCCCGACTGCCCGCTGCTGCCGCGCGCCGGCGCCGGCTTCCTGCGCGACCGGCTGCACGTCACGATCGGTTCCCAGCCCCTTCCCTACGGCCTGTCCGACATGGCCGTGGACGCCACCCTCAGCCTGATGCTCCGCCGCGGAAAGTAATCCAGACATGCGCGCCCTCCCCCTCTCGATCGGCACCATCCATTTCGTCGGCATCGGCGGCATCGGCATGAGCGGCATCGCCGAAGTGCTGCGCAACCTCGGCTACACCGTCCAGGGCTCCGACCTGGCGGAGAGCGCCAACGTCAAGCGCCTGCGCGGGCTGGGCATCCAGATCAGCATCGGCCACCGCGCGGAGAACATCGCCGGGGCCGCGGTCGTCGTCGTCTCCTCCGCCGTCAAGCGCGACAACCCGGAGGTCGTCGCCGCCCGCGCCGCCCTGGTCCCGGTCGTCCGCCGCGCCGAGATGCTGGGCGAGCTGATGCGCCTGAAATGGGCCATCGCCATCGGCGGCACCCACGGCAAGACCACGACGACCTCGATGGTCGGCAACATGCTGGAGCACGCCAACCTCGACCCCACGGTGATCAACGGCGGCATCATCAACGCCTACGGCACCAACACGCGGCTCGGCTCCGGCGACTGGATGGTCGTCGAGGCGGACGAGAGCGACGGCACCTTCATCAAGCTGCCGGCCTGCATCGCTGTGGTCACCAACATGGACCCGGAGCATCTCGACTATTACGGCACCTTCGACAACATGCGGGCCGCCTTCGACAGCTTCGTCCAGAACATCCCCTTCTACGGCTTCGCCGCGCTGTGCATCGACCATCCCGAGGTGCAAGCGATGATCCCGCGCGTGTCGGACCGCCGCATCATCACCTACGGCTTCAGCCCGCAGGCCGACGTGCGCGCCGTGAACATGCGGCTGGGCACCGAGGGCGCCGAGTACGACGTGGTGATCGACGACCGCCACACCGGGGAGAGCCGGACCATCATCGGCGTGCGCCTGCCGATGTACGGGCCGCACAACGTCCAGAACTCGCTGGCCTGCTTCGCCGTGGGCAACGAGATGGGCCTGCCCGACGTGGTGATGCGCGACAGCATGGCGAAGTTCCAGGGCGTCAAGCGCCGCTTCACCAAGACCGGCGAGTCGAACGGCATCACCGTCATCGACGATTACGGCCACCACCCGGTGGAGATCGCCGCCGTGCTGAAGGCCGCGCGCACGGCCGGCACCGGCCGCACCATCGCCGTGGTCCAGCCGCACCGCTATTCGCGCCTCGCCAACCTGTTCGAGGAATTCTGCACCTGCTTCAACGACGCCGACGCGGTGATCGTGGCCGACGTCTACGCCGCCGGGGAGCAGCCGATCGAGAACGTCAACCGCGACAGCCTCGTCGAGGGCCTGCGCATGCACGGCCACCGTCAGGTGCTCGCCCTGCACGGCCCGGACGAGCTGCCGCAGCTGGTCCGCGAGATCGCGCGGTCCGGCGACCTCGTGGTCTGCCTGGGCGCCGGCAACATCACCCAGTGGGCCAACGCCCTGCCGGGCGAGCTGGACAAGCTGTCGGGCAAGGCGTGACGGATCGTCCGATGACAGCCACCACCGCCTCCCTCATCGATCGGATGCCCGCCTGCCGCGGACGGCTGACCGCCGCGGCGCCGCTGGCCAACGTGACGTGGTTCCGCGTCGGCGGTCCGGCGGAGGTCATGTTCCGGCCGGAGGACGCCGACGATCTGGCCGGCTTCCTGGCCGGACTGCCGGACGACGTGCCGGTGACGGTGCTGGGCGTCGCCTCCAACCTGCTGATCCGCGACGGCGGCATTCCCGGCGTGGTCATCCGTCTGGGCCGCGGCTTCGCCGGCATCGCGGCGGACGGGCTGACGCTGGAGGCCGGCGCCGCGGCGCTCGACCTGAACGTTGCCGCCGTGGCGCGCGACGCCGGCGTCGCCGGGCTGGAGTTCCTGTCGGGCATCCCCGGCACCATCGGCGGCGCGCTGCGCATGAACGGCGGCGCCTACGGCCACGAGATCAAGGACGTGCTGGTGTCCGCCCAGGGCGTGACCCGCCGCGGCGAACGGGTGTCCTACGACAACCCCGGCATGGGTTTCACCTACCGCCACGCCGGGGTGCCGGAGGACGTCATCTTCACCGGCGCCACCCTGCGCGGCGCAGCCGGCGACCCGGCGGAGATCGCCCAACGCATGGCGGAGATTTCCGGCAAGCGCGCCGACACCCAGCCGATCCGCTCGCGCACCGGCGGCTCGACCTTCAAGAACCCGCCCGGCCACAAGGCGTGGGAGCTGATCGACCGGGCCGGCTGCCGCGGGCTGACCATCGGCGGCGCGCAGGTGTCGGAGAAGCACTGCAACTTCCTCATCAACCAGGGCACCGCCACCGCGGCGGAGCTGGAGGCGCTGGGCGAAGAGGTCCGGCGCCGGGTGTTCGAGACCTCCGGCGTCACGCTGGAGTGGGAAATCAAGCGGGTCGGCGTGGCCCGCGAAGGAGCGTCCGCATGACCACCCCCCACAAGAAGCATGTCGCCGTCCTGATGGGCGGCTGGTCGGCGGAGCGCGAGGTATCGCTGGTCAGCGGCGCCGGCGTCGCCAAGGCGCTGGAGGAGGAAGGCTACCGCGTCACCGCGGTGGACGTGCAGCGCGACCTGGAGGGGTTGCTGCGCGCGCTGACCGACCCGCGCCCCGACGCGGTGTTCAACGCCCTGCACGGGCGCGGCGGCGAGGACGGGACCATCCAGGGCGTGCTGGAATTCCTCGGCATCCCCTACACCCATTCCGGCGTGCGCGCCGCCGCGGTCGCCATGGACAAGGCGATGACCAAGGCGCTGCTCGCCCCGGTCGGCGTGCGCTCGCCCAAGGGCCTCGTCCTGACCAAGGGCGAGCTGACCGGCGGCGCCCACCCGATGCCCGCCCCCTACATCGTCAAGCCGGTGGACGAGGGTTCGACGGTCGGGGTCACGCTGGTGCGCGAGGGGCAGAACAGCCCGGTCGGCGATGCCTGGACCTTCGGCGAGCGCGCCCTGGTCGAGGAGTTCATCCCGGGCCGCGAGTTGACCGTGGGCGTCATGGGCGGGCTGGACGGCGAGTGCCGCCCCCTGACCGTGACGGAGATCCACTTCGAAGCACAGGTGTATGACTACACGGCTAAATACAGCGCGGGCCATGCCGTTCATACTGTGCCCGCGCAGATTCCCGAGCAAGTCGCGGAAGAAGCCAAGAGGTTGGCGGTCCTGGCCCACCGGACCCTCGGATGCCGCGGCGTTTCGCGCAGCGACTTCCGCTGGGATGATCGTAAAAGTGGGACCGACGGACTCTTTTTCCTGGAAATCAACAACCAGCCGGGCATGACGCCGCTGTCGCTGGTTCCCGAACAGGCCGCTGCCGTGGGGCTCTCCTACGGGGCTCTCGTTGCTTGGATGGTGGAGAACGCCGCATGTCAACTCGACTGAGCATCGATCCGCAGTTCCGCGCCGGCTTCGGGGGCTCTGCGAACCGGGGCCGCGACGACATGCCGGTGCCGCCGCGCGCCATGGCGAAGTCGGCCCAGAAAGGCAACCGCCGCCGCGCCTGGCCGCGCTGGACCCGTCCCGCGGTCAAGGCGGCCATCCTGCTGACACCCGTCCTGGTCGTCGCCGGCATGGCTGTGTCGGCGTGGCAGCGCGGCACCTTCGCCGAGACCACGGCGGCGCTTCAGGAAAGCCTGATCCAGACCAGCGCGTCCGCCGGCTTCGCCATCGCCGACGTGCTGGTCGAGGGCCGGACCGAGACCGACCCGGCCTCCATCCTGCGCGTGCTCGGCGTGCAGCGCGGCGACCCGATTCTCGCCGTCACGCTGTCCGACGCCAAGGAGAAGCTGGAAAGCCTGCCCTGGGTGGCCTCGGCCTCCATCGAGCGCCACCTGCCCGGCATCCTGTTCGTCCGCCTGACCGAACGGCAGCCGATGGCGATCTGGCAGCACGACCGCAAGTTCACCGTCATCGACCGCGAGGGCCGCCCGCTGGCCGACGCGACCGAGCTGGCGCGGCGCGGCAACCGGCGGATCGAGACGCTGCCGCAGGTCGTCGGCGCCAACGCGCCGATGCAGGTGCCGAAGCTGCTCGCGGCCCTCGACAACGTGCCGGCTCTGCGCGAAAAGGTGAGCGCCGCCTCCTGGGTCGGCGACCGCCGCTGGGACCTCAAGCTGAAGAACGGTGTCGTGGTGAAACTGCCGGAAGCCCGCATGCCGTCCGCGCTGCGCCAGTTGGCGGAGATGGACGCGACGGGTCAGGTCCTGGACCGCGACATCGTGGCCATCGACCTGCGCCAGAACGACCGCGCCGTGCTGCAGACCTCCGCCACCGCCGTCCTGCCCTGGACGGAGGAGGAGAACAAGAAGAAGCCCGGCAAGAAGACGTGATCCTCCGCCATTCCTCTTTCTGAACCCCTCTTTCTGAAACGCGAACGACCGGACGCATCGAGGCCATAGGGTTGTGCTGAACATGGGCTTCAACGGGGCGAAAAAGCCAAAACGAGCCACCCGCGGCGGGATCATCGCCGCGCTGGACGTCGGCTCGACCAAGGTGTGCTGCCTCATCGCCCGCGTCGAGGATGCGGGGGCCGTGCGCATCGTGGGAATCGGCCACCAGATCGCCACGGGCGTGCGCGCCGGCGCCATCATCGACATGGAAGCGGCGGAGACCTCCATCGGCGCCGCCGTCCACGCGGCCGAGCAGATGGCCAACGAGACGATCCGCGACGTGATCGTCAACGTGTCCTCCCCGATCTCCCATGGCTTCAACGCCGAGGTCCCCGTCTCCGGCCAGGAGGTGACGGAGAGCGACGTCCGCCGCGCGCTGGCCCACGCCCGCAGCCTGCAGGTCGGCCCGGACCAAGCGCTGGTCCACGCGATCCCCGTCGGCTTCGCGCTCGACGGCAGCCGCGGCATCCGCGACCCCAAGGGGATGTACGGCGAGCGGCTGGGCGTCCAGGCCCACGTCATCACCTCGCCCGCCGGGGCGGTGCGCAACCTGCAGACCTGCGTGGCCCGCTGCCACCTCGACATCGAGGGTCTGGTCGCCAGCCCCTACGCGTCCGGCCTCGCCTGTCTGGTCGACGACGAGATGGAGATGGGCTCGGCCTGCATCGACATGGGCGGCGGCACCACGACGATCTCGGTCTTCTCCGAAGGCACTCTGGTCTGGTCGGACTGCATCCGGCTGGGCGGCAACCACGTCACCAACGACATCGCGCGCGGGCTGACCACGCCGGTCGTCCATGCGGAGCGCATGAAGACGCTGCACGGCAGCGCCATCACCAGCCCCGCCGACGAGCGCGAGATGATCGACGTCCCCCAGGTCGGCGAGGAGGAGCGCCTCGGCGCCAACAACCTGCCGAAATCCTATCTGGTGCGCATCATCCAGCCGCGGCTGGAGGAGATCTTCGAGCATGTCCGCTCGCGGCTGGAGCATTCCGGCTACGCGAAGCTGGTCGGCCGGCGCGTCGTCCTGACGGGCGGCGCCAGCCAGTTGCCGGGCATGCGCGAGCTGGCGCAGCTGATCCTGGACAAACAGGTCCGCATCGGGCGACCGACGCGGATCACCGGTCTGAACGAGGCGCAAGGCGGTCCGTCCTACGCGACCGCCGCGGGCCTTCTTCTCCACGCCGTGCGCAATCCGGCGGAACTTCCCGTGGCGGGCCATGAGGCTGGCGCCGGCACGGGGTTCTTCGGGCGTGTCGGCCTGTGGCTGCGGGAGAACCTTTGAACTGAACCCAAAAAGGCTCCCGGCACGCCCTGTCATTCCTGCCTAAAAACATCACCCGGACCCAACCGGGCAAAGAACCCGCGACGCAAAGCATCGAACCAATCAAAAGGTTGTGGAGGCCATAACATGATCAACGTGACCATCCCCAGCATCGAACCCGAGCTGAAGCCCCGCATCACCGTCTTCGGTGTCGGCGGCGCCGGCGGCAACGCCGTGAACAACATGATCAAGTCCAACCTGGAAGGCGTGGACTTCGTCGTGGGCAACACCGACGCGCAGGCCCTGAAGGGCTCGCTCTGCGAGAAGCGCGTCCAGCTCGGCACCACCATGACCCGCGGCCTGGGCGCGGGCTCCAAGCCGGACGTCGGCCGCGCTTCCGCCGAGGAGCAGCTCGAGGAGATCATCGGTCACCTCGAAGGCGCCAACATGGTGTTCATCACCGCCGGCATGGGCGGCGGCACCGGCACGGGCGCTGCCCCGGTCATCGCCCGCGCGGCCCGCGAGCGCGGCCTGCTGACCGTCGGCGTGGTGACCAAGCCCTTCCATTTCGAGGGCGCGCACCGCATGCGGCTGGCCGAATCGGGCATCGCCGAGCTGCAGCAGTATGTCGACACGCTGATCATCATCCCGAACCAGAATCTGTTCCGCATCGCCAACGAGAAGACGACCTTCGCGGACGCCTTCAAGATGGCCGACGACGTTCTGCATTCCGGCGTGCGCGGCGTGACCGACCTGATGGTGATGCCCGGCCTCATCAACTTGGACTTCGCCGACATCCGCTCGGTGATGACCGAGATGGGCAAGGCGATGATGGGCACCGGCGAGGCCGGCGGCGAGCGCCGCGCCATCGAGGCCGCCGAGGCCGCCATCTCCAACCCGCTGCTCGACGACGTGTCGATGAAGGGTGCCCGCGGCGTCCTCATCAACATCACCGGCGGCTACGACATGACCCTGTTCGAGGTCGACGAGGCGGCGAACCGCGTCCGCGACGAGGTCGATCCGGACGCCAACATCATCTTCGGCTCGACCTTCGACAGCTCGCTGGACGGCGTGATGCGCGTGTCGGTGGTCGCCACCGGCATCGACGCCGCGGCCATGTCCAACCCGCGCACCCTGCATCCGGTCAACCTGTCGCTGGTTTCCGACCGCAACGGCGGCAACGGCGGCGCCAAGAAGCCCGCCGGCGCGACCGGCCTGACCCAGGCCGCCCCGGCGCCGCTCGCCGCCCCCGGTCAGGTCGCCCCGGCGATTCCCGGCGCCGGTCTGGCCCCGCGCCCGATGGGCGGAGTCGCGCAGCCCCAGGTTCAGCCGCCGCACCCGTCGGAGTTCCAGCAGCACGTTCCGCAGCAGCCGGCGCCTCAGCCGGTCCAGCAGCCCATGGATCCGATGGTCCAGCACGCTCCGCAGCATGCGCCCCACCCGCACATGCCGATGGGCCACGACGCCATGCAGCCGGTCGAATCCGCCCCCACCCGCAACGTCGCCACCGGCCCGCTGCACAGCGAGCGCCGCGACGGCCACTTCATCGCCCCGAAGGCCGCCGATCCCGGCCCGCGCCAGCCGATGAATGCCCCGCCGATGTCGAGCCAGCTCGCCGCCGCAGCCCAGGCGGAGCCGCCGGCCCGCAAGCCGAACTTCCTGTTCGGTCTGGTCACCGGCTTGGCCGGCCGCAAGGCCGAACCGGCACCCCAGCCGGCCCCGCAGCCGCAGCACCAGCCGCAGCATCACCATCAGCCCCAGCATCACCAGCCGCAACACCAGCAGCCGATGATGCCGCAGCCGCCGATGGCCGCCCCGCAGCAGCCGATGGCCCAGGCCCCGCGCCCGCAGGCGATGGGCGACGGCACCACCCAGAAGATCGACGAGGAAGCGCTGGACATCCCCGCCTTCCTGCGCCGTCAGGCCAACTGACGCGTCACAGAGGCTGGCCCAATTGATCTGAGGGCAACAGCAACCCGCCGGTCGCCGCCGCCTCTTTCGAAGCGGCATCGGCGGGCATCCACAACCTGTTAGACTTCAGCCGCCTCCAGAGCTTCGCAAGAACGCTCCGGGGGCGGTCTTTTCGTGTCTGGGGGACGCCCGTTTCGCGTCCGGCGACGGTGCTCTACCGCCCTGCAACAAACGGTAACAAAGAGTGATTTGTCCTCCATAGGGGCCAATGATACCTAGCATATGCGGTCATAAGCGCTGACCCGCCCCGCCCTCGGCGGAGACCGGCGGCAAATCGCGGACCGACCGCACAAGACCAAGATTGAAACGGGACAGACACCGTGGCTCAAAATCGCATCAAGACCGAAGGCATGCTGCAGCGTACCCTGGCGAAGCCGGTGCGTTGCTCGGGCGTCGGGCTGCATACGGGCGCGACGGTCACCCTGACGATTTCCCCGGCCGAGCCGAACAGCGGCATCGTCTTCCGGCGCACCGATCTCAGCGGCCCCGCCGCGGTGATCCCGGCACGCTGGGACCATGTGGTCGACACCAAGCTGTGCACGGTCATCGGCAACGCCCACGGCACCACCATCGGCACCATCGAGCATCTGATGTCGGCGCTGGCCGGCTGCGGCGTGGACAACGCCGTGGTCGCGCTGGACAACATTGAGGTGCCGATCATGGACGGCAGCGCCGCCCCCTTCGTGGAGGCCATCGAGCGCGTCGGCACCGTGTCGCAGAACGCGCCGCGCCGCGCCATCCGCATCCTGAAGCCGGTCACCGTGACCGAGGGCAACAAGAGCGCCACCTTCACGCCGGACCACACGACGGGCTTCAGCTTCGAAATCGACTTCGCCAGCAAGGCCATCGCCCAGCAGAGCCACGAGATGGAGCTGGACGCCGAGACCTTCCGCGACGAGATCAGCGCCGCCCGCACCTTCGGCTTCCTGCACGAGGTCGAGGGCCTGCGCAAGATGGGCCTCGCCCGCGGCGGCTCGCTGGACAACGCGGTGGTCATCTCCGGCGACGAGGTGATGAACGAAGGCGGCCTGCGCTTCGACGACGAGTTCGTGCGCCACAAGATCCTGGACGCGGTGGGCGACCTCTATCTCGCCGGCGCAATGTTCGTCGGTCACTTCCACGGCGTCCGGTCCGGCCACGCCCTGAACAACCAGCTCCTGCGCGCTCTGTTCGCCGACGCCAACGCCTGGTGCTACGAGACCCCGCCGAGCACGGCGCTGCCGGGCGCCGTCTGGCACGCGACCGAGCGGCTGGCCGTCGCCTGATACGCGCCTCACAGCGCCGCGTTGCCCCTGCCCTCCCCTTCCGGGGAGGGCATTTTCGTTTCGCGCACCCCCCTCCCCTCTCGGATTCGCGCAAGGCGAGTCGCACGCGCACTCCCCTCCCCTTCCGGGGGAGTGAGGGACAGGATTTTTGCGCGCCGCATTCAGAGTCAATAGAATATTGAATTATATCAATATTTTGTGTGGTGTTTTTGAGATGTCGCCGGAGGCGACGCCATCAAATCCCTCTCCCCTCTGGGGAGAGGGTCGGGGTGAGGGGGGTGTGCTTTTGCCGAACACACCACCAGGCGTAACCCCCTCACCCTTCCCACGCCTACGGCGTGGGTCCCTTCCCTCTCCCCAGAGGGGAGAGGGCCACTCACTCACTGCTCCGCGGCGTAGGCGCCGAAGCGGGTGTCTTCCTTCAGGATGTGCTTGCCCAGCCAGTCGGCGCAGAACTCGAACACCGCGTCGCCCGTGATGGTGTCGCGCTGGGCGTGGAAGCGCTCGCGGTAGGATTCCACGTTGCGCGTCAGGGTGTCGTGCAGGGCCTTGTGCGCGGCGAAGGTCGGGTAATTGGCCTGCGCCATGTGCGCTTCTTCGCGTGCGAAATGATCCTTGGTGTAGTGGATCAATTCGTCGAGGATCGCTTCGACGACGTCAGGAGAGGCGCGGTTTTCGTCCGCGCCCAGCTTGTTGACGATGTCCACGAGAACACGATGATCCTCATCGAGTTCTTCGATGCCGACGCTCATCCAGCGCGACCATTGAATGGAGTCCATAGCGATCCCCCGTCTCGTTTTTCTTATGGTGCTTCGTCCCTTTATGGAACCGGCGGCGAGGGGCGTCAACGCGGCACTCAGCCGCGCCGCCCCTCCCCTTCCACCCCCAGGGCCGGCCGGCGATCAGCCGGCGATCAGCTCGGCCCACTCCTGCTCGCTGAGGATGGTCACGCCCAGGTCGCGCGCCTTGGCGGCCTTGCTCCCCGCGTCCGCCCCGCAGATGACGTAATCGGTCTTGGCCGAGACCGAGCCGGCGACCTTGGCCCCCAGCGACTCCGCGCGGGTCTTCGCCTCGGTGCGGGTCATGGTTTCCAGCGTGCCGGTGAAGACCACCGTCTTGCCGGCGACGGGGGAACCGCTGGCCGCCTTCGGGCGCTCGGCGTCGGCCACCCGCACGCCCGCGGCGCGCAGGTCGTCGATGATGGCGCGGTTGCGCTCCTCCTGGAAGAAGCCGGCCAGCTCCTCGGCAGCGACCTCGCCCACGTCGGGGATGGCGACCAGCTCGCCCCAGCCGGGGCCGGGCTGCGCACCAACGGCGGCCAGCATCGCCGCCTTCCACTCCGCCAGCGTGCCGTAGCGTTCGGCCAGCGCTTGGGCGGCGCGGCTGTCCACCTTCTTGATGCCGAGCAGCTTGATGACGCTGTCCAGCCGCAGCGCCTCCGGACCGGCGTAGAAGTCCAGCTTCGGCAGATTCTCCGGGTCGGCGAACCAGGCGAGCAGAGCGTCGGCCTTCACCGGGCCGAGCCCGCTCAGCGCGTGCAGGTCGCGCCACGCCTCCCCCGGCATGTTGGCGACGGCACGCTCCATCCCCTCCAGCCAGCCGTCGATCGAGCCGTAATGGCGGGCCAGGGACTTTGCGGTCACCTCGCCGATGTGGCGGATGCCCAGCGCGAAGATGAAGCGGTGCAGGTCGATGCGCTCACGCCGCTGGTTGATCGCGGCGAACAGGTTCTCGACCGACTTCTCCTTCCAGCCCGGACGGCCGAGGATGGCGATCTCCCCCGCTTCCACCCGGCGCTCCAGCGTGAAGATGTCCACGGGGGAACGGATCAGCCCGTCCTCCCAGAACTCCTCGATGGTCTTCTCGCCCAGCCCTTCGATGTCGAAGGCGTTGCGCGACACGAAATGGCGCAGCCGCTCCTTGGCCTGGGCGGCGCAGATCAGGCCGCCGGTGCAGCGGCGCACCGCCTCGTCCGGCTCGCGCACGGCGAGGCTGCCGCAGACCGGGCAATGGTCGGGGAAGACGTAGGGCACGGCGTCGTCGGGGCGCTGCCCCTCCACCACCCCGACGATCTGCGGGATCACGTCGCCGGCCCGCTGGACGGTCACCAGATCGCCGATGCGGACGTCCTTGCGGACGATCTCGTCCTCGTTGTGCAGGGTGGCGCGGCTGACCACCACGCCGCCGACGGTGATGTCCTCCAACTCCGCCACCGGGGTCAGGGCGCCGGTGCGGCCGACCTGGATGGTGATGCCCTTCAGCCGGGTCTGCGCCTGCTCGGCCGGGAATTTGTGGGCGATGGCCCAGCGCGGCGCCCGGCTGACGAAGCCCAGCCGCTGCTGAAGCTCCAGGCTGTTGACCTTGTAGACCACCCCGTCGATGTCGAAGGGCAGCGCCGAGCGCTCCTCACCGATCTTGCGGTAATGGGTCAGCAGCGCCTCGGCACCGTCGCACAGGTTGGCCGGGCGGTTCAGCGAGAAGCCCCAGCCGCGCAACCGCTCGCGGATGCCCCATTGGGTGTCGGCGATCGGCTCCGACAGCTCGCCCAGCGCGTAGCCGAAGAAGCAGAGCGGGCGCGACGCGGTGATCTTCGAGTCCTTCTGGCGCAGCGACCCGGCGGCGGCGTTGCGCGGGTTGGCGAACAGATCCTCGCCCCTCTCCGCATAGGCGCGGTTCATCGCCAGGAAGTCGTCGCGGTTCATGTAGACCTCGCCGCGCACCTCCAGCACCGCGGGGAACGGCGCCTCCAGGGCCTGCGGCACGTCCTTGATGGTGCGGACGTTGGCGGTCACGTCCTCGCCCTCCGTCCCGTCGCCGCGGGTGGCGGCCAGGACCAGCCGGCCGTTTTCGTAGCGCAGCGAGCAGGACAGCCCGTCGATCTTCGGCTCGGCCACGAACTCCAGCGGGGCGTCGTCGGACAAGCCGAGGAAGCGGCGGACGCGGGCGACGAACTCGTGCGCCTCCTCCGGCTCGAAGGCGTTGCCGAGCGACAGCATGGGCAGCGCGTGCCGCACCTTGCGGAAAGCCGCCGCCGGGGCGGCGCCGACGCGCAGCGACGGCGAATCGGCCCGGCGCAGCTCCGGATAGCGCGCCTCGATCCCGTTGTTGCGGCGGACCAGCGCATCGTAGGCGGCGTCGGAAATCTCCGGCTTGTCCTGCTGGTGGTAGAGCCGGTCATGGTGGGCGATCTCCTGGGCCAGCGCGGCCAGTTCCGCCTGCGCCTGCTCCACCGTCAGCTCCTCCACGGGGATGCTGCGGAGCGCGGCGGGGGTGTCGAACAGGTCGTTCATGGCGGGTCTCTTCGGTGCCTTCTCATGAGGACGGCGCTGGATCGGCGGGCGCCGCCGGGCGCGCAGCATAGCGCCGCGGGGGCGTGGCGTGGAGTCCGGCCTTGAGCCGGTCTGGCATTCGACCCCGTGCGCACCAACCTTGAAACCGCCGAGATTGAGCAGACCTAGAAAGCTGCGGGGGCGCGAGGGTTGTGTGTATGATGAGCCGGCGCCCGTGAACGGATGTGCTGTATGACCGAGCCGACCAGCCGTGCGACCGCCGGCAGCCTGACCATCGACGATCGATTCGTCATCGCCGCGGCGCTTGACCGCATCCTGTACGACGATCCCGACCATTTCGCGACGGAGGACGCGCGCCTGTTGCGCCGCATGATCCCGCGCACCCGATCCCCCTGGCTGCGTCTGGGATTTCGGGCGGAAAGCCAGGGGCCGTCCATGTCGGGCCGGGCCGCCGGCGTGGGCGACGTGAAGATGGACGGCGACAAGAAGGTGGTCGAGGGCGGCGTGGGCGAGGCCCCGGTCTGGCGCTGCGGCCAGTACAAGATCTCCAACCACGGCGACGACCTGGAGATCTGGCAGGTGATGAGCGACGAGTTCGCCGAGGAGCCGAAGGGCGCCCGCCTGGAATACGGAGCCACCGGCACGCCGGAACGCTTGACCTTCTTTCAGCCCCGCGACCTGGAGTTGCGCATCCCTTTCACCGGCATCGCGGTCGGACTTCGTCTGGGCGGCTGGCAACCTTGGAAGAGCGCCGCATGAGACCGGCATAGACCTGCGCCCGGTTGTCGCATACCACAGTATTAAAACGTTCCGGCAGTGAACCGCCAGACAGCGGTCAAAGTTGCCTCGCAGCATCTTTGCGAAGATTTCCAGCAACTTGATAAGCTGCCTTATCTCCTATGACCCAGGCAAAAGACGGGCATGGGAAATTATGCAATTCCCCTGGTTTTCTCTTTTTATCTCCGGAAATTCGATAAATTTAATATTTTACAGAGCTGCAATAGATCATGAAACCAATCGTTAAAATTGTCATGTCCATGATGCCCGCATGGTGATAGCCGAGCGGTGATCAGCCGGGAGGAGCCCCGGTCCAGCCGCAGCTCAACGCTTGCCAACCAAGAACAAAGAGACGAACACCATGGACAGTGGCATTCAAGGCGGCACTCAAGGCGGCATTCAGGAACGCCTTTCCTTTCTGCGGATTGGTGGTGAGACGGCCACGCTTCTGAAGGAAGCCTGGAGCATCGCCGAGCCGCACCTGCCCGTCATTCTCAAAGACTTCTACGACCACCTTCTCGCCATACCCGAACTCCGGAAGATCCTGGACGGAAAATCCGTCGAGCGATTGAAGGATGCCCAGGTCAACCACTGGCGATACCTGTTTTCCGGGAGCTTCGACGACGTCTACCTGACGCGCGTGAAGGCGGTGGGCCAGGCGCATTACCGCATCGGCCTGCACCCGCGCTGGTATTTCGGAGCCTACCGGCTGGTCATGGGACGGCTGGGCGGGCTGATCGGCGAGCGGCACCGCCGCGACGCGCCGCGCGCCATGAAGATCATGGGAGCGGTGGAAACCGCGATCTTCCTCGACCTCGACCTGTCCTTCGACGCCTACAGCACCGCCGTGATGACCATGACCAACCGGATGCTGGTCGAATTGGCGGAGAATTTCCGGGACACGGTGCAGGGTGCCATCGATACCGTCGGCCATTCGGCGGCGGCGGTCAACGCGGCGACCGGCGCTGTGCGCGGCATCGCCCAGGACACCGGCGTGCGCACGGAGCATCTGACCGGCGCGGTTTCCGGAACCGCCAGCAACGCCCGCGCCATCGCCGCCGCCGCCGAGGAGCTGACCGCCACCAACCACAGCGTGGTATCGCGCATGGAGAGCGCCTTCTCCATCGTCAACCAGGCGCAGGCCGCCACCCAGCGCTCCACCGAGGCGGTCACCGCGCTGGCCGGGATCGCCGGACGGATCGGCGGGACGCTGAAGCTCATCAACGCCATCGCCAACCAGACCAACCTGCTGGCGCTGAACGCCACCATCGAGGCGGCCCGCGCCGGCGAGGCCGGGCGCGGTTTCTCCGTGGTGGCGGCGGAGGTCAAGGTGCTCGCCAAGCAGACCGCCGGAGCCACGGAGGACATCACCCGCCTGCTTCAGGAGATCGACGGCGCGACGGGCCGGACCCGCGACGAGATCGCCGGAATTGGCTCAGTGGTTGGAGCGTTGCGCGCCCATTCGCAGGACGTGCTGTCCATCATGGGCCAGCAGAACGAAGCGACACGGGAAATCGCCCAGAACATCCACGAGGCCAGCCAGTCCGCCGAACGCATGTCCGACGAGGCCGGGCACCTCGCCGACGGCGCACGGTCGGTCATGGCGTCGGTCGAGGACGCCTTCCACACCACCGCCCGATTGAGCGGGACGGCGGAGGAGCTGCGCGCCGCGCTGGACAAGTTCCTGTCGCACATGATGTCCCTGCGCGTGGCGGCGTGACCGGACGGGGGCGTTCCCACCCCTCGTCCTGATGGTACGGCTCAGGGCGCCGTCGCTCAGGCCACGTCGAACGGGTGCAGCGGGTCGGGGTGATGGTCCGTCAGCGCGGCGTGGGCGTGGACATCCCCCGACAGGCCGAGATCCGCCATGGACAGCGCCGCGTCCGCATGGACCGGCGCCGCGGCCTCCAACCCCTGGGCAACGAGGTGCTGCCACACCGTGTCCTGTCCGTCCGCCGACAGGGCGGAAGCCATGGCGCCACTTCCCGAGGCGGTTCCGGAAGACGGGAACCAGGACTTGTCGGCGTCGACGACCAGCGTGCCGTTCCACCACAGGCCGGCCTGCCCCTTGACCACGTCCTTGCCGTCGAGAGCGCCCTTGTCGTAGGTGACGTTCGACGCCGTGGGGGCGACGGCGTGGCCGTTGATGGTGACCTTGTTGACGAACAGCGAGCGGTCCTGCCCGTTCACCACGGCGTCGTTGTCGTACTGCACCTGGACCTTGTGCGCCTGATCGGCGGTCAGGTTGGTGGCGAAGGCGAAGTCCTTGGCCGCCGTGCCGGCCACGCCCTCGCCGACCTTCTGGCCGTCGACCAACAGGTTGAAGTGGGCGTTCACCCCGCCGGCCGCAGCGCCGGAGGCGTTGACCGTGATGGTCGTGTTGGCGGGCGCCGTCTGGGCCGGGAAATCCTTGGCCGGGGCATCGACCACCAGCGTGCCGCCCCACCACATGGACGACTGGCCCTTCACCACGTCCTTGCCGTCGAGAGCGCCCTTGTCATAGGTGACGTTGGCGGCGGTCGGGCTGTGGGCGGTGCCGTTGATGGTGACCTTGTTGACGAACAGGTTGCGGTCCTGGCCGTTCACGAAGCCGTCGTTGTCGTACTGGACCTGCACCTTGTGGGCTTGGTCGGCGGTCAGGTTCGTGGTGAAGCTGTAGTCCTTCGCCGCCGAATCCACCGTGGCCTGCCCCACCGTCTTGCCGTCCACCAGCAGCTTGAAATGGGCGTTCACCCCGCCGGCCGGCGCGCCGGAGGCGTTGACGGTGATCGTCGTGGCGCTCTGCGCCGTGGAGACCGGAGCGGATTGGGCGATCTTGGCGAGCAGGGCATCGGTGTCCAGCTCGAAGTAGCCGGCGGTGCCCATGGCCTTGCCGGTGCTGCGGGCGAGATCGAGGAATTCCGACTGGGTCAGCCGGGTGCCGGTTTGCTCCACCCAGGCCTGCTGCGCCTTCGCCACCGCCGCGGTGACCGCCGGAGCGGCGAAGGAGGAGCCGTTGGCCGTGTAGGTGACCCCCGAGAGGTTCGTGATCCGCACGTCGGTGCCATCGGCGCAGACGTCGGTCAGGGTCGGGCTGCGCTGCGCCCAGGACGGGAAGGCGCCGTCGCCGGTCGAGGCCGAGACGCAGATCTGGTTCACGTCGGCCGAGTAGCTGGAGACGCTCTGCGACACCCCGCCGTCGCCGCTGTTGCCGGCGGCGGCCACGGTCAGCACGCGCTTGGCGGCCAGAGCGGCCAGCTCGTCGGAGATCGAGGTGGTGGCCGCGGTCGTCTGCGCGCCGCCGCCCAGCGACAGGTTCACCGCCGTGATGTTGTAGGCGTCGGCGTTGGCGACGACCCACTGCAGGGCCTTCTCGATGTTGGCCTCGCTGGCGCCGCTGCCGTCGTCGGGCATGACCTTCAGCGCGATGATGCCGACGTCGGGCGCGTTCTCCAGGATTTCCGCGGTGACCAGGGCGCCGTGCGTGTTCGCGTTGGCGACCATGACGTCGTTGTCGTTTCCGTAGAAGTCATGCTGATAGACCAGCCGGCCCGTGTTCCAGGCGGAGGACAGGCCGCTGTCGATCACAACGACGTTGCCGGCGGAAGCGGAGCTGTTCGACATCTTGCCAACCTTGTTCGTTCTTGGGCGAACGGCGCCCGGTTACCGGACGCGCAGGGCTGGACTATGCGTGTTTTGCTGTGGCCGCCGTATGACCGCTGCGGGCGATTGCTGTGACCTGATACCGTCAAGCCAAAGACTTGGCTTGACGTATTGCGTTCAAACGCCACGCAGGCTTTTCGCGCCAAGCCAAATTCCATCTTGGGCGCGGCGCCCAGTCGGGCGCTCCGGCGAGCGAATGAAGGGAGAAGGTCCGTTCATTCGCTCGCCGCTATATGGATGCTACCCCCGCCCGGCGATCAAGCTGTCGGCGGCGGCGCGGGCCTCGGCTGTGACGGTGGCGCCGGACAGCATGCGGGCGATCTCCTCGCGGCGGTCGTCGCCGTCCAGCTCGACCACACCGGTCGTCACCTGCTCGCCCTTCACCGACTTCTGCACCTTGAGGTGGATGGAGCCGCGGGCGGCGACCTGCGGGCTGTGGGTGACCACCAGGACCTGGAGCCCCTGCCCGAGCGTCTTCAGCCGCTCGCCCACCGCGGCGGCGACGGCGCCGCCGATGCCGGTATCCACCTCGTCGAACACCAGCGTGCCGACGGTCGAGGTCTGGGCCAGCACCACCTTCAGCGCCAGCATGAAGCGCGCCAGCTCACCGCCGGAGGCGATCTTGTTCAGCGCGCCGGGGGGCGAGCCGGGGTTGGTGGCGACCTGGAAGGCCACGCGGTCCATGCCCGACGCCGTCCAGTCCGACTCGTCGGCCAGCGGCTCGACCAGCGTGCGGAACTTCGCCTTTTCCAGCTTCAGCGGAGCGAGTTCCGTGGCAACGGCGGCATCCAGGCGGCCGGCGGCCTGCTGACGCTCCCGGCTCAGCGACTCGGCGGCCTTGCGGTAGGCGTCGCGGGCGACCTCGGCCTCGCGGGCGAGGCGGGCCAGCAGATCGCCCTGGTCCTCGATCAGCAGCAGCCGGTCGGCCATGTCCTTGCGCAGGGGGGCCAGCGCGTCCACGTCCACCCCGTGCTTGCGGGCGGCGGCGCGCAGGGCGAACAGCCGCTCCTCCAGCTTCTCCAGGGCCTGCGGGTCCATGTCCACGTCGGAGGAGACGGCCTGGAGACCGGCGATGGCCTCCCCCGCCTCGGTCGCGGCGCGGTCCAGGGCGGCGATGACCGGGTCGAGCTTGCCGGCGGCCTTGTCGGCGATGCGGCTCAGCGTGCGGATGGCCGAGGACAGGGCGCGCTCCACCCCGCGGTCGCCCGACAGCTCCCCATAGGCGGCGTTCAGGGCGTCGACCAGCTTTTCCCGGTGCATCAGCACGGCGCGGGTCTCGGCCAACTCCTCCTCCTCGCCAGCCTTGGGGGCGAGGGCATCCAACTCGGCCACGGCGTGGCGGAGATACTCCTCCTCCGAGCGGGCGCGGGCGATCTCGGCGGCGGCGTTGGCGCGCGCGTCCTCGACCTGCCTCCACGCCCGGTGGGCGGCGGCGACCTGGGCGGCGTGGCCGGACAGCCCGGCGTAGGCGTCCAGCACGCCGCGGTGGGTTTGCGGGTTCAGCAGGCCGTGGGTGTCGAACTGGCCATGGACCTCGACCAGCTCCTCGCCCAGCCGCTTCAGCAGGCCGACGCCGACCGCCTGGTCGTTGACCCAGGCTCGACTGCGCCCGTCGGCGCTGACGGTGCGGCGGACGACCAGCCGCTCCTCGGGGTCGAGGCCCTGCTCCCTGAGGATGGCGAGCGCCGGGTGGTCGCCGGACAGGTCGAACTCCGCCGTCACCGACGCCTGATCGGCGCCGTGGCGGACGAGGCCCGAATCGGCCCGCGCACCGAGCGCCAATCCCAGCGCGTCGAGCAGGATCGACTTGCCCGCACCGGTCTCGCCGGTGAGGACGCACAGACCCTTGCGGAAGCCCAGCCCCAGCCGTTCGATCAGGACGACGTCCCGGATCGTCAGCGACGCCAGCATGGATCGTCCTAGAACAGGGAGCTCCAGGCTCTGCTGATCCAGGACTTCTCGTTTCGCTCCGGACGCACGTTGGCGTCCACCAGCAGTGCGTAGCTGTCCGTGTACCATTCGCTGCCGGGGAAGTTGTGGCCGAGCACGGCGGCGGCGGTCTTCGCCTCGTCCGTGATTCCCAGCGCCAGATAGCACTCCACCAACCGGTGCAGCGCCTCAGGGACGTGGGAGGTGGTCTGGTAGTTTTCAATCACCGTGCGGAACCGACCGATGGCGGCGGTGTACTGACCCTGCTTCAGATAGAAGCGCCCGACCTCCATCTCCTTGCCGGCGAGATGGTCGTTGGTCAGGTCGATCTTGATCTTGGCGTCGCGGGCGTACTGGCTGTCCGGGAAGCGGCGCACGACCTCCGACAGCGCATCGAGCGCCAGACGGGTCATGCGCTGGTCGCGGCGGACGTCGGTGATCTGCTCGTAATAGGACAGCGCCCGCATGTAGTAGGCGTAGGAGACGTCGGGGCTGCCCGGATGAAGCTGGATGTAGCGGTCGAGCGCCAGGATCGCGTCGTCGTACTTCAGATCCTGGTAATGGGCGTAGGCCGCCATGATCTGCGCCTTGCCCGCCCATTCGGAATAGGGGTGCTGGCGCTCCACCTCGTCATAGAGCTTGGCGGCCACCTTGAACCGCTCTTCCCGCATGGCGGCGTCGGCCTCTTGGTAGATCTGCTCGGCCGGACGCTCGACATACTGGTCCTCGGGTTTGGTCGAGGAGCAGGCGGTCAGGGCGGAAGCCAGGAGGAGGGCCGCAAGCGGCAGACGGGAAAAACGGCAGGGCATGGTCGTCGCGATGCTTTCGAAGTTGGCCCTATATAGCACGCCGGGGCGCGGGGGCGGCAAGCCGCTTCGGCGAACAAATTTCGAACCTCGCCGCCATGACGCGGACGGACGCCCGGAATGGACGGCGGTCAGCCGAACTGATCAGCCAAAGAGGGCGTCGATGTCGGCCTGGCTGATGTTGCCCATCTCCTGATGGTCGGCCGGGCCGTGCAGTTCCAGCGTCTCGTCCATCTTGGTGACGGTGGGCGGCAGCGGCATCGCCTCGAACTCGCGCTTGTTCCAGTGGCTCATCATGGCGTCGACGCGCTCTTCGATGAAGGACAGGGCGCGGACGACCTTGGTGATGCGCTGGCCGGTCAGGTCCTGGAAGTTGCAGGCCTCGTAGATGCGGACGATCACGTCGTTCATGTCGTTGACGCGGTCGGCGTGGTAGCCCTCCGGCAGCGACGACTTCAGCTCGTGAACGACCTCCTCCAGCTCCTCGGCGCAGGCCATGATGGTGTTGGTCGCGGCCTCCGTCGCCGAGACGACGGCGTTCAGTTCCTGCGACGCCTGCACGAACTTGTCGTCGCCGGCCAGCGGGTGGCGGATCGCCGCCATCTCCACCTTGGTGGCCTTGATGCGGCCCGAGATGTCGGCGATCTCGACCTGGATCTGGTCGATCTGCTGGGCGTCCATGGTCAGGAAGCGGTCGAGCTTCGCGCCGAGGTCGCTGATGGCGCGGATGACGTCGCTGTTGTCCACGGTGACCGGGCCGGACGGCAGCGACGCCAGCGCCGGCGCCAGGGCGGAGGCGTCATCCACCACCGCCTGATAAGGATTGCCGGTCCGGCGGGCCTTTTGAAGCTCCGCCATGAAGGGTTTCGAGAGATTCCTCATGCGGGCTGCGCCTCTTTCCGAAGGGACGTCCGGGGCATCCGCGCACGCCGGCCCGTCTGGTCAGGACTGCCCGCCAGGGCCAGCATCGGCCCGGCGGGCGACGATCGTCATAGCAAACTTCATGTCCCAATTCGCCCGCCGATTGGAGCGGCGGCAACTCTTCACAAATCCGACGCCGGACCGTCTTGTTGACCGTGAGGTCAGCCGAACAGGGCGTCGATGGCCGCCTGATCCAGCGGCGCCGGAGGCTCGTCCGCCGCGGGCGGCGGGGCGGCCGCCGGCTTGGCAGCCGGGGCCGGCTTCGGGGCGGGCTTGGCCGCCGAGGCCGGCTTCGGCACCGGCTTCTTGGCGGCGGGGGCCGGAGGGGGGGCCGGCGGAGCCTCGGCCGGGGCGGGAGCCGGACTGTCGAACAGGCTGTCGATGTCCGCCTGACTGGCCTTCGCCGGAGCGGCCGGAGCCGGTGCAGGGGCTGGGCTGTCGAACAGGCTGTCGATGTCCGCCTGGCTGGCCTTGGCCGGAGCGGCCGGAGCCGGGGCCGGGCTGTCGAACAGGCTGTCGATGTCGGCCTGACTCGCCTTGGCTCCGGTCTGGGCCGCGGCCGCCGGAGCGGAGGCCGGAGGCGCAGCGGGCGGCGGTTCGGGAGCCGGCGGCGGTGCCGCCATCGCCGGACTGTCGAACATGCTGTCCACGTCGGCCTGGCTGACGCCGAGGCCGTCGAGCTGGGGACCGTTCAGCAGATGGGAATCCGGCCGGGTGTCCGTGTTCTCAGGCGCGATCTGGAGGCCGGCGAGCTTCTCGACGCCCCAGATGTTGATCATCGCGTTGACCCGCTGCTCGATGTAGCGGAGCGCGTTGACCACCTTGCTGGTGCGCTGGCCGGTCAGGTCCTGGAACGAGCAGGCGGTGAAGATGTTGGTCACCTCCCCCTCGATCTCGGAGCACAGGCCGGGGTCGGCGCCGTCCGCCTTCAGCTTGCCCGACAGGTCCATCAGCCGCTCGGCGGCGTTCAGGATCTCGAAGGACGCGCGTTCGGTGGAGATGACGATGGCGTCCAGCTCGTTGGTGGCCGACGTGATCTTGTCGCCGCCGGCGTCGGGCGGACGCAGGGCTGCGACCTCGCGCCGCGCCTGCTCGATGGAGGCAGCCATCTCCATCAGCTCGCGCCGCAGCACCTCGACGTGCTTGGAGGCTTCCACCACCTCGCTCTGCTGATGCCAGGAGCTGCGGAACTCCAGCAGCATCTTGCGCACCTCCTCCGCCGCGGCCCCATGAGCCCGGCGGTGGAAGCGGCGCAGGAAGGCTCGCCCCTTGGTCGTGCGGGCGATCGCTTCCTCGATCTGGTCGAACTCTTCCTCGGAAAGCTGCGGAAGCTGATCCAACCCAACCACTCCTTACCCGCCGATGACGGCCTGGATCTTCTGCTTCAGGGTATCGGCGTTGAAAGGCTTGACGATGTAGTTGTTCACACCGGCCTGCTTGGCGGCGATCACGTTCTCGGTCTTGCTCTCGGCGGTGACCATGATGAACGGGGTCGAGGCGAGCTTGGCGTCGGCGCGGATCTCCTTGAGGAGCTGCAGGCCGGTCATCGGCTCCATGTTCCAGTCGGAAATGATGAGGCCGAACTTGCTCTCGCGCAGCTTCTGCAGGGCCGAGACGCCGTCGCCGGCCTCGTCGATGTCCGTGTAGCCGATCTGGGTCAGGAGGTTCCGCACGATGCGCCGCATGGTGGCGTAGTCATCGACGACAAGGATCTTCATCTACGCGTCTCCGCATTCTTCCGTTGCTAGGCCCCGGCCCGGCGTTCAGCCCGCCCGGCGCTGCATGGCGTGCGCCGGGGTCGGTCTGGTCCGACTGTGATGCCTTAAGTCTGCCGAAAAGTCATCCCTCACGGCCACAGTGACGTACGCCCGTAAATATCGGGTTACCAAGACCACCGAATTTCCGCCGCTCCCCAAAGCGATGAGGCATCGCTTCAAGGCACGGACGCGCGTCCGGCGGCGGTCCGAACGGACATACCCCTGCGTCGGGTGGGGACCTTGCCAGATTTCACAGGCGAACGCACGGGCTGATTCTCGCGCGATGCGCCTTCCAACTGCCGGCAATGCTCCATCCCGAAGCATGTCCCTCAGTCGATGATCGGCGAGGTCGCCTGTCTCAACCATTGCGCCACGGCGGCATCCCCCTCGCCCGCGAGCCGCTGCTCCAGCGCCTCGCGCACGTGGGTGTGATAGGCGTTCAGCCAGGCGATCTCCGCCTGGGTCAGCAGCGCCGGCTCGACCAGATTGCGGTCGATGGGAGCCAGGGTCAGCACCTCGAACCCCAGCATGGGCCGCTCCGCCATCGGCAGGTCGAGCGGTTGGACGACGATCAGATTCTCGATGCGGATGCCGTAGGCGCCGGTCTTGTAGTAGCCGGGCTCGTTGGACAGGATCATGCCGGGATGCAGCGCCACGCTGTTCGGCACCTTGGAGATCCGCTGCGGCCCCTCGTGCACCGACAGATAGCTGCCCACCCCGTGGCCGGTGCCGTGGTCGTAGTCCAGCCCCAGCGACCACAGCGGCAGGCGGGCCAGCGTGTCGAGCTGCGACCCGGTGGTGCCGCGCGGGAATCGCGCCGTGCTGACGGCGATGTGCCCCTTGAGAACCAGCGTGAAGCGCTCGCGCATTTCCGGGGTCGGCGCGCCGATGGCGATGGTGCGCGTCACGTCGGTGGTGCCGTCCAGATACTGGGCGCCGCTGTCCAGCAGGAACAGGCTGCCCGGCTCCAGCCGGCGGTCGGTCGCCTCCGACACCCGGTAGTGGACGATGGCGCCGTTCGGCCCCGCCCCGGAGATCGTGTCGAAGCTGAGGCCGCGGAAGCGGTCGTTGGCGCGGCGGAAGGCCAGCAGCCGGTCCGCCGCCGCGATCTCCGTCACCGTGCCCGACGGCGCCTCCTGCGACAGCCAGTGCAGGAAGCGGACGAGCGCCGCGCCGTCGCGGATGTGGGCGGCGCGGGTGCCGGCCAGTTCCGCCTCGTTCTTGCAGGCCTTGGGCAGGGCGCAGGGATCGGGGTCGCGCTCCAGCTTGGCGCCGGCCATGTGCAGCCGGTCGAAGATCCAGGCCGAGGTGCTGGCCGGGTCGGCCATCACCTTGCGACCCTCGCGCCCCAACCCGTCGAGCGCGGCCCCCAGCTCGTCCGGGGCGCGCACGGCAACCTGGTTGCCGAGATGGGCCTCGACGCCCGGCGCCAGCTTGCGGCGGTCGATGAACAGGTCCACCTGCGCGTCGTCCTTCAGGATCGCGAAGGACAGCGGCAGCGGCGTGCAGGGCACGTCCGCGCCGCGCAGGTTGAGCAGCCACGCGATGGAGTCGGGCTGGGTCAGCACCACGGCGCCGATGCCGTTGCGCGCCAGATCGCCGGCAATGCGGGCGCGCTTGTCGGCGGCGCTGTCCCCGGCGAAGACGTGGTCCTGGGCGACCACCGGGGCCAGTGGGGGCGGCGGCTGGTCCGTCCACACGCGGTCCACCGGGTTGTCCGGACAGGGCACCAGCGACAGGCCGATGCGCTCAAGCTGCTGGCGGGTGCGCTCCACCCAGCCGGCGGTGTGCAGCCACGGATCGTAGCCGAGCCGTCCGCCGCGCGGCAGCGCCTCTCCGGCCCACTCGGTCAGTGGGTCGTCGACCAGATGCCGGTATTCGTAGAGATCGCCCGACACCTCCGTCTGGACCTGGAGTGTGTAGCGCCCGTCCACGAAGATGGCGGCGCGCTGCCGCCCCACCACGGCGTGGCCGGCCGATCCGGTGAAGCCGGTCAGCCAGGCAAGGCGCTGGGCGCGCGGCGGCACATACTCGCCCTGATGCTCGTCGCCGCGCGGCACGATGAAGCCGTCGAGGTCGGCGCGCGCCAGGACGCCGCGCAGGGCGGCGATGCGGGCGGCGTAATCCGGCGCCGCGGCGACGCGACTGTCAGCCAGGTCGGCCTTCAGGGCGCGGAGCTGCCCGGCGAGATCCTCCGGAAGCCGCGTCCCGACCAGGACCATCCAGCCGTCGGGCTCCTCCCCCTCCGGCGCGGCGAGCACCCCGGCGACGAGGCTGCGGATATCCGCGGGGGTGTGGGGCAGGCCCGCTTGGGCCAGAAGCTGCGCCAGGGTTTCGTCGCCGCGGTAAGCGCTGGACACGGGGGCTGATCCTCATCCGGTGAAGCCGTCCGCGACAGGCTAGGCAGGGATGCCCCACCGCGCAAGCGCGGGAAAGGGCATAGCCGCGCGAAGGCCCCGGCGGGACGGTCTTACAGCCCCGAATCGTCGGGCAGGCCCAGCCGCTCCAGGACCCGCTTGCGCGCAAGGCCGCGATCGACGTCGGGCACATGGAGCAGGCCGCCGATGCGGCGCAGCAGGTTGGCCTCCAGGTCGTTCAGCTCGCCGTCGGCGTAGGCGACCTCCCACAGCATCTCGATGATCCACAGCCGCTTGTCCGGCGGGCAATGGTCGTTGATCACCGTGACGTAGCGGTAGTAGGGCGAGGCGCCTTCCGTGTCGAAGACGGCGGCGGACAGCAGGTCCTGCGCCTCTTCCTCACTCAGGTGGAAGTGGCGGCGGGTAACGTCGAGAATGCGCTCGCGCTCCGCCTGGGAAATGGTGTTGTCGGTGCGTGCGGCCTCGACCAGAAGGGCGGCGGCGGCGGCTTCCAGCCTGTGGCGGTCGTCGCCGGGGTCGTTCTCCTGGAACAGCGCCCTGATCCGGTTCAGCATCGGTCCTCCACGGGTCGTCCATATGTCCGGAAGACATTGGCGGCGGGAGGACCGAAATCCAGGGGCGTCAGCCCTTTACGGCCTTCCGCTTCGGGCGCTTCACCACAAGGGTGGTCCATTCGCCGACCGGGATGCGCGCGACCAGATGCAGGCCCTGGGTGCGGTGCGCCTGGATGACGTGGCGCTCCTGCCGGTTCAGCAGGCCGGCCAGGACGGCGACGCCACCGCGCTGCAGATGGCGCTTCAGTTTCGGCGCCATGCGGGCCAGCGGGCGGGCCAGGATATTGGCGGTGATCAGGCGGTAGGGCTTGTGCTTGCCCACGATGGCGGTGTGGTAGCCGTCACCGCCCTGCGAGCGGATGCGGGCCTTCACCCCGTTGAGCGCGGCGTTGACGCGGGTGACGCGCACCGCCTCCGGGTCGATGTCCACGGCGGTGACCGGCACCCGCCAGCGCTTGGTCACCGCCAGCGCCAGGATGCCCGAACCGCAGCCCATGTCGAGCGCCCCGCCCCGGCCGCGGCGCGGCAGGTTCATCCGCCGGGCCAGCCGGTCCAGCGCCATCAGGCAGCCCTTGGTCGAGCCGTGCTCGCCGGTGCCGAAGGCGGTGGCGGCGTCGACCAGCAGCGGGATGCTGCCCGCCGGGACGATGCCCTCATGGTGGGAGCCGTGGACGAAGAAGCGCCCGGCCTGGATCGGCGGAAAGCCCTGGTAGCTGTGCGACACCCAGTCGATGAGGGGCAGCTCCTCGACGATCAGCTTCGGCTCGGGGATGCCCATGGCCTCGGCCAGAACGGCAACGCGGGCGTTCAGCCGCGGCTCGTCCGGCTGCCCGTAGACCGTCGCCTCGACCAGCCAGTCGCCATGCTCCTCCAGCTCGAAGGTGGACACCGCGTCGGCATGATCGCCAATCGCCTCGGCGAACGCGGGGGCGTGGGCTTCGGGAATGACGAGCGCGATGCGCCAGAGCTTGGAGGAGGACATGGGAAGGTCGCCGATGATGGGGTGGTCGTTGTCTGGTGGGAGACTTAACCACAGAGACGCGGAGACACAAAGATTTCCTGCAGCCGGGACGTCCTGCAACCGCGCGCACGCCCCCGTCGCGTCCCAGGGCTGCCGCATCCGGAAACGGGTCCGCCGGGCTGGATCGACCGCAGCGTGCGACGTTTTGGCCGACGAAAGCACGTCACGGGCTTGCCGCCGCTTTTCTTACCACTTTTGAGCGGGCACACTGCACCCGGAGATAAGCGGATCGAGGGTTCCGCAAGAGCCACACGGGGGAGACGGGCTTGATGCAGCGCGTTAGCAATGCGGCCAGGGCATGGATGGCGGCGCTGGTGGCGGTTTCGGGAGCGGCGATGGTATCGGGCTGCGCGCTCGATCCGGTCGGGCTGGCGATCGGGGCGGTGAGCACAGTGAACATGCCATCGGAAGCGTCGCTGGTGGCCGATATGGTTCCCTCCTACCGGGGCACGGACTGCAAGGCGCTGGCGTCGCTGCAGCGAGGGTACATCGACCAACTGCCCACGGTGGACCCGGCGTACCGCGAAGCGGTGGTGGTCAACATCAAGGCGGTCCGTCAGGTCATGGCGGAGCAGCGTTGCGCGGAGGGTGGCGGCACGGTGGCGGGTGCGGGCTCCGCACCGGCGACGACCGTCACCACCGGCCCCAATGGCATCAGCGGAGCGGTGGCCGGCACGGCCGCTCCCGCCGCGGCACCGGCGAGCGAACCGCAGGGGGCGATGGGAGCGGCTGTGGGTCCGTTGACCGCCCAACTGGCGCAGGCCTTGGGGCTGGAATCGCCGCGCGGTCTGGTGGTGACGGCGCTAATCCCGGGCAAGGCGGCCGAGCTGTCGGGCATCCGCGGCGGCGACGTGATCCTGGAGGTGCGTGGCGTCGCGGTGGGGGATGCGGTGCAGATGCGCCGTGTTCTGGGCGCGGTGCCCAGCGGGCAGAGCGTGCTGGTCAAGCTGTGGCGCGCCCGCGAGCCGCGCGAGCTGATCGTCGGCCCGATCACCAGCACCACCCCAGCCCTGCCGCCGGGTGCCGTGTACGCCGATGCGCCGGTCCTGCCGGCCGCGCCGGTGCAGGAGCGCTTCTGCGTGGCGCAGATGACCGGTTCGGGCCTGTTCTCGAGCAGCGTGCATTCGCCGCTGTTCACCGTGCGCAACGACGGCAGCGAGGCGGAAAGCGCCAAGCTGACGACGGCCTTTTGGGAGGCGGCGCGGAAGGCCCAACCCGGATACTGGCTGGCGCCGCACCCGCGGCCGACCTGCACCCGGGATTCGAAGATCTGCACGTCGGCCAGCGCCGACTCCGACGTGCTGATGATGCTGTGCGAGACCGACCGCGGGAAGGGCGTGGAGATCTACGAAGCGCTGCGGCGGGACAAGCCGCGGACCGAACTGCCCTGGTCGCCGCCGGCGCCGTGAGGCGAAGCCGGTGGAGTCACCGCCCCGACAGCCGGTCCGCGATGTCGTGCATCCCCTGCTCGCGCAGGATCGCCTGACGGTGGCGGATGAGGCGGCGGGCCAGCGCCTTCTCGACCTCGGCACCGCCGAGCAGGCGCCCCTGCGAATCGCGCAGATGGGTGGCGAGGTGGTCGGCGAGCAGCGCCTCCTTCCTCGGGTCGCGGCGGTCGAGCGGCTGGGTGCCGTTCAGCGAGTGCTGGATGCGTTCCAGCAGGACGGCGCGGCAGCACGGCGCGCGCCCCTGAACGATCAGAGCCCCGACATGGGCGAGCAGCGGGCTGACCGGCTCGCTTTTCGGCTGCGGGTCGCGGCCCAGGATCAGGTCGGCCAGGGCGCACAGCCCCAGGGCGAGGTTCGGCTGCGCGCCGAGAAGCTCCTTCACCAGCTCGGCGGAGCCCAGAGCGTCGGCCATCACCCCGTCGAGCAGGGCGAGGTGCCGCGGCTCGACCTCCGGCCCGATCAGGTCGAGCAGCATCTCCAGCTTGCCGGCCAGCGAATTGCGGTCGGCCAGATGAAACGTGAGCTGGCTGAGGAAGGCGAAGTCGTGCCCCTCCTCCCCCACCGCGCCGGCAAGGGCGCGGCTGGACCGGGACAGGTCGGCGGGATCGAAGGCCGGCAGCGCCTTGCGCTCGGCCTGGAAATCGCGGGCGCGGGTCAACACGACGTCGGCGAAGCCCCGCAGTTCGCGCGCCCGCGCCGGCACGGTGACGCCATGGCGGTCGGCGTGGTGGCGGGCCACCGCCTGGAGCGCCGCGCCGAGCAGAAGGCCCTGCTCGTCGAGCTTGCGCAGATAGGTCCAGGAATGGAGAAGCTCGGTCGGGGTGATGCGGAACTTGTCGAGGAAGGGGCGCAGCAGCCGGCCGGTGACCATCCGCGACTCGAACCCGTAGAGATCGCCGGGGGCCGTGCAGTAGGGCGCGCCCTCCGCCGTGCCGCCCAGCGCCATGGGCTTGTCCTTCACCACCGGAACGGCCTTCTGGAAGATCACCGTCTCCAGCGACAGTCCGGCCAGCGAGCGGAACTTGATAGCCTTGACCTCCTCCACCCCGCTGACCGCCAGCCAACTGCGGGCTGAGGCCAGGGCCCGGCGCTCGTCGTCGTAGGTCCCCTCGATGGTCCAGCGACCCTCGCGGCGGATCTGGACCTCAAACGCGGTGCTGCTCTTGCCGAACACTGTGCGGGTTCCGTGGCTGTGGGCACGATGTCTGTGCACAACCAGTAGCCGAACGCCGCTGCCCGGCCTGTGACGATCGTCACCGCGGCGGGGCGCTGCGGCAATCGGTCACCCTGCCCCGATCACCCCGCCTGTGTCAGCCCGCCTTCTCCGCCGGCACCACGAAGCTGTCCATCACCTTCTTGCTGCCGGCCTGGTCGAAGTCGATCTCCAACTTGTCCTGGTCGACCGCCGTGACGGTGCCGTAGCCGAATTTCTGGTGGAACACCCGCGCCCCCTTCGGGAAGGGCGCGTTCGGGCGGGCGCGCGGGGCGACCTGATAGGACCCGCTGTCCAGCGTGATGGTGCGCGGCGACGGGGGCTGCTGCCGGCCCGCCGCCTGCTGGCCGGCGCGGAAGGCGGCGTAGCTCGACGAATCGCGGAAGCTCCCGCCCCCACCGAAACCGCCCCCGGCATTGCCGCCCGGATAAAGGCCGCTCGCCGCCTCCGCCTCGACGTCGCCGCTGGGGATCTCCTCGACGAAGCGGGAGGGGATGGCGCTGACCCAGTTGCCGTAAAGCCGCCGGTTGGCAGCGTGGCTGATGTAGGCCCGCTTGCGCGCCCGGGTCAGCCCGACATAGGCGAGGCGGCGCTCCTCCTCCAGCCCGGCGATGCCGGTCTCGTCCAGCGCGCGCTGGTTGGGGAACACGCCCTCCTCCCAGCCGGGCAGGAAGACCATGTCGAACTCCAGCCCCTTGGCGCCGTGCAGGGTCATCACCGTGACCTGATCGACGCCCGCGGCCTCGGCGTTCTCCATGACCAGGGCGACATGCTCCAGGAAGCCCGACAGGTTCTCGAACTCCGCCATGGCGGTGATGAGTTCCTTCAGGTTCTCCAGCCGGCCCGGAGCCTCGGGCGTCTTGTCCTCCTGCCACATGCGGGTGTAGCCGGACTCGTCCAGGATCATCCGGGCCAGTTCGGTGTGCGGCATGGTCGCCGACAGGGTGCGCCAGCGGAAGAAGTCCTGAAGCAGGTTGCGCATCACGCCGCGCACCTTGGGCTTCAGCTCGTCCGTCTCGGTCAGCGCCCAGCCGGCCTCGGTCAACGGCATCCCGCGCGAGCGCGCCGCCTGATAGAGGCATTGCAGGGCCGCCGGGCCGACGCCGCGCTTGGGCACGTTGACGATGCGCTCGAAAGCCAGATCGTCGTCGGGCGAGTTGACGACGCGCAGATAGGCCATCGCGTCGCGGATCTCCTGACGCTCGTAGAAGCGCGGGCCGCCGATCACCCGGTAGGGCAGGCCCAGCGTGATGAAGCGCTCTTCGAACTCGCGGGTCTGGAAGCCGGCGCGGACCAGGACGGCGATCTGGGCGAGCGAGACGCCCTGGCGCTGCAGCGCCTCGATCTCGTCGCCGACCCAGCGGGCCTCCTCCTCGCCGTCCCAGACGCCGCGCACGCGCACCGGTTCGCCGCCGTCGGCCTGGGTCCACAGCGTCTTGCCGAGCCGCCCCTTGTTGTTGGCGATCAGGCCGGAGGCGGCGGACAGGATGTGCCCGGTGGAGCGGTAGTTCTGCTCCAGCTTGATGACGGTGGCGCCCGGGAAGTCGGCCTCGAAGCGCAGGATGTTGCCGATCTCGGCGCCGCGCCAAGCGTAGATCGACTGGTCCTCGTCGCCGACGCAGCAGATGTTCTTGTGGGCCTGCGAGAGGATGCGCAGCCACAGATACTGGGCGACGTTGGTGTCCTGATACTCGTCCACCAGGATGTACTTGAACTTGCGGTGGTATTCCGCCAGCACGTCGGGGTGCTTCTGGAAGAGTGTGATGTTGTGCAGCAGGAGATCGCCGAAGTCGCAGGCGTTCAGCGTGCGCAGCCGCTCCTGGTAGGCGCGGTAGAGCGCCACCACGCGCCCGCCGGCCACGTCGCCGCCATCGCCCTCGTTCAGCCGGTCCGGGGTCAGGCCGCGGTCCTTCCAGCGCTCGATCACGCCCAGCACCTGCCGCGCCGGCCACTTCTTGGAATCGACGTTCGCCGCCTCCAGAAGCTGCTTGATCAGGCGGATCTGGTCGTCGGTGTCGAGGATGGTGAAGTTGGACTTCAGCCCCACCAGCTCGGCGTGGCGGCGCAGGATGCGCGCAGCCAGCGCGTGGAAGGTGCCCAGCCACCAGCCCTCCGGCTCGATCCCCACCAGATGGGCGACGCGCTCCCGCATCTCGCGGGCGGCCTTGTTGGTGAAGGTCACCGCCAGGATCTGGAAGGCGGCGGCGCGGCGCGTCATCAGCAGATGGGCCAGCCGGGTGGTCAGAACGCGCGTCTTGCCGGTGCCGGCGCCGGCCAGCACCAGAACCGGGCCGTCCAGAGCCTCGACCGCCTCACGCTGCACGGGGTTCAGCCCGTCCAGATAGGCGAAACGCTGCGCCGGCGCGGGGGCCGGGGCGCCCGCGTGGCTGAGGGGATCATGGCCCAGCGGATCGTCGTAGGCGTAGGGATCGGACATGCGGCACCGGAGTTCCTGGGCGGGCTCCCCCGCGGTCGGGAGACGCCCTTCATCGAATGAGGACACCGTATATAGCACGCCCCCCGGCGCATCGAACCCCTTCCCTTGACAGAACGGCCAGGGCGCTCCGCCAATCGGCATGGACCTAGGCCCATGGGCCGAGACAGGCCCGGTTCGCACTATATCCGACACCATAGCGCTTGTCTTATCACAATCGCCCGAAGTCACATCGGCCACAGAAGCCCAAGAAGCACCCGCAGTCACAGACAAATCACAGGCAGAACCGAATTCAGGACCGATTGATTATTCCGGGTGAGACATTCGTGAACGGTTCGTTGGACGGTTTGTCTTATTTCGGCTTAGGGCATATGCCCATTGCGAGACATAACTTTTCCTTTGGGGAAATTTTCTGTTCCGCAAATCCGGGGTAAGGTCCAATCAGATCGTGGCACCCCGGAACCAAACGGACAGCCGCGGAGAGCGGCCCTCCCCCCGGACCGGATGTCCACGGAGGCGCCAGACGAACGACCGAATTGAAACAAACAGAGGGCGGGTAGGAACAATGGACCCCGTGAACGTTTTCCTGATCGACGCGAACAAGCTCTTCCGCGAAGGCATGAAGCGTCTGTTCGAGAACACGCCCTTCAAGGTGATGGGCGAGGCCGGCACCCTGCGCGAGGGCGTCCCCGCGGTCGAGGCGGCGGGCACCCAGCCCGACCTGGTCCTCATCGACCTTATAAACGGCGGCGAGGACGAGGCCGACCAGCTCCGCGCCCTGCGCGACGGCCACCCCGGCATCCGCGTCGTCATCCTGACCACCGACCTGTGCACCCGCCGCCTGTCGGGCGCGCTCGGCGCCGGCGCCCACGGCTACCTGATGAAGGACATCGCCTGCGAAGCGCTGATGCAGTCGCTGAAGCTGGTGATGATGGGCGAGAAGGTGTTCCCGACCCATCTGGCCGAGCTGCTGATCAACGGCCGCAGCGAAGAGCTGGCGACCGAGGTCCCGGCCCGCCGCAAGGGCCTGTCCCAGCGCGAGATCCAGATCCTGCGCTGCCTGCTGAACGGCAACTCCAACAAGATGATCGCCAACCACCTCCACATCACGGAGGCCACGGTGAAGGTCCATCTGAAGAGCCTGCTGCGCAAGATCAACGCCTCCAACCGCACCCAGGCGGCGATCTGGGCGCTGAACAACGGCATCGGCGACCAGCCGGCGGAAGCCGCCGGGGTCAGTGCCAACGTGGTCTGATCCATCGTCCTGCGGTTCTGCCTTCCCGGCATCCACAACGCCGGCCGCGCCATCCCGCGGCCGGCGTTGTCGCGTCCGGAGCACCCGCTTTGGGTGCGGCGGCACGCCATAAGTGGTGCGCCATAGGACCAAAGGCCCTCTTCCGCCTCGAAATGATGATGGCTATTTCGGCAATACGCTCCGAATTTGTTTGGATCGCAGCCCCGACACGATGAGCATCATGGAATACAGCGCGGAAAAGCCGACCCTGAACGTTCTGCTTGCCGACGATCACCTGCTGTTCCGGGACGGGCTGCGGCGTCTGCTCGCCCAGTCGGACGACAGCATGGTGTTTCACGAGGCCGGGACGTTCGACGACGTCCGCCGCCTGTGCGACGGCGCCATCGCCTTCGACCTGATCCTCCTGGATCTCGGCATGCCGGGATGGAACGGCTTCTCCCTGCTCGGCGAGATCCACCAGCGGCTTCCCAAGGCGCTGCTGGTCGTGGTGTCGGGATCGGAGAAGCGGTCGGACCTGTTGGCCGCGCTGGAGAACGGCGCCGCCGGCTTCATCCCGAAGTCGAGCAGCGCGAAGGTGCTGATGGGTGCCTTGCAGCTCGTGCTGGCCGGCGGCGTCTATCTGCCGGAACAGGCGATCCGCGGCGACCGGATGACCGACAGCGCGCCGCACGCCGGCAACGGCGCGGGCGACGCCGATCCGCTGGGCTCCCTGGCCGACGGGGCGGGCGACCAGTTGACCCCGCGCCAGCGCGACGTGCTGAACCGCCTGCGCGACGGCAAGTCCAACAAGCAGATCGCGCACGAGTTGGGCCTGACCGAAGGCACGGTGAAGGTGCATGTGACGGCGATCCTGCGCCAGCTCGGCGTGCGCAACCGGACCCAGGCGGCGATCACCGCGAACGGTCTCTGACCGGACGCCCTTGTCGGGCCTGCTCCGCTCAGGCCCCTCCCCGCTCCACCGAAGCGACCAGCGCGGCCAGAGCGCCGCGGATGGCCGATTCGTGCTTGGCGGGCAGAACCTGCTGGCCGGGAACGGTCACCACCGTCAAGGTGCGGCAGCCGGTCAGGCGCTGCTCCAGGAAAGACGCGCCCGCAAAGCCGTCCGGCACATCCTTCCCCTGCACCAGCGTGACCGGCACACGGACCGCGTCGAGCGCGGGCGCCATAGCCTGAAGCTCCGCCGCGCTGTCGCGGACGACCGGCGGCAGGATGCGGGCGGCGATGCGGCGGAACACGCCCGGCCGGGCCGCCTCCTCGGTCATCGGATCGATCAGCAGAAGGCCGCCGACCAGTTCCGGAAAATCCAGCACGGCCCGCAGCGCCACCGGCACGCCGCTGCCGCAGCCGATCAGCAGCGGCTTGCGCGAGCGTCGGAGCGCCAGAAGCGGGCGCAACGCCGCCGCCGGCACGCCGGGGTCGCCGCCGCGCAGGCGGGAGGCGCCGCTGATCGGCGCCGGGTCGGGCCGCGGCACGGCCACCCATTCCTGCCCGGCCGGGACGGCGCGCAGCAGGCGGGTCCAGGCCCGGGATTCGCTCGACGCCGCATGGACCAGGATGATCCGCCGCCCGGCGGGATCGCCGGCGACGAGGCAGCCCAGCCCCACCTCCCGCGATGCGCCGCAGCGTGCGGTTGGCGCCTCGCCGGGCGACGACGGCACGATGCCGAACGCGGCTCCGGCGGGCCGCCCGGCGCTGCTGTGTATGGTCAAGGCTCCGCTCCCCGATTCCCGATCATGGTGCGGAGATCGTCTCCGCCGATTGACAGGGAGCCTAATGGAGAGTCTGCAGCCTTGTCCCGTACCATAAAAAGGCCCGAAATGGCGCGAACGGTGGCCGCAAATCCCGAAAATCGCAGGTTTTTACCCCAATTGTTGTGCAGTCCCGCCATGATCGACGGAATCCGCACAAGAATTGGGACTATCAAGGCCCGGACACGTCCGTGAACCGGAAGGGTCAGTGAATGGTGTTGCCGTCGGGAAGCGCCTCGACCGGACGGTCGTCGCGCGGCTCGGACGGGCGGTGCAGCTCGCGCATCAGATCCCGCCAGTCCGGCGACCCGCCGAGCTGCTGGATCAGCTGCGTGGAGAAGGCGAAGACGGCCATCTCCAGCGGCCCGTTGTCCTCGGCATGGGCGTTGACGGTCAGGCAGGATTCCGCGGCGCTGACGAAGATGGCCGACGCGATGGCCACCCCCGGTCCCGGTTCGGGCAGCGGCACCGGCGCCGGGGCGGATCCGGTGGTGCGCAGGGCTGACAGGTTCTCCACCAGCAGGCGCGTGCGGATGGCGGTGTCGATCGCCGCCCCCATGGTGTAGCCGGCCTCCGACTCCGCGGCGGAGCGCAGCAGGCGCAACCCCGCGATCACCCCGTGGGTGACGTCGGCGGTTCCGGCGCGCTTGAGAGCCGCGGCGATGGCGGTGCCAAGGATGGCGGTGACCACCGGCGCCATGCTTTCGGCATCGTCGCCCATGACGGCGGCGTCGGTGGGATCTTCGTGGTTCTGGACCTCGTTCATGCGGCCTCCGATCCGGTGATACCCTGGATGGCGTGCGGCGCGGACCCCGGTTCCCTGCGGAACCGCTTTTTGCTCAAAGGTCCCTCTTCCGATCTGTGGCCTTTCCGGAAGGCATTCAAGCCGCCGGAAGCCGGGAGGGGATGAATCTTTCGATGCGCCACTTTCGCCGATCCCTCCTCTGGGCGAAGCCATCCTCCATCCCCACATGTGCGGGCAAAAGGAGAAACACCCGATGCCCTTCCTCAGCCTTCTTCTCAACATCCTGTGGGTGGTGACCGGCGGCATCTGGATGGCCGCAGGATGGCTCCTTGCGGCCGTCCTGATGGTCATCACCATCGTCGGCATTCCGTGGGCGCGGTCGGCCTTCACGATCGCCTGGTACACCCTGTTGCCCTTTGGACAAACCGCCGTCCGCCGGGATGAGTTCCGTGGCCGCGAGGACATCGGCACCGGCCTGCTCGGCACGCTGGGCAACATCCTGTGGTTCGTGCTGGCCGGCTGGTGGCTGGCGCTCGGCCATCTGGTGGCCGCGGTCGGCCTCGCCATCACCATCATCGGCCTGCCCTTCGCCTGGGCGCATCTGAAGCTCGCCCTGCTGGCCCTGTGGCCGGTCGGCACCGAGATCGTGACTGTGGACGAGGCGGAATCCCGCCGCCGTCTGCTCGGCCGCGGGGCCTACTGAGCGGACAGCTCCCGCTCCGCCATGCCCTTCAGCATGACCGAGGCCCGCCAGAAGCCGAGGTCCGCCCCATCCACGAAATGGACGTGCCGGTCGGCGGCGAGGTCGCCGACCAAGCAGGTCACCGTGGAAGCCGCCGCCCGCGCGGTGCCGTAGCGGATGCGCCCAGCCGCCGCGTGGCCGGCCAGCATGGCTTCGATGGCGGCGGCCTCCGTCTCCGTCACATCGAGGACGAGGCGCGGCCCGCCCGCCGACTTGCGGAAGTCCGACCGTTCGGCCATGCCGCGGCGGTAGCGGTCCGGATCGAAGCCGGCCACCCGCCACCCGCCGCCCAGGATCGCGGCGAGCAGCGCGGATTTCCCGAGAAGCGACAGGACGCAGGCCAGCCGCCGCCCGCGCGGCCGTGTGCGCGCCTCCAGCCACAGCGACCGCCAGGAGGGCGGCCAGTGCACTGCCAGCCGTTCGCCCATGCCGAGCGGCGCCGCCGTGGCGGTCGGCACGATCCGCTCGATGTCGGCCTGAACCTGGGCCAGCACCGGCAGCCCCGGACCGCCACCGGGCAACGGGTCGACGATCACGCACAGGATCACGCCGCGCCCGCTGTTCACCGGGTTCCAGCGGCAAGACACGCCCTCTAGCCCGGTCAGCGGGCCGGGTCGCGGCTCCAGCCGCCAGCGCGGATCGGCCTTCACCCAGGCGTCCGCCGCCGTGACCCCGCGCCCGAGGAACAGGCCGAAGGCGTCGCCGTTGCCGAAATCCTGCAGGGCGACCAGCACCTCCAGCCCCTCGTCGAGAAGCGCCCGCACCGGCACGAGGCCGACGCGCAGAGGCACGTCCATCTCTGTCGCCGCCCAATGGGCGAGCGCCGCCAGCGCCTGCTCCGCCGCCGCCCGGCGGCCCGGCGGAACCGCGGCGATGGCGCCGTCCCCGCCGAACTGGCAGGCGGCGGGCTGCTCCGGCTCCCGCACCGCCTCGGACAGGACGGCGACCACCGCGGCGGCGACGAAATTCACGTCGCGGTGCCGCCCCTCCGCGGCCAGACGGGTGCTCGCCACCACGTCGGCGACGGCCAGCGACCAGTCGCCGTCCAGCGCCGCGTAATGGGCGGGATCGGCGGCTTCGGCGGTGAAGTCGTGGATGGAGGGCAGTGGCATCGCCTTGCTCACGCCAGGAGGTTCCGGGGACGGGCCGCTGCAGTCTACGCCCCGGCCCGCGCCCTGTGAATCACCCCCATGAAGCGTTCCCTGAACCCATCCGCAATGGACCCATCCCGGATTGTCGGTCCAGCCCGTCCGTTCCATCGTGCCGCGGTCCAATCCGGGGAGGAACGCCATGGGATTTGCGAGCGACTGGAAATCCGCCAAGACGGCTTTTGAAACCGCCACCGGCAAGAAGAAGCCGAGCGCCAAGTTCATGGGCGTCTTCCACAAGTCCGGGCTGGAGGACGTGACCAAGGCGCTCGACAGCGCCCTGGGCAAGAGCGACGCCAAGGCGCTGGAAAAAGCGCTGCTCGACTATGTGAAGAGCGCCACCGCCTATCAGACGACGCTGGAGAAGTCGGCCAAGACCGAGGGCGTCGCGACCATCGCGGCGGAGCTGAAGAAGCTCGGACAGGCGCTGGACGACATCGGCCGCCGCGCCGGCGTGGCCGTCAACGAGCGCATCGCCGAGATGCGCGAGGACGCCGAGGCGGAGAAGGCCAAGGAGGCCGAGGAGCAAGGCAAGGCCGCCCGCGCCATCGCCGACAAGGTCGCGGTGCAGATCGACGGGCTGCTGAAGGCCACCAACGCCGACATCAAGCTGCTCGACCAGGCCGCCGCCAACGCCGACCTCGCGCTGCGCAACGTGCTGGAGGCGCAGGGGGCCGGCAACGCCAAGGAGGCGAAGGCCCAGGCCGCCGCGGTCCAGGCCGCCGCCAAGACGGTGGACGCCCAGGCCAAGAAGGTCGCCGCGACCGCCGTCCAGGCCGCCAAGCTGTTCAGCCAAGCCAAGGCCGCCGTCGCCAAGATGAAGCTCGACCCCAAGCAATATGGCGGGCGCGACCCGGCCCAGGGGGCCTTCGACCGCGCCGACGCCATCGTCATGAAGCTGGACCAGCTGAAGGACGACACCGCCGAAGCCGCCACCGAGGCCGCCGGCATCGTCAAGGAGGCCGCCCAGGCGCTGAAGGGCGCCCTGGACCTGCGCGCCACCTATCTGGCGAGCTGCCGTAAGCTGGCCAAGCGGGCGCAGGACGCCGACTCCTTCTACGACAACATCGCCCGCGACGTCGGTGGGCAGGCCGACCGTGCGCAGCAGGAGCAGATGGTCGCCGAAGAGGCGGATGACGACAAGCGGGCGGCCTCGATCAAGACGGCCACCTTCTACATCACCCAGGTGCGCCAGCAGGCCGCCCAGGCGAAGAAGGAGATCCTCGCCGCCGCCAACGAGATCACCGGCACCCGCAAGTCCTTCCCGGCCATGGTTTCCGACAAGGACCCCGACTTCGGCCCGCTGCTCGCCGAGGCGAAGGTGTCCCTGGACGGGCTGAAGGAATCGCACGCCGCCCTGACCAAGGCCGAGACCAAGATCGACAAGGTCGAGACCGCTCTCAAGAAGCTGGGGTAAGAGGCGCGACCGCCGAAGCCTCCCGCGCAGCCCGGAGTGCGTGGGAGGCTTGGGGCGCGGTCACATCATGACTTCGGTCAGGCTGTCCATCATCTCCCGCTCATGCTCGATCAGCATCAGCTCCTCGCCCATGAAGTCGCGCATGGACACGACGCCGACGACGCGGCCGTCGCGGACGACGGGCAGATGCCGCAGGCCATGGTCGGCCATCCGGCGCAACGCCTCGCCCACCGTGATGTCGTGGGCCGCGGTGACCGGGCACGGGGTCATCACCTCCGACAGCCGGGTCTGATCCGGGTCCAGCCCGTCGGCCACCACGCGGTCGGTCAGATCGCGCTCGGTGAAGATGCCTTCGATCTGTTCGTTGATGGAGGCGGTGACGACGATGGACGCCACATGGGCGGCCTTCATCTGCCGCGCGGCATCCCGCACCGACGCCCCCGCCGGAAGGCTGACCACGCGGCGGCGGTTCAAAAGATCTCCGATGTTGCGATGCATCATGGCTTTCCTCCTCCAAGTGCGGATGTTTTGGAAGACCACGGCGGCTGTTTTCATTGGTTTGACCGCCGCGCCCGCGCCTCGTCGTCGGCTTGCGCCTCCTTTCGCCGTTCATTTGCGGATGCGAAAAGAACGCCGCATCTGCGAAATGCCGAAACGGGCGAAATCTGTTCACAGACCTATTTATCAAGTGTTGAAAAAGGTAATCACTTTCTCATCACTTGACGAGCAAAGCCACCGCAAAACAACGTCATGGTTGCCATGACGGCGCAACATGCGACAAAACCACTCACCATTGCCCGACGGCGGTGGTTCTGGCATGGAAAATCAGAGCATTTTCGCTGGCGGATCAAGCTTAACCATTATTAAAGGAAATAGGTCCGAAACTCCGGACAATTGCAGTTCTGTCACGATGTCGTCTGGAAAGGGCCTGGGCCGCCATGTCGTGGTTGTCGAAATTGAGCGGACGGGGCAAATCCACCGCGGCTTCCGCGTCCAACGCCAAGGAACGCCCCGCCGATCCCCCGACCATCCGGATCGACAGCCACGAATATGTGCCGGAGGAATTCGTCCTCGGGTCTTTCCGCATCCGCCCCTATGACGGGGACTTGATCGCCAAGCAGCAGTTCGACTTCCGCATCCTCTTCCGGCTCGGCGAGGAACATTCGGATTTCGCCTGCCGTGGCGTCGTCGTGAAGATGGACGAGCAGGCCGGTCTGGTTGCCCGCTTCCACCAGCCGCCACCGGTTCACACGCGCAAGTTGATCGAGTATCTGAAGCTCTGGAAAGGTCTGTAAACGCGGACCGCTCTCCCCCGCAAAAGGAAGGCCCGCCGTCACGACGGCGGGCCTTCTTCATTCAGCCTTCATGCGGCGGCACCGGACAGACCGCCGGTCAAGCGGTCTCCAGCGCCTTGCGGCTGTGCAGGGCGATCATCTGCTCCTCGTCGGTCGGGATGACGTAGACGGGGATGCGGCTGTTCGGGGCGGAGATCAACGGACCGTTGGCCTCGTTCGCCGCCGGGTCGAGGATCACGCCGAGCCAAGCCAGCTTGTCGCCCACCCGCGCCCGCACCGGGGCCGAGCGTTCGCCGATGCCGGCGGTGAAGACCAGCGCATCGATGCCGCCCATCGACGCGGCGAGCGCGCCGGTCTCCTTGGCGATGCGGAAGCAGAACAGCTCCACCGCCTCCTCGGCATGCGGGTCCTCGCTGTCGAGCAGGGCGCGCATGTCGTTGGACAGGCCCGACACGCCGAGCAGGCCCGACTTGTTGTAGAGCAGCTTCTCGATGGCGTCGGCGCCCATGCCCTTCTGGCGCATCAGGTAGATCAGCACGCCGGGATCGATGTTGCCGCAGCGGGTGCCCATGGGCAGCCCGTCCAGCGCCGTGAAGCCCATGGTGCTGTCCACGCTGCGCCCGGCATGGATGGCGCACATGCTGGCCCCGCTGCCCAGATGAGCGACCACCACCCGGCCGTCCGCCAGTTCCGGAGCCAGCTCCGGCAGGCGGCGGGCGATGTACTCGTAGGACAGGCCGTGGAAGCCGTAACGGCGCACCCCCTCGTCCGTCAGCTCCCGCGGGATGGCGAACATCTGCGACTGCCAGGGCTGGCCGCGGTGGAAAGCGGTGTCGAAGCAGGCGACCTGCGGCAGCTCCGGATGGGCCTCGGCCAGCGCGCGGATGGCGGCGAGGTTGTGCGGCTGGTGCAGCGGGGCCAGCGGGATGAAGCTCTCAAGCTCCTCCATCACCGCCGGGGTCAGCAGCACCGGGGCGGCGTGGCGGGTGCCGCCATGCACGACGCGGTGGCCGGCGGCCAGCAGCTTCGCCCCGTCCAGCCGCCCTTCGATCCATTCCAGCAGGAAGGCCAGCAGGGCGGTGCGGTCGGACGGCTCGCCCGCCGCCCAGACCCGCTCGGCCAGCGGATTTTTGGCAGCGTCCTTGGCCTCGAACTTCGGCTCGGTGCCGATCCCGGAGATCTGGCCGTTGATCGTCACCCGCAGCCCCCCCGCCCCGCTTTCCCGGAAGACCGAAAATTTGAGGCTGGAGGAGCCGGCGTTGATGACCAGGATGGCGTTGCCGCCACCCGCGTTCTGGCTGGTCATGACGGGCGCCCCTCTCACTCGGCCGCGGTGGCGGCGCCACGGCGGCGGGCGGCGGCGGCCAGGACGGCCACGGCGCAGGACGCCAGACGGGTGCGCACGTTATCGGCGCGGCTGGTCAGGATGATCGGCACACGGGCGCCGAGCACGATGCCGGCAGCGTCGGAGTTCGCCAGGAAGGACAGCTGCTTGGCCAGCATGTTGCCGGCCTCCAGGTCCGGAACCAGCAGGACGTCGGCCTGGCCGGCGACCTCGGACACGATGCCCTTGGTGCGGGCGGCCTCCAGGCTGATGGCGTTGTCGAAGGCCAGCGGGCCGTCGAGGATGCCGCCCTTGATCTGGCCGCGGTCGGCCATCTTGCAGAGCGCTGCGGCTTCCAGCGTCGAGGCGATCTTCGGGTTCACCGTCTCGACCGCCGACAGGATGGCGACGCGCGGCGTCTCGACGCCCAGGACCTTGGCGAGGTCGATGGCGTTCTGGACGATGTCGACCTTGTCTTCCAGCGTCGGGTAGATGTTGATCGCCGCGTCGGTGATGAGAAGCGTGCGCGGGTAGGTCGGCACGTTCATCACGAAGACGTGGCTGAGCCGCCGGCCGGTGCGCAGGCCGGTCTCCTTGCGGACGACCTCGGCCATCAGCTCATCGGTGTGCAGGCTGCCCTTCATCACCGCCTCGCACTCGCCGGAGCGGGCCAGCCGGACGCCGGTCTCGGCCGACGCGTGGGAATGCGCCACGTCGACGATGCGGTAGCGGCTGATGTCCAGCCCATGGGCCTCGGCGACCGACTTGATCTTGGAGGCCGGGCCGATCAGCACCGGGTCGATCAGGTTGGCCTCGGCGGCCTCGACCGCGCCCTTCAGCGAGCTTTCGTCGCAGGGATGGACGACGGCGGTCGGCACCGGGGGCAGCGTTTCCGTCTTGCCCAGCAGCTCGTCATGGCCATCGTGGCGGATGACCTGGACCTGCGGCAGCTCGTGCGCGGCGCGGCGGACCTTGCGGGTCGGCGCGATCACCTCGGCGAGGCCGGAGACGACCTCCTTGCCGTCCTGGTTGCGCGCCACGCAATCGAAGACGACGATGTTCTTCTCGGCGTGCTTCTCCTTGGCGGTGACCGTCACGGTGATGACGTCGCCCAAGCCCACCGGGCGCTTGAAGCGCAGGTCCTGGCCCATGTAGATCGTGCCCGGCCCCGGCAGCAGCGTGCCGAGAACGGCGGAGATCAGCGAGCCCGACCACATGCCGTGGCCGATCACCTTGTGGAACTGGCTGTCCGCCGCGTACTCCTCGTCAAGGTGCGCGGGGTTGATGTCGCCGGACACCGTGGCGAACAACTCGATGTCGGACATGGTCAGACGCCGCGACAGGCTCGCCTGCTGGCCGATCTGGATTTCCTCGAAGGTGACGTTCTCGATCATGGCTGAGCCGTTCTTGCCGAAGTCGGGGGTGGCGGGCGCAATAACACGGTCCATTGGAGAAGCTCCTCAATCGGATAGCGGCTCGGAATCGCATGATCCCCGGGCCGAATCCTCCCGGCCTGCGGATCGCCCTGTCGTCCGCGGCCTTTTTGTTGGACCCCTGGATCGGTTGGCCCGGGAAGGGCCGCCCGCCAAGGGCCGGTTCGGGGTGCCCTGAATAACCCGGCACCGTGAAAGAGATGTGACAGGGTGGCGCATTTCGCGGTTCCGTTGCGGTGCAACAATGTCGCACCCCCCGTCGCCGCGTCGGTCCCGCCGCCCCACCGCACCCCACGCCGACCGTCTTCGACGACCGGCGGAAATGTCGTTCCGTCACGGTCTTACGACGGCCCAAGGTCTCACCCCATGACCTATGTCAAGCGGTTGGAAGACGGAAACTGTTTACTTCCCAGCACCGCAAACCGCTCGCGCAGCATTGTATCACTGAGCAGGCGCAGCATGGCAAGACCTTGCGTGCGGAGACGCAGGATTGACGGATCGTTGGGATTTTCGTGAAAAGGCGAAGAAGGCGCCCGACCATCCCTGCCGATTTTGCGGTGCACACGCCCGCCGCACGCATGGCGAAGATGGTATGGCGAAGATGGTGAAGCCGGACAGGCTCAGGCGCTCGCCACCGACGTGGTGGGTTCCTCGGGCAGCGGGTTGTGGCGGTCGCCGATCATCAGCACGGAAATCGAAAAGACCGTGCCCTTGCCCACGCGCGACCGCACGTCGACCTGATGGCCCAGGATCTGCGCCGTGCGCCGCACGATCGACAGCCCCAGCCCCAGCCCGCGCCCGCTGTCCCGCTGGTCGGTGCCGCAGCGGTAGAAATCGTCGAAGATCAGCTTGAGCTGGTCGGCGGGAATGCCCGGCCCGGTGTCCCAGACCTCGACCAGAGCATGCCCATCGCGGTGCCGGCAGCCCAGCAGGATCGTCCCGGTCCCGGCGTAGCGCAGCGCGTTGACCAGCAGGTTGCGCACCATGCGCTCCAGCAGCACGGGATCGCTGAGCACATAGGCCGAGGTCGGCACCATCCGCAGGACCATGCCCTTGCTGGCCGCCTGCTCCGCGAACTCGCGGTTCAGCCGGTCGGCGATGTCCTGGAACGGGAAGACCGTGGGGCGCGGCTTGACGTTGCCGGCCTCCAGCGCGGAGGTGTCGAGCAGCGTGTTCAACAGCGTGTTGCCGGCGGCAATCGCCTCGCCCAGCTTGTCGGCCACCTCCATCTGCTTGGCGTCGGACAGGCGGGCGGACAGGATGTGGTGGAACAGGCTCATCGCCTGGAAGGGCTGGCGCAGGTCGTGGCTGGCCGCGGCGAGGAAGCGCGATTTGGCCCGGTTGGCCCGCTCCGCCTCGGCATGGGCTTCGGCCAGCGCCTCGCGGATGCGCACCCCGTCGGAGATGTCGATGGCGGCGCAGATCACGCCCGACACCACCCCGGCCTCGTCCCGCAGCGGTTCGACGATCAGGTCGAACACCTGCTCCGCGCCGGGCGCCGCGCCGACGCGGACCTCCTGCCGGGCCCCGGTGCCGGAGTCCAGAACGGCCCTCTTCACCGCGTCCAGCCGCGCCGCGTCGTCCGGCGCGTGGATGTCGGCGTTGGTCCGCCCGATGAAGGTCTCCGCCGCCCGCCCGGTCTGCGGGTTGTACATCCACATGTAGCGCAGGCTGCGGTCCAGGCTGAACACGGCGACCCGCGAATGGCGCAGCGCCATGCGGAACCGTTCCTCGCTTTCGCGCAGCGCGCGGGCCATGGCGGCGCGGGCGCGGGCCTCGGTCACCAGAAAGCGCTTGGCCTGCGCCTCGCGCCGGGTGTAGCCGGCCAGCGCGCCGGTCAGCAGAAGCCCCATCACCAGGACGGTCCAGGCCGGATAATCCTCCGGCGCCAGCCGCGGTTCGGGCGGAATCGCCAGCGCCAGGGTCCAGCGCCGGCCACCGATCACCAGATCGCGCTCGAGCACCGTGTCTCCGTCTTCGCGAAGCTCGCCGAAGGGAGCGCCCTCCCGGCTCTCGGACGCGCCGGTGAGGTCGCGGGACGCCAGGACGCGCCCGCCGCCGCCCGCCGGCCCGTCGAGCAGATGCACGGCCCCATGCAGGCCGTCCACACGGTTGCCCGCCTCCTCCAAGAGACGGGTGATGCCGAAGACCGAGGAGACGTAGCCGGCGACCTCCGCGCAGCGGTCGGCCCCGTCCATCTCGTCCACGGGATAGCGGTAGACGGGAAGATACAAGCCGATGCTGCGCCCGGTCTCCCCCCGCGGACGCGGCGGAAGGGCCTCCGTCGCCGTCAGGTCGCCCGACGCGCAGGCCCGCGCCAGCACCTCCGCCCGGTTGGGCAGGGAGAGGATGTTGATCCCCTGCCCGAAGGCCTCTCCGCGCTCCGGCTCCACCAGCGTGTTGACGAAAAGATCCCCATGGCCAGCCGCCGGGGCCGGGCCGGGGGTGCCGTCGCCTGTCCCATTCGCATTCCGGACGGTGAAGTCCCGACGACCGGCGGCCCGCATCGCCGCCTCCAGCGCGGGCACCTCCGTCGAGGACACCCGGGTTACCCAGGCGACCGACCACAAGCCGGGATAGAGCGGCATGATTGGCCGGACCGCCGCCGCGAAACCATCGCGGGTGGCCGGACGGGGATCCGAAAAGGCCGAGCCCAGAGTCCGCAGCAGCAACGTGTGGCTGCCGATCCGCTCCGTCAGGGCGTCATGGAACTGGGCGAACTGCCGCTCGTGCTGCGCGCGCTCCGCCTCGCGGTTGGCGGCGCGCATCTGGAAAAAGGCGCCAAAGGTCAGCGTCAGGCCCGCGGCGACCAGCACCGGAACCGCAAACGAGCCCCTCCTCCTTCTGTCCAGCAGCGCCATCCCACCCGTTCCCAATGGCGTTTTCACCGAAATCGTCGGATCGTTCGACTATAGCAAGCGGTCCTGCGCCTCGATAATGGAAAAGCCCTTATCCTCCCAAATGGATAGTCGGTTCCAGCGAAAACACCGGGCGCGCCGACTATTGATTGTCATTTGCACGGGGATTGCGCCCTCACTTTGATGTCAATTCTGCAATACAGGACGGAAGCCCCACCCAAGCACTGGCAGCGACCCGAAACGTTTTCAGGACTTCAGGCGCTCGCGGCCGAGAAGCCGCGCCACGGCACCCCGCAGGGCCATCGGCGCCACCGGCTTGTGAAGCAGCGGGTAGCCGGACAGCCGCGCCTCGCGCAGGCGCATCGGGTCGGTGTCGCCGGTCAGGATCAGGCCGGGCAGCGTGGCGTCGAGCGCCTTGCCGATCTGGCGGATGGCGACGATCCCGTTCATCGCCCCCTTAAGCCGCAGGTCGGAGATGACGAGGTCGGGCGGCTGCGGGCCGGGACCCAGCCGCTCCAGCGCGGCGTCCACCGAATCCGCGGCGACCACCGCGCAGCCCCATTGGCCGAGCAGCGCGCCCAGCGCCTCCAACACCATCGGGTCGTCCTCGATGACCAGCACGCGGGCGCGGCTGACGTCCTCGCCGGGCGCCGTGGCGTTGAGTGCGGCAGGCTCGGCCAGCGCCGGCGGCTCCTCGGCGCCGTCCGCGGCCCGCGGCACCAGAACCGCCAGCATCGTGCCGCAGCCGGGCGCCGAGTCCACCTCCAGCCGGTGCCCCAGCCGCCGCGCCAGCCCCCAGGCCAGCCGCAGCCCGAGGTCGATCACTGACGGATCGCCCGCCCCGTCCGGGCGCCGCAACTCCTCCCGCAGGGTGCGCAGTTGTTCGGGCAGCAGGCCGCGCCCGGTGGACCACAGCTCGACCCGCAGGTCCGGCCCCTGGCGACGGCAGCCGAGCACGACCCGGCCCCGCTCGGTGTGGCGCAGGGTGTTGGCGATGAACCCCTGGAGAATGCGCTCCAGAAGCGAGGCGTCGGTGGCGATCCGCACCGAGCAGGGCAGCACCGAGAAGCGCAGCCCCCGCCCGTCGAAGCGCGGGGCCGCGTCCAGCGCCACCCGCGTCAGGATGCCGTTGACCACGGGGGCGCCGATGTCCGGCTGCACCAGTCCGGCCTCCAGCCGCACGAGGTCGAAATGCCCGTCCACCATGCCGCGCAGCGACTGCACCGCGTTGCCCATGGCGCTCAGCAGATCGCGCGCCGCCGGGTCGGCCGGGGCGTTTCCCCGCCCGGTGACGCTCTTCCCGCCGCCCGCGGCCCCGTCGAGGCGCCCTTCCAGCGCCCCAAGCAGCAGCGACAGGGCGGCCAGCGGCTGGCGCAGGTCGTGGCTGGCCGCGGCGAACAGGCGGCCCGACAGGTCGGCACCCGCAGCGGGTCCATTTCCGGCGGCCGCTTCGTCGGCGGCGCCCTCGCCAGCGGTGCGGCGGACGAACCCGCCGCCGCTGAGCGGCCAGTCGGTGACGGTGTGGCCGGCGGGCAGGCCGCGGAAAAGAGGAGCCAGCGTTTCCGGCAGGGCGCCCTGGACCAGCAGGCGCGCGGCGCTGGGCAGAGCCTCCGCCTCCTCGTTCCAGGCGGACAGCCGGTCGTTGGCGTCGAAGACCAGGACCGCGCCGCGCCGTCCCGCGCCTTGCCGATAAGCTCCCTCGCTCGTCACGGGCGGCGCCCCCCTGCCTGCACGCGGTTTCCTGATGACCGGAAGCGGTCCCGAGCAATCCAGGCTACGGAAGCGGCGCCAAGGATCAAGCCCGCCGTTCGTCCGACCCCCTGCAGGATAATCGGGCTGCAGGATGCCCCGGCCGCGCGGCGTTCCGGCACGGCGCCCAAAGCCGCTGGCCTTCCGAACATTTGCGCGCATTTTTATATAAAAGTCAAGAAAAGACACTGAATTGACGGCATAACCACGCAATAACTCGATGGATTGTCGCAATTTGTTGGTTGCATGTTTCTCGAATCTTTTCGACTATGCGATCAATGGATGCCGTGACCGAAACCCCTTTCCGCGACCGACAACCGGAGGCGGCAACGCCGGCTGGCGCGGGGTATCCTGCGCTTTCGGACCGGGGTGGGCCGGAGGCAGGTGGATGGACCGGCGACGCGTTGGTGGGTGCGGCGATGGCAGCCCTCGCCGACGGTGTCGGTGTGTTGGCCGTGGTGCGGGATGCCACGGGTGCTGTCGGCGATTTCGAATGGCTCACGGCCAACCGCGCGGCGGAGCGGCTGTTCGGGCACCCCCTCGCCGGGCGCCGGCTGCGCGCGGACGATCTCCAGGATGGTGAAGAGGCCGGTCTGTTCGCCTGCCTGGCCGATTGCGTGGCGGAGAAGCAGACGGTGCGCCGCCTGGTGATGGCGCCCGGAGGCGCGCGCTGGCGGATCGCCGCGACCCCGTTCGACGCCGGCATCGCCTCACCCTGCGTCTGCGTAACCCTCGTGGAACTCGGCCCCGAGGTTCCCGCCGTTCCGGAATCGGACCGCGCGCACCGGGCGAAGGCCGAATTCCTGGCGCATATGAGCCACGAGCTGCGCACCCCGCTGAACGCGGTGCTGGGCTTTTCCGAAGTGCTGCTGGCCGAGACCTTCGGCCCGCTCGGCTCTCCCCGCTACCACAGCTACGCCGCGGACATCCACGCCAGCGGCACGCATCTTCTGTCGCTGATCGACGGCATTCTCGACCTGTCGCAGAGCGAGGCCCCGCGGACGGAAATGCAGGAGGAGGCCATCAACGTGGCCGACGCCGCCCGTCAGGCGCTGGCCCAGGTGGGCGACAAGGCCGCGGCCCGCGGTGTCGACATCGGGGAGGATCTGTCCGGCGACCTGCCCCTGCTCTACGGCGACGCCCGGGCGCTTCAGCGGATGCTGACCAACCTGCTGTCGAACGCGGTGAAGTTCACCCCGTCGGGCGGGCAGGTGATGCTGTCGGCCAGCCCCATGCCGGACGGCGGGATCGGGCTGATGGTGGCCGACACCGGCGCCGGCATCGCCGAGGACGAGATGGCCCGCGTCCTGGAACCCTTCGGCAGCGCCGACATGACCGTTCCCCGCGGCACCACCGGGACCGGCATCGGCCTGCCCGTGGTCAAGCGGCTGATGGAGATGCACGGCGGACGCCTGGACCTGTACAGCGAGCCCGGCGCCGGCACGACCGCCATTCTGATGTTCCCGCCGCGGCGCAGCCTGCCTCACGCCGCCTCACATGGCGCTCCCCTCGGCATGGCTTGAACCAGCGCCCGCGCCTGCCTCTTTCGCGCGGCCCGGATTCGGCAGAAGTCCCTTGGCAAAGCCGCGAAGCCGGGTCATTGTGCCGCTTCGTTCTTGAACTGTTCCGTTTCAGATGGCTGATATCCTGTTGCAAGGCGACGAGCCGCCGCTCCCGGCGGGCGGTGCCGTCCCGATCTTCCGTGGGGTGCGCCGGGCGCTGGCCGCGCGCGGCTTCGTCAGCATGGCGGAGTTCCGGTTGGCCAGCGGGCGCCGCGCCGACGTCCTGGCGATGGACGGCGCCGGCACCGTCGTCATCGTCGAGGTGAAAAGCTGCGTGGCCGACTTCCGCTCCGACCAGAAATGGCCGGAGTACCGGGACTGGTGCGACGCCTTCTACTTCGCCGTGGACGACGCCTTCCCGCCGGAGCTGATTCCCGACGACTGCGGCCTGATGGTGGCCGACGCCTACGGCGCGGAAATCCTGCGCGAGGCGCCGGAACACCGGCTCGCCCCGGCGCGGCGCAAGGCGCTGACCCTGCGCGCCGCGCTGACCGGGGCCGGGCGCCTGCACCGGATCGAGGACCCGTCCTGGACCCAGGCCACCTCGCCGGTGTGATTGCCCCCGTTTGACTCTCCAACGCGTGATTGTCGGGCATGACCGAAGTCCCATGGCAAACCCTTGCCAAGCCGGTGTAAGCTCCGCCAGGAACGGGAACCGTCGGGCGGACATGCACGCACAGGATGCCAGCCCATCCACAGCGGCGGAAACACGCCGCGAACGCCGGATTCCGCGGCTGAGCGCTCCTTGGGTTGGAGCACCGCGGCTCCGCGCGCCCTGGGTCGGTGCATCCTGGGTCGGCGCGCTGGCCCTGGCCGCGCTGCTGACCGGTGCCAGCGCCGGCGGCTCCACATGGCTCGCCCTGGCCGAGACGGACGCCCGCGCCCGCGGCCAAGCCGTCCGGAGCCTGGATGAGGCGCTCGACCTCATGCGCATCGCGGAGTTGGCCGCCGGGCTGTCCGCCGACGCGGCCGAGCTGGAAGCCGCGGGCACCGCCCAGCGCCGGCTGACCGCCCACAACGCGCTGCGCCAGAGGACGCACCGGCTCGCCGCCATACTGGAGAGCCTGCCGCGGGATTGGCGCGCGGACCTGCGCTTCGCCGCCTTGGCCATCCGTGCGGAAGCGGACGAGCTGAACGCCACGGTGGAGCGCCGTCTGGCCGCTCAGCGCAGCCTTCAAGAGCTCACCGAACAGGTGGCGGGCCGCAGCGAGGCGCTGGCGGAGGCTCTCGTCACCCCGCGCACGCCGTCACCGGGCGACGAGACCATGCGCCGGATCGACGACTCACGGCAGGCGGTGGCTCTCCGGCTGCTCGCCACCGGGACGGCGCCGGCCTCGGCCACCTCGGCGCGGGCCGAATTCCGCAAGGCCACGGGAGCGCTGTTCGACGCCCTGAACGATCTGCCGATCGACGCCGCCAGCCCCCGCCGCGCCGACGCCGCGCGCCAGCTCGTCGCGCTGGGAATGGACGAGCAGAACGTCTTCGACCTGCGGCAGGAGCAGGAGGCGCTGACCGCCAAAGCGGCGGGGATCGCCACGCTGCTGCGCAGCACCGCCAGCGACCTCGCCCACCGGGCCGGCCGCGGCGCGCAGGCCCTGCGGGACGGGCTGCGGGATGGGCTGGCCGCACCGAACACCGCGCGGTCGGGGGCCGAATTGTCCGCCGCCGCCCCCGCCGGGGTCGGGCTGCTCACCGGGTTGGCGGTCTTCGCGGTCGGCCTGGGCATCGCGCAGAGCCGCGCCCAGCGCACCGTGCCGCCCGATCCGGACAAGACGGAGCGGACCGGCGCAACGAACGAGGGGCCCTCGCTGCGCGTCCTGTTGGCGGAGGACGAGCCGGTCAGCCAGCAGGCCGCGGCCGCGCTGCTCCGCCGCGCCGGCCACGAGGTGACGGTGGTGGGCGACGGCCGGGCCGCCCTGGCGGCGGTGGAGCGGGAGCGCTACGACCTCGTCCTGATGGACGTGCAGATGCCGGACATGGACGGGATCGAGGCGACACGCCGCATCCGCGCCCTGCCCCGTGGCGCCGGAAGCGCGGCAGCAGGGCTGCGCATCGTGGCGCTGACCGCCTCCGCCGAGCCCGGCGCGGCGGAGCGCTGCCGGGCGGCGGGGGCCGACGCCATCCTGGAAAAGCCGCTGAGCCTGTCCGCGCTGGACGCCCTTCTGGACCATCGGCCCTCCGGCGCCGGCGTCGCGTCAGCGCTGGCGGGCATACCCCCTCCGCCGGACGACGAACCCGGCCTTCCCGTGTTCGATGAGGACGCCATCCGCCAGATGCGCGAGCATCTGCCGGCGGAACGGGTCGCCACCCTGGTGACCAACACCCTCGTCACGCTGCGCGGCTACCACGCCGCCCTGGAGCAGGCCTGGAACGCCGGGGACCGAGCGACCGCCGGGGCCATGGCCCACAAGATCGCCGGGGTGGCCGGCATCTACGGCTGCATGGCGCTGCGCAGCGCGGCACGGTCGCTCGAAGTCGCGCTGGAAACCGGCGAGGGCGATCCCGACGCCCTGTGCCGTGCGCTGGACGCCGCCGTTCCGCCCGCGCTCGCGGCGCTGGACCGGTGGAGCGACGGCGTCTAAAGCGAACTTCCGTTCGCTTTAGAATCATATCGCCTCATTCGCCGGCGGTCCAAAGCGGATTGCAATCCGCCTTAACGCACCGCCACCGGCTGGCTCGGCCCCGCGCCTTGCGGAATGTCCGACCGCCCCGCCCCCAGGTCCTTCTGCATCATCACCACGTCCAGCCAACGCCCGAACTTCAGCCCCACGGCCTCGACCACGCCGCAGGTGCGGAAGCCCAGCGCGGCGTGCAGCCCGATGGACCCGGCGTTCTCCGACCCGCCGACCAACGCCACCATCTGGCGGTAGCCCTGCTCCACGCAGCGGTCGATCAGCGCCTGGAGCAGCAGGCGCCCGAGGCCCTGGCCGCGCGCCTCCTCCGCGATGTAGACAGAATCCTGGATGGTGAAGCGGTAGGCGGAGCGGACATGGTAGGCGCTGCCGTAGGCGTAACCAAGGACCACGCCGTCGCGCTCGGCGACCAGCCAGGGCAGGCCGGCGCCGGTGATGGCGCGGAAGCGCCCTTCCAGCTCCGCCACGTCGGGCGGCTCCTCCTCGAAGGTGCCGACACCGTGCCGGACATGGTGCTCGTAGATCCACTGGAACGCGGGGACATCCTCGATGCGGGCGTCGCGGACGTTGGGGGTGCTGGTCATGGGGAAACGAGTCCGACGGATGAAGGGGGGACGACCATCCTGCCGCACGCATTTTGCTGTCGCAACCGCGCCACCCAGCCGATATGTACAGAACTGGAACGCGCTGTGTGCAGCAGGGCTTGTGCAACAGGGCTTTAGGGCAGGTCTTTTCAGGGCAAGGGGTTGGAAGCGATGAAGATCAACGGCCGGACGGTGCTCGTCTGCGATTGCGCCCACAGCATGGCGCTCGACGGCAAGGCGTTGGCCAGGGCCTGCGGGGCCGCGGCGGGGGCGGAGGGCGATTTGTCCGTCGCCACCCAGCTCTGCCGCACCCAGCTCGACCGGTTCGAGGCGCGCGTGGCGGAGGGCGCTCCGCTGCTCGTCGCCTGCACCCAGGAGGCCCCGCTGTTCGCGGAAATCGCGGCCCAGGACAATCCGGACGCCGCCCTCGCTTTCACCAACATCCGCGAGCGCGCCGGCTGGTCGGACGAGGGCGCGCTGGCGGGACCGAAGATCGCCGCCCTGCTGGCCGAGGCGGCCATGGACATCCCGCCGACCGGCACGATCACCCTGGCCTCGGAAGGCACCGCGCTGGTCTACGGCACCGACGAGCGCGCCATCGAGATGGCCCGGCAGCTCTCCGGCAGCCTGGACGTCACCGTTCTGCTGAAGTCCCCGAAGGACGTCGCCCCGCCGCGCGTCATGGACGTGCCGGTCTTCAAGGGCACCATCCGCACCGCCAAGGGCTGGCTCGGCAACTTCGAGATCGTGGTCGACGACTACGCCCCGGCCATCCCGGCCTCGCGCGCCGTCCTCGGCTTCGAGCCGCCGCGGCACGGCGCCGCCTCGCGCTGCGACGTCATCGTGGACCTGACCGGCGGCGCGCCGCTGTTCCCGGCGCACGGCAAGCGCGACGGCTACCTGCGCCCCGACCCGGACAGCCCGGCCGCCATCGCCAAGGCGGTGTTCGAGGCCGCCGACATGGTCGGCGAGTTCGAGAAGCCGCGCTACATCGACTTCAAGGCCGACCTCTGCGCCCATTCGCGCAGCCGCAAGACCGGCTGCACGCGCTGCCTGGAGGTCTGCCCGACCGGCGCCATCACGCCGAACGGCGACCATGTGGCGATCGACCCGCACATCTGCGCCGGCTGCGGCTCCTGCGCGTCGGTCTGCCCAACGGGGGCCAGCACCTACGCCCTGCCGCCGCTCCAGACCGTCTACGAGCGGCTGCGCACGCTGCTCTCCTCCTACGCCAAGGCCGGCGGGACGGAGCCGGTGCTGCTCGTCCACGACCCGCGGCACGGCGACGAGATGATCTCGCTGATCGCGCGGTACGGGCGCGGCCTGCCGGCCCGGGTCCTGCCCTTCGCGGTGAACGAGGTGACGCAGCTCGGCTTCGACGTGTTCGCGGCGGCGCTCGCCTATGGTGCCGCGCGGGTGCGCGTCCTGGTCGGGCCGGGCAACGCCGGCGAGACGGCGGGGCTGGCCAGCCAGATCGGTCTGGCCGAGACGGCGATGGCCGGTCTGGGCTACGGCTCCGGCCGGGTGTCGATCATCGACGCCCAGGACCCCGACGCGGTGGCCGCGGAACTGTGGGAACTGCCGCGCGAGGGCGCTCCCGCCCCCGGCACCTTCCTGCCGATGGGCGGCAAGCGCACCGTGACCATGCTGGCGCTGCGCCACCTGCACAAGGTGGCACCGGAACCGGTGGAGGTGCTGCCGCTTCCGCCGGGCGCCCCCTTCGGGCGGGTGCAGGTGATGACGGAGGGCTGCACGCTCTGCCTGTCCTGCGTCGGCGCCTGCCCGACCGGGGCGCTGCTCGACAACGCCGACAAGCCGATGCTGTCCTTCTCGCAGGACGCCTGCGTGCAGTGCGGCCTGTGCAAGACCACCTGTCCGGAGAAGGTCATCGCGCTGGTCCCGGAGATCGACTTCCGCGACAGCGCCCGCGGCGCCAGGGTGATCAAGGAGGAGGAGCCCTTCTGCTGCGTCAAGTGCGGCAAGCCCTTCGCCACCAAGTCCTCCATCGACAAGATCGTCGCGGTGCTGGCCGGGCGGCACGCCATGTTCGCCACGCCGGAGGCCGCCGACCGCATGCGCATGTGCGGCGACTGCCGTGTCGTGGACCAGTTCGAGCGGGGCGACTCGCCCTTCGCGCTCGGCGCCCCGCGCGCGCCCCGCACCACCGAGGACTATCTGCGCGAGCGGGAGCTGGCCCAAAACGGCAAGGACGGCGGTCCGGACGGCGGAAGCGTCCACTGAGCGACGCCGCCGGAAGGCGCGCGGTGCCGGGATTTGATTCCCGTCAAGTCCCGGCTCGGCGCTTCGTGGTCTCCTGCGCCTGAAATTCCAGGTGGCGAAAAATCCGCAACTCGGACCTATATATCAGGATCGGGTTCGGGGTCATAATCGCCGCCCGGACTGCACGATACGGACCCCCTTGGGGAGAAGCCTGACGATGACGACCGTTCCGCCGACCGCCGCCGCCCCGCTCGTCGATCCTTTCGGGCGGACCGTCAGCTATCTGCGCGTGTCCGTCACCGACCGCTGCGACCTCCGCTGCGTCTACTGCATGGCGGAGGACATGAGCTTCCTGCCCAAGGCGGAGGTGCTGACGCTGGAGGAGATCGACCGCGTCTGTTCCGCCTTCGTCAAGCTGGGCACCCGCAAGCTGCGCCTGACCGGCGGCGAGCCGCTGGTCCGCAAGGGCATTCATGAGCTGATCCACAGCCTGGGCCGCCATGTGAAGGCCGGCGATCTGGACGAGCTGACGCTGACCACCAACGGCACCATGCTGTTCAAGTATGCCGGCGATCTGGTGGAGGCCGGGGTGCGCCGGATCAACGTGTCGCTGGACACGCTCGACCCCCACAAGTTCCAGGCGATCACCCGCTGGGGCCGACTGGACAAGGTGCTGGGCGGGCTCCAGGCCGCCAAGGAGGCGGGGCTCCAGGTCAAGATCAACACGGTCGCGCTGAAGGGCGTGAACGACGACGAGTTCCACCGGCTGGTCGGCTGGTGCGGCGAGCAGGGCTTCGACCTGACCTTCATCGAGGTCATGCCGATGGGCGAGATCGGCGACGAGGCACGGCTCGACCAGTATCTGCCGCTCAGCCTCGTGCGGGCGGAACTGGCCAAGCGCTGGACGCTGGACGAGATCGACTACCGCACCGGCGGCCCGGCCCGCTATGTGCGGGTGGCCGAGACCGGCGGGCGCATCGGCTTCATCACGCCGCTGACCCACAATTTCTGCGAAAGCTGCAACCGCGTGCGGCTGACCTGCACCGGCACCCTCTACATGTGCCTGGGCCAGGAAGACGCCGCCGACCTGCGCACCCCGCTGCGCCTCAGCGACGACGACGGGCTGCTGGTCCAGGCGGTGCGCGACGCCATCGCCCGCAAGCCCAAGGGCCACGACTTCATCATCGACCGCCGCCACCAGGGCCCGGCGGTCCCCCGCCACATGAGCGTGACCGGCGGATGATCCGCCCGCAGCCGAGCGCCCTCGCCCCTCTGGGGAGAGGGAGGGGACCCACGCCGCAGGCGTGGGGTGGGTGAGGGGGTTGCACGTGGTGGTGCGTTCGGCAAAAGCTCATCCCCCTCACCCTGACCCTCTCCCCGGAGGGGAGAGGGAACATGACGTGCGACGGCCCCATCCGTCGACCGAAGCGGCCTTCTGCAACCGGGCACTCTGCGCTATGGTCCCCGTGACATGACCGAAACCGCCGCCAAGCTGCCCGCCGATCCGACCCTGGACCCGCTGGCGCCCGATCCCTCGGCCCGCAAGCCCGCCGACCTCCGCATCGCCTTCTGCGCGGCGAACACGGAAGAGGCGATGCGGGCGCGCACCCGGCTGGTCCACCGCTACGGCAACGCGCCGCTGGAGGACGCCGACGTCATCGTGGCCCTGGGCGGCGACGGTTTCCTGCTGGAGACGCTGCACCGCGCGCTGAAGCGCGACGGGCAGAACCCGCCGCCGGTCTACGGCATGAACCGGGGATCGGTCGGCTTCCTGCTGAACGTCTTCCGCGAGGACGAGCTGGCCGAACGGCTGGCCAGCGCCCAGAGCGTCAAGCTGCACCCCTTGCGCATGAGGGCAACCCGCTGCAACGGCGAGCAGATCGAGGCGCTCGGCATCAACGAGGTGTCGATGCTGCGCGAGACGCGGCAGGCCTCGAAGCTGCGCATCACCGTGGACGGCGTCGTCCGCCTGCCGGAGCTGATCTGCGACGGCGTGCTGGTCGCCACCCCCGCCGGCAGCACCGCCTACAACCTGTCGGCCCACGGCCCGATCATCCCGTTGGGCGCCGGGGTGCTGGCGCTGACTCCCATCAGCTCCTTCCGGCCGCGGCGCTGGCGCGGCGCGCTGCTGCCGCACAGTTCCAAGATCACCGTGGACATCCTTGAGGAGGTCAAGCGCCCGGTCAGCGCCGTGGCCGATTCGACCGAGGTGCGCGAGGTCATCCGCGTCGATGTGGAGGAAGCGCGCGACGTCGCGCTGACCCTGCTGTTCGACCCGGAGCTGAATTTCGAGGAGCGGATCCTGAAGGAGCAGTTCTCGCCGTAACGCCCCTGCCCCGCCTCTTTGGCCCCGCCGTTACTCGGCGGCGCGGCGCGCGGTGCTGGCCTGCGCATGGGCGCAGATGCGGCGGGTCAAGGTGGTCAGATCGGCCTGGAGCCGGGCGAAGCCCTCGTTCCGCTCCAGCGTCTCCTCGTTCATGTAGAGCCGCCGGTTGATTTCGAGCTGCAGGGAATGGCGGCCCCGCGTCGGGTTGGAATGGCGGGACACCAGTTCCACCCCCTTGAAGGGATGGTTCCGCGTGACCTTGTAGCCGAGCCCGGTCAGCACCCGCTCGACCAGTGCCGTGAAACCCGGCTCGCAGCTGGTGCCGTCGCGGTCGCCCAGCACGAAATCCATGCCCAGCTTGTGCGCCGCCCCCGGCCCGACCGCGGAGGGCATGGAATGGCAGTCGACGTGCCAGACGGCGCCGAACCGATCAGCCAGATCGTCCATCACGCTGGCGACCTGGAAATGATAGGGCCGGTAGTAGCGGTCGATGCGCTCCGCCACCTCGGCCACCGACAGCCGCCCGTCGTAGAGCGGCATTCCCGGACGGCACAGTGTGCGGATCAGCCCCATGCCGGCAGCGCTCTTCTCCGTCGGGCGCAGCGGTTCGGGCCAGCGCCCGTCGAGAAGCGCCGGGTCGATGTCGTCGATGGCCCGGTTCGCGTCGATGTAGGTGCGCGGGAAGAGGGCGCAGAGCAGCGTCGCGCCATGCTCCGGCGCATGGGCGAACAGCTCGTCCACATGGGTGTCCTCGGCCTGCCGCAGGGTGGACAGCGGGCAGACGAAGGCGAAGTCGCGCGGGTAGACGGTGCCGCTGTGCGGTGAATCGAAGAACACCGGCAGGCGCGGGACGATCGGATCGTTGCGGACGAGCACGTCCTCGATCACGAAACTCATGGCTGACCCCGGTGTACCAACGGCTCCGACGCGCCAGGGTGCCTGCCCGGATGGCATAGCAGGGCGCTGCGGCGGATGGATTCGGGTATAGACGATGGCCGGGTGCCCGTCGACCAAAAACCGTCATACACCGGTAAGGCAAAGGACATGATGGAGCAGCGGGCATGGCGGGACTGGCGCACCGCCGGACTCTCCGCCATACTGACCGTTCGGCGAAAGCGCCCGGCACCGGCCAGACCCGCAAAGGCGAGATCCGCTTGACCGAATCCCTGCCACCGATCGAATTGACGCCGCCGGACATCGGCCCCTACCGTCGTGGAAACACCGGCATCGACCATGTCACGACGCTGGAGTCCGGACGCCCCGGCCCACACGCCGTCATTGTCTCGCTGATTCACGGCAACGAGATCAGCGGCGCGGTGGCGATGGACCGGCTGTTCCGGATGGGCTTGCGGCCCACCCGCGGGCGGCTGACCCTGGTCTTCGCCAACACCGCCGCCTATCAGAACTTCGATGCCGAGCGTCCCTACGCCTCCCGCTTCGTCGACGAGGACATGAACCGCGTCTGGTCGCCGGAAGTGCTGGACGGCCCGCGCGACAGCGCGGAGTTGCGCCGCGCCCGGCAGCTCCGCCCGGTGTTCGACGCCGCGGACGTCATCCTCGACCTGCATTCCATGACGGCGGACACCCCGCCGCTGACTCTGTGCGGGCGGACCGACCGCGCCCGCGCGCTGGCCCGCCGGCTCGGCCACCCGGCCTGGATCGTTGCCGACGAGGGGCACGCGGCGGGGCGGCGGGTGATCGACTACGCGGATTTCGCCGAAGCGGACGGGCGGCGCACCGCCATCCTGGTCGAATGCGGTCAGCACTGGCGGGATGAGACGGCGCTGGTCGCCCTGGAAAGCGCCATGCGCTTCCTGCTCGCCCAGGAGATGATCGACCCGTCGCTGGCCGATCGCCACATCCGCCGCCACCCCGATCCGCTGCGCACCGTCGAGGTGACCGAGGCGGTGACCGCGGAAACCGACGAATTCTTCTTCGACCAGCCCTATGTGGGGATGGAGATCATTCCCCGCGCCGGAACGGTTCTGGGCCATGACGGCAGCCGCCCGATCGTGACGCCTTACGACGACTGCGTGCTGATCATGCCGGCGCGGCGGCCCAAATCCGGGCAGACCGCCGTCCGGCTGGGGCGGATCGTTCCTTGAACCGGACACAACGAACGGCATGACCATCGGACCGGGGCTCCGGCCCTTCACGCTCGCCCTCGCACTGGGGACGGCGGGGGGCGCGCTGTTCAGCTATTTCCACCTGCCGCTGGCCTGGATGATCGGCGCCATGACCGCCACCACGGTCGCCGCCATGGCCGGTGTCGCGCTGCATGTGCCGAAGCCGCTGCGCAACGCCATGATCATGATCCTCGGCGTGATGCTGGGCAGCGGCTTCACCCCGGACATCCTGGGGCGGCTCGGCGAATGGAGCCTGTCGCTGAGCGCGCTGGCCGTCTATCTCGTGCTGGCGACCACGCTGGGCGTGCAGTACCTGCGCCGGGCGGCCCGGCTGGACCCGCCCACCTCCTTCTTCACCGCCACCCCCGGCGGGTTGAACGAGATGGTGATGGTCGGCACCCAGATGGGCGGCGACAGCCGGACCATGGCGCTGTCCCACGCGCTGCGGGTGATGCTGGTGGTGCTGGTCATCCCCTTCGCCTTCCAGGCGCTGGGGCTGTACGACCCGGCGCGGCGCGGCACACTCGGCCCACCCCTGCTGTCGCTCGCCCCGCTGGACGTGGCGCTGCTGTCCGCCTGCGCGCTGGGCTATCCCCTGGCGAAGCTGCTGCGCATCCCCGCCGCCCAGATCGTCGGACCGATGCTGCTGTCCGCCGCGATCCACCTCGCCGGCCTGACCGAGGGCAAGCCGCCGGGCGTGCTGGTTGCCGCGGCCCAGGTGGTGATCGGGGCGTCGCTGGGCTGCCGCTTCACCGGTCTGAACATCCGCCGCATCGGGCGCGACGGACTGACCGCGCTGGGCCTCACCGGGCTGATGCTGCTGGTGACCACGGCGGCGGCCTGGATGGTGGACGAAGCGACGGGGCTGGGGCTGGCCGCGCTGATCCTCGCCTTCGCGCCGGGCGGGCTGGCCGAGATGACGCTGGTCGCGCTGGCGCTGAACATCGACGTGGCGCTGGTCGCCACCCACCACATGGTGCGCATCATCCTGATCGTGACGCTGGCGCCCGGCTTCTATCTGCTGTGGCGCAAGTGGCGGTCCCACCACGGCAAGACCTGACGAAAGGCCACGGGTTCGACCGGCCAATCCGCCGCACACGCATGCGTGGAGTTTCCGTTGCGCCCATCCCGCACCCCGTGCGAGGTGGAGGCGCGGACGGGTGGTGGAGTGCCACCACCCCGCCGCTCAACGAGGAGGCTCGGAGGATGAAGGAAATCCTCGGTCTCCTGATCCTGCTGCTCCAGATCGTCAAGGCGATCCTTGATCTTCTGAACCGGCAGTGATCGGGCCGGGAGGCGGGGGATAGGAGCCCCTGCCTCCCAAGCCTGATGATGGCGCCGCGCCCGCCCGATTGCAAGCCATCCGATCATTTCCTCCGATCACTTCACGGGGGGTTTGCCCTTTTCCCATTGGGGGTTCGTGTCGATCAGCGGCACGCTGGAGATGGCCATCTTCGCCGAGGCGTCCTTCACTTGGCGGCTGTAGACGACGTAGATCAGCGTGTCGTTCACCCGGTCGTAGATGCGGCGGATGGCGATGGACTTGAAGACCAGGCTCTTGCGCTCGGAAAAGACCTCCTCCCCCTTCTGCGACAGCTCGATGTCGCCGATCACCAGCGGCCCGGTGCGCCGGCAGGCGATGGAGGCGTTGGACGGGTCCTCGAACCAGTTCCCCTTGGTCAGCCGGTCGAGCACGCTGCGGTCGAAATCCACCAGATGGCAGGTGATGCCCTTCACCTTCGGGTCCTCAATCGCCTGCACCTGAAGCCCGTTGCCGGTCCAATCGTTGGAGAAGCGCCCGACGACGGCGTCCTCGGCCAAAGCAGCGGTGGAGGCGGCCATCGGTGGCAGCACGGATAGCGCCAGGACCATCAGGCCGCGGCGGATGTTTATCGAAGGGAACGGGCTGCGCATCTCGTGGAACTCCGGTCATCGCGAAGCGGGGCCGCGTGGGCGCGGTCCTGGAATACCCCTAAATCGGGCGGGGGTCCGGCGCCGTCAAGCGCCCCCCGGCCCGCTACTCCCGGAGTGCCTGCCCCCGATGAGCGACCGCACGATCGACCCGCCCCTGAGCCCGCCGCCGGAGCCGGTGACCGAGCCCCTGCCCCCGGCCCGGAACCCCCGCGACCCGGTGCGGGTGGCGGTGGTGGGGCTGTTCGTCATCGCGCTGCTGTTCACGCTGTATTTCGGGCGCGACGTTCTGCTGCCGATCATGCTGGCGCTGATCCTCAGCCTTCTGCTGCGCCCCTGCGTGCGCGGCCTCTACCGGCTTGGCCTGCCGGAGGCGCTGGGGGCGGCGGTGGTGGTGATCGTGGTGTTCGGCGCCGGGCTGGGGGCCATCTTCACGCTGGCGACCCCGGCCACTGAATGGGTCAACCGGATGCCCCGCGTGGTCCACGAGCTGGAGTTCAAGCTGGGCGACATCCGCGAGGGGATCGACCGCGCCCGCGAGGCCTCCCGCCAGATCGAGCAGATGGCCTCCGACCGCAACGGTACGGCGCGGGAGGTGGTGGTGCGCGGCCCGTCGCTGGCCGAGCAGGTGCTGCATCAGGCGGAGGCGGTGATCGCCAACGTGGTGATCCTCCAGGTGCTGCTCTATTTCTTCCTGGCCCGCGGGCGGCAAAGCCTGGAGGCGCTGATCGGCACGATGCGCGACGTGGACGACCGCGTGCATTACGCCATGGTCGCCGCCACGGTGCAGCAGAACATCGCCGCCTATCTGGCGACCATCACGGTCATCAACATCGGACTCGGCCTCGCGACGACGCTGGCGATGTGGCTGTGGGGGGTACCCAACGCGGCGCTGTGGGGAACGCTCGCCGGGCTCATCAACTACGTCCCCTTCATCGGGCCGGCGGTGATGACGGCGGTTCTGTTCCTGGTGTCGGCGCTCACCTTCGACGGGGGCGTGCACATCTTCGGGCCGCCGCTGACCTTCGTGGCGCTGACGATGATGGAGGGCAACTTCCTGACCCCGATGATCGTCGGGCGGCGGCTGGCGCTGAATCCCATCGCGGTGTTCGTGTCCATCCTGTTCTGGGGCTGGATGTGGGGCATCCCCGGCGCGCTGCTGGCGGTGCCGATCCTGGCCATCCTGAAGATCCTGTTCGACGCGCACGAGCCGCTGAAGCCGATCGGCGCCCTGCTTGGCTGACGCTCTGACCGCTCTAGCTCTGGCCGGGGCAGCCCCGCCGTGGCATGGTCCAAGGGAGGGAACAACCGGATGGGAGGTGGGGTGATGGTGGCCAGCGGCCTGACGCTCTTCGTCATCGCGCTCCTGATCTTCGCGCTGGCGCTGGTTCTGCTGGGCGTGCGGACCGTGCCGCAGGGCCAGGAATGGACGGTGGAGCGGTTCGGCCGCTACACCCGCACGCTCCAGCCCGGCCTGCATCTGCTGCTGCCGCTGATCGACCGCATAGGGCGCAAGCAGAGCATGATGGAGACGGTGCTCGACGTGCCATCGCAGGAGGTCATCACCCGCGACAACGCCATGGTCACCGCGGACGGCGTCGTCTTCTTCCAGGTGATCGACGCCGCCAAGGCCTCCTACGAGGTCAACAACCTGGAGCTGGCGATCCTCAACCTGACCATGACCAACACCCGCACGGTCATGGGCTCGATGGACTTGGATGAATTGCTGTCCCAGCGCGACCAGATCAACGCCCGCCTGCTCGGCGTGGTGGACGAGGCGACCAGCCCCTGGGGTGTCAAGGTGACGCGCATCGAGATCCGCGACATCCAGCCGCCGCGCGACCTCGTGGACAGCATGGCCCGCCAGATGAAGGCGGAGCGCGACCGCCGCGCCTCCATCCTGGAGGCGGAGGGCCAGCGCCAGGCGGCCATCCTGCGGGCGGAGGGCGCCAAGCAAGCCGCCATCCTCCAGGCCGAAGGCCGGCGCGAGGCCGCCTTCCGCGACGCCGAGGCGCGCGAGCGCTCCGCCCAGGCCGAAGCCGAGGCCACCCGGCTGGTCTCCGACGCCATCGCCGGGGGCAACGTCCAGGCCATCAACTACTTCGTCGCCCAGCGCTATGTGGACGCTCTGACGGCGGTGGCCGCCGCCCCGAACCAGAAGGTGCTGTTCATGCCGCTGGAGGCCGCCAACGTGATCGGCGCCATCGGCGGCATTGCGGAGATCGCCCGCGAAGCCTTCCCGAACCGCCCTGCGAACCAAGCGGCGTCCTCCGGAACGGCCGCCCCGCCGCCGGCACCGCGCAGCCCCTGGAATCGCGATGACCGGAATCGAGACGACCGGAATCGTGATGAGCCGAACAGGCGCGATGCGCCGGTGCCGCCGGAGTCGTAGGATTGGGCGAAACCCCGAAGGCGGACCCGCGATGATCGAATTCTGGCACTGGTGGGTTCTGGCCGTGCTGCTGGGCGCGCTGGAGACGGTGGCGCCGGGAGCGGCCTTCCTCTGGCTGGGCGGGGCCGCCGCGCTGGTCGGCTTCGTGCTCCTGGTCTGGCCGTCCCTGCCGTGGGAGCATCAGGGGCTGCTGTTCGCCCTGCTCGCCATCGCCGCGCTGGTGGGAACCCGCTTCCTGTCCCGCGGGTCAGCGCATACGACGCACACGCCGCATCTGAACCGCCGGACGGCGCAATACATCGGGACGCTGCACACGCTGGACGGCCCCATCGTCAACGGGCGGGGCCGGGCGCAGATCGGCGACGGGCTTTGGACCGTCGAGGGGCCCGATCTCCCCGCCGGAACCCGCGTCCGCATCGTCGGTGCCGAGGGCACTCTGCTGAAGGTGGAGAAGGCCTAGACGCCAGCCGAAACGGCGCATCGGGGCTTCGGCCAGATCATGTTGGATTTGTTCGGCGTGGCGCTCGAGACGCCGCGCCAGGGCGTCCATGCTGCCGTCGCCGGTGGCCGCCGCGCGCTCCGCCGCTTGACGGCTGAACGCTTCCAGTTCCCGCGCCATGGCGCGGTAATCGGGAACGTCGCCTCTCGATCCGGATATTCCGTCCATGGCCCCCGCCATGCTGCATTGCCGCAAACTACGAGGGTATGCTGGCACAGCGTGGGAGCGTCTGGAATCGGGCTTACGGCGGGTCCCGCTTCTCTTTCGGCACAGCGCCCAGGGGCCCCCGGCCCTTCGGCCTATACCGTTCCGGAGAGCGAATGTGTCAGTCGATCAGTTCGTCCAGGGTCGCGCGGACGACCTGCACGATCTCGCCGCCGAAGTGGCCCACGCCGAGGTCGCGGGCGCCAACGATGATGGACAGTTCGCGCTCCGTCGTGGGGGCGAAACGGGCGATTTCCGGCACCAGTTCGTCCGACAGGACGGCGTCGCGCGACAGCCCTTCACGGGCCGCCGCGCGATCCCGCCAACCGTTGAGGGCGGCGTTGATCGCGGCTTCGATCTGGAGGGATTCCTCCTTGCGCTTCAGATCCTTGTAAAGGACGAGAACACGCCAGCCGCCGTCGGCGTAGGCGGTGTCGATGCGCTGCACCTCGACCGTGCGCAGGAAGGAGGAGAGGTGCCCCTGGGCCTCGTCCGCGCTCGCGTCGGGGATCGTGAAGGTGCGGATTTCGGTGCTCATCCTGTGCCTCGATGCGTGCCTCGCCTTTCGCGCAAGACTACACGAAAGCGCCCGTATCCGGCTACTCCGGCACGATCCGGACGGATGCCCCCTTCGTCATAGGAAAACACGGCGGAACACGGGACCCTGCTCCCTCCCGGAGTGTTTGTGTCATCGGACACCGCGCATCGCTTGGGTGCATCGCTGGGAGGAGCAGAGGGACCATGACCGGGCCTGTTGAACCGCAAAAGCACCGGAAGGAAAGGAGCGGGCCGCAAGCGAAGCCGCGGCGGATGTGGATCACCCTTCTGGCGGTGATCCCCGCCCTGTTCGCGGCCGGGACGGCGGGGGCCTTCTGGACCGGCTACAGCCTCCACGACCGGCCCTTCGCCTGGTACAACAGCAACCGCATCGCCGCGACGGCGGAGCGGGCGGCGCGGGACCTGTCCCCCGTCGTGGTGGTGGCGCTGGGTGACTCGGCGCTGCGCCACGCCACCCTGGACGAACCCGGCATGGCCGCACTGGCGGCGAAGCACGGGGTGGAAAGCCTGCATTTCCTGCGCATCGTCCACGACCACGCCCGCATCGAGGACTTCGAGCCGCTGCTGGGCGACGTGCTGAAGCTCAAGCCGGCTCTGGTCCTCCTGGACGTGGACCTGCTGTTCGCCGAACGCGGCGACTTCGCCGGCCTGCGCCGCTACGGCTCCCACCTGACGGAGGTGGCGATGCTCGGCCGTTCCTACCTGCCCGACCAGAGCGCCCTGCAATACGCCAAGCCGTGCCACGCCGTCGGTCTGCAGGGCTGGACCGCCACCGCCGCCGACCGCTGGGTGGAGGCCCGCGACGCCGCCGTCCGCATGAACGACGACTCACCCGCCTTCGAGCGGGTGCGCCGCTTCGCCGATCAGGCGCGCGCCGCCGGGGTCGGGATCGCCCTGCTGCTCCCGCCCCGCCCGGCGGTGGTGGAGGAGCGTCTGTACGGCGCGGGCAACGGCTACCGGCCGGCGGCGCTCGACCGGCTGAGCGGGCAGGCCGACCTACCGCTCTGGCGTTTCCCCGACTCGGCGCTTCCCAAGCCGGCCAAGGCATCGGCCTTCTGCCGCAACGGCATGCTGGGGCCGGAGGGGCGCGATGCCTATTCGGCATGGTTGGCCGGCGGAATCGCCGAACGCCTGTCGCATCCACGGGTGGAAGAGGCCGCGCTGCAATAAGATCGGCCCATCTGGACCGGATAACGCGCTGCTGACACGGCAGCGTCATCAAAGTGCAATTCCCGGCGACCTAGAATGCGCCCGCGTCCCCGCCAGCCCCATCGCCCATCAAGCGCACCGGCGGAGGATTGCGCCTCTCTTCGGCCACGGGTGAACCACAGATGAGCGCCGCCATGGATTTCTCCGTCCGCGAGGCCCCGGCCAGCACCGAAATCGTGCTGAGCGGGCGCATGACCTTTGCCGACCACGACACCTTCCGTGACGTCATCGCCACCTTCGAGCGGCCGGCGGGGCACCGGGTGGTGTTCGACCTGTCGCGGCTCGACTTCGTCGACTCCTCCGGCCTCGGCATGTTCATCATCGCCCGCGACACCGCGCAGCGGCGCAATCTGGACTTCGCGATCCGCGGCGCCCGCGACGAGGTGCGGCGCCTGATCACGATCGCCAAGTTCCACACCATGTTCAACATCGCCGACTGACGCGGCGGGAGCGGACGCGATGGGCCACGCCCGCGCCATGACGGTGCCGCCCGGCACGGACGACGCCGCTCCGCCGCGCCCCGCCCGCCCCGGCGCGTCGGTCTACGGGATGGAACTGGGCATCCCGCTCGGCGGCTGCCGGGTGCTGATCGCCGACGACAGCGCCTTCAACCGCAGGACGTTGACCCGCTTCCTGCAATGGGCCGGCATCACCCAAGTCGCCTTCGCCTCCTCCGCGGAAGAGGTGATGGAGCGTTTGGAGAGCTTTGCCCCCGACCTGCTGCTGCTCGACGCGGCCATGCCGCGGATGGACGGCATCGGAGTCTGCCGCAGCCTGCGCGGCGACCCACGCTGGCGCGACCTGCCGATCCTGATGCAGAGCGCGCTGCACTCCGATCAGATGAGGACGGTCTGCTTCAGCGCCGGGGCGACCGACCTGATCGCCAAGCCGATCAACCCCGGCGAATGCATCGCCCGCGTGCGCTACCATCTGGAGCGCCGGTCGATGGTGCAGGAGCTGCGCGCCTTCCACGAGCGGGTGGAGCGCGACCTGCGGCAGGCCCGCGCGATGCAGCTCGCCCTGGTCCCGGAGGCGGCGGAGCTGGCCGCCCTCGCCGAACGGAACGGGCTGATGGTGGACTCGGTCTTCCGCGCGTCGGACGAGATCGGCGGCGACTTCTGGACGGCCTTCGCGTTCGACGGGACCCGCGTCGGGATCTTCGCCGCCGACCTGTCGGGCCACGGCATCGCCGCGGCGATCAACGCCTTCCGCCTGCACACGCTGCTGACCCGCACCCCGCCGGAGGAGTTGCGCGACCCCGCCGGCCTGCTCCGCCAACTGAACGGTCGGCTGTGCGAGATCCTGCCGCTGGGCCAGTTCGCCACCGCCTTTTACGGGGTGATCGACCGGGCCGACGACACGCTGCTCTACGCCGCCGCCGCGTCGCCCAGCCCCCTCCTGATGACCAACTTCGGCATCCAGCCGCTGGACGCCTCCGGCCCGCTCCTCGGCGCCTTCCCGGACTCCGCCTACACGAACCGGCGCGTGCCGCTGCGGCGCGGCGACAGCTTGTTCCTCTATTCCGACGGGCTGAGCGAAGCCCGGAACGCCGAGGGCGCCATGCTGGGCGAGGACGGCCTGCTCCGTCTGGCCGAGCGCGCGGCGGCGGACGCCCCCGAGCGCCCCCTGCCCGCCCTGATGGCCCACCACGCCGCACTTCATGGCGAACGGTTGAACGACGACGTGACCGCGCTCTGGATCACCCGCCGCTGACGCGCCGCAGCAATTTATCCATTGGCCCCATACCCTTATTCGAGTTATGGATATTGCTGCGTCGGGCGACGTGTAACAGGAGACGGAACGGATATGGCTTCGATCATGATCAAGAAGGCCGGCGAGGGCCTGATTTCCCAGGCTCACCGCAACGCCGACGTTGGCCCGACCAGCGGCAGCTCGGTCGTGTACGAGATTCTCAACGTGCCGGCGGGCGTGTCGGTGGACGACGTCATCGCCGCCTTCAAGACCTTCAAGCCGGCGGACAAAAAGTACGAGTACGACTACGCCGACCTGTCCAAGTAAGGCGCTCGTTCGCCCTTCCCGCGGTTCCCGCAAGGGCGGAAACCGCGGGAAACGGCTTTTACCCCTTCTTGGGGAAGCGCTCGATCCAGCGCTCCAGTTCCGCCACATGCTCCGCCTCTTCCGAGGCGAACTCCTCGGCCATCATGCGGACCTCCGGGTCCGTGGTGGAGGCCGCCACGTCGGCGTAGAAGGCGTGCCCGCGCTTTTCGCTGTCGAGCGCCAGCTCCAGCGCGTAATCCACCGTCATCAGATAGTGCGAGCCTTCCATGGAGGCCGCTTCCGGGCTCTCGTCGTCCGGCCACTGGAAGTCTTCCGGGGCGAGCACCGGCACGTCGCGGAAGGCGGAGCGCTTGCGGGCGTCCGCCAGATGCAAGCGCGAGAACTCGGCCATCTTGGCGAAGAAGGCCGCGACGTCCGCGTTGCCGTAGGTCTTCATGGCCTCCGACAGGTCGGCGAAACGGTTGGCGGCGTCCTCCTCCAGCGCGCAGGCGTGGGCGAGGAACAGGGCGGGGTCGTGAATGTTGGCCATAGGGTCCCGAGATCGTTAAGTCACAAATGGATTGTGGTTATTTGAACCATAACGCCTTGTTGCGAAAGGTTCTCGGATCGCTGGCCGGCTGCGGGCTTCTGCGACACTTTGACACGCCCTCGACGATCTGCATCCGGAGGCGCAGCCCTCGCTCCGACGGCGAAGGGCGGGCAACATGAAACCTCTGCAATGATCGCCAAGAAACGCCGCCGCGCGCTTGACCGGCTTCAATTCCAGGAATAGATCAGCACCAACGTCACCGCATGATTGGCGGGCGTCCGGACGCGCGGTCCGGTCCCGCGCCGAGAAAGCAAGAGATGGACAGCCACAGTCGTCGACCCCGACCAATCTTCGGTACTCTGCCGATCCTGGCCTGACCTTTTCGCAGGTTCGCCACGGCCGGCCGCGATGCCGACAGCCGCACAGGTGAACCATGGTGACGTCTTCCATCACCATTCCGATGCCGTTCCGCGCGCCCACACACCAGAGCGCGTGCGCGCCCTTGCCGCCGCCAGCGCCGGGCTGACCGCCATCCTTCCCCTTTGACGCCCACCCGACGCCGCACGGCGTCGGGTGCCTGCACACGCCGATTGCGCATGCCGAACGCGACCGGACTCCGATCCGGCCGCAGGATGGAGGGGCCATGGTCTGGACCCAGACAAGCGTTTCCGTGAAAACGGCGACCGCCACGCCCAACCGCTGGGACCTCGTGGCCCTGCCGCTGGTCGTCGGCCTGCTCGCCCTGACCGCCGTCGGCGGTCACCAGATGACGGCACCATTGGCGAGCCTCGACGCGCCGGCCGTCTCGCTCGACCCCTGGAACCTGCCGGACTATGCGCTGCGCTCGACGCTGCGCATGCTGGCGGCGATGGCGGCCTCGCTGCTCTTCACCTTCACCTACGCCACGCTGGCGGCGAAGAGCCGCCGGGCCGGCATGGTGCTGATCCCCGTGCTGGACGTGCTCCAGTCGGTGCCGGTGCTCGGCTACATCTCCTTCACCGTGGTCTTCTTCCTGTCGCTGTTCCCCGGCAGCGTGCTGGGCGCCGAATGCGCGGCGATCTTCGCCATCTTCACCAGCCAGGCCTGGAACATGACCTTCAGCGTCTACCAGTCGCTACGCTCGGTGCCGCGCGATCTGGACGAGGCGGCCACCAGCTTCCGCTTTTCCGGCTGGCAGCGCTTCTGGCGGCTGGAGGCGCCCTTCGCCATGCCGGGGCTGGTCTGGAATATGATGATGTCGATGTCCGGCGGCTGGTTCTTCGTCGTCGCGTCGGAGGCGATCACCGTCGGCGACCACACCGTCACGCTGCCTGGCATCGGCTCCTATCTGGCCGAGGCCATCGCGCAGAAGGACCTCGGCGCCGTCGGCTGGGCGGTGCTGGCGATGCTGGCGGTCATCCTGCTCTACGACCAGTTCCTGTTCCGCCCGCTGGTTGCCTGGGCCGACAAGTTCCGCTTCGAGCAGACCGGCGCGCAGGAGGCGCCCGAGTCCTGGGTGCTGCGGCTGTTCCAGCGCACCCGCGTCTGCCGCTCGCTGCTGGCGCCGGTCGAGTCCCTGCTCGGCCGGGTGGCGTGGCTGCGCCTGTCGCCGCTTGCCGCCCTGACCGCCGCCCTGCCCCCGGCCCTGCGCCGCCGGGTCGCCGGCCCGCCCTCCCTCGCGCTTGAGCGCACACTCGACCGGGTGTGGTACGCGGTCGTCGCGGTGGCGGCGCTCGCCCTGGGCTGGACCCTGGTGCGGTTCATCGCCGGCGGCGCCGGCTGGGGCGACGTCGGGAACGTCCTGCTGCTCGGAACGGCGACGCTGCTGCGCGTCGTGGTGCTGATCGCCATCGCCTCGCTCGTCTGGGTGCCGCTCGGCGTGCTGATCGGGCTGCGCCCGCGCCTTGCCGAGGCGGTCCAGCCGCTGGCGCAGTTCCTGGCGGCCTTCCCGGCCAACCTGCTGTTCCCGGTCGCCGTCCTCACCATCCTGCGCTTCGACCTGAACCCGGACGTCTGGCTCAGCCCGCTGATGATCCTCGGCACGCAGTGGTACATCCTGTTCAACGTCGTCGCCGGGACCGCCGCCTTCCCCAGCGACCTCAAGGAGGCGGCGTCCAGCTTCCGCATCCGCGGCTGGCAGTGGTGGCGCGACGTCATGCTGCCCGGCGTCTTCCCCTACTACCTGACCGGCGCGGTGACCGCGGCGGGTGGCTCGTGGAACGCCAGCATCGTCGCCGAGGCGGTGCGCTGGGGCGACGCCGAGGTCACCGCGCACGGGCTGGGCAGCTACATCGCCCAGGCGACCGCCGCCGGGGACTACCCGCGCATCGTGCTCGGCATCGCCGTGATGTCCCTGTTCGTCACCCTGCTCAACCGGCTGCTCTGGCGTCCGCTCTACGGCTACGCTGAACGCCGCCTGCGCCTTGCCTGACGGAGGCCGTACCCATGACGCAGAACTCGCCCCTCTTTGAACTCCACGGCGTCCGGCAGGCCTACCGCAAGCCGTCCGGCCAGCAGTATGTCGTGCTCGACGGCGTGGACCTGACGCTGCGCGACGGCGAGATCGTCGGGCTGCTCGGCCGCTCCGGCTCGGGCAAGTCCACGCTGCTGCGCATCGTCGCCGGGCTGGCGCGGCCGACCTCCGGCCAAGTCCTCCACCACGGCGCGCCGGTGGCCGGGCCGACCGACGGGGTGGCGATGGTGTTCCAGTCCTTCGCGCTGTTCCCCTGGCTGACCGTCGAGGAGAATGTGCTGGCCGGGCTGAAGGCGCTGCGCGTTCCCGCGAACGAGGCGGCGGCGCGCGCCGAGGAGGCCATCGACCTGATCGGCCTGTCGGGCTTCGAGAGCGCCTACCCCAAGGAGCTGTCCGGCGGGATGCGCCAGCGCGTCGGCTTCGCCCGCGCCCTGGTCGTCCATCCGGAAATCCTGCTGATGGACGAGCCCTTCTCGGCGCTCGACGTGCTGACGGCGGAGACGCTGCGCACCGACCTGCTCGACCTGTGGATGGAGCGCAAGCTGCCGACCCGGTCGATCCTGATGGTCACCCACAACATCGAGGAGGCGGTGCTGATGTGCGACCGCATCCTGGTCTTCGCCTCCAACCCGGGCCGCGTGGCGGCGGAAATCCGGGTGGACATTCCGCACCCGCGCAACCGGCTGGCCCCGGACTTCCGCGATCTGGTCGACGACATCTACGGCCGGATGACCGCGCGCAAGCCGCTGAGCACGCCGGCGACGGCACCGGGGACAACGGCCGGGCGTCCGCGGCCGGTCTACGCCGAGCCGCTCCAGCACGTCTCGACGAACCTGCTGGCCGGCCTGATGGAGACGCTGGCCGCCCCGCCCTACCAGGGCAAGGCGGACCTGCCGCACCTCGCGGCGGCGCTGCGACACGAGATCGACGACCTCTTCCCCATCGCCGAGACGCTCCAGATGCTGGGATTCGCCGAGGTGGCGGAGGGGGACATCCGGCTGACCGAGCCGGGCCGCCTGTTCGCCGAGGCCGGGATGGACGACCGCAAGGCGCTGTTCGCCGAGCATCTGGTCCATTTCGTGCCGCTCGCCGCGCACATCGACGCCGCCCTGGCGGAGCGCCCCGACCACCGCGTCCCCTACGCCCCGTTCGCCCGCGAGCTGGAAGCCTTCATGAGCGAGGACTACGCCGAGGAGACGCTGAACGCCGTCACCGGCTGGGCGCGCTACGCCGAGCTGTTCACCCACGACACCGAGGCCGGGGTCTTCTGCCGGGAGGAGACCGAATAGCCACCAACGCCCGGCGGAAGGCTTGACCGGGGCGCCCGCCGCTGCCAGGAACACGGGCGGCGCCCCTCTCCACCGGTTCACAGAACTCATGAGCATCCCGCCCCTTCCCATCGATCCCGTGCTTCCCGAGCTGCTGGCCGCGCTGGACGGGCGCGGCGTGGCGGTGCTCCAGGCGCCGCCGGGGGCGGGCAAGACCACCCGCGTGCCGCTGGCCCTGCTCGACCGGCCCTGGCTGGCCGGGCGCAAGGTGATCGTGCTGGAGCCGCGGCGGCTGGCCGCCCGCGCCGCCGCCCGCCGCATGGCCGCGATGCTGGGGGAAAGCGTCGGCGAGACGGTCGGGTACCGTGTGCGGCTGGACACCAAGGTCGGGCCGAAGACCCGGATCGAGGTGGTGACCGACGGCCTGTTCCTGCGCCAGCTTCAGGAGGACCCCGAGCTGCCGGCGGTCGGCGCCGTGCTGTTCGACGAGTTCCACGAGCGCGGCATCGACAGCGATCTGGCGCTGGCCCTGGTGCAGGAGGCGCGCGGCGCATTGCGCGACGACCTGCGGCTGGTGGTGATGTCCGCGACGCTGGACGGCGGTCCGGTCGCCGCACTGCTGGGCGACGCCCCGATGGTGACCAGCGAGGGCCGGGCCTTCCCGGTGGAGACCCGCCACCTCGACGCCCCCGGCACCGGCACCCGTATTGAAGACGCCGTGGCCACCGCCGTCCGCCGCGCCCTGCGCGAGGAGAGCGGCAACGCGCTGGTCTTCCTGCCCGGCGCCGGGGAGATCCGGCGGGTGCAGAGCCTTCTGGAGGGATCGGACCTCGGCCCCGGCACGGTGATCGCCCCGCTCTACGGCGACCTGACGGCGGACGCCCAGGACCGCGCCATCGCCCCAAGCCCGCCGGGCACGCGCAAGATCGTCCTCGCCACCCCTATCGCCGAAACCAGCCTGACCATCGAGGGCATCCGCATCGTCGTGGACGGCGGGCTGATGCGGGTCCCCCGCTTCGACCCGCGCAGCGGCATGACGCGGCTGGTCACCGCCAAGGTCTCCCAGGCGTCGGCGGAGCAGCGGCGGGGCCGCGCCGGCCGGTTGGAGCCCGGCGTCTGCTACCGCCTGTGGCCGGAGCCGTCGCACAAGGCGCTGGCCCCTTTCACCCCGCCGGAGATCATGGACGCCGACCTCGCCCCGCTGGCGCTGGAGCTGGCGGTGTGGGGCGTGTCCGACCCGTCGTCGCTCGCCTGGCTCGACCCGCCGCCCGCCGCCGCCATGGCCCAGGCGCGGGAGCTGCTGCGCGAGCTGGGGGCGCTGGACGCCGACGGCGGCATCACCGCCCACGGCCGCCGCATGGCCGGCTTCGGCGTGCATCCCCGGCTGGCCCACATGATGCTGAAGGGCAAGGCGATGGGGCTGGGGGCGCTGGCCTGCGAGGTCGCCGCCCTGCTCGGCGAGCGCGACATCGTCCGCGCCCAGCCGGGCTTCCGCGACGCCGATCTGCGGCTGCGCGTGGAGCTGCTGCGCGGGCTCGACGATGAGGGCCGGGTGCGCGGTGCCGGGCGTGGCCTGACCGTGGAGCGCGGCGGCGCCCAGCAGGCGTTGAAGCAGGCCCGGAACTGGAAGCGGCAGTTGGGCGTGAAGGGCAATGGTGGCGATCTCGGCGCCACCGGCCTGCTGGTCGCCCTGGCTTATCCCGACCGCATCGGCCAGCGCCGTCCCGGCGGCAGCGCGGGCGGGGCCGCCGCGCAGTACCGGCTGTCCAACGGGCGCGGCGCCTATTTCCAGGACGCCGAGCCGCTGACCGCCGAGGACTGGCTGGCCGTCGCCGACCTGGACGGGGCCGCCCGCGAGTCGCGCATCTTCCTGGCCGCCCCGCTCACGCTGGCGGAGCTGGAGGAGGCCTTCGCCGAGCACATCCGCAGCGAGACCGTGGTCGCCTGGGACGGGCGGGAGCAGACGGTGCTGGCCCGCCGCCGCCGCATGCTGTTCGCCCTGGCGTTGGAGGACAAGCGCCTGCCCAACCCGCCCGCCGAGGCCATCGCCGCCGCCATGCTGCAGGGCATCCGGGAGATGGGGCTGACCGCCCTGCCCTGGAGCGACGAGCTGCGCAAGTGGCAGACGCGCGTCCTGTTCCTGCGCCGCCGGGAGGGCGAGGAGTGGCCGGACGTCTCCGACGCCGCCCTGCTGGAGACGATGGAGGACTGGCTGGCGCCCTTCCTGAACGGCGCCTCGCGCCGCGCGCATCTCGACCGGGTGGAGCTGGGCAACGCGTTGCGTGGGTTGCTGTCCTGGGCGATGCAGCAGCGGCTGGACAAGGAGGCGCCGACCCATGTCGAGGTGCCCAGCGGCTCCCGCATCCCCATCGATTACAGCGGGGACGAGCCGGTGCTGGCCGTCCGGCTGCAGGAGATGTTCGGGCTGGCCGAGACGCCGCGCATCGCCGGCGGGCGGGTGCCGCTGCTGCTGCACCTGCTGTCGCCGGCCCGCCGCCCGGTGCAGGTGACGCGCGACCTCGCCAGCTTCTGGGCCAACGCCTACAAGGCGGTGAAGGCGGACCTCAAGGGGCAGTATCCCAAGCATTATTGGCCCGACAACCCGCTGGAGGCGGAACCCACGGCGCGGGCGAAACCACGCGGACGGTAACAGGGAGGCGGATGGATATGGCGATCATCGGGGTGATGGGGTCGGGGCAGGAGGAATGGGCGGACTACGCGGAGCCGCTCGGCGCGTGGATCGCCGGGGCCGGGCACGACCTGCTGACCGGCGGCGGCGGCGGGGTGATGCGGTCGGCCGCGCGGGCCTTCCACGGCACGCCGGGGCGCCGGGGCCGCTCCATCGGCATCCTGCCGTCCGAGCCCGATCCGATCCGCGGCCATGCGCCCCTGCCCGGCTACCCCAACCCCTACATCGACCTGCCCATCCTGACGCCCTTCGCGCGCAAGCCGGCCGGCGCGCCGCCGACGGAGCTGAGCCGCAACCACGTCAACATCCTGACCAGCGACGTGATCGTCGTCCTGCCGGGCCGCCACGGGACGCTCGACGAGGTCCGGCTGGCCCTGCGCTTCGGAAAGCCGATGATCGGTTTCGGACCGGAGCTTGACTTTCAGGCCATGCCCGCCGAATTGCGGACAACCGGCGACTTCGGAACGGTCACGGCCTTCATCGCGGACGCCCTGTCCCGCTGCTGACCCTCCGTTCCCGAAGGGCGCCACCTGTGGCAGGATGGCGGGCATGGATGCGCAAGGGATTCTCGACCTCAGCCGCTGGATCGCGGAGGCCGGGCTGCGGGGGGTGCCGGAGACGGACCTCATCGGCGGCTTCTGCGAACGGCTGGTCGCGGCGGGCGTGCCGCTGACCCGGACGGTGGTCGGGGCGGACACGCTGCACCCGACCATCGCCGGCCATGTCGTCACCTGGGACAGCAGCGGGCGCAACGCCGCCGAGGTGCGCCGGACCGAGTATGGCGGCGACGGCAGCGATCCCGACATCGACGAGAAATGGCTGCGCAGCCCCTTCCACCGGCTCTACACCTCCGGCGAGACGATGCTGCGCCTGCGGCTGACCGACGGCACGGAGGGCGGCGAGTTCCCGATCGTCGACGAGCTCCGAGCGCAGGGCGCCACCGACTACATGGCCATCGTCAACCGCCTGGGCCCCCGCGCCGCCATCGGCGAGCTGGATTGCATCTTCTCCTCCTGGGTGTCGCACCATCCCGACGGCTTCAGCGACGCCCAGCGCGACGCCCTGCTCACCCTCACCGGCAGTCTGGCGCTGGCGCTGCGCGGCCACGCCATGGCGCACATCGCCAACACGCTGGCGGAGACCTATCTGGGGCGGGACGCGGGCCACCGGGTGCTGCGCGGCCACATCCGCCGCGGCGTGGCGGAGGAGCTGGACGCCGTGCTGTGGTTCAGCGACCTCCAGGGCTTCACCCGCATCACCGACACGGCGGCCCCGGAAACCATCCTGCCGCTGCTGAACGACTACGCGGAGCTGGTGGTGACGGCGATCCACCGGCACCGCGGGCAGGTGCTGAAGTTCATCGGCGACGGCATCCTGGCGGTCTTCGACCGCTCCAGCGCCGAGGACGCCTGCCGCGCCGCCCTCGACGCGGCGGAGGAGGCGCGGGAGCGCTGCAAGGAGTTGAACAGCCGCCGCTCCGCCGCCGGGCTGCCGGTGACGCGCTTCTATCTCGGGCTGCACCAGGGGAAGGTGTTCTACGGCAACATCGGCGGGGTAGACCGGCTGGACTTCACCGTCGTCGGCCCGGCGGTGAACGAGGCCAGCCGCATCGCCGCCATGTGCCGGTCGCTCGACCAGGACATCCTGCTGTCCTCCGCCTTCACCGAGTCCGCCCCGGAGTGCCGGGAACGGCTGATCTCGGTCGGGCGCTACCTGCTGCGTGGAGTGGGCCGCCCGCAGGAGCTGTACACGCTGGACCCGGAGGCGTCGCCCCCACCCTAACCCTCCCCCGCTGCCGCAGGGGAGGGGACTGCCGCAACTTCGCTAAAATCTCCCTCCCCTGCGAAAGCGGGGGAGGGCCGGGGTGGGGGCAACACGCGGCCCACCCCGCCCCCATCACCCCCCGATGCCGCTGGGCGCAGTGACCGCGTGTTCCTTCAGGATGGCGTCGGACAGGGCCGACACCTCGACGAGCTGGACCTCGTAGCCCCACAGGTTGGCGATGTGGCGCAGCACGGCCTTGGCGTCGCTCTCGTCCAGCAGCACGCCGTTGGTCACGCGGTGGTGCAGGATCAGCTTGCGGTCGCCGGCCAGATCGACGTCGACGATCTGGATGTCCGGCTCCAGGAAGCCCAGGTCGTACTGCCGCGCCAGCAGCTTGCGGATGCCGCGGTAGCCGCGCTCGTTGTGGATGTTCTCGACCAGCAGATAGGGGTCTTCCGCGTCGTCGCGCACGCTGAACATCTTGAACTTCCGCATCAAATGCGGGCTGAGATACTGGAGCACGAAGCTCTCGTCGCGGAAGTTGGCCCAGGCGTCGCGCAGCGCGCCCATGCCGTCGCCCCGCCCGGCGAGGTCGGGGAACCAGTAGCGGTCCTCGTCCGTGGGGTTCTCGGCGATGCGCTGGATGTCCTGCATCATCGCGAAGCCGAGCGCGTAGGGGTTGATGCCCGAGAAGCGCTGGTCGTCGAACTCCGGCTGGAACACCACCGAGGTGTGCGAATGCAGGAATTCCAGCATCGCGCCTTCGCTGATCATCCCCCGCCGGTGCATCTCGTTCAGGATGGTGTAGTGGGTGTAGGTCGCACACCCCTCGTTCATCAGCTTGGTCTGCTTCTGCGGGTAGAAATACTGCGCCATGTGGCGGACGATGCGGAGGATTTCGCGCTGCCAATGCTCCAGCCGCGGCGCCTTCTTCTCAAGGAAATAGAGCAGGTTCTCTTCGGGCAGGCCGAGCAGCTTCTTGCGCTCCGACACCGACTTGGACGGGCGGTTGCCGCCGATGGCGACCTTCGGCACGGTGCGCCACAGGTCGTTGAAGGTCTGCTCCTGGTACTCCTGCCGCTCCCGCTCGCGCTTCTGCTCCAGCCGCAGGTCGAGGCTGCGCTTCTTCGGGTACTTGTGCACGCCCTGGTTCATCAGGGCGTGGGCGGCGTCGAGCACCCGCTCCACCGCGTGGTGGCCGTAGCGGTCCTCGCACTGGGCGATGTAGGACTTGGCGAATTCCAGATAGTCGAGGATGCCCTCGGCGTCCGTCCACTGCTGGAAGAGCTGGTTGTTCTTGAAGAAATGGTTGTGGCCGAAGGCGGCGTGGGCGATCACCAGCGTCTGCATCGTCATGGTGTTCTCTTCCATGATGTAGCTGATGCAGGGGCTGGAGTTGATGACGATCTCGTAGGCGAGGCCGCGGTAGCCCTTGCGGTAGAGCATCTCGTCGCGGGCGAAATGCTTGCCGAAGGACCAGTGCTTGTACATCAGCGGCATGCCGATGGACGAATAGGCATCGAGCATCTGCTCGGCCGTGATGACCTCGATCTGGTTGGGATAGACGTTGAGGCCCATGTCCTTCAGGGCGATGTCCTCGATGGCGTCGTAGACGCGCTTGATCTGGTCGTAATCCCAGTCCGCCCCGTCGTAGAGCAGGCTGTCGGGCTTGTCGATCACAGCGCTCATGCCTCACATCCTCTCAATACTCTGCGGGGTTTTGGCCCCGATTCTTGCTGCGGCCTTGCGGTGGCGGGCATTGCCCCCTCCCTGACCCTCCCCCGCTTCGCAGGGGAGGGAAACGAAGCCCCCTCCCCTGCGTCAGCGGGGGAGGGTTGGGGTGGGGGCAGGGAGACGCCTACGCCCCCGCCTTCTCGCGGGCGAACAGGTCACGGAAGACCGGGAAGATCTCGCGGCGGGAGCGGACGCGGCGCATGGCGATCGGCAAATCCGGCCCCTGGACCGTCTTGTAGGTCCGCCACAGCTCCGTCTCGCGGCCCAGCGCCGACAGGCCCATGTTGTGCTCCGCCGCCACCTCGATGTAGGCGAAGTACTGGCACAGCGGCAGGATACCGTCCCGCAGCAGACCCGCCGACCGCGCGTTGTCCGACGACATGTTGTCGCCGTCCGACGCCTGGGCGGCGTAGATGTTCCACTCGTTCTCCGGATAGCGCTCCTTGACGATGCGCTGCATCTCCTCCAGCGCCGTGGAGACCACGGTGCCGCCGGTCTCGGTGGAGTAGAAGAACGTGTCCTCGTCCACCTCCTTGGCCTCGTGGGTGTGGCGGATGAAGACGATGTCGACCGACCGGTAGCGCCGCTTCAGGAACAGGAACAGCAGCATGAAGAAGCGCTTGGCGAGGTCCTTCATGTGCTCGGTCATCGAGCCGGAGACGTCCATCAGGCAGAACATGACCGCCTGCGCGATGGGCTTCGGCACCGTCTCGAACCGGTTGTAGCGGACATCGATCGGGTCGATGAAGGGGATGCGCTTGGAGCGGAGATAGTGCCGCTCCAACTGGTCGCGCATCTCCCGCAGCTTCTCGGGGTCCTCGCCGCGGTCCTCCGCCTCGCGCAGAAGAGCCTCAAGCTCCAGCATCTCCGCCGGCTTGGGGCGCTTCAGCGCGATGCGCCGGCTGAGGCTGTTGCGCATGGTGCGGACGAGGTTCAGGTTGGCCGGCGAGCCGGTCACCGAGTAGCCCGCCCGCGTCAGCGAGTGGGACTCCGTCTGCTTGACCTTCTGCTTGACGAGATCGGGAAGCTCCAGGTCCTCCAGGAAGATGTCCAGGAACTCCTCGCGGGACAGGACGAAGCGGAAATCGTCGTCGCCCTCCCCGTCCGGACTGCCTTCGTTGCCGCCGCGACCGCCGCCGCTCTCGGGCCGCGCGATGGTGTCTCCCTCCACATACTCCTTGTTGCCCGGCACGACGTAATCGCGCACGCCGCCGGCGCCGGAGCGGTGGAAGGAGGGCTCCCGCACGCCGCCGGTCGAGATGGTCACCTTCTCGCCGTTTTCGATGTCCTGGATGCCACGCTTGCCGGAGGCATCCCGCACCGCCTTCACCACCTGCTCCTTGGCACGGCGCAGGAAACGCTGGCGGTTGGCCAGGCTCTTGCCTTGCGGATTCAGGCGACGGTCGATGATGTTCATCAAGGGGGAGCCCCTCCTACCCGTTCACGCTCGTGTGGCGAAGCGGGCCGTCAGCCGGCCTGCTTCACGCGCATGTACCACTCGACCAACCGGCGGACCTGCCGCTCGGTGTAGCCGCGCGACATCATGCGCGACACGAACTCGTTGTGCTTCTTCTCGGTCTCGCCGTCCTTCTTGGACCCGAAGCTGATGACCGGAAGCAGATCCTCCACCTGGGAGAACATGCGTTTCTCGATCACCTCACGGATTTTCTCGTAGGACGTCCAGGAGGGGTTGCGCCCGGCGTTCGCCGCCCGCGCGCGCAGCGCGAACTTGACGACCTCGTTGCGGAAGTCCTTCGGGTTGGCGATCCCGGCAGGCTTCTCGATCTTGGTCAGCTCCTGGTTCAGAAGCTCGCGGTTCATCAGCTGGCCGGTGTCCGGGTCCTTGAAGTCCTGGTCCTCGATCCACGCGTCGGCGTAATCCACATAGCGGTCGAACAGGTTCTGCCCGTAGTCGCTGTAGGATTCCAGATACGCCTTCTGGATCTCGTTCCCGATGAACTCCGCATAGCGCGGCGCCATCTCGGCCTTGATGAACTCGATGTATTTCTTCTCGGTGTCGTCGGGGAACTGCTCCCGCTTGATCGACTGCTCCAGGATGTACATCAGGTGGACGGGATCGGCCGAGATCTCGTTGGAGTCGTAGTTGAAGGTCGCGGCCAGGACCTTGAAGGCGAAACGGGTGGAGATGCCGTCCATGCCCTCGTCCACGCCCGCCTGGTCGCGGTATTCCTGCATGGACTTGGCCTTGGGGTCGGTCTCCTTCATGCTTTCGCCGTCATAGACGCGCATCTTGGAGTAGAGGCTGGAGTTCGGATGGTCGCGCATGCGCGACAGCACCGAGAACTTCGCCAGCATCTCCAGCGTCGACGGCGCGCAGGGCGCGGTCGCGAGATCGGAGCCCTTGACCAGTTTGTCGTAGATCCGCTGCTCCTCCTGCACGCGCAGGCAGTAGGGGACCTTGATGACACAGATGCGGTCGATGAAGGCTTCGTTGTTCTTGTTGTTCTTGAAGGACTGCCACTCCGCCTCGTTCGAGTGGGCGAGGATGATGCCCTGGAACGGGATGGCGCCGATGTTCTCCGAGCCGACGTAGTTGCCCTCCTGGGTCGCCGTCAGCAGCGGGTGGAGCATCTTGATGGGGGCCTTGAACATCTCGACGAATTCGAGCAGGCCCTGGCTGGCCCGGTTCAGGCCGCCGGAGAAGCTGTAGGCGTCGGGATCGTTCTGGCTGTAGACCTCCAGCTTGCGGATGTCGACCTTGCCGACCAGCGAGGAGATGTCCTGGTTGTTCTCGTCGCCCGGCTCCGTCTTGGTGACGCAGATCTGGCGCAGCTTGCTGGGATGCAGCTTGACGACGCGGAAGCGGGAGATGTCGCCGCCGAACTCGTCCAGCCGCTTCACCGCCCACGGGCTCATCAGCCCGGTCAGGCGGCGGCGCGGGATGCCGTAGCGGTCCTCCAGCAGGTCGCCCATCTCGTCCGGGTTGAAGAGGCCGAGCGGGCTTTCGAAGACCGGGCTGACCTCCTTGCCGGCCTTCAGGACATAGACCGGGCATTTCTCCATCAGCGACTTCAGCCGCTCGGCCAGCGACGACTTGCCGCCGCCCACCGGGCCCAGCAGGTAGAGGATCTGCTTGCGCTCCTCCAGACCCTGCGCGGCGTGGCGGAAGAAGCCGACGATCCGCTCGATCGTCTCCTCCATGCCGTAGAAGTCGGCGAAGGCCGGATAGATCTTGATCGTCCGGTTCATGAAGATTCGGCCAAGGCGCGGGTCCTTGGCGGTGTCGACGATTTCCGGTTCGCCGATGGCGGCGAGGATGCGCTCCGGCGCGGAGGCATACATCATCGGGTCGTCGCGGCATTCCTGGAGGTATTCCGTGAGGCTCATCTCGACCTCACGGCGCCCCTCGTAGGACTGTGTGTAGCGCGTGAACAGTTCGTCGGCCGGGAACATTCCGCTCTCCGTGTCTCTTAGTCCGATGCGTCGGGGCTGCCGCCGGGGGACCCGGGCGGCGGGGGCGGCACCTGCCGCAGGTGCGAACTCTGGGGCGTCACGGACACAACGGTCCCGCGGCACCCCCGCTCACCGTCGAAAGCCAGACCTTTTATCCAGTTGCCCTTCAAATGAAGCGCCCCCTTCGGAGTGCTAAACTCGAATGCTTCAAAACTGAATGTAATGCTCGACCTAGAGCTTTCCAGGAGGAAAGCCTTGATAGCCTGAAAAGACGGGCGGTCGGACACACCGGTCGTCAGTAATAGACCACGCGGCCGGGTTGTCCGGGAGAACCGGCGTGCAAGCACCGGCGGAAAAGACGGCAAAAGCAACGAAGTTCGATGGGGTTGAAACTTCCAGCCGGCTTCCGGAACGCGGCCCGGATGCCGTTCGTCAGGGACTCGCTGGACTTCGCCGATCACCCATCGACCTCCAGTGCATCCACGCACCTTAACCCACTAAGGCGCTACGGTTAACGTTAAGTGTGCCGTCTATTTCTTAACAACACACTTCCATGCCTGTGACCACTGCCGTGCCTCCGGATATTAACGCATGGGCGATCGGCGCGGTCCACACCTTCCAAAGAAGGATGGTGAGCCTCATCACAGCAGATCAACAAGGCAGAATTTGGGTGAGCTGCCTTTACCATTGCGGCGCACCATCGGCAGGGAATCCGGAAGCCGATCTGGAATCAAGCACTTGGCCGCATTTTTGCAGTCCTGCCACACATCTAGGGAAAAAATGTGATCGCCCCAACCGGTCTGATTGACCCGATTTGGCGCTAAGTCTTGCCACCAAAATATCCCGAGGTAGCTGACACGATTATGGAGGCGCCATAGCCACAAATGGAATATGGCCATATACAAGACCATGCTGCTTTTCTCGACACCCCCCCAATCGTCAGGCTTGCTGAGGACGAGATTCAGTTCTATTTATAGGCTTAGCCCTTTGATTCTTATGGGTCGGCGTCGGATGCGGTAACATCCGACGCCTCGCCAGCCCCAAGCATTAGGGGTCAGTGTTTAGAGACGCGAAAGACTGAACTTCCACTTGCCCCACATCACGACAAAGGCAAAAGTTGGGAGCTTCATTATATACCTCCTCTCTAGTGCATGGACGATGCGGCGGGCACAATGCCCGCTGCACGCTCCCCGGCAGCACCACATCCGGAAACTATCGACGATGCTTTCGCTCGTCATATCTCTGAAGCGTCACCTTTTCCATTCCCATCCGGGAATGGTTCAAGAGACACCTACCATGGAACCTTCATTGCTGCCCAAATTCAGCACACCTCATGAAGGACCTAACCCGAATGTTTCAAAACTGAATGTAATGCTCGACCTAGAGCTTTCCAGGAGGAAAGCCTTGATCGCCTGAAAAGTGGAGCGGCCGGACAGACTGGTCGTCAGTAATAGACCATGCAGCGTGCGTGCCCGGAACAACCAGAGCGCGAGAACTGACAGGGAAGATGAAGGTGAGTTCGGCAGAGCCAAAATTTCCAATTGGTTTCCGGAGCGAGGCTCGAATACCATCTTCGGAGATTCGTTGGACTTCGCCAATTACGCCATCACCCTCCAGAACATCCTCCCAACTTAATACACAAAGGCGCTACGGTTGACGGTAAATTTGCCCATCAATCATTAACCACATGCTTCAGTATACATCGCCACTGCCCGTCACGTTGCACGGATACAGTCAGATAGCTTATCGACAGAATAGAGATATCCATAGCCATAAAGATAGCCGGCACGAACCTTCTGTCTGCATCTGCGCACTTGAGATAATAACGTACGGGCAATGAGCACGCCCCCTTCCAAAGAGAGATGGTGAGCCTTGTCAGAGAGGATCAACAAGGCAGAAATTGGGTGAGCTGCGCGTAATGCTGCAGCGCATAATTTTCTGCAAATCACAAAGACGCGTAAGATCAAGAATTTAGCAGTATTTTTGCAACCCTAAGATAGGCCGAGAAATAAACACAACCGGCAGCGTAGCTGTCTCTCAACCGAGCTTGGCGCCCAGCGTCCCCTTCAACGACTCCGGCGTGGCCGGCTTGACGATGAAGGTGTCGGCGCCGAAGGCCGCGGCCTCGTCCATGCGGCTCTGGTCGGCGCGGTTGGTCATGAAGACCACCGGCAGCGCGCGGTGGCGGGCGTCCGTGCTGGCCCGCAAGGCCTTCAGGAACCCCAGCCCGTCCATCGGCTGCATTTCCACGTCGCAGACGACCAGATCGGGCTCGTGCGCCTGCACCGCGGCCAGCCCAGCCTCGCCGTCGGCGGCCTGATGAACGGAGCGGAAACCCAGCGTGGCCAGCATCTTCGCCAGCACCATGCGGGTGAAGCTCTCGTCTTCGATCACAAGAACCGAAAAATCCCCGAACGCCGCCGGCATCGCCCTGTTCCCCCAAGTCCGATAGGCCGTGTGTGTACGCCGCGAGCACGTCCTTTGCAACCGGCTGGCATCGCCTCCCACCGGCTGGGAATCGTCTCGCGGAAGAACGGTTGCACGGCGGGGGGCGCTGGCGCTACACGGAGTCGCATGAGCTATCTCGACCACATCCGCGCGTGCAACGCGCACGACCTCTCCGGCTTCCGTCCGTTCGAGCTGGAAGGCCATCGCCTCGGCTGGGTCCGCCACGCGCTGGCCGAGCAGCTTCCCGACATCGATCCCGGCTTCGTCGTCACAACCGACCGGGTGACGCTGGCCCCGGAGGTCCGCGATTTCGAGACGCGATCCTCGGTGATGGCGCACGCCGCCCAGTTCCTCGTCGAGACGGGGGCGGTTTCCGCCCTGCGCGGCGAGTTCTACCCGGTCATGCCGGCTTGGGGAGCGGAGCCGCTGATGCGCATCGACCGCGCGGTGGTGGCGCAGTTCGGCACCCCCGCCTACGGGCTGCATGTCAACGGTTTCGTCCGCCAGCCGGACGGCGGCCTGTCGCTGTGGATCGGGCGCCGCGCCCGCGACCGCGAGGTGGCGCCAGGCAAGCTCGACAACATGATCGCCGGCGGCCAGCCGATCGGCCTGACTCTGGCGGAGAACCTCGTCAAGGAAGCGCAGGAGGAGGCGGGGATCGACGCCGCCCTGGCGTCCCGCGCCATCCCCGTCGGGGCCGTCACCTACCGCATGGAGACGGAGGCCGGGCTGAAGCAGGACACGCTCTTCCTCTACGACCTGGAACTCGACGCGGATTTCGTCCCGCAAAACACCGACGGCGAGGTCGAGCGGTTCGAGCTGTGGCCGCTGGACCGCGTCGCGGAGTCGGTGCGCACGACGAAGGACTGGAAATTCAACGTGAATCTCGTCGTCATCGACTTCATGGTCCGACACGGCTGGCTGACGCCGGATGAGCCGGACTATCTGGAGATCGTGACCGGCCTGCGGCGGTAGACGCCGCCACCCCGGCAGTCACCGCCACGGTCACTCCGCCGCGGCGCGTCCCCGCGCCTCCTCCAGGTGGGACGACAGCTCCGACAGGGTGACCGGCTTGTGCAGGACGGTGAAGCCGCTGCGCCGTGCCTCGCGGATGCGGTCGGGGCTGGTGTCGCCGGTCAGCAGGATCGCCGGGATGAGGTCCCCGGCGAAGGCGTGGATGTCGCGGATGGCGTCCACTCCCGTCCGTCCGTAGCGCAGGCGGTAGTCGGCGATGATGACGTCGGGAAGCCGCTCCGCCCCGTCGAGTTGGCGCAGCGCCTCCTCCCCCGATGCGGCGGCCAGCACGTCCCATCCCCATTGCTCCAGCACCAGCCGTAGGCTTTGCAGGATCAGTTCCTCATCGTCGATGATCAGGGCCAGCGCGCCGGGACGGTCCAGGGACGGCATGGCGCGTTCCGTCCCATTGGGATTCCAGGAAGCGTGCAAGGGAACCTCCACCGTAAAGCATGTGCCCCGCCCCGGACGCGACCGCACGCGGACCGGCAGGCCGAGCAGATGCGACAGCCGCTTCACCACCGCCAGCCCAAGGCCGAGGCCGCGGCTGCGGTCGCGTTCGGCGTTGCCGAGCTGGACGAACTCCTCGAAAATCTCATCGAGCTTGTCGGTGGGGATGCCGACGCCCGTGTCCGCCACCTCGATGCACAGCATCATGCCGCGCCGCCGGCAGCCCAGAAGCACCCCGCCCGACGCCGTGTAGCGCACCGCGTTGTCGAGCAGGTGGCGCAGCAGCCGTTCCAGCAGGATGGCGTCGCTGCGGACCTGCGCCTTGAACGGGCGCACCCGCAGCTTCAGCCCCTTGGCGGCCGCGCGCGGGCCATAGTCGGCTTCCAGCCGCTCCATCATCTCGGCCACCGCGAAGGGCGCCATGTCGGGCGACACGATCCCGGAGTCGAGCCGGGCCACGTCCAGCAGCGCGTCGAGCAGGCCGCGCATCGCCTCGACCGCCCGGTTCATCGTCTGGACCAAGGGCAGCTGCGGATGGTCGGACAGCCGCTCCGCCAGGACCGCACCGAACAGGGTCAGCGACTGGGCGGGCTGGCGCAGGTCGTGGCTGGCGGCGGCCAGGAACCGCACTTTGGTCTGGCCGGCGCGCGTCACCTCGTCCCGCGCGGCGCGCAGGGACTCCTCCTGTACACGCAGCCTTGCCTCCACGCCCATGCGGCGGCTGGCGTCCGCCGCGGTCATGACGATGCCCGTGGGCTCGCCACCGGGTTCCGCCGGCAGCGGCGTCAGCGCGATGTCGAACCAGTTTCCATCACCCGTCAGGGTCAGTTCCTGCACCAGCCCCCGGCCCGCGGCGGCCATCGCCTGGGCGAAGCGCTCCGCCGCGTCCTCCCGGCCGCCCCAGACGAACGCGCCGGCCATGGGTTGCCCGATCAGCAGATCTTGCGGGCATCCGATGGCGCGCAGCATCGCCGCGTTGAGATCGGCAATGCGTCCCTGCCGATCGAGCAGGGCGACCGCCACGCCGATCGTGTCGAAAACCCGCCGCAGTCCGGCGGAGTCGGCGGGACGACGGTCGTCCCCCGCCACATCCTCCTCTCGCATCGCTTGCCCCCTTCGGATTGCAAGCCGGCCGACCATTCGGCGCCAACCATTGGGCAACGCAAACAATCGGTCGCGATTCAAAAGATACGTGCAAGAGGAAGAAGATTCCAGGCGACTCGCCTCAAACGGATAGATTGCTCATCATTGTAATACACAGTTGGTGGTAGATCATAACTCTTCCGGAAAGCCCGCCGAGGCGCGCACCGCCGCCGGCGTCAGCCCTAATTCCCGAAGGGATCGCAAGGTCTTGGCGTTGTCCCGCTTGGCGAGACGCTCGCCCCGCTCATTCACCAGCAGAGGGTGATGATCGTAATCAGGAGGGACGACTCGAAGGAGTTCTTGAAGAAGCCGGTGCGCGTTAGTCGCGAAAAAGAGATCATCGCCACGCGTAACCAGCGTCACGCCCTGGAGGTGATCGTCCAGGGTGACCGCCAGATGATAGCTTGTCGGGACGTCCTTGCGGGCCAGGACGATGTCGCCGAGGAGGCTCGGCATGGCGTCCTGCCAGCCGCGCCGCCGGTCGTGCCAGCGCAGCGGCCCGGTCATCGCCATGGCCTTTCCCACATCCAGTCGCACGGCGTAGGCCGCCCCCGCCGCGATGCGGTCCTGCCGCTCCATGTCCGACAAACCGCGGCAGGTGCCCGGATAGAGCGGACCGTCCGGACCGTGCGGCGCGTGGCCGGCGCGGGCGATCTCCGCGGCGATGTCCTTGCGGGTGCAGAAGCAGGGATAGACGACGCCCAGATCGGCGAGCCGCGCCAGCGCGGCGCGGTAATCGTCCAGATGCTCCGACTGGCGGCGCACCGGCTCTTCCCAGGTCAGGCCCAGCCAGGCCAGATCCTCGCGCAGGTCGCGGTCGAACTCGGGACGGCAGCGCTGGGGGTCGATGTCCTCGATGCGCAGCAGGAAACGCCCTCCGGCCTTGCGGGCGGTGGTCCAGCCGAACAGGGCGGAGTGGGCGTGCCCGAGATGGAGATGGCCGGTCGGGCTCGGCGCGAAGCGGGTGACGACGTCGGTCATTCCCGCCTTATACCCCAACCGCGCCCGGCCCGCATGGGGGACCGTGGGCGCAATGGAAGGGGGAGGCTGACCGCTGCAGGAGGTCAGATGTAGGGATTGTCCTTGATCGGCTCGACCGGGATGTCCTCGCCCTCCAGATACATGGCGAGGCGGCGGCGCAATTCGCGGTCAAAGGCGTCGATGCGGCGCTGGCGGTCGCGCTCCTCGCGCTCGGCGCGTTTCTCGGCAAGGTCGATGATCGTGGCGCTCATGGATGTTCCCTTTGAAAGCGTCCCCCTCGGGCGCCGCCACCATCTCAGATCATGGTTAACGCTCAGTAACCACGATGTCGGAAAATGCATGGTCAAGGCACCACAACCAAATGTCACAGGTATCCTGTCGGCCCGCCGGAAACGCCGTGAGCCCAGTCCATCGAAAGGGTTACAGGATCGTGAAGAAATGCCGCAGTGCGGCGCGAGATATTGAGTTCGAAGCACATATCAACTATGTATCTGGTGTTCCGGTCACCCGGCGGCGTGTCATCCCGCAAGGGGGAGCGGAACACCAGAAAGGTTCCAGACACGTCTCAGATAAGGGAGTGGCCATTGGCTCCACCACCCGATCACTGTCCGGCCCTGGTGCTGAACGCCGACTTCCGGCCGCTCAGCTACTTCCCTCTGTCGCTCTGGTCCTGGCAGGAGGCGGTGAAAGCCGTCTTTCTGGACCGGGTGAACATCATCTCCGAATATGATCGTGTCGTCCGCTCCCCCACCTTCGAGGTCAAGCTGCCGAGCGTCATTTCGTTGAAGGAGTTCATCCCGGCGACGCGGCGGCCGGCCTTCACCCGATTCAACGTTTTCCTGCGTGACCGCTTCACCTGCCAGTATTGCGGCCACCACTTCCCCACGCAGGAACTGACCTTCGACCACGTCATTCCACGGTCGCGCGGCGGGCGCACCACCTGGGACAACGTCGTCACCTCCTGCTCGGCCTGCAATCTGGCGAAGGGAAACAGGCTGCCGCACAGTTGCGGCATGATCCCCCTCAGTCCCCCGTTCCAGCCGAGTGCCTACCAGCTTCAAGAGAACGGACGTGCATTCCCGCCAAACTTCCTTCACGAAAGTTGGCGGGATTTTCTTTATTGGGACACCGAACTCGATCCGATATAGAAACGCCGCGATCGGGAAGGCTGGACCGGGACAGATCTGGGTATGGACGACGAAAATCCCTGCGTGGGCATCTGCATCATCGGCGAGGATGGTTATTGCGAAGGCTGCGGGCGGAGCGAGGACGAGATCTACGGCACGCCGCCCGCCCCGACGCCCATCCCGGCTCCCACTCCGGCGAAGACCGGAGCGGACGGCAAGGCCGCCTGAGTCCGCTCCGGTTTCCGCCGAAGTGGGGGCCTGTCACACCCGTTCGGCCACCCAGATAACCGCCTTGGTACCGGCCTTGATGGCGGCGGACAGCACCGGATAGGCCGGGGCCTGCTCCGCGCCGTTGAGCAGGCCGATGTCGCGGTGCTCCACCTCCTCCGCCTGGAATTTGAGGATGGAGGTCTTCAACTCCTCCTCTTCCGGGCCGAGATGCTTCAGCTGCGCCTCGTAATGGCCGTCGATGACCTGCTCGACGGCGACAGTGCAGGCCATGGCCGCCCGCTCGCCCATCACCGCGGTTCCGGCGCCCAGCAGGAAGCCGGCGACGTGCCACAGCGGCTGCAGCACGGTGGGGCGAACCTGACGGGCGACGAGTTGCTTCTCGAAATACTGGAGATGCTCCAGCTCCTGGTCGGCCATGTGGCGCAGGGTCTTGGCGTGCCGGCCCCGCCCCATGACGGAGAGCTGGCCTTCGTAGATGCGCTTGGCTCCATACTCGCCGGCATGGTCCACGCGCACGATCCGCGCCAACCGCTGTTCCGGAGTCGGGTCGCCGGGCAGGCGTCCGCGCGGACGGGGACGGGGGGTGGGCGACTCGCCAGTGGACGGGATGGCGGACGGAGCGGAAGCGGTGGCGGCCGTGGCGTCGAGCGGTGTCATGCGAAGGTCCTGGAAACCGAGGTCCGGATGTAGGCGGCGCGGGCCGCCGCGAAGGCGAAGGCGGACAGCGCCAGCGAAATCACGACGTTGTAGCCCGCCATCGAAATCCCGAACAGCGACCACGCCACTTCGTCGCAGCGGGTGACCGGGGCGGCGAGCACCTGGGCGCGCAATTCCTCCAGCGTCTGGGGGGCGCGTCCGCTGGCCCCGCAGGCCGAGGTGCCGGCCCACCAATGCTGCTCCACCCCCACATGGTAGGCGGCGATCCCGGCACCGGCCAGCAGGGCCAGCCCGCTCGCCACCAGCAGCGCGTCGCCCAGCCCGCGCCATTGGCGGAACAGCAGGGTGACGATGCCGAAGGCCATCACCGCGCCGTAGGGCACGCGCTGCCACAGGCACAGGACGCAGGGCTGGTAGCCCAGCGCGAACTGGAAAAACAGCGCGGCGGCCAGCACGCCTGCGCTGGCGATGGCCAGAAGCCCGGCGGTGTAGCGCGGATCGTCGATGGGGAGGCGGTTCATCATGCGGGTGAGATTAGCGCGCCCCACAGGCTTAGGCCAGACACGCCGACGCATCCGCACAAAACACTTTGTCCCAGGGCGATTTCCCCTCTATATAGCGGGCACCGGTCGCCACGAGCGCCGGGTCCGGCAGGCACCGTGCGGGCGTGGCGGAATTGGTAGACGCAGCGGACTCAAAATCCGCCGTCCTCACGGATATGTCGGTTCGAGTCCGACCGCCCGCACCACCCTTTCCCATGGGCCTCTGCCCTACGCTCTGTGCCTTTCATTCATGAACGCGGTTCATGACGGCATGTGACGCCGCCGGCCTGATCCGAATCGACGGTCCCCGATAGAGTGGCGGCACGACGACCGCGCCCCCGCAGGGGCGATCACCGGAGGATTCGACCATGGAGATCATTCGGGTTGGCGCGCAGCCATCCGTCACCGGACCGGCCGACTGGTTCACCGGCACGGTCCGCATCGACGCCATCGTTCAGACCGAAGCCCCGGCCCGCACCGCGGCGGCGAGCGTCACCTTCGAACCCGGCGCCCGCACGGCGTGGCACACCCATCCCCTGGGGCAGACCCTGATCGTCACCGCCGGCTTCGGCCGGGTCCAGCGCGAGGGCGGCCCCATCGAGGAGATCCGCCCCGGCGACGTCGTCTGGTTCCCGCCGGGCGAGAAGCACTGGCACGGCGCGTCGCCGACCATGTTCATGACCCACATCGCCATCCAGGAGCAGTTGGACGGCAAGGCCGTCGATTGGATGGAAAAGGTCACAGACGAACAGTATGGGGCGTGAGGCGGCGGAAACGGCCGCAAAACCTCATTGCCTTTGCGGGCTTGTTCCAAAGTCCAATTCGGCGGCCCGACCCAGCCCCTTAAAATGCGCGGCATCGACCGCCGCCGCGACCGGCGCCGCGGAGTTTTGGCTGGGGAGCCATCTCACATGACCGTTTCCAGATTCGTCATCGCCGCCGCCCTTCTGCTTGCCGCCGGCACGGCCAACGCCGAAAGCGGGCCGCAGCCCAAGACGGCCGAGGAAGCCGCCGGCAAGCAGATCTTCCATCAGTGCGCGGCCTGCCACTCGCTGGATTCCAGCAAGAACGCCTTCGGCCCGAGCCTGTACAACGTCGTCGGGCGCAAGGCCGGCTCGATCCCGCGCTTCGACTATTCCAACGCGCTGAAGACGTCCAACATCACCTGGACCGAGGACAACCTGCGCCACTGGATCGCCGGCAACGACAATTTCGTGCCCGGCACCCGCATGCGCCACGTCGCCATCACCGACCCGGCGGAGCAGGACTATCTGATCGCCTTCCTGAAGTCGCTGAAGCAGTAAGCACCGAAAAGCCGGTTACGGTGCGGCGACCGGAACCGGCTTCCCATCCTCGGTCGGCAGGCCCGCCTCGGCCCAGCCGTCCGCCCCGTCGCGGTACCAGAGGACGCGGCGGTAGCCCATCTCCAGGGCGCGCTTGCCCGCGTTCCACGACATCCAGCAATCCGCCAGGCAGTAGAACAGCAGGCCGCGCCCGCGGTCGCCCCCGGTCAGCCGCTCCAGGTTGGCCCGGAAATAGCCGTCCAGTTCCGGCGTCAGCGCCCCGAGCCCGACGTTGGGCAGCCAGACGCTGCCGGGGATTTGCGAAAAGGGCTTCGGCACCAGCCAGGGACCGCCGGGCAGCGTGCTGCGGTCCAGCTTCATCACGTTGATGGGAAGAGCCGCACCCGACTCCACCAGAGCGCGGGCCCGCGCCGTGTCCACCGTCTCGGCCCCGGGCAGCGAGGCCGGGGTCGGCGACCGGTATTCGGTCATCCGGTAGCCGTCCGGCACCGGGACCGCGTCCGCCGCGGCGTCTCCCGCCGGCCCGGCCAGCAACAGCGCCAGCCCGGCGGCGCCCAGCCATCCTGCGCGCACCACGTTCCCTCCCCCATTGTTCTGCGGCATCCACGAAATCCCCCCGTGCCCGACAGGGTCAAGTTGCCCGATAGTCGAATACCGGGGACCGGCGGACGAGGCCTAAGCTCACCGTTCGCCATCGTGGAATTCCCGCGTTCCGCTGCGCCACCGCACCGCAGAGGCCTGCCTTGCAAACGACCGCAGGACGCATCATCATCAGGCTAGGGAGACAGGAGATTTGCCCCTCCTGCCTCCCGGCCCGATCCTTAGCGGTTCAAGAGATCAAGGATGCCCTTGATCAAGCGAACCAGCAGGATCAGGAGAGTGAGGATCTTTTCCATCCTCGACGCCTCCTTGTGATGGGGCATGGGGTGATGGGACACGGGCGGTGGCCGATCCGCCGCCCTGTCCACCGCGCAACCATGACGCGCCCCACCCTCCACACAAATGCAATTTTTGACGCAGGGACGGTGCCATGCGCCTGATGTCCCTTGCCCGGCTGTTCCTGCTCCTGGCGCTGGTCTGCGTCGCCACCGTGGCGCGTGCGGCGGACCGGCCCACGGTGACCATCGGGGTGCTGAAATTCGGCACGGTCAGCTGGGAGCTGGACGTCATCCGCCACCACCGGCTGGACGAGGCCGCCGGCTTCGAGCTGAAGCTGATGGAGCTGGCGAGCGGTCAGGCGGCGCAGATCGCCCTGCAGGGCGGGGCGGTGGACATGATCGCCAGCGACTGGTTGTGGGTGGCCCGCCAGCGCGCGGCGGGGGCCGACCTGACCTTCATTCCCCATTCCGCGGCGGTCGGCGCGCTGATGGTGCCGGCGGCCTCCCCCATCGCCTCCGTCGCCGACCTGAAGGGCCGGCGAATCGGCGTCGCCGGAACCCCCATCGACAAGAGCTGGCTGCTGCTGAAGGCGCTGGCCCGCGACCGCTACGCGCTCGACCTCGACGCCGCGGCGACGCCGGTCTTCGCCGCCCCGCCCCTGCTGAACCAGAAGGCCACGACGGGGGAGCTGGACGCCGTGCTGAATTTCTGGCCCTACGCCGCCCGTCTCCAGGCGGTGGGGATGCGGACGGTCATCGGGGTGGACGGGATGATGCGGGACCTCGGCCTGTCGGCCCAGGTGCCGGCGGTCGGCTTCGTCTTCCATGAGGGCTGGGCCAAGGCCAACCCGGCAGCGCTCGACGCCTTCGTCGCCGCCTCGCGCAAGGCCAAGGCGATCATGGCGCAATCCGACGCGGAGTGGGACCGGCTGCGCCCGCTGATGAAGGCGGAGGACGAGGCCACGTGGGCGGCGCTGCGCGACCAGTTCCGCGCCGGCATCCCGCAGCGCTGGACGGAGGACGAGCGGGAGGCCGCGGCCAGGCTCTACGGGCTGATGGCCAAGCTCGGCGGGCGGGAGCTGGTGGGCAACGCCATGGCCCTGCCGGACGGCACCTTCTGGCCGGGGGTCCGCTTCTGATGGGGTGGCGGCGGCTGGCCCCCATCCTGTCGCTGGCTCTGCTGGTCGGGCTGTGGGCCGTCGCCGCCGAACTGGCGGCCAGCCGCAGCCTGCCCGGCCCCGCCGCCGTGCTGTCGGTCCTGGTCCGCGAGGCGGCGGACGGTGCGCTGTTCCATCACCTGGGGATCACGCTGGCGCGCATGGCCGCAGCCTTCATCATCGCCATGTCCATCGGGTCGGCGCTGGGCATCCTGCTCGGCCGCTCGGCCACCGCCGACCGGCTGTTCGGGCTGTGGCTGACCGTGTTCCTGAACATCCCGGCGCTGGTCGTCATCGTGCTCGCCTATGTCTGGTTCGGCCTGACCGAGGCGGCGGCGGTCGGCGCGGTCGCCGTCAACAAGATCCCCAACGTCGTGGTCGTCCTGCGCGAAGGGACGCGTGCCATCGACGAGCAGTATGTCGAGATGGCGCGGACCTTCCGCATGGCGCGGTCGGACGTGCTGCGCCATGTGCTGCTGCCCCAGCTCACCCCCTACTTCGCCGCGGCGGCGCGGTCCGGCCTTGCGCTGATCTGGAAGATCGTGCTGGTGGTCGAGCTTCTGGGCCGCAGCGACGGGGTGGGATTCCAGATCCACCTCTACTTCCAGATGTTCGATGTGGCCGGCATTCTTGCGTACACCGTCGCCTTCGTGGCCGTCGTCCAACTTCTCGAGCTCTGCGTCCTGCAACCCGTCGAGCAGCGGCTCACCCGCTGGCGGCCGGTGCGCGCTGAGGCTTGAGATCCGCTCCAAGCGCTTCGCCGGGCGGGAGGTCATCCGCGGCCTGTCGCTGACGGCCGCGCCGGGCGAATTCCTGGCGCTGGTCGGCCCGTCCGGCTGCGGCAAGACGACCGCGCTGACCATCGCCGCCGGGCTGGACCGTGATTTCGACGGAACGCTCGACTTCGGCGGGCCGGAGCCGGTGCTCGGTTGCGTCTTCCAGACGCCCCGCCTGCTGCCCTGGCGCACGGTGCGCCAGAACGTGGCGCTGGTGCTGCCCAAGGCGCGGCGGAGCGACGGCACGGCGGAGCGCTGGCTGGCCGCCATGGGGCTGGAAACGGTGGCCGACGAATACCCGGGCCGCCTGTCCGGCGGCATGGCGCGGCGGGTGGCCCTGGCCCGCGCCTTCGCGGTGGAGCCGGGCCTGCTGCTGATGGACGAGCCCTTCGTCTCGCTGGACGAGCCGACGGCGCAGCGGATGCGCGCCCTCCTCGCGACGATGCTGGAGCGGTCCCCGGCCACGGTGCTGTTCGTCACCCACAATCTGCGGGAGGCGATCCAACTGGCCGACCGCATCCTGGTGATGGCCCCCGGCCCGACGCGGGTGGCGGCGGAGGTGCCGCTGGAAACGCCGCGCGCCTTGCGCGACGACGCGCTGGTCGAGCGCGTGCGGGCGGACCTGCTGGCCCGGCCCGATCCGACTTTCCGGCTGCTCGCCTGACTCTTTCGCCGAAACTGTGAAGCGGCTCACACCCGCCGCCATCCGCCGGGCGCAGTCTGTCCCGCTGCGACGAAACCGGCGGAGACGACGATGCGCACCCTGTTCCTTCCCCTATTGTTGCTGGGCGCCGGCCTGGTGCTTCTGTCCGGTGCGGCGCGCGCCGGGGAGATCGTGATCCTCGACTCGCACGGCCCCGGCCCCAACCACGCGGACCGGTCGCGCGATCTGGCGATCATCGGCGATTCCGCCACCGGGTCCTCCATCGTCATCATCGAGCGGACGACGCGCGACGAGCAGCTCGGGCGGCGCGACCCCGGCCTGGAGGCCCGGCGCGCCGTGCGCAAGGCGGAGGCGAAGCGGCGCAGCAAGGACAAGGACTGGTCGGATTGGGCGGAGTTCGACGGCCACAGCCTGGACGGCTTCGGCTGGCTCGACGGCCCGGTGCCGCTCGGCTTCGGGCGGGGGGATCCGGGGCAGGAGGCGGCGCGCGCCGCCGCGGACGCGCGGCGGATGCGGAACCGCTGAACAGAAAAGGCCCGCCGGCTCAGATGCCGAAGCGGGCCTTTTCCAGTTGCAGGCGGTTGGCGAAGACCACAGCCTGGGTGCGGCTGTAGACCTTCAGTTTTTGCAGGATCGCCGAGACATGGGCCTTCACGGTGGTTTCCGTGATGCTCAGCTCATAGGCGATTTCCTTGTTCAGCTTGCCGGTGCCCAGCATCTCCAGCACGCGGAGCTGCTGCGCCGTCAGGGTGGACAGGCGACGGGCGATTTCCGCCGTTTCCTCGTCCTCCGCCGCGGCGCCCTCCTCGACCGAGGCCGGCAGATAGACCTCCCCGGCCAGAATCTGGCGCAGCGCGCCGGCGATGGCGTCCCGCGGCGTCGATTTCGGGATGAAGCCGGCGGCGCCGCAGCGCACCGCCTCCAGCATCACCTTGCGGTCCTCGTGCGCCGAGACGACGGCGACGGGGATGGCCGGGAAGCGGCGGCGCAGGGCGATCAGCCCGGTCAGTCCGTTCATGCCCGGCATGTTGAGGTCGAGCAGGACGAGGTCCGGCTCCCCCTTGCCGCCGTGCATGGAGTCGAGGATGGAGATGGTTTCGTCCAGGCAACCGGCCTCGTGAATCTCCTGCGCCTGGCAGGAATAGAGGACGGCGCTGCGCAGGGCGTCGCGCACCAGCGGATGATCGTCCGCAATCAGAATTCGGCTCATGGCGTGGTTCCCACGCTCATCGTTTCGGGGCGTTTCCGGGTCCGATCATGCCGGACTGTTCAAGAATGCGCAAGGACGGGAACGGGTATTCCCCAAAACAGACGATCGTAGGCAATTCCGTTTTAAATCCATGCCCAAATCCTCTTGCAAGCGGTTCGCAAGAAAAGACGGCCCGAAGTTTTCGGGCCGCCCTTTCCTGGTCCGGTCACGGCAGGGGGTTTCCCCGTCAGGCCTTCGGCAGCTTGAAGACCCAGAGCGAGCCGCCCTGGTTGATGTCCTTGACCAGCTTGGCGACGTCGCCGCCCCACAGCGGCACCGCACCGCCCCAGCCGGAGACCACGGCCACATACTGCTCGCCGTCCTGTTCCCAGGTGACCGGGGAGCCGACGACGCCGGAGCCGGTGTTGAACTTCCAGACCTCCTTGCCGGACTTGGCGTCGAACGCCTTCAGGTAGCCTTCCGGCGTGCCGGTGAAGACGAGGTTGCCGCCGGTGGTCAGCACGCCGCCCCACAGCGGCGCCGGGTTCTTGTATTCCCAGACGATCTTGCCGGTCTTCGGGTCGATGGCGCGCAGCGCGCCGATGTAGTCGTCGTAGAGCGGCTTGATGGTGAAGCCGGCGCCCAGATAGGCGGCACCCTTCTTGTAGGTGATCGGCTCGTTCCAGATGTCCATGCCCCACTCGTTGGCCGGGACGTAGAACAGCTCGGTCGCCGGGCTGTAGGCCATCGGCATCCAGTTCTTGGCGCCGAGGAAGGCCGGGGCGGCGAAGACCGACGTGCCCTTTTCAGCGCCGACCGGGGTGCCCGGACGGTTGTCGTCGTTGTAGACCGGCCGCCCGGTCTTCACGTCGATCTCCTTGGCCCAGGTGATCTTGGTGACGAAGGGCGAGGCGCTCAGCAGCTTCCCGTTGGTGCGGTCGAGCACGTAGAAGAAGCCGTTGCGGTCGGCCTTGGCGCCGGCCTTGATGGTCTGGCCGTCCTTCTTCAGGTCGAAGGAGACCAGCTCGTTCACGCCGTCGAAGTCCCAGCCGTCGTGCGGCGTGGTCTGGTAGTGCCACTTGATGTCGCCGTTGGCCGGGTCGATGGCCAGCGTCGAGGAGGTGTAGAGGTTGTCGCCCGGACGCAGATGCGAGTTCCAGGGCGCCGGGTTGCCGGTGCCGAAGAACAGCGTCTTGGTCTCCGGGTCGTAGGTGCCGCCCAGCCAGGTGGCGCCGCCGCCGGTCTTGTAGAGATCGCCCGACCAGCTGGCGTTCATCACGCCGGTCATGGTCGATTCCTTGCCATTGAGGGTGCCCATGTTGCCCTCGATGGTCGGGCGCTGCCAGACCAGTTCGCCCGTCTCGGCGTCGCGCGCCTCGACCATGCCGATGATGCCGAACTCGCCGCCGGAATTGCCGGTGATGACCTTGCCGTCGACGATCAGCGGGGCGGCGGTCGCCGAGTAGCCGGCCTTGTAGTCCTCGATCTTCTTCGACCAGACGACCTTGCCGGTGTCCTTGTTCAGCGCGACCAGACGGGCGTCCAGCGTCGCGAAGTAGATCTTGTCCTTGTAGAGCGCGGCGCCGCGGTTCACGACGTCGCAGCAGGGCATGATGCCTTCGGGCAGGCGGTGGTCGTACTGCCACTTCTTCTGCCCGGTCTTCACGTCCACGGCGTAGAGGCGCGAGTAGGAGCCGGTGACGTAGATCGTGCCGTCATGGATGAGCGGCTGCGACTCCTGCCCGCGCTGCTTCTCGCCACCGAAGGAGAAGGACCACACCGGCACCAGCCCCTTGACGGTGTCCGGGTTCAGCTTGTCGAGCGGGCTGAAGCGCTGGGCCTGAGGACCCATGCCGTAGGTCAGGACGTCGCCCGTCGACGTGGCGTCGTTCAGCAGGTCGTCGTTGCCCGGCCCGCCAGCGACCGGCGCGGCGGCCAGCGCTGGGCCGCTCAGGCCAAGGCCGGCGGCCATGGCGCTCGCAAGAAGGCAGGTGCGGAAGAGACGCTTCATGGTGCGGATACCTCCCAGGGGAATGGACAGCCGGAGTCGCGGGCGGAGATCGTGCGTAGACAAACGATCATGCGCAGACGAATTGGCGGAATCCGTCTGCCTCGTCCGTCCGTCCTCGGCTTCTTTTCGGAACAATCAGGGGTTCGGCGCAGGGGCAACGCGGCATCGCGAGGCCCCTATCCTTCTGACAATAAAGCAGTTTACCGCCGCCCCGGGTGGGGTCCATTGGCAAATAGTAGGAGGGACGGAGCGTTCTGCTGGACGATGTGAATCGTTTCATTGCGAACGGCTTCAATTCACCCGCGGCAACACGGCCTTCTCGACCCGCGGCCAGAGATGCGAGACGGAGCGCCGGTACTCCTCGCGCAGCACGCCCATACCGGCGAAGCGCTCGGGGATCGGCGCGTCGAGCAGTTCGGCCATGTCGGCCCCGGCCTCCGCCCGCTCGCGCAGGGTTCGGTCCAGCCACGTCAGCCAGTCGCGGGTCTGGGCGATGGCCGCCTTGTCGGTGCGGATGCGCCCGTGGTTGGGCACCAGAACCGTCACGTCCAGCGCGTCCAGGGCATCCAGCACCGCCAGCCATTGGCCGATGTCGGCGTGGGGCGTCGTCGGCGTCCGGTCGGAGAAGACGACTCCGCCGGCGAACAGAACGCCCGTCGTCTCGTCCAGGATGGCGAGGTCGGCGGCGGTGTGACCCTCCAGCGGAATCAGCCGCAGCCGGTGCGCGCCGAAGACGACGGTGGAGCCGTAGACCGTCTCGGTCGGGACCAGCGGCTCGGTGCCGCGCATCCAGTCGCCGACGAGGCGGTACATGTTCTCCGTCATCCCCTGCCCCTCGGCCTTGATGCCCTCGATGGTGCCGGGAAGTGCGGCGATGGGCACGTCGGCGAAGGCGCGGTTGCCCAGCCAATAGTCGGGGTGCAGGTTGCTGATGAAGACCTTGCGGATCGGCTTGTCGGTGACCGTGGCGATGGCAGCGCGCATCTCCTCGCCGAAGCGGCGCGACGGGCCGGTCTGGATCACGATCACTCCGTCGTCGGTCACGATGAAGCCGGGGTTGAGGATGTTGCCGCCGTTGGTTCGGGTGAAATGCTCCCGCGTTCCCTCGAAGACCCAGGTGTCCGGCGCGACGGCCACGGGCTTCAGAGTGTAGGTCAGCGGGCCGGCGGCCCAGCCCGGCGCGGCGGAGACGACCAGCAGGAGAAGCGCGACGAGCGCTCTCATGGCAGCGCTCCCTGCACCCAAGGCAGCGGGATGGCCGCCTTGACCTCGCCGCCCTGGTTGTCGCGCCCGTCGAGCGTCAGGCTGCGCGCGCCCGCTCCGGGCTGAACCTCCAGAGTGAAGACGGGGTTTTCGGACAGCGGTTCCGCCGTCTGGAGCCGGGCCAGCGCCCGCCCGTCGGCATCGCGCAGGGTCAGCGCCTCGATGAAATAGGCGGGGATGCCGGCGACCAGCCCGGTGTCCATGGGGTGGCGGACGAGGAAGCGGACGCGCGTCGCCTTGTTCTCACCGGCGCCCTCTCCGGTCGGCGCCCAGGCGCGGCCTTGCACCTCGCCCACATGGTCGGCCCAGTCGGCGGCGGCGTAGCTCGCGGGCGGCGCGGTGCAGCCGCCCCCCGCCGCGTCGAGCAGCTTGCCGCCGATGTGCCAGACGCCGTCCGGCGTGCGGGCGGCGGCGCGCAGCGGTGTCGCCTGCTGCACCTTGAAGCGCGTGGCGATCACCGGCTTCGCCGCCAGCGGCAGGAAGCGCAGGATGACCGGGAAGGGGTTGAGGTCGGCGAACAGCACCATCTCCTCCACCGCGCCCAGCGCCGTGGCGTCGGCCATCACCGGGACGGCGGCGGCGTTCTCGGCGTTGTCGGGGGCGGTGACGGTCACACGGTCGTCGAATTGCACGGGGGCGGTGCCGAACAGTTCCGGCCGCAGCACGTCCCACATGACCGAGGCGAGCGGGTCGGCGGGGTCCGGCGGGCCGGCATAAGCCGGGCTGGAGAGCGCGGCCAGGAGCGCCGCGGCGGCGAGATGGCGGTTCATGGCGGTTTTCCCCCTCCCTTGCGTCGTTGTTCTTCTGTGGGCGCTTGCCCCCACCCTGACCCTCCCCCGCTAACGCAGGGGAGGGAATCAAGCTCCTCCCCCTGCGAAGCGGGGGGAGGTTGGGAGGGGGGCAAGCACCGTCACTCCACCGGAATCGCGTTGTGCGTCACCCCATGTTTCCGGAAGATCTCCGGCAGCGTCCCGTCCTCCAGCATCGCGGTCACCGCGTCACCCACCGCGTAGGCGAGGTCGCGGGAGTTCTCCTTCACCGCCATGCCGATGTCCCAGTTCGACGCCATCATGCCGGGGAAGGTCACCGGGGTGATGGGGAAGCCAGCGGCGCGGTCGCCCAGCGCGGCCTCCACCTGGCTCTGCGTGGCGACGACGGCGGCGACGTCGCCCTTGACCAGGGCCTCGACCGCCTCGGGGATCGTCATGTAATGGACCAGCCGCTCGCGCAGCCGCCCGCCGAAGGCTCCCAGCAGGTAGAAGTCGGGGATGCTGTCGATCTCCACCCCCACCGGCTCGTCGGGCAGGGAGGCGAGCATCGGCTGGGTCATGCGCATCGGGTTGCGGGCCAGCGCGAAGCCCTCCCGCTGGTAGGGGCCGAACAGCACGGCCTCCGGGTTGCGCAGCCCGAACTCCTTCTGATAGGGCACATGCATCATCACGTCGGCCACGCCGCCCCCGACGACCGGGCCGCGCCACACCGCGTTGCGCAGGTCGTCCGACACAGCCTCCCCGGCGGTCAGCTCCATGAACTCGACGCCGACGCCCAGCCGCCCGGCGATGGCGCGGGCAATGTCCACGTCCACGCCGACCAGGGCGCCGCCCTTGCGGTAGGAGAAGGGCGGGTTGTCGCGGTAGACCGCAACCATCAGCCGCCCGGCGGCCACCACGTCGTCCAACGGGCGCGCGCCGGCGCGCCGGGGAAGAACCCCGGCGGCCAGCGCGGCGGCGGCGAAGGACAGCAGCTGGCGCCGCGTCGGAAGCCCCGTCATTCCAAACGCATTCATTCCTCGTGCACCGTCTCCAGCCACGACCGGATGGCCCACAGCGCCTCCTGGCCCAGCGCCTCGCCGAAGCGCGGCATGTAGGTGACGCCGTTGCGGATGGAACCATTGATCACCCGCTCCTTGAACCACTCGTCCCCGGTGTCGCCCTTGTCCAGAAAGCGCAGGTCCGGGGCGATGCCGCCCGACACCGCGCCCAGCCCATGGCAGCGCGCGCAGTTCTGGTTGAAGGCGGAGGATCCGATCTCGATCGCGCGCGGGTTGCCGCGGTAGGGGTTCGCGTCGCGCCAGTCCTCGCCCAGCTTGTCGAGGCCGGTGGTGTCCACCGCCTGGGGGGTCACGTCGCCATGGGCGAAGGCCACCGTGGGGACAACCATGGAGGCGACGGCGGCCGCGCCGGTCAGGAAACCGGCCATCGCGAGCCGGAGAAGCCGTGCGTTCATAAGGGGCGTCCTCATTCAGAGAAGATGCGAAGGGAGCGTTGTCCGTTGCCCCGGAGCATAGCGGGCGGTCCGCGACGCCAATAATTGGACTTTGGTAGCAACCGTGCGGCGAGCCCGCCGCGATCGGATCGAAACGCCATTTTCCGCCCGCGCAATCGTACCAAAGTTGCATTCCGGGACGCCGCCCGGCGGGGATACCCTGGTCTCCCGAAACCAGGCGAGTGCAAACCCGCGATGCGTTTCAGCCTTTGGTTACCCTCCTTGATGCAGATCGCCTTGCTGGCCGGCGGGCTGTGCGCCTCGCCGGCCGCCTTTTCGCAGGAGGCGGCGCCCGCGGACCTTTCGACGGTCCGCATCGCCTACCTGACGCAGGAGATCGAGCATCCCCCCGCCCTGTCCAACCTCGACGAACCGCCCGCAGACGAAGGGTTGGCCGGCGCCCATCTCGCCGTGGCGGACAACAATTCCACCGGCCGATTCCTCAAGCAGCGCTTCGATCTGGAGGCGGTGACCGTCCCCATCGACGGCGACCCGGCGCAGGCGCTGCGCGACCTCGCCGCGGCCGGACACCGCATCGTCGTGCTGGACCTGCCCGGCGAGACGCCCGGCGCGCTGGCCCGCCTGCCCGAGGCGGCGAACTTGCTGCTGTTCAACGCCGGCTCGACCGACGACAGCCTGCGCAACGCGCTGTGCGCGCCCAACCTGCTGCACACGGCACCCGACCGCGCCATGCTGGCCGACGCGCTGGCCCAGTATCTGGCGGTCAAGCGCTGGACGAAATGGCTGCTGATCGTCGGCACCCGGCCGGAGGACCGGCTCTACGCCGCCGCCGTCAAGCGGGCGGCCAAGCGCTTCGGCGCCGAGGTGGTGGAGGAGAAGACCTGGAGCGAGGACCACGACGCCCGCCGCACCGCCCAGGCCGAAATGCCGGTCTTCACCCAAGGCAAGCGCCACGACGTGGTGATCGTCGCCGACGAGATCGGCGACTTCGGCGACTATGTGCTGTACCGCACCTGGGAGCCGCGCCCGGTCGCCGGCACGCAGGGCCTCGTCCCCACCAACTGGCACCGCGCCCACGAGGCCTGGGGGGCGGCACAGTTGCAATCCCGCTTCAAGGCCGCCGCCCAGCGCACCATGTCGCCCCGCGACCACGCCGTCTGGGCGGCCATCCGCGGGGTGGGCGAGGCGGCGACCCGCACCCGCTCCACCGATCCGGCGGCGCTGGCCGCCTACATCCGCGGGCCGGATTTCACGCTGGCCGCCTTCAAGGGTGTGCCGCTGTCCTTCCGCAGCTGGGACGGGCAGTTGCGCCAGCCGGTGCTTCTCGCCGCCGACCGCTCGCTGGTGTCCGTCTCGCCGCAGGACGGCTTCCTGCACCCCCGAACCGAACTCGACACGCTGGGCCACGACCAGCCCGAATCAGGTTGCCGCCGCTGATTTTTCCCAATCATTTCCGCCAAGAGGACGCCGCCCCGATGACCACCGCCCGCTCCCTTCTCCTCGCCGCCCTGCTGGCCGGCTGCGCCGTTCCTGCATTGGCGGAGACTGTCTATGTCTCGAACGAGAAGGACAACACCCTGTCCATCATCGACGGCGCGACCCTGACGGTGACGGAGACGGTGAAGGTCGGGCGGCGCCCCCGCGGCATCACGCTGAGCGCGGACGGCAAGCACCTCTACATCTGCGCCAGCGACGACGACACGGTGCAGGTGATGGACCTCGCGACCAAGAAGATCCTGCACAACCTGCCCTCGGGCGAGGACCCGGAGCTGTTCGCCCTGCACCCCGACGGCAAGCACCTGTTCATCGCCAACGAGGAGAGCAACGTCGTCACCATCGTGGACGTGCCCCGCCGCAAGGTCGCCTATCAGGTGGATGTCGGCGTGGAGCCGGAGGGCATGGCGGTCAGCCCCGACGGCAAATGGGCGGTGAACACGTCTGAGACGACGAACATGGTCCATTGGATCGACACGGAGAAGCGCGCCGTCGTCGACAACACGCTGGTCGACGCCCGCCCGCGCTACGCCCAGTTCAGCAAGGACGGCAGCCGCCTATGGGTGTCGGCGGAGATCGGCGGCACCCTGTCGGTGATCGACACGGCCGACCGCAAGGTGGCGCAGACCATCCGCTTCAAGATCAAGGGCGTGCCCCAGGACCGCATCCAGCCCGTGGGCATCAAGCTGACCGACGACGGGCGCTACGCCTTCGTGGCGCTCGGCCCGGCCAACCATGTGGCGGTGGTGGACGCCCAGACCTTCGCGGTGAAGGACTATCTGTTGGTCGGCCGCCGCGTCTGGCAGCTCGACCTGTCGCCCGACCAGAAGCGGCTCTACGCCACCAACGGCGTGTCGGGCGACGTGTCGGTGATCGACGTGGACAGCCTGAAGGTCGTCAAGTCGATCAAGGTCGGGCGCTATCCCTGGGGCGTCGCGGTGAAAGGCTGACGGCATGGCGGAACCGGCGCTGTCGATCGAAGGGCTGAGCTACGCCTACGGGCGCGGAACCTTCGCGCTGAAGGACGTGTCGCTGGCGGTCGGGGCGGGGTCCTTCACCGCCCTGCTCGGCCCCAACGGGGCGGGCAAGACGACGCTGTTCGCCCTGGTCACCCGCCTGTTCGAATCGCCGGGCGGCACCATCCGCATCGGCGGCATCGACCTGCGGCGGGAGCCGGCCCGGGCGCTCGGCCGCATGGGGGTGGTGTTCCAGCAGCCGACGCTCGACCTCGACCTGACGGTGCGGCAGAACCTGCTCTATTTCGCGGCCCTGCACGGCATCCCCCGCCGCACCGCCGACGCGCGGGCGCGGGAGTCGCTGGAACGGCTGGGCATGGCGGAGCGCATCGGCGAAACGGTGCGGGCGCTGAACGGCGGCCACCGCCGCCGGGTGGAGCTGGCCCGCGCCCTGCTGCACGAGCCCGCCCTTCTGGTGCTGGACGAGCCGACCGTCGGGCTGGACGTCCCGGCGCGGCGCGCCATCGTCGAGCATGTCCACGCGCTGTGCCGGGAGCGCGGCATCGCCGTGCTTTGGGCCACCCATCTGATCGACGAGATCGGCGAGGGCGACCGCGTGGTGGTGATCCACCGCGGTCGGGTCCGCGCCGCCGGGCCGGTGACGGAGGTGAACCGCGCGACCGGGGCGGACACGCTGACCGAGAGCTTCACCCGGCTGACCGCGAAGGAGGCGGCGTGACGGCTTTTGCCCATTACGCGCGCGCTCTCGGCGGGATCGTCGGGCGCGAGGTGCTGCGCTTCGTCCACCAGCGGGAGCGCTTCCTGTCGGCGCTGGTCCGGCCGCTGCTCTGGCTGTTCGTCTTCGCGGCGGGCTTCCGCGCGGCGCTGGGCATCGCCATCACCCCACCCTACGAGACCTACATCCCCTACGAGGTCTACATCGTCCCCGGCCTCGCCGGGATGGTGCAGCTGTTCAACGGGATGCAAAGCTCGCTGTCGATGGTCTACGACCGCGAGATGGGCAGCATGCGGATGCTGCTGGTCAGCCCCCTGCCCCGCTGGTTCCTGCTGACGGCGAAGCTGCTGGCCGGGACGGCGGTGTCGATCCTCCAGGTCTACGCCTTCCTCGCCGTCGCCTGGATCTACGGGGTGCAGGCGCCGCCGCTCGGCTACCTTACGGTGCTGCCGGCGTTGGTGGTCAGCGGGCTGATGCTGGGGGCGCTGGGGATGCTGCTGTCCTCGGCCATCCGGCAGCTGGAGAATTTCGCGGGCGTGATGAACTTCGTCATCTTCCCGACCTTCTTCCTGTCCACCGCGCTCTATCCGCTGTGGAAGATGCAGGAGGCGGGGGAGCTTTTGTATTTTCTGTGCACCGTCAACCCCTTCAGCCAGGCGGTCGAGCTGATCCGCTTCGCGCTGTATCTGGACGTGAATCTGCCGGCGCTGGGCTGGACGGTGCTGGCACTGGCGGTGTTCCTGGGCGGGGCGGTCTACGGCTACAACCCGGCGCGCGGGTTCCTGGCGCGCAAGGCGGGTGGAGAGTAGGGGGAGCAAGCGGTTGCGACGAGCCCCCACCCAACCCTCCCCCGCGTTGCAGGGGAGGGCATTTCTCCTCCCCTTGCGAAGCGGGGGGAGGTCGGAAGGGGGGCCCGTCGCGACCACTCTCCCACAAACTACCCCAACAACCCCGTCATCACCGCGCGAAGCTGGGCCGGCCGCACCGGCTTGTTCAGCACATGGCAGCCCTTGGCCTGCGCCTCCTCCACCACCTCGGCGGTGCGGTTGGCGGTGATGAGGACCGACGGCAGGTCGGCCCCGCAGCGCTCGCGCACCCGCGCGATCTCGGTGAAGCCGATCACCCCGTCGTCCAGGTGATAGTCGGCGAACAGCACGTCCGGCGCCACCGCCCCCAGCCCGGCCAGCGCCTCGTCGCCCGACGCCGCGGTGGCGACGCTGCACCCCCAACCCTCCAGCAGCGCGCGCATGCCGGCCAGCACCGCCGGCTCGTTGTCGATCACCAACACCCGCGTGCCGGCCAACCGGTTCGAGGCGGTCTGCACCGGCGCCTCCAGTGCGCGCACCGGACGGGCGTAGCGCCCGAAGGGCACCGTCACCGCGAAGACCGATCCCCGCCCCGGCTGCGACCGCACGGTGATGGGATGGTCGAGCATCCGCGCCACCCGCTCCACGATGGCGAGGCCGAGGCCCATGCCGCGCACCCGCTCGTTGGCGCAGGGCGTGTCGAGGCGGCGGAACTCCTGGAAGATTTCGTCCAGCTTGTCGGCAGGCACGCCGGGACCGGTGTCCCACACCTCGATCCGCAAGCCCTGGGATGTCCGCCGGCAACCGACCAGCACGCGCCCGGCGCCTCCTTTCGACCCACTTTTCGCCTGGGTGTAGCGCAGGGCGTTGGACAGGAAGTTCTGAAGGATCCGGCGGAGCAGCCGGATGTCGCTGCGCACCACCGCGTGGCTGGGAACGACGCAGAGGTCCAGCCCGCGCTCCTTCGCCACCGCCGCGTATTCGGTGGCCAGCGCGCCGAACAGGCTCTTGATCGGGAAATCGGCGATCTCCGGCCGCCCCGCCCCGGCGTCCAGCTTAGAGATGTCCAGCAGCGCCGACAGCAGGTCCTCGACCGAGGCCAGGGCGACGTCGATGTTGTCGACCAGCCCGCGGTTGGGCTCCGGCTGCTCCAGGTCGCTCAGAGCCGAGACGAACAGCCGTGCCGCGTTCAGCGGTTGGAGCAGGTCGTGGCTGGCCGCCGCCAGGAAGCGCGTCTTGGACAGGTTGGCCTGCTCCGCCTCCGCCTTGGCCAGCCGCAGCGCCTCCTCCGCGGCGATGCGCTCGGCGATCTCCTGCTGGAGCTGGCCGTTGAGCCGGGTCAGCTCGGCGGTGCGCTCGACGACGCGGCGCTCCAGGCTGTCCTTGGCGTCGGCCAGCGCCTCCGCCGCCATGCGCCGCTCGGTGATGTCGTGGATCAGGCCGAAATAGCCCAGCACCTCCGGCTTGCCGCCGCCGCGCCGCTCGCCGAAATGCGGGATGTAGGTGGCGACGGCGTAGCGCGGCGACCCGTTCTCGCCCGGCAGTTCCAGGTCGAAGGTCACCTCCTCGCCGGCCAGCGCCCGCAGCACGTAGGAGCGCCGCACCTCGTAATAGAGGTCGCCCAGCGCCGCCCACATGGGCTGGCCCTCGATCTCCTCGCGCTTGCGGTTGAACCAGCCCTCGTAGGCCTTGTTGACGAAGCGGAAGCGCTGTTCGGCGTCGACATAGGCGATCAGCGCCGGCACCGCGTCGGTGACCAGCCGGATGCGCTCCTCGCTGTCGCGCAGCGCCTGCTCGGCACGCTTGCGCTCGGTGATGTCGGTGAAGGTCAGGACGAAGCCGCCGCCCGGCATGGGGTTGCGGCTGATTTCCAGCACCGTGTCGTCCAGCCAGGGCTGCTCGACGAGGCAGCTCGGCATCATCAGCGCCTTCAGCGACAGGCCATGGTCGCCGAGCGCCGCGTGGTGCAGCACGAAGTCGGCGAAGCCCGCCCCGCGCTCCGCCACGTTGGCGGGCAGGCGCAACAGGCCGGTGAAGCGCTCGTTCCAGGCGACCAGCCGCTGGTCGCGGTCGTACACCCCGACTCCCTGGGCAATGTTGTCCAGCGTCGCCTGCAGGAGCGCCGACTTCTCGGCCAGCTCCCGCTCGCGGCGGCGGGTCTCATGCTCCTTGATGTCGGTGATGTCGGTGTAGACGCCGACCACCCCGCCGTCGCGGGTCCGCCGCTCGTTGACCTGGACCCAGCGCCCGTCGGCCAGCCGGTAGACGTAGGGACCCTTCAGCGCCCGGTGCTGGGCCAGCCGTTCCGACAGCCAGCGGTCGGGCCGCGGGTAGGCGTCGGCGATGGTGCGCGAGGAGGCCGCCAGCTCGGCGATCTCCTGGAAGCGGATGCCCGGCAGGATGCGGTCGCGGATCTCCGGCCACAGGGCCAGATACTTGCTGTTGCACAGCACCAGCCGGTCGTCGGCGTCGAAGATGGCGAAGCCTTCGTTGACCGACTCGATGGCCTCCGACAGGCGGGTGCGCATGGTGTCGGCCAGTTCCTTGGCGCGGGCCAGCGCGCGGTGGCTGTCCTCCAGTTCGCGCAGGGCGCGCTCCAGCTCCAGCGTGCGCTCGCGCACCTTCTGCTCCAGGACGATGGCGGTCTGGAACAGGGAGAAGGCGCCCCCCTGCACGTCCATCGACCGCTCCACCCGGTCCATCAGAACCTGGTTGATGCGGCGGAGCTTGGCGTTCTCGCGCTCCAGAGCCTCCAGCCGCTTGTCCTCGCCGGTGGAGGGAGGGATGGCCGGGAGGGTGGCGGGTGACGGATCGGCGGGTGGGCGGGACGGTTCCCGCCAGTCGAAGATGAGCGTCATCGCGCACCTATCGCGACACCGGTGAAGGTCTGGTTGACGTGCATGGCGTTGTACTGCTCGCCGTAGGCGCAGAAGCCGACGACGTTGTGCCGCGCCAGCGCCGCCGACATGACGTGCTTGAGCTGCCGCTGCTCCAGCTCCAGCCGGCGCAGGATGCAGTCGCAGCCGAGCACGAGGTCGGGCGGCCCGCCGACCTCCGCGGCCAGCTTGCGCATCATCTCCTCCAGATTCTCCACCGGGTCGACGCCGCGGGCGACGGTCAGCACGATCCCTTCGTCGATGGCGCAGTAGAAGGTGAGGCTCTCGTCGTCGTTGACCTTCTGGATGGAGCGGACATGGTACTCGCCCCCCACCCGCACGACGACGGGATAGGCGGCGAAGATCAGGGGAGTCAGCGGCTCCCCCTCCAGCCCGACCATGCGGGCGTATTCGCGGCCCGCCGGCTCGGCGTTGATCTCGGTGACGATGCGGCGCTGCGGATCGGCCCCGGTCACCACCATCTTGGCGTCGGACGCCACGAAATGCTCGGTCCGGAAGACCACGAAGCGGCGCGCCGTGGTGACCAGCATCAGCACGGCGGCGTTGGTGTGGAACCGCCCCTCGTGCAGGACGAAGGTGCGCTCGAAGCGCAGCTCGTCACCGGCGGAGCCGCCGAACAGCGGGATGTCCATCAGCACGCTGTGCAGCGCGCTGACCACCATCTCCTCCGCCCGCGACATGCCGTCGATCATCAGGAAGGCAAAGCTGCCATGGTCGGGGAAGGCGTCGGTCCGGGCGGCCAGGGCGACGTCGCGCTGCTCCATCAGGCTGCGCAGGACGCGCGGCGCGTCCGCGATGGAGAAGCGGTCGAGATCGTCGATGCGCTGGGTGGCGATGGTGAAGTCGGCGCGCGGAAAGCCGATGCCGACCAGCGACCCGGCGGCGTAGCCGAAGGGCGTGATCTCGCCCGCCGTGGTGCAGCCGACCACCGGCACCGGCCCGAACAGCTCGGCCAGGGCCGCCGCCAGTTCCACTTGGTCGTAATGGGCGGAGCAGAAGACCAGCACCATCTCCAACTCGGCCGCGGCGGCGGGGTTCCGTCCGCACAGCCCCTCGAACAGGTCACGCGCGGCGGCGCGGGCGTCCTCCGCCATCGAGACGGCCCGCGGCAGGGACGGGCTGGGCGCGGGGGAACTGGGCGGAGCATCGGAGAGAAGAGCGTCCGAGGCCGGATGGCTGATCACAATGCGGGTCCCGAAAAGCATCGGCATGGCATCCAACACCCCAGACGGCCACCCGACGCCGGAAGGCCGGCCGGGAAACGTGGGCGGATGACCTATAGGTTACTTCAGCGACGCCCGCCGGGCAAAGCCGGCGCAAGGGTGCGGGCATGCGACCATGGTCTAAGGTCCGACGCGGGACTGTTTCCCGCGCAACGAAAAAGGCGCCTTCCGCCGTCGCGGAAGGCGCCTGAGTTCGGTTCCATATGCACCACCACGCGGGGGAGCCGGTCTGAACACGGATCAGACCGCCCGGCGGCCGTGCCGACTGGGAAAGTCCCAAAGTCGAATCCTGAATACCGCATTCCACGGAATGGCGCTATGCTTTTTTCGTCATATCGCGCTGATCGGAACGCAGCGCCTCCACCTCGCCATCGGAGAACAGGCGCGAGCGGGTGAGGAAGCGCACGCCCTCCGGCGCCTCCAGCGAGAAGCTGGCGCCGCGGCCCGGCACCACGTCGATGATGAGCTGGGTGTGCGACCAGTATTCGAACTGCGCCGCCCCCATGTAGAAAGGACAGCCCCCGATCTCCCCCAGCCGGACGTCCTGCCCGCCGGGGCGGAACTCCCCGTCCATGAAGCACATCGGCGCGCTGCCGTCGCAGCAGCCGCCGGACTGGTGGAAGAACAGCGGCCCGTAGAGCCCGCGCAGCTTTTCGATCAGCGCCAGGGCCGCCGGTGTGGCGACGACTCGTTCGACCATGGGCGGACGCTCCCGAGTGAATGGCCCGTCGGATGAGAAAAAGGGCCGGAGGCCGAATGGCCGCCGGCCCAAGGTCGTCAGGGAGGAGACAAGAGGATCAGAAGAAGCCCAGAGCCTTCGGGCTGTAGCTGACCAGCAGGTTCTTGGTCTGCTGGTAGTGGTCGAGCATCATCTTGTGCGTCTCACGGCCGATGCCCGACTGCTTGTAGCCGCCGAAGGCCGCGTGGGCCGGGTAGAGGTGGTAGCAGTTGGTCCACACGCGGCCGGCCTGGATGGCGCGGCCCATGCGGAAGGCGCGGTTACCGTCGCGGCTCCACACGCCGGCGCCCAGGCCGTAGAGCGTGTCGTTGGCGATGGCGAGGGCCTCTTCCTCGGTCTTGAAGGTGGTCACGGACACGACCGGCCCGAAGATCTCCTCCTGGAAGACGCGCATCTTGTTGTGGCCCTCGAAGACCGTCGGCTGGACGTAGTAGCCGCTCTCCAGTTCGCCGCCGAGATGGGCGCGCTCGCCGCCGATCAGCACCTTGGCGCCCTCGGCCTTGCCGATGTCGATGTAGGAGAGGATCTTCTCGAGCTGGTCGATGGACGCCTGGGCGCCGATCATCGTCGCCGGGTCGAGCGGGCTGCCCTGCTTGACGGCGGCGACGCGGGCGACGGCCTTCTCCATGAACTTGTCGTAGATCTTCTCCTGCACCAGGACGCGCGACGGGCAGGTGCAGACCTCGCCCTGGTTCAGCGCGAACATGGCGAAGCCTTCCAGCGCCTTGTCCAGGAACTCGTCGTCGTCGGCCATCACGTCGTTGAAGAAGATGTTCGGCGACTTGCCGCCCAGCTCCAGCGTGACCGGGATGATGTTCTCCGCCGCGTACTGCATGATCAGGCGGCCGGTCGTCGTCTCGCCGGTGAAGGCGATCTTGGCGATGCGCGGGCTCTGGGCCAGCGGCTTGCCGGCCTCGATGCCGAAGCCGTTGACGACGTTGAGGACGCCGTCGGGCAGCAGGTCGCCGATGATCTCCATCAGCACCATGATGGCCATCGGGGTCTGCTCGGCGGGCTTCAGCACGACGCAGTTGCCGGCGGCCAGCGCCGGAGCCAGCTTCCACACGGCCATCAGCAGCGGGAAGTTCCACGGGATGATCTGGCCGACGACGCCCAGCGGCTCATGGAAGTGGTAGGCGTAGGTGGTGTGGTCGATTTCCGCGATGGTGCCTTCCTGGGCGCGGACGCAGCCGGCGAAGTAGCGGAAATGGTCGATGGCGAGCGGCAGGTCGGCGTGGGTCGTCTCGCGGATCGGCTTGCCGTTGTCCAGCGTCTCGGCCAGCGCCAGGACGTCCAGACGCTCCTCCATGCGGTCGGCGATCTTGTTCAGGATGCGCGCGCGCTCCGCCGGGGAGGTGCGGCCCCAGGCGTCCTTGGCCTTGTGGGCGGCGTCCAGCGCCTTTTCGATGTCTTCCGCGGTGGAGCGGGCGACCTCGCACAGCGTCTTCCCGGTGATCGGGGTCAGGTTGGTGAAATACTGGCCCTTCGTCGGCGGAACCCATTGGCCGCCGATGAAGTTGTCGTAGCGCGGCCGGATGGCGACCTGCTTGCTGAGCGTTTCCAGGGCCTGATGGATCACGGCGGTTTCCTCCCGAAGCGGATTGCCCGAACTGAATGTCGTGGAATGACGTTTGGCGGGTTGTGCGCCCTGTGTCCGTTCGTCCGATGATCGGTATCCGTCACAGCGCCCCGCCGTTATCGCGGTTTCGGGGAAGGCCGGTAAATTCGACTTTGGTTGCAGACGCGCAGGCCCCCAGATTCGGGTCCGACCGTTGGCCGACAGATGATACCTTGGGCGGAGACCCTTCCGTTTCCCGGCGAGACTTCAGGACATGACGACCGACATCCGGCTGCGCTTCCTCCACCCCTCCGGCGCCATCGGACCCGGCAAGGTGTCCCTGCTGGAGGAGATCGACCGCACCGGCTCGATCTCGGCGGCGGCGCGGGCGCTCGGCATGTCCTTCCGCCGCGCGTGGTTCCTGGTGGAAACCATGAACTCCGCCTTCCGCGAGCCGGTGGTGCGCACCAACGTCGGCGGGCGGGAGGGCGGCGGGACCGGCCTGACCGCCTTCGGCCAGGAGGTGATCGCCCGCTACCGCCGCATGGAGGAGGAGGCCCGCCGCGCCGCCGCGCCCCACCTCGCCTGGCTGGACGAGGCGCTGAAACCGGAAGCGGCGCTCGAAAAGGGCGCGGACTCCGCTGATCCAAAGTCCAATGGCCCGGACTCCGGCGATCCGTAAAGTCTCCCTCGACGCCGCGACCTTCCGCCGCGGCGAAACGAAGGAGGCCCACGACCCATGCGCACCGTCGCCCGCACCGCCGCCCGTACAGCCTTTGCCGCCCTGGTCCTTCTCGCCGCGGCACCGCTCCCGGCCCTGGCCGACGGCGATCCGGCGAACGGCGAGAAGCTGTTCCGCCAGTGCAAGGCCTGCCATACGGTGGAGGCGGAAAAGAACCGCGTCGGCCCGACGCTGCACGGGCTGTTCGGGCGCAAGGCCGGCACGGTGGACACCTACGCCAACTACTCCGAGGGGCTGAAGGCCTCCGGCATCGCGTGGGACGCCAAGACGCTCGACCCCTATCTCGCCAACCCGAAGGCGGTCATCGCCGACAGCCGCATGGCCTTCGCCGGGGTCGCGAAGCCGGAGGACCGGGCCGACCTGATCGCCTATCTGGAAGCCGCGACCAAGTGAGCGTCAGCGGGGCGGGAACCGCGGCGGCGCTGGCCTGTTGCCCGGTTTCCACTCCCGCAGCCGGAGAACGGCCATGGCCGACGACCATACCGGGCACAAGAGCGCCGAGCCCAAGGACATCCGCAAGACCGACATCGAGCCTCTCTGCGACGAGCAGAGCGGCGGCGGCGGGTCCAACCCGGACACGCGCTACCGCGGCATGCCGGGCGGTCATCCCGGCGGTTCCCGCGACGGCGACTGCGATCCGGTGTCGCGCGCCGACCCTGAGAAGGCGGAACCGGACACCGCCGAATCCGGGAGCAAGCCCGTGCCCCGCTAGGCCGATGGCTTAGCCTTTCCGGGGCCGCCCCGAATTGGTCGTAGCCGCTGGCCCGGTCCCCCGCTAAAACAGGGGCTCCCTCACCGGCACAACACGGGCTGCGACCGGCATGCTGAAGCGCCTTTACGACTGGACGATGGCCAAGGCGGCCTCGAAGAACGCCACCACTTGGCTGGCGGGGGTTTCCTTCGCGGAAAGCTCCTTCTTCCCGATCCCGCCGGACATCCTGATGGTGCCGATGGTGCTCGCCAACCGGCAGGCCGCGTGGCGGATCGCGACGATCTGCACGCTGGCCTCGGTGGTGGGCGGCGTCGCCGGCTACATGATCGGCTACTTCCTGTACGAGGCCATCGGCAAGGCGGTCATCGACTTCTACCATCTGGAAGCCCAGTTCGAGACGCTGCGCCATACCTTCGTCGAATACGGCGCGGAGATTCTCATCATCAAGGGCATGACGCCCATCCCCTACAAGCTGCTGACCATCACCGCGGGTGTGGCGAAGCTGAACATCTGGGTGTTCATCGGCGCCTCGATCCTGTCGCGGGCCATCCGCTTCTATCTGGTCGCCGCCCTGCTCTACTGGTTCGGCGAGCCGGTGCGCGCCTTCATCGAGAAGCGGCTGACGCTGGTCACCACCGCCTTCGCCGTCGCGCTGATCGGCGGCTTCCTGGCGATCAAGCTGATCTGATCCGGGACAACCCGGCCACCGCACCGCGACGCCGGGCCGTCCTGTCCTGTTGATGCCGCATCGAGGCATTGACGGGAGAGAATGGATGGACAGCGTGCGCGGGGCCGTGGTGGTCATCACCGGCGCATCGAGCGGGATCGGGCGGGCCACCGCCCTGACCTTCGCGCGGGAGGGCGCCCGGCTGGTTCTGGCCGCCCGGCGGGAGGCCCTGCTCGGCGAGGTCGCCGAGGAATGCCGGGAATTGGGCGGCGAGGCCGAGGTGGTGCCCACCGACGTCACCGACGCCGAGGCGGTGCGGCGGCTGGCCAACCGGGCGGTGCAATTGTTCGGCGGCATCGACGTCTGGGTGAGCAACGCCGGGGTCGGCGCCGTCGGGCGGTTCGAGGACACCCCGCTGGAGGCGCACCGCCGCGTCGTCGAGACCAACCTGTTCGGCCCGCTGCACGCCGCCCACGCCGTATTGCCGCTGTTCCGCCGGCAGGGCCATGGGGTGCTCATCAACACCGTCTCGGTCGGGGCCTGGGCGCCCGCCCCCTACGCCGCCGCCTACGCGGCCAGCAAATTCGGTCTGGAAGGGCTTCTGGAGAGCCTGCGGGCGGAGCTGGTCGACGCGCCGGGCGTCCATGTCTGCGGCGTCTACCCCTTCTTCACCGACACGCCGGGCATGTCGCACGGCGCCAATTACACCGGCCACCAGCTGGACGCGGAAAGCCCCTTCTACGACGACCCGCAGGACGTGGCGGACACCGTGCTCGCCGTGGCGCTGCGCCCGCGCGCGCAGGCGATGGTCGGGGCGATGACCCCGCTGACCCGGCTGGGGCACGCGGTGGCGCCGCGCCTGATGGAGAAGATCGCCGGACACGGCGCCCACCGCCATTTCAGCCGGACCCCGCCCGCCGCGACAAGCGACGGCAACCTGTTCCGTCCGGTGGAGCGCGGCCGCGGCGTCACCGGCGGCTTCCGCACCCCGCCGCCCGGCTGGGTGTCGCCCCTGCTCGTCGCCGGGGTCGCGGCGGCGGCTGCCGCGGCCTACGCCGGCTACGCGCGGAGCAAGAACGGAAACCACTGAGGGCTTTGAGTTCGGGAACGGGTTGGTCCAGAATGCCGGCCCGTTCCCCCAAGCCCCCGAGTCCATCATGCCGAAGCCGACGACCCCGCGCGGCCGTCCGCCCGTCCCTTCCCCTGCCCGCCCGTCCGCTGCCCGTCCCTCCCGTCCGGGTCCGGCCCGCGCCGGCAAGGATGTGCGTCGGGAGGAACCGCGGGAGGAGCCGGGCAAGCTGTTCCGTGTCGCCGGCCTCTCCGCCGTCTCCGCCCTGTTCGCCCATGACGCGGCGCGGGTGGAGCGGCTGTTCTTCGAAGAGCGGCTGAAGGCGAAGACCGGCGACTTCTGCAAGGCGATGGCCGCGGCGCGCAAGCCCTATCGCATGGTGGAGGCCGACGAGCTGGCCAAGGTCGCCGGAACGGTGTTGCACGGCGGGGTGGTCGCGCTGATCGCGCCGCGCCCGGTGCCCGCCTTCGACGTGGAGGCGGCGAAGCGTTGGGCGGCGGACGGGCAGCCGTTGCTGATCCTCGACGGGGTCGGCAACCCGCACAATCTGGGCGCCATCCTGCGCACCGCCGCCTTCTTCGGCCTGCGGCGCGTCGTGGTGTCGGACCATCCCGGACAGGCCCTGCCGTCGGAGTCCGCCTACCGGGTGGCCGAGGGCGGATTCGAATGGGTGGAGCTGTACCGGGCGGCCAACCTGCCGACGGTCCTGAAGCGGCTGCGCGAGTCCTACCGGGTGGCCGGAACGGCGCTGGGCCGCGGCCGGGCGGTGGTCACCGACCCGGCGGTCCTCGCCAGGGGCGAGCGGCCCGCCGCCGTCGTGCTGGGCAACGAGGAGGACGGGCTTCCCCCCGCCACCCTCGCCGCCTGCGAGGACATCCTGACCCTGCCCGGCACCGGCCGCATCCAGTCGCTGAACGTCGCGGCGACCGCCGCCATCCTCATCCACGCGCTGGCCAAGCCGGGCTGACGGCCTGATCGCTCAGCCGCCCAGGGCGATGATCAGCACCAGCGCCACGACCAGGACCGAGACGACGGGAAGCATGTCCACCCCGCCGCGGTTCCAGGTCGGCGCCCGGCGGGAGCCGTGATGCGCGCCGTGGGCGTGACCCAGCCCCTCGTCGGCCCAGCCATGTTCGGACGGGCGGGCGCCGGGTGCTGAAACGGCGGGCGCCGCCGGGCTGGCGATGTCGACCACCCCGGCCCCGCGCTGGTAGTCGCCGCCACCGCCGCCGCGCGGGCGCTTCAGCCGCTCGTCGGTCAGCTCCACGTCGATGCCCGCGGTTTCCAGCCGCTCCACCACCACGGCGACCTCCTCCGGGGTCATCGTCTCCACCGGCACGTCCTGGCCGAGCTGCTCGACGCTGAGCCGGTTGCCGTGCTGGCGGCCCTTGGCAATCAGGCGCTGGAGGGTGGCGTCATCGATCGTCATGATTCTCTCCCCGCGGTTCCACCTTGGACTGAACATTCCGAAGGGTAAACAGGCGGGGCCGCGGAAGGCTCCCGTGCAAAGGCGCCGACTTGCCTCCGGGGCGGGGCGACCCGACATAATCCCCAAATCCCCATTCCCAAATCCTACGCCATCGGAGAGGCCGAGATGCTCGGAATGTTCATGCGCAAGCCCCTGGCGCTGCCCAGCGCGGAGGAGGCCCTGCCCGGACGCGACACGCCGGTTCCCGTGCCGCCGCGCCACCACGTCAACGGCAACCCGCTGACCCCGCCCTATCCGGAGGGGCTGGAGGTCGCCGACTTCGGTCTCGGCTGCTTCTGGGGGGCGGAGCGCAAGTTCTGGAAGGTGCCGGGCGTCTGGTCGACCATGGTCGGCTATCAGGGCGGCCACACCCCCAACCCGACCTATGAGGAGGTCTGCTCCGGCCGCACCGGTCACACCGAGGTGGTGCGCGTCGTCTACGACCCGGCCAAGGTCGGGTTCGAGGAGTTGCTGCGCGTTTTCTGGGAGGCGCACGACCCGACCCAGGGCATGCGCCAGGGCAACGACGTCGGCACCCAGTACCGCTCGGCCATCTACACCCACACGGACGCCCAGCGCGCCGCCGCCGAGGCCAGCCGCGAGGCCTATCAGGCCCGCCTGGAGCAGGCCGGGTTCGGCCCGGTGACGACGGAGCTGCGCGAGGCCCCGCCCTTCTACTACGCCGAGGACTATCACCAGCAGTATCTGTCCAAGAATCCCGCGGGCTATTGCGGGCTGGGCGGCACCGGGGTGACCTGCGTGGCGTGAGGGGGGCCAGAATGAGAGGGGGCGGATCGCGGCGTGGCGCGGCGCCCTCCTGCCGGGTGCCTACCCCCCGGCCCCCAGGAAGGTGCCGATGGGCTGGACGTTGCCGCCCAGTATGACCGGTGCGCCCGGCGTCGAGACGGTCCGGATGGTCATTCCCGAGGACTCGCCGAAGCTGACGGTGGTCTGCGCCATGCCGCTCGGCAGATAGAACGGCCACAGGCCGAGCGGAGCGAAGGTTTCGATGATGGCTTGGTCCAGTGGCGAATAGACCGCGTCCGAGGTGACGGTGATGTCGACGCCTTTCGCCGCCGCCAGCGACGCCATGACCCGCGGCAGGCTTCCGTCGGCGCCGAAGACCGCGTCCCAGGCGGGTTGCGCCGGATTGGGCCAGGGCGGCGTGCAGGGATTGGCGTAGGCCGTCGCGATCATCGAGGAGTCGTACCAGGACCCCGGCGTGAGCGGCCACGTGATCAGTCCCGACACGGTGACCGCCGCCTGCACATGGCTGCGCGCGAACAGCAGGCTTTGACGGTTGCCTGGAACGGCGCCGCTCCAAAGCCCGTTGTCGACGGTGTCGACACCGCCGGTCCAGGACCCGGACACATCGCCGCTGGCTGCCTTGCTGTCAAAGCGGAAGGATTTGGCGATGCCATGGGCAAGGCTTTGGACCAGCTGCGCGTAGCTTCCCCCGAAATCCGCAGGCTGCCCGTTCGGGCCGACATACGGCTCCAGGGCCGCCTGGGCCGAGCCGATCAGAGCCATCACCGCAAGATCCTGCTGCCCCACGTTGGCAACCGTCGGCGCGTTGATCATCGCCCAGACCAGGAACAGCGCCGGCAACTGCTGAGCGGACGGCTGCGGGCTGAGCGTCGCAAGATAAGCGGTCCACGCCTCATAGGTGTCGCCGCCGATGTCCTCCCTGAAGCAGGATTCGGGAAAGCTCAGCTGGCCGATGACGGATGCATAAATGTCGAAGAAGCGGTCCAGGCTCATGTCGTAGGCGTTTGCCGTAAGGGAACGCTGCGGAATTTCCTGACCGTAACGCCACAGCCCCAGATCCGTCAGTGGAACGACGAAGGACGGCTGAAGAAGCTGGAACGCGGCGGACGTGAGATTGAGCGATTGGACGACGGAATTGTACCAGCGGTTCTGAAGCCCTTCCATGCCAGCTGGCGTCTCCGCAGCGGCTTCGTGTTGGCGTAACATCGCGTTCTCCCGAGTTCCGTCCGGAGCGTCATGAAGCGAAGGGAACCGGCCGCAGGCACGGCCGGTCCCCACTCGCCGCGGTCTCAGCGGGCTGCGCCCCCAGCCATCAGGCCAGGGCCAGCGTCTTGTCCGACACGGCCTTCAGGGCGGCGGTCGAATGGCCCAGATAGGTCTGGACCGGCAGGACGTTGCCGCCCAGGACGATCGGAACCCCGGGTTCGCTGGTGATGGTGACGGTCATGTTGCCGTTCTGGTTGAAGGACACCGACGTCGAGGAGCCGCTGCCCGACCCGCTGGTGTAGAACGGCCACAGGCCGGACGACTTGTTGCTGTTGATGACGCTCTGGTCGTTGGCATCGAACTTGGCGTCCGACGTGACCTCGATGTACATCGTGTCGGCCACGATCAGGTTGACCATGAACCGGGTGGTCGTGCCGGTCGACGGGTCGAACACCGTCTTCCAGCTGGGGAGCGCCCCCTTCTTCCACGGCGGCGAATCGGAGCTGGAATAGGCGAGACCCATCGCCGAGGAGCTGTACCAGTTGCCCGGCGACGCGGCGAAGGTCAGGACGTGCCGGAAGGTCGCCTTGGTGATCTGCACGTTGCTGGAGGCGAATTTCGTGCTCTGGGAAGAGGTCGAGCTGCTGCCGCCCCACAGGCCGAAGAAGCCCGAATTGCCGCCCTTCGACCAGCTGCTCGACACATTGCTGTTCATGGTCGAGCTGGAGAAGGTGAACGAGCGGGACGGGGCCTGCGACAGCTGCTGGGCAAGCACCGCATAGCCGGCGTTCCAATCCGGCGGCGGGGCCGGCGGCGTCTGGAACGGCACGCTGGTGTAGGGCATCAGCGCAAGGCTGGCGGCGCTGACGGTCTCCAGCAGCATCGCCGACAGGTCCTGCGCACCGATATTCGCCACCGACGGCGCGTTGATCATCGCCCACTGGAAGAAGGTGCTGGGCAGCTGGTTGGCCGCCGGCGTGGGCACGATGCTGGCGATGTAGCTCTTCCAGGCCCTGTAGTTGTCCGGCCCGATGTCCGGCTCGAAGGTGTTCGGCGGCGCGATCAGCGAACTGATGATGCCCTTGTAATTGGAGAAGAACTGGTTGCCGCCGCTCGCGATGTAATTCTGCGTCAGCGACAGCGGCGGGATGTTGTTGAAGTAATCCCATAGCAAAGTGTTGTTGTTGGCCACAAGCGGCGGCAACGGCTGAAGAATTTGGAACGTGTCCTGCGACAGGCCAAGACCCTGGCACAAACCGTTATAGAAGCCATTTTGGAGATCGAGAAAAGTTGACACCGCTTCCTCCTTTGTTTTGTGGCCCGACTGCAGCACAGCAATCGCGACAAGAATTTTGTATCACCAAGAGAGAAAGCAATCAACCGCTAAGAATCATTTTTATAAAGAGTACAACTGCATGATTCATTATTATCTTTTATGATCATCTGCTGAATTTGCCTTGGCATATTAACGTATGATTCCATGAAAAGTCCTTAGAATATGAATTATCGACTGAATTCAGAAAGTTTATTTACTGAAACATCTTATGACATGACGCCCGCGCACAGAGAGGATCGGGACCAACGGACACACCCGCCCGCGAATCCTTGCAAGGCCCTTAAGCGACGTCGCCCTTGCGGTTGCGCCTGCCCGTCCCTTCCGGGTATGGTTCCGGCGGTCCATGAAAGCTCCAGGGGGTAGCCCCGCGGGGCGCCGCCCGAGACATTCCGCGCCCAATCCATGATCAAGGAAAGAACCGAGCTGGCGACGCCGCACCTGAGCGGCCTGCTTGACTTCTGGCTCACCAAATGCATCGGCGGGAAGCCGCCGGTGTCCAGCACCGTCGCCCCGGCCGATCTGCGGCCGTGGAAAGATAATATTGTGATTTTCGAGGTCATCGGAGACGATGACTTCGTTTATTCCTATTACGGCCAGTCGCTCGCCGCGGCCTTCGGGCATTCGCGCCTGGGCGCCACGCTGGACGATCTGCCGGAGGAGCAGCGGGCGATCCTGCGCCCCGAATACGCCTCGCTCCTGCGCGAACGGCTGCCGGTCGCCCGTGTCTACACCGCCGATTTCAGCGGAGTCATGCGGACCTGGGAGCGGCTGGCGCTGCCGATGTCCAGCGACGGCGAAACCATCGACAAGATCCTGGTCGCCGCCTACGAACTGCCGCCGGACGAACCGCCCTGCGCCGCGCTCATCCCCGCCGCGGTGGATGAGGAGGCGGACGAGGAGGCCGAGTTGGACGTCGACGTGCCGGATGACGATGAACCGGACGGAGGCGAACCGGACCGAGGCGAACCGGATGTGGACGGCACACCGGCTTCCGCCCCTGAGGCCCTTGCGGGCGAGGACGCCGAATCCGACGGCGAACCGGACGGAATCGCGGACGCCGTGGCCGAAGCCGACAACGACACCCCCGACGACGCCGAAGACGGCAAGTCCTTCTCCACCGAACAGAAACCGGGAGCCCCGGCATGACGCCGCGCACGCCCCACCTGACCGCGCCCGCGACCCAGTCGGGAGTCGTCACCGCCGACGAGTTCAATCTGTGGTGCGCGCTGAACGGCCGCCCCTTCAATCTGATCCCCAACGCGCGCCCGGACGGGCGGCTGCTGTGGGATGTGGAGGTGCTTCCCGGCACCCCGCGCGCCGGCACGGTCTATTCGACCAACCTCGGCGACGAGGCGCTGGCGGTGGTCGCCGGATTCGCCTTCCTGTCCGGCGTCGAATGGGCCTACGAGGCGCGCGCCGCGGAAACCATCGCCCCGCCCCCGGCGTCGGACGCGGCCGTGGACGCGCCGGAAGAGGTGGAAGATGTCCTCATTCCCGACGCCGAGGATCTGCCCGGGGCCCCGTCTGAGGAAGCGGAGCCGGAAGAAGCCGAGGACGACACCTTGGCCTACGAGGACGACGCGGCCTATGAAGACGACGCGGACGGCGTCGACGACGCCGTCGCCCTCGACGAGGACGAAGAACCCGAATCCGACGAGGGCGCGCTGCCCATCGGCGAGGACGATCCCTACGCCCTGCCCGGCACCACGCTCCTCCAGAACCCGCCGCCGCGCCCGCCGCAGCAGCATGACGAGACGGTCCTGGCCCGCAACGCGCGGATGCTGGAGACGGTGCTGAGGAACTTCCGCGTCCGCGGCGAGATCATGGACGTGCGCCCCGGCCCCGTCGTGACGCTCTACGAGTTCGAGCCGGCGCCGGGCACCAAGTCGGCCACGGTCATCAACCTGACCGACGACATCGCCCGCTCCATGAGCGTGGTCACCGCCCGCATCGCCATCGTGCCGGGCCGCAGCGTGATCGGCGTCGAGCTGCCGAACCCGGTGCGCGAGATGGTCTATCTGCGCGAGATGTTCGACCACGCGGCCTTCGCCGAATCGCAGGCCCATCTCGCCATCGCGCTCGGCAAGGACATCAGTGGGGAGCCGGTGGTCGCCGACCTCGCCCGCATGCCGCACCTGCTGGTCGCCGGCACCACCGGGTCGGGCAAGTCGGTGGCCATCAACACGATGATCCTGTCGCTGCTCTACCGGCTGCCGCCGGAGCGCTGCCGCTTCATCATGGTGGACCCGAAGATGCTGGAGCTGTCGGTCTATGACGGCATCCCGCATCTGCTGACCCCGGTGGTGACCGATCCGAAGAAGGCGGTGATCGCGCTCCGCTGGGCCGTGCGCGAGATGGAGAGCCGCTACGAGGCGATGTCCAAGCTCGGCGTGCGCAACATCGAGGGCTACAACGCCCGCATCGCCGAGATGATCGCCAACGGCGAGCCGATGCCCCGCCGCCATGTCCCCGGCGAGGCCGAGACCGTCTTCGACCTGACCCCGCAGGAGCCGACACCGCTCCCCTACATCGTGGTCATCGTGGACGAGATGGCCGACCTGATGCTGGTGGCGGGCAAGGAGATCGAGGCGGCGATCCAGCGCCTCGCCCAGATGGCCCGCGCCGCCGGCATCCACCTGATCATGGCGACGCAGCGTCCGTCGGTGGACGTCATCACCGGCACGATCAAGGCCAACTTCCCGACCCGCATCAGCTTCCAGGTCACCAGCAAGATCGACAGCCGCACCATCCTCGGCGAAGCCGGGGCGGAGCAGCTTCTCGGCCAGGGCGACATGCTCTACATGGCCGGCGGCGGCCGCATCACCCGCGTCCACGGCCCCTTCGTCTCCGATTCGGAGGTCGAGGAGATCGTGCAGTTCATCAAGTCGCAGGGCGCCCCCAACTACGTCACCGCCATCACCGAGGAAGAGGATGAGGCGGTTGCCGACGAGGACGACGAGAGCGGCGGCGGCAACTCGGGCGACGACCTCTACATGCAGGCCGTCAACCTCGTGGTGCGCGAGGGCAAGGTGTCGGTCAGCTTCATCCAGCGCCAGCTCCAGATCGGCTACAACCGCGCCGCCCGTCTGGTCGAGCGGATGGAGACGGAGCGCGTGGTCGGCCAAGCCAACCACCAAGGGAAGCGCGAGGTGCTGCTGTCCCCCGCCGGCCTGTCGGCCAAGCGCGCCGGGGTCTAGGAACAGGGGAGAGGGCGATGAAGGCGCATTTCGAACGGTTCGCGCGCTACAACCGCTGGGCCAACCGCCGCCTCTACGCGGTGGCGGCCGAGCTGTCGGACGCCCAATACCGCGAGGACCGCAGCGCCTTCTTCCGCTCGGTGCGGGGAACGCTGAACCACATCCTGGTGGCCGACCGGGTGTGGCTGCGCCGCATCGAGGGCGACGGGCCGACGCCCTTCGCCCTCGACGAGATCCTCTATGACGGCTTCGACGATCTGCGCGCCGCCCGCGAGGCGGAGGACGAGCGCCTCATCCGCGTCGTGGCGGAGCAGGAGGAGGCGCGCTTCGCCGCGGACCTCCACTACCGCTCGCTGGCCAGGCAGGCCTTCACCATGCCCTTTTCCGCGGTGCTGGCCCATGTCTTCAACCACCAGACCCACCACCGCGGGCAGGCGCACACGCTGCTGACGCAGTTCGGTCTGGCCGCGCCCAGCATCGACTTCGCCTATTTCCTGTTGGACAAGTAGGCGCGCCGGGCTCCTTACACCGTCCTCACATGCGCGACGGCGACAGGCGGAACTCCACCACCCGGCTGGTGCGGGCCAGCTTGTCGATCAGCTCCATCGGGTCCGGCGTGCCGTTGGCCTGGAGCGTGAGCTGGTACTCCAGGTGGCCGCTGCCGTTGCGCAGGTGGAAGGCCCAGGACACGATCTCGTAGCCGTGCTCCAGCGCCTTGACACGAAGCACCTCCGCGGGGGGCGCCTGATCGCGCTCGAAGACCAGCATCACCTGGACCACCGTGTGGTGGGGCAGGACCGCCTCCAGCCGGCGGAAGGCGCTCATCACCAGAATGACCAAAAAGGCCAAGCCGATGGCCGCGGCGTAGAAGCCCAGCCCGACGGTCACCCCGATCGCCGCCGCCGTCCAGATCGACGCCGCGGTGGACAGGCCGCGGATGGAGAAGCCCTCCCGCATGATGACCCCGGCGCCGAGGAAGCCGATGCCGGTCACGATGCCCTGGATGACCCGCGTCGGGTCGCCGCCCCCGCCGGTTCCGCTCCCGATACCGCCGTACCACAGGCCGGGATAGGCGTTGACGACGGTCAGTGCCGTCGAGGCGAGGCAGACCAGCGCGTAGGTGCGCATCCCCGCCGCCCGCCCGTGGAAGGAGCGCTCGTACCCCATCAGGATGCCGAGCCCCAGCGCCCCGACCAGATGCAGCAGGATGACGCCGTTGACGGCCAGTTCAGCCGGCGACCAGTAGGCGGACAGGTTCTGCATGGCCCCTCCCACGGCTATCGTATTTGGCGTTCAACCCCCTCTCCCGTCCCGGGAGAGGGTGCCCGCGCAGCGGGCGGGTGAGGGTCGCACGAGGATCAAGGCGCTGCTTCTTGGCATCACCCTCACCCTTCCCACGCTTTGCCTGGGCCCCTTCCCTCTCCCGGGACGGGAGAGGGGATGTCACATGTGATCCCCCGGGACGACCGGTCCCGGGACGTCCAGTGTAGCGCCGATTGGTTGGCGAAGGATCACCCTCCCAGCCCGCCCAGCGTCCAGCGGGCGAACAGGGCCACCAGCATGCCCTCCGCCGTGGCCAGCATCAGCCGCAGCATCAGGCTCACGAGGTCGGTGAAGCGGTCGCGGCGGGGAAACACCTCGGCCAGCATGCCGGCGACGGCGCGGCGCAGGTTCAGGCTGACGAGGCCGATCACCAGCGCCACGACGGCGGTGCCAACCACATAATAGAGCGCACCCTTCCAGCCGGCGAAGCTCTGCGGGTGTTCCAGATAGAAGAGCGTGCCGACGACGATCCAGACGGTGGACGGCCAGACCCCCACCATGTCGGCGCCGCCGGCCGGCCTGGCACCGCCGGGCGCTGGCACCGGAGACTCCGGCGGGGGTTCTGGCGGGGGCTGCGCGCTCCAGGGCACCGCGGCCTCCGTCAGCCCCCCGGCACGTGCCGGAAGGCCAGCACGCGGGCCGGGCGGCCGTCCTCGTCGGACAGCGGCAGCAGCAGTTCGACGAAGCGCGCGCCCGGCAGCATCGGGTCGTCGCGCACCAGAAGGCCACGCGGTTCCCCCGTCTCCAGGCAGGCGCGCAGATCGGCGTTGAAGCGCGCCGCCGCCTCGGCGGGGTGGCAGTCGCTGACCGGGCGCGGCACCGCGCGCTGCCCGATCCGGCGCTGCACCGCCCGCCCGCAGGCGCGGTAGAGGAAATCCTCGCCGCCGCGCAGCGGCTCCATCAGGCACAGGCGCGGCACGCATTCGCGGATCTGCGCGGTGTCGATGTCACGCGCTTCCGGCATCGGACGCCCGCGGAGGACGCGTCGCCAGTGGACGTAGAGCAGGCTGGCGATCTGCGGGATCTGGTCGAGGTCGAGCGGCTCCGACCGGCAGACCGGCGGTGCGGGGGGCGGCGGCGGAACGGCTGGGGCGGCGGCAACCACCACGCGCACCGGCGCGGCCGCTACGGCCTCGGGCACCGGCTTGACGGCGGCAAGGGCGGGCGCCGGGCGGCTGGCGAAGACCGGCTGGCGCTCCGGCCGGCCGCCGTGTTTCTTCAGCATTGGCAGCGGCGCCCAGGTCGGGCAGGTGTGGTAGGAGCGCGTGACCTTCCGGTAATCCTGGCTGGTCGCCGTCCGGCACTCCCCCTCCGCGCTGTAGCGGTCGACATGGACGAGCGTGTTGTCGTCCGACAGGGCGCGGTCGCCCCCCCACGAAACGCAGGCGGCGCAGGCGCGGCTGTCCTTGGCGAAAGCGTGGGTCATCGTCGGGTGCGAACTCCAAGGCCGTCATGGGCGGCGGTCAGGACGGGTGTGCGGGCTTCTCCCGCTGGTGAAGATCGGAAACGCCGGGTTTCCAGCGCACCCCGATTGATGACGCCCTTTCGGCGCGGGTTCAAGCCTTGCCTCGCCGCCCGCTGGCGATGTTTCAGACATGTGGCCCGCGCATCATCCCACCCCTTCCCCCGCGCCGCCTTGTTCCCTATAAAGGGGCCTCGCAACGACATATTGATCCGTGCCCTCTCACACCCGCGCTCCGAAAGGGGCCAATGGCGCGAGGGGGCTTTTGCTGCACGAACGTCGAGAAGCGGACCCATGCCCAAGCGCACTGATATCAAATCCATCTGCATCATCGGCGCGGGGCCGATCGTCATCGGCCAGGCTTGCGAGTTCGATTACTCCGGCGTCCAGGCGTGCAAGGCGCTGCGCGAGGAAGGCTTCCGCGTCATCCTGGTCAACTCCAACCCGGCCACCATCATGACCGATCCGGGTCTGGCCGACGCCACCTACATCGAGCCGATCACCCCGGCCGTGGTGGCGAAGATCCTGGAGAAGGAGCGCCCCGACGCCCTGCTGCCGACCATGGGCGGCCAGACCGCGCTGAACACCGCCATGGCCCTGTCCGACGACGGCACGCTGGAGCGGCTGGGCGTGGAGATGATCGGCGCCAAGCGCGACGTCATCGCCAAGGCCGAGGACCGCATCCTGTTCCGCGACGCCATGGACAAGCTGGGCCTGGAATCGCCGCGCTCGCGCCTCGTGCGCAACATGCAGGAGGCGACCGAGGCGCTGGAGTTCGTCGGCCTGCCGGCGATCATCCGCCCCAGCTTCACGCTGGCCGGCACCGGCGGAGGCATCGCCTACAACCGCGCCGAGTTCGAGGACATCGTGCGCGGCGGCCTGCGCGCCAGCCCGGTCGGCGAGGTGCTGATCGAGGAATCGGTGCTGGGCTGGAAGGAGTACGAGATGGAGGTCGTCCGCGACAAGGCGGACAACTGCATCATCGTCTGCGCCATCGAGAACATCGACCCGATGGGCGTCCACACCGGCGATTCGATCACCGTCGCCCCGTCGCTGACGCTGACGGACAAGGAATACCAGATCATGCGCAACGCCTCGATCGCGGTGCTGCGCGAGATCGGGGTGGAGACCGGCGGCTCCAACGTCCAGTTCGCGGTGAACCCGGCGAACGGCCGCCTGATCGTCATCGAGATGAACCCGCGCGTGTCGCGCTCCTCCGCGCTGGCCTCCAAGGCCACCGGCTTCCCGATCGCCAAGATCGCCGCGAAGCTGGCCATCGGCTACACGCTGGACGAGCTGACCAACGACATCACCGGCACCACCCCGGCCAGCTTCGAGCCGACGATCGACTACGTCGTCACCAAGATGCCGCGCTTCACCTTCGAGAAGTTCGCCGGCACCGAACCGCTGCTGACCACCTCGATGAAGTCGGTGGGCGAGGCCATGTCGATCGGCCGCACCTTCCAGGAGTCGGTGCAGAAGGCGCTGCGCTCCATGGAGACCGGCCTGACCGGCTTCAACGAGGTGCGCATCGGCGACAGCGACACGCCGGACGCCGCCGCCATCCGCGGCGCGCTGGCCCGCCCGACGCCGGACCGCCTGCTGGTCATCGCCCAGGCCTTCCGCCACGGCTTCACCGTCGCCGAGGTCCAGCAGGTCTCCAAGTACGACCCGTGGTTCCTGGAGCAGATCAAGGCCATCGTCGACCGCGAACAGGCCATCCGCAGCGGCGGCCTGCCGACCGACAAAGCCGGCTGGCAGTCGCTGAAGCAGATGGGCTTCTCCGACGCCCGTCTGGCCGAGCTGGCCGGCAAGTCCGAGGGTGAGGCCGCCGAGGCCCGCCGCGCCGCCGGGGTCACGCCGGTCTTCAAGCGCATCGACACCTGTGCCGCCGAGTTCGCCTCGCGCACGCCCTACATGTACTCGACCTACGAGACGGACGGCACGGGTGCCGCCGAGTGCGAATCGGACCCGACCGAGAAGAAGAAGGTGGTCATCCTGGGCGGCGGGCCGAACCGCATCGGCCAGGGCATCGAGTTCGACTATTGCTGCGTCCACGCCGTCTACGCGCTGCGCGAAGCCGGCATCGAGACCATCATGGTCAACTGCAACCCGGAGACGGTCTCCACCGACTACGACACCGCCGACCGCCTGTATTTCGAGCCGCTGACCGCCGAGGACGTGATCGAGCTGGTCCGCGTCGAGCAGCGCAACGGCACGGTGCTCGGCTGCATCGTGCAGTTCGGCGGCCAGACCCCGCTGAAGCTGGCCGACGCGCTGGAGAAGGCCGGCATCCCGATCCTCGGCACCTCGCCGGACGCCATCGACCTCGCCGAGGACCGTGAGCGCTTCCAGAAGCTGCTGCATCAGCTCGACCTGCTCCAGCCGGCCAACGGCCTCGCCCGGTCGCTGGAGGAGGCGGAGACGGTCGCCGCGCGGATCGGCTTCCCCGTGGTCATCCGCCCCTCCTACGTGCTGGGCGGCCGCGCCATGGAGATCGTCCACGACATGGCCGGCCTCAAGCGCTACATGGGCAACGCCGTGAAGGTGTCGGGCAAGAACCCGGTGCTGATCGACAGCTACCTGCAGGACGCCATCGAGGTGGACGTGGACGTGGTGGCCGACGCCACCGGCCAGGTCTACATCGCCGGCATCATGGAGCACATCGAGGAGGCCGGCATCCATTCCGGCGACTCGGCCTGCGCCCTGCCGCCCTACTCGCTGCCCGCCGAAACCATTGCCGAGATCGGCCGCCAGGGCGAGGCGCTGGCCCGCGCCCTGCACGTCGTCGGCCTGATGAACGTCCAGTTCGCGGTCAAGGACGGTACGGTCTACATCCTGGAGGTCAACCCGCGCGCCAGCCGCACGGTGCCCTTCGTCGCCAAGGCCACCGGCACCGCCATCGCCAAGGTCGCCGCCCGCGTCATGGCAGGCGAGAAGCTGGCCGACTTCACGCTGAACGGCCCGACCCCGCCGCACACCGCCGTGAAGGAGGCCGTGTTCCCCTTCGCCCGCTTCCCCGGCGTCGACATCGTGCTCGGCCCGGAGATGAAGTCGACGGGCGAGGTGATGGGCCTCGACCACAACTTCGCGCTGGCCTTCGCCAAGTCGCAGCTCGGCGCCGGCGTCACCTTGCCGGTGCAGGGCACCGTCTTCATCTCGGTGAAGGAGCGCGACAAGCCGTCGGCCGTGCAGATTGGGCAGAAGCTGCACGCCATGGGCTTCCGCGTCCTGGCGACCACCGGCACCGCGGCGGCCCTGCGCCAAGCCGGCGTCCCGGCGGAGTCGATCAACAAGGTGGTGGAAGGCCAGCCGCACATCGTCGACGCGATGATCAACGGCGAGGTGCATCTGGTCATCAACACCACGGACGGCGCGCAGGCCCTGTCCGACAGCTTCAGCCTGCGGCGCACGGCGCTGACCTACAACCTGCCTTATTACACCACCATGGCCGGTGCACGCGCGGCGGTGGAAGCGATTGCCGCACTCCGGAACGGCAGCCTTGAAGTCGCGCCGTTGCAGTCGTACCTTAGCGGTTCCTATTAGGACGGTTTACGGCGCGGCGGACCTCCTCCGCCGCGCCGTAGCTTTCCCAGGGCGCTGCGTCGGCATGGTGATGGATTGAACGATGGAAAAAGTTCCAATGACTGCGGCGGGATACAACCGCCTGCAAGAGGAGTTGAAGCACCTCAAGACTGTCGAACGGCCCAACGTCATCAAGGCGATCGCCGAGGCGCGTGAGCACGGGGACCTGTCGGAGAACGCCGAATACACCGCCGCGCGTGAACGCCAGAGCTTCATCGAGGGCCGCGTCGCGGAGCTGGAGGACAAGATCAGCCGCGCCGAGGTCATCGACCCGACGAAGCTGTCCGGCAGTTCGGTGAAGTTCGGCGCCACCGTCACGCTCGCGGACGAGGACACCGACGAAGAGATCACCTACCAGATCGTCGGCCAGGACGAGAGCGACATCAAGAACGGCATGCTGTCGATCCAGGCGCCGCTGGCCCGCGCGCTGATCAACAAGTCGGTCGGCGACAGCGTGGAAGTCTCCACGCCGGGCGGCTCCAAGGTCTACGAGATCGTCACCGTCGCCTTCAAGTAAGCGCGGGTTCAAGCTTCAGGGGCCGGTTCGCAAGACACCGCCCCGCCACCGACCGCGAGCCGAAATGAAACGCCTCGCACCGACAGCCGGTGCGGGGCGTTTCTTTTCATCCCTGGGACTGAACATCTAGGCAACCCAGGGGAACCGGAATGCGTTGTGCTCCCCAGGAAGGACCGATCGCGCGACGGAGGCGGCGAGTGGCAGGCCGTGGTCACTGTTCGTCAGGATGACGAATCCGTCCTTGGACAGGACGGAGGCCATGGCAAAGGCACGGAATCCAGGGTTGTTGCCCCATTGCCAGATGTAAGGGCCGCCCGGTGCGCGTTCGATTCCCCAGCCGAGACCCCAGGCGAGTCCAAGCTCGCGGTCTACCTCCACCGGCTTTGCGAGCACCAGTGACAAGAGCCGATCATTGGTCAGCAGCGCCGACATGAACCTCGCATAGTCGGCCGCCGTGGTGTACAGCGATGCGGCGGCCACAGCGCTTTTGAACCGGACTTGCCGCTTGAAGCCGAAGGCCGTGGTGCCGACGACCGCGCGCTCCGCGAAGGCGTCGCGCCAGATCAGGCTGGTGCTGGCCATGCCAAGCGTCCCGAACACGTTCTCATCGAGATAGGCTGAGAGTTCCGTGTTCGTGATGGCCTCGATCACAGCCTGCAGAATGACGAAGCCCTCGCCGGAGTACCCCCAACGCTCACCCGGCTCGGACTCGAAAGAGAGCGTTTCACTGGACCAGTTCGGAAGCCCGGAGGTGTGATTGAGCAGCTGGGCCACGGAAATTCGACTGAGCGCATTTCCGGGCATGACGTCATGGGGGTCGCCGGGTGATCGGGCCAGCACGCTGTGAAAGTGCTTGTACCCGGCGGGCAGGTAGTGAGACGCCGGGGCATCGAGGTCCAGCCGGCCGTCGAGGACCAGTTGCAGCGCTGCAAACGCTACGACGGGTTTGGTGAGCGAAGCCGCCTGAAAGATGGTGTCGGCCCGCGTGGTGTTCTCGCCGCATCCTGAAAGTGCCACTGGGGCCGCAGGGATGCCGGATTGCAACGTGGCGTAGGTCGCCGAGCAGACGTCCAACTCCTCCGCAAGCGCAGAAACGGGGCGCTCGCGAAGCTCTATGATGTCACTTGCGCAGGACGTGAGAAGGGGAAAGGTCGCACCGGCCAGGAGAAGGTTTCGACGACTGATGCGCATAAGGTGCAGATCCTGATGAAGCCGGCCACGCGTGAGTTTCGTGCGTTTGATTGAGAAACACACGAAACTCCAGCCCTTTGATAGCGAGCGGATCCACGCTTCAAACCGATTCCGATTTTACGCGATCCGCTCTACCCCCGCAGCCGCTCCGCCAGGAAGGCGGTGACCCGTTCGATGGCATCCTTGCGGGCGGACTCGTCGGTGCCGACCATCGCCTCGCCGGCCGGGGCGGTCGCCAGATTGCGGCGCTTGCGCAGCGGCGAATGGGGGGAGTCGAAGCCGTGATGGGCGTCGGGATAGACCACCACCTCGGTGCGCTCCTTCACCGGCTCGCGGCTCGCCAGTTCCAGGCAGCGCTCGGCCGGGGTCCATTCGTCCTTGCCGCCCAGCAGCAGCAGCAACGGCCCTTCCGGCTGCCAATCGGCGTCGCCCAGCGGCGTCCGGCAACCGGGATAAAAGGCGATGGCGGCACGGAAACCGTTCCCCTGCCCGCCCGGCCCATAGGCGGCCAGCACCGTGCCCGCCCCCTGCGACCAGCCCATCAGGGCGATCCGGTCGCTGTCGACGTCGCTGCGCGCGCGCAGATAGGCCAGCGCCGCCCAGGCGTCGCGCTTGCGCTCCTCCGTCGCCCGGACGGGGCGGTCCTTGACCGTGCAGACCTCCGCCACGCCGCGCGGGCCGAAACTGTCCACCATCAGCACCGCGTAGCCCTGCTCGCGCAGCGTCAGCGCCCAGTCGATGTGCCGGGCCGACACCCGCCCGGTGTTGGCGTAGAGGCCGCTGCAGCCGTGCAGCAGGACGACGGTGGGATAGGGGCCGTCGGCCTTGGGACGCAGGAAGCGACCGGTCAGGGCCGTCGGGGCGCCGCTGGTCAGGTCGGCATCGAGCGAGGGGAAGCGGACGATCTCCTCCGCATGAACGCCCGGCGTGGCCGCCACGGCCGGCGGGGAGGCGAGCAGGGGCGGCAGGGCCAAGGCGGCGGCGAGCGCCAGCGTCGGCAGGAGGAGGCGCGGCGGAAGGGCACGGCGGCGGGGTGAGGCCATCATCGTCTCCCGGTCACGGGCAAAATCGGCGGAGTCGGTTGCGCGCAAGTTTAGCACCTTCGCCGTGTGGAAGCATCGCACGTGCGAAGACGGGCAGGAATCCATTTTTGGAAACGCTCGGTGTCACAAAGTTGCGCGAGGGCCGCGCTCCCGAAACGCGAACAGCCGGCACCACATCCCATGCGCGGGGTGCGGTGCCGGCTGTCCTGGAAAAGGCTTCGCGTCGGTGCGGCGCCGCGTCAGCGGCGCGCCACTCGGGTCGAGGACTCGCCCTCGTCCTCCTCGTCGTCATCCTCCAGCGAGTCGGGAATGTCCGGCGAGTCGACGTCGATCGGCACACCCGGCGTGTGCTTCGACGTGCGGATCGACAGGGCTGACTTCACATGCGACACGTTGGGCGCCGCCGTCAGCTTCGTGGTCAGGAAGCGCTGGTAGTCGTCCCAATCCTCCGCCACGATCTTCAGCAGGAAATCATACTCGCCGGCCAGCATGTTGCACTCACGCACCATGGGCCAGGAGTTGACGAGTTCCTCGAATTTCTTTAGGTCCACTTCAGCTTGGCTGGACAGGCCGACCTGGGCGAACACGGTGACACCGAACCCGAGCGCGTCGGGATTGATGTCGGCGTGGTAGCCGCGGATGAAGCCCGCCTCTTCCAAGGCGCGGACACGCCGCAAACACGGAGGGGCAGAGATGCCGGCACGCCTCGCGAGTTCTACGTTGGTCATCCGGCCGTCATTTTGCAGGTCACGCAAAATCCGCCGGTCAATTCGGTCGAGTTTGACCCGCCGCATGGTTTGCTCGGTCGCTCCGGGGGTGATTTGAAGAAAGGATATTACACGGCGCAACCATCCACGCCAAGCAAGAAACCCGTATCGGCGCCGGTGGAAAAACTTTCTATCGATGCATCCAGCCCCGACGCCCACCCGGACGCGACAACCAGCCGCACCCCCAAACCATTCGTGTGACGATGCATTCCACCATTTCCGGTTCCCTTACCTGCTGGGTCGTGTCGGACGGCAAGCCCGGCATGGAAAACCAGTGCATCGGCCTTGCCGAAGCGCTCGGCCTCACCCCCGTCGTGAAGCGCGTGCGGCTGCGCAGCCCGTGGCGCCAGCTCAGCCCCTTCCTGCGGCTGGGCAACCGCTTCGCCGTCGGGCCGGAGGGCGATTCCATCCGCGCGCCCTGGCCAGACCTGATGATCGGCTCGGGTCGCCAGGCCATCGCGCCGTTGCTGGCCGCCAGCAAGCAGTCGCGCGGGCGGACCTTCACCGTCTACATCCAGGACCCGCAGATCAACCCGCGGTATTTCGGCCTCGTCGTGGTGCCCCGCCACGACCGGCTGCGCGGCCCCAACGTCATGGCCACCCGCGGCGCCCTGCACCGCGTGACTCCCAAGCTGCTGGCCGAGGCCGCTCAGCGCCACGCCCCCCGGCTCGCCGACCTGCCGCACCCGCGCGTCGCCGTGCTGATCGGCGGCACCAACGGCGTCTACGCCCTGACCCCGACCATCATGGGCGACGTCGCGGAGAAGCTGTCGGAACTGGCCCGCAGCAAGGGGGCCGGGCTGATGGTCACGCCGTCGCGCCGCACCGGCGCCGACAACGAGGCGATCCTGCGCGCGCGCCTGAACGGCCTGCCGGCGGAGGTGTGGGACGGCACGGGGGAGAATCCCTATTTCGCTTATCTCGGGCTGGCCGACGCGGTGGTGGTGACCTGCGACAGCGTGTCCATGACCTCGGAAGCCTGCTCCACCGGAAAGCCGGTCTATGTGATCGAGCTGGAGGGGGGCTCCCCCAAGTTCCGCAGCTTCCACGAAGAACTCTACAAGGAAGGCATCACCCGGCCCTTCACCGGGACCTTGGAACACTGGACCTACCCAACGTTGGACGACACCCGGCAAGTCGCCGATGAGTTGCGGCACCGTCTTCTGGCCCATCGCGCCAAGCACGGCGCCTGAAAACCGGGTCGCCAAGCGCTCCAGGATGCCACGACGTTTCGTTGTTTTCTTATGCTGTTCAGAGGAGAATCCTGTCAAACGGTTCATGAACGTTATTTCATTTAGTGCGTGTGCGGCCCCGTGGTAATTCCCTTTTATCGACGGGACGCATTGGATTTTTTCGCATGGTTTCGCCTGACGCGGTCCAGGACGCCTTCATCCGCGGCCTGGACGACGCCCTGATCAAGGATGACCCCTATCGCCACTGGCTGCTGTCGCGCGCGCTCACCGACGAGGCCGCGGACGGCATCGCCGCCCTGCCCTGGGCACCGCCGCCGATCGGCGACACCATGGGCAAGCGGGACACCAACAACGCCACCCGCAGCTATTTCTGCGCCCGCAGCCGAGCCGAGCATCCCGTCTGCGACGCGGTCGCCACGGCCTTCCAGCGCCGGGCGGTGACGGAGGCGATCCGGCGGACCTGCGGCGTCGATCTGGCCGGCACCTCGCTGCGCATCGAATACTGCCAGGACACCGACGGCTTCTGGCTGGAGCCGCACACCGACATCGGCGTGAAGAAATTCACGATGCTGATCTATCTCTCCAAGGGGCCGGACTGCGCCGACTGGGGCACCGACGTGCTGGACGCCACACGCACCGTCGTCACCCGCGCGCCCTATGCCTTCAACGGAGGATTGCTCTTCGTTCCTGCGACGAACACGTGGCACGGCTTCGCCCCGCGCCCGATCCGCGGCGTGCGCAAGTCGATCATCGTGAACTATGTCGGCCCGGAATGGCGCGCCCGCCACGAGCTGGCCTTCCCCGACACGCCCGTGGCCTGAATTGTTGCCGTCTGGAGACCGCCCCATGTCCATGCCCACCTCCATGCTGGATCTGGACCGCTTCCGCGCCACCCCGCTGCAGCACGAGCCGTTCGACTTCCTCTGCGTCCCCGGCTTCGTGAAGCGGGAGCATCTGGAGGCGCTGCACCGCGACTATCCCAAGGTGGACAAGCCCGGCTCCATCCCCCTGGGCGTCTTCCCGCAGGGGCCGGCCTTCGACGCCCTGATCGAGGAGCTGCGCGGCGAAGCGGTCTGCCAGGCCTTTTCGGAAAAGTTCGGGCTGGACCTGTCGCGCTACCCGACCATGTTCACCGCCCGCGGCATGTGCCGGGCGACCGACGGCAAGATCCATCCCGATTCGGCCAGCAAGATCGTCACCGTCCTGATCTACATGAACCCGCCCTGGGAGGCGTCGGGCGGGCGCCTGCGCGTGCTGCGCAGCCCGAACCTGGAGGATTACGCCGCCGAGGTGCCGCCGGACGAGGGCACGCTGCTGTGCTTCCGCCGCTGCGACACCTCCTGGCACGGGCACCATTCCTTCGAGGGCCGGCGCCGCGCCGTGCAGATGAACTGGGTCCGCAACAGCGTCTACATCTGGCACGAGCAGTGGCGCCACCGCGTCGGCGCCTGGCTGAAGAACCGCAAGGGCACCGCGCCGGTCCATTATTGAGGGGCATTCCCCGGGTGGTCCCCCAGGTGGTCGGGGTGAGGCATCGTCACCATGATGGGCCGGCATGGCAGGCTTTCCGATGACAGCGCGTCGGAACTGGACCATATGTTCGGCGCGGCCCTATGGTCCGCATCAGATCAGATCGTGACGGACAGAGCGATGCCCAGCACCCACCACACCAAGGTTCTCATCATCGGCGCCGGTCCTGCCGGCTACACCGCGGCCATCTACGCGGCGCGCGCCAACCTGCAGCCGCTGATGGTGCAGGGGATGCAGCCGGGCGGCCAGCTCATGATCACCACCGACGTCGAGAATTATCCCGGCTTCGCCGACCCCATCCAGGGGCCGTGGCTGATGGAGCAGATGCAGAAGCAGGCGGAGCATGTCGGGACCAAGATGGTCTTCGACCTGATCACCGACGTCGACTTCAGCCAGCGCCCCTTCGTCTGCAAGGGCGACTCGGGCGACACCTACACCGCCGACAGCGTCATCATCGCGACCGGCGCGCAGGCGCGCTGGCTGGGCATCTCCAGCGAGGAGATCTACCGCGGCTTCGGCGTGTCGGCCTGCGCCACCTGCGACGGCTTCTTCTTCCGCGGCAAGGAGATCGCGGTGATCGGCGGCGGCAACTCCGCGGTGGAGGAGGCGCTGTACCTCACCAACCACGCCTCCAAGGTGACGGTCATCCACCGCCGCGACAGCTTCCGCGCCGAGCGGATCATGCAGGACCGGCTGTTCCGCAACCCCAAGATCGAGGTCGTCTGGGACAGCGTCGTCGAGGAGATCGTCGGCGAGGGCGACGGCTCGCTGGGCAACCCGCGCGGCGTCACCGGCGTGCGCGTGAAGAACGTGAAGTCGGGCGAGGAGCGGGTGATCCCGGTGGCCGGCGTCTTCGTCGCCATCGGCCATGTCCCGGCCACCGCCGTCTTCCAGGGCAAGGTGGAGACCGACTCCGAGGGCTACATCGTCACCGCCCCCGATTCGACGGCCACCAACGTGCCCGGCGTTTTCGCCGCGGGCGACGTGAAGGACAAGATCTACCGGCAGGCCGTCACCGCCGCCGGCATGGGCTGCATGGCCGCCCTGGAGGCCGAGCGCTGGCTGGCCCACCACGAGGGCGAGCCGAGCCCGGCGGGCAACTGGTAAGCCATTTTTGGCGGGGGCCGGGCGACCGGCCCCTTCCTACCGCCGCTTCATCATTCCATCGACGCTGAACCGCCCGGCTCCGGCGGCGATCAGCGCGAGGAAGCCGCCGATGATGGCGAGGTTCTTCATGAACTGGATGCGCTGCATCCCCTGGGCCTCCGGCGGGTAGGCCCAATAGCGGTGGGCGATCAGCGTCGCCATGATGGTGAAGAGGACCACCGCCGCCGCGGCCAGCCGCGTCCAGGCCCCCAGCACCACGGCCAGACCGCCGAAGCACTCCACCGCACCGCCCAGCGCGGCCAACAGCATCGGCATGGGCAGCCCCTGCCCTTCCAGGCTCCCGGCGAAGGCGCCGAGGTCCATCAGCTTGCCGAAGCCGCTCTGCACGAAAATCGCCCCGATCAGCAGCCGCGCGGCCAGCAGCAGGACATCCTGCCCGCCCGTCGCCGCCCGGTCCGCTCCCCGCGCTCGGTCGTAATTGTAGGAGGCCATGGCGCCCTCTCCCGCGTCCATCGGACATCCAAGGAGAACGCGCGGTCCCGCCCGGTTGTTTCCCCTGTTGTTGTGTTCGGCCCAAAAAGGACGGGGCGCCGCCCCGAAGGACGGCGCCCCGCCGAATCACAAAGTCGAATCGCGAACCGCTGTTCAGCGCCGACTACTCCAGCATGGAGCGCAGCATCCAGGCGGTCTTCTCGTGGATCTGCAGGCGCTGGGTCAGCAGGTCGGCGGTCGGCTGGTCGTTGGCCTCCTCGGCGGTCGGGAAGACCTTCCGGGCGGTGCGGGCGACGGCCTCGTGCCCCTCGACGAGCTGGCGCAGCATCTCCTGCGCGTTCGGAACGCCCTGCTCCTCCTTGATCGAGGCGAGCTTGGTGAACTGCGAGAAGCTGCCCGGCGCCGGATAGCCGAGGGCGCGGATGCGCTCCGCCACCTCGTCCAGGGCGGTCCACAGCTCCGTGTACTGGGTCATGAACATGGTGTGGAGCGTGTTGAACATCGGCCCCGTGACGTTCCAGTGGAAGGAGTGCGTCTTCAGGTACAGGGCGAAGGTGTCGGCGAGCACGTTGTTCAGGCCTTCGGCAATGGCCTTGCGGTCGGCTTCCGCGATCCCGATGTCGATCTGCATGGTTTCCCAATCCTCCGAGGGGTTGTCTTCCATTCTTGGCTGCAATCGAGGCTACGCCCCGCTGCGCCCCGGGTAAAGACCCTACTTTAGAAACTTTCTAAAAAGCAGCCCTGCGCAACCCGCATGCCCCGGCATGCCGTGAAGGCCACCCCGACAAGCTTGGGCGCGCCCGGTGCGGGTCAAGATGTGCGCCGCAACAGCGTCCGTATCAAGCATCGGGATCGGGCATCGGGATCGGGCACCCCGAACACGCGGCCGCGCGCCGTCAATGGTACAGCCCGACATAGGCGACCAGATCCTGGCCCGGCACCCGCTTCACGAAGGTGGTCTTCGGCTCGATCCGGTCGCTGGCGGGGTTCAGCCAGCGGTACTCCACCCAGCCTTCGCCCGAGTCCCGCGCCACCGACAGGATGTCGCGGACGATGTCGCGTCCGTCGGGGTCCTTCACGTTGATCACGCTGACCCCGACCCCGGCGGGCCGGGGCGGATAGACCTTCCACACCCCGGCGAAGTCGATGACCGTGACGTAGAGCGCGCCGTGCTTGAACTCGCCATCGCGGTTGAACGCCGCCGCCGCCGCCTCCAGCCCCCGGGCGGCGATCAGCTCCGCCGCCTTCAGCGCGACGGCGCGGACCTGCTCCCGCTCCGGATCGCCGGGCTGGGCGTGGGCAGCCGCGGGGTGGACCGTCGTGACCAGAAGGGCGGTCAGCAGGACCCATAAGACGCGGAGCGGCGGCACTCGGACGAAGGCGCTGATGACACATCCCATGGCAAATCCCCCGGACCGGCCAATGCGGGAACGTGATGCGGAAAGGGGCGCCGATCGGTTCGCTCACTGTCGAAAGAAAGTCGGCCTCCGGCAATCCGCAATCCTGCGGCCTATTGCCGCAAAGTTCCGCGCGCGCCACACTGTCCCCAGCGTCCGGCACCAAAGGCCCGCCCGGCCTCCGCCGATCGATCGGCTCCATCCAACGGTGCGCGCCGGCCCGGACCGCATTTGGGAGGAGCAACGCATGCGCATCGCAATCATGGGGGCGGGCGCGGTCGGCGGCTATTTCGGCGCACGCCTCGCGGCGACCCACGGAGCCGAGGTGCATTTCATCGCCCGCGGCCGGCATCTGGAAGCCATCCGCCGCGACGGCCTGCGCATCGAGAGCGAGGCCGCACCCCTGCATCTGACCGACGTCCGCGCGACCGACGACCCGGCGGAGGTCGGGCCGGTGGACCTCGTGCTGTTCGCCGTCAAGCTGTGGGACACCGACCGCGCCGCGGAGGCCTGCCGCCCGCTGGTGAAGCCGGGCACCGTGGTGGTCACCGTGCAGAACGGCGTCACCGGCATGGACACGCTGTGCCAGATCCTGGGGCGGGAGCATGTGGCGGGCGGCGTCGCCCACATCGGCGCCACCATCGCCGCCCCCGGCGTGATCCGCCACACCGGGACGCTGGCCCGCCTGACCTACGGGGAGCTGGACGGGCGCCCCTCCCCCCGGCTGACCGCCTTCCACGCGCTGGCCGAGGCGGCCGGGTTCGAGGCGGTGCTCTCCGCGGCGATCCTGCGCGCGCAGTGGGAGAAGTTCGCCTTCCTGGCGCCCTTCAGCGGGGTCACCGCCCTGACCCGCCAACCCGCCGGGGTGATCCGCCGCGTTCCGGAAAGCCGCGCCCTGTTCCTCGATGCGGTCGCGGAGGTCGCCCGGCTGGCCCGCGCCCGCGACATCGATCTGGGCACCGGCATCGTCGCCCGCGTCGAGGCGCTGCTCGACGGCGTGCCGCCCGCCATGACCTCCTCCATGCTGAACGACCTGACGCGGGGCGGGCGGCTGGAGCTGCCCTGGCTGTCCGGGGCGGTGGTGCAGCTGGGCTCGGAGCTGGGGGTGCCGACGCCCGTCCACCGGGTGGTCGCGGCGGCCCTGGCGCCCTACGCCGACGGACCGCCCTGAGGAAGGACACCCCGGAGGGGGCGGCGTGACGTCATGCCGCCCCTTTTTTCCATCGACAGGTCCCCCGCCACGGGTGGACCATAACCTTGAAAAGGCACTGTTTTTAAAGCACCGGACCAGTCCGGCACCCTGTCAGGGCCATGCGCGCCGCCGGTGCTTCCGGCCACAGCGTCCCACCCGGCCCACCCAGGCCACCCGGCGTTCCGGCCGATGCCCACACGGGAAGACGCCATACGGGAGGTGTGCATGACCCATACACAGATCCAGACGGCCCGCTGCGCTGCGCTGGTCGGCCCCTATCTCAGCGGCAAGACATCGCTTCTGGAAAGCCTGTTGTCCGCCGCCGGGGCGACCACGCGCAAGGGCAGCGTCCGCGACGGCAACGCGGTCGGCGACAGCTCCCCCGAGGCCAAGGCCCGGCAGATGAGCGTCGAGGTCAACGTCGCCTCCTTCGAGTTCCTGGGCGAGCGCTGGAGCGTGCTCGACTGCCCCGGTTCGGTGGAGCTGGCCTGCGAGACGCAAAGCGCCCTGATGGTGGCGGACGTCGCCGTGATCGTGGCGGAGGCCGCGCCGGAAAAGGCCGTGCTGCTCGCCCCCCTGTTCAAGTTCCTCGACGACAACCGCATCCCCCACCTGCTGTTCATCAACAAGGTGGACAGCTTGGGCGACCTGCGGGTGCGCGACGTGGTGCAGGCCTATCAGGCGGTGTCGGCGCGCAAGCTGGTGCTGCGCGAGGTGCCGATCCGCGAGGGCGGGAAGATCACCGGCTTCGTCGATCTGGTCAGCGAGCGCGCCTGGCACTTCAACCCGCACAAGCCGTCCAACCTCGTCCAGATCCCCGACAGCCTGAAGGACCGCGAGCACGAGGCCCGGCAGGAGATGCTGGAGGCCGTGGCCGACTATGACGACGCGCTTCTGGAAAAGCTGCTGGAGGACGTCGCCCCCGACACGCAGGAGGTCTACGACCGGCTGGCCAGCGAGCTGGCCGACGACCTGATCGTCCCGGTCTTCTTCGGCTCGGCGGAGAACGACAACGGCATCCGCCGCCTGCTGAAGGCGCTGCGCCACGAGGGGCCGGACGTCGCCACCTCGGCGGAGCGCGCCGGGATCCCGGCGGATGCCACGGTGGCGGCGCAGGTCTTCAAGACGCTGAACGGCTCCCACGCCGGCAAGATCAGCCTCGTGCGGGTCTGGCGCGGCACGGTCAACGACGGCATGACGCTGGGCGGGGAGCGGGTGTCCGGCGTCTTCCGCATGATGGGCCACAATCAGGAGAAGCTGTCCCAGGCGGCCCCGGGCGAGGTGGTGGCGCTCGGCCGGCTCGACAAGGCGGCGACCGGCGACCTGCTGACCGACAAGGGCAACGCGGGCCGGTCGGCGCTGTGGCCGGAGCTGCCGCCGCCCGTCTTCGGCCTCGCCCTGCACGCCCAGAACCGCAACGACGAGGTGAAGCTGACCGCGGCCATCCAGAAGCTGGTCGAGGAGGACCCGTCCCTGCGTCTGGACCAGTCCACCGACACCGGCGAGCTGGTGCTGTGGGGCCAGGGCGACATCCATCTGCAGATCGCCATGGACCGGCTGCGCAACAAGTTCAACGTCACGGTCAAGGGCGTGCCGCCGCAGGTGCCCTACCGCGAGTCGATCCGCAAGGGCACGGCCCACCACGCCCGCTTCAAGCGGCAGACCGGCGGCCACGGCCAGTTCGCCGACATCCATGTCGAGGTCAAGCCGCTGCCCCGCGGCACCGGCTTCCAGTTCGAGGACGGCATCGTCGGCGGCGTCGTGCCGCGCCAGTTCATCCCGGCGGTGGAGACCGGCGTGCGCGACTACGCGGTGCGCGGGCCGCTGGGCTTCCCTGTGGTCGATTTCGCGGTGAAGCTGACCGGCGGGCAGTTCCACGCCGTGGACAGCTCCGAGATGGCCTTCAAGACGGTGGCCCGGCAGGCGATGACCGAGGCGCTTCCGGCCTGCGAGCCGGTGCTGTTGGAGCCGATCCTGACCGTCTCCATCGCCGTGCCCAGCGACTTCACCTCGAAGGTGCAGCGGCTGGTCAGCGGGCGGCGCGGGCAGATCCTCGGTTACGACGCGCGCCCCGGCTGGCAGGGCTGGGATGAGGTGAAGGCCTATCTGCCGCAGGCCGAGATGCACGACCTGATCGTCGAGCTGCGCTCCCTGTCGCTCGGCGTCGGCACCTTCACCTGGAGCTTCGAACGGCTGCAGGAGCTGACCGGCAAGGCCGCCGACAAGGCGGTGGAGATCCGCCGGGAGACGCTGGCCGCGCAATAAATCCTCGAATTCCCTCTCCCGCCCCATTCCGGGAGCGGGAGAGGGGGTCGTTTTCGGTTCAATTCGGTCGATTCAACCTGTCCGTGGCCCCTCCGCATCCCCACGTGTCAACCGACCGATTTAATTGACCGTACACGAAAGGAATAGCGCGCCATGGATGCTCACAGGCAACCCGCCGGCCGGCGCCCGGCAGCCTTCATCCGCAATTTCATGAGCAACGAGGCCTCGGGCGGCATCCTGCTGATGGTCGCCGCGGCGCTGGCTCTGGTGGTGGCGAACTCCCCCCTCTCCGCCGCCTATTTCGACACGCTCCACACCTACATTCTCGGGCTCAGCATCGGCCATTGGATCAACGATGGGCTGATGGCGATCTTCTTCCTGCTGGTCGGGCTGGAGATCAAGCGGGAGATGCTCGACGGCCAGCTCTCCAACTGGTCGTGCCGCATCCTGCCGGGCGTCGCCGCGGCGGGCGGCATGCTGGTGCCGGCGCTGGTCTATCTGGCCTTCAACGCCGGCAACCCGGCCACGGTCAACGGCTGGGCCATCCCGGCGGCGACCGACATCGCCTTCGCGCTCGGCGTGCTGTCGCTGCTCGGGCCGCGCGTTCCGGTCTCGCTGAAGATCTTCCTGACCGCCCTGGCGATCATCGACGACCTGGGCGCGGTCATCATCATCGCCCTGTTCTACACCGCCGATCTGTCCCTGCCCGCGCTCGGCGTGGCGGCGCTGCTCCTGGCGGCGCTGATCGGCCTCAACCGGTTCGGCGTGCGCAGCCTCCTGCCCTATCTGGTCCTCGGCGCGGGCCTGTGGGGCGCGGTTCTGCTGTCCGGCGTGCACGCGACGCTGGCCGGCGTGACGCTGGCCCTGACCATCCCGCTGCGTCCCGCCTCCGGCGCGGCGGCGGACCCGCACGCGCCGCTGCTCCGGCTGGAGCACGCCATCCACCCCTGGGTGGCTTTCCTGATCGTCCCGGTCTTCGGCTTCGCCAACGCGGGCGTGTCCTTCGCCGGGATGGACGCCTCGATCCTCACCGGCTCGCTGCCGCTGGGCATCGCGCTCGGCCTGTTCCTTGGCAAGATGGTCGGCGTGTTCGGCACCGCCTGGCTGACCATCCGGCTGGGCTTCGCCGGCATGCCGGCCGGCGCCACCACCGCGCAACTCTACGGCGTCGCCCTGCTCTGCGGCATCGGCTTCACCATGAGCCTGTTCATCGGCGCGCTGGCCTTCCCGACTTCGCCGGAGCTGGGCGACGCGGTGAAGGTGGGCGTCTTCGCCGGCTCGATCCTGTCCGCGACGGCGGGAGCCCTGGTCCTTCGGCTGGTCTCGGCCAAGGACGCCGCCCCGGCACTGAAGGCCGCGGGCGCCGACCGCCGCGCGTAAAGCAAAAGCGCACAAATGAAAAGAGGGGGCCTTCCGGCCCCCTCTTCCTTTTCCACCGGTCGCAACCAAGCGCCGGAGATCAGTCCTTCAGATTGCCGCAGGCGCGCTGGATGCGCTTGCAGGCCTCTTCCAGGGCCTCGGTGCTGGTCGCGTAGGAGATGCGGAAGTGCGGGGCGAGGCCGAAGGCCGAACCCTGGACGACCGCAACGCCTTCCGACTCCAGCAGGTAGGTGACGAAGTCCTCGTCGGTCTCGATCACCTTGCCGTCCGGCGTCGTCTTGCCGATGGTGCCGGCGCAGGACGGGTAGACGTAGAAGGCGCCTTCCGGCTTCGGGCAGGAGATGCCCTTGGCCTGGTTCAGCATCGACACCACCAGATCGCGGCGCTGGGCGAACACCGCGGCGCGCTCCGCGATGAAGTCCTGCGGACCGTTCAGCGCCTCGACGGCGGCGGCCTGGGCGATCGAGGTCGGGTTGGAGGTCGACTGGCTCTGGATCACGCCCATCGCCTTGATCAGCGCCTTCGGGCCGCCGGCGTAGCCGATGCGCCAGCCGGTCATAGCGTAGGACTTCGACACGCCGTTGACGGTCAGCGTGCGGTCGTACAGCGCCGGCTCGACCTGGGCCGGGGTCACGAACTCGATGCCGTCGTAGAGCAGGTGCTCATACATGTCGTCGGTCATGACCCAGACCTGCGGGTGCTTCACCAGCACGTCGGTCAGGGCCTTCATCTCGTCGCGCGTGTAGGCCGCACCCGACGGGTTGGACGGGGAGTTCAGGATCAGCCACTTGGTCTTCGGCGTGATCGCCTTCTCCAGGTCGGCGGGCTGCAGCTTGAAGCCCTGCTCGGCCGGGCAGGAGACGAAGACCGGCGTGCCTTCGGCCAGTTCCACCATGTCCGGGTAGGACACCCAGTAGGGGGCCGGGATGATGACCTCGTCGCCGGGGTTCAGCGTCGCCATCAGGGCGTTGTACAGCACCTGCTTGCCGCCGACGCCGACCGTGATCTGGTCGGGCGCGTACTTCAGGCCGTTCTCGCGCTCGAACTTGGCGCAGATGGCCTTCTTCAGCGCGGGCGTGCCGTCCACGGCGGTGTACTTGGTGTCGCCGGCCTGGATGGCCTTGATGGCGGCGTCCTTGATGTTGTCGGGGGTGTCGAAGTCCGGCTCGCCGGCGCCGAGGCCGATGACGTCGCGACCGGCCGCCGCAAGCTCGCGGGCTTTCTGGGTGACGGCGATGGTCGGCGAGGGCTTGATGCGCGACAGACGGGACGCGATGATCGACATGGCGTACTGGCCCCTATGACGAAGGTGGCGGAAGGTTGGGGTGAGAACTTGGTATGACCGCGCGAACGCGACGCGGGACCTTACTTCCGCCTTATTGCTCTTGCAAGCCGATCACTCCCCGAGCGGGGCGGTTTCCCGGCAGACGGACGCACCGTTCGGCGCAAAGGCCGGATGCTGCACCGCACAGGCCCGGCTTGACAGCCCGCGCCGCGGACGGGGTATCGTACCTCTTTCCAATCAAACCCATCATCCGGAGGATCTGCATGCTCACCCGCGTCACGCTGGCCGCCACGGCCGCCCTGCTCCTCGTCGGCGGCACGGCGATGGCCCAGGATTCGATCAAGGCGCGCAAGGACGGTTTCCAGACCAGCAAGAACGCGATGGCCGAGATCAAGGACCTGCTGGGGAGCGACAAGGTCGCCCAGGTCGGCCCGGCCGCCCAACGCATGAGCGCCTTCGCCGCCCAGATCCCCACCCTCTTCCCGGCGGGCAGCGACAAGGGCGACACCAAGGCCAAGGCCGACATCTGGGCGAACAACGCCGACTTCGCCGCCAAAGCCCAGGCCTACGAGGCGGCCGCCAAGGGGCTGGAAGCCGCCGCGGCGTCCGGCGACAAGGCTGCCACCGCCAAGCAGTTCGCCGCCGTGGGCGGCGCCTGCAAGGCCTGCCACGAGCGTTACCGCGCCGACTGATCCGGCCGGTCCGCAAACGCGTCCTTCCCCGCCAAGCGTGGGGAAGGACCCTTGCGGCGGGCCTCAGCCCGCCTGCACCACCGCCGCCACCAGACCCGCCGCCGCGGCCAGCACCGCCAGGGCCAGAGTGGCCGGACGGCGCTTCGGCGACTCGACCGGCGCATCCGCCGGGATCGCCTTCCGCCCCGTGACCATCGGGCGGATCAGATTGTCCCGCTTGACCAGCAGATAGGCCAGCACGGCCAGCACATGCACGCCGATCAGGATCAGGATCCCGTCGGCCAGGATGCGGTGCAGCGTGCTGAACCCCGCCACGACACTCCCCGATGCCAGCGCCACCAGCGGCCCGTCCACCAGGATGTCGTCGGAGGTGAAGAGGCCGGCCACCGCCTGGAGCGTCAGCGCTCCCAGCAGCGCCACCACCATCAGCCCGCCCATCGGGTTGTGCCCGACGACCGGCGCCGGCTCCTTGCCGCCGCGCCCGGCGCGGACCATCCCGCAGGCGTAGGCGAGGACGGCGCGCGGCCCCTTCACGAAATGGCTGAAACGCGCGGTCTGGCTGCCGATCAGCCCCCAGACGAGCCGGAACAGCAGGAGCGCCAGGATCGCCTCGCCCGCCAGCATGTGGATGGTCATGCGGTCGGTCTTGGCGGAGACCACCGCGACCGTCACCAGAAGGACCAGGCTCCAATGAAACAGGCGCGTCGGCAAGTCCCAGACCGCCACCTCGCGCCGGGCCTTCGTCCGATTTGTGGTATTACCAACAACCATGAATCACCCCTCGCTTCTTCTGTTCTTCCTTAGACTATGCCCCAAGGTGGCGCCCTTTGCCCAGCTTTCGGAAAAAAAGCGACAATCGTGAGGGAAGGAGGTGGCGAAGCACTGTCATTGCACTTGAAGAAGCGGGCGGACGACGGATATGACGTACTCAAAAATCCGGCCCACCCCGTTCACCCCATCCCAACAAGGATGCCCGCGTCATGCCCGACAAGCAGCTTCTCCACCTCGTCTTCGGCGGCGAACTCGTCCGTCCCGATTCCGACCAGTTCGTCGACCCGACGAAGGTCCACATCGTGGGCATCTTCCCCAACTACGACGAGGCGTACAAGGCGTGGCGCGGCGCCACGGGGATGACCATCGACGACGCCCACACCCGCTACTTCATCGTGCATCTGCACCGGCTGCTCGATCCGTCGGCGGACGGGCACAAGCACGGTTGACGGATGGCCGCAACCGGCGGCGCGGGGAACCCTCCGCGCCGCCGCTGCGTTGAGGACCCCCGATGGCGGTCTTCTTCACCAGCGACACGCATTTCGGTCACGCCGGCGCGCTCAGCCGCTTCCGCCGCCCCTTCGCGTCGGTCGCGGACATGGACGAGGCCATGGTGGCCAACTGGAACGCCACGGTCGCTCCGGACGACGAGGTCTGGCACCTCGGCGATTTCGCGCTGCACCGCAAGCCGGACGCCATGGCGGCGCTCCTGGAACGCCTGGGCGGCACCAAGCACCTGATCACCGGCAACAACGACGGCCCCGCCACACTGGCCCTGCCCGGCTGGGCGAGCGTCCAGCCTTACGCGGAACTCCTGCTGGACGAGCGGCGGCTGGTGATGTGCCATTACGCCTTCCGCACCTGGAACGGCATGTACAAGGGCGCGCTGAACCTGCACGGCCACAGCCACGGCCAGTTGAAGGGCATGCCCCGGCAGTTCGACGTCGGCGTGGATGTGTGGGATTTCCGCCCGGTCACCGTCAAACAGATCCTGGCCTCGCGGCAACGGACGAAGAAGCGGGAATAATCAGCACACCGCGGTCTCCGGTCAGGGGCAGGCGCGGGAGTCCACCGTCGGCGCGGCGCCGTGCCGCTTCAGGAAGACGAGCAGGGCATCGGTCGGCTGCGCGAAGCTGATGCGGCCCGACTGCTGCTTGTCCACCGCGATGAAGGTGTTCATCCCGATCACCCGGCCGCAGGCGTCCACCAGCGGTCCCCCCGAATTGCCTTGAAGGATGGAGGCGGTGTGCACGATGGCCGTGCCGCCGCCGGGAAGCTGCTGGATCGCCTGGACGGCGCCCTGCGTGACGTTCAGGTCGGGGGCGGCCCGCGGATCGCCGCCGATCAGGCGGCGGAACCCCTCGTCGTTCAGCACAGTCAGGCCGGGATAACCCGCGGCGGTGACCCCGGCCAGCTTCCCGAAGCTGGAGGTCAGCGGCAGCACGCCGGCCGCCGGCCCGCCGTCCAGCCGGACCAGAGCGAAGTCGGTGGCGCCCACCGGACCCTGGGAGGAGGCGCCGATCACCGTGCCCTGCCGGACCTGTCCCAGGCTGCGGCTGGCGACGAAGACCCGCCCGTCCTTGGCGCTCTCCACCGCGTGGCGGTTGGTCACCAGCCGCGTCTCGTCGATGAAGAAGCCGGTGGCGATGCTGTCCTCGGCCACCACCAGAACGGTCGCACGCTCCAGCAGGCCGAGCAGTTCCGGCGCCGCCAGTTTGGCCGCCTCGCCGCCGGACGGCGGGGTTGGGAGCGGGGCTGGGGTTGCGGGCGGACTCTCGGCTCCGGCGACGGCCGGCGTTTGGGGGGCCGGCGTTTCGGCGCGCCGGACGGTTCCCGGAGGGCAGGCCAGCGGCGAAGGTTCGCGGCCCAGCCGGGCGATCTCGGCTTCCAGGGAGCGGTTGAGTTCCTCCAGCTGTCGCGCGCGCGCCGCAAATGCCGGATCCGGCGCGGGAGCCGCGGTCACAGGAGCGGGCACCGTCACCTCCGCCGGCTTGCGAAGCAGCAGGTAGGCGCCGAGCAGCAGCACGAGGATCAGCAACATCAAGGTGGTCGCGAGCCACAAGCGCCGCCCGGGTATTCCGGAGCCGGCCTCCCGACCGACGACACTGTCCGACATGACCTCGCTCCTCCGCACTCCCCTACGCTTCTTATCAAACGCCTTGATTGATTAGCAAGACAAAGGTTCGTTTGTAACGCGTGAAATGTAGACCTATACTTCGCGCACGAGATCAACAGCCTCATCCAGATTGCGCGGTTGGCGGCCATGGCCGATACACGGATCACCACCACCGACTCTTCCGGCACCCGCCGGTTGGGCCTGCATGGACAACTCGCGGTGTCCATGCACCGGCAGCTGGCAACCATCCTCGGCAACCGGTTGGGGCCGCAGCACGCCCGTTATTTTGCCCGCCCGGTGCTCAACCCGAATGGCGGGCGGATCGACTGGTACGCGCCGCTCGCCGGAACCGTCCGCCCGCTGACGGCGCTGCCGGCCGGGGAGGCCGAGCGGCTGGCCGCGCAGGCCCGGCAGATCGAATCGGACATCGCCCAGCTCGCCGCCAAGCTCAAGGCCGAGGGCCAATCCGCCGAGCTGGTCGGCCGCATGCTGGAGCTGGCGCTGATCACCCCCGGCCAGCCGCTCCCCCATCTCTACGAGATCGGCGGCCAGCCGGTGCTGACCCTGTGGGGGCACGAGGCCGAGGGAGCTATGGGGCTGAGCGACGCGTCCGCGCCGTCCGGCCCGACCCCCGCCACCCCGTCCGCTGCGGACGCCACGGGAGCGCCCTCCGAACGGCCGGACTCCCCCGCGACCCGGACACCCGACGCCGCCGGGACAAGGATCACCAGCACGGGCCCATCCGGCACGCGCCGGCTGGAGTTGGAGGGGCAGCCGGCGGTGTCCATGCACCGGCAGCTGGCGACCATCGTCGGCAACCGGCTGGGACCGCGACACGCCCGTTACTTTGCCCGCCCGGTGCTCGCCCCGGACGGCAGCCGGATCGACTGGCATGCGCCGCTGTCCGGGACCGCCCGTCCACTGACGGCGCTGCCGGCCGGGGAGGCGGAGCGGCTGGCCGCGCAGGCCCGACAGATCGAATCAGACATCGCCCAGCTCGCCGCCAAGCTGAAGGCCGAGGGCCAGCCCGACGAGCGGCTGGGCCGCATGCTGGAACAGGCGCTGGTCACCCCAGGCCCGTCGCGCGCCCATCTCTACGAGGTCGGCGGCCAGCCCGTGCTGACCCAGTGGGGGCACGAGGCCGAGGGGACGGCAAGGCCGGGCGGCGCGGGCGCGCCATCCTCCATCCCGGAGTCCGGCACGGAGTCCGCAAGGGCAGGGTCCGTTCGCCCCACGCTTTCGCCGGCTGCCGAAGCCGGGGCGCTCGGCGCCACCGCGGGCACCCCGGCCCAGCGAACGCTCCGGGGCTGGCTGACATGGCTGCTGCCGCTGCTGCTGGCGCTGTTGCTGCTGTTCCTGCTGCTGCGGGCGTGCGAGCCGCTGCCCCCGGTGGTGGTCGAAGCCCCCGGAGCCGTGCCGGCCGCGCCGGCCGGCAACGGCGACGCCCTCGCCGCGCTGGAGAGCGAGGAGCAGGCCTTGCGCGCCAAGCTGGCCGAACTGAACCGCTCCCGTGCGGAGGAACTGGCGCAGTGCGGACCGGTCCCCCCGGCGGTCCAGCCGCCACGGGCGGAGCTGTCGCCGCCCCCCGCCGCCCTCACGCCCGCCCCTTCATCACCCGACATCGCAGCACCCGCGCCGGCGGCGCCCGAAGCGGCACCGCCCCCGCCGCCCCCGCCGCCGAAGCCGAAGCCGCAGGCCGCGCAGGCGCCCCCCGCCGAGCCGAAGCCGCAGCAGCCGCCGAAGAGCTGCAATCCCACCTTCGCCCCCGGCGACGAGCCGGAGGTCGTGCTGATCGTCGACGGCTCGAAAAGCATGGACGAACGCCATCTCGGCCCGCAGACCCGGATGGATCTGGCGCGGCGCTCCATCGAGCACATGGTGCGGGGCCTGCCGAAGCCGGTCGAGGTCGCTCTGGTCGAGTTCACCACCTGCACCGACGTGCAGCGCGACAAGTTCTACTCCGCTCCCGAGCGCGACGCCCTGGTGCGCGAGGTGCAGCGGCTGACCCCGACCGGAGGAACGCCGCTCGCCCGCAGTCTGGAACGCGCCGGAAACATCGTGTCCAGCGACGCCGAGGCGACCATCATCGTGGTCAGCGACGGCGACGACACCTGCCACGGCGATCCCTGCGCGGCCGCCCGCGCCATCAAGGCGCGCAAGCCGCGCGTGACCATCAACGTGATCGACCTGTCCGACCAGAGCGGACGCGCGACCGTCCAGTGCATCGCCAAAGCCACCGGCGGCAAGGTGCTGTCGCCCAATTCAGGCGCTGACATGCTGCAGAAGATGCAGCAGGCCACGCGCCAGCCCGACGTCCGTCAATGCGGTCCCTAAGCCAATGCAGACCTCCATGCGCACCGGCCCCCTCCTCGTCGCCGACTCGGTCGACCGCTTCCAGCCGCTGGGCGCCTTCGGGCAGCCGGTCTATCTGAGCCACACCCAGCTCAAGGCGGCGGTGCGCCAGAAGCTGGGGGCGCGCTACGCCAACTACTTCGCACGGCCGGACCGCGACCCGCAGGGGCGCGCCATCCGCTGGCTGTCCGACGTGCCGGGAACCGTGCTGCGCTGGCGCGACCTGCCGCAAGGCGAGCAGGTGGCCGCCGCCATGGAACTGCATGAGATGCGCGGCGCGTTCCAGGGCTACCTGGCGGACCTGCGCGGCCAGCCCGGCGCATCGCGCGAAGCGGCGGCCTTCGCCAGCCTGCTGGAAAACGCGCTGCTGGTGCCGGACGACGAGCATCTGTACTTCGTGAACGGCCAGCCGATGGTCAGCTTCTGGGGCTTCCGCCACGGCGAGGGCGCCGGGTTCGACGCGCTGACCGTCGCTCCGGCGATGCCCGCCGCCGCTCCGGTGCCGGCTGCCGCCGCGGTGACGCCGGTGGGGGGCGCCCGCTGGCCGTGGTGGACGTGGGCGCTCGGCCTGCTGGCGCTCCTGCTGCTGCTTGGCCTGCTGCTGTCGCTGTGGCGCGGCTGGTGGCCCTTCGGCCTGTCGCTGCCCGGTTTCCAGGTTCCGGGCATCGAGCGCCCCGCCACCCCGGCGGTGACGCCGCCGGACGCCGGGCTGCCCGACAGCAAGGCCGACCCGGTCCGGCCCGAGGCGGGCGTGCCGGCAATTCCGCCGGCGGTCACGCTGGTGCCGGCACCCTCGCTCGCGCCCACCCTGCCCATTCCGTCCGGTCCGGCGGCCGGCGCGCCGGCGGCGCCGGTTCGGGAGGGTCCCGAGCCCGCAACGCCGGCTTCGCCGACGGCGACTCCCTCCACTCCGCCGGCCCCCACCCCACCGGCCCAAGAACCGCCCGCTCCCACGCCGGTTCCGGTGCCCGAAGAGGCGCTGCGTCCGCCCGCTCCCGGCGCCGAGCCGCCCGCCCTCGCCATCCCGCCCGAGTCGGAGCGGACCGGCGGAGTCGCCTTCCTGGAAGGCTGGTGGCGCACCCGCAACGGGCTGGTGAACCAGAAGGACAAGACGCCGCTTCAGCAGTTCTACCGCTTCGACAATCAGGGCAAGGGCGAGGTGGTGGTCCGCCGCGCCGACGGCACGGAGTGCCGGGCGCCCGCCCAGGCGGTGACCGGCCCATCGGGTCTGGACGTGACCGAACTGGGCGAACCGACCTGCCCGGACGGCACCAAGTTCGGCCGTTCGCGCACCACCTGCCGCCGCGACGCCGCCGGGCAAACCCAATGCTTCGGAGTCAACGACGACGGCAGCACCTATCGCGTGCCGGTCGAGCGCCTGCGCTAGCGTTGCGCCACACGTGCACGGCGCACCTCTCGCTCGCGTTGTAACCGTCCGATCTTTCCGTCTAATCTACCCCGCAAAAGGCTCACGCCGGGTTTCCGAGGTCTGCGCATGCCGTTGAACGAGTTGACCAAGTTTCCGAACCTCGTCTCCGTGATCCCGGGGAGCGGAATCCAGTTCCTGGACTTTGGCTTCTCGCTGCCGAAGGACGCACCGGTGCCGCGCGACTGGGGTTTCTTCGAGGAGCGGACGGCGGCACTGAATGACGACACGATGCCGGTCCTGGTCCGCCGCGGCGACGAGGAGACCAACCGGCAGGAGCGCTACTCGATCAACGTTCAGCAGGTGGTCCAGATGATGGACCGCAACTGGATGCCGATCCCGCTGTTCCGCGAGGAGATGGGCGGCGGCTATTTCCGCGGCCCCACCAACTGGGCGCGCGGCTGCCTGGTGGCGCTGGACGAGCCGGACGCCGACGGCAACGCCTACCGCTTCGTGCTGGCGCTGGACACCAACTTGGCCGACTTCTTCGAGGAGGAAGCCTACCTCGCCCCGTCCCCCGAGGACGCCCGCAACGGCCGCAGCTTCTCGCTGCCGTCGCGCCGCGACCCGCTGGACTGGTTCCTGCGGGAGCCGTGGTTCAAGGACTGGTGCCTGGAAGCCTTCAAGGAGATGGTCGAGCGCGACGAGCGCCGCCGCGCCGGATCGCGCCACGTCCAGCCTTTGTCCTCGGACGAGCTGCTGGAGCGCATGGAAGGCCCGCACGAGCACATCGCGCGCTACAAGGCCTTCATCGACCTGCTGCACGCGCTGGACATCCTGCCGAAGCTGAAGGTGGTGGACCGCCTGACCGAGCCGCGCCCGGCGCCGGTGGACGTGGACATGGTCATCGACCTCGGCAATTCGCGCACCTGCGGCCTGCTGATCGAGACGGAGCCGGACCAGCTCGGCGCCGACATCACCAAGGCGGTGAAGCTGCAGCTGCGTGACCTCAGCCGCCCCGAATACGTCTACAGCGACCCGTTCGAGAGCCGGCTGGAGTTCAGCCGCGCCTCCTTCGGACGTGAGCACCTGTCGCTGCGCAGCGGCCGGCCGGACGCCTTCTCCTGGCCGACGGTGGTCCGCGTCGGGCCGGAGGCGACCCGCCTCGCCAGCCTGCGGCGGGGCAGCGAGGGCTCGACCGGCCTGTCCGGGCCGAAACGCTATCTGTGGGACGAGGACGCGCGCGAGGACAGCTGGCGCTTCAACGCCGCCGACGTGCACGGGGAGCAGGCGCCGGTGGCGACCGGCGTGGCCTTCACCACGCTGATCAACGACTACGGCGAGGCGATCCACGGCATCGACATGGCGATGGAGGGCGCGGACATGCGCCTTCTGCCGTCCATCCGCGCGCTCTATTCGCGGCGCAGCCTGATGTCCTTCGTGCTGGCCGAGGTGTTCCTCCAGGCGCTGTGCATGATGAACTCGCCGTCCCACCGGCTGCGGCGGCGCAACGCCGACCTGCCGCGCCGGCTGCGCCGCATCATCATGACCATGCCGACCGCCATGACCCTGGCCGAGCGGCAGATCCTCCAGCAGCAGGCCGAGGCCGCGCGCGACCTCGCCTACCTGTCGCTGGGCCTCGCCGACATCGACTTCGACGAGAACGGCGCGCAGAAGCCGGTGCCGAAGCCCGACATGCGCCTGCCCGAGGTCATCCTGAAATGGGACGAGGCCAGCGCCACCCAGGCGGTCTACCTGTACGGGCAGGTGGCTCTGCAATATTCCGGCGACGCGCGCGCCTTCTTCGACGTGATGCGCCATCCCGGCAACGCCGCCGACCCGCAGACGCGGGACTCGCTGCGCGTGGCCACGCTGGACGTCGGCGGCGGCACCACCGATCTGGTCATCACCAGCTTCCGCGCCGAGGGCCAGGGCGCCAACGTCACGCTGTTCCCCAAGCAGGAGTTCCGCGAGGGCTTCAACCTCGCCGGCGACGACGCGCTGTTCCAGGTGGTGCGCGAACTGGTGCTGAAGCCGATCCGGCAGGCGCTCGCCGACTCCGGCCTGGGCGAGCGCGCCGAGTCCGTGCTGGACCGCCTGCTCGGCGCCGACCATGGCGAGATGCACGTCTCCGACCAGCTGCGCCGCCAGCAGTTCGCGGCACAGGTCGCGGCGCCCATCGCGCTGGGCATGCTGGCGCATTACGAGACGTACGACCTCACCACGCCCCGCGAGGCGGAGCTGCGGCCCTTCGCCAGCTTCTTCACTGCCGACAGCAAGCCCAACGACGCGGTGGTCGCCTACATCAACCAGGAGGCGGCGCGCCAGGGCGCGCGCGGCTTCGACCTCCAGCAGGTGGTTTTCCTGGTGGACGACGCGGAGACCGACCGCGTCGTCCGCTCGGTCTTCCAGGAGATGCTGCGGGCCTTGAGCGAGGTGGTGTGGCGCTACCGCGCCGACGTCCTGCTGCTGGCCGGTCGGCCGTCGCGCCTGCCGGCGGTGCGCGACATCCTGGTCGAGGCCGGCGCCCTGCCGCCGCACCGCATCGTGCCGCTGCACCGCTTCCGCGTCGGCCAGTGGTACCCGTTCCGCGGCCAGAACGCGACCATCGGCGACCCGAAGACCACGGCGTCGGTCGGCGCCATGATCTGCCTGCTGGGCGAAGGGCAGCTCCAGAACTTCAACTTCCGGTCCGACGCGCTGCGGCTGGGCTCGACCGCGCAGTTCTTCGGCAAGCTGGACCGCAACAACCGCCTGCTGGAGGCCGACGTCTATTACCGCGACATGCGGCTGGACGCCGAGGATTACGACCTGCCCGACGCGCCGTTCCAGTTCCGCGGGCCGATGCCGCTGGGCTTCCGGCAGTTCCCGGTGGACTGGTGGCCGGCGACGCGGATGTACAGCCTGGACTACGCCAACAACGAGGTCGCGGCCGAGCTGAACGCCCGCACGCCGCTGAACGTCACGCTGCGCCGCCGGGCGCGGGACGTGAAGAAGCAGGTGGTGGACAGCTTCGAGCCGGCCTCGATCATCGACGCGCTGGGCCGCACCGTGCCCAAGAACAAGCTGCGGCTGCGGCTGCAATCCATCGACGACCAGCAGGGCTATTGGCTGGACACCGGCATCCTCCTCGACAAGTGACGTGAGGCGACGACGTGAGTGAGTTTGCGAAGGATCTGGTCGGCGCCGCGCGCCGCGTCGCCGAGGGCAGCGGACAGGCCCGCCGCTGGGTCGAGGAGGTGCGCGCCTCCGCGGTCAGCGTCGCCAACGAGGCGCACGGGCTGCGCGCGGCGACGCGCCGGTCGGAGAATCTGGCGCGCAAGCTGATCGGCGCGGCCGGACGGCGCAACTGCGTGGGCGTCTTCGGCCCCAGCCAGGCCGGCAAGTCCTATCTGGTGTCGGCGCTGGCGCGCAGCCGATCCTCCTCGCTGACCGCGGATTTCGGCCGCGAGAGGCGGGACTTCCTGACCGAGATCAACCCGCCCGGCGACCGCGAGTCGACCGGCCTCGTCACCCGCTTCACGGTGCACCGCGACGGCCCGGTGGACCCGGATCACCCGGTGGAACTGCGGCTGCTCAGCGAGACGGATCTGGTGAAGATCCTCGCCAACAGCTTCCTGTCCGACTTCGACCCCAACAACATGACGGTGAAGCTGCCGGACGAGGCGGAGATCCGGCAGGTGCTGGCGACCGCCGAGGCGGAGGCGGCGGGAACCCCGGCGGCGCATCTCGACGAGATCGCGCTGTACGACCTCGGCGAATATTTCCAGCGCAACTTCGCGGCGCGCATCCGCGCGCTGGACAACACCGATTATTGGGAAGGGGTGATCCGCCACGCCGCCCGCCTGACCCTGGCCGGGCGGGCGCGGCTGTTCGCCATGCTCTGGGGCAATCTCGGCGCCTTCACCGACCTGTTCCTGACGCTGGCCGGCGCGCTTGAACGGCTCTCCCACGCGCCGGACGCGCGCGCCGCCCTGACCGCCCTGGTGCCGCGCGAGACCAGCATCATCGACGTCGAGGTGCTGAAGCGCGGGCTCGGCACGCCGGAGGACGCGCGCGACCTTGTCAGTGTCCGGCCGCTGGCCGGCGGCACGCCGGGAATCCCGGTGGCGCTGCCCCGCGCCACGCTGACGGCGCTGGTGGCCGAGCTGAAGATCGTCATGGCCGACACGCCCTGGCCCTTCTTCCAGCACACCGACCTTCTGGACTTCCCCGGCGCGCGTTCGCGCCTCAAGCTCCCCTGCCTGCCCTCGGACGACGGGGAGAAGACCGCGCAGGTTCGCGAACTGCTGCTGCGCGGCAAGATCGCCTACCTGTTCCAGCGCTTCACCGAGGAGCGCGAGCTGACCGCCATGCTGCTGTGCATGCCGCCCAGCACGGCGGAGGTGAAGGACCTCGCCCCGATGGTGCGCGGCTGGATCGACGTGACCCACGGCGCCACGCCGGAGGCGCGCGCCCGGGCGCGCACCGCGCTGTTCCTGATGCTCACCAAGTTCGATCTGGAGTTCGTGGAGAAGGGCGGCGAAACCGCCGAATCCCGCCGCGGCAAGTGGGACCGCCGCCTCGGCGCCTCCTTCCTGGAGCTGTACGGCAAGGACGGCTGGCCGGAGAACTGGGACGGCAAGCCCTTCGCCAACACGCTGTTCCTGCGCAACCCCGGCATGAAGCAGCTCCATCTCATGGACTACGTCGACCAGCAGCGGCTGGTCGAGGCCGGGCCGTCCGCCGCCCAGGCCGACGTGATCGCGGAATACCGCGCCGCCTTCGAGAACTCCCCGCTGTGCGCCCGCCACGTCGCGGACCGCGGCATCGTGTGGGACGCCGCCTTCAAGCCCAACGACGGCGGCGTCACCTTCCTCGTGGAGCGGCTGAACGCGGTGCTCGACCCGGCGCTGAAGGAGGCGCAGATCCGCCAGCGCCTGCAGGAGGAGGCCGCGCACCTCGAGGCGAGCCTCAAGCGCTTCTACCACGCCGACGACGACGCCTCGCGCCGCGAGCGCGAGCAGGCGCTGAACGCCACGCGCGTCCGCCTCAACCAAGCCATGAAGCCGACGGACTACACGCTGTTCGGCCATTTGCTGGAGCGCCTGCAGGTCCGCGAGGCCACGGCGCGCGAGATCTTCCTGAACGCGGCGGCGCTGAAGCTGGACCGCCTCGCCCCGGCTCCGGCCGAGGTTCCGCCGCCGGTGCCCGACGACGATCCCTGGGGGGCGCCGGCCGCCGCCCCGGCTGAGGCGCCGCCAGCCGCCCGCCGGCCGCCACCCGACCGCCCCGCGGTCTTCGCCGAGCAGGTGATGAACCATTGGACCGAACATCTGCGCGCCCTGTCGCAGGACGCCGGCCTGTTGGCGCGGCTCGGCCTGCCGGCCGCCGCGCTGGACGACCTCGTGCAGGAGGTGATCGTCGGCGCCCATCGCCGCGGGCTGGGCGACGCCATCGCCGAGGGCGTGCGCGCCCAGGTGCAGGCCGCCCACACCCGCTGGGACGACGTGGTGGACCGCGCCGTCGGCATCGCCATGATGCGGCTCAACGACTACGTCGCCTGCCTGGGATTCGCCGAGCTGGACGAGGCCGCCCGCCCCGGCTTCCCCGAGGCGCCGCAGCCCCGCGCCCGCGCCATCTTCACCCCGCCGCCGGTGCCCGCCGGCCTGCCGCCGCTGGACGGCCGCCGCCTGCCGATGGAGCGCGACCGCTTCATCGACTGGGGCGTCGCCTTCCGCCAGCTCGGCCTCGACAATGTGAGCTTCGCCGGCGGCCGTGAGATCGGCGAGGCCCACAACCGCGCGCTCGGCGAAATCCTCGCGACCATCGCGATCGCGCAGCCCACCCCCATCACCGCCTGACGGACCGTCCAGCCATGCCCGCGCGCGCGACCCAGCCCTCCACCTACCCCGGCGGCCGAGCCCTGATCGAGGTGATCGGCCCGCCCGACCGCTTCTCCGACCCGGTCGAGATCGCACTGCTGCACCAGATGGGCGGGGTGGACAAGGCCAAGCACCTCGACCCGCGCACGCCGGACGATCCCTGGAAAAGCGCCGTCTTCTGGTTCCAGCCGGAGGCCGTCGCGCGCGCCGAGGGCCGGCTGTCCTTCGACCTCGATCACGGGGTGACCGCCCATCTGCGCCCGAACATCCCCTACGTGATGCGGGTGCGCGGCGCCGGAGGGGCGGTGGTCGAGGAACGGCTGGTGTGGAAGGCCATCCGCGGCAAGTCCGCCCCGCCCGTGTGGACGCCGCCGAAGGGACCGGAATGGCCGAAGGAGACGGACGGAGAAGCACCGGCCGGCCCGGTGGAACCGCTGGAACCGCAGGAGCCCCGGACACCGGTCGTGATCGAGACGGGGCCGCGCCCCACCGGGTCCGCCGGAACCGGCAAGGCCCCCCCGTGGGGCGCCATCGCCGCGGGCGTGGTGCTGCTGGCCGCGCTCGCCGGCGGCGGCTGGTTTTTCATGCAGAACAAGGAGTCCGAACCGGCGCCGGTCGCCGAGGCGGCCAAGCCCGCCCTGACGCCCGCCCTGACGCCGACGACCGTCGAAGAGGCGCGCAAGCTGGTGCAGCAGGGCACGCCAGCCGGCGACGCCTACGCGGCCGGGGAGCGGTTCCGGCAGGCCAAGGCGCTGGACGGCGCCTTCCTGCTGTTCCGCCACGCCGCCGAGCGCGGCAGCGCCGAGGCGGCGATCGCGCTGGGCACGATGTACGACCCCGCCACCCATTCCGCCGAAACCAGCCCGCTGCCCTCGGCCAACCCGACCCAGGCCGCCGAGTGGTACCGCCGCGCCGCCGAGGCCGGCAACGCCGAGGCGCAGTTCCGCTACGGCCGCCTGCTGATGAGCGGCCAGACCGACAACCCGCAGGGACCGGACGCCGGCCTCGCATGGCTGCGCAAGGCGGCGGACCAGGGGCACGCCCAGGCCAAGGAGGCACTGCCGAAATGATCGCTCCCATCTCTGCCGCATCCTTCCGCGCCGCATCCTACCGTGCCTTCACGGCCGCCGCCCTCGGCGTCGCCCTGCTGGCCGGCACCGCCGTGCCCGCGCTCGCGCAGGCCACCGGCAAGCGCGCGCCGCTGCTGATCGAGGGCAAGACCGCGCTGCACCAGCGCGTGCTGACCCGGCCGGGAGCGGTGCTGGCCGCGGCCCCCGGCGGCACCGGCAAGACCGTGCCTCCAATGTCCGTCTTCTTCGTCTACGACCGCAAGGAGCAGGGCGGGAAGACCTTCCTGGAGGTGGGCGCCGACAGCGAGGGCAAGACCGCCGGCTGGGTGGAGGCCGCCGACACCATCCCCTGGCGCCACACGCTGGTGATGGCCTTCACCAACCCGGCCAACCGCGAGCGGGTGCTGTTCTTCAAGGACCGCAAGGGCCTCGTCGACCTGCTGAATTCCGACCGGCTGCTGGTCGATGCCGAGGCCGCGCGCCAGCAGGTGGCGTCCGGCGCGGTGCCGGCCGACAGCCCGATCATCTCGGCCGAGCCGGAAACCTTCATCGATCTTCAGAAGCAGTTCTACCTGCTGCCGATCCTCGAGGCGAATTCGACGGTGCTGAAATCCGGCTTCCGGGTGCGCACGGTGCGCGTCGCCTCGGTGACCAAGGAGAAGGAGGAGCCGCTGGCCCCAGCCCCAGCCCGCCGCGGCAATCCCGAAGCGGAACTGGCCGACTTCCGTTCCGGCGTGGTGTTCCTGGTCGACGCCACCTCCTCGATGCAGCCCTACATCGATCGGGCGCGCACGGCCATCGAGCAGGTCTACCAGCAGGTCGAGGCCGCCAAGCTGAACGACCGCGTCCGCTTCGGCATGATCGGCTATCGCGACGACCCGCAGAAGTCCAAGGGGGTCGAGTATCTGACCCGCACCTTCGCCGACCCCAACAGCACGGCGACCAAGTCGGCCTTCTTCGACTCGATCAAGGGCGTGTCGGCCTCCACCGCCTCCACCCGCGCCTTCGCGGAGGACGGCTACGCCGGGCTGGAGCAGGCGATCCGCAGGATCGACTGGAAGCCGTTCGGCGGCCGCTACGTCATCTGGTTCACCGACGCCAGCTCGCGCGAAGGCACGTCGCCGCTGGCCAGCACCGGTCTGTCGACGGCGCAGATCCGCCAGCTCGCGCTGGAGAACCGCATCGCCATCTACGTGCTGCACCTTCAGACCGCCGAGGGGCGCAACGACCACCAGACCGCCCGGTCCCAGTATGAACGGCTGAGCAACTTCCCCAACGTCGGCTCCCTCTATTTCCCGGTGGAGGCCGGCGACGCCGAGGCCTTCCGCAGCCAGGTGCAGCGCCTGTCCGAGCTGCTGGTCAATCAGGTGAAGACCGCCCAGGCGGCCGCAAAGCCCGATGCGCAGCCCGCCACCCCGGCGGCCGACCGCATGGCGAAGGCGGCGGAGGACGTGGGCAAGGCGATGCGTCTGGCCTATCTCGGCGAGGTGCAGGGCACCAAGGCGCCGGCCATGTTCGAGGCGTGGGCGTCCGACCGCGACTTCCGCAAGCCGGACATCGCGTCCTTCAGCGTGCGCGTCCTGCTGACCAAGAACCAGCTCAGCGACCTCCAGGCCACGCTGCGCAAGGTGGTGGAGGCCGGCGAGCGCGGGCAGATCGACCCCGGCGACTTCTTCAACCAGCTGCGCAGCGCCGCCGCCGCCATGGGCCGCGACCCCAACCGCATCGCCCAGGGCAAGGCGCGCAACCTGGAGGAGACCGGCCTGATGGGCGAGTATCTGGAGGGCCTGCCCTACCAGAGCCGCATCATGTCCATCGACCCGGACGGCTGGGCCCGCATGGGCGTGGGGGAGCAGCAGGCGATCATCGACGACGTGAAGTCGAAGGTGGCGTTGTACCAGCGCTTTCACGACGACGTGGACCGCTGGGTGACGCTGCACGACAAGGCATCGGCCGGCGACGCGGTCTATCCCGTGCCGCTCGACAGCCTGCCCTGACGCCATGACCGAACCGCTCGTCGATCTCCAGGACTGCGTCCACGAACGCGCCGCCGGAAGCGACCGGTTCCGGCTGGCGGTGGAGCGCTTCACCCTGTGCCCCGGCGACCAGATCGCCCTGGTCGGCCCGAGCGGCTGCGGCAAGAGCACGACCCTCGACCTGCTCTCGCTGATCGTCGCCCCCACGCGGGCCGGGCGCTTCACGCTGCGCATGCCCCAGGCCGGGACGCTGGCCGGGACACTGGCCGAACCGGTCGACGTGATGGCGCTGTGGCGTCGCGGGGCGCGCGACCGGCTGACCGCGCTGCGCGCCGCCCACATGGGCTATGTTCTGCAGACCGGCGGGCTGGTGCCGTTCCTGTCCGTGCGCGAGAACGTGCTGCTGACGCGCCGGGCGCTCGGCCTGCCCTGCCCAGGCCCGGCGGTGACGCTGATGGAGACGCTGGGAGTGGCCGAGCTGGGGCGCCGTCTCCCCCGGCAGATCTCCATCGGCCAGCGCCAGCGCGTCGCCATCGCCCGCGCCCTGGCGCACCAGCCGGCGGTGATCCTCGCCGATGAGCCGACCGCGTCGCTCGACCCGTCGCTGGCCGAGGGAACCATGAAATTGCTGAGCGCCGTCGCCCGCTTCCAGAAGGCGGCGCTTGTGGTGGTCACCCACGACCATCGCTTGGCCGAGCGGACCGGCCTCACCGTGGTGGAATGCCGCACCGGCGCCGGAGCGAGCGTCGTTCGCCACGACTCCGCAAGGGCCGAGGCGGCGGCATGATGGCGCGCGTCACCCAGCTCTTCCGCCTCGCGCTGGCCGACCTGCGGGTCGAATGGCCCATCGCGCTGTGCCAGGTGATCGCCATCGCTGCCGTGCTGACGCCGTTGCTGGTGCTGGCGGGCCTGCAGCAGGGGGCCATCGGCACGCTGATCGACCGGCTGAACCGCGACCCGGCCATGCGCCTCGTCGTGCCGGAGGTGACCGGCGGCCACCGCTTCGACCACGCGTGGTTCGCCGCCATGGTGGCGCGTCCCGAGGTGGACTTCGTCATGCCCGCCACCCGGCAGATCGCCGGCCAGATCGACCTGCTGCGCGACGAGGCATCGGGGAGCCAATCCAGCGGCCAGCCCAATGGACGGGGCGAAGCGCGCGTCACGCTGCTGCCCACCGCCCCCGGCGACCCGGTGACCGGACCGCACGCCGCCGCGGCGGCCATGGACGGCGTGATCCTCAGCGCCCGCGCCGCCAACCGGCTGGGCGTGACGGTGCCGGGCGCCCTGGTGACCGCCTACGCCGAGCGCACCCGCGGCGGCAAGGCCGAGCCGCTGGCCTTCCCCCTGCGCGTGGTGGCCGTTCTGCCCGCGCAGCGCGACGGCGGGATGAGCGCCTTCGCCGCCCTGCCGCTGGTGCAGGCGGTGCAGGACTTCCGCGACGGAAAGGCCGTGCCGGCGCTGGGCGCCACGGCGGGCGACCCGGCCGGACCGGCCGCCGACTACCCGCTGTTCCGGCTCTACGCCCGCTCGATCCGCGACGTGCAGGCACTGGCGGCCGACTTCCAGGCCAATGGCATCGCCGTCGCCACCCGCCAAGCCGAGATCGCGTCCACCCTGACGCTGGACCGCAATCTGCGCGCCATCCTGCTGATCATCGCGACCCTGTCGGTGGCCGGCTACGTGGTGGCGGTGACCGCCAGCCAGTGGGGCAACCTGCGCCGCAAGCGGCGCGACCTCGCGATCCTCAACCTCACCGGCTACGGCAGCGGCTGGCTGGTCGCCTTCCCGGTGGCACAGGCCGCCATCCTGGCGCTGATCGGCAGCCTCGTCGCCGCGGCGGCCTTCGTCGGGGCGGCGGCGACCATCAACGGGCATTTCCAGGAGAGCATCGCGTCGGGCGAGGCGGCCTGCCGGCTCGGCGCGCCGGACCTTCTGGCGGCGGCGGCGCTGACGCTCGCCCTGTCGCTCCTGCCCGCGGCGGCCATCGGGCTCGCCTGCCGCCGCATCGAAACCAGCGAGGAACTGCGCAGTGTCTGACCGCACACCGATCCTGCCCGTGCTGGCGGCGCTGCTTGCTGCCGCTGCCGCTCCTGCCCTCGCCGCCGAGCCGGCCAAGCCGGCCACACCGGTCAAGCCCGACTGGGCGGAAGCCCTCTACAACCCGCAGCCGGACAAGGAGGATCTGGTCCTTCCGATGCCCTGCGGCGGCGCCATGACCTTCCGCAAGGTGGCGGTGCCGGCCGAGGGGGTCCTGGACGACCGGCGCGTCGAGCTGGGCGGCGGCGAGGCGAAGTTCGCCTATTCCGAAAACAGCCGGCGCGACTATGTGGCCGGAGGCTTCACCGACTCCAAGGCCCGGAACCTGCGCTTCTTCTATCTCGGCAAGTACGAGGTGACGCGCCAGCAGTTCGACGCGCTGTCGGGCGGCGCCTGCGCCGAGCCGGGCGACGAGGCCCGCCTGCCCAAGGTGCAGGTGACCTGGGCGGAGGCCGTGGCCTTCGCGGGCGCCTACGCCACGTGGCTGGTCAAGAACGCGGCCGACCGCCTGCCGGCCGAGGAGGGCGCGTCCGGCTTCGTCCGCCTGCCCACCGAGGCGGAGTGGGAATTCGCCGCGCGCGGCGGCATCGCGGTGTCGGAGAGCGTCTTCGTGCAGCCCGCCTTCCCGATGCCGGAGGGGCCGGAACGCTACGTCTGGTTCCAGGGCAGCGAGTCCGCCAACAACGAGCTGAACGCCGTCGGCCTGCTGAAGCCGAACCCGCTCGGCCTGTACGACATGCTGGGCAACGCCGGCGAGTTCGTGCTCGACCCCTTCCGCCTGAACAAGCTGTCGCGGCTGCACGGGCAGGCCGGCGGCCAGACGGTGAAGGGCGGCGACTTCCGCACCCCGCTGGCCGACATCCGCAGCGCCGCGCGGGAAGAGTTCGTCCCGGTCGACAAGCGCGGCGAGCGTCGCTCCCCCTCCACCGGATTCCGCCTCGCCCTCGCCGCCCCCAGCCTGCCCACCACCCAGCGCATCGGCACGGTGCGCAAGGCGTGGGAGGATCTGCCGAAAGCCGCGGCGGCGGCCATCGCCGGACCGCAGGACGACCCGGTCAAGGAGGTCGAGGTGCTCCGCGCGGCGGTCGAGGACCCCGCCCTCAAGCAGCGCATCGGAAACCTGTCCACCGTCATCAAGTCCAGCATCCAGACCAGCAACGAGCAGCGCGCCCGCGCCGCCCGCAGCGAGATCCGCGTCGGCGCGTACCTCGCCCGCAAGCTGGCCGACGACAAGCGCATCATCGCCACCAAGGAACGCCAGATGGAGGCGCTGTCGACCGCCAACCAGCAGCTCAAGGACGGCATCCGCCGGGCGCTGGAGGCCGACCGCGCAGCCCTCGACTTCAACCTCGGCTACTACATCGACACGCTGACGCAGCTGAACGCCGAGTACCCGGAAGGGCTGATGCTGGCCCAGGCCGAGGGGCTGAAGCGCGAGTTCGAGGCACGCGACCTCGCGGCGCTCAACGGCTTCATCGACCTCTGCATCCGGCACGCGGCACGCCTGCGCGCCGACGGGAAGCTCGACCGACCCAACACGCTGGGGGAAATCCCGGCGCCATGACCAAGACGACCGAAACGACGCCAAAAAGGGGGACCACATCATGGCATCGCACACCGCTTCGCTGCCTCATTTAACCACCGGCCGCGCCGGCCGGACGATTGCGGTCGCGCTGGCGGGATCGCTGCTGCTGTCGGCGTGCGCCACGACGGGCGGCAGCACCGCCTCCGGCCAGTGCTCCAGCAGCACGGCGCAGCTCTCGGCCGCCGAGATGCAGCTCTGCAAGGATTCGCAGGTCTTCAACGAGACGGTGGCCGGCGGCGCCGCCGCGGGCGCGTTGGCCGGCATCCTGGTGGGGGCGCTGGCCGGCGCCTTGACCGGCGACGCCCGCAACATCGCCAAGGGCGCGGTGATCGGCGGCGTGGCCGGCGGCATCGCCGGCGGCGTGGACGGTTACATCACCGCCAAGGCCCAGGAATCCGGCAACAACCGCGTGCGCATGGTCGAGGCGATGACCCGCGACGTCGACGCCGACAACACGCGGCTGAAAGCGCTGGTCAACAGCTCCAACCAGGTGCTGGCCGACTCGCGCTCCCGTCTGGAACGCACGACCGCCGAATACAAGTCCGGCAAGACCTCGCTCGCCAATCTGGAGAGCGAGCGCAAGCGCCTGGAGGACAATCGCGGGCTGATGCAGGCGTCGCTGGAGTCGCTGCGCAAGAAGCGCGACAACTACCAGGAGGCCAGCCTGCAGATGGCGAGCAACGGTGCCTCCACCACGCAGTTCAACAGCAAGATCTCGGAGCTGAACACGCAGATCGCGCAGCTCGAAGAGAATGTCAGCGGCATGAACGCCGCCCTGACGATCTCCAAGGTTTAAGGGGCGGCATGATGAACGGACGGACGAGAGCCATCCTCCTTGCCGGTGGCGTGGCCGTGCTGCTCAGCGGCTGCGTGAGCACCTACATGGACCAGAAGGCCGACCTGCGCGCCGGCGGGCCGCAGGTGCGCGAGGCCGCGGCGCGCCAGCAGTACACCTCCGCCAAGGCGCAGAACACCGACCTGAATGACCAGCTGGTGTCCACCCAGCGCGACATCGACCGCAACGAACGGCGCATCGCCGCAGCCCAGATGCAGCTGAGCGCGGTCCGCCAGGATCTCGACCGCGCCCGGCGCGGCAAGAAGCTCAGCGAGTCCGAGTACCGGCGGATGCGGGCGGAAGCCGACGAGCTCAACCGCGACATCACGGAGCTGGATTTCAAGATGAAGGCCGGCGGGGCCTCCACCCCGGCCGATGCCGCCGAGAAGGAGCGGCAGATCCAAGCGCTGGAAAAGAAGAAGGCGGAGCTGGAGAAAGCCATTCAACTGACGCTCGGCCAGTGAGGCGCAAGGCGCTCGATGGCCTCCATCGAGCGCCTCCGCTGCGAAGCCAGCCCTGGCCCAGAGCCGGTTCAGGGCAGCCGCGCCGATTGGGCCTTGGGCTGGTGTACTGCTCGCCACCCGGCCCTGTGCATGGCTTCAAGAGGCCCGTTGCGGCAGCGGTGTGTCGACTTTGGAAAGGTGGCTCCACCTCCGGCCAGGCCCCGGCGGTGGAATTGGACATGAGCCTGCGCGAACCCGAATACACGATCTGACGAACCCGCGTATTCCATCGGTGGTGCCATCGTGGCGATGGGGCGCTACAGTTCGCGTCCGGCCGGACCGCCGGGCGGCAAGGGACTCCGGGAGCGGTGATGGAAGCGTCGTTGTGGATCGTCGCACTGGGCGCAGCCGTGGCCGGGTTCGTCCAAGGCCTGTCGGGGTTCGCCTTCGGGATGGTGGCCATGTCCTTCTGGGCCTGGGGCCTCGACCCTCGGACCGCCGCCGTCCTGACGGTGTTCGGCGCCCTGACCGGGCAGGTGATCGCCGGCCTGTCGATGCGGCGCACGGTGCGCCTTTCCGGCCTGATGCCGCTGCTGGCCGGCGGGTTGGCCGGAATCCCGCTGGGGGTCGCCGTCCTGCCCTACCTGGACGCCCGGCTGTTCAAGCTGGGGCTCGGAACCATGCTGGCGGTTTGGTGCCCGATCATGCTGCTGTCCCGGCATCTGCCCACCTTGGCGCCACGCCCGCGCGCAGCGGTGGCGGCGGATGCGGCGGTCGGGCTGGCCGGCGGCGTCATGGGCGGCCTCGGCGGCTTCACCGGAGTCGTGCCGGCCTTGTGGTACAGTTTGCGGCCTCTGGACAAGGACGGCCGCCGCGCCGCCATCCAAACCTTCAACCTCGTCACGCTCGGCGCCACCATGGCGGCCTACACGGCGTCCGGAACGGTGACGGCGGAGATGCTTCCCCTGTTCGCCGTGGTCGCACCGTCCATGCTGCTGCCCATTCTGCTCGGCGGGCGGGTCTACATCGGCATCAGCGAGGCGGACTTCCGGCGGATCGTTCTGGCCCTTCTGACCGCGTCGGGCATCGCCATGCTGGCGGCGTCCCTGCCGTCCGTGCTGCTGCCGCCCGCAAGCTGATTGCCCGCAAGCTGATTGGTGGATACACGGCAGCGTCGGCATTTCCCCGAACGCTGGCATGGCAACGGGCAACCGCGCCCATTATTCACAAATGAAATTAGCTGTTGACATGCTTTGAACACATCAAGAGTAATATCCATACTTGAATTGTAGACATTCCGAAGGAAGACCGCTCCATGCCGTCGGACCTGACCGTTGCCGAAAGAGGTGCATGGCGGCCCACGCCGGCCGTGCGCATGGCGCCTCGGCGTCCGGAGCGCACCGCTTGGCTGACGGAACGGGCGGCGGCGCTGCTTCTCCCGCTTGTGGTGCCCGCCGTCCTGCTTGCGCTGTGGCAGCTTTCCGCCACGCTCGGCTGGGTGTCGGTCCAGGTCCTGCCGCCGCCGGCCCTAGTGGCCCAGACCCTGTTCGACCTGCTGTGGTCGGGCGACATCTCCGGAAATCTTTGGATCAGCCTGCGCCGCATCCTGTCGGGCTTCCTGATCGGCGGGCTCGCCGGCATGGCGCTCGGCGTCGCGATGGGGCTTTCCCCGCGGGTCGAGCATTACCTGAGCCCGCTGTTCCGCGCGGTCGCCCAGGTGCCGTCCCTCGGCTGGCTGCCCTTCCTGATCCTGCTGGTCGGCATCGGCGAGCCGCTGAAGTTCCTGATCATCGCCAAGGCCTGCTTCGTGCCGATGGCGCTGAACAGCTTCGAAGGCATCCGCAACATCCCGCCCTCCTTCCTGGAGGTGGCCCGCGTGTTTCGCCTCAGCCGCCGCGCGCTGGTGCTCAAGGTGGTGCTGCCCGCCACCCTGCCGCCCGTTTTCAGCGGCGTGCGGCTGGCGCTGAGCCACGCCTGGATCGCCCTGGTGATCGTGGAGATGCTCGCCTCGACCGAGGGCATCGGTTACCTCACCGCCTGGGGCCGGACGCTGTTCCAGGTGGACGTCGTGATGGCCGGAATGGCGGTGATCGGCGTCGTCGGGCTGGCGATGGACGCCGGCCTGAAGCGGATCGAGCGGCGCCTGCGCCGCTGGTCGCCGGCCCAAGCCTGAACGGACGGTGACGCGATGCCCGCCGCCCCGCCCGTCCTCCACGCGCCCGGCCCGCGGATTCGGCGCGGCGCGGTCCTTCCCGCCGCCCTTCTGCTGGCCTGGGCCGCCGCCGCCCATTCCGGCCTGGTGAGCGGCCATCTGCTGGTGCCGGTGGAGAAGGTCGCGCTGGTGCCCTTCCTGGACCCGCAAGGCGTCCATCTGTGGCCGGGGCTGGCCGCCAGCCTCGCCCGCATGGCTGCCGGCTTCACCATCGGGGCCGCCGCGGGGCTGCTGTTCGGCTTGGGCATGGGGTTGTCGCGCACGGCGGACCGCCTGTTCGGACCGACTTTCCACGCCGTCCGTCAGATCGCCCTCTACGCCTGGATTCCCCTTCTGACCGCGTGGTTCGGCAACGGGGAGCCGGCCAAGGTGGTGTTCATCGCGCTGTCCGCCTTCTTCCCCATGGTCCTGAACACGCAGGAGGGGTTGCGCACGGTGCCCGCCGCCTATCGCGAGGTGGCGCGCGTGCTGACCCTGTCGCGATGGCAGCTCGTGCGCCGGGTCCTTCTGCCGGGGGCCATGCCGTCGATCGCCATCGGGGTGCAGTTGGCGCTGATCTACGCCTGGCTGGCCACGGTCGGGGCCGAATACGCCATGGGGTTGGGACGGGGCGTCGGCACCCTGCTGTCGGAGGGGCGGGAGCATTTCCGCATGGACATCGTCATCGTCGGCGTCCTGACGCTGGCCCTGGTCGGCTTCGCCATCAACGCCGTCTTCGGGCGGATCTTCGCGCGCGCCCTGCGCTGGCGCGGGCCGGCCCGCTGATGACCGGCCCGCTGAAAGGACATCCCGAATGACCACCCCCGGCTCCCTCGACCTGCGCGCGGTCGGCAAGACCTACGCGGTCGACGGCCACCCGCTGACCGTGCTCCAGGACATCGACCTGCGCATCGAGCCGGGCGAGTTCCTGGCCATCGTCGGCGCCAGCGGCTGCGGCAAGTCGACGCTGCTGCGCCTGATCATCGGGCTGGACGACGGCTATGACGGAGACATCCTGCTCGACGGCCACCGCATCACCGGGCCGGGGCTGGAGCGCGGCATCGTCTTCCAGGAGCACCGCCTGTTTCCCTGGCTGACGGTGGAGGAGAATGTCGGAATCGGCCTGGAGGCCACCGCGGTCCCCGCCGCCGAGAAGCGGCGCGCCATCCGCGAGCACATCGCCCTCGTGGGCTTGAGCGGATTCGAGACGGCCTATCCCTACCAGCTTTCCGGCGGCATGGCCCAGCGCGCGGCGATCGCCCGCGGTCTGGTCAACCGGCCGGAAATCCTGCTGCTGGACGAGCCGCTGGGCGCGCTCGACAGCCTGACGCGCGCGCATCTGCAGGACGAGCTGCTGCGCATCTGGACGCAGGAGAACGTCACCATGCTGCTGGTCACCCACGATGTGGAGGAAGCGGTCTACCTCGCCGACCGCGTCGTGGTGATGGAGCCGCGTCCGGGCCGCATCCGCCGCGTCCTTCCGGTCGACCTGCCCCGCCCGCGCAACCGCGCCACGCCGGCCTTCGCCGCCGTCAAGGAAACGATCATCCAAGAGCTGAGGCGCTGATCCCGGACACGAACAAACAGGCCAGACACGAACATACAGGAGAGTCGCGGACCATTGACGCCGTCCGCCACGCAGAACCGGACGCCGGGCATCGGCGGCAACATCACGCGGCGCTCCCGCCACGTGCTCAGCGCCTGACACGGTTTCCCCTTTCGGCATCGAATCCTCCCGAACCCGGCGCTCCTTCGCGGGACGCTCCCTTTCCCGGAACCCGCCGCCCCCAACCCCTCCCACACCTGCGGAGAGTCGAGCATGACCCAGTCCTGGACGCCCCGCACGGCGGACGGCAAGCCGAAAGCCTGATCCGGCATGGACACCGTTCCAAACGCCGCCCGGACCGCCGAATGGCGGGTCATCGCCCCCATGCTGGTCATCGTGCTGTTCGTCATGTGCGGCATGGGCATGGTGATCCCGGTGCTGTCGCTCTACGCCCAGTCCTTCGGGGTCGGGCCGGCGCTGATCGGCCTCATCATCACCGTCTTCGGGGTGGCGCGGCTGTTCGTCAACCTGCCGGCGGGCATCCTGGCCGACCGCTACGGGCGCCGAGCCTTGCTGTGGGGCGGGCCGCTGGTCCTGGGCGGCGCCTCCATCGCCGCCGCGCTGGCGGAGGATTTCGCCGTCCTGCTGGTCTGGCGCTTCGTCCAGGGGGTGGGGTCCGGCCTCTACATGACCGGGGCGATGGTCGCCATCGCCGATCTTGGTGACAGCCGCAGCCGGGGCCGGCGCATGGGGGCGTACCAGACGGCGCTGCTGACCGGCGCGTCCATCGGCCCGCTGATGGGTGGGCTGCTGGCCGAGCGCTGGGGCTACACCGCCCCCTTCTGGGGCTTCGCCGCGGTCAGCGGCCTCGCCGCCCTGTTCGCCTTCCTGGCCCTTCCGGAAACGCGCCGGCCGGCCAACGCCAACGCCGGCGCCGACACCCGCCCGCCGGAGCGCGGCGGTGTCCGCGACCTGCTGAGGCAACGGGGGTACGCTCCCGTCCTGCTGGTCACCTTCGGGGTCTTCTTCACCCGCACAGCGGCGCAGTGGCAGTTGATCCCGCTGGTGGCGGCCCACCGCTTCGGCATGGCGCCCGATGCCATCGGGCTGGCGCTGACCCTGTCGGCGGGGGTGACTCTGGTCACCACGCCGCTGGCCGGCTGGCTGGCAGACCGGGTGCCGCGGCGGGGCCTGATCGTGGCGTCGGCCGCGTCGGTGGCGGTGGCCCTGGGGCTGATCGCCGCCTGTCCGACGGTTCCGCTGTTCTGGGGAGCCCTGGCGCTGCTCGGCCTCGCGCTGGGGCTGGGGGGGCCGGCCTCCTCCGCCTTCGCCGCAGGCTGCGCGCCCGACGGACGGCTCGGCCCGACGCTCGGCCTGCTGCGCACGGCGGGCGACGTCGGCTTCGTCGCCGGTCCGCTGGTCGCCGGCTTCGCCGTCGCCGTCTCGGACACCGCGTTCGGCGGCGGAGAGGCCGCCGGCCTGTTCGTCAACGCCGCCCTCATGGCCATTGCCGCCGCCGCTTTCGCCGCCGGCACGCACCGCCTTTCTCCGCTACCCAAGGAAACCACCGCATGAGATTGCTCCGCGCCCTCGCCGCCACCCTGGCCCTTCTCGCCGCCGCGCCGGCCCTTGCCGAGGAGGCGCCCGCGGTCATCCGCTTCGGCTCGGTCGGCTTCGGCCCCGGCCAGCCCTTCGGCACCGGCCTGGTCGGCGCCGCCCACAGCAAGGGCTTCGTCGAGGCGGAGTTCAAGGACACCCCGACCAAGCTGGAATGGACCTACTTCCACGCCACCGGCCCGGCCATCAACGAGGCGCTGTCCAACCGCCAGGTCGACTTCGCGGTGTATGGCGGGCTGCCGAACATCATCGGCAAGGCGGGCGGCCTGCCGACGAAGATCCTGCTGTCCGGCGACCGCACCACCGTCTTCGCCGTCGCGCGCAGCGACCTGCCGATCACCTCCGTCCAGGATCTGAAGGGCCGCAGGATCGCCGTGCAGAAGGCCACGATCATCCATTTCGTCCTGCTGAAGACGCTGGAGGCCAACGGCCTGTCGGAGAAGGACGTCTCCATCGTCGAGCTGAAGAACGCCGATCAGCTCGCCGCGCTGCAGAGCGGCGCGGTGGACGCCGCCTTCGGCGCCAGCTTCCTGCTGGGGCTGCGCGACCAGGGCGTGGTCAAGGTGATCGCCAGCACCAAGACCGGCGGCCCTACCGTCCAGACCTTCGGCGGCGTTCTGGTGCACGACGCCTTCGAGAAGGCTTATCCGGGCGCCACGGCGAAGGTGGTGCGCGGCTTCGTCAAGGCCGCCCACTGGGCCGGTCTGGAGGAGAACCGGGAGGAAGCGCTCCAGGTCTGGGGCAAGTCCGGCATCCCGTTGAGCGCGCTGCGGGAGGATTACGCCGGCTCCCCGGTGAAGGAACAGATCAACCCGCTGCTCGACGACTTCACCCTGTCCCGCTTCGCCGCCGGCATCGCGTTCGCCAAACAGCAGAGGCTGATCCGCGCGGACGTGGACCTCAAGAGCTGGGTCGACCCGTCCTATCTGAACGCCGCCCTGCGCGACCTCGGCCTGGAGGGCTTCTGGACGGAGCGCGCCGCCGACGGCTCGCCCAAGCCGCGCGGTTGAGGAGAATGCGTGCCATGAGCGAATCCACCCTCCATCTGACCGCCGATGTCCTGGTGGTCGGCGGCGGTCCCGCCGGCTGCTGGGCGGCACTGGCGGCGCGGCGCGCCGGGGCCAGCGTGGTGCTTGCTGAAAAGGGCTATGTCGGCACCTCGGGCGCCACGCCGCCCGCCAACACGACTCTGTTCTACACGGTGCCCGGCGACCGCCTCCAGAACGACGGCATGGTCGATCACCGCATCGCCCCCGCCAAGGGATTCATCGTCCGCGACTTCGTCCGCCGCGTCTACGACGAGACCACCGTCAACACCGAACTGATGACCCGCTGGGGCTATCCCTGGCCGCGCAACGAGACGGGCAAGACCTTCCGCGGCAATCTGCGCGGACCCGACTACATGATCTTCCTGCGCAAGCGCCTGCTGGCGGAGGGGGTGCGCATCCTCGACCACAGCCCGGCGCTGGAATTGCTGACCGCCGACGGCGTGGCCGCCGGGGCCGCCGGGATCACCCGCCGGAGCGGCGACCGCTGGGAGGTCCGCGCCGGGGCGGTGGTCGTCGCCACGGGCGGCTGCGCCTTCCGCTCCGGCGTGGTCGGCACGCACAACCTGACCGGCGACGGCTACCTGCTGGCCGCCGAGGCCGGGGCGCGCTTCTCCGGCATGGAGTTCTCCGGCCAGTGGGCGCTCGCCCCGGCGGAGGGCGGGCTGACCAAGGGCATCATCTATTTCAGCGGCAGTTTCAGCGACGCCGACGGCACCCCCATCCCGCACCCCGGCGTGCCCGACGCGCTGGCCGCCGGGCGGAGCGTCCATGCGGTGCTCGACCGGGCCGACCCCTATCTGGAGGACGGTTACCGCAAGGGCCAACCGAACATCTTCGTCTATTTCCACCGGCTGGGCGGCAACCCCTTCACGGATCGCTATCCCGTCCGGTTGCTGTACGAGGGCACGGTGCGTGCGGCCGGCGGGTTGGACGTGGACGAGCGCTGCGCCACCTCCGTCCCCGGCCTCTACGCGGTTGGCGACGCCACCACGCGGGAGAAGCTGACCGGAGCGGCGATGAGCGGCGGCGGTCCGGCGGTCGCCTGGTGCATCGCATCCGGCACCTGGGCCGGGCAGGCGGCGACCGCCTTCGCCCGCCAGGTCGCCGCGGGAACGGCGGGGCTGGCCGGACGGCCGGTCCAGGCGATCGGCGGCGCCGGGCTGCGGCCCGCCGCGAACCCCGATCCGGAACGGACGGCGGAGGCGGTCACCCGCGCCGTGCAGCAGGAGATCCTGCCGCTCGACCGCAACTACCGGCGGACCGGCCCCGGCATCGCGGCGGCGCTGGAGCGTCTGGACGGGCTGTGGGAGGCCGCGCGCGACGGGCTGGCGCCGCCGGCCGGGGCCACGCCACGCGACATCGTCCGCGCGCGCGAAGCGGCGGCGCTGGTCGCCACCGCCCGCTGGATTCTGGCGAGCGCCGGGCAGCGCACCGAAACGCGCGGCCTGCACCGGCGGGCGGATTTCCCCGGCCTCGACCCCGCCCAGCACCATCATCTTCTCAGCGGCGGCCTCGACCGGGTCTGGGTCCGCCGCGCCGACCCACACGAGGAGGCGGTCGCCGCATGATCGAACTCATCCTGTCCGAGCGCTGCATCGCCTGCGGCACCTGCGCCAAGGTCTGCCCCGACGACGTTCTGCGCACCGACGCGGCGGGGGAGCCCGTCATCGCCCACAAGGAGGATTGCCAGACCTGCTATCTGTGCGAGCTGTTCTGCCCGGTGGACGCGCTCTACGTCTCGCCGCGCACGGCCCCCGACCCGACGGTGGACGCCGCCGCGTTGATCGCCGCCGGCCTGATCGGCAGCTACCGCCGCGAGTTGGGCTGGACACGGGGCCGCCCCGGCGGCACGGAGACGGACCTGTCCTACCGCATGCACGAAGCCTTCGCCGAACCGTTCGGCGAGATCTGGAAACGCTCCGGCATCTGACGCCGTGGGCGGACCCGACAGACGAAGCCTTCGGGCGGCGTCTGTCCGACACGAGGCTTCGGGAGGCGGAGCTCCCGGCCTGCCCCCGAAGTCCTCCTCATCGTTCGGTCCATCGTCCGGGGTCCGGCAAGCCCATGGCGCGGATCGCCGCCACATTCGCCCAGCAGGGGTCGATCGGCGTCCCATCATGCCCCGCATGGGCCGGATGGCCGCCGGTGAATCCGCCGACCGCCCCCGTCCGTGGGGATCAGGAGGCGTCCCGTGTCGCTCATTCCTGTTCTCCTGCCCTGTCCTCCCGCGATGGCTGCGTCCCGTCCGGGTCGCGGGATCGTCGGAAAACCTCGCCCGGGACGAAGCGCGCGCTTGACGTCGGGCATAAATCCTATTTTTCTATATGGAATATATATTATAAGTACGTTCGCGAATTGTTGTTATGAGCACCGCAGCCGTCGGCCCCCCTGGCGGGCGCATCGGACGGAGGGCGCGCGGACGATCCGCCGTCCTGCTTCGCCGCCCTGCCCTGACCCGACCGCCCCCTTTCTCCCAGACGGAGCCTCGCTTCATGCCGGACACCCTCGTTTCCGCCGAATCTTCCATTGACGGTCTTCCGGACGACCTCGTGCCGGCTGCCGAGCGCCTGTTCCTGAACGCCCGCACGCCGCAGTCCTGGTCGGACCGCCCGGTCCCGCTGGAGACGCTGCACCGGCTTTACGAGCTGGTCCGGCTGGCGCCGACCGCCTTCAACGGCAGTCCGGCGCGCTTCGTCTTCCTGACGACGCCGGAGGCCAAGGAACGGCTGCGCCCGGCGCTGAGCCGCGGGAACCTGTCCAAGCTGGCCGCCGGAGTCATTGCCATCGTCGCCTACGACCGCCGCTTCACCGAACATCTGCCGGTGCTGAGCCCGCATTTCGACCCGACGCCGCTGTTCGCCAACGATCCCACCCTGACGGAGGCAACCGCCTTCCGCAGCGGCACGCTCCAGGCCGGCTACCTGATCCTGGCCGCCCGGCTGCTGGGGCTGGACGCCGGGCCGATGTCGGGGTTCGACGCCGACGCGGTGGACCGGGAGTTCTTCCCCGACGGGCGCCTGCACGCCAACATCCTCGTGGCGCTCGGCCATGCCGAAGGGCCGCCGGCCCGTCCCCGCGCACCGCGCCTGGACCTGTCCCAGGCCGTGACCATCCTGTGAGCCAACCGCGGTACGAGGGCGCACGCCATGACCGATCCCACCGGGGTGCGGCGCCCGGAGAAGGCGTGAGCCCCCCTGCCGTCTTGCGCCCGCTGGCGCAGGCGCCCGCGGCGGATCTCGCCCGGGTGCGCTTCGTGCTGACCGACATGGACGACACGCTGACCCACCGGGGCCGCCTGTCCGCCCGCACCTACGACGCCATCGAACGGTTGCGGGACGCCGGGCTTCCGGTGCTGCCGGTGACCGCCGCCCCCGCCGGCTGGGCCGACCAGATGGCCCGCATGTGGCCGGTGGACGGAGTGATCGCCGAGAACGGCGGCCTGTTCCTGCGCCGCACCCCGGACGGCGACGCCGAGCGCCGCTTCTGGCACGGGGAGGCGGAGCGGGCGGCGGCCGCGGAACGGCTCGACCGGCTGTCGCACGCCATTCGCGAGGCGTTGCCGGGGGTGGAGCCGGCGAGCGACCAGCCCTTCCGCCTGACCAGCCTCGCCTTCCGCGCGCCGGAGGATGCCGGGTTGCGGGCGGCCCTGGCCGCGCGCTTCCGCGAGGCCGGGGCGGACGTGACGGTCAATTCGCTGTGGGTGCTGGGCTGGATCGGCGGCTACGACAAGCTGACCATGGCCCGCCGCGTGCTGCGCGAGACCCACGGCCTGGACATCGACGCCGCCGCCGATGCGGTCGCCTACGCCGGCGATTCGGTCAACGACGCGCCGATGTTCGCCCATTTCCCGCTGTCGGTCGGCGTCAGCACGGTGGCCGACATCCTGCCCGAGCTTCCCGCGCCGCCCGCCTGGATCACCCGCGGCCCCGGCGGCGACGGCTTCGTGGAGCTGGCCGACGCGCTGCTGGCCGCCCGCGGCACGGTCCGCTGACGCGCGGCGGGGGTAGTGATGCTTCCCACCAACCTCGACATGGACGTGCTGCGGGCGCTGGTCATCGCCATGGAGCATGGCGGATTCGCCCGCGCCGCCGAGCGGCTGGGCCGCACCCAGTCGGCGATCAGCCTCCAGATGAAGAAGCTGGAGGAGCAGGTCGGCCAGCCGCTGTTCCGCAAGGCGGGCCGCACAGTGGCGCTGACCGACGCCGGGGATCTGCTGCTGGGCTACGCCCGCCGCCTCGTCGCCCTGAACGACGAGGCGCTGTCCGCCGTGCGCGGGCGGGCGATGGACGGCACCGTGCGGGTCGGCTTCCCGCAGGATCTGGCGGAACGCTGGCTGCCCGCCGTGCTCGGCTCCTTCCACCGCGCCCATCCGCGCATCCATGTGGAGGCGCAGGTGGGCCGCGGGCGCGAACTGCGCGAGAGGGTCGCGCACGGAGCGCTCGATCTGGCCTTGGCCTTCGGTGAGATCGGCGACACGCCCGGCATTCCCGGTGCGGCGGCGCTCGCCCATCTGCCGGTGGTCTGGGTGGCGCCGAAGGGATTCCGGGGCGATCCGGAAACCTCTCTGCCGCTCGCCCTGCTCGACGCGCCCTGCATGTTCCGCCAGCACGGGATCGAACGGCTGGACGGCGGCGGGCGGCCCTGGCGCATCACCTTCACCAGCCCCAGCCTGTCCGGTTTGTGGGCGGCGGTGGAAGCCGGGCTGGGGGTGACCGTGCGCACCCCGCTGGGCCTGCCGGACACGCTGTCGATCCTCGAACCGGATGGAAGATTGCCGGCGCTCGGCACGGTGCCGCTGGAATTGCACCGCGCGCCGTCCGCGGCCAGCCCCGCGGTGGACCGGCTGTGCGGAATTCTCACCGAATCCCTGGGTGCGATGCTGGCCGGCGCCCGATCGAAAAAACAACACTTAATATTCGTTGCTTGAGAATTTCTGAACAATCCCGTTTGTGTTTTTTGTTTTTCCTATTTCCTCAATAGGAATAGGCTTTTCCCGTAGCGCCAACCCTGGCCGGCTTCGGGAGGCATCATGACGGCAGCCACCGCAAAAAAGCCGGGACGTTCGTCCCGCGCCGCCACGCTCGCGGTGGGCCTGCGCCGCTGCGCGGTGCCTCTGGCCCTGCTGGCGCTGTGGCAGATCAGCGTCGGGCTCGGCTGGATCTCCACCCGGTCCATCCCGTCGCCGACCCAGATCCTGCTGGCCTTCTGGGAACTGACGGCCAGCGGCGAGCTGGCGGTTCATCTGCTGGTGTCGCTGGGCCGGGTCAGCGCCGGGCTGGCCATCGGCGTGTCGGTGGGCACGGTTTGCGCCCTGGTCGCCGGCCTGTCCAAGCGGGGGGAGGACGCGCTGGACGCCCTGCTCCAGATGCTGCGCACCTTGCCCCATCTGGCGCTGGTGCCGCTGTTCATCCTGTGGTTCGGCATCGGCGAGGCGCCGAAGATCGCCCTGGTCGCGCTCGGCTCCGCCTTTCCGATCTATCTGAACCTGTTCGCCGGCATCCGCACCGTCGACGCCAAGGTGGTGGAGGCGGTGTCCACCCTCGGCCTCACCCGGCGGGAGCTGATCGCCCTCGTCATCCTGCCGGGGGCGCTGCCCTCCTTCCTGACCGGCCTGCGCTACGCCCTCGGCGTGGCGTGGCTCAGCCTGGTGGTGGGGGAGCAGATCAACGCCTCCAGCGGCATCGGCTATCTGGCGATGACCGCCCGCGACTTCCTGCGCACCGACGTGATCATCGTCGCCCTGATCGTCTACGCCATCCTGGGGCTGCTCGCCGACCTGATCGTCCGGGCGATCGAGCGGTCGGCCCTGGCTTGGCGCCCCGCCTTCATCAAGGAGTGACCCTCCATGAGCCACAGCCTTCCGCAAACCGCCGCTCCTGAGGCCGAATCCGTCGTGACGGTTCGTGACCTGGTCCGTGGCTTCGGCAACGGCAACGTGCTGGACGGCCTGTCGCTGGATCTTCAGCCGGGGTCTTTCACCGCCCTGCTGGGCCGGTCCGGCTGCGGCAAGTCCACGCTGCTGCGCACGCTGGCGAAGCTGGACCCGGCGCCGCCCGGCACGGTCACGCTGCCCGACGAGGGCGCCGTGGTGTTCCAGGAGCCGCGGCTGGTCCCCTGGATGCCGGTTCTGCGCAACGTCACGCTGGGCCTGCGCCATAGCGACGCGGAAGCCCGCGGCCTTGCCGCCCTGGCGGAGGTCGGGCTGTCCCACCGCAGCCGCGCCTGGCCGCTGACCCTGTCGGGCGGCGAGGCGCAGCGCGCGGCGCTGGCCCGCGCGCTGGTGCGGGAGCCGCGCCTGCTGCTGCTCGACGAGCCCTTCGCGGCGCTCGACGCGCTGACCCGCCTGCGCATGCAGGGGCTGGTCGAAACGCTGTGGCGCGCCCACGCCCCGGCGATCCTGCTGGTGACCCACGACGTGGACGAGGCGTTGCTGCTGGCCGACCGCGCCCTGGTGATGGCCGACGGCCGGATCGCCGCCGACATCCCGATCCCGCTCGCCCGCCCGCGCCGCCACGGCAACCCCGGATTCATCGCGCTGCGCAGCCGCCTGCTCTCCGAACTCGGCATCGACGAGGAGCGTCTCGCCGGGCAGGAGCCGCAGCGCACCGCGACCGATTCCAGATCGGCGGCGCCCGGCGTGGCCGTGGGCGGCTACGCCCTACCGGCGGGAGCCGTCGCCGCCCCTTCCCACTGACTCCCAAACCGCGGGACTCCCGACCCATGCCGTTCGACCCGACCACCGCTTTCGTTTCCCGTTCCCCGTCCGGCATCGGGCGGCGCAGCCTGCTGCGCGGTGCCGCCGGAGCCTGCGGCGCCCTGGCGCTGGGCGGCCTGCCCGCCCCCTCGCGCGCCGCCTCCGGCCCGACGTCGGAAACCGTGCTCCGCATCGCCGACTACAAGGCGCTGGACGGGCTGGCGCTGGAGGCGTCCGGCCAGTTGCCGACACCCTTCCGGTCGCAGTTCGCCGAGTTCGGCTCCGGCAACCTGATCGTGGAGGCGATCAACGCCGGCTCCATCGACGTGGGGTCGAGCAGCGAGATACCGCCCGCCTTCGGCATCGCCGCCGGGGCGCGCCTGTCCATCGTCGCCGTCGTCAAGGACGACGTGAACTGGCAGGTGGTGCTGGTTCCGCCGGACAGCCCGATCCGCTCGGTCGCCGATCTGAAGGGCAAGCGCGTCGGCTATGTCCGCGCCACCACCACGCAATACTACCTCGCCAAGATGCTGGGCGAGGTCGGGCTGCGCTTCACCGACATCCAGCCGGTCGCCCTGACCCCGGCGGAAGGACAGGCCGCCTTCGAACAGGGCGCGCTCGATGCCTGGGCGATCTACGGCTATTCCGTGCCCTTCGCCATCAGGAAGGGGGCGCGGGTCCTCGTCACCTCCAACGGCTATCTGTCGGGCAACTACCTGTATCTCGCCTCGCCCGACGCGCTGGCCGAACCGGGCAAGGCGGCGGCCATCGGGGAGTATTTCCTGCGGCTGCGCCGCGCCTTCGCCTGGCGCGCCGCCAATCTGGAGCGCTGGGCGCAGGTCCATTCCGCGGCCATCGGCGTCTCCGCCGAGATCGATCTGGAAATCCTCCGGAAGAATTCGCGCCAGCGCGACCTCGCCCCGATCACCGACGCCGACGTCGCCTCGGCCCAGAACGTCGCCGACACCTTCCACCAGCTGGGCGTGCTGCCCAGGCGGATCGACATCGCCCCGGCCTTCGACCGCCGCTTCAACGACATCCTGTCGCGTCCGCTCAGTTGAGCGGATGCCGCCCCAACCCTGCTCTATCGCCACGCACTTGAAGGGATCGCCCCCATGACCGCTTCCGCCACCGCTTCCGCCCACCCGCTGCGCTTCGTCGGCTTCGTCGGCAACCACAATGCGTCGGAGATCATTCCGCGCCAGGGACCGGTGGTCGACCGCGACTACATCGAGACGGTCGCCAAGGCCCATGAGCTGGGCGGCTTCGACGCGGTGCTCCAGGCCTTCCATTCCGACGCGCCGGACAGCCTCCAGGTCAGCCAGCACATCACCGGCGTGACCGACCGGCTGGGCGTGCTGATCGCCCACCGCCCCGGCTTCCAGGCGCCGACCATCCTGGCCCGCCAGTTCGCCACGCTCGACCAGCTGAGCCGGGGCCGCGTCGCCATCAACGTCATCACCGGGGCCGAGCGCAGCGAGTTGGCGCGCGACGGCAACAGCGTGGAGGACAAGGACGACCGCTACGCCCGCACGTCGGAGTTCCTCGACATCGTGCGCGCCGAATGGACCAGCGAGACACCCTTCGACTACGCGGGCAAATACTACCGCGTCGAGCAGGCCTTCTCGCAGGTGAAGCCCTACAACGCCTCGGGCATCCCGGTGTGGATCGCCGGCGCCTCGCAGGCCGCCATCGACGTGGCGGGGCGTCATGCCGACACCTTCGCCCTGTGGGGCGAGACCCACGAGCAGGTGCGCGAACTGCTGGGCCGCGTGCGCGCCGCCGTCGCCAAGGCGGGCCGCCCGCAGCCGGCCTTCAGCCTGTCGCTGCGCCCGATCCTGGCCGACACCGAGGAAGCCGCCTGGGCCAAGGCCGACACCATCCACGAGAAGGCCAAGGCGTTGCTGGACAAGACCGGCTTCCGCCGCGGCGATCTGCCCAGCAACGAGGGCGCCCGCCGCCTGATCGCCATCGCCGATGCCGCCGCCGACAAGGGCCATCGCCACGACAAGCGGCTGTGGACCGCCATCGCCGGGCTGACCGGGGCCAAGGGCAACTCCACCTCGCTGGTCGGCACGCCGGATCAGGTGGCTGACGCGCTGCTGGACTATTACGACCTCGGCATCACCACCTTCCTGATCCGCGGCTTCGACCCGCTGCCCGACGCCATCTCCTATGGCCGGGAGCTGCTGCCGCGCGTCCGCCGGCTGGTGGCCGAGCGCCGGCCCGCCCAAGCCGCCGCGGCGGAGTGAAGGCGTGGTGGCGGGCCGGTCGCCGGTCGTCCTCAATCAGATCGGCGCCCTGGTGGGGGAGCGGATCGCCGCCCACCCGTCGCGCCCGACGGTACTGCGGCACGAGGACGGCCGTCCGCCCTGGGACATCCCGGACGGGGTGGAGGTGCTGCTGACGCGCCCGCTGATCGGCTGGGACGCGGCGCCCGCCGCCCGCCCCGCCGGCTGGGGGCGCGGCCTGCGCTGGATACAGTCGGCCTCCACCGGCATGGACGTCTATCCGCCCTGGCTGCTGGACGGGGCACCGCTGGTCACCTGCGCCCGCGGCGTCTCCGCCGTGCCCATCGCCGAATATGTATTGGCCGCCGTGCTGGCCTTCGAGAAGCGGCTCGACGCCGTGCGCTTGCGCGGACCGGAGGACTGGCGGCGGGAGACGCTGGGCGGCCTGTCGGGCCGGCGGCTGGGGCTGGCCGGCTTCGGCGCCATCGGACAGGCGGTGGCGGAGCGGGCGCGGGCCTTCGGCCTGTCCATCGGCGCCGTGCGGCGGTCCGGCTGGACGGGGTCGGGGGTGGAGACGAGGCCGGAGGTGGAGCCCTTCAACCGGCTCGAAGACCTCATCGCGGTCAGCGACCATCTGGTGCTGGCCCTGCCGCTGACCACCGCCACCCGCGGCGTGGTCGGCGCCGATCTGCTGGCGCGGGCCAAGCCGGGGCTGCATCTGGTCAACGTCGCGCGCGGCGCCCTGGTCGATCAGGAGGCTCTGCTGGCCGCCATCGAGGCGGGGCGGATCGCCGGGGCCACGCTGGACGTGACCGAGCCGGAACCACTGCCCGCCGGCCATCCCTTCTACCGCCATCCGGCCATCCGCCTGACGCCGCATCTGTCCTGGTCCGCCCCGGACGTCGAGTCTCGGCTGGCCGAACGAATCCTGGCCAACCTGGACGCCTACGCGCGCGGCGCGCCGCTGCGCGACGTGGTGAACGTCCAGGCCGGCTACTGACCCCATTCCCCCGAGGAGCGCCCTTCCGATGACCCACATCCAGCCCCGCCCCCGCAAGTTCTGGCCGCCCGTCGATCCGGTCACCCACACCAGCGTCGAGGAGGAGCGGCAGCACCGCAAGCAGCGGCTGGCCGCCACCTTCCGCCTGTTCGGGCGCTACGGCTACGACAAGGGGCTGGCCGGCCACGTCACCGCCCGCGACCCGGAGCACCACGACCGCTTCTGGATCAACCCGCTGGGCCAGCACTTCAGCACCATCCGGGTGTCCGACCTGCATCTGGTGGACATCGACGGCAACGTCCTGCACGGCGACCGCGCCATCAACCAGGCCGGCTTCACCATCCATTCGGCCATCCACCGCTCCCGCCCCGACGTGGTGGCCGCCGCCCACACCCATTCGACCTACGGCAAGGCGTGGTCGTCGCTCGGACGGCCGCTGGCCCCGCTGAGCCAGGACGCCGCGGCCTTCTACGAGGATCAGGTGATCTTCGACCCCTACACCGGCGTCGTGCTGACCGAGGGCGAGGGCCGGCGGCTGGTCGAGGCGCTGGGCGACCGCAAGCTGGCGATCCTGAAGAACCACGGCCTGCTCACCCTCGGCCCGAGCGTGGAGGCCGCCGCCTGGTGGTTCATCAGCGCCGAGGACGCCGCCCATACCCAGCTTCTGGCGGAAGCCGCCGGCACGCCGCAGCCCATCGACCACGAGACCGCCCTGCTGACCCGCGCGCAGGTCGGCACCCAGCAGGGCGGCGCCTACAACTTCCACCCGCTGTGGGAATGGATCGTCGCGGCGGAGCCCGACCTGCTCGACTGACCGCCTCCGTTTCCGTTCCTCCACAAAGGCTCCCGCACCATGACCGCAAAGCCCGCCTTTCCCCTTCCCAGCCGCCGCGGCGTGATCGCCGCCGGCGCCGTTGGCGCCGTGGCGCTGGCCGCGCCGTTCGTCCTGCGCCGCCGCGCGCTGGCGGCGGAGCCGCTCCGCCTGTCCTGGAACGCGGGGGCCGTCTGCTTCTCCGCCGTGCCGCTGGCCTTCAAGCTGGACCTGTTCAGGAAGCACGGGCTGGAGGTCGACCTGATCAACTTCACCGGCTCCACCGACCAGCTTCTGGAGGCCATCGCCACCGCCAAGGCGGACGCCGGGGTCGGCATGGCGCTGCGCTGGCTGAAACCGCTGGAACAGGGCTTCGACGTGAAGATCTCGGCGGGCCTGCATGGCGGCTGCATGCGGCTGATCGGGTCCAGGGCGGCGGGTGTGAACACCGTGCTCGACCTGCCGGGCAAGACCATCGGCGTCAGCGACATGGCCAGCCCGTCGAAGAACTTCTTCTCCATCGTGCTGTCCAAATTCGGCATCGATCCGGCCAAGGACGTCGAATGGCGCCAGTATCCCGCCGACCTGCTGGGGCTGGCGGTGGAGAAGGGCGAGATCCAGGCGCTGGCCGATGGCGACCCGCTGGTCTGGCGCCACACCCAGGACCCCAATCTCGTGGAGATCACCAACAACGTCTGCGGCGAGTACTCCACCCGCACCTGCTGCCTCGTCGGGGTGCGCGGCAGCCTGCTGCGCGACAACCGCCCGGCGGCCAAGGCGCTGACCGCGGCGCTGATCGAGGCGCAGCACGCCGCCTACGCCGACCCGCGGGCCGCCGCCGCGGCCTATGCCCCCTTCGCCCCGAAATTCCCGGCGGAGGATCTGGAGGCGATGCTGCGCAGCCACGCCCACAACGTCACCCCGGTCGGCGACGCGCTGCGCCAGCAGCTCGCCCTCTACACCGACGAGCTGAAGAGCGTCTCGGTCATCAAGCGCGGGACCGACAGCCAGCGCTTCGCCGGACGCATCACGGTGGATCTCGTCTGACCGCCGTCGCCGTCCAGTTTCCCTTCTCGCAGCGGACCGACCCGACATGCCCCCCGACACGCTCCATGCCGACTTTTCCTTCCAGCCCGCGCTACTCGGCGAGGCAGTCCCCGCCCCGGTGGTGGACGAGGCCGAGATCGCGGCGCTGGCCGCCCGCTTCGCCCTTCGCGCCGCGGAGCACGACGCCGCCGCCAGCTTCCCCTTCGAGAATTTCGAATGGCTGCGGGAGGCGGGGCTGCCGGCGCTGGTCGTTCCGACGCCGCTGGGCGGCAAGGGCGGCGGGCTGAGGGACGCGTTGGCCGTGGTCGGCGGGCTCGCGCGGGGGGAACCGTCCACCGCCCTGGTGCTGGTGCTGCAATACGCCATCCTCAACCAGATCCAGCGCAGCGCCGGCTGGCCGGAGCCTCTGCGCGACCGCATCCTCCGCAGCGCCGCGACCGAGGGCGCCATCATCAACCTGCTGCGGGTCGAGCCGGAACTGGGCACCCCCCACCGCGGCGGCCTGCCGGCCACCGTGGCGCGCCGGGTGCCGGGGGGCTGGCGGATTTCCGGGACCAAGCTCTACTCCACCGGTCTGCCGGTGCTCTCCTGGCTCGGCGTCTGGGCGCGCACGGACGACGACGAGCCGCTGGTCGGCACCTGGGTGGTGCCGCGCGGCGACGGCCTTGCCGAACAGGGCATCGAAGTGCGCGAAAGCTGGAACCACATCGGCATGCGGGCCAGCGGCAGCCACGAGGTGATCTTCCACGACACCTTCGTTGCCGACGACCATGCCGGCGAACGGCGCCCCGCCGCCGGCTGGACGGTGCCCGATCCGGTCGGCTCCGCCTGGCTGTCCACCCTGTTCAGCGGCGTCTACGACGGCATCGCCCGCTCGGCGCGGGACTGGCTGACCGGCTTCCTGCACGCCCGCAAGCCGACGGCGCTGGGCGGCGCCCCGCTGGCGAGCGTGCCCCGCCTTCAGGAGGCGCTGGGTGCCATCGAGGCGCTGCTGCTGACCAACACGGTGCTTCTGCGCTCGCTGTCGGCCTCGGCGGACGGCGGGACCGTCCCGCCGGCCAGCGACAGCTTCTTGGTCAAACACACGGTGACCAACAACGCGATCGACGCGGTCGCCAAGGCGCTGGAGATCACCGGCAATCCCGGCCTGTCCCGCGACAACCCCCTGGAACGTCATCACCGCGACGTGCTGTGCGCCCGCGTCCATGCCCCCCAGAACGATATGATCCTGACCGGCGCCGGGCGCGCCGCCCTGGCCCGCTCCGCCCCCTGATCCGGGAAAGACGATCCGGCAAAGTCGGGGGGCACGGCCGGGCGCCCCCCTGTCGCTTCCTCAGATCACGAAGTCGCCGCGCTCCTTCTGGCGCCGCGCGTGCTCGGCGGCCAGCCGGTCGAGGGTGGCCGCGGCGGCCTGCGGCGCCTCCGGGCGGCCCAGCAGATAGCCCTGGATCAGGGTGCAGCCGTTGGCGGCCAGCCAGGCGAGCTGCTCCGGCGTCTCCACCCCCTCGGCCACCAGGGTCATCGACAGGCTGCGGGCAAGGCCGATGATGGCGCGGGCCACCGCCTGCCCGCTGGCGTTTTCCCGCCCCGCGTCGCCCAGGTTGCGGGTGAAGGAACCGTCCATCTTCAGGATGTCGAAGGGCAGGTTGTTCAGATAGCTGAGGCTGGAGTAGCCGGTGCCGAAGTCGTCCAGCGCCAGCCGCACCCCCAATTCCTTCAAGCGGGTCAGGACCTGCCGGCTGAAGGCCATGTCCTCGATCAGCAGCCCTTCGGTCACCTCCAGGACCAGCCGCGACGGCTCGATCCCGGTGGCGGCCAGCGCGCCGCGCACGTTGTCGACCAGCGCCGGATCGCGAAGCTGGCGGGGCGACAGGTTGACGGCGAACTCCAGTTCGCCGTGTCCCTCCTCCTGCCATCGGCGCAACTGGCGGCAGGCGGTCTCCAGCACCCAGCGCCCGATGGGAAGGATCAGCCCGCTGTCCTCGCACAGGGGGATGAAGGTGGACGGGGGGACCGGCGCGCCACCGGCGGGGTTCCAGCGCAACAGCGCCTCCACACCCACCGGACGGCCCCCCGCGGCCTCGGTCAGCGGCTGGTAGACCAGATGGAACTCCCCGCGCTCCAGCGCCCCGGCCAGCAGGCTGCGCAGCCGCGCCCGCTCCACCGTGGCCGCCATCATCGCCGGATCGTAGCGGCAGACCGTGCCGCCGCCCTGCTCCTTGGCGCGGTACATCGCCAGATCGGCCATGCGCATCAGCTCCTCCACCCCGTTGCCGTGGTCGGGATGGCGGGCGATGCCGATGCTGACGCTCACGCGATGGCGCACGCCGCCCAGCGGAAAGGGGTCGGCGGTGACGCGGGCCATCCGGTCGAGCAGGTCCGTCACCTCGCCGCCGTCGCGCTCCTCCACCAGGATCGCGAACTCGTCGCCTCCCAGGCGGGCGGCGGTGACAATCGGGCCAAGGACACCGTCGGACAGCGCCTCGCGCAGGCGGCGGGCGATCCCGGCCAGCAACTCGTCCCCCGCGGCGTGGCCGAACTGGTCGTTCACCTCCTTGAAGCCGTCGAAGTCGAGCAGCAGCAGCGACAGGCCGCCGCCCGACCGCCGCACGATCTCCATGGCGCGTTCCAGCGCCTGATGGAACTGCACACGATTGGGAAAGCCGGTCAGCGGGTCGAAATGGGCCAGCCAAGCCATGCGGTCCTCCGCCGCCTTGACCTGGGTGATGTCGCGGAAGACCAGCACGCCGCCGACGGAGAACCCGTTCTCCATCAGGGGCCGGGCGTTCACCCGCAGCCAGACTCCGGAACCGCCGGGCGGCGGGGCGAGATAGAGGCTTTCCCGCTCCATCGCGCCGCCCCGGATGGCGCGGCCCATCGGCCAGGAGGCCGGCGGGCACGGGGTGGTTCCGTCGGCCAGCCGCAGGCGCGGTCCGAACAGCGTGTCGAAGGCCGCACCGGTGAGCGGCCCGAACACCGCCTCCGCCGCCGGGTTGGCGGTGATGATCCGGCCATCCGGACCGGCGACGCACACCCCCTCCGCCATGTTGTCGAGAACGAGGCGCAGGATCGGCATCAGGCCGGCATCTCTTGGCTGCGCCTCATGGATGGAGGCGTATCGTACGGATGTGTGCGGCATGAATCCCACCATTCACGGCTGAATTACACCATTCCGAAGAAGACAATTATTATCAATGGTGTTTATTCGGAATAAAATACAATAATTATTAGTTAATTTTAGCGATGCGCTGGGATCGATGATTCCCTCGTCGTAAATCGCGTGCCGGATCGGCGGATCGTCCTGAAGATCCGGCAAGACCGCCAAGCCGATTGGGCTCCATCGCACCGAAAGCCGCCGCGTTCTTCCTCCATCGCCCCGAACGAACGAAATGCGAGAATTTGATCTGCAAGCGGACAGAATGAGAATATCAGGCGGCCTTGCGCGTGATCACGCCGCGCTACGGAAATCCCCTCAGGTAACGACCGGGTTGGTCCGACGGCAGACCGCACGACACTCATCCTGTCGAGTGTGCGGCTTCAGGTCGGGAGAACGAGATGAGAGCAGTTGTCTATAACGGACCACGCGATGTTGCGGTGCAGGACGTGCCCGACGCGCGGATCGAGAGACCGACCGACGTGTTGGTGCGGATCACGAGCACCAACATCTGCGGCTCCGACCTGCACATGTATGAGGGCCGGACCGACTTCCCGCGGGGCGGCGTTTTCGGGCACGAGAACCTCGGGCAGGTGGCCGAAGTGGGCGACGCCGTCGACCGGGTGAAGGTCGGGGACTGGGTCGCCATCCCCTTCAACATCGGCTGCGGATTCTGCAAGAACTGCGAGCGCGGCTTGAGCGCGTTCTGCCTGACCACGGCGGATCGAAGCGTCGTGCCGAACATGGCCGGCGCCGCGTACGGCTTCGCCGACATGGGACCGTATCGGGGCGGCCAGGCCGACCTTCTGCGCGTTCCCTACGGCGACTACAATTGCCTGAAGCTGCCGCCGGACGCGGAGGAGCGGCAGAACGACTATGTGATGCTGGCCGACATCTTCCCGACCGGCTGGCATGTCACCGAGCTCGCCGGACTGCGTCCCGGCGAGTCGGTCGTCATCTATGGGGCCGGGCCGGTCGGCCTCATGGCCGCCCACGCGGCGATGATCAAGGGCGCCTGCATGGTCATGGTCGTCGATCGTCATCCCGACCGCCTGCGCCTTGCAGGCTCGATCGGGGCCCTGCCCATCGACGATTCCAAGGGCTCCCCGGTGGATCAGGTCCTTGAGTTGACGAACGGCATCGGCGCCGACCGCGGCTGCGAGTGCGTCGGCTATCAGGCGCACGACCCGGCGGGCCACGAGCACCCCAACATGACCATGAACAACCTGGTCAAGTCGGTGAAATTCACCGGCGGCATCGGCGTCGTCGGCGTCTACACGCCCCAGGACCCGGCCCCCCCAGGACCCGCTCTACAAGCAGGGCGAGATCGTTTTCGACTACGGCCTCTTGTGGTTCAAGGGTCAGACGATCGGCACAGGCCAGTGCAACGTGAAGGCATACAATCGGCAACTGCGCGACCTCATTTCGACCGGCCGCGCGAAACCGTCCTTCATCATCTCGCATGAGCTGCCGCTGCGTGAGGCGCCAAACGCCTACCAGCACTTCGACGCGCGCGACGATGGCTGGACCAAGGTGGTCCTCAAGCCCGCCGCGTGACCAGCCGGGCCGGGCGGGCCGTCGCTCGCCCGGCCTCTCCGCCATCTCGCCGGACGGGCCTGAGCGTGAGGACGTCATGCCGATCTACGACTACGAGTGCGAAGCGTGCGGGCCGTTCACGGCGATGCGGCCCATGGCCCAGTTCCGGGATCCATGCGCCTGCCCGGAATGCGGGGCCGCGGCACCGCGAACATGCCTCAGCGCACCCGCCATTGCCAGCAGCACCCCGGGTGGCCGCGTTGCCCACGACGACGCCGAGCCGGGCGCGACCCACCCGCACCGGACTTCGGCTGCGCATCCCGCCGGCTGCGGTTGTTGCGTGCGCCGCTTGCCGCTGCCGGGCGCCCTGTCCACAGGCGGACGGGTGTTCACGTCGCACGGGCCGGTCCGACGGAGCGGGCAGTAACCGGGGAAGGGTTGTCCATGGCAAGCGGCATCGTGGCTGCACAACGCGGCGAAATGGCCGATTGCCGATCCTGCACGACATCGCCTGGGCAACAAGCGTCGCGGCGCTCTGTTGGCGAAGACAACCGGCGCAGAGAAAGACCGTGCCCTGGCTTCCACGTCCTCTTCCACAAACCATCGCAGAGGCGACCGTCACCATGAGCGTGGACATCCTCTTCCGCCCGTTTGCCCTGAAGTCGCTGAATCTGAAGAACCGGATCGTCATGGCCCCGATGACCCGGTCCTTCTCGCCGGGCGGCGTGCCGACGGACGATGTGGCCGCCTACTATCGCCGCCGGGCGGAGAACGAGGTCGGCCTGATCCTTTCCGAGGGCACCGTCATCGACCGGCCCACCTCCTCGAACGATCCCAACGTTCCGCGCTTCCATGGGGAGGAAGCGCTGGCCGGTTGGAAGAAGGTCATCGACGGCGTGCACGCGGCGGGGGGCGCAATGGCGCCGCAGATCTGGCACATGGGCGTGATGGCCCCGCACCTGTCCGGCTGGACGCCGGCGCAGCCATTCGAAGGCCCCTCGGGCCTCGTCGTGCCGGGCAAGCCCGGCGGCAACAGCATGAGCGAGCAGGACATCGCGGACACCATCGCCGCCTTCGGGCGCGCCGCGGCGGATGCGAAGCGGCTGGGCTTCGATGCGGTCGAGATCCACGGTGCCCACGGCTACCTGATCGACCAGTTCTTCTGGGCCGGAGTGAACAAGCGGACCGACGCCTTCGGCGGCTCCACCCTGCCGGAACGCAGCCGCTTCGCGGTCGAGGTGGTCAAGGCGGTGCGTGCGGCGGTCGGCGAGAACTTCGCCGTGCTCCTCCGCCTCTCGCAGTGGAAGCAGCAGGATTTCGCGGTGCGCCTCGCCAAGACGCCGGAGGAGATGGAAGCGTGGCTGGCTCCGCTGGCCGACGCGGGCGTCGACATCTTCCACTGTTCGCAGCGGCGTTTCTGGCAGCCGGAATTCGAGGGCTCGGACCTGAACTTTGCCGGCTGGGCCAAGAAGCTGACCGGCAAGGCCACGATCACCGTTGGTTCCGTCGGTCTGTCGGGCGAGTTCATCGCTGCCTTCCAGGGCGAGAGTTCGCAGCCCAGCCCTCTGGATGAGTTGCTGCGCCGCTTCGAGCGCGGTGACTTCGACCTCGTCGCCGTCGGCCGGGCCCTGCTTTCCGACCCACAATGGGTCCGGAAGGTTCGCGAAGGGCGCATGGAGGCGTTGCGCGATTTCACCAAGGAAGCGCTTGCGACCCTGGTGTGACGAGCGGGCCCCGAGCCGAGTTGAGGACAGCGCGGCAGGCGCCAGCCAAACGACGCCAAAGCGGATTGCAATCCGCTTTGGACCGCCCCGGCGGTCCCGGTCGCACACGCGACCGGAGCCCGCCGGCGAATGAGGCGATATGAGTCTAAAGCGAACGGAAGTTCGCTTTGAGTGATGCCTCCGCTAAATCCTTGACGGGGCGGGGAGAACAGCGGCGGCCCGTACGGCAGCGGCAACCTGTACAAGCTGCTGGGCAACCGCGTCCACCTCGGCAAGGCGGTGCACAAGGGCACCCCCTACCCTGGCGAGCACACGGCGACCGTGCCGCCGGAGCTGTGGGACCGGGTGCAGGCGATTCTGGAGGCCAACCGGGTCGAGCGGAAGAACCGCCCCCTCGCCGCCGGCCGGCCGCTGCTGACCGGCCTGATCGTCGACGATCGCGGCAACATCATGTGAACTGGGCCGGCGTGCCCTTGCGGACCCTCGATACAGCGGTGCGCTACATCGCCGGAACTGAGCGCGTCTCCGACGAGGACATGCGACGCCTCCGCTTGGCGCCGCACACCGTCTGCCCAGCGTGGAACCATACCCTATCCCCACGAACCAACTGGAAGGATGTATGAGCGGATAGTTCCCTGCCTTGCCCTAAACCCCAAATGAACTGAACACGCCCCACCCCAAAGCAGCATCCAGGTCCGGCGTCCAGATGCCGTCGCAGCGGTTTTTCGGCGGCAGGCCCCTTTGCAGGGCGTTGAGGGACTCCGCGGTAAAGGAGCCGAAGTCGCCGTCGCGCTTCGGCAGGCCCAGCCGGGCTTGAAGCCGGAGCACCGCATCCCCCTTCGATCCGAAGCGCAGGCGCCGCAACGCGCGCCGCGCCTGGATGTCGCCCAACAGTCCGTTGCGCCGAACGGCTGAGGCCAGCATCGCCTCCGTCCCGGTCAGCAGCATGTAGAGATACGGCTTGCCCGGCGTGCCTTCCTTATCTTGAAGCCCGGCAGCGGCGCGAAACTCCGCCCAAGCACCCTTGTGGTTGCCTCCGCTGTCCGCGGTTCCGACGACCGTCTGGCATCCGAAGGACGAGAAGTCGGTGGGTTGCAAGAAGAAGGTTGGATGGATGTTGTCGCCCGGCGCCGTGCGGTCTGTCATGTCGGCGAGATCGTAGGCGAGGTCGTCGTTGCTGCGACGGACGACGACCACGCGCTTGTCGCCCGACGCGTTGCGCAGCAGGAAGCAGCCCGGCCGGCTGTTCAGCGTGCCGTCCTTGCGCAGGGTGGCATGCGGGCCCACCACGTAACGGTACAGCCCGGTGGGAAGCAGGTTCCCCGACCGGCGCGACGCTTTCCAGGAAACAACGGCCCGGCGGTCCGGCACGGTCGATCCCGGAAAGACGTGCACGCTGCCCGCCCGGCGGTTCCAGACACCAAGGACGCATCGCGGCGCCAGATGGTCCGGGCGCCGGTCCCTGAGGGTCACCTCGCCCGCCGACTGGTTGTGATCCATGATGATGGCGCAGCCGCGCAGCCCGAACAGGACAGGCGTGTCACCGGCTTCGTCCACCGGCAGGTCGTTCAGCGCCGCAAGCAGATCCAGATCCTCGGCTCGCAGGGAAAAGGCGCCGCTCGCCGGTGTCGGGACCAGATGCGCGTGGTCGATGGAGTCCGCATCGGCAGCCCAGGAGACGGTTGGTGCGGCATCCGCCGATTCCAGCGTGCTCCCTTCGGCCGCCGCAGCCGCGGCAACATCGTCTTCGGTGATGTCGGTCCAGTAATCCTCGTCGCCCGGCCCGCTCCAGGTCTCCGCCATGGCCGGTATGCCCGCCGTTGAATCCGACGAGACCTCCATCCGCGCCGCCAGTCCCCGCGCCGGCAGCGGAGCCGGCGTGGGCGGATCATCACCAAGGAGCAACGTTTCGGCCATCAGGAGATCGGAGGCCCGAACCGGCAGCGGAAACGCAGGAGCCGCGGCCTCCACACCCTCAAACCCCAGCACACGCATGCGGTAGGTATCCGCCGCCGCGTAAAGGGCGAGGTCGAGACCGGTCAGCGCGGCGATCTCCTCAATGGGGATCAGCCACGCTTCGCCGGCCTTGCCGTCGAAGGGAACGCTGACCGATTCAAGCGCATCCGGCATGACGCCGTCCGGCTGCCGCTGCCGCCAGCCGACCGCAGCCAGTTCGTTTCCCGAGCGCCACGCGACGATCTTCCAATAGTCCCGGGGGATCGGGAACACGCCGTGCAGGAGGGGAGGCTTCTTGTCGAAAATCGGGCCGGTCAGGACGACCGCGGGAATCCTGAGCGTCTTCTTGAGGTCGTCGAGGACGATGTCCTCCAGCGTGTTCCACGGTCCCGAATTCAGACTTTCAGCCTGCGGCGATGCATTGGTCAAATAGAAGGTTTCGTATTCGGACCGTTCCGCCGCCTCGTCGTCTCCGGGCTCGTCGTAATTCGGATCCTGCCGCCGGACGAGGTGCCCGAACCCGAAGTCGTTGCGTGCCGGATTGAAGCTGGGATCGGCCTTTTGGAAGAAATCCCTTTCCGGCTGCTCGTCGTTTTTCAGGCGCGGGTCGGGATACCAGACGTCGGGCTTGCGGCGCTTGATGTTGACCCATTTGGCACCGTCAATGTCGACCACCGTCAGCAGGGCCTGCCGCCGCGCCCGGTCCATGAGGATCGAGAAATGTGTGTAGTGCAGCCAGATCTGGGTTCCGCCCGCATCGGGAAGCGGCAGGGTGATGCCCCCGCCCAGGAAGTCCGGCCGATGGCCGGTGCGTGTGTTCAACTCCTCCTCCGAAAAGGGGGACGTCGATCTCACACCTTCCAGTCCACCCTGGACTGCGACTTCGTCGGCACGGTTCTCTTGGGCCATGCTGGTGTCCTCCCCATTTGGACCTTGGTTCAATCGGCCGGCGGTCTTTCGCGGATGCGTTTCGCGGGCGGGCCTTCACCCTGTCGAGGAAGGGGCGCGGCACTCCGGATTGTCGCTGATCGTTTCCGTCGTCGTTTCGACGGGGCCCTCAACCCACTCGATGCCCTCCACGCCGGAAAGCGGATGCTGCAACGCCGCGACCACATGGGCCCAATTCTCCACCCTCGGCCGGCCACCGAAGTGCAGGCCCACCACCCGTTCACCCGTTTCCCCGAAATCCACCACGCAGGAGCCCGAATTGCCGGCGAGCGTGCTGGCGTCGTGGCTCATGATCCAGCCGCGCTCATCCTCCGCGAGTTGTCCCGCGCCGGCATCGACCAGCCCTGGCGACCAGCGCTTGCTGCCGTATCGCTTCCGGTAGAGCCTCTCCAGAACTTCTTCGTATTCGTGGCCCGCTTGCGGCGGCGCCTGTCCCACGTCGTCCGGCTGAATGGGCGGCTGAATGGGCGGCTGGACGGGCGGCTGGATGAACGGCTGGGCCGGAAATCCGACGACATAGATCGGCGGCTGCGGTCCGGCTCGCACCGCCACCCGCTCCACCGAGCGTTCGAAGGTGAGCGGCGGAGGCAGCTTTCCCTGATCTCCGCCAACCCGGATGATGGCGATGTCGAGATGGGAAAAGTCGACCCGCCGTTCGATCGCGTCGGGTCCTGTGAACAACACCTCGCCAAGCGGAAAGCGGTGCTCCTCAGTGCGCTGGTATTCGCCCCGGAAATCGACCTCCACGACGTACTTCCATTTCCAGACGCCGCCGACCAGTTGGGCCGCCTCTTCGAGAACGTGGCGGTTGGTCATCACCAGGCCCGGCGCGATGACGAAGGCGGTGCCGAAGCGCTTGTTGTTGAAAGCCGGGAGTTGCACGGCCCCGACGGAGGCGACGACCCGCTCGATGTTCTTCAGGTGCCGCCCGGCGTCCTCCCGCCAATAGGTGCCCAGCCCCTCGTTCAGTTCGGGCGTCTGGAGGTCGATTGTGCCGTCCTGGACGAACAGAACGGGCCGGCTGCCGTCGGACTCGATGACCGCCTCCAGCCCGAGGATCTCGCCTGTGCGCAGTTCGGCCTGCTCGCCATCGCCGTCCAGCTTCCTTAACGCTTCCTCGGCGTCGCGGATGATGCGGTCGACGACCGCCTCGTCCACATCGGGCGTGCCCGCCGCCAACTGGGCAAGCAGCCGACGCGCCGCCTCAAGCCGCTGCCGTGGATCGGTAACCGGCCCGGCCGGGGCCGTCCCGCCAGCCCCTTCGAGCCTCAAAACCGGTGCCGGCAGCGCCAGACGTTTCAGAAGACGCTGGGCGGTGAGACCTGTCTCCGATGCCTTCGCCATTGTCTGCCTCCCATCACATGGGCGTAATCGGGGCTGTCCGGATTATGTCGAGGGCCCTCGCCTGCAACCGATCGCGCAACGGCGGTTCAAGCACCGCGAGCAAGCTGTTGTTCACGCTGATCGTCGTGGTCGCGCTCTCGAATTCGGCCGAGGTGTCGGTGATCTTGAAGAACAGCACGTTGGTATCGTTCTCCGTCACCTTCAGACGCGCCGCGACATGGCGAATCCGGGTCTCCGACGCATCGGAAGAGACGGCGGCAAAAAACATCTCGCGGACGCTGAAGACCCGGGTCTTCCGGTCGAACAGCGTGATCCAGGGTTGCTCCGGGTCCTGCTTTTCCAGGTTCTGCAACAGCGCGAGGATCACCGGGCCAATAGCGGCACCGCCAAGCGCAATGGTCAGAAAAGGAATGATCGCCTTGTGCACGGCAAGGTTGCGCTTCCGGAAGCGCGAGGTGGTGAGAGCGCTCTGCGACACCGCGAAACCCAACTGTATCAGGTTCGACTTGTACGCCGCGAACCAGTCGTCCTCGTCGGCGCCGTCCTCTCGCCGGGTCGCCGCGGTTGCCGCCAGATTGGCGAAGGCGAGCGCGAGCGAGACGCCGCTCCGCGCTTCCTGCGCGGTGGCCGAGAAGTCGATCAGCGTATTGCCTGAGACCACGCCCGCCGGCAACTTGTCCAGATCGAGGCTGACCGGCGCCTCCAGACTGCTCTCCGGAACGGCGTCCAGTTGCCCGAAGTCGTCGATCGTGGTGCTCTCGATGAAACGGATGGCGTTTTTGTGCATTTCTCTCCCCCTTTTTCATGGAGGCGGCGCAGAGGCGACGCCCCGCTGTGGGGACCGCAGGCCCCGGATCATGCCGGGGCGATGTGGCCCGTCAGATCTGCCATTCCTGTTGCGAAGTCTGCACCGGCGCCTCATTCGGCCCTTTCTCCGCCCACCAGTCCGAAGAGCGCCCCCCGGTGATGGCCCGGTCCCAGTCCACGAGGGTTGCCAGCACGCGTTCGATCTTGCGCGGCCGAAGCGCGAAGCGCCGCGCCTCCCGGAGCAGACTCTCCAGAACCCGCGCGCGGTCGGCGAACTGCACCAGGGTCAGGAAACCGCTCATGGGGTTCCTCGTCAGCCGCCGGACCATGGCGTCGAGTTCAAGCTCCAACGGCCGGATCGTCATCAAGGCGGCCCACCGCTGCGCGACTTCGCGCAGCCGGTCCTGACCGGCGCCCGCAAACCCTTCGACGAGCGCCTGGCGTGCGGGCCTGTGCAACTCCGATGTCTGCCCCCGCAGAACCAGCGTCCAGCCCGGCATGGTTTCCGCAATCATGCCGTCCACGTCGATGGCGACAACGGACCGGAGGCCACTCAACGCCTTCGTCATCGAGCTGAGCGGTGTACCATCCGTCGCGTCGACCACGGTCTGCGCGTCGGCCAGGCGCTCAATCAGCAGATCCCCGGGCGGTGAAGGAACGCGCGCCAGCTGATCGGCCGCACGTTTCGCGAAGTTCCTTTGAAGCACGACCAGGCTGTCGGTGTTCGCCTGCCAGGACAATTCCTCGCGCAGCCATACGGCCCGTTGGAGGAAGATCCGGTTGCTGTCATCGCCGCGCCGCGGATTGTCGAAGTGGCTGTCGGGAATGATCCTGTCGATGCCGCCCAGAAGCGCCTCCATGACCGCGGCCAGCGTTGGCAGCGCCGTCATCTGGTCGGCGGACGGGGAGCGCAGCGCCGAACCCATCAATTCGACGAGCCGTTTGCCATAACCGGGCAGAGCACCCGTGAACCGCCGGGAGTCCGGGTCCTTGCACAGGGCAAGGCGCGAGATCCAATACAAGCGCCTGAGAAGGGGCGGCGGCGGGGGAACCTGCTCGCTCATGCGGAGGTGCAGGTCGTTGACGACAGCGGCGAGATCGACCTCGTCGGTGTCCCATTCGGCGGTTTCAGCAAGCGCCTGGAGGACAAACGTCGGCGGCCGTCCCGGAGGTCCAACCGGGCGCCGCCGCCAAAGTTCGAGCGCAACACCAGGGTCCGTACGGTCGACCAGACGGTCCCCTTCGCCTCCGCCATCGCAGGCGATGAATTGGCACCACAGGCCGTCGGGCAGATCCGTGACCGCCCTGTCCGCGGAAACCGACGCGCTATTGGTCACACGGAGCCCGCCGGGGCCGGGAGCGGCGCTGAAGTCCACCACGTCGACGAACGTCTTCGCGACAACGGGAAGATCCTCCCGGTACCGTCGCAGGAAGTGCCCGCACCCCGACAGGTCGATCCCTTGCAGGAGTTCAAGATCCTCCCGGCTGCGCGCATCCATGAGCAGGTGATAAGCAAGGGCAGCCCGGTGTTCCGTCTCCAGCCTTCCATGGTGGTGCAGAATCGCCATCTGGCGCACCCGGCGCACCTCTGCCGCACGTCCCTGATCGGCCGCCATCAACCGCAGCATCAAGCGCCGCACGTCGGCGTGCTGGATCAGACGATCCCCCTCCCTTCGCACCAGCCACGACGCCTCCGCCAGCGCATTGAAGATGGCCTCGGCCCGCCCTTCCGGCATCGCACGCTGACTTTTCAGCGGGGCGAGGATCTGCCGGATCAGCGTGGGGGTCAGTTCGGGCAGAACCAAACCCGGATGCGCGTAGGTCCGTGCCTCCCGATCGTGGATGTGGCCGAGGAAGCGGTCGTACAGAATGCCCTGGACGATGTCCTTGGGGATCTTCCCCTCCTGCACATCGTCGGCAAGATCCTGCAATTCCTCCACTTTTCGCCGATTGGCGGCCAGCTTCCGGATCAGGCGGAGAACCAACGGATTGCCGCCGAGCGCGCTGTGGAGCGCTTTGGCGCGCGCGCGCGACATGCCCGATCCGGTCAGGAACGGCACGGCGGCCGATTCCGGCAGGTCATCCAGGTGAATCTCCGTCACATGGCCGAACCGCTGGAACATTTTGGCCGTCCCGTTCAGGGTCGGATCGGTCCGGCCGGCGACGACCAGCCGGATCGCCAGAGCCCCCGACACCTCAAGCAGGTCATCGATCCAGCGATCCAGGGACTCCAGCCCCGGCGGCCCGGCGGCCTCCACCTGCTCGAAGGTGTCCAACACCAGCACGAGCGCCTGCCCCCGGCCAACGGTCCATTCCAACGCGTTGTGCATGGCTGACACTGTCGGCGTGCTGGCGGCTTCCAGTGCCACCCGGCCCGCTCCGTCCAGCCCGGCGTGCAGCTCTGCGCGCATGATTTCGCGCCGTTCCTTGAGCATCGCATCGAGCCCCGGATTCCCCAGCCCGGCCTGTCGGAGCAGTTCAAGCGACAATCCGATGGGCGTCATCACATCGAGGTCGCTGCGGTCGAAATCGAGATGCACGACAATCGCCCTCGCCCCATCGGGACGGGCTGCCGAAGGTCCCGGTATCCCCTCATCCTCGCCCAGAAGGTGCAGCATCACCGCGGAGATCAGGGTGGACTTCCCGATCCCCCCGGTTCCCCAGACCAGGCAGGAACCGAACCGGTCGCCGGCATTCGCGTCGCTGCGTATGCAGACGCTGAGAACGCTGCGCAGTTCACTGTCGCGACCGACAAACCCATCCTTGACGACGTTCTCGAAGTTCTCCCGGCGTTGGGCCTTCGCCAGCCGGCGGTGCAGCTCGGTCGGCTGCGGCACTCCCGGCATCAGGCCGGTGACCGCCGGGAGGACCGACAGAAGGGCGCGCAGTTCCGCAGCTGAAAGGGCGTCGAGGTCGGGAAGATCGTCCCGGTACAGATGGCGCAGCGCCGTGGCGATGGGATCGTTCGGTGGGACCTGCTCCAGGGCTTGGCGTATCTCGTCGGGGCTTCGCGCGGTGAGTTCCCGGCGCCGCGCCGCATCCGACAGCAGCCACTGGCCCAAACTCGTCCCGGCTCCGGTATCGCAGTCGACGGCGACCGTATCCAGCAGGTCGAGCCGCGCGGCCTCATCCAGGTTTTTGGGAAGCAGCGCTTTCGGGTCTGCCGGGCCCCGCACGGCCAGCGCGAAGCGGAGGTCGTTGCCGGCCATCGCCGGGCCGGCGGACGGCGCCGCCCCGGCGGGCGCCGGTCGGCCCAGGTCCGTGATCGCCTGCAGAAGGGCGTCTTTCAGCTCGGCCGCTCGCAGGGGATCGCCCGGCTCGATGGGGACCGCATCGGCCATGAGACCCTCCCATGTTGGGTGATGATATCCTTGAAGCGGATGGCGCACCGCACCGCTTCGATGGTGGTCTTCTCGGCGGCGATGCCGGCCGCCCTTGCGGTCCATTCGTCGATGAGCCGTCCCCGGATGTGCGCCTTGTCCTCCGTGTCGAGCTGTCCGGCGATCTGGGAGTTGACGAAGTCCGCCAGCAGCGCTGCGTCGACGTGCCGGATCTGTTCCGTGAAGGGACGTTCCGGGGATGACAGGAGGGTCAGAAAGTCGGCCTGCCGTGACGGCGCGATGCCGATCACCACAACTCTCATCCAGGGCCGCTTCGCCGCCTGCGAGAGGAACTCGGTCCAGGTGTCGGCGGAACCGGACAGCCAGCCCTGGTCGCGGCCGAAGTCGGCCGAGACCCACAGCCGGCGGTCGCCGTCGCGCAGCACCGTCCGTTCGAGTTCATCGAAGGCGTTCGGTACGATGTCGTGCCGCAGGATGCCGGCCTCGGGACGCAGCCCCGCCGTGTCCGGCAGACGCGGAAACGGATCGGAGATGCAGGCGAAGAGGCGCGAGAGCAGCTCGATCATCCGGATGCTGCGGCAGATTTCGGGCGGAAAATGAACCAGCACGTCCGAGCTGCCGCGCAGCTTGTTGCGCAGGATCGCCACGCTGAACGATTTGCCAGCACCGTCGGCGCCGGAGATCAGGGCCACCGGCCTCGCCGTGCGGGGTGCGCGCGCCTCGTCGATCCATTCCTGGAACTCCGCCCGTCCGAAGACCGGGTGGCGCGTCCTGCCGGGCGGCCCGCCGTTTCGGAACACCCGGCGCAGCGGCTCCGCCCCGTCCTCGTCGGACAGCCAGCTCAACCGGACGCGGGCCTGCGCAGGAAAAGCGGCCTTCAGCTTGGCATAAACCGGTCCCAGGTAAACCGACCGGTTGTAAATCGCCACCCCTCCGTTGTCGCGGGCCACCCCTTCGTGCAGTCCCAGCACGCGGCCGGCGACGGTGAGGCACGGCCCGCCGGACATGCCGCTGGCCGTGTTTGCCTTGTGCTGAAGGCGCTGCGAGTCCTGTTCGTAGAGATTCAGCCAATGGACGTGAAACTTGCAGGCGCTGCCGCCGGTGTGCCCGACAATCGCCATGCTGTCGCGGCTGTGCGGCGCTGGCGGATCTGCGATGTCGAGGAAGGGGACCTCGTCCCCGATCCGCTCGGCGAGCCGGATGAGCGCAAAATCCAGATTGGCCTTGGCTAGGCTCACATCGTTCAAGGTGAGGTTGGGAGGCTTGCCGCAAGGTGGGCTGGTGGCAAACAGCCATTTTCTTACCACGCGCACCACGCGGGGCCGTCCCAGCGAATCGGCCAGGAGCGGGTCGTGGAATTCGACCGTCAGCCGTGTCGATGAATCAGCATGCTCCTTCGGCGGAACTACATCGTAATCAACAAGCGACCAGACCACGTGCGCCGCCGTCAGGAGAAGATCCGGTCCGATCAGGAATCCGGTGCCACGCGCCGCCGGAGCGGTTCCGTGGTCGCGGACGAGCGCGGTGACTGGCGCCACCTTCGTCACGACCCGAGCCCACGCCACGTCCTGCAGCCCCTCGTCCTGGAAGATGGCTTGGTGCTCCCCCACAAGGGTCTTCACGGCATCACCGGAGGCGAGCGCTTCGCGCTCCGCCTCGGCCATGGGAATTCGGCGTGTCAGTTGGTCGGAGAACTGCAGGAAAAAGCTCTTCTGATGCGCGCGTCGGGCGGCGCTTTCCATCGCCAGCGCCTCGTCGTTCTGGCTCGCGGCGCGGATCGATGCGTAACGCGGCACGCTGCCGTCCGTCGGCCGGACCCGGTCGAAGGAGCTGCCGAACGCTTCCGGGGTGATCCCGGCCTTGACGATCGCCCGCATCAGCGCATCGATCGCTTCGTCGATCGGGTCCATGCTGCTCACCTGATTGAGTTCCGGGCTGTGTTGGGTTTCACAGCGTCGCGACGGTTTTCAGCACCTCGTCGTGGATCGGGCCGTAAGCGTGGGCGTAGTTGGTCTGGATGGTCGCGCCGGCGAAGTGCAGGCCGAAGGCCGGCTCGCCGCTTTCCTTCCAGGCCAGCACCGGGGAACCGGAGTTGCCGCCGAGCGTCGTGGCGTCGTGGCCGAAGCACCATTGTTTCGGGTCGTCCTCGAGCGAGCCCAGCGGCTTGTGGACGATGCCGGGGGCCACGCGCTTCACGCCGTGGCGCCCGCCCATCAGCTCATACGCGACCCACTGCCAATCGACCTTGCCCTCGGTTCCCTGCCGTTCGGCCGGGGGCGGAATGGTGCCGGGAAAGCCGATGACGCAGAACGAGGTGAGATGCCCGAGTGGACCATCCAGCTCGTTCGACAGCGGGACCGCTCGCGGGACGTCGCCGACCACCTGCTGTTCCGCCTTGGCTTCGTCCGTGGTCAGGGGGCGGATCTTGAGCACGGCGGCGTCCAGCCGTTCGTTTCCCGTGGCGTCGGGGCCGACCGCCATCGCCTCGACCACTTTGAAGCGGTTGCGCCTCATCGAGCCGACCTCGCCGACGAAGTCGATGTACGCGCCGTCGAGGAAGGTGAAGCGTCCGTTCTTCAGGTCGATGACATCGCGCAGCCGTCGCCACATGGCCTCCAGCACGTGCCGGTTGGTCAGGACGAGCCCGCGCCCATGGTCGATCACGAACCCGGTCCCAAAATAGTTTGCCGGCCCGCCGCGCTTGGGTTCGATCCGCCCAACAGAGGCGGCGGTGCGGGCAATCGCGTAGCTTGCGCCTTTGACCTCGTCCTTCCAGGTCCCGAGGAACGGGTGGTTCGCAGGCACCTCGCCGTCGCGGAGCATCAGTGACGGGCGCGTCCCGTCGAGCTTGATGACCGCCTCCATCGAAGAGAGTTCCTTGGGCGTGAACACGGCTTTCGAGCCCGACTGACGCACCTTGGTCAAGGTCCGGGTCGTTTGTTTGAGGAGGAGATCGCGGGCCCGGGCGAAGGTCACGGGATCGGCGATCTCATCGGCCGGGAGCCGGTCCAGCGTGTCCGCCAAGCCATCCGTCACAATGTCGGGCGGCGGCAGATCCTCGGCCGCGACGTCCGCGCTTTCCAGGTCGAAGCCAATAGGACCTTCCACGGTCCCGTTCCCCGACGGTGTGCCATGGCGCCGGGCGATCGCCCCGAGGAGGGTCGAGGCCGGCAGAAGGTGGTTGTGCTGCATGGTCTCTCTCCGATCTCAGGCTCGGCGTTCCAGATGGGCGCGCAGTTCAGGATTGGTGACGGCGTCGCGCAGATCGCCGGTGGGCGGCGTGCCGAGGGAACCGGCTTCCTCCGCACCGCCGGGCGTCGGGCGCCCCCTGGCCTCTTCGAGGAGATGGAAGGCCAGTTCCGGGCCATACCGGTCATAGTCAAGCTGCCGGTCGACGGCGGTCGGTCCCAGCCGCTCGGCGACGAGCGCCCGCACCGGGAGAGCCGGATCAATGGAGACGGTGAAGGCACCCTCGCGCCCACGGCCCAGGTCGAAGTGAGCCTTGAGAAGGGCCTCGGCGTCGACGATGCCGGCGCCGAAATTCGCGGCGTCCCAGTCCGGCGGTCGCCGGGCGGTCGCCTTCAAAAGCCTGCTGAACATGTCCTGGAGCGTCTCGCCGCGCAAGCGCGCCTGATGAACGAGGTTGGCCCGGCCGTGATGCGCGAGCCAAAGCGCCGCCACCCCGGCGGTCAGCGCGACGGCATAGCTGGTGCCCTCACCCTGGCCGACCGCCGAGCTTTCCACGGTCGGCGACGCACCGTCGGGCCGGGCCCGGTAGACGTTCTCGGCGGGCGCCGACACGTCGACACCATAGCCGCGGCAACTGCCCTTCCATCGGAGGTCATCCTTGTTGACCCCCGCCACCGCGATGCACGCGTCGTAGCGGGCCGGCCATACGACGGTCCCGACGCAGTTGCCGGCGGCAGCCATCACGATCACATCGGCGGCGACCGCGCGTGCCAACGCCCGCGCCAGAGTGAAGGACGGCAGCCCGCCCAGGCTCATGGTGACGACGTGCGCGCCGTTGTCGACGGCGAAATCGATCGCCTGCGCCACCGGCACCTGGGACACTCTGACCACCGACTCGATGCAGCGTATCGGCATGTGGTACGCTCGCGGAGCGCACCCCGACATGGCGTTGCTTCCTCCGCTCACCACGACGCTGCCCGTAGCCGTGCCGTGCCCGGTGTTGCCCCGGTAGTTCAGCGGATCCTCGGGATCGCGGTCACGGTCGAGGACATCGAAGGAGGCGACACGCCGCTCCAGGTCGAGTTCCTTGTGCCGGACGACCCCCGTGTCCGGCTGGGCCACCACAATCCGCTCCCCGCGCGACGGGCGCCCCTGAGCGTCCGACCACGCCCAGGCTTCGGGCGCGCGGATGGCCTTCAGCGCCCAGCGGGCGTCCGGCAGCCCGCTGTCTTCGCCCACCCAGCAACCCGCCATGAAGCCGTCTGCGCTCTCCTCGCCAAGCCTTCTCGGCTGATCGGGGTCCGGGTAGAAGTCGGTGGCGATGTCGGGCTCCGCCGCCGATACACCCGGCACGTCGTCGATCAGATAGCCGAGTTCAAACACGGCGGTGGTGTCCGACGAAAAGCTGCGATGCGGAAACACCAGCAGGAACACATCCGGATCGCTCGGCGACAGCGGTTCGATGCGCACGGGCTCGGGGCTGAACACAGCCGCCAATTCCTCCGGTCGCGTTCCGGCTCCGCCCACACCGTCGAGCTTCACGGCGTAGCGGGCCGGGCGCCGTCCGGCGACGCCTTCGCCAAGCGGGATCGTTGCCTCCCGCAGCAGGGTCTGCGCGCGCGTCTGCGCGCTCCCGTCCTGTTCTTGTGGGCCGCCGGACTCGATGGTGCTCATGATGCCTCCCGATCTTTTCTGGTTTTCTTTCGCCGGCGGGGCCAATCCAGGCTGGTCGCCGGCCACCTTGCCATCGTGCAGGAAATCCGGCGAACTCCCGGGCCGGGGTCCTTCAATCAACGCGTCGATGCGCGGTCGGCCTGGCCGACGACGGGTGGGCGTGCCAGCCTTCACTTCCCGCCAGATACCGAAACGAATTGGCGATTGAGCGGTGCACCCGGGACGTTCCTGCCCAGGTTTCGGCGCCGCCTAGCGGACAGGGCACGCGCCATGACGCGTGACGCAGTTCCGCGAGCACGATGCGGCCGTTTTCAGCGCGGCCAGGGTTTGAGTTTTCCTAAGTTCCCCGTTGACCTCGGGCAGCTTGGCCAATGGACTTTCCTGCTCGCTGCGATGCAGGGCGAGAGAGCCCGACGAGGGTTAAGCCGCCGATCTCCAGCAGGCTTCGGATATTTCTCTGCATGGCAATCGCCGAGCAGAAACGTAATGCTTTGGTTTCTGGGTTCCGGAGCGTGTGCCATGACCAAAATCACGCATGATCACCCTCCATATTGTTTTTATAATGGTGGTATATGGACAATCAAATTTTAAATACTATTTATAATGTTTCATAAATTCAGAATTTACCATGAATCATTATTTATGATGCCTTAAGAAACCTCAAAAATTTGAATATTCAAAATCATCTCCAAGGGTAAGTGATTTTCATTCATATGATACGCTGTCAAAATACGTGGTCAATCGGGAATTATTTGGGATTTGGTGGGAGGTATAATGAGTGATATCTCTTCGAGGTAAGCGTTTTTGTTGTGCATATCATTGTATGTTATTGGATGCTGCGGTTCCATTGTGAAGTTTGAGGATGAACACGGGGGACTTTGGCGGCGGCGTGCCACAGGGAGGCGAATGGGGCAAGAGATCGCCCCTGGTCCACCGATGATCCGGTGCTGCGGACAGAGGTTGGGTGTCCAAGGTCAAACTCAGGAGCGGTTTATCGAGGTGTTCAGGTGGCGTCGGTGTCGGAGCTGGCCACCGAAGCCAGTTGTACCAAGGCCTACATCCGCCAGATCCTGAGGCTGGCCTTTCTGGCCCCCGACCTCGTCGACGCCATCCTGCGCGGGGAGCAGCAGCGCCGGCTCCTCGCCTTCCCTTCCCGCTGATCATATCCCGATCCGGGAAACAGCACCAATTGCCCAACCTTGGACGGCGCTGTGGGGCAATCGTGGTCTTGGCGGGAACGCGACGGCTCCGGTCATGCGTGGGGTTTCCCCGAACCGGCAGACAGCGCCACGGCAAGCGAGTAACCTTTCGCGCCCCAAAGGGAAGTCAATCACGGACCGGCGGAGAAAAGCGGGCGCAGGCCGGCCAAACAGTGCGGCTTGAGCCCTTCTACAGGGTCGATGTCTGGGGAAGTATAAGCCTAACCATCCGGAAGCACGGCGGCATCTCGCCTCTGCTGAAACCACAGCAAAGTCAGCAGGAAAAACTGGCGGAGGGCCAAGTTCGAGGCGAGGTTCCCTGACCCCGACAAGGCCGACAAGAGACAGGTTCGGTCGGAGTCCGAGACCGTTCCACTGTTCAACAGGGAAAATACAGGGAAATGCGGCTGGTGCGGTGACGTGGGCTGGCGTCGGGGATACCGTTTGGTGCTGACGGGAGTGTCCGGAATTTCGTGCTCGGCGGGGTTATCCTGAAGCGAAAGGAGCCCCTGCATGGCACGACGCAAAGAGCCGGTCATCCCGGACGCAATCCTCGACCAGCTGTTGGCCGGTGCTGACGCCAAGACGGCGTTCGATCCGAACGGCCTGCTCGACCAATTGAAGAAGGCGCTGACGGAGCGGGCGCTGAAGGCGGAGTTGGATCATCACCTGGCCGGTGACGAGAGTGGCAACCGGCGCAACGGCTACGGCCGCAAGACGGTGCTGACCGAGCGTGGGTCGATGGACCTGTCCATTCCACGCGACCGGACGGGCACGTTCGACCCGGCGCTGATCGCCAAGTACCAACGGCGCTTCCCCGGCTTCGACGAGAAGATCATCTCGATGTACGCGCGAGGCATGTCGACGCGGGAGATCACCGGGCATCTGCGGGAACTCTATGGCATCGAGGTCTCGGCCGACCTGATCTCCACGGTGACGGACGCGGTGATCGAGGAGGTGACGACGTGGCAGAACCGGCCCCTGGAGGCGATCTACCCGCTGGTGTTCCTGGATGCCATCCGGGTCAAGATCCGGGACGAAGGCCTGGTGCGCAACAAGGCCATCCATGTGGCCATCGGCGTGCGCGCCGACGGCGCCAAGGAGGTGCTGGGCCTGTGGATCGAGCAGAACGAAGGCGCCAAGTTCTGGCTGCGCGTGCTGAACGAGCTGAGGAACCGGGGCGTCGAGGACATCCTGCTGGCCGTGGTCGACGGGCTGAAGGGCTTTCCCGAGGCGATCGCCGCCGCCTATCCCGAAACCATCGTCCAGACCTGCATCGTCCACCTGTTGCGCCACAGCATGGAGTTCGCGTCCTGGAAGGAGCGCAAGACCATCGCCGCCGCGCTGAAGACGGTCTACGACGCCGTCGACGACAAGGCCGCCGAGGCGGCCCTGACCGCCTTCGAGGACGGACCCTGGGGTGAAAAGTACGCGGCCATCGGCAAGGCGTGGCGACGGGCGTGGCAGGAGGTCATTCCCTTCTTCGCCTTCCCCCGCGAGGTCCGGCGCATCCTCTACACCACCAATGCCATCGAGGCTTTGAACTCGAAGCTGCGCCGGGCGGTGCGCGCCAGGGGCCACTTCCCCAATGACGAGGCGGCCCTGAAGCTCCTGTTTCTCGTCTTGAACCGCGCCGAGAAAGACTGGAAGATGCCGCCGCGCGAATGGACGGCCGCCAAGGCGCAGATGGCCGTCATCTTCGGCGAGCGGTTCGCAAAGGCGATGAACGCCTGATACTCAACCCGCCCCGCCGAGCACGAAATTCCGGACACTCCCGTGCTGACATTTTCAGCCTTGCGGCACGCCCAACCGATCCGGACGCCAATCGGAAACAGGGAATTCCTGTTCGCTGTATCCGCGCCCCTGAACGCTTGGTCGTGCCCCACAGTTCCTACACCACGCTCAGGGGCGCGACCGCACAGCTCTCGGAGCGCGACCAGAACACGCAAGTCCAGGCCATATTGGCACAGAAAACTCCATGCAACGGTAATTGCCCCTCATGGGTCTACATTTCCCCCGTCAGGATATCTGTACAGCGGTTTGGAGATCATGTTGGATGATGTCTGTGGGACTGATTAACGTCCCTTTGGTCGACAGAGGAGCGCGGCCCATGCGTGCTCATTCACGTTGCACCCGTTTCGCTTACACGTTTTGCGGCGTTCTTCTGATCGCACTGGCGACCGTTGCCATCGCTTGCCCGGCGGACGCCCGTCCAGGCGATGTGCGGATCGTCTACGCCATGCCGAAAAACCCTTCGCACGAGGCGATTTACCGGACGTTGCAGGACAAGCGCGTGCTGGAACGCATCCGCGACCGCGTCGAGGGAATCGACCTGCCGCGCGTGCTGACCATCAGAACCGAAGGGTGCGACGGTGAGATCAATGCCTCCTACGAAACCTCCGACGCCACACTGAGCATCTGCTACGAGTATCTCGCCTACATCCAGGAACTCGGACAGAACATCCCACCGGCCGGTGTCAGCGAGGGGCTGACGCCTGCGAACTACATCGTCGGCCCCTTTCTGGAGGTCGTGCTTCACGAACTCGCCCACGCCATTTTTGATCTGAAGAAAGTGCCGATCCTGGGCCGTGAGGAGGATGCCGCCGACCAGATCGCCGCCTACACGTTGTTGCAGTTGGGCAAGGACGAGGCCCGCCGGGTGATCGCCAGCGTTGCCGTGATGTACGCGAGCGAGGCAAAGGAAGCGCCGACGGAATTGAAGGACTTCGCGAACGAGCACAGCTTGCCGGCCCAACGTTTCTACAACCTGATGTGTATCAGCTATGGCTCCGACCGGAAGAGCTTCGGCGATTTCGTGGAGAAGGGCTATCTGCCGGCCGAACGGGCCGAACTGTGCGAAGAGGAGTACCGGCAGGTCAAGTTTGCCTACGAAAAGCTCGTGGCGCCCCATTTGAGGGGGGTGCGGAGGGCGAACCGCTCCGGGTAAAGCATCCGCTCCGGCTTTCCCGCGTTGCAAAGGCCAGATGAAGTTTGACCATCCCCGTTCTCCGTGCAGAGCGAATCTGGTCAGGTGGATTCAAGAACGCGGCGGAAAAAAGCAAAAAAGTCATTTCCAATGAAACCTGCTTCTATCGCAGAAGCGGCACGACCATCGGCTTGTTTTCGAGCGGGTGAACATCGTTATTATGTCCAAAAATCAGATACCCTGCGATGGTTATTGCCCCAACGACAACAATCGTTTTTGCTATCAGGATGATGAGGTGTTTATACTGGGATTTTTCCATTGGCTTCCTGCGGCTGTGCCTCATGTTCATTGCCCCGAGAGAACCGAATGTTATTTGGAACGCACGGCGCCCGAACGTTCGCAATTTTTCCTGATCTGCGAACGTCGAAGTCCGTTTGTTCCATGTCGCTAACGTCGACCACCCGACCGACCGCCACCCAGCCTGCCTCCACCAAAGCTGCCGCGATCAAACGAGCCGGTCCGGGTTCCGGCGCCACTGCGATCCGGGCCACCGCCGGATCCAGCCGGCAAGCGCGATGGCCCGGCCGCGGCAGGCGTCACGGAACGGAGCGTCCCATCGCGGACGCGGGTCTGCATGCTGGAAACCACCTGTTGCCGCTTCTCCACATCCAAGCCGCTCCATGCTTGTTGCACGCGCTCGCGCTCGTCGGCGCTGAGAGCGTTCCATCGGTCACGAATCTGCTCCTTCTCCTCGGGTGAGAGCGTGTCCCATTTCTGCTTGAGCGCGGCCTTCTGCTCGTCGGTCAGCCCGGCGAGGAAGTCCACGTCACCCTCATCATAGTAGTAGACCCAATCGTCATCATAGAACGGGTAGCCCCAAGGGTCGTTCACATAAGCAACGCTCCCCGATCCGGCACAGCCGGCCAGGACGACGACCCCCAGTGCTCCCCCCAGAAACCCGCGTCGCGACCACATGCCGATCGTTCCCTTGTTTGCAGGTTGGAACAACGTAAGTCTTGGTCGAAATCACGGGCGTGCTGCTGATCACATGGATTGGCTGCCATTTGGGGTTTGTTACATCCGCATGACCACCCGGCCGTCGATCTCGTTGTTGCGCATCCGGCTGAACACGTTGTTGATGTTGTCCAAATGCTCGACCGAATAGTGAACCTTCACCTTGCCGTCGCCGGCGAACTGGAGGCATTCGGCGAGGTCCAACCGGGTGCCGACGATCGATCCGCGGATCGTCTTCCGCATCAGAACCGTGCTGAAGATGTCCAGTTCGAACGATCCGGGCGGCAGGCCGACGAGGGCCATGGTGCCGCGCTTGGCGAGCATGCCGAGAGCCTGGTTGAAGGCATGCCGGGACACGGCGGTGACGAGCACGCCCTGGGCGCCACCGCACAAAGCCTTGACCTCGGCGACCGGATCGGTCGTCTTCGCGTTGATCGCGGCGTCCGCGCCCATGGCACGGGCGAGCGCCAGCTTTTCGTCGGAGATGTCGACGGCGATCACGTCGAGCCCCATGGCCTTCGCGTACTGGACGGCGATGTGGCCGAGTCCGCCGATCCCGGAGATCACAACCGTGTCGCCGGGCTTGGTGTCGGTTTCCTTCAGCCCCTTGTAGACGGTTACACCGGCGCACAGGATCGGGGCGGCCATTTCCCAATCAAGTCGGTCCGGCAGGTGGCCGACATAGTTGGGGTCCGCGAGCGTGTACTCCGCGAAGCCGCCGTTGACCGAGTAGCCGGTGTTCTGCTGCAGGTCGCACAAGGTTTCCCAGCCGGCGAGACACTGCCGGCAGTGCCCGCAGGCCGTGTGCAGCCAGGGAACGCCGACCCGGTCGCCCTCCTTCACCGCGGTCACGCCGGTACCCACCGCGGCAACGGTGCCGACGCCCTCATGGCCCGGAATGAAGGGCGGGTTCGGCTTCACCGGCCAGTCGCCATCGGCCGCGTGCAGGTCGGTGTGGCAGACACCCGAGGCTTCGATCTTGACCAGGATCTGGCCCGGACCGACCTCCGGCACCGGAACCTCTTCGATCGACAGCGGCATTTTGAATTGGCGGACCACCGCCGCTTTCATCGTTTTTGCCATGGTTTCCTTCCTTGCCGTGGCTTCCATGGGAACGTTGACGATACCCCGCATTCCGGCGCTTTTCGGTTCAACGCCCCACGCTGGATCAGCTTTTCCGCTCCCTTGACGCTCAGAAGGCCAGGACCGTGCGAAGCACGATGACGTGCGCCTTGTCATCCGGCGAGCCCGTGGCCGCGGTCTCGGGGCGATCGCTGTTGGAGAGCACATAGTCGTACTGGGCGTTCACGGTCAGGCCCGAAGCGACCGTGTAACCGGCGCCAACTTCGTAGGCCGTCACCCGCCGGCTGCCCGGGTCGAGCATGGAACCGGGGTCGACACCGTACTTGTAGTTCGCACCCACCACGATGGCTCCGGCGGTGTACTGCACACCCGCGGTCCAATTGTACATGTCGTCCGCGAAGAAACCCGGACGCTTGTTCTGGCCCGATTTGCCGAAGCTGGTGTAACTGCCACCGACGGCGAAGCCGGCATAACCGAGTTGGGCGCCAACCTGCCAAGCGTTCAGGTCACGGAAGGAATCCGCGGCCACCGTGCTGTCCGAGGACGTGCCCCAGAAATAGCCGGCGCTGGCCTTGACGTCGAAGCCGAAGACGTTGCCGTCATAGTTCGCGCCGACCTCGACCAGATTGGCGAAGGAGTTGGTCACGCCCTGGTTGGCGATCGCCGAAGACGCTTTCGACCGGTTGACGTCCTGATTGAAGGAGTCGTTGCGCGGGGTGTAGCTGGCACCGAACTGCACGCCGGCAAAGCGTGGGGAGAAGTAGACGATCTTCGTTGCGTTGGCGTCCGGTGTCAGCGACGGCCACAGGATGCTGGCGGCGTTGACGGCTTCGGCGACCCCACCGAGGACGTCGGAGCCCTGATACCGGCCATTCGCCGGGTTGACGGACTGCCCGGCCGTCGTCGGGCCGACCCAATTCGTCACCTGATCGAGATCGATGATGCTGGTCGGCAGATAGTCGCCCGGCGTCGAGATGAAGGTCTCATCGTTGAAGGAGTTGGACACGCCGAGGCGCACCTCGCCAAGCCTGCCCTGTGCGAAGATGAAGGCACGGTCGGCGTTGACGCCGGTGTCGGAACCGGAGGCGCGGATGCGGATGCGCCCACCATACTCCAGGCCGTTGTCCGCTTTGGCGACCGGCGTGATGTGCACGCGGAAGCGGTTGCGGAACTCGGTCGAACGCATACCGGAGTCAAGGTCCTGATTGACGAAGCCGGCTTCGAAGAAGGCATCGCCACCGATTTTTATCTCGTACTTGGCCTGGGCATTGGCGTCCCCGGCGCCCATTGCCAGAGCAGCGGCAGCGCAGCCCGCCAGAAAACAGCGGTTCATGATCGTCCCCTCCATCCTGGCAGTGATCACTCCACACGTTGAGCCAAAAGACGGAACTGCTCCCATCCGCGCCGGGCAGCGGTCGACGCCATCGTGCAAAGGCTCGTCAGCCTTGCAGCGGCGGTGCGTTGCCCGGAGGCGTGTCGATGGTCGTTCTCCACACCCGCAGACCGGAGACAGCGAAGAGAATCGTGACCAAGGGGTTGAGAATGTTGAAGAAGCAGTACATGGCGAAGCCGGTCGCCGACACGCCGAGCGCCGCCGCCATATAGGCCCCGCAACTGTTCCAGGGGATCAGCGGTGAGGTGACCGTCGCCGAATCGCCGACCACGCGCGACAGCAGCACGGGAGCGAGGCCCCTTTTCGCGAATTCCGCCTTGAACAGCCGGCCCGGCAGGGCGATCGAAATATACTGGTCCGAGGTGACGATGTTGGCGCCGATGCAGGTGGCGACCACGGTCGCGACGAGCCCGCCGACGGACCTCATCCGATGGATCACCGGGTCGATCAGGCGATTGAGGAGCCCGGCGTGCTCCACCGTCGCGCCGAACGACAGCGCGGTGATGATCAGCCACACCGTGTTCATCATGCTGGACATGCCGCCCCGCGTCAGGATGACGTCGAGGGCCTCGTTGCCGCTGTGCGCGACGTAGCCGTTGGCGAGCGCCATCCACACCCCCTTCAGCATGGCGACGGCGGCCGGCAGCTCCGGTGCGGCGGCGAAGGCGGCGACGCGCCCCGGCTCCAGGACGACCGCCAGAAGCCCGCCCGCCAGGGCGCCGAAGAAGATCGTGATGAAGGGCGGGAACCGGGCGATCGACAGGCCGAGGACCAGCAGCAGCGGCGTGAAGGCCCACAGCGACACCGTGAAGTGGCTTTCGATGCCGGACATCATGGCGGTCGCGTCGAAATCGCCGGGCGCTCCCAGCATCCCGAAGAGAAGGATGGCGACGAGCAGGGCCGGAACCGAGGTGAACAGCGATTCCCGGATGTGTTCGTAGATCCCGGACCCCGTCACCGCGGTCGCCAGATTGGCAGTGTCGGACAGTGGGGAGGCCTTGTCGCCGAAATAGGCGCCGGAGATCACCGCGCCGGCCGTGATTTCCGGCGACAGGTTCATGCTGGCCGCCACGCCCATCAGGCCGATGCCGATGGTGCCCGCCACGGTCCAGGAGCTTCCGATGCTGAAGCCGACCAAGGCGCAGATGATTGCGGTCGTGGCGTAGAAATAGTGGGGACTGAGGATCTGGAGGCCGTAATAGACCATCGCCACGATGGTGCCGCTGAGCGCCCAGGTGCCGATCAGCGCGCCCACCGCCAGCAGGATCATGATGGCCGCGAGCCCGGTGGCGATGCCGTCGACCACGGCTTGGCGCACCCCGTCCCAGGGCATCCCGTTCTTGTAGGCGATCCCCGCCGCGATGATCCCGGAAAACAGCAGCGCCACCTGGTTCGGCCCGGCGGAGGCGTCCTTGCCGAACAGGAGGTAGGACAGCGCAAGCAGGGCGATGAGGGCGATCATCGGAAGCAAGGCGTCGAGCAGCGTGGGCCGGCGCGCCTCCCGCTTTTCCTCAGCCGGCATCGAAACGTGGTTCGCCATGGCCGCAGCCCCCTTTTCCGGATCGCCGCCCCAATCAGGCCGCCTACCCGTGCCAACTCGTCGTCGTGAAGGCGTTGTCGATCAGCGTGCCCTTCTCGCCGCGCACGATTGCCGGAATGTCGGCGAGCGCCCCGATCGCCGCGGTTCGCCCCGTCGCCGTCGCGAACCGGCAGGCGGCGTCCACCTTCGGCCCCATGGACCCGGCCGGGAAGCTGTACCTGCCCATCGCGTCGGGGCTCGCGCGGTGGATGGCCCGCGCGTCCGGCGTTCCCCAGCCGAGGAACACGGCCTCGGCGTCGGTCGCCATGATGAGGAGGTCGGCACCCAGCTCGCGCGCCAGCAGCTCCGAGCAGAGGTCCTTGTCGATCACCGCCTCAACGCCGACCAGCGTACGTTCCTTACCCGGCTGGTGCATGGCCGGCTGGTACATGGTGGGTATCCCGCCGCCGCCGGCGCAAATCACGATGGTGCCCTGATCCAGCAGCCAGCGGATCGGCCGGATCTCGAAGATGCGTTTGGGGGCCGGCGACGGCACGACCCGCCGCCAGGACGCGCCGTCCGCCTTGAACACCCACCCCTTCTCGGCCGCGATGCGCTGGGCCTCGGCGGCTCCGTAGACCGGCCCCACGAACTTGGTCGGATCGCCGAAGGCCGGATCGTCGCCGTCGACCTCCACCATGGTCAGCAGCGTGGCGAAAGGCACCTCGAACGGCAGCAGGTTGCCCAGCTCCTGCTCGATCATGTAGCCGATCATGCCCTCGGTCTCGGCCCCCAGGACGTCCAGCGGATAGGCCTCGTCCGGCCGGTAGGCGGCGCCCTGGAGCGCCAGAAGCCCGACCTGCGGCCCGTTGCCGTGGCTGATCACAAGCTGATGCTCCCGGGCGACCGGGGCCATGGCCTCGGCGGCGATGCGGATGTTGCGGCGCTGCACGTCGGCGGTCATCGGCTCGCCGCGTTTCAACAGAGCGTTGCCTCCCAAAGCGACGACGACGCGCATGGTCTCATTCCCTCCTCATTCCCCCAACGTGGCGACGAGAAGCGCCTTGATCGTGTGCATGCGGTTCTCCGCCTGCTCGAAGGCAATGTTCGCTTCCGATTCGAAGACCTCGTTGGTCACCTCGAGCCCGTTGGGCATCCCGTAGTCCTCGGCGATCTGCCGGCCGAGCGTCGTCTCGCTGTCGTGGAAGGCCGGCAGGCAGTGCATGAACTTGACCTGCGGGTTGCCGCTTGCCGCCATCAGCTCCGGGTTGACCTGATAGGGCTTCAGCAGCGCGATCCGCTCCCGCCAGACGTCCTTGGGCTCGCCCATCGAAACCCAGACGTCGGTGTGGATGAAATCGACCCCGGCCACCGCTTCGGCGGTGTTGTCAGTGATGGTCAGCCGTGCGCCCGAGGCAGCCGCCAGCTTCCGGGCGATGGCGGTGTACTCCTCCGACGGCCACAGGCTCTGCGGTCCGCAGATGCGTACGTCCATGCCCATCAGGCAGCCGACGATCATCAGGGAATGGCCCATGTTGGACCGGGTGTCGCCGACATAGGCGTACGTGATGTCGGTGATCGGCTTGTCGCTGTGCTCGCGCATCGTCATGACGTCGGCGAGCATCTGGGTCGGGTGGTATTCGTCGGTGAGGCCGTTGTAGACCGGTACACCCGCGTACTTCGCCAATTGCTCCACGCCGCCCTGTGCGGCGCCACGGTACTCGATGGCGTCGTACATCCGGCCGAGGACGCGCGCGGTGTCCTTGAAGGATTCCTTATGGCCGATCTGCGAGCCCGCGGGATCGAGGTAGGTGACGTTGGCGCCCTGGTCGTGGCAGGCGACCTCGAAGGCGCAGCGGGTCCGCGTCGACGTCTTTTCGAAGATCAGGCAGATCTCCTTGCCGCGCAGGTGCTGCTGCTCGGTCCTGGCGTACTTCGCACGCTTGAGGTCGCGCGCGAGGTCGAGCACATAGCGGAACTCCCGCGGCGTGTAATCCTGGACGGTGAGCAGCGACCGGTTGCGCAGATTGAAGCTCATCTTTTCCTCCTGGGGTTCCCTCCGGGTTGGTTGTCCGCGGCGGGTCGTCAGTAGGCGGGCTCCCGCCAGATCGGGCAGGTCATGCAGTGGCCGCCGCCCCGTCCCCGGCCGAGTTCCGCCCCGCGGACGGTGATGACCTCGACGCCGGCCTTGCGCAGCAGCGTGTTGGTGTAGGTGTTGCGGTCGTAGGCCACGACCACGCCGGGTTCGAGGGCGACGACGTTGTTGCCGTCGTCCCATTGCTCGCGCTCCGCCTCGTAGGCGTTTCCGCCGGTGCCGACGATGCGGAGCCTGGAATAGCCCAGCGCGTCGGCCACGACCTCCAGAAGCGGCCTCGCCTCGGGCCGCACCTCGAAGCGTCCCTCGTCGTCCAGGGGATAGGCGCTGTAGCAGCGGATCTGGTCGACGACCTCGCGGAAGACCGTCACCAGATCGCGGTCGCAGAACGAGAACACCGTGTCCAGATGCATCGCCGCGCGGCTTTTCGGCATCAGGCAGGCGATCACCCGGGACGCCGCGTTGTTGCGGAACAGCGCGCGGGTCACCTGGCCGACCGCCTGACGGTTGGTGCGCTCCCCCATGCCGATGAGGACGACGCCCTTGCCGATCGGCATCACGTCGCCGCCCTCCAGGGAGGCGCCGGTGAAGTCCTCGTCGGAATCGCCCCACCAGATCGTGAAGCCGCCGTCCCGGAAGCGGGGGTGGAACTTGTAGACCGCCCGCTGCAGCAGCGTCTCCGGCTTGCGGGCCGGCCAGAACATCGGGTTGCAGGTCACGCCGTTGTAGATCCAGCAGGACGGGTCCCGCTGGAACAGCGTGTTGGGGATCGGCGGCAGCACGAAATCGGTGCCGCCGAACGCCTCGTTCAACAGCACGCTCACGGTGTTGTCCGGCAGGTCCGATATGGCGATGCCGCCGATGAGATGGACCGCGAGTTCCCTGGACGGCATCTCGTCCAGCCAGGGGCGCATGACCTCCACGGCGGCGACCCCGACGGTGTTGGCGGTGACGCGGCGGTCGAGCACGAACCTGCGCGCCTGAGGATCGTCGAGCGTTTGCGCCAGCAGGTCGTGCAGGTCCAGCACCTCGACCCCGCGCTCCTCCATCTTCAGCACGAGGTCGTGGTGGTCCTTTTGCGCCTCGTGCACCCAGATGACGTCATCGAACAGAAGGTCGTGGCAGTTGCCGGGGGTAAGGCGCTGGTGCGCCAGCGACGGCCGGCAAACCAGGACGGTCCGCAGCTTGCCGACTTCCGAATGCACGCCGACTTCAGACATGACGCATCTCCCTGCTTCGATGGCCCGCTATTCCGTGCGGGCCTTGTTGTCGTATGACGGCGCGGCGGCCATCACAGCGGGCTGATCCTGCCGGTCCACATGAGCCAGGCGGCGAGCACGGCGAGGACGGCGATGGCCGCCGCGATGGCCATCTCCACGCCGGTGAAGGTGCGCTCCCCGTGCTCGCGTCGGGCCCGGACATAGACGAGGATTCCCGGGGCGAAGAGGACCGCGCACATCAGCAGGTACTGAAGGCCGGCCGCGTAGACGAGCCAAAGGCCGTAGGCCGTCGCCAAGGCACCGACCAGGATGCCCTTCGTCCGCGATTCGGCACCGTAGCCTTCGCCGGTCAGGGCCAGTTTCAACGCGTAGGCGCCGGACAGGACGTAGGGGGGAAGGATCGCGACCGAGGCGATGAAGTAGAAGAACTGGTACGCGCTGCGCGAAAAGAAGCTGAGCGCGAGGAAGAGCTGGATCAGGAGATTGGTTGCCCAGAGCGCGTTCACGGGCGACCCGTTGGCGTTCTCCGCGGCGAACCATTTCGGAAAAGTCCCGTCGCGGCCGCAGGTGTAGGGAATCTCCGCGCACAGCAGCGTCCAGGAGAGGAAGGCGCCGCCGACCGAGATCACCAAGCCGATGTTGATCAGGGCGGCGCCCCACGGGCCGACGAGGGATTCGAACACGCCCGCCATGGACGGCACCTTGAGGTCGGCGAGTTCGGGTTGCCGCAGGACGCCCGTCGCCAGCAGCGAGACCAGCACGTAGATTCCCAGCGCGCCGACGAAGCCGATCACCGTCGCCCGCCCGACGTCGGAGCGGCGGGCCGCGCGGGCGGAATAGACGCTGGCGCCCTCGATGCCGATGAACACCCACAGGGTCACCAGCATGGTGCTCTTCACCTGCTCCATGACCGAGCCGAGGCCGCCCGTGCCGGACCCGGCGCCGGTTCCCCAGAAATCCACCGTGAAGCGATCCCAATGGAAGCCGACGATGGCCACCAGGACGAACAGGAACAGCGGCACCAGCTTGGCGATCGAGGTGACGACGTTCACGAAGGCCGCCTGTTTGATGCCGCTGAGCACGAGCGCGTGGATCAACCACAGGCACAGCGACGCGCCGACGATGGACGGCAGGTTGTTGCCGTCGCCGAAGATGGGGAAGAAGTGGGACAGGGCCGAGAAGATGGCCACCGCGTAGGCCACGTTTCCAAGAAAGGCGCTCAGCCAATAACCCCAGGCGCTGTTGAAGCCGACGAACGGTCCGAAGCCGGCCTTGGCATAGGCGTAGGGGCCGGCGTTCAGGTTCGGTTTGCGCACGGCCAGGTTTTGGTACACGAAGGCGAGCATCATCATGCCGATGCCGGTGATCATCCAGCCGATCAGGATGGCGCCGGGCGACGCACCCTTGGACATGTCCGACGGAAGATTGAAAACGCCGCCGCCGATCATCGAGCCGACAACGAGCGCAACGAGTGGGAGCAAGGTCAGCTTGTCCGACTTCCGGGTCTGCGCCACGCCAGCGTTTTTCACCGACACGAGATCGTTCACGTCAGCCGTCGTCATCGCCGTCTCTCCGCTATCCTCGTCTCCCTGCCGTCAGGATTCCCTCCAATGAGGCGGGCCGATGAGGTGGGGCATCTTCCCCTCCAGCGTCCACTGGTCACATCCGTTGAATGTCGTTGAAGGAATGGCGACCAGGAACGGAAGTCCCAAGCTTGACCGCTCGGCGAGCCGTTACATAAGTTCGATACGGTTTCCGCATCGCCTTTGCATCACCTACGGCGTTTTATAGGATCCTGGCGATACAGAAAAGGCTACTGCCGCTCTGAAAATTATCTGGTGTTACGGTATCTCGGCCAATGACTTTGATCGAATTAGAGAAAAAGATTATTCCTGAATGCGTTTATTTCGCAGTTGCGAATTTGCATCTGCGAAACGGCTTGGCTGCTTGGCTTCGCTTAAGGCTGTGTGATTTTCTTCTTCTTTGGCCATCAAACTGCGATGAATCAGCCTCACCGGCAGGAAGCCGCCCCATAGGACCGCAGCGTTTCGGTGGTGACCTGGGCGGGCTCGACATCGTACGTCTTGAGCAGCTTGCGTTTCGGCGCACGTCGCCCGTTTGTCGCACCGGCGCCGGGCGTACACCTGAAACGCCTGAGCGTGCTGGCGGACGGACGGCCAAAGTGCAGCCACCATTCCGCGATGGCCTCGTCGCCGACCACGATGCCGGTCGTCGCCCGGATCAGTGCGACCTCGGTAGGCTCAAGTCGGAGCAATGGGACACCCAGCTGTTAGCCGGAAACGGCGGAGTGCGAAATCATGACTATGTTGAGCCGATGGAAGGATCGATGGCCGCACACTCACAACCATCGTGTCGTACGATGGAACGATGCACCAAAAGAAAGGAGAAGCGGGGCTCCGTCGTGTGCGTCCATTTTCTCGGTGGGTTTCACTTCTGCTTTCATCGTACAGAATCCCCGTCTGTCGTGCCATTGCGACGCACGGCCAAACAGCGGAGAACTTCCGGATATGGCCCAATCCATTCAGTTCAAATCAGGCGATTTGCTGTTCCGGCGGGGGGACGCGAGCGACTGCGTTTTTTGGGTCAGGCACGGTGAAATCGAAGTCCTGCGCGAGAATGGAGACAACGCCATCCTGATCGGGCATGTGCGGGGCGGCGAGTGGCTGGGCGAGATGGGCGTCATTGAAGGCCGCAGCCGGAGTGCCACCGCCCGGGCTGTCAGCGATGGCGCCGCGGAAGTCCTCACCCCGCAGGAGTTCCTGGACCGGGTGAGCCGGGACGCATCCCTGGCACGCGGGTTGATCCAGCGTCTCAGCATCCGTCTGCGGACGATCGAGGACAAGATTGCCGGCGATCTGCTGCTCTCGACGCGCGAGGCGGAAACGTCAGAGAACGGCGCGCCGTCGTCGGAGGCACTTCCCAACGGCAACGAACGCATTCTATTGACCGCCGGGTCGGACTCCCTGCGCAGCCGGATCGGTCCAAGCCCAATTCAGGTTGGGCAACTGCCCTTCGTGGTCGGTCGGCTCCCGATCAACGGCGAAGCACCGCCCCCACGGTCACCCGATCTGTCCATCGACGATCAGCCACCGTTTCGCCTGTCGCGCGATCACTTCATGATCAGCCGCAGCCAGGGCCGGCTGCTCGTGTCCGATCTTGGCAGCACGCTTGGGACGGTCGTCAACGGGCAGCCGATCGGGCATGATTTCATGAGGGACACCGCCCTTCTGAACCACGGTGAGAACCGCGTCGTTGCGGGCGGCTGGGGATCGGCCTTCGAGTTCATCGTTTCCATCGGCTGAAGGGGCGCTGCCGAACAAAAGCGCTTTTTCGCATCCCGCGAAGCGGATGCCGGACCCAGGTCATACACCGATGAGACCGAGACGGAATGGGCGGGCACTGGCACTCTGACCGCTGCCACGCTTGGTGGAATGATGGATGCCGCACACCGACCCGATCCAACGCCGAGAGGTCGGGCGTGGCATCGCAGAGGACCGCGTCACATCACCAGGGCTGCGGGAGGCGGGCATGGCCGAAGCGCTGTCAGTCAAGGAAAAGGCTCTCATCGACGCATACTGGCGGGCAGCCAACTATTTGTCCGTCGGCCAAATTTATCTTTATGACAATCCATTGCTCAAAGTTCCCCTTACCCTCGAACACATAAAGCCGAGGTTGCTGGGGCATTGGGGAACCACGCCCGGCTTGAATTTCATCTATGTCCATCTGAATCGGATGATCCGGCAATTGGATCTGAACATGATCTGTATTGCCGGTCCCGGGCATGGCGGACCGGCCATGGTCGCGAATGCCTATCTTGAGGGAACCTACAGCGAAGTCTACCCGAACATCTCGCTGGATGAGGAGGGCATCAAGCGCCTCTTCACCCAATTCTCGTTTCCTGGCGGGATTCCCAGCCACGTCGCGCCGGAGACGCCCGGTTCGATTCATGAAGGCGGCGAACTCGGATACGCCGTGTCCCACGCGTACGGAGCCGCCTTCGACAACCCCGACCTGATCGTCGCCTGCATCGTCGGCGACGGGGAGGCGGAAACCGGACCGCTGGCGACGAGCTGGCATTCCAACAAGTTCCTCAACCCGCTCAGCGATGGCGCCGTTCTGCCGATCCTGCACCTCAACGGCTACAAGATCGCCAACCCCACCATTCTCTCCCGGATCAGCCACGAGGAGCTGGAGCAGCTTTTCCGCGGGTATGGATACATCCCCTATTTCGTGGAAGGCCACGAACCGGACGACATGCATGAACGCATGGCCTCCGCTCTGGACACGGCCATCGCCGACATTCGGCGGATCAAGGACGACGCGCGCCGCAACGGGGTCACGCAGCGTCCCCGCTGGCCCCTGATCGTGCTCCGCACACCGAAGGGATGGACATGCCCGAAGGAGATCGACGGCAAGCGGGCCGAGGATTTCTGGCGTTCGCATCAGGTCCCGATGGGGGAAATGCATGAGAACCCGGACCATGTGCGTGTTCTCGAAGAGTGGATGAAAAGCTACCGTCCCGAGGAGCTTTTTGACGAGGGAGGCCGCCTCCGCCCCGACCTCGCCGACCTGGCACCCCGCGGCATTCGCCGTATGAGCGCCAACCCGCACGCCAACGGCGGCACGCTCCTGCGCGATCTGCGTCTTCCGGATTTCCGCGACTACGCCGTCCCGGTGGAGGCTCCCGGCGTGGCCGTCGCAGAAGCCACCCGCGTGATGGGGCGGTTTCTCCGCGATGTGATGAAGCCGAACCTCGACGCGCGGAACTTCCGGCTCTTCAGTCCCGATGAGAACAACTCCAACCGCTGGCAGGACGTGCTCCAGGTCACGGACCGGACATGGGTTGCCGACACCGTCCCGTGGGACGACCATCTCGCCCCGGACGGCCGGGTCATGGAGATGCTCAGCGAACACCAATGCCAGGGGTGGCTCGAAGGCTATCTGCTGACGGGCCGGCATGGATTCTTCTCCTGCTACGAAGCTTTCATCCACATCGTCGATTCGATGTTCAACCAGCACGCCAAGTGGCTGAAGGTCTGCCGGACCATTCCCTGGCGGCGTCCCGTCGCCTCGTTGAACTACCTGCTGTCCAGCCATGTCTGGCGCCAGGACCACAACGGCTTCAGCCACCAGGACCCCGGCTTCATCGACCATGTGGTGAACAAGAAGGCCGACGTCGTCCGGGTCTATCTGCCACCCGATGCCAATTGCCTGCTGTCGGTCACGGACCATTGCCTGCGCAGCCGGAACTGCGTCAACGTCGTCGTCGCCGGGAAGCAACCGGCCCCGCAGTGGTTGACGATGGATGAAGCCATCAGGCATTGCACGGCCGGCCTGGGGATCTGGGAATGGGCCAGCAACGACCGCGGCGGCGAACCCGATGTGGTGATGGCCTGCTGCGGCGACGTGCCGACACTGGAAACCCTGGCGGCGGTCGATCTCCTGCGCCATTACGCCCCGGACCTGAAGGTCCGCGTCATCAACGTCGTCGACCTCATGACCTTGCAGCCCCCGGGGGAGCATCCGCACGGGCTTCCGGATCGCGACTTCGACGCGCTGTTCACCACCGACAAGCCGATCATCTTCGCCTTCCACGGCTACCCCTGGCTCATTCATCGGCTGACGTACCGGCGGGCCGGTCACGGGAACCTGCATGTGCGTGGCTACAAGGAGGAAGGCACCACCAGCACGCCTTTCGACATGTGCGTGCTGAACGATCTCGACCGGTTCCACCTCGTGGGCGACGTGATCGACCGGGTTCCGGCGCTCGGCGCGAGCGCCGCCTACGTCAAGCAGGCCATGCGCGACAAGCTCATCGCGCACAAGGAACACATCAGGCGGTATGGCGACGACATGCCCGAGATCGCGGGATGGATATGGGACCAGACGGGCGCGGGCCAGCCGGGAGCAAGCCGGACAGGAGCGGTCGCAGCCGCCTCGACCGAGGCCGACAATGTTTGAACCATAAGGCGATGGTCGGGCCATCCGTCGGACGGCGCGGCGGCTCCGACCGGGCGAGGAGGAAACGCCATGAGCAGCGACATGACCATGGCCGACGCAACGGCGTCGAACGTCTCCGGATCGACGGATCTGCTCCAGCGATACGGGTGCGGCCCGATCCACTTCACCGGAACGCGCGACGCGCTCTACGAGCGGCACCTGATGTTCGACCATGTGGTCGATCCCACGTCGGTCGGTCCACGCGAACGCTACGAGGCGGTCGCCCGCTCCGTGCGCGACGTGCTGTCACAGCGGTGGCTTCGCACCGAGCAGACCTACGAACGCGAGAATCCGAAACGCGTCTACTACCTTTCCCTGGAGTTCCTCATCGGGCGGTCCCTGGCCAACAACGTCATGAACCTCCTTCTCGATCCGGTCGTGGCGCGGGTCGCCGACGAGAAGGGGATCGACTGGCTTGCCCTGCTCGACGAGGAGCCCGACGCCGGGCTGGGGAACGGGGGGCTCGGCCGGTTGGCGGCCTGCTTCATCGACTCCATGGCCACGATGCAGATCCCGGCCATGGGATATGGGCTCCGCTACGAATACGGCATTTTCCGGCAGAGCCTGCGGGATGGCTGGCAGCAGGAACAGCCCGACAACTGGCTGCGCCGGCCCGATCCCTGGGAGGTCGCCCGGCCGCAGGAGTCCGTGGAGATCAGGCTCGGCTGCTCGTTCGAGGTGCGCAACGGGACGTTCGCCGCCGTGCCCGGCCGGCCGTCCAGCCTGCTCGGCGTTCCGTATGACCGCCCCGTCATCGGATACGGCGGCCGAACGATCAACACGTTGCGGCTCTGGGCGGCGGCGGCACCGCACGCGCTGGACTTCCAGGCGTTCAGCGCCGGCGACTTCGTCAGCGCGCTCGCCGAACGGCTCTCGGCGGAGTCCCTCACACGGGTCCTGTACCCCGACGATTCGACGAGCATGGGTCAGGGCCTGCGCTTCGTGCAGGAGTATTTTCTGGTCGCCTGTTCCCTGGCGGATCTCGTGCGGCGCTTCCGCCGGACCAATCCGGTCGGCAGCCCGACCGATTGGCGGGCGCTCCCCGATAAGGTCGCCGTCCAGCTCAACGACACCCACCCGAGCCTGACGGTGTCCGAACTGATGCGGATCCTGCTCGACGACGCGGGGCTCGGCTGGGAGGAGGCGTGGGATCTCACGCGGCGCACACTTGCCTACACGAATCACACCCTGCTGCCCGAGGCGCTCGAAAAATGGCCGCTGCCCTGGTTCGAGCTTCTGCTGCCGCGCCACCTGGAGATCATCCTGGAGATCAACCGCCGGCTTCTTGACGAAGCGCGGACCCGCTTTCCCGGCGATGAGGGCCGTATCGAGCGTGTGAGCCTGATCGAGGAGGGCGGTCCGCGGAAGATCCGGATGGCCAACCTCGCCATCGTCGGATCGCACAGCACCAACGGGGTCGCTGCGATCCATTCCGATCTGCTGCGCACCGTGACGGTCCAGGATCTGGCCGAACTGTATCCCGAGCGCTTCAGCAACAAGACCAACGGCGTGACGCCCCGGCGTTGGCTTCGGCTGGCCAACCCCGCCCTCTCCCGCTGCATCACCGACGCCATTGGGGACGGATGGATCACCGACCTGTCCCAATTGGCCAAGCTGACGCCGCTTGCCGACGACGGGGCTTTCCAGGACGCCGTGCGGGAGGCAAAGCGCGCCATGAAGCACCGCTTCGTGGCGTGGCTTGCATCGACCAACGGCATCGCCGTCGATCCCGACACGATCTTCGACTGCCAGATCAAACGCATCCACGAATACAAGCGGCAGCTTCTGAACGCGCTGCGGATCGTCGTGCTCTACAACCGGATGCGGCAGAATCCCGACCTCGACATGGTGCCGCGGACCTTCTTCTTCGCGGGAAAGGCGGCACCCGCCTACCGTCTCGCCAAGGTGATCATCAAATTCCTCAACAACCTCGCGGCCGCCATCGATGACGACCCGGTGGTGCGCGGCCGTCTCAGGGTGGTGTTCCTGCCCGAGTACGGCGTGTCCCTGGCCGAGAAGCTGATTCCCGCCTCCGACGTGTCCAACCAGATCTCGACGGCGGGCTATGAGGCGAGCGGCACCAGCAACATGAAGTTCATGATGAACGGCGCATTGACGATCGGCACGCACGATGGCGCGACGATCGAGATGGCGCAAGCCGCCGGCGAGGAAAACTTCTTCCTGTTCGGGTTGACGGCGGACCAGGTGAGCGGCAGCGCCGGCTGGTACAGCCCTTTCTGGCATCACCACAACGAACCGGAAACCCGCGCCGCGCTGGATCTGATCTTTTCCGACCATTTCAACCGCAACGAACCGGGCATCTTCGAACCTCTGCGCGACGCGCTGCTGACGGGTGGGGACCGATTCATGCATCTCGCCGATCTCACAGCCTATCTGGAGGCAGACCGGCGGTTGCTGGCGTCCTACGCGGCCCCGCAGGACTGGACGCGCAAGGTCATCATGAACATCGCCAACTCTGGCCGGTTTTCCAGCGATCGCACCATCGCTGAATACGCCGCCGAGATATGGGATGCGAAGCCATGCCCGGTGCCGTAAGGGACGGATCGGCAATCCAGATGGACGCGGATACGGGGCGGACCGGCACACCCAGTCCCCCCGCTCGGGGAGCTGCGGCGCCGCTGGGAGCGATCCCCACCGGCCAGGGGACGAACTTCAGCGTGTTTTCGAAGCACGCGACCGGAATCGAGCTGCTGCTTTTCGACCGCGCCGAGAATGCGGGGCCTGCGCGCGTGATCCACCTCGATCCCTCCACCCATCGCACCTATCATTACTGGCACGTGTTTCTTCCCGGCGTGACGGCCGGCCAAATCTATGGGTATCGCGCCGAGGGGCCATGGGACCCCGCCAACGGCCTGCGCTTCGATCGGGACAAGCTTCTCCTTGATCCCTATGGCCGCGCGGTGGTCGTTCCGGACCGCTACAGCCGCGACGACATCCGCAAACCCGGTGACGATTGCGGCGGCGCCATGAAAAGCGTGGTTGTGGATCCGGGGTCCTACGATTGGGAAGGCGACGCACCGTTGCGGCGGTCGTCCGCGCAGACCATCGTGTATGAGATGCATGTGCGCGGATTCACACGCCATCCCAGTTCCGGCGTCGGCGGGAAGACCCGCGGCACGTTTGCCGGGCTGATCGAGAAGATTCCGTACCTGCAGAAATTGGGCGTCACCGCGGTGGAACTGCTGCCGGTGTTCCAATTCGATGCGCAGGATTGCCCGCCGGGAAAGGTCAACTACTGGGGATACGCGCCGGTCTCGTTCTTTGCGCCGCATGCGGCGTACAGTTCGCGTTCCGATCCGCTCGGTCCGCTGGACGAGTTCCGCGACATGGTCAAGGCGCTGCACCGCGGCGGCATCGAGGTCATCCTCGACGTCGTTTTCAACCACACGGCGGAAGGCGACCACAACGGGCCGACCCTGTGTTTCCGAGGGTTGGACAATCCCACCTACTATCTTCTCGAGGACGACCGATCCCGCTACGCCAACTACACGGGCACCGGGAACACCTTGAACGCCAATCACCCTGTCGTCCGGCGCATGATCGTGGACAGCCTTCGATACTGGGTCGAGACGATGCATGTGGACGGCTTCCGCTTCGATCTGGCCTCGGTTCTGTCCCGCGACACATCGGGGCATCCGATCCCGAACGCGCCGATCCTGTGGGACATCGAAACGGAACCGGCGCTTGCCGGTACGAAGCTGATCGCCGAGGCTTGGGATGCGGCGGGCCTTTATCAGGTCGGCAGTTTCGTCGGCGACAGCTGGAAGGAATGGAACGGACGGTTCCGTGACGACGTGCGTGCGTTTTTCCGCGGTGAACCGGGATCGGTGACCCAGATCGCGGACCGCATCCTGGGCAGCCCGGAGATCTACGGGCATGAGGAGCGGGAGGCTGAACAAAGCGTCAACTTCGTGACCTGCCATGACGGTTTTACGCTCAACGACGTGGTGTCCTACGATCGCAAGCACAACGAGGCGAACGGCGAGGACAACCGCGATGGCGCGGACGACAACCGCAGTTGGAACTGCGGCGTCGAAGGCCCGAGCGACGATCCGGCAATCGAGCGGCTGAGAAGCCGCCAAGTGAAGAACCTCCTGACCGTGACGATGCTATCGCTCGGCATCCCGATGATCACGATGGGCGACGAGGCGCGGCGCACCCAGTCCGGCAACAACAACGCCTACTGCCAGGACAACGAGACCAGTTGGTTTGATTGGACGCTGGTCGAGACGCACGCGGACGTGCACCGGTTCGTCACTGTGCTCAACACACGCCGAAGTCTGCGGGACAGGATGTACGAGCGGGTGCCTTTGCGGCAGCTGCTCCGGAAGGCGAAGATAACCTGGCACGGCGTGACCCCCGAGCAACCGGATTGGAGCCGCGATTCCCACAGCATCGCCGTCGAAGCGAAGGTGGAGCAGGGTCGGCTTCGCATTTACCTGATCCTGAACGCCTACTGGAAACCGCTTCGCTTTGACCTTCCGCCAGCAAATGACGGTCGTGTTGGCCCATGGCGCCGATGGATCGACACCTCGCTCGACCCCCCATGTGATATCGTCGAGTGGAACTTGGCGCCGACGCTGAGTGAGTTGTCCTATCTGGTGGAAGCGCGGTCCGTCGTCGTGCTGATCCATGACGCCGGCGAACCGACCCAACTGTCGTGACCCGTGCCAAGCGTTGGTGTCTGGTTTTGGCGGAGGGAGACCGTGAGCATCCCCCGGCACAATGGTTCTTCCGCACTTTGCGTGGATCAGGACGGGAAGCATCGTCGAGAGCCCTGCTGCGTGCGGTAAGGGCACTGCCCCTGCCGACGCCGGCACCCCCGCGTGTGGTGGGGATGGATGATCGGGCGCTACGCAAAGGGCGGAGCTACGGAACCATCGTCATCGACTTGGAGCACCACCGCGCTCCCGACCTCCTCGCCGACCGCTCGGCCGACACGCTGGCTGCCTGGTTGCGCCAGCATCCTGGGATCACGGTGGTCGCACGCGACGGAAGTGGCCGACCGCTGGCACCTGCTCGCCAACACGGGAGAAATGGTCCAACGCTGGCTGGTCGGCGTTTGTGGGCGGCTGCGCCGGTTGCCGCCGATACCGGGTGACGCACCGCCCGTTCCGGGCCAGCGCACACACGCCTTTCCGCGCTCCCGGACGGATCTGCGGCTTGTGTCCCTCGACAGGGTCGATGTCTGGGAAAGTAAAAAGCTAACCGCCCGGAAGTACGGCGGCATCCCGCCTCTGCTGAAACCATAGCAAAGTCAGCAGGAAAAACTGGCGGAGTACGAAGTCCGAGGCGAGGTTCGCTGTCGCTGGCAATGCCCATGACAGGCAGGTTCGGCCGGACTCTGAGGCCGCTTTGCTGCTCAGCAGGGAAAATACAGGGAATTCGGCTGACGCACTGGCATTGACTGGCGTCGAGCAGCCTACCCAACGCTGGTTTTCTCGGTATTCCCGGAGCGATCGCCGATTCGGTATTTGGTCGGGAACAGGGAATTTCAGTTGCCTGTAACGGCTGGACTTCGGGCCAATGGCACTGGTCAACCGTGCGGCTCAATGGCGACCGCCACCGAGATAGCTGCTCAGCACCTCCGGGTCGTCGGCGACCTTCGAGCCGTGGGTCTGGAAGGCGATCGCGCCGTTGGCGAGCACATAGGTGGTGCCGGCGACCGCCGCGGGGACACCGATGTTCTGCTCGATGAGGAAGATGGTCATGCCCTCCTCGTTGAGCCGCCGGATCACCTCGATCATCTCCTGGACCAGCCGCGGGGACAGGCCGTGCGACGGCTCGTCCATCAGCAGGATTCGCGGCCGCGCCATCAGCGCGCGCCCGATCGCCACCATCTGCTGTTCGCCGCCGCTCAGGGTTCCAGCCGGCACGATCCGCCGCTCGCGCAGGCGGGGGAAGAAGTCGTAGACGCGCTCCAGGTCGGCGGCGATGCCGGCCTTGTCGTGGCGCGTCGCGGCGCCGAGGGCGAGGTTGTCGGCAACCGTCATGCTGGGCCAGACGAAGCGGCCCTGCGGCACCTGGATCACGCCCTTGGTGACGATGTCGTGCGGGTGCAGGCCGGCGATCGGCCGCTCGTCGAACTCCACCGCGCCGCCGCGCGGCTTGACCAGCCCGCTCAGCGCCTTCAGCAGCGTCGTCTTCCCGGCGCCGTTGCCGCCGAGCAGCGCGACGACCTCACCGCGCGGAACCGAGAAGGAGACGTCGCGCAGGACCTCGCTGAGGCCGTACCAGACGCTAAGGTTACGCACGGTCAGCATCGGGGCTCTTTCCAAGATAAGCTTCCTTGACGAACGGGTCGGCGAGGATGACGTCCGGCGTGCCGTCGGCGATCTTCCGGCCCGAGTTCAGAACGGTGATGCGGTCGCACACGCCCATCACCAGACGGATGACGTGCTCCACCATGATGATGGTGATGCCGCGCTTGTCGCGGATGCGGCGCAGCAGTTCGTCCAGCTCGGCGACGCGCGGCGGGCTGAGGCCGACCGCCGGTTCGTCCAGCAGCAGCACCTTGGGCTCGGCGACCAGCGAACGGGCAATCTCCACCAGCCTCTGCTGGCCGAACGACAGCGACGCGCCGTCGCGCTCGGCGAAGGACAGCATGCCGACGAAGGCCAGCGCCTCGCGCGCCCGCTCGCGGGCCTGCCGCTCCTCGCGCAGCACGCCGGGCAGGCCGATGGCGGCGCCCAGAACCGAGGTGCGCAGTCCCTGGTGCATCCCCGCCATGACATTCTCCAGCACCGTCATCCCCTTGAAGAGGAGCGAGGTCTGGAAGGTGCGCCCGACGCCGCGGGCGGCCACTTCGCTGGCCTTGAGGCGGGTGAGCGGCTGGCCGTCCAGGCGGATCTCGCCCCCGGTCGGACGCACCAGGCCGGAGACGACGTTGAGCAGGGTCGTCTTGCCGGCGCCGTTCGGGCCGATGATGCCGCGGATCTCGCCGGCCGGCACCGCGATGTCCACATCGCTGAGCGCGGCGAGGCCGCCGAACGACAGCGACAGGCGTTCGATGCTGAGTTCAGCCATCAGTCCTCCTCCCCTCGGCTGTGCGGTTCCGTCCACCCCGGCAGCCAGCGCCGCAGCGCCTGCACGAGGCCGCCCGGCGCGAACAGCAGCATGCCGAGCAGCAGCAGGCCGAGGCCGATCTCCTGCAGGTCCTGCATGCCGCGCAGCCCCTCCTGCATGCCGATCAGCAGCACGGCGGCGATCGCCGACCCGGCGATCGAGCCGAGGCCGCCAACGACGACCATGCAGAATTGCAGGACGATCTGGAACAGGTTGAAAGATTCCGGCACCACCACGTTCAGCAGGCCGGCGAACAGGCCGCCCGCCACCCCGGCGTAGACGGCGGTCAGCGTGTAGGCGGTGATCTTGGTGCGGGTAATGTCCACGGCGATGGACTCCGCCGCCACCTCGCTCTCGCGCAGGGCCACCAGGGCGCGGCCGATGCGCGAGCGCATGATGCCGTACGCCGCGGCCACCAGCAGGACGGCGAGGACGAGGCTCAGATAATAGATGCCCGTGGTGGTGCGCAGGCCGAGCGCCGTGAAGTCGACCGGCGTCATGACGAAGCCCGCCGTGCCGTGGGTCACCGAGTCCCAGTGCACGAAGGTCCACAGCGCGAACTGCGCGAAGGCGATGGTGGCGAGCGCCAGATAGAGCCCGCGCAGGCGCAGCGCCGGCAGCGCGACCGCCAGCCCGATGGCCACGGTGATGGCGGTGCCGACCGGCAGGGCCAGCCAGAACGGCAGGCCGGCATCGAGGCGCAGCAGGCCGGTGGCATAGGCGCCGACGCCGAACAGGGCGCCATTGGCAAAGGAGAGCTGCCCGGCGAGGCCGAGCAGGATGTTCAGGCCGACCGCCAGGATCACGTAGATGAGCGCCAGGTTGCCGACATAGACCTGATAGGGGTTGGCCACCAGCGGCAGCACGGCGAACAGCAGGACGCCGACGGCGAGCGCCGGGCGCCGGCCGACCAGCCGGCCGAGGTTGCGGCGCTTGAGGGCACGGGGGGACGAGGGTTCGGCCGAGGGTTCGTTGGACAGGGTGACCATCGCTTCACACCTCCCGTCGGGCGCGTGCGCCCAGCAGGCCGGTCGGCCGGAACACCAGCACGGCCAGAATGATGATGAAGGCCGAGACGTCCTGGATGCTGCTGGCGATGTAGGTGCCGGCGAGCGCCTCGAGGATGCCGACCAGAAGCCCGCCGATGACCGCGCCGGTCATGCTGCCCAGCCCGCCGAGGATGGTGGCGGCGAACGCCTTCAGCAGCAGGCTGAGCCCGATGTCCGGGGTGAGCAGGGTGAGCGGCGCCACGAAGACCGCAGCCACCCCGGCGAGCGCCGCCCCGGCGCCCCAGGTCAGCATGTAGACGCGCTCGACGCGGATGCCGACGAGGTAGGCGGCGTGCGCGTTCTCGGCGGTGGCCTGCATCATCTTGCCGGCCCGCGTCCGGGTGAAGAACAGCGTCAGCAGCAGCATGCACACCGCCACGCTGGCGATGACCACGAGCTGCTGCGGGAACACGGCGACGCCGCCGATGAGGACCGGGGCCGGGCTGACCAGCGGTGGAAAGGGCACCACCTCGCCCTGGCCGCCCCAGAAGTGGCGGCCGATGCCCTTCAGCACGAAGGACAACCCAACCGTCGCCATGACCATGGCGATCGGCGGCGCCTTGATCAGCGGCTGGTAGACGACGCGGTCGGTGAGCACGCCCAGCACGAACGAGCCGGCCACCGCACCCAGCAGCGCCACGATGTAGGGCAACTCCCACATCACATGCAGGGTGAAGGCGAGGAAGCCGCCGATCATGAACAGCTCGCCGTGCGAGAAGTTGATGTGGCCGGTGGTCCGGTAGCAGAGCACGAGGCCGACCGCGACGAGCGCGTAGAGCGCGCCGCTGGTGATCCCCGAGGACAAGGCGTAGGCGAGCAGCACCGCCGGGCTCCTTTCTCTGGAGGGCTGCGCCGGTCCCCTCGGGGAGCCGGCGCAGGGGATGCGGAATCAGCGGGTCGGCTTGGTGACGCCGATGCCGGTGACGCGGCCGTCCTGGAAGGCGAAGATGCCCAGCGCCTTGTGGCACTGGTGGTCGGTGGGCTTGCACTCCAGCGGACCGGCGTAGGTGTCGGTCTTCACCGTCAGGTTCGACATGACCTGGAGGATCTTCTCCCGCGTCAGCTCCGGACCGGCCTGCTTGAGCGCCTCGACCGCGAACTGCCCGGCGGAGATGCCGTACATGTGCAGGACGTTGAAGCGGTCGCCGAACCGCTTTTCGACGATGCCCTTCCACTTCGCCACCTGCGGGTCGTCGACGCCGTAGCCGGCGGCGGTGACGGCGCGGAGATTCTTCACGGAGTCGGGCGAGCCGACGCCCTTGGCCAGCACGTCGATCTCGCCGAGCGGCGAGCCCCCGACCATCAGCGGCTGGAGCCCCACCTTGTAGGCGTCGCGCAGGAATGGCACCGCCGCCTTGGGGAACAGCAGCAGCAGCACGGCGTCCGGCTTGGTGGCCTGGAGCTGCAGGACGGTGGGCGTGGTGTCGGTCGGCTCGACGGCAATCTCCTGGATGGAGACCGGCTCGATGCCCTTGGCCTTGAAGGCCTGCTTCATCGGATCGAGGCGCGCCTTGCCCCAGGCGTCCGGCTGCCAGACCACGGCGATGCGCGTCTTGCCCTGGTCGAGAGCGAGCTGGAGCTGGCCATAGACCTCCATCCAGGCGGCCGACATGGTCGTGAAGATGTACGGGTTGACCGGCTCGGTCAGGGAGTCGGCGGTGGAGGCCACGATCACCCAGGGGATCTTCGCCTCGATGACCTCGGGCTTCTGCGCGATGGCGGCGTTGGAGCAGCCGCCGCCGACGATCATGAAGGGCTTTTCCTCATGGATCAGCTTCTTGACCGCGCCGACGCCCCGGCTGGGCAGGCACTCGTCGTCCTGCTTGGTATAGACGATCTTGCGGCCGTGGATGCCGCCGGCGGCGTTGGCCTCCTCGAACACCGCCTGCACCCCGTTGAGCTGCGGGATGATGAGGCCGGCGGAGGGGCCGGTGAGCCCGCCCATGCCGCCGATGACGATGGTTTCGGCGGTGACGCCGGTCTCGGCCAAGGCGGCCGGCGCCGCCATCAGCGACAGGGCTGCGACCGACGCCAAGCCGGTCATCGTGGCCAGTCCGGTCATCGTGAGCGTGCGCATGTGCCTTCCTCCCATTTCGTTGGCCCATTTCGTTGGCCCTTTTCCGGGCGCTGCCCCTGTGTGCGGTCCTGACGCGTCGTTTTCCGATTCCGCTCAGGCGCTGCGGTTGCTGGCCCCCCGTCCACCGTCACGATGGTGCCGCTGACGTAGCCGGCCCGCGGCGAGGCCAGGAACGTCACCATGTCCGCCACCTCGCGCGGGGTGCCCATCCGTCCGAACGGCAGGCCGAGGGCGCGCTCCACCTCCGGCCAGCGCTCGGCGTCGCCGTGCCTCTGCGCGCTGAAGGTACGCATCATCGTCACGGCGCGGTCGGTGGCGGTCATGCCGGGGTTGACGCCGACCACCCGCAGCCCGGCGTCCGGCGCCCGCGCGCCGAGCGCCCGTGTGAAGGCCATCAGGGCGGCGTTGCCGGTGGTGCCAGCGATGTAGGCGGCGTTCGGCCGTTCGCCGGCGGTGCCGATGACGTTGACGATGACGCCGCGGCCGCGCTCGCTCATGGCGGCGTAGAAAAGCCGGCACAGCGCGATGTAGCCGAACACCTTCAGCTCCCAGGCGCCGCGCCACACCTCGTCGGAGACCTCGCCGATCTCGCCGCCCGGAATGGCGCCGGCGTTGTTGACCAGGATGTCGGCGCCGGCCCAGTCCGCCGCCAGGGCCTGCCGGGCCCGCTCGTCGGCCATGTCTGTGGGCACCGCCACCGCCGCGACGCCGAAGCGCGCGGACAGCGTCGCCGCCAGCTCCTCCAGCTCCGCAGACCCGCGGGCCACCAGCGTGAGGTCGCAGCCTTCCCCGGCAAGGGATTCGGCGACGGCGCGGCCAATGCCCTTGCTGGCCCCGGTGACCACCGCGCGCTTGCCTTTCAGGTCGAGATCCATGTCCGTCCTTCCATGTCCGTCCTCCCCTCACGCCACCTTGTAGCCGGTCGTCGCCGTTTCACCCCGTTCGGGCGGCCGCCACGTGGTGTCCACCTGCGGACGGCGGGTATGCTCGGGGCGCGCCTGCGCAAAGGCTGCGGCCGCTTCCAGCGCGCGGTCGTCGCGCAGGCGCCGGCCGACGATCTGGACGCCCACCGGCAGCCCCGCGGACGTGAAGCCGCAGGGGACCGCCACCACCGGCAAACCGGTGACGGAGAAGGCGTAGGTGCCGAGGAACACGTCGTAGAAGCGCTCCAGCGGCCGTCCGGCGATCTCGGTCGGCAGGGGCCGGTCGAGGTCGAACGCCGTGATCCCCACCGATGGGGCGACGATGTGGTCGAAACGCTCCAGCACCCGCCGCACCCGGTGCCAGTAGTCGCCGCGCAGCCGCTCCGCCGCGGCCACCTCGCGCACCGAGCGCTTGAGCGCGTCCTCGATCTGGTTGACGAGTGGGGCGGTCATCTCCGCCCGGTGGTGGTCGAGCAGGTCCGCATAGCGCCCGACCATGCCGAACGCCCGCGTTCCCATGACGATCTCACGCAGACCGCTCACGTCGAGGGTACCGCTTTCCACGACGCAGCCGAGGTCTTCGAAGGCGAGGGCGGCGGCGCGGGCCAGCCGCGCCACCTCCGGGTCGGTGGGCACCAGCCCGCCGAAATCCTCGACGTAGAGGATCCGTCGGCCGCGCACGGTGTCGGTGCGCCGGGCGGCGGCGGCGAGGTCCATGCCGTCGTCGGGCAGCGAAGCGGGGTCGCGATCGTCCGGCCCGGCCATCACCGCGAGCATCAGCCCGGCGTCCTCGACGCTGCGGGCCAGCGGGCCCTGGACGTGCTCGACCAGGGTGTCCCAGGCGAAGGCGCTGGGATAGACCGGGACGCGGCCCGGCGTCGGGCGGACGCCGACGATGCCGTTGAAGGCGGCCGGCACGCGGATCGAGCCGCCGAGGTCGGTGCCGATGCCGATCGGCGCCATGCCGGCGGCGACGGCGGCGCCCGTCCCGCCGCTCGACCCGCCGGAGGTCGCGTCGAGCCGCCACGGGTTGCGCGTCGTGCCGAACAGCGCGTTGGTGGTGTTCACGTCGTGCGCGAACTCCGGCGCGTTGGTCTTGCCGAGCAGCACCGCACCGGCGCGACGCAGCCGCTCCACGGCCACCGCATCCTCGGCGGGCACGAAGTCCTGGCGCAGCCGCGAGCCATAGGTGGTGCGCAGGCCGGCTGTGTCGACGTTGTCCTTGACGACGAAGGGCACGCCCTCCAGCAGCCGCGGAGCGGCGCCGGAGGCCAAGCGGGCGTCGCAGGCCTCGGCCTCGGCGAGCGCCGCTGGATTGAGGGTGCACACGGCGTTGACCACGCCGTTCACCGCCTCGGTGCGGGCGAGAAAGGCCTCGGCCACGGTACGGGCCGACATCTGGCGGCTGCCCACCGCCTGCGCCAGCTCCGCCGCGCCCATGGTCAGGATGTCGTCCATCGCCGTCACCTCCGCGTCCAGGTGCTGGCGTCCATCGTCAGGAGCCGGCGGCGGAACAGCCAAGTGCCCCCGTCGAGCACGATGTCGTCCTCGTACACCCCGCAGTCGCCGATGGCCGGCAGTTCACCCGACGGGCCGTTGAAGGCCATCAGGTAGCAGCGACCACGCACCGAGCCGTCGTCGCGCCGTTCCAGGAGCAGGTTGCCGTTCCAGTGCCGCCGGTAGCCCTGCCGGGTGGCGAGGTCACGCACCTTGTGCCCGTGCAGCGCGGCCCGGCCGGCGATGCGCAGCTCGTGCGGCATCAGCTCCAGCACCCCGTCCGCCGTGAAGCAGTCGGCGTAGCCGTCGGGGTCGCCGAGGTCGCTGCACAGGTTGTACCGGCTGTACAGGCTGCCGATCTCGAAGGCCTCCTGGGCCGAAAGCTCGCTCATCCGACGTCCCTCCCCCGTTGTTCGTTCAGACCCCGCGGAACTTGGGCTCCCGCTTCTCCTTGAACGCCGCCTGACCCTCGCGATAGTCGTCGCTGCCCAAGCAGGCTCGCACCAGCGCATCGACGGCGGCGGTGTCGCGCTCCACCGCCGGCTGGGCAAGCTCGACCAGGGCGCGCTTGACCGCGCGCAGGGTGAGCGGGGCATTGCCGCCGATGGCGGTCACCAGATCCTCCACCGCCGCGTCGGCTTCTTCGGCGCCGAACAGGCGCCCGACGAGGCCCAAGCGGAGCGCCTCCTCCGCATCGACCGTGCGGGCGGTGAACAGCAGGTCGGCCGTCGTCGAGGCACCGAGGCGCGCCGTCACCAGTTCGACGTTGGAGAAGGTGTAGCCCAGGCCCAGCCGCGCCGCCGGAATGCGGAAGCGGGCGTCCGCGGCGGCGACGCGGAGGTCGCAGCTCAAGGCGATTCCGACGCCGCCGCCGAAGCAGGCGCCGCGGACATAGGCGACGGTCGGCTTTCCGGCGGCGAACAGCGTCGCCTGCGCCGCCTCGACCGCGGCGTCGTAGACCCGCCCCTCGGCCTCGCCGCTGCGCTTCTCGGAGAATTGCGAGATGTCGGCCCCGGCGCAGAAGGCGGCGTCGCCGGCCCCACGCAGCAGGATGACCCGCACCTCCGGGTCCACCTCGGCGCGGCGCACCAGCTCCGGCAGCGCCGCCCACATGTCGAGCGTCATGGCGTTGCGGCGCGCCGGGTTGTCGATGGTCAGCCGGGCGACCGGGCCGGTGGTCCGGTAGCGGAGCGACGGCGTATCCATCAGATCACCCTCCGGCTGCGGAAATCGGTGATCTCCTGCGGTGTGTAGCCGAGGCCGCCGAGGATGTCGTCGGTGTGCGCGCCGGCCTCCGGCGTGGGGGCGGCGATGCCGGCCGGCGTGCGCGACAGCACCACCGGCTGGCCGACCAGCCGGATGGCGCCGCGGCGCGGGTGCTGCACCGGCACCGCCATGCCCAGATGCTCGACCTGCGGGTCGGCGAACACCTCGTCCATCCGGTTGACCGGCCCGGCCGGCACACCATGCGCGGTGAACGCGTCCAGCCACTCGTGGGACGGGCGCTCCGCCAAGATGGCGCCAAGTTCGGCGTTGAGCTGCGGCCGGTTGGCCAGACGGTCGGGTTCGCTGCGGAACTCAGGCCGCTCGGCGAGGGCCGGATGCCCGACGGCGCGGCACAGGCGGCGCCACAGATCCTCGCCGGAGGCGCCGATGTTGATGAAACCGTCCGCCGTCCGGTACAGACCCATGGGGGTCGAGGTTGGGTGGTCGTTGCCCGCCTGCTCCGGCACCACGCCGTCGACGAGATAGCGGGCGGCCTGGAAGTCAAGCAGGGCGATCTGGCTTTGCAGCAGCGACGTCTGCACCCACTGCCCCTCTCCGGAGTCTCCGCGCTCGGCCAGCGCGATCAGGATGCCGACGGCGGCGTAGAGGCCGGAGGAGATATCGGCGATGGCGACGCCAGCGCGCACCGGCCCCTGGCCGGGCAGCCCGGTGAGCCACATCAGCCCGCCCATGCCCTGGGCGATCTGGTCGAAGCCGCCGCGGTCGCGGTACGGGCCGGTCTGCCCGAAGCCGGAGATGGAGGCCAGGACGATGCGCGGATTGATCGCTCGCAGCGTCTCGTAATCCATACCCAGGCGGTGCTTGACGTCGGGACGGTAGTTCTCGACCACGACATCCGCGGTGCGGACGAGGCGGCCGAGGACGGCCTTGCCCTCGGGCGTCTTGAGGTTCAGCGACAACGAGCGCTTGTTGCGGTGAAGGTTCTGCATGTCGTAGCCGTCGCGCGGCCCGTTCATGCCATCGTTCGGGTCGGCCCCGGCCGGCGCCTCGATCTTGATCACGTCGGCGCCGAAGTCGGCGAGGATGCGGCAGCAGGTCGGACCGGCCCGCACCCGCGTCAGGTCCAGCACGCGGAGGTTCGCCAAGGCGTCCGACGCCGTCAGTCGGTCGCCGACCGAACCGGTACCGGCTCGTTCATGGGGGGTGCTCGACGCGGCCATGTGTGATCGCCCTCGTTTCCATCCCTGCCCGTGCACCCGGCCACCGCTTGGCGGCCAAAGTGCGCTCTGGAAGAAACGGTATCATTTGTTTGCTACACGAACGAATTAGATTTCCCTGTAGTCAGCCTTCGCGGAATTCGAAGGCGGAAGCACCGTTGCACCGGTGTCGGGGCTGCTGCACACTGGTTGCCTGCGGAATCAGACAAGGCGGCCCGTCGAAAGCCGCCGCTGAGATCCTCAAGCGGGAAGGGGCGGCGGATGGTGCGGCATGATATCCAGACGTTGCTGCTGTTCCTGCGGGTGTGCGAGACGAAGAGCATCACGCGCGCCGCCGGCCAGTCGAACCTCACCCTGTCGGCGGCGAGCCGGCGCGTGAAGCTCCTGGAGGACGGCTGCGGCACCGCGCTGCTGCACCGGCTTCCCTACGGCGTGGAGCCGACCCCGGCGGGACTGGCGGTGCTGCGCTACGCGCGCGGGGTTTTGGGGATGAACCAGCAGCTCGACGCCGAACTGGCCGACTACCGTGCCGGCGTGCGGGGGTCCGTGCGGGTGTTCGCCAGCAGCTCGGCGCTGGTGCAGCGGCTGGCCGGCGACCTGTCCGCCTTCGCCCGCGCCTTCCCCTCGATCCGTCTGGAACTGCAGGAGCGCCCGAGTGTCGAGATCGTCGAGGCGCTCTACCAGAAGGAAACAGACATCGGCATCATCGTGCGGGGTGGCGACCTGTGGCAACTCCGCACCCGGACGTACGCCGAAGACCGCCTGGCCATCGTCGTGCCGTCCGACCATCCTCTGGCCCATGGCGGCTCGGTCGCCTTCGCGTCGGTTCTCAAGGAAGAACTCGTCACGCTCGACCACGCAACCGCCGTGCACCGGCTTGTGACCGATCAGGCGCGCCGCAGCGGGCAGACCCCGAGGGTGCGCGTGCAAGTCCGCAGTTTCGAGGCCATGTGCCAAATGGTGCTGCACGGGCTGGGGCTGGGCATCCTGCCGGAACTGGCGGCGCAGCCGCTGGTGGCCGCCTTTGGGCTGACGCTCTTGCTGCTCGACGAGCCGTGGGCGCGCCGCGAACTGGCCATCTGCACCCGCGCCGGGGATGAGTTGGACGCGTCGGCCCAGCGCCTGATCGATTTCCTGGTGACCTGCACCCGGGCCGCGGGCAACTGACGGCAACGCCAAGTCCACGGTGGCGGGTTGGAAGGGAGGCGGGTACCCGTGCCGCGTTCGCCCATGATGACGCTGTGAGCGTGGCAATTCGGCGTTGTTGTGCCTTGCCTCTTTTCTTTACGCTGAGTAACCTATTGATCATGACCCGAAAGCGCCATCCCGACGACCTGAAGGCCATCGGCAATCGCTTGCGAGCGGCCCGGTTGGCGCTCGGCCTTACCCAGAAGGACCTTTACGAGCCTTTGGGGGTAAAGGCGGCGACATGGAATCATTGGGAAAGCGGCAAACGCCTGCCTGACCCGTTGGTTATGGCGCGACTGAAGGAATTGCACGGGATCACCACCGACTGGATCTTCACCGGCGACGGAGCCGCGCTCCCCTTCTCTTTGGCACGAACACTCCTGAAAGCCGCGTCGTGATCTTACGACCACGTCGCCCTGGGCGATAGGTGGACGCGCTGCGGCTTTGACGCTTGCGTTTATACACTGCGTAAAATAATTTGGAAGGCGACGGTCCTGAAAAGTTGCTTTCGCCATGCGCTCCCTCCGGACGGATGCCGACTCTCCTGATCCTTCCCGCCCGGTGCGGGCGGCTGAGTATGTGCGGATGTCGACGGAGCATCAAAAATACTCAACCGAGAATCAGGCCGATGCCATACGACAATACGCTGCCCGACATGGCCTTGAAATCGTTCGCACTTATGCTGATGAAGGCAAGAGCGGGCTGGCCATCGATGGCCGCAACGGCCTGAAGCGCCTGATCGACGACGTCCAGAATGGCCGTGCCGACTATTCAGTGATTCTGGCCTACGACGTCAGCCGATGGGGACGTTTCCAAGACGCTGACGAGAGCGCCTATTACGAGTACGTCTGCAAACGCGCGGGTGTAAGGGTCGAGTACTGCGCCGAGTCGTTCGAGAACGACGGCAGCATGGGATCCGACCTTCAAAAGATGATCAAGCGCAAGATGGCTGGGGAGTACAGCCGCGAGCTGTCGCACAAGGTCTTTGCCGGTCAGTGCCGCCTGATCGAGCTGGGTTTTCGTCAGGGCGGGCCGGCCGGCTACGGCTTGCGCCGGCAGATGATCGATCAGGATCGGCGACCCAAGAGCCTGCTGGGCCCCGGTGAGCGCAAGAGCCTTCAGACCGACAGGGTGATCCTCGTTCCTGGTCCAGAGGATGAGATCGAAACCGTACGACGGGTGTATCGCACCTTTGTTGAGGACGGAAAGACCGAGGGAGAGATCGCCGCACTCCTCAACACCGAGGGTAAGCTCACCGATTTCGGCCGCCCCTGGACGCGGGGCAGCGTCCATCAACTGCTCACCAACGAGAAGTACATCGGCACCAACATCTACAACCGGATTTCCTGCAAACTGAAAGGCAAACGCGTGGTCAACCGGTCTGACATGTGGATCAGGGCCGAAGGAGCGTTCGCCCCCATCCTTGATCCGGGGCTGTTCCAGGCCGCACAGGCTCTCATCCTCACGCGCAGCCAACGGCTGTCCGACCCGGAGATGCTGGAGCGGCTGAAGAGCCTGCTGGCGCATCAAGGATACCTTTCCGGTCTCGTCATCGACGAGTGCGAGGGCATGCCCTCCAGCGGCGCCTACCGGCACCGCTTCGGCAGCTTGGTACGAGCCTATTCGCTGATCGGCTATCGGCCCGGACGGGACTACCGCTATATCGAGATCAACCGCCACCTCCGCGATCTCCACCCCCGCCTCGTCGAGGATACCCTCGCCCGCATCCGCCAAGCCGGCGGCCGGGTGGCGATCGATGCACGCACCGACCTTCTGACCGTCAACGAGGAATTCACCGTGTCGCTGGTGTTGAGCCGCTGCCAGGAAACCCCAGCCGGGGCACGGCGCTGGGTGATTCGGCTCGATGCCGGGCTGGTCCCCGACCTGACCGTGGCGGTGCGGATGACGCCCGGCAACGACGATGTCCGTGACTACTATCTGCTTCCCTCCATCGACATGACGGCGCCGAAACTACGGTTGGCGGAGGAGAACGGAGCCGGCATCGACGCCTACCGCTTCGACGGTCTGAGCGCCTTGATGAACATGGCCAAGCGCGTCAGCCTCAAGGAGGTGCCAGGATGAGTTCGAGAAAACAACCCGCCGCACACCATGTCGGCGGGCCTTCGGAAATCCGGTCGATCCCCATCGACCGCATCCGGGTTCTGAACCCACGCAGCCGCAATCAAAAGGTGTTTTCCGGCCTCGTCGAGAGCATCGCCACCGTCGGCCTGAAGCGCCCGGTCACCGTGACTGAAAACGGCGCCGACGGCGAAGGGCCGTTTTACGACTTGGTGTGCGGCCAGGGCCGGATGGAAGCGTTCAAGGCGCTGGGCGAGACTCGGATTCCTGCGATGGTCGTCGAAGCCGGCGAAGCCGACCTCTACCTCATCAGCCTTATCGAGAACCTCGCCCGCCGCAAGCATTCCAATCGGGATCTGCTCACCGCGGTCCGCGTGCTGGAGGAGCGAGGCTACGGTGTGATGAAGATCGCCGAAAAGACCGGCCTTGATCCCAGTTACATCAGTGGCATCCTCGTCCTGCTGAAGGCCGGCGAGGAACGTCTCATCGCCGCCGTCGAGAAGGGTTGGCTGCCCATCAATCTCGCCTCCCAGATCGCCAGGGCGGGCGATGAGGATATCCAGGTTGCGATGATGGAGGCTTACGAGACAGGGCTTCTGCGTGGTGAGCAGTTGATCCAGGTCCGTCGGCTCATCGACCGCCGCCGGGTGCTGGGCAAGCAGTATGGACGTTGGACGCAGAAGATCGACACGGCGATGACCCCGCACAAGTTGCTCCAGACCTATCAGACGGAGGTTCGTCGACGGAGCCTTCTGGTGAAGAAGGCGGAGATCGGCGAGCAACGGCTCCTGTTCGTGACGACGACGCTCCGCCGGTTGCTGGCGGACGAACATTTCCGCACTCTCCTGCGCGCCGAAGGCATCGACGACATGCCCAAGGTGTTGGCCGATCGGTTGTCGGGAGACTCGAGGCCATGACCCACGTTCGGAACGGCTTCGAGGGAAAGACCATCACCGTCCCGGTTGACCATATCCTGCCGACCCGCAAGCTTGGCAAGGACATCCGCCAGTCACCGAAATACCGGACCATTCTCGCCACGATCCGCGAGGTCGGGATCATCGAGCCGCTGGCTGTCCATCCGGAAGGGCGCGGGACCGGTGAGGACGACCGCTACTACATCCTGCTCGACGGACATCTGCGGCTCGAAGCCCTGAAGGAGCTTGGCGGAACGGAGGCGGTCTGCCTTGTTTCCACCGACGATGAGGGCTTCACCTACAACCGGCGGATCAACCGCCTGAGTCCTATCCAAGAACATGAGATGATCCTGAAGGGGATCGAAATAGGCTTGGCTCCGGAGCGGATCGCGCAGTCGTTCGATATCAATGTCGAACGCATCCGTGAGCGTCAGCAATTGCTCAAGGGCATCGCCCCCGAAGTGGTCACGATGCTGAAAGACCGGATGGTGAGCCAAGGCGTGTTCGCCGTTCTGCGCAAGATGAAGCCCATGCGTCAGATTGTGGCGGCCGAGATGATGGTGTCGGCCAGCCGTTTCACGGTCAATTACGCACGCATGATCCTGGCGACGACGCGGCCGGAGCAATTGGTCGATGGGCGCAAGCCGAAGCCCGCCGCCGGCGTCACGCCGGAGGACATCGCTCGCATGGAACGCGAGATGGAAAAGCTGCATCAGGATTATCGGGTCGTGGAGGACACGCTCGGCGAGACCATGCTGGTGCTGGTGGTCGCCAAGGGCTTCATGACCAAATTGCTCGGCAACGCGGCCGTGGCCGCTTACCTCGCCAAACATCATGGCGATATCGTTGGGGAATTGAAGCGCATTATGGAAGCCGTCGCGTCCGACGCGCGCGGACCGGAACGGGAGTAACGGCATCGGATTCGCCGCTTACGCGGCCACACGGAACCAGGATCCGTGAGTGCGCCGGCAACACGCCGTTCCCCTGCTCCCATTGGCGACCGCAGTACTTTCCGGAGCCACTCCCTTGAATCGGTATTGACTCGATCAAGGCGCTGCAGCGGCGCCGGACGCCGTGTCCACGGAAACGTGGGCGCTGCCGACTTTGGTGAGGGCGTCAAGCCCCAGCTCCAAGTCCCGGTCGGCCATCGACATCCTCGCGCAGCTGATCGTCGCTTTCCTGCTCACGCCCCTTTTTCCGGAACTCTGTCCGACAAGCCTGAATCACTCCGGTTTTTGTTGCCTGACAGCTAACGACTCGAAGGCGAAAGCACCGCGCTTCTCATAAGTGCACAAAAGGAGTATGCATGCTTAGGTATGCAACCTACCCCACTGCACCCATGACCCTTGATGAGGCCTGCGTCGCATTCCTGTCCCATTGCCGAGTCAAGAATCTCTCACCTCACAGCATTCGTGCCTACGCCATCGACCTGCGTGAGTTTGAGCGTTTTGCCGGGGCAGCCACACTGGTGACAGCGGTGGACCGCCATCTGCTGCGTCGGTATTTGGCCCACCTGATGGACACCCGAAAGCTGAAAGAGACCAGCGTCAGGCGGCGCATCGCCTGCTTGAAAGTAATGTTTCGCTGGCTGGAGCTGGACGAGGTGATTGAGACCAGCCCCTTCCACCGCCTTGACGCGCGTGTTCGCCTGCCCCGGCGCTTGCCACGCAGCCTGACCAACGACGAGGCGCGGCGCCTGCAAAGTGCCGCCGCCGCCCGCGCCGGCATCACTGGCCGGCTGACTGCGGCAAAGGTGGAGCGCGCCGCGCGCCGCGCCAGTCTGGACGACCTGACAGCACTGCTGGCGGTGGAGGGCCACCTGCCGCTGCCAACGCATGGAAGATATCCTCCCACACGCCCTTGGCCGCCCAGCGGACGAAGCGGTTGTAGAGCGTCTTGCGCGGACCGTAGACCGGCGGCGCGTCCGCCCAGCGCCCACCCGACTTCAGCACATGGACGATCCCGCTGATCACACGTCGGTCATCAACGCGCGGCTTGCCTCGGGTATCGCGCGGAAGGTGCGGCTCAAGCCGTCCGAACTGCTCCACCGTCAACCAGAACTGACCGTCGTTCATCACAAAGCCCCTTTCCAGGGCTTTGAATCATAACGATTCCCTTCGGGAAAGGCTCTTTATGGGTCCAGACCCTAATTATCGCTCGACGCGGCAGCATTCAAAATCATTGAGACAGAAATAGAACATGAGCTTAGAGCTGATTGCCAACCTCGTCATAGATCGGTTCCGCGCCTCGCCTTCCGGTTACCATAAGATTTGCATGTTCATCGGGGCGGGTGCTGATATTAGTTCCGGGGGCATCACGTTCTCTGCATTTAAGAAGAGGTGCATTGAGAAAATAGTTGGCAGGCCGCTGTTTTCCGTGACCGATCCTCAGAACATCGACAGGCATTTTCAGGAAATCTTTCATGCTGGCTTGAGCGCGCTCGAAAAGGCCGCGTTAGTGGAGAGGATTTTTCGAGAAGCAAGCCAACTGCTTCCTTCGGATGCGTATCGGCTTCTTGTGTTGCTAGCGGAGCATCACGCTATTGACGCAGTTGTTACTACCAACTTCGATGTCATGTTGGAAATCGCTCAGCAAGAACTCGGTAAGGATGTATTTCAGATATACAGTCCTGGTTTCGCTCGGCCATATCCAGTACTCCCTGCAAAGGTTGCGTCCATAAAACCCTTTTATTTAAAGCTTCATGGCGATCTATCGGCGCGATCAGTACTCTACCTGAGTAATGACGAGCTGACACACCCCGACTACGATCAGGCCATGGTGGACCTGCTGACCGATATCCTCGGCTCGCATCACGTTGTCTTTGCTGGTTATAGCGGCTACGACGAGGCGTTGGCTCGACTGATCGGGTCGGCGGCCGGCAGGGCCCACCGCTGGTTCTGGTGCAACCCAGAGCCTCCCGATCCGGGTGCGCCACTGAGCATCGCACTCGCACCGAACCCTCCACTGTTTGTGCGGGCGGGATTTGATGAACTCATTAAAGCTATCGCCAAGCCGGTTTTGGAAGTCGCTCGCTTCGCCGGCGCGGCGCCCAATTATTTAGCACCACTCTTCGAGTGGCGTACCGACCGCAGCAACCGCCAGTTCATCGCCGAATATGGCCAGCGGGGTCATCTGCCCATTACTAGACTGTTCGCCCGGCGCGTCTCGCTGGAACGGGTGATCGGCACTTTCATGTCGTCGGACCGCCGCCTCGCGGTCCTCGCGGGTGCATCCGGCTTCGGGAAGAGTTCTCTTGGCGTTCGCCTGCACATGGCATGGGGCGACAACCAAACCCGGCGCATTCTGCTGCTGAAGGCCAAGGCCTTCGACACGCCGGACCTAGAGAAGCAACTGGCCGACCAGTTCGGTGGCCTCGGACACGCCGCCCCATTCTCACTGGACCTTTTCGAGCACTGGTTGCGTACCCGAGGCTTGCGCCTTGCGGTCTTCATTGACGGGATAAACGAATTTAGCGCCGACCTCGACGGCTGCGTGCGTCTTTTTCGTAACCTCATCCGCTTTGCTCGGCTCCTGCCGGATGAGGGAAGCGCCGTCAAGTTGATCGTGACCGTGCGGCAAGAAACTTGGAACGCGCTGATGTCAAAAGTCGATCCGGTGCACCTCCGAGAGGTCTTTTGGACCGACGGTGCGGTGGACGGGGCGGTCGGCGCGCTGACGGTCGGCCCGCTGACCGATGAGGAACTGCGGGACGCGCTGGGTCGGATACAGGTCGAATCAGGGCTGAATATCTCGCTTCAGTTACTGCCCCCACATGCAGTTGAGCGCATGCGGGATCCCTATCTGCTAGCGGCGATCGCCGAGAGGAATCAACCCGAACTTTTTGCCGGGCCGGTGGCGAGCATTTACCGGACGATCTACGCGCACAAGCTGGCCAACAACGGCGCTGATCTCGACGCGTCGGTCCTGTTCGATTGCCTGACCGCCGTGGCGTTTTTGTGCCTGAAGCGTTGCAACGACCAGTTCCGTGCGCTGGATCTGGGGCCGCCAGCGACCGACGGCCGTCTTCTCAGGACATTGAAGGACCTCGACATTGTCGTCGATGCCGATAATGGCTTCCTGCGCTTCGCGCACGACCGAACGCAGCAGTATTTCCTGGCAGAAGCGTTTCTCCATACCAGCGAGCTGCCGCTTGAGACAATCCATGATCTGGCGCAGATGGTCCGCTCCTTGGGCAGCAACAGCAAAGCCATCGCTGCGGCCCGCATGTACTTTCTGCTCAACATCGCGGCACGGTTTTCGCTGATCGAGTACGTGGTCCACAACCAGGGCAAACTGGCGGCGCAGTACGGCGACTCGGTGAGCGACCAGCTTTTCGAGTTCGCAAAGGACGTCCTGTACGACCTAGCCGACGAGGATCCCAAGCTTCTCAGCGGATATCTGCGCGATGCCTTCGACGCAGCCGGGCGCGGGAGGCTGTCGGAAGTCCAGTTGCGCACCCTGGTGCTGGTTGCCGCCAACCTGCCTGAAAATTTCGGCGTTCCGCTGCTAATGCAGGTGGAGCGCGGTTCGTCGCAACTCGCCACCGTCGAAGCGAACATCTTCATCTGCGACCGACTGGTCGAGCGCCTTCTCAACCGGCCGGACGAGGTAACCGCCACCGGGGAATTGCCGTCTTTGTACCGCACCTACCTGTTCGATCCTGGAATCCCCGTGTGGCGGCGTCTTGGCCGTGTCCTTGGCTTTGTGAGTCGTCTCGGGCGGGAGAACACGCATCCGACGGAATACCAAGCGTTCTCCCGAATCGCCCGAATGGCGGTCGACGCGACAGCCGCGCCCGGCCTCACTGCCACCGATCTCGCCCAGGCATGTGCGTTCGTGGTTGGCGGGTGCGACCGCTACATGTTCAATGCGACGGAACAGGGTATCCGCCGCTTCTTTCAAAATCCCGAACGACAAGCCTTCGGCCGCGTCGTCGAGCGGCTGGAAGGCGGCGGGACGCTCGAACACGATGATTTCACTCTGTTCCTGCAATATGCCGGGACGCTGTACAACGGCGATGTCGAGTATCACTTGTCCCATCTCATGTTCGTAATGTCGGCATTGAACGACGCCGAACGCACCATTGTTTTCTGGCGGGAGTGTTTCGAACGGCTTGGGGACGATCCCCTGCCGGTCGCTGTGGATTTTCTGCAGGCCGCCGTGATCTACATGTACTTGGTGACCGACCGGCCCTACGACGGAATCCTGGAGCCCTACATCCGGAAAGTGCTGCGCGATTGGCCGTCGGGATTGCTGTACCGACCGGGTGAGGAAAGGGGCTTCCGGCGCGGCTACCGCGACCGATTCGATATGATTTTTGAGGACGGCTTCGGCGTGATCTACGGGCATGCCCAACTGGCGCCGTCGACGCGCCGCCGCACGATGCGGTACCAGCAGTACGTCGATAGCTTTGGTTCGGATGAGCGCACGTCGAACCTACTGCTGGAGAATCTGAACTGCTTCCTGCAAGGCGGTATGATCGACGAATCCCTTCAAGTCCTCCAGGCCATTTGCCAAGTGGCGACCTTCTGGCCCTACGAGGGGCTTGCGTTGCTGCAGCCAGTGCTCGGCCATTCGGATCCACGCATACATCGGGCGACGGTGCGCGTGCTGGCCGAGGTATATCATCGGCACCCCCGCGTGACGCAGCGGTTTCTCCGGAGCAATGGCAGCGCACTAACGGAGGAGGATCTGCGGGAAATCAAGGTCCGTCAGGATCCACGCATCGGACGCCGTCAGATCGACGAGTTGGAATGGGGGCACCTGCTGCATTTCCTACTCGGGCTGCCGAACGCGCGACAGAGCCTGTACGCAGCGATCAAAGCACTACTGCGGGCAGAGTCGCTGGAACAGGCATTCGTTGCCGTCGCCGTGGCGCTCGGCCTTCACGCGGAGATAGGCCGGCAGTAGGTCCCCTGCAGAAATAGCCCGTCAAGCCCCATGCCGCGGAACGCGTCGATGGCATCCGTGGGCGTCTCGACCAAGGGCTCGCCCCGCCGGTTGAAGGAGGTGTTCAGCAGAAGTGGAACTCCCGTCTGCTGACGGAAGGCCCGCAGAATATCCAGCAGGAACGGGTCCGAACGCTCGTCGATGATTTGGACGCGGGCAGTGCCGTCGACGTGCACGATGGCCGGGGCCTCACGGCGGCACCGCTCGGTTGCGGTTGCCACGCGCAGCATGAACCGGTCCATCTGACGAGGATCGTCGAAATAGCTCGGGAAGTCTTCGGCGAGGATCATCGGCGCCAAGGGCCGGAATGGCTCGCGATGCTTGATCGACCTGTTGATGCGCTCACGCACCAACGCATCCCTCGGGTCAGCCAAGATACTACGGCCCCCCAACGCCCTGGGTCCGGACTCCGACGGGCCCTGGAACACCCCTATGACCTCCCCGCGGGCGAGACGCATAGCAAGGTTTTCTGGCGTTGTAACGGAGGCGTCGACCGCCACGCTCGGATACGCAAAGCTCACCGCTTGCGCGATATCGGTGGCGGAGTACGTTTTGCCGGGCCGCGAAACCGCCGGGTCGAGCGGCGCGCCACGCATTGTGAAGGCGATAGGCCGTCCGGCCTGTTCGCGAGCATCCAGCCAGAGCGCGCCGAAGCCGATACCCGCATCGCCAGCGAACGGCGGAACGACGAGCCGCACCCCGTCCCGTAGGTGTCTGGCAAGAACGGAATTAGCCACCGGGTTAAGCGCGCAGCCGCCGACGAGACAGACGGCATCATAGCGATCGTCGGGCAACAGGCGATAGCAGTGCAGCAGGACACGCTCCAGAAGCACCTGAGCGCTTGCCGCCATGTCGACGCGGGCGGCAAAGCGATCCATTTCCTTATTAAGCAGTTCGCCGATGCGGTCGCGAACATCGGGCATATTCAGGTTGCAGGAGAAGCAATCGTCCATCCCGCTTCCAAACGTGACAAGCGCCTCGAGCTCGGCCAGGAACCTCGGCCGTCCATGCGCGGCCAACCCCATGGTTTTTCCGGTTTCCATTAAGTCGAACCCGATGGCCGCTGTGACGACTTCGTAGAGCATGCCGATGGAGTTGTCGCTCGCTGTGGGGTAGCCCGAGTCCGCCTCGTCGAAGCAAGAGCCGGTGGTTCGCCCGAGGCGCAACAACTCGCCGCCCTCATACCGGAAGAAGCCGAACGTTTCGCGGTTCAACCCGGTGCCGGACATTGAACGGCCAATGATCGAACCTTCCCCGTCATAGACAATTACGGCTGCCTTCGCGTCGGGAGGCAACAGGCACACGGCGGAAGCGGCATGGCATAGATGATGGGAAAAGGTGCGGATCTCCATGTCCGGCCATTCCGACATGATCTTCCTTGGCAGGAGATCGCTACTGACGATGCGGCTGACATCCTTCAATGCGATGCCGCACGCATCGAGGCAATAGGGGACCGACAAACCCACCGGGTTTTGGAACCAATGGGCCAAGCCGTATTTGCGCCGGCTCAAGCGCTCTTCTTCTATAGCTACCCTGAGGTCGTATCCGTGGGCGAGCACAGCCGCAAAATCATGATCCGATCCACCAAGGCCAAGCACCCATTCTCCCGCGTCCACCTTATCACCTCTCTGGGCTCGTCGAAAGTCACAGACCAGCGGCGCTTCGCTGGAAAGGCAACTGCCGCGTCGAGCGATAATTAGTAGTTATCTGACCAAAATGAAGGATATGGGATGCGTGCGGCGCACCAGCCTCACACACCCCATGGCTGTGCCTCAGCTTAACGAGAAACTATGAAAAATGCGAGAATATCGTTCGCACTCTCGTACGGAGGGCGATGAAGGATCGCTGAAGAGGTTACGAGCGAAATTTCCTCTGAACTCACTTACTGGCTGGCGCTTGTCGCGGAGGAGATCATCAACGAGGTGGTCAGTTAGATCAGGCTGTTTCACACGCCATGGCGGCGCGCCACCGCGCCGTGCCCGCCGCGGACTTTGCCGACCAAGCGGATCTCCTCCTCGGCCGAGTAGGTGCTTCACCCACCGGCGCCGGTGATGACCTCAATACGCTGGACCGCCGCGGTGCAAATCACGCTGCGTGCCACGATGCCGAGCCGGCCACGCACAGTGGCGGCGACCTCCAGATTTCAGCACGCTGCCCCCGTTCCCACAAGGCAGCCTCCGGACGACGCTTACCTCCCATATCGGGGGCAGGGAATGTTGCCCCTTTCGGTACGAGTGAGATGGTCCGCTTTGCGCCAGGAGCGGAAGTTAGACGGCGCCTTGATAACGGACGCTCGGATTGGCGCCCTCTCTCGGACATTCAGTCGCGCCGGTTCGGGCCCTGCCAATACAAGCTCATGAGATGTATCGGGACTTAACGACATTAAGGTATGGACAACCTCCGCCATCTAATTCAATCGAGCGGTTCGCATGTCTTTAGGATTCCCAAGGGGGTTGTGAGGCGGTAGGCTCTATCCCGGAAAGGGATCGCGATGCATCTACATTCTTACCGACTGCGGAATTTCCGCCGACTTCGTGACGTGCATGTTGAGCTTGCATCCGACATCTCCATTTTCGTCGGAGCGAACAACAGTGGGAAAACATCTGCCACGCAGGCGATGCAGATGTTTCTCTCCGGCAGCAAAAATGCCTTCTCGCTGTATGATTTCAGCTCGTATGTCTGGCCGTTGCTGGATGAGATCGGCGAACGAGAAGGCGAAATTCCAGAGGCCGAGTTTCCCACCATCTCGCTTGACCTTTGGTTCGAGGTGGGAGCGGAAGACCTCTATCTCGTTATCCCCATCTTGCCTTCGACCGCTTGGACCAGAACGCTCGTCGGTATCCGCGTAGAACTCGCGCCGAAGAACATCACCGAATTGATCCAGCGGTACCACGCCGCTCGTGACGATGGCCGGGCGAAGGCGGCGGCGCTTGCTGGTGGCGCAGGCGATTATGTGCCTTGGCCGAAATCGCTGTCGGCTTACCTGCTTAAGAGTGCGTAACAAAACCGGCTGGGAACGGTTGGTAGGGGCATGGCAGCCCCTCTTGTTTGCGACGCCTTGTGGGCGATCATCGAACCTCTGATCCCGCCGGAGCCGCCCAAGCCGAAAGGCGGACGGCCCCGGCTGTGCGATCGTGCTGCGCTGACCGGCATCCTGTTCGTGCTGCGCACGGGTATTCCTTGGGAGCTTCTGCCGGTGGAGATGGGCTGCGGCTCGGGTATGACCTGCTGGCGGCGTCTGCACGAGTGGCATCGGGCTGGCGTGTGGGAACGGCTGCATCGTGTGCTGCTCGACCGTCTCGGCTATGCCAACGCCATCAACTGGGATCGTGCGGCGGTGGACAGCGCCAGCGTCCCGGCAAAAAGGGGGGTGAGGAGACCGGCCCGAACCCGACGGATCGCGGCAAGCCGGGCTCCAAGCGCCACATCCTCGTCGATGCTAACGGCATCCCGCTCGCCCTGAGGATCTCGCCAGCCAACCGGCACGACAGCAAGCTGCTGGAGGCGCTGGTCGATGCCGTGCCGGCGATCCGCCAGTGTGCGGGCCGGCCCCGGCGGCGACCGGCCAAGCTGCATGCCGACAAGGGCTACGACTTCGCTCACTGCCGGCGGGCGCTGCGCCAACGAGCGATCATTCCGCGGATTGCCCGGCGTGGCGTCGAAAGCAGCGAGCGTCTCGGCCGATATCGATGGGTGGTCGAGCGTACGCTCGCTTGGTTTGCCCGCTTCCGCCGCATCGCCGTCCGCTACGAACGGCGCGCCGACATCTTCACTGCCTTTCACCATATCGCGGCCAGCCTCATCTGCTGGCGCTTCGTCCAGAGATGGTTCTGTTAGGCGCTCTAAGGAACTGAGACGCGAGTACGAGCTGCGCTACTTCGTCCTCGATCATAAGCGGTTTGATCCGAAATTTCAGGCGAAGGCAGGATATCAGCCGCTGCCGCTGGGCGATGAACCGGGCGGCGCTGCCGTGCTGAAATCGCTCATCAAGGTCGATTTCCTGAATGCGCAACGGCATCTCGCGGACCCATCAACGGTGTCCGGTGATCGTTCGGAGGATTTGTCGAAGCGTCTAAGCCGCTTCTACCAGCGCCATCTCGATCAGCGTCAGGACGACCATCAGGCGCTAAAGGCGCTGTTTGAGTCCGAGGTGGGCCTCGACAAACATCTTGCGGAGGTTTTCAAGGACACGTTGAAACGATTAAAGCACTTGGGTTACCCAGGCCTCAATAACCCAACGCTCGAAATCAAGTCAGCACTGAACCCCGCGTCCATCATGGCGCAGGACGCGCGCGTCCACTACATCGTGGGGGAGGGCGCGCAGAAGGTGGTTCTGCCCGACACCTACAACGGGCTGGGCTTCAAGAACTTAATTTATATGGTAATCGAGGTACTCGACCTTCAAGAGCGCTGGAAGGCCGAAGAGGAGGCGCGCGCTCCCCTCCATATCATTTTCATTGAGGAGCCCGAGGCGCACCTTCACGCGCAACTCCAGCAGGTGTTCATTCGCAATATTCTGGACTTGCTGGTCATTCCGGATGAGGCGGGGGGATCATTCTCCAGCCAGGCGGTTATTACGACGCACTCGCCACACATCCTATACGAGCGCGGATTTCAGCCAATTCGCTACTTCCGGCGCGATTTGATTGGAAGCGATCAAGTCACCGAAGTGCTCAACCTCTCCGCATTCTATGCGCAGGAAACAGAGCATCGCGATTTTCTGCAACGGTACCTAAAGCTCACCCACTGCGATTTGTTTTTTGCGGATGCAGCCGTGCTCGTGGAGGGCAACGTAGAGCGATTGCTGCTCCCGATTATGATATCGAAAGCGGCGACCTCGCTAAGGTCCTCCTGCATCTGCATTCTGGAGGTTGGCGGTGCCTTCGGTCACATATTCAAATCGCTGATTGAATTCCTAAGGATCGTCACGCTAATTATCACCGACGTCGACAGCGTTACCCTCTTGCCTGCCGATCATGACGGCGATGACGATGACAATGACGAGATTGAGGTCGAAGTCGAGACCTTGGAAGTGGAAGCTGTTGATGACTACGAGTTGTTATTGGTCGGTGATGCTCCGCCCGCGCCGGCTGGCGAAGCCGCCGCCCCTGCACCCGCCCGTCGCTACGGTAAGAAATGCCTTCCTGTAGCCGGAGCGGTCACTTCCAACCAGACTCTCGTGAAATGGCTTCCGGCAAAGCAATTGATTGACGATCTTTTCGCGGCGACGGAGCAGGAAAAGGAAACCCCGGCAGACGGCACGATCCGCGTCCGGGTTGCTTATCAGACGCCCGTGCCGATCATTTGGAAGGGTCATCACGCAAAGCTGGCCGGGCGGACTTTGGAAGAAGCGTTCGGGCTCGAGAACGCCGAATGGTGTCAGAGCGCAGAGCAGAGGAAATTGGGACTACGCTTACACGGTGCACTGGCTGATCCTGCAGCGCTGGCGGCGGGGCTTCACAAGCGGGTCAGTGGCGATAAGTTCGACAAGACCAAGTTCGCCCTTGGTGTGCTTACGGCCCGACCGGAAGAGTGGCAGGTTCCGGCGTACATTCGCGACGGACTCATTTGGCTCAAGGCACAAGTCGATCTCGAAGTTGAGGCCGAAATGGAAGGGGCCAGTGTCGATGAGTAGCCGCGCGCAACAGCCCGATACGCAGGCCGACGTAGATCTTCGGCATTGCCTGGCAGCACAGCCGCCGACCAGCTTCAACATGGTCGCCGGGGCGGGTTCAGGCAAAACCACGTCGCTGATCAAGGGGCTCGCCTCTATCATCGCCATCCACGGCGAGCGATTACGGCTACGCAGACAGCGCGTAGCTTGCATCACCTATACCGAAATCGCCGCCGGGGAGATTTGGGCAGACGTGGGGAACAACCCCCTCGTTCACGTCTCCACGATCCATAGTTTTCTTTGGTCGGTCGCGCGCAGCTTCCAGCCAGACATCGCCACTTGGGTCGCGAACAGGATCGGCGAGCGGATCGGAGAATTGCAGCACGCCGCCGCTAATTTTGGCCCTCGCGTTCAACAGAAAACGCGAGAGAAGAATGCCCACGATATCGTGCGCTACGAGCAACAGCGCGAGGCTATCACTCGAGTTCGTACCTTCACTTATGGAACTGGAAGTGATTATGCCAAGGGCATCCTCGGCCACGACGACATCATCAAGATGGCTTCGCAGTTGATGATCCATCGCCCGCTTTTCCGAACTCTCGTCGCGCAGCAATTTCCGTTCGTTTTCGTGGATGAGAGCCAGGATACGTTTCCCGTCGTCGTCGAAGCGTTAATGGCGGTCCAGCAGCAGGAGCAGGCCCGCTTTTGCCTCGGGTTCTTCGGCGACCCGATGCAGCGCATTTATCCCACCGGCATCGGTACGGTTCCCAAACCCGACGGTTGGCGAGCGATTCCCAAGCCGGAAAACTTCCGTTCACCGACCACGGTATTGAATCTCGCGAACGCCATCCGGCGTGACGGCGACGATTTGGTTCAGGTCGGTGGCCGGAAGAAGAAAAATGGCGAGGAGGAAGTGCCCGTCGTAGGTACGGCGCGACTGTTCGTCCTACCGACCGATGCCCATCGCGACGAACGCGTGGCGCAAGTTCGGGCGTGGGTTGCTAACGCTAATAATGACGAGATGTGGCAGCCCGCCGCCGAAAACGATCCGGTGAAAATGCTGGTAATCGTGCATCGCATGGCAGCGAAACGATTGGGTTTCGGAGACCTCTACGGCGCGCTTAACGACAAGGCGCCAGACGCCTTCAAAAACGGATTTCTGGATGGGACGGCTTGGCCGCTGCGACCGTTAATTTCGTTTCTTTTGCCGATTGCGGAGGCTGCCCGCGGCGGGCGGGACTTCGATACGATGCGGCTGCTTCGCCTCCATTCACCGTTGCTCCTGAAGGCCAACCTGCAAGGAGTGAACGTCGCCGAGCGACTCGATCAGCTTCAGACTGTGAGCAATCAGCTCGGTGAGCTGATGGGGCCGAAATCGCAGGCGACCATCCGTGACGTGTTGATGCTTGCCAAAGAATGCCGACTGGTGGCGTTTGACCCCCGGCTATCCGCTTACCTTGAAGATATCGCGGCGAACGAACCCGAGATCGAAGAGAACGAAGACGGCGAAGCGGAGGAGGAAGATCCTTCAATCGAGATCAGTTCGATGGCCGCGTTCCTCGCGTGCCCGGCCAATCAGCTCCGGCCTTATCAGGCTTACGTCAATCAGGAGTCGCCTTTCTCCACCCAGCAAGGCGTGAAGGGGGCTGAGTTTGATCGCGTGCTTGTTGTGCTCGACGACGACGAGGGCACGCACGTTCAATTTTCCTACGAAAAATACTTTGGGCTGAAGCAGCTTTCCGCGCGGGACAAAAAGACGCTGGAGGAAGGCGGTGAAACCAGCGTCGAGCGAACGAGGCGGCTCTTCTACGTTTGCTGCACACGCGCTCGGCAAGACCTAGTGGTCGTCCTTTTCGTAGCCGATCCCGCAGCGGCGATAGCGCATATTCGTGGGCTCGGGCTCTTTCCGGAAGCGGATATCCTCTCGCAAGATGCGCTCGCTTAGCTGCCGTCGCGGCTCGACGGCCGTTTCCCTGCTCGTGCCGCCCAAAGGCAGCCCGTCCGCTCCTGGCGCGCTTCAGACAAGGGCTGCGCTCACTCGGGCAACCCAGCCAGCCGCAGCCCCTTCGCAAACCGCGCGAGATCCTCGGGACGGTGAATCGGCAGCCACTCCTTGAGGGTGGAGACGCGCAAGGACGGGTCGAGCGCGCGCAGCTGCCGCATCGCCTGCCGCGCCTCCTCCGTCCGCCCACCGAGCGCGTGGCTCGCCGCCGTCAGGGCCATGGCGGACAGGAGGATAGGCAGGTTCCCCAACGCCTTGTCCGCCCAGGTCACGGCGGCATCGAAGCGCCCGGCGAAAAAATGCGCCAGCGCCGTCCCCGCCTGCATCCGGAACATCTCCGGGTCCAGCGGGCTCAGGCGGGCGGCATGGGTGAAATGCTCGGCCGCGCTTTCCGCTTCACCGCGGAAGACGCGCAGGTAGCCGCCGAGGAACCAGGCGGGGGCGAAGTTGGGGTTGAGCAGCACCGCCCGGTCGATGAGCGCGATGCCCCCGTCGAGATCGCCGACGAAGTGACCGAGCGCGTGCCCGGCCCTCGTCAGCGCGACCGCGTCGTCGCGGCCGAATTCCACCGCCAGCCGCGCCAACCGCACCCCCTCGCCGATCTCCCGGGGCCGGTCGGTCATCCAGCCATTAACCTTGCGCCAGAGATGGCACCAGGCCGCCCCGCCATAGGCCGAGGCGAATTCCGGATCGAGTTCGGTCGCCTTATGGAACAGGGGCAGCGCCGCGTCGATCGCCTCGCGGGTTCCGCTGTGCAGCTTCGCCATGCCGCGCAGGTAGTAGTCGTAGGCACCCAGGCTTTCCGTCGGCTTGCGCTTGGCGCGCTCGATCTCCGCCCGCTCGAGCTGCGGTGCGATGGCACCGACGACGCTTTCGGCGATCCGGTCCTGCAGCTCGAAGAGGTCGTCGAGCGTGCCCTCGAAACGCTCCGCCCAGAGATGCGTCCCGGTGGTCGCGTCGATCAGCTGCCCGGTGATGCGCACCTTGTTCCCGGACTTGCGCACGCTGCCTTCGAGCACGTAGCGGACGCCCAGCTCGCGACCCACCTCTGTCACGTCCACCGCCCGGCCCTTGTAGGCGAAGCTCGAGTTGCGCGCGATGACGAACAGCCAGCGGAGGCGCGACAGGGCGGCGATGATGTCCTCCACCACCCCGTCGGCAAAATAGTCCTGCTCCGGATCGCCGCTCAGGTTCTGGAAGGGCAGGACGGTGATGGAGGGCTTGTCCGGCAGGACCGGCCCGGACGGTGTCTCCCTGCCTTCGCTGGAGGCGCGGCTGGCGATGCCTGACCCGCCGGGCTGGGGTGTCTCCCCGATCGCGCCGACCCCGGCCGCCCCGACTTCGATCGCCCCGACGAAGCGGAAACCTTTGCGGGGGACCGTGCGGATCAGCCGCTGTTCCTCGCCATTGTCGCCGATGGCCTTGCGGACCGCGTTGATGTGGCTGGTGATGGTCGATTCCGAGACGATCCGTCCGTTCCACACCACCTCCAGCAGATCGTCCTTGCTGACGACGCGGTCGCGGTTGCGGACGAGATGCAGCAACAGGTCGAAGACCTGCGGGCCGACGCCCACGATCCGACCGCGCAGGGTCAGTTCCCGGCGCTCCTGATCGAGCTGATAGTCTCCAAACATGAAGCGCAAGGCCGGCTTCCCCCTGGGCCGTGCGCTCTCGGCTCCCTGTGTCCGGGACGACGGGCGAACGGTGCGCGCCCTTGATAGCACGGCAGCGCGTGGACGGAAAACCAAGCATCCTTGGAGGGCAATTCAAGCCAGCCGCAAGGACTTCCCCGGCGCGCCCGGGCACTCTCCCTTCCATCGGCGGCGCTGGTTTCCGTCGAGAGAAACGGAGAGCCCCCATGAAGATCGTCGTCATCGGAGGCACCGGCCTCATCGGATCGAAGCTGGTGAAGACCCTCCGCGAGCGCGGCCACGAGGCGCTCGCGGCCTCCCCGAACACGGGCGTGAACACCATCACCCGCGAGGGCCTGGTCCAGGCGATGGATGGAGCCGCCGTCGTCGTCGACGTGGCGAACGCGCCGGTCTGGGAGGACAAGGCCGTCCTCGACTTCTTCGAGACCTCGGGCCGCAACCTGCTGGCCGCCGAAGCGGCGTTCGGCGTCCGCCATCACGTCGCCCTCTCGATCGTCGGCAGCGAACGGCTTCCCGACAACGGCTATTTCCGGGCGAAGGTCGCCCAGGAAGCCCTGATCAAGGCTTCCGGCATCCCCTACAGCATCCTGCGCGCCACGCAGTTCTTCGAATTCGTCGGTGGGATCGCGCAGTCGGCCACCGTCGGCGGGGAGGTCCGCCTCTCGCCGGCGCTGATCCAGCCGATCGCCTCCGACGACGTGGTGGCGGCGCTCGCCGAAGTCGCGCTCGCGCCGCCGGTCAACGACACGCTCGAGGTCGCCGGTCCGGAGGCCATCCCGCTCGACGAACTGGTCCGGCGCTTCCTGCAGGCGACGAACGACACGCGCCAGGTCGTGCCGGACATCCATGCCCGCTACTTCGGCGACGTCCTCAACGACCAGTCGCTGACCCCCGGCCAGAACCCGCGCCTCGGCGCCATCCGGTTCGCGGACTGGCTCGGCCGGTAGGCCGCGCCCTGAAGGGCTTTGAAACCATCCGACGCCGGCCATGGGCCGGTGACGCGGAAACCGTCCTCTTTTGTTGTCCGGAAAGGCAAACATCATGACACGCATGGCTTGGCACGAGGTCGCGCCCGACGGCGCGAAGGCTCTGTTCGGCGTCCATCATTACGTCACGAAGAACACCAACCTGCCCGAGGAGCTCATCCATCTCGTGTTCCTCAGGGTCTCGCAGATCAACGGCTGCGCCCACTGCATCGACCTGCACAGCCGCGACCTGCGGAAGACCATGTCGGTCGACAAGGCCACGCTGGTGCCGGTGTGGGAGGAGGTGCCACACCTGTTCTCCGACACGGAGCGTGCGGCCCTGGCCTGGGCCGAGGAGGTGACCCGCATCAGCGAAACCCACGCGTCCGACACCGCCTATGCGGCGGCAGCGGCGGCGTTTGCGCCGAAGGAGCTGGTCGATCTCACCATCGCCATCGCCGCGATGAACGCCTTCAACCGGCTGGGTGCCCCCTTCCGCCTCCCGGTGGCCGCCAAGGCCTGAGCCGATGCGGACGGGAGCTGTGGCGATCGGTGGCGACGACGCTGGGACACCGCCAACAGGGAATGAGGGAATGGACAGGCTCGAGGATAGGGGGGCCGTCATCACCGGCGCAAGCGTCACCGGCAAACGCTCCGCGGTCGGCGCCGCGGCGCGCCCCAACAAAAGAAGGACGTTCGGCGTGCTGCTGTGCCTCGGCGCCGTGCTGGCCGCGGCGGGCGGGTGGAACTGGGCCCGTTCAAACAGCGGGACGGCGACCGACAACGCCTATGTCCGCGGCGACTTGACCTCGCTCGCACCCAAGGTCGCCGGCTACGTCACCGCCGTCGAGGTCGCCGACAACCAGACCATCGGAGCCGACGATGTCCTGTTCCGGATCGACGATCGCGATTATCGCGCGCGGCTTGCCCAAGCGGTGGCCAATGTCGAGGCGGCCCAAGCCCGGCTTACCAACGTCGATGCGGAGACCCGGCTTCAGCATGTCCTGATCCGGCAGGCCGACGCCCAGAGACGGTCGGCCATGGCCGAGATGACGCTCGCGGCCAAGGCCTACGACCGCCGCCGTGAGCTGATCCGCGGCAACGCCGTCAGCCAGGCCCACCTGGATGAAAGCGACGCGGCGCGCTTGAAAGCGGAGGCGGGCGTATCGGCCGCCTCGGCGACGGTCGAGGCCCAGCAGCAGCGCCTCGCCGTCCTTGCCGCGCAACGCGACGCGGCCGTCGCCGCCGTGGCGCAGGCCGAAGCCGCGCGCGACCTCGCCCGGATCGATCTCGAGAGCACCGTGGTGCGCGCCGGTCGGCGGCGCGGTCGGCAACCGTCAGGTCCGCGTCGGCCGCCTCGTCGTGCCGGGCGCCTCCCTGCTCGACATCGTTCCTCTCGACACTGTGTGGGTGGTGGCGAACTACAAGGAAACCCAGCTCGAACACATCCGACCAGGTCAGCGCGCCCGCGTCATCGTGGACGGCTATCCGGGCGGGACGCTCGACGGTGTGGTCGACAGCCTTGCGCCCGGCAGCGGGTCCGCCTTCAGCCTGCTGCCCGCGGACAACGCGACGGGCAACTTCGTTCGCGTCGTCCAGCGCGTACCGGTGAAGATCCGGCTCGCCAGCAACCCCTTGCCCGGCCGCCTCGTGCCCGGCCTGTCGGCGCGTGTCGAGATCGCCCAAGGAGGCAGCCAATGACCGCCGCCTCCACCGCCACGCCGGGCCGTGACGGGATCGCGGCCGACATCCTCCTCGTCGCCGGCATCCTGCTCGCCGCGCTGACGGAGGCGGTCGCCGGCACCGTCCTGTCGCTCGGGCGCGGCGACATCATGGGCGACACCCACGCGACCCCCGACGAGTTCGCCTGGCTGGACATCGCATACACCACGCTCAAGCTCATCGGCTTCCTGGCCGCCCCCTGGCTGATGACCCGCATCCCTCCGCGCGGCGTGGTCGTCGGCTCGACCCTGGTCATCGGTATGGCGTGCGGCATCGCCGCCGTGACCGATCGGCTGGACCTGCTGGTCGCCCTTCGCACCGTCCAAGGCCTCGCCGGCGGCACCTTGCTTGTTGGGGGACAGGCGATCCTTTTTCTCGCCTGCCCGCGATCCCGCCAGCCGGTCCTGCAAGCCCTGTTCGCCATGGGGGCCGTCGTCGCTCCCGCGACGATCGCACCGGCCTTCCAGGGGGCGCTGCTCGACAGCCAATCCTGGAGCTGGATCTTCCTCAGCGTCGTTCCGCTGGCCCTGGCGGCAACGGGACTTCTGCTGATCGCCGACGGACCGATGCCCGCCAAGGCCGCCTCCTGTCCTTTTGATGGAATCAGTTTCGCCCTGATCGCTATTGCGGTCTTCTGCGTCACTTGCGTCCTCAGCCAGGGCAGCCGGTGGGACTGGTTCGAGGAGCCCCGCATCCTGTGGCTAACCGTGACCGGCGCAGCCGCTCTGCTGGCCTTTCTTGGCCAACAGGCGTTGATGAAGGGCCAGGGCCTGCTCGACGTTTCCCTGTTCGAATCAGACGCCTTTTCCTTCGCCTTCATCGTCAGCTTCGTCGCCGGCGCCGCTCTGTTCGGAAGCGCATTCCTGATTCCGTCGTTCGCCCTGTCCGTCCTCGCCTTCACGCCCACCGAGGCTGGCCTGCTGCTGTTGCCGAGCGGCGCGCTTTTCATCGGCTCGCTCCTGATGGCCGCCTTTCTGATTCAGGTGCGCCGCGTCCCCCCATTCGCCACGGTGCCCTTCGGCATCCTGGCGATCATGGGCGCCATGTGGATGCTGTCCGGCTCGACCGCCGAGAGTGGTGCCGACGACATGATGGCGGCGATTCTGCTGCGCGGTCTGGGCCTCGGCCTCCTATTCCTGTCGATCACCCTCATCGCCTTCGGCAGCCTCGACCGCCGGACTCTGGCGGCCGGAATCGGCCTCTTCAACACGGGTCGCCAGCTTGGCGGCCTGATGGGAGTCGCGGCACTCCAGACCCTGATCGACCACAACGTCGCCGCCAACGTTGTGGCCCTCGGCGCCAACGTCACCGCGGGAGGCTCCATGCCCCTCGAGCGGCTGATGACCACCGCAGCCACGCTAACGGCGAAGGGGCTGGAGGCGGCGGCCGCGAGCCGGGCCGCGACGAGCCTTCTGAGCCGGACCGTGACGGGTCAGTCCACGGTGATCGCCTACGACACGGCGTTCACCGCAGTCGCCCTGCTCTTCGTCATCGCCGCGCCCGTGCTGGTCGGCATCAAGATCGGCCTCTCCCGCCGCAGGATGGCGCGCGCCGTGCGTCACCGTGGCGGTTGGCTCCCGCCGGCCCAACTCGCCAAGGCCCATGTCGGCGGCTGGCCATCAGCGAGACGCCATTCGGTTCATCGACCATGATCCTGGACGGCCCAACAGACTGGATCTCAACAACACTCCACCATCAGACAACTACCGTGAGAGATTGGTTAGATCCCATCTGAATTTCGCGAGAATCTCCACCGGCTCAACTCCAATCGCAAGGCAATAGCGAACATAATCGAGTACGTCCATGAGCACTTCACGGCGTTCATATTTTGATACGAACGACTGCGTTGTTCCCATTCTCTGAGCAACCTCCACCTGCGTGACATCGCGGCTCTTCCGTTCAGCGATCAACGCCTCCACCAACTGCACATAACTGGGATGATACCGATCCCGGTTCGCCACGCTGACCTCCCCCTCGAAGTCGAGCAGGGGTAAGACACTGGAGCGAATAGTCATGATCTGACTTTTTCTCCTTGACCGGTGTTCAACCTGGAGCCTTACTTGCACCGACCTTGGCGCTCGAAAGAGAGTTCACAGTTGATGATCTCGCCACAAAAAGCCGCGCCACAAGAGCTCGAAGCATCAAAGCAAGAGCACCTTTTACGTCTTCGAAATGAAACAGAGGAACTCGAATCAAATGCACATGACTCTCAGCACCACGCAGATTGGTAGGATTGGCGAAAATATCGTCGGAGCGCAGCTCATGTTGGCCTCGGCCGGCCGCCTCTCCCCCTTCGTACCGCTCGCCGACGATGGCGGCGTCGATCTCCTCCTGCACGACAAGGTCACCGGCTGCTCGGTCACGGTCCAGGTGAAGGGGCGTGTCGCAAAGGACGACAGCGCGCTCGGCTATGTGCAGTTCGATGTACGCACCAGCACGTTCCGGGACGGGCCGGACATGTTCCTCCTGGCCGTGCTGCTCGACATGCAGCAGGGAAGCGTGCAACGCGCCTGGCTGATCCCCATGGCCGAACTGCCGGCCGTGTCGATGCGCAAGACCGAGAAGCTGGCGATCACCCCCAGCCCGAGCAGCGCATCGAAAGACCGCTACACCCCCTACCGCTGCCAGGACATGCGCGAGGTGGCCGAACGCCTCATCGACCACCTGGACCGCACCGGTGTGGAAAGCTGACGTCGGGACACGGTCGAGCAAAACGTTAGAACAAGCCCCCTGCCGTCCGGCGCCCGTCCATGGCACAAGAGTGTTGCCTGGAGCGAGGGCCGGCGGCGAGGGCGATCCGAAGCCGCCTGTGGTAGCTCCGACAGTGAGGGCGCGACGCCCGATGGGCCCGTGTCGGAACCGGGATTCCGGTGGACACGGCGAAAGCCATCGCGGGTCACGCCATTTTCATGTCCGGCGTGTCCCCGCTCAACACGGGAGCCACGCCGTGGCCGAACTCCACATCGAATACCGCAGCGTCGCCGCGCTTCAGCCGCACGACCGCAATCCGCGCACCCATTCCCCGAAGCAGATCCGGCAGATCGCCGACAGCATCGGGGCGTTCGGCTTCACCAATCCGATCCTCCTCGACCGCCAGGATCGGATTGTCGCCGGGCATGGCCGCGTCGCCGCCGCCAAGCTGCTCGGCCTGCCGACCGTACCGGCCATCCGTCTGGAGGAGATGACCGAGGCGCAGAGGCGCGCCTACATCATCGCCGACAACAAACTCGCCGAGAATGCCGGCTGGGACCGCGACCTCCTGGCCCTTGAATTGAAGTACATCACCGAACTGGACATCAGCTTCGATCTCACCCTCACCGGCTTCGAGGTTGGTGACATCGAAATCCTGCTCGACGGCACGGGATCGGACGAAGCCGCCACGGCTGACCAAGTGCCGGAACCGGATTTCACGGCACCACCGGTATCGCGGCCCGGCGATCTGTGGCTGCTCGGCCCGCACCGTCTCCTGTGTGGTGATGCCCGTGATCCGGCCGCCTTCGCCCGTCTCATGGACGGTCGGACGGCGCAGATGATCTTCACCGATCCCCCCTACAACGTGCCGATCGCCGGGCACGTCTGCGGCGCCGGCAGCGTCCGCCACCAGGAGTTCGCCATGGCCTCCGGCGAGATGTCCGAGGCCGAGTTCACCACCTTCCTCACCACGGTGCTGCGGAACCTCGCCGATCACAGCACGGACGGCTCGATCCACTACGTGTGCATGGACTGGCGTCACCTCCACGAGCTGTCGACCGCCGGACGCGCCGTCTACGCCGAACTGAAGAACGTCTGTGTCTGGAACAAGGACAACGGCGGCATGGGAACCTTCTACCGCTCCAAGCACGAGCTGGTCTTCGTCTTCAAGAACGGCCGGGCGCCTCACATCAACAATTTCGAACTGGGGCAGCATGGGCGCTACCGCACCAACGTCTGGGACTATGCGGGCGTCAACACGCTGAAGCCCGACCGGCTCGACGAATTGCGGATGCATCCCACGGTCAAGCCGGTTGCCCTGGTCGCGGATACGGTCAAGGACTGCTCCAAAAAGGGCGGGATTGTCCTCGATGCCTTCGCGGGGAGCGGCACGACGCTGATCGCCGCCCACCGCGCCGACCGGCAGGGCTACGCCATCGAACTGGATCCCCGCTACGTCGACACCGCCATCGACCGCTGGCAGCGGGAGAGCGGCGAAGCGGCTCGTCTCGCCGGGACCGGGCACAGCCATGCGGACGTCGGAAAGCAGCGTGCGCCCGTGGCCGAGCCGACCGAAATCCGGGAGGACAGCTATGACTGGTGATTACAAGGTCGGTTACAAGAAGCCGCCCCCGTCGCACCGGTTCCAGCCCGGCAAGTCGGGAAACCCCAAGGGACGACCGAGGAAAAGCAAGAACCTGAGCGCATTGCTTGCCGGAATTCTCGGGGAAACGGTCACCCTCCGCGAAGACGGTGCAATGAGAACGGTGTCCAAGGGAGAAGCAATGCTGCTGGCCCAAACGCATAAGGCGATCAAAGGGGATACCAGAGCATTCGAGGCTATTCTGAAGCTGGAAACCAAAACGGCTTCCTCCTCCGCGTCGGAACCAACCGGCGTGCTTGTTGTTCCCGGGCCGTTCACCGATGAGGAATGGGAGAAGCGGGTCGAACAACACCAAGCCAAGTACCGCGGAAATATTGACAACGAGGACGATGGCTAACCTTTCTTTGTCAAATCCGCAGAAAGAAGAACGGGCGCTGTCATTCGGAAATGCTCGAACCCGGCGAAAGAAAGCAATGGAACCTTCCTGAAAGGAGTGGCTGGCAACCGCCAAGAGAGCGTGACTGTGGGTCCAAGGCGACGAACCGCTCACCACCGACCGAGGATCCACAGCCATGCCCGTCTACCTCATCCACGACGATACCGTTACTGCACATACGACCAGCCGTGGCCTTCCAGCCGATGCCCTGCTGATCCGCTCGGAAGAGGAGCTTGCCGCCAGTGGCCTCTCCCTGCCCCGCCTGACCGCTCTATGGAATGTCCTTCCCGGGGTGCTGTCCAAACGCTTCAAAACCCGGGCAAGTGCGGTCCACGGCCTCTGGACCGGCCTCCAGAAGCTGGAGCCCACACCACCCCCCGCTGAAGACAGCACCCCGGCCATCTCCAAGCAGGCGCAGGTGATCGTCCTGCTCCGCCGCGAACAAGGCGCCAGCCTCGACGAGATCGTTGCCGCCACCGGCTGGCAGAAGCACACCGTGCGTGGCGCCATCTCCGGCGCCCTCAGGAAGAGGCTCGGGCTCACGATCGAATCGACCCGGACCGACGCCGGCCGCGTGTATCGCATTGTCGATGCCGGTTGAGGACCGGCCCATGGCGCACCGTCCCACCGCCAGCATGCCCGGTGATCTCGAGGCGATCATCGACGCCCTCCGCACCTTGAGCCTCGACGACCTCCGTCTGGAGTGGGGGCGCCGGCTCGGACGCCCCGCTCCGGCGTGCCGGAGCCGGGAGATCCTCGCCGGGCTCATCGCCTGGGAGCTTCAGGAAAAGGTCCATGGCGGGCTCACCGCCGAGACGCGGCGGCGGCTGACGCGACTCGCCGGCACCTTCGAGCGCAACCCCGATCACCGCCCGGCTCCCACCCTGTCGCTCAGCCCCGGGACCGTGCTCAGCCGCGAGTGGCGCGGCGTCCATCATCAGGTCCGCGTGCTCGAGGACGGCTTCGAGCATCAGGGCGAGCGCTTCACCAGCCTCTCCCCCATCGCCCGGCGCATCACCGGCACCGCCTGGTCGGGGCCGAAGTTCTTCGGCCTGCGGCTGGACCGCGGCAAGGACCGGCCGGCATGACACGGCCCCCGACCGTCCGCTGCGCCATCTACACGCGCAAATCCTCCGACGAAGGACTGGAGCAGTCCTTCAACTCACTCGACGCCCAGCGCGAGGCCTGCGCCGCCTACATCGCCAGCCAGGCGCACGAGGGCTGGCGGCTCACCGGTCCGTCCTACGACGACGGCGGCTTCTCCGGCGGCTCCATGGAGCGCCCCGGCCTGCAGCGCCTGCTCGCCGACCTCGGCCAGGGACGCATCGACGTGGTGATCGTCTACAAGGTCGACCGGCTCACCCGCTCGCTCGCCGATTTCGCCCGCATCGTCGAGATCCTCGACGCCCGGGGCGCTTCCTTCGTCTCGGTGACGCAGCACTTCAACACCACCTCCTCGATGGGCCGGCTCACCCTCAACGTGCTGCTCTCCTTCGCCCAGTTCGAGCGCGAGGTCACCGGCGAGCGCATCCGCGACAAGGTCGCCGCATCCCGCCGCAAGGGGATGTGGATGGGCGGCACGCCGCCGCTCGGCTACGACGTCCGCGACCGCAAGCTGGTGGTGAACGACGAGGAGGCGGAGCGGGTCCGCCTGATCTTCGAGCGCTACGGCGACCTCCGCTCGGTGAAACAACTGGTTGCCGACCTCCGTACGCGCGGCATCACCAGCAAGCGCTGGACCACCCAGGCCGGGGGAACGCGCGGCGGCGGCCCGTACGGCCGCGGCAACCTGTACAAGCTGCTGCGCAACCGCGTCTACCTCGGCGAGGCGGTGCACAAGGGCACCCCCTACCCCGGCGAGCACGCGGCGATCGTGCCGCAGGAGCTGTGGGAGCGGGTGCAGGCGATCCTGGAGACCAACCGGGTCGAGCGGGAGAACCGTCCCCGCGTTGCCGGTCGGCCGCTGCTGACCGGCCTGATCGTCGACGACCGCGGCAACATGATGAGCCCGTCGCATTGCCTCAAGAAGGGACGGCGCTACCGCTACTACACCAGCCAGGCGGTCCTGCAGCACCGTCCGGAGACGGCCGGCACGCTGACCCGGGTGTCGGCCCCGGCCATCGAACAGCTGGTGGAGGATCGGCTCTGCGCGCTCATGGCCGGTGCCGGGCGACGGGACTGGGAGCGGTTGACGGTGCAGGAGAAGGCCCGCCGGCTGGCCGTGCTGGTGCGGCGCATCGAGGTGGGCGCGGAGCGGGTCCGCATCACGCTGCCGCATGGCGACGGCGTCGATCCGGGGAATGCGCTGCGCCTGATGCAGAGGGGCGAGAGCCTGATCGAGGACGTGGATGAACGGATCCTGGAAATCCCCGCCCGCCTGAAGACGTGGGGCGGCCGGCGGGTGATCGTCGGTCCCGACGGCCAGGACCTGACCGCCCGGCCGCGTGTCGACGAGGCGCTGGTCAAGGCGCTGGCCCGGGCGCATCGCTGGTGCCGGCGACTCGCCTCGGGGCAGGTGGCGTCGGTGTCGGATCTGGCCACCGAGGCCGGCTGCACCAAGGCCTACATCCGCCAGATCCTGAGGCTGGCCTTTCTCGCCCCCGACCTCGTCGACGCCATCCTGCGCGGGGAGCAGCCGCGCCGCCTCACCCTGGCCACGATGCTGGAAACCGACATCCCGCTGGCCTGGAACGAGCAGCGCCGGCTCCTCGGCTTCCCTTCCCGCTGATCATATCCCGATCCGGGAAAGAGCGCGGCGCCCCCTCGGGGCGCCGCGCTCTTTCGTCAGCGTCACTCAGCCAAACCTTGGGCGGCGCTGTCGGACTATCGTGGTCTTGGCGGGAACGCGACGGTTCCGGTCATGCGCGGGGTTTCCCCGAACCGGGAGACAGCGCCATGGCAGGCGAGTAACCTTTCGCGCCCGAAAGGGAAGTCGATCCCGGACCGGCGGAGAAAAGCGGGCACAGACCGGCCAAACAGCGCGGCTTGCGCCCCTCGACAGGGTCTATGTCTGGGAAAGTATAAGGCTAACCGCCCGGAAGTACGGCGGTATCTCACTTCTGCTGACGCCACAGAAAAGTCAGCAGGAAAAACTGGCGGAGGGAGAGGGATTCGAACCCTCGATACCCTTTTGGGGTATACACACTTTCCAGGCGTGCGCCTTCGACCACTCGGCCACCCCTCCGCAGAGGCCGCGTTTATATCCAGCCCGAAGGCGGCGCGCAAGCCCCTGAAATCACTTTTTTGGAAAAATCTTGCACCGTCTTCTGGATGATCCGCTGGACGGATCGAAGCCCTTTCCTTCAGGCCAAGCCGCGGACCAGATCGCCCACCGTGCGGCACAGCAGGTCGATGTCCTGCTCGCGTGACAGGCGATGGTCGCCGTCCTTCACCAGCGTCACCCGCACGTCCGCGCTGGTCAGGCGATCGGCCAGGGTCAGGCTGACCTGCCAGGGCACATCCGGGTCGGCCATGCCGTGCAGCAGGCGCACCGGCTTGTCGAAGGCGATCGGCTGGCGCAGCAGCAGGTGGTTGCGCCCGTCCTCGATCAGGGCGCGGGTGATCGGCTGCGGCTCCGGCCCGTAGTAGGAGGGGCGAAGCCAGCGGCCCGCCTCCAGGATCTCGCGGCGGACAGGCTCATCGAAGAGGTCCCACATCAGATCCTCGGTGAAGTCTGGGGCGGCGGCGATGCCGACCAAGCCGGCCACCCGCTCCGGACGGCGCAGGGCGGTCAGCATCATCATCCAGCCGCCCATGGAGGAGCCGACGAGGATCTGCGGCCCCACCGTCACGCGGTCCAGGACGGCCAGCGCGTCGTCGGCCCACAGCCCGATGGTGCCCTCGTCGAACCGTCCGCTGGAGGCGCCATGCCCCTGATAGTCGAAACGGGTGAAGGACAGCCCCTCGCCCGCCGCCCATTCCTCCAGGGCCAACGCCTTGGTGCCGGTCATGTCGGACATGAAGCCGCCGAGGAACATCACGCCGGGGGCCAGCCCTTCCGGGTCGCGGCCCGGGGTGTGACGATAGGCTATGGTCGCGGCGCCGCGCTTCAGGCTATGGTGCGCGCCGCCCGGCGACGGGACGGGGCCGGCTGCGGGTTCGGTCATATCGGACACCTCTGTGGGCCAGGACTTTAGGAATCTGTGACTATGGACGTCGAATCCCAGCTTAGCACCGGCGAGGACCCGCGCAACCCGGCCAACGCCTTCGCGAAGGGCGCCTTCGCGGCCGCCGGCCGCCGGCCCGTCGTTCTTCAGGTGCTGCCGGCGCTGGTCACCGGCGGGGCCGAACGCGGCTGCATCGATGTGGCGCTGGCGCTGGCCCAGGCCGGGGCGCTGCCGCTGGTGGCGTCCGAAGGCGGGCCGATGGCGGCGGAGCTGGACCGCGCCGGCATCCGCCACATCACCCTGCCGCTGGCCTCCAAGAACCCGCTGGTCATCCGCCGCAACGCGCGCAAGCTGGAGGCGATCATCCGGGAGAACGGGGTGGACATCGTGCACGCCCGCTCCCGCGCCCCGGCCTGGAGCGCCTGGCTGGCCTGCCAGAAGACCGGCGCGCGCTACATGACCACCTTCCACGCCCCGTACAATTACAAGAACGGGCTGAAGCGCTGGTACAATTCGGTGATGGCGCGGGGCGAACGGATCATCGCCATCTCCGGCTTCATCCGCCGCCACATCCTGGAGAACTACGCGGTCGATCCGGCGGTCATCCGCACCATCCACCGCGGCATCGACCCGCTGTCCTTCGCGCCGGAGCGTGTCAGCTCCGCCCGGATGATCCAACTCGCCCAGAAATGGCGACTGCCCGACGACAAGCCGGTGATCCTGCTGCCCGGCCGCCTGACCCGCTGGAAGGGCCAGACGGTGCTGATCGACGCGCTGGCGAAGCTGGGGCGCAAGGACGTCTGCGCGCTGCTCGTCGGGTCCGACCAGGGCCGCACCGGTTACCGGCAGGAGTTGGAGGAGCAGGTGCGCCGCGCCGGGCTGGAGGGCGTCGTCACGATGACCGACCATTGCAACGACATGGCCGCCGCCTACCGACTGTCCACCGTCGTCGTCTCCGCCTCGCAGGAGCCGGAAGCCTTCGGGCGGGTGATCGTCGAAGCCCAGGCCATGGGACGCCCGGTGATCGTGTCCGCCATCGGCGCCTACCAGGAGACGGTGATTCCCGGCGAGACCGCCTGGGTGGTGCCGCCCGCCGATCCCGACGCGCTGGCCAAGGCGCTGGACGAGGCGCTGTCCCTGACGACGGAGCAGCGCGACGCCATCGGCGCGCGCGCCCGCGCCTTCGTCGCCGAGCGCTACACCAAGCAGCGCATGTGCGCCGACACGCTGGCCGTCTATGCGGAGCTTCTCGCCGAGCCCAAACACGCCGCAAAAGGCCGCTGAGCCGCCCCCCTTTCCTGCCCGTCACACCACCGGACCTCATGACCGACATCGTCCAGCTTTCCGGCATCGCCCCCGTCATCGACCGTTACGACGGGGTCATCCTCGACCTGTGGGGCGTCCTGCACGACGGCGAGCGGCCCTATCCCGGCGTGCCCGAGTGCCTGGACCGGCTGCGCGCGGCGGGCAAGGTGATCTGCCTGCTGTCCAACGCGCCGCGCCGCACCGGCGGCGTCATCGCCAAGCTGGATGGCATGGGGATCGGGCGGGATCGCTATCACCACGTCATGACCTCGGGCGAGGCCGCCTACGACGCGCTGCGCGACCGCGACGACCCGTGGCACGCCGCTCTGGGCCGGCGGCTGTACCACATCGGTCCGGACCGCGACATGGACGTGTATGAGGGTCTGGACTACACGCTCGCGGCGTCGCCGGACGAGGCCGATTTCGTCGTGAACACCGGCATCGTCGACTTCGGGGAGTCGCTGTCGGTCTACGAACCGGCGCTGGAGGCCTGCCGCCGCCGCAACCTGCCGATGGTCTGCGCCAACCCCGACCTGATCGTGATGGTCGGCGAGCAGATGGTCATCTGCGCCGGCACGCTGGCCCAGCGTTACGAGGAGATGGGCGGCGACGTCTTCTGGCATGGCAAGCCGCACGCCCCGGTCTATGACCGCTGCCTGTCGCTGATGGGCATCAAGGACAAGGGGCGCATCCTGGCGGTGGGCGACAGCCTGCGCACCGACGTGGCCGGGGCCAACGCCGCCGGGGTCGACGTGGCGCTGGTCACCTTCGGCATTCATCGCGAAGAGTTGGGCGGGGCCTGGGGCGAGGCGGTCGATCCGGCCAAGCTGGCCGCCGCCGCCGCGGCATCCGGCCACCAGCCGACCTACAGTCTGCCCAGCCTGCGCTGGTGAGACGGCGGCCGTCCCGTCCCCCGGTTCAATCGAAGGGCGGGATGGCGTCGTCCATCGCCTTGCGCAGAATGCTGGACGGTCCGTCTTCGGAGAAGCCGCGGCTTCCGATGGCGTTGCGGAAATAACTGACAATGAAGACGCGGATCGAGGCGGTCAAATTCGCCTCCCCGCGCCTTTGATCGATCTGGGTGCAGATGTCGTTCAGCGTCAGCCCCTCACGCTCACAGATTTCCTTCAAGGAGTCCCAAATGTAGGGCTCCATCCGAAGACTGGTGCGTCGGCCCGAAACCTTGACATTGCGACAGACCAGGACCGGCCCTTCCTTGTTCCCCTGTCTGCCCGCCATATCGTTGCCCTTGGTCCCCTGCCGTTGCGGAAAGGCGCTCGCGTTTCCGGCGAATATACATTCACTTGTATGATGATATTGCAAGCGGCGTGTGGGCACAAAGCCAATTTCGACCGGGGGTCGCGATCCCCACCCGAGGTTCACCGTTCCAGCCGCTGCGCAACCTTGGCCCGGGCAAAAGCCGCTTCCCTTCCCGGGCGCCTTCGCTGTACCAGTGCCTGGATGAACCGGCACAAGCTGTAGTGGTCACTTCCGGTGGAGAACGAGCGATGGTGCGACCGGCGGCGTGGGGGATCGCGGTGACGCTGATGGCCGGGCTGGCTCCCGTCCTGCCGGCCCGCGCGTCCGACCTGCCCATCGACCGCATCCGCGCCGAGGTGTCGCGCCTCGTCCCGCCGCTCTGGACCGTCGAGGAGGTGACGGCGGACCCGGTTCCCGCGCCGGCACCCGACGGCAAGACCGCCGCGAAACCCGCCGAATCGCGGGCCGCCGTCCGAATCGGAGCCAAGCTGCGGCTCGCCAAGCCGACCTACGCGATCGAAAGCCGGGACGGCGCCATAACCTTCATCCGCCCCGTTGCCGAGGCCGGTCTGGAGAAGACGCTCAATGCCACGGCGCTCGCCACGCTCGGCCCCAACGGCTGGAACGCCCGCATCGAACTGCGCAACCCGGAGGTGCTGGAAGGCATCGGCCAGCCGCTGGAGGAGCTTCCCGGCCGCCCGGTGCTGGCCGGCTCCGCCGAGGCCAACCGCCTGCGCGAGCAGATCGCCCGCGACGCCGAGGCCCGCGGCGCCGAAGAGGACGCCCGCCGCCGCCGCGAGGAGGATCTGCTCGCCCGGCAGGCCGCCGCCACCAAGGCGGAGGAGGAGCGCGCCGCCGCCGAACGGCGGCAGGAGGAGGCCCGTGCGGCGCGGATCGCCGACCTGCGCATCCGGATTCAGGGCGCGGACCGCCCGGCGCGGATCGCCGCCTATGAGGCGGCGCTGGGCGGCAACGACCCGTCGCTGCGCCAGATCGCCATGGAGGCGGCGCTGCAGAGCCGTGACGCGGTGCTGGGCAATCTGGCGCTGAAGGACTGGATCGCCCGCCGCAAGGCGGTGCCGGTACAGCTCTACGCGACGAAGGAGGACCCGCATTCCGAAACGGTGCTGAACAATCTGGGTCCGCTGACGCTGGAGATCGATTCCGTCAACCCGGTCAACGGCGCGCTCGCCGGGCGGCTGGGCGCCCCCGGCTACAGCATCGCCAAGCCTTCCGCCGCCATCGGCGCGCTGGCGCAGACCACCCTGACGGTGAACGCCTACGGTTGCGCCCTGTCGCTGCGCCTGACCGAGCAGCAGACCTTGGACGGGCTGTTCCGCTGCCAGACCCTGCCCGCGCTCGTTGCCCGCGTCACCGTGGATTGAGGCGGCGGATGCGCCGGCTCGCCCTTCCCCTTTTCGGTCTGCTGGCGTTGTTGGGCGGCCCTCAGGCGCAAGCAGAGGAGGCCGAACCGACCTTCACGCCGCGCCCGCCGCCGACCGCCGTGCTTCCCCGGCTGACCCCGCTGGGAATGGCGGCAAAGGTGGCGCCGCAGGGTCTGGCACCGTTGCTTCCTGTGCCGGTGCTGACCGCGCCCGCGCCATCAACGGCGACAACGGCGGCGGAACCGGCCACCGCTCCCGCGGCAGAGCCCCCGGTGCCGACCACCACCGATGCCCTTGCCGGCCCACTGCCGGCCCGCAAACCGGCTGGCCCCGCCCCTGCGGCGGTTGCGGAAAGCCCGCCGGCGAACCGCTTCAAGGGCGGCTATGCCAAAGCCTCGAAGGAGGATCGCGGCTGCGCGCTGCCCGGTCCCATCGCCGAGGAGCGCAGCGCCGACACGCGCCGCCCGGCCATCGCCGTGGGGACGCGGGTGCGCGTCCGCGCCGCCGCGAACCTGCGCGTCGCCCCCTTCTGCGACGCCAAGGTGGCCGACGTCCTGGAGCGGGGGGAGACGGTCACCGTGATGGCCGCCTTCGGCTCCTGGTACGAGGTCGGGCGGAACGGGCGGTCGCTGGGCTTCGTCGGCGCCTCCCTGCTCGCCGGGGCGAAGGGCCGCTAACCCTTCACCCGGGCCGCCTCGACCATGAAGCGGCGCCAGATTTCCGCCGGGACGGAGCCGCCGGTCACTCCCTTCATCGGCGTGTTGCCGTCGTTGCCGACCCACACCCCCACCGTCAGGCCGCGCCCGGCCACGCCGTCGGCGAAGCCGATGAACCAGGCGTCCCGGTAATCGTTGGTGGTGCCGGTCTTGCCGCCCGCCCCGCTCTTGGCGAGCGCCTCCGGCAGGCGGGCCGTCTTGCCCGTGCCGTCCCGCATCACCTCGCCCAGCATCGCTTTCAGGGTGGCCGAGATTTGCGGGTCGATCACCCGTTCCGCCTTCGGCGGCGTGTAGCTGTAGATCGTCCGCCCGGCGGGATCGCCGATGCGCTGGAACAGATGGCCATTGACCTTGTTGCCGCCGTTGGCCACCGCCGCGTAGGCCTGGGTGATCTCCAGAAGCGACACCTCGCTGACCCCCAGCGCAAGGCCGAGATCCGGCTCCAGCGGCGACTCGACGCCGAGACGGCGGGCGGCGGCGGCGATCTCCTCCGCATGGCCGCGGGTCAGGCGGGCCGAGGCCGTGTTGGTGGAATGGGCGAAGGCATCGGCCAGCGTCACCGAGGACGGGTAGCGGTTGTCGAAGTTGCGGATGGCCCGCCCGTCGGTGAACTCCATGCGCGAGCCGTCGACACGGGAGTCCGGGGTCAGTCCGCGCTCCAGGGCCGCCAGGAAGACGAACAGCTTGAAGGCCGAGCCGGGTTGGCGGCGGGCTTGGAGCGCGCGGTTGAAATGGTCGCGCCGGGCCGCCGCGTCGCGCCCGCCGATCATCGCCAGGATCGCCCCGTCGCCGTCCAGAGCGACCAGGGCGACCTCCGCGTCGCCCAGGCCCTTGGCGTGGCGCTTCAGGGTGGTTTCCACGCTGCGCAGGGCGGCGCCCTGAAGATCGCGGTCAAGCGTGGTGCGCGCGGTGAAGGTCGGCCCTGGAAGATCGCCGCCGTAGCGGTCGGCGGCGAAACGGTCGAAGCGGGCCTTGGCCGTCTCGCGAAAGTGGCCGGTGGACAGGACCGCCGCCTTGTTGGCCGCGGCCAGCATCGGGCGCTGGCGCTTGGTCTGCTCCGCCGTGCGTTCGGTGATGAAGCCCGCGTCGGCCATGGCGTCGAGCACCAGCGCGGCCTTGGCCTCCGCCTTCTCCAGATCGGCGAAGGGGTTCAGGCGGGAGGGGGCGGGCAGCGCGCCGATGAGCATCGCCGACTCCTTCAGCGACAGCTTGCCCGCCGGCTTGCCGAAGAAGACGCGGGCGGCGGCGTCCACCCCGTACGCGCCGAAACCGAAATAGGCGCGGTTGAGGTACAGATACAGGACGTTCTTCTTGCCGAGCTGTTCCTCGAAATCGCTGGCGCTGTACAGCTCGTACGCCTTGCGGGACCAGCGGTTGTAGCGGTTGAGGAAGATCAGCTTCATCGTCTGCTGGGTCAGCGTGCTGCCGCCCTGGCTGAAGCGGCCGGACGTCACCGCCACCGCCAGCGCGCGGGCCAGACCCTGGAAATCGATGCCATCATGCTCCAGATAGCGCCGGTCCTCTTTGGCGATCAGCGCCTGGATCAGGTGCTTCGGCATCCTCTCCAACGTCAGCGTATCACCGTACGTCTCGCCGATGGAGCCGATGAAGCGCCCTTGCCGGTCGAGGAAGCGCACGCCGTGGCCGCGGTTGTAGGCCAACACGTCGTCGACGGTGCGGAACTCGTCCCCGAACAGCTCCATCGCCTGGGCAGGGGGCGGCGCGGACAGGCCGGACAACAGCGGCAGCGCGAGCGTCAGAGCCAGGGCGGCGCGGCGGAACAGGGATGGTCGGGGCATCGGCCGGATGGTGGAGGCGGAACGAGCCTCACGTCGGCGCGCCACCCCGCTTCCGCAATGCCGGTACCCCGTAATTGCGGAATGGCAAAGCGGCGGCAACGGCGCCGCGCCCAACAAAAAAGCCCGCCGGAACCGGCGGGCCTTTTTTGGGGACGCGTGTGCTCTGCGGACGGCGGTCGGGCCGTCGCGCCGAAGGGGTCACCTCGGCGCGAGGACCATGACCATCTGGCGGCCTTCGAGCTTGGGCATCTGCTCGACCTTCGCCAGTTCGTCCAACTCGTCGCGCACGCGGACCAGCACGTTCATGCCAAGATCCTGGTGCGCCATCTCGCGCCCGCGGAAGCGCATGGTCACCTTGACCTTGTCGCCTTCCTCAAGGAAGCGGCGGGCCGAGCGCATCTTCACGTCGTAGTCGTTGTCATCGATGTTGGGTCGGAGCTTGATCTCCTTCACCTCGATGATCTTCTGCTTCTTGCGCGCCTCGGCGGCCTTCTTCTGCGCCTCGTACTTGTACTTGCCATAGTCGAGGATCTTGCAGACAGGAGGCTCCGCCTGGGGGGCGATCTCGACGAGGTCGAGGCCCGCATCCTCAGCGGCCAGCAGCGCATCGCGCAGCGAAACGACGCCCACCATCTCGCCGTCGGCACCGACGAGACGGATCGAGCGAGCCGTGATCTCCCGGTTTACCCGCGGTCCATCGCGGGTCGGAGCGGCTTCGGACGGTATCCTGGCTATGGACGCTTCTCCATGACTGGAAACCCACCGGGGCGCGACCTCCCGGAGGAAGGCCCGCCCGGACGGTGCGGTCGGTTAAAACGGCGAATCGAAAGCGGCGGCGCCCGCGGGGGACCTCGCCTCCTCACTCAGTTTATTGAGCGCCGCGTCGAGGGCAAGAACTTCCTGATCCTTACCACCGAGGGTACGGAGGGCGACCGTCCGCTCCTCCGCCTCGCGCTTGCCCACAACCACCAGGACGGGAACCTTCTGAAGGCTGTGTTCGCGGACCTTCAGGTTGATCTTCTCGTTCCGGGTGTCGAGTTCGGCGCGGATGCCATGGCGCTTCAGCAGGCTGACGACCTCCTGCCCGTAGCCGTCGGCCTCGTTGGTGATGGTGCAGACCACCGCCTGGACCGGAGCGAGCCACATCGGGAACTTGCCGGCGTAATGCTCGATCAGCATGCCGATGAAGCGCTCCAGCGAGCCCAGGATGGCCCGGTGCAGCATCACCGGACGGTGGCGGGCGCCGTCCTCGCCGATGTAGGAGGCGTCCAGCCGCTCGGGAAGGTTCGGATCGTACTGGAGCGTGCCGCACTGCCAGGTGCGCCCGATGGCGTCGGTCAGGTGGAATTCCACCTTCGGGCCGTAGAAGGCGCCCTCGCCCGGCAGGTCCTCATACTCCAGACCGGCGGCGTCGAGCGCCTGGCGAAGCGCGCCCTCCGCCCGGTCCCACAGGTCGTCGGAGCCGGTGCGCACGTCGGGACGCAGCGCCAGCTTCACCGCGATCTTGTCGAAGCCCAGATCCTTGTACACGCCGAGCTGCAGCTTGAAATACTCCGCCGCCTCGCTCGCCACCTGATCTTCCGTGCAGAAGATGTGGGCGTCGTCCTGGGTGAAGGCGCGCACGCGCAGAATGCCGTGCAGCGCGCCCGACGGCTCGTTGCGGTGGCAGGCCCCGAACTCCGCCATGCGGATCGGCAGGTCGCGGTAGGAACGCAGCCCGTGCTTGAAGATCTGCACATGGCCCGGGCAGTTCATCGGCTTGATGCCGAGCATCTTCTCGCCATCGTCGGCCGAGACCTTGAACATGTTGTCGCCATACATGTCCCAGTGGCCCGACGCCTTGAACAGCGAGCTGTCGATGAGCTGCGGCGTCTTGACCTCGACATAGTCCGCCTGGCTCAGCTTGGTGCGGATGTAGGTCTCCAGCGTGCGGAACAGCGTCCAGCCCTTCGGGTGCCAGAAGACCGAGCCGACGGCCTCCTCCTGCACGTGGAACAGGTCCAGCTCCTTGCCCAGCCGGCGGTGGTCGCGCTTCTCCGCCTCCTCAAGCTGGTGCAGGTAGGCCTTCAGCTCCTTCTCGTCGCGCCAGGCGGTGCCGTAGATGCGCTGGAGCATGGGGTTCCGGCTGTCGCCGCGCCAGTAGGCGCCGGCCACCTTCATCAGCTTGAAGCCGTTGCCGACCTTGCCCGTGGTCGGGGCGTGCGGGCCGCGGCACAGGTCCAGCCAGTCGTCCTGGCGGTAGACGCTGATGTCCTGGTCCGCCGGGATCGCCTCGATCAGCTCGGCCTTGTAATGCTCGCCGAGCTTCTTGAAGTAGGCGACCGCATCGTCGCGGGTCCAGACCTCGCGCACGATGGGAACGTCCTTGGCGACGATCTCGCGCATCTTCGCCTCGATCTTCTGCAGATCGTCGGGCGTGAAGGGTTCCTCGCGCGCGAAGTCGTAATAGAAGCCGTTGGCGATCGCCGGACCGATGGTCACCTGCGTGCCCGGATAGAGCTTCTGCACGGCGTCGGCGAGGACGTGGGCGGCGTCGTGACGGATGACCTCGAGCGCGTCGGGATGACTGCGCGTGACGATCTCGATCTTGGCGTTGGTGGTGACGGTGGTGGTGAGGTCCTTCACCTCGCCGTCGAGCTTGACGGCAAGCGCATCCTTGGCAAGGCGCGGCCCGATCGACTGGGCAATCTCAAGCCCCGTCACCGGCCGGTCGAACTCCCGCACGCTGCCGTCGGGCAGCGTGATGGCGATGTTGGACGTCACCGAAGTCACCATTTGACTGTTTGCATCGCACCCGGCGGATGCCGGGAGGCGAAATCTCTAATGCGGGCGGGCTTTCTGTCAAGGGCGCCGGGGGCATTTCCGGCCCGAATCCGCCGCCCGAACGGCGAATTTTCTTGCATAATTAATTCACGGCAAAATTATCCCGCGGCGGTTTGCGCGCCGGACGCGGCCCGCCGAACAGGTAGCCCTGACCGAAGTCGATGCCGCTGCGCAGAATCGCGTCGAGCTGCGCCTCCGTCTCGATCTTCTCGGCGATGAGGTCGATCCCCGTGCCCTCCAGGCGGCGGCGCAGCGCCTCGACGCGCGGCGACAGGGCCGGGTCGAGCAGCAGGGTGCAGTCCAGCTTCAAATAGCGGATCTCGTGGCGCAGCAGCGCGTCCACGTCGATGTCCAGATCGCTCACCCGGTCCATGGAGAAGCGGAAGCCGATGCGGGACAGCTGCGACAGAATGCCCATCGTCACCGCCCCGCCCGCCCGCAGTTCCTGCTGGCTCAACTCGAACACCAGCTTGGGCACCAGCGTCTGGTTCCGGGCCAACAGATCGAGGAACTGCCGCATGAACGCAGCGTCGCTGAGCGTGGCGGCGGACATGTTGCAGAAGAAGCCGATGGCGTGCTGGCGCCGCTCCGTCTCGCGGATCAGCTGGATGCAGCGGACCAGCAGGAGGTTGTCGATGGTGGCCATCAGCCCCGCGCGCTCCGCGATCTCCAGATAACGGTCGGGCAGGATCAGCGCCCCGTCGGCGGCGCGCACGCGCGAGAACACCTCGAAGAAGCGGTGCTTGCGCTGGGGCAGGCTGACGATGGGCTGGAGGTGGATGTCGATCCGGTCGGCGGCCAGTGCCTCGCGCACCGCTTCCAGAACCGCGGCGGCGTCCATCGGCGTCGCTTCGGCTCCGGCCGCGGGCTGCGGGTCCGGAATGCTGCGCGGGGCTTGGGGCTCTGGCCGGGCCGGGCGGGACGCCGCCGGCGGTTCGCGCTCTCCCGGCGGTCGGGGTTCGCCGAGCCGGGCGACCAGCGTGTGCAGGAGCTTGACCTCCTGAAGCACGGCCTCGTGGGCGGCGGAAGAAGGAACGGCGTTGTCGGTTTCCGCCCCCGGTGCGATCCGCTGCTCCAGCCGTTCGGCCAGCGCATCCACGCTCTTCTGAAGGTGGTCCAGCCGGCGCAGGGTGTCACCCTGCCGGCGGGCCAGGCGGCGGTGCAGGTCCGCGACGCCACCCGCCAGAAGGATCAGCCCACCGCCGATCCAGCCCACCGTCGGGTCGGTGCCGGGTCGCAGTTCCGGCAGGCCGAGGGCGACCGAGGCCGCCGCCGTGGCGACGGCCAGCCCGTGCAGGAAGGCCGTCAGGGCCGCCATGCGCCCGCTCAGCGGTGATCCGCCCCCACGGCGTCGCTCAGCGAGGCGAAGCCGTCGCGGCGCAGCAGGGCGGCAAGGTCGCGCCGGATCGCCAGAACCAGCGCCGGCCCGGCATAGACCAGCGCGGAGTAGAACTGCACCAGCGAGGCGCCGGCGCGGATCTTGGCGTAGGCGTCGGCGCCCGACGCGATGCCGCCGACCCCGACCAGCGGCACCTTGCCGCCGGTCAGCCCGTACATCTCGCGCAGGACGGCGGTGGAAGGCGCGAAGAGCGGCCTGCCGGACAGGCCGCCGGCTTCCGCGCGCAGCGGCTCCGGGATCTCCGCCGGCCGGGCGATGGTGGTGTTGGACACGATCAGCCCGTCGATGCCCGACTCCAGCGCGACCGCGGCGATGTCCGCCTTGTCCTCGTCGGTCAGGTCCGGGGCGATCTTCAGCAGGACGGGCGGCGCCTTGGCCAGCCTGCAGGCCGACCGGGCGTCGAGAACGCGGCCAAGCAGGGTGCGCAGCGGGTCGCGCCCCTGGAGCGCACGCAGGCCCGGCGTGTTGGGGGACGACACGTTGACGACCAGATAGTCGGCCAGAGCCGCCACCCGGGTCACGCCGAGGACGTAATCGTCGGCCGCCTCCACCGTGTCCTTGTTCTTGCCAAGGTTGGCCCCGACGAGTCCCGGCGCCTTGCGCCCGCCGGACAGGCGTCGCTCCAGCCGTTGGGCGAAGGGCTCCAGCCCCTCGTTGTTGAAACCCATGCGGTTGATGACGGCCCCCTGCTCCGGCGCGCGGAACAGGCGCGGCTTGGGGTTGCCGGGCTGCGGGCGGGGGGTGACGCTGCCCGCCTCGACGAAGCCGAAGCCCAGCCGCAGCATGGCGTCGACCACTTCGGCGTTCTTGTCGAAACCGGCGGCGAGGCCGACCGGGTTGGCGAAGTCCAGCCCCATCACCGTGGTCCGCAGGATGGGATCGTCCTTTTCCCGCACCGGCGGCATCAGCCCGCTCGACAGGGCCTTGATGGTCAGCCCGTGCGCCGTCTCCGGATCGAAGCTGCGCAGGACGGGGCCGACGATGGGAAACAGGTCGATCACGGTGCGGTATCCTTGAAGGTCGCCGGAAAGACGTGGCGGCCGTCCGGCCCCAGCGGCAGCGGGTCGGCGCGCAGCACCGCCGCGGGCGGCAGCGGGCCGTAGAGATGGGGAAAGAGCTGGCCGCCGCGCGACGGCTCCCACCGGAGCGCGTCGCCCAGCGCGGCGCCGTCCACGGTCAGCAGGACGAGGCCGTCCTGACCGGCGCGGTGCTTGGCGGCACTTTCCTCGACCTGGGCGCCGGTGGAGAAATGGATGAAGCCGTCCGCCGCATCCTGCGACGAGCCGTGGTAGGCCCCGGCGGCGAGCGCCTGCTCCCACTCCGCGGCGCGGCACATATGAAAGATGATCCGTTCAGTCATGGCAGGGCGACCTTACCGCAAAGCCCTCCGGCAAAGCCAGCCGTGGCAAAAACGGGAGAACCGGCGGAACGTTGATAACTTCAGAATGGGACGTTGCGCTGTTTGCTTCGCAATTTGCAAATGTGGCTTTGGGAATCCCGCGGCATTTTGCAGAAGGAAATTCGCCATTCCGCCGGACCGCACCCCGGCGACCACACGGAAAAGCAGCAGAATCAAGGATTCTCCAAGGCATCCGCCCCATCGGCGGCAACCTATCGGAGTTGGCATCGGGTTTGCTGAGAGGGGAGCAAGCAAGGAGATGCCCCATGAACGCGATTGCGATGAACGTTGTGAAGGAACGGCACCCGGTGGAACACGCGCTCGATTCGCGCATCCATGGGGTGATCGTGTCCAGCGTGGACAGCGCCCCCCTGACCGCCTCCGTCGAGCCGAGCAGCACGCCCGTCCCGCTGAAGCCCTCGGCGGCGATGCTGGCCGCCGGGTCGCGCGCCGGCGGCGTCTCGGTCGAGACGGCCTGGAAGATCTATCTGGCGATGATCAAGGAAGCCGCCTGACCGGTCCGTTCCAGCCTCTCCTTCCGCGGCGGCGGTCCGGACCCGGATGTCCGGTCCGCCGGAACGCGGCCGGGAGACGTCGGTGCAGCACGAGGCGTCATTCGACGTCGTCGTAGAACTGCAACCCGCCGATCTCGGCACAGACGCTGCGCCCCTGCGCCCATTGCGGGTTCGCCCCTGCCCGGTGCAGGTGAGTCGCTCCGCCCGTCGGGTCGTCGAGCAGACCGGCCACCGCGCGGCGGGCGATCCGCTGGGCGGCGGCGAAGACCGGGTCCGCGGCGGTGACCGACAGCAGCCCCAGCCGTCCCGGCGCGTCCGGGTCCCAGCAGGGAAACTGTCCCGGCAGACGGCAGACGGCGACCACGTCATTCCCCCACCACCATCCTCCCTGATCGCGCGCCCGGCTGACGCGGTTCATCACGACCGCCGCCACCGCCTCCATGGCCCGCACGGACTCGCCGCGCGCCTCCCCCCACAGGGTCCGGGCGAGCGTGTCGACGGCTTGGCCGGGCGGATCGGCGGACGGCCCCTGCGGCGGAACGGCCGATCCGGGCTCCGGCTTCAGGACGCGCGCCCTCATCGGCGGCCTCCGTCGCCATAGGGCGGAACGTAGGGCTGGGCGAAGGGAGCGCAGCCGTTTTCCAGCTTGGTCTCGATGCGCAGCAGATGGTCGGTCAGCCGCCGCTCCACATCCTTCAGCGTCGCGACCGAGACATAGGTCTTGGCGACCTCCAGCTTGTAGGCGGCCAAGCTCTCGCGCACCTGCGCCTGGGCGGTCTCGGCGCGCGCCCGCACCGTCTCCAGCGCGGTTTCGGCGTCGCGGCGCAGCCGGGCGATCAACCAGAACAGCCCGCCCAAGACCGGCAACTCGACCGCCGTGATCCACCAGGACAGGTCGATGGACTCCTGCATCTGCATTCTCCAAGGAAAAAGGCAAAAGAAAGGGCCGCCCTCCGCTCAGGGAAGGCGGCCCGTCGAACCACGGGACTTCGCGGGAATGGTCACACGTCCCACTCCCCCACCGGGGGCGGCGCCGCAACGGCGCGCCAGTCCGGCTTGCGGCCCGGCAGCGGCTGGCGGTCGAAGCGGAAGGGCTCGCAGGACAGCGCGCCGGCCACCGCGTCCAGCCCGTCGTCGCGGCCGGCGTAGCGTGCGTCCGGCGACCATTCCCGCATCTCGCGAATGAAGGGCGTGTCCCACACCGCGGCGTGGGCGAGCAGCCGGCGGTCGGCCAGCAGGGCGTCGAACGCCTCGCGGATGCGCAGCGCCTTGGCCCGGCGGCTCGCCTCCTCGACCACGGCGGCGCCGACCTTCTCCGTGCGCAGCGCCTTGCGCAGCAGGCCGGGCAGGAAGCGTCCGATGCCGTTGATCTCCACATGGACCGCCGGCAGGTGATGCCGCTCCAGGAAGCGGGCGACCTGGAGGCACTGCTGCTCCGCCTCGGTGTCCGGATCGCCGGGGTCCACCGACAGGTAGAGCACGCGGTGCAGGTAGAAGCGCCCGTCCGCTCCGCCGAACACCGCGGCGACGACGCTGGAATCGCCAAGCTTGCCGCCCTCCGCCGCCGGGCGTGCGAAGGCCGGGTCCCACCAGCAGGAGGCCGAGGCCATGCGCTGGCCGTTCAGCGTCAGCACCGCCCGCCCCGCCGACTCCCGGTAGTCCAGCTCGCCGTCGTAGCGGCCCAGCCGGTCGGGGTCGAGGAACCCTTCCGCCTCGTTGACCGGCTGCAGCAGCATCTGGCTGGTGAATTTGTTGGGACCGGTCGTCTTGCGGATGCGGTTGACGTGGGCCTCGCCGAAGCGCTGCGGCCAGGCGTAGCGGCGCCGGCCGTCCGGGCCGTCGGTGTAGACCGGCAGGACCAGCCGCGCGAAGCCGTCCAGGAAAGGCCGCGTCTCGCCCGCCTCCGCCCGCGGCTCCTCCGCGTAGATGGAGTAGTAGCTGTGCGGCGTCCCGACATAGAGCTGCACCCCGCCCGGCACCAGCAGATAGTCGATCTCCGCCAGCCTCTCGCGCAGGTCGGCGCGCTTGCCCGGACTGCCGGAGGTGCGCGGCACCTCGACGTCGTCGCAGATCACCACGTCAGCGCGGCTGCCCGTGATGTTGCCACCCACACCCGCCGCCACCATGGAGGGGTCGCGCAACTCCTGAGCCCGCACCACGGTGAACTGGTCGGCCGCCCACTGGTCGCGCTCCTTCGCCGGGGGCTTCAGGCCGCGGGTGTCGGGATGGCGCTCGATGATGCGCTTGACGTTGCGCACCATCTTCTTGGCCAGCTTCAGGTCCGCCGCCAGGACGAGCAGCCGCCGGTTGGGGTCCTGGTAGAGCATCCAGGCCGCGAACAGGCCGACGATGGACGACTTGCCCGCCCCGCGGAAGGCTATCAGCAGCAGGCGCGGCCCGATGCCAAAAGACCCGACTCCGACGGCTTGCCGTTCCAGCCACGCGGCGATCTGCAGATGGTGGCGGGGGGTGGTCAGCTCCGATTGCCGGTTCCAATCCTGGACGAAGGCGAAGAAACCCTTCTTGCGCGTTTCCGCCTCCATCACGCCACCCGGCCCAGAATGTGCCAGCCGGCGCCGTTGGACATCGCCGTGACCGCACTGCCGGTGGCGCCCAGAGTCACCGGAGCGTTGTCCGGCCCGCCACCGCCCTGCACGGTGACGGTGACCGGGTTGCCCGACACGTCGGCCTTCTTGACCGTCACCGTGCGCCCGACCGCGTGCAGCGCCCCCGGCGCCGGCAGCCGCACCGTGACCGCGCCATTGAAGGCGCTGACCAGATACAGCGCCTGATTCAGGTCCGGCTCGAACAGGCCCGGCCGGTCGTGGAAATGGGCGTTGCCCGGCCGGTTGTTGCCGGCCACCACCCACCAGCCGGCCCCGTTCGAGACGATGGTCACGAAGTCGTAGCGGTTGCCCAGCGCCACCGTCCGGCCGTCCGGTCCCGGCCCGCCGTCTTCGGTGACGGTCAGTCGGTGGGCGGAGGCGTCCGTCCGCTTCACCGTCACCGCGTGGCCATTGGCCGCCCCCGCCGCCGGCAGCCGAAGCTCCACGTCGCCGCTGTAGGCGCTGACCAGATAGACGGAGCTGGCGAGGTCCAGCGCGACCACCCCGCCGGCCTGCGGCTCCACATATTCGGTGTCGTAGCGCAGGGCTTCGACGACCAGTTCGGAGACGCGGCTGCGCGCCAGCCGGTTCTTCTCCGGATAACCAGCGTTCACCGCCGTGTAGCGGCCGCCCGACAGGTCGTAGATGGCCGGGCCGGCGGACATCGACAGCAGATTGACGATGGCCGTCTCCACCGACCCGGCGTCGAGCTGCACGTTGGGCACGCCGCCCAGCGATTCGGCGTAGAAGTTCAGAATCAGCGTCTTGTCGGTGTTGGCGCCGACGCGGAAGCAGGCCAGCGCCATGGTCGACAGGTTGGCCTCGCAGTCCTGGAAGCTGTTGTTGTACTTGCCCTGCTCCACGAAGAAGCCGCAGCCGGCGATGGGCGCCGACAGGGAATAGACGCGCACCATGGAAAAGCGGTTTGCGTTTGGCGTGTCGCCCTCCCCCGTCCGGGTCAGCCACACCCCGTGCAGCGACGGGCGGGCCACCATCACGCGCGACACCATGTTCCAATAGCAGGGCCAGTTGGGGTCGGCGTACCCGTCGAACAGCAACCCGACCCGCGGGTCCCAGATGGTCAGGTCGCTCAGCGTGTTGTGCACGCAGGGGCCGTCCCGCCCGAACAGCTTCACCGCCGCGTCGCCCCGCTCCAGCCGCAGGCCGCTCACCGTGGCGTAGCCGTCCGGCAGATGGATCAGGTCGAACGCGGCCGAGGCGCCGGCGATGACCGACCTCTGCCCCGCCCCGTGCAGCGTCTGGCCATAGCCAACGGTCAGCGTGTTGGTGATCCGGTAGGTGCCCGGCGGCACATGGACGGCGTCCGCGCTGGTCAGCGCGGCCTGGATCGCCCGCGTGTCGTCAACGACGCCGTCGCCGACCGCGCCGAAATCCCTCACCGACAGGACGTCGGCCAGCTTCTCCCGCACCGGGCGGCGCACCGCGCCGGCGCCGGGGGCGACGAAGGTGGACAGCGCCTCCTCGTCCACCGGCGGACGGACAATGGGATTTCCCACCGTATCGAAGGCAAGGAGCTGGCCGGCCCGCACCGTCCGTTCCGGCAAGCGGTTGGAGGCCGGCAGGTCGGTGTCGGTGTAGCGCAGCATCAGCTCCTGATCGCCGGCCACCTGCTGGAGCGCGGCGGTCAGCTGATCGAACTCGCGGTTGAGGCTGGAGGCCGGAAGCGGCCCGCTCTCCAGGAAATCGCTCATCCGCTCGATCGGCAGGCGGCGGCGCAGCAGGACGGGCGTCCCGGCCTCCGGCGGAGCTTCGAAGACCACCGTGCCGCCCGCCGTCTCCCCGGCACCGCTCACCGCATAGCCGGTGGTCTGCCGCGCCGCGCCCAGAAAGACCTGAAGATCGCCGTCCTCGAAGACCGGAAACGGGAAGGTGAAGTCCGCCTGCACGCCGTCGGCAAGATACTGGACGCGCGGGTTGCCACGCGGAACGTCGATTGCGCTGGGCATGGGTTACGCCCCTCCTGCTGCGTGGATCGAAGGAAAGCGTTCAGTAGAAGCGGCTCATGAACTCCAGCCGCTGGCGCTCGGCGAGCTGCGCCTGCTCCAGCAGGTTGCGGCGCCGCACGCTGTCGACCTCCTGCTGGATGGCCTCGCGCTTCAGCCGGTCGGTGCCCTCCGCCTCCCCGCGCTCCGCGGCGCTGTCCTTGACGACGCCGAGCAGGATCGCCTCGCCGGACCCATCCGCCGCGCTGACCCCGTTGGAGCCGAGCGTGGCGCGGGTGCGCGCCACGGTGCGGCGCAGGGCATCCACGCGCCGCCGCTCGTCGGACTGCGCGGCGGCGGACATCTGCGCCAGCCGCGTGCGGGCGTCCCCTTCCTTGTCCGCCAGCGTGGCGGCCTGCCCGGCGCGGAGCTGCTCGGCGGCCAGGTTCTGGCTCTGCGCCAGCCAGTCCATCTCGCGGCTGCGCTGCCGCTCCGCCTCGGCGCGGGCCTGCTCCTCCTTCTGGCGCTGAAGCTCCTGGTCCTGGCGGCGCAGCTCGTCCTCGCGCTGCCATTGCAGGCGCTGCTGTTCCGCCTGATAGGCGTAGCGGCGCTCGTCGGCAGCCTGCTGGCGGCGCGCGCTGTCCGACGTGCCGGAGACACGGTCCACCGTGTCGGCGACGGCGTTGGCCAGCGGCAGCGCCGTCGTGGCCAGGGTCGTGATTCCGCCCATCAGTCGTTCACCCTCAGTTCCATGGTTACGGACAAAAGCGTGAAGGGCAGCGGCGCGTCCTGCCGGATGCTCCACAGCGGCCGGTCGCTGTCGCGCCGCCAGCCCAGCGCCCGCAGCTTGCGGTCCCCGGAAACCAGCGCCGGAACGCCGCCCGCCGGTTGCGGCCCCGTCCGGTGCAGCGGCAGCTCCTGAAGGCCGCGCCCCAGGTCCGCGTGCAGCGCCGCCGTCTCCTCCAGCCGGAAGCCGACGGAGACCAGCCGCACCGCGTCGGTTCCGCCCGCCTGACCGAGCAGGCTGACCGGCAGCGGCTCGATGCGGTGGCTGTAGGGCAGACCGGCCTCGACGTGGCGGGCTGGCGGGTCGAGCACGATCTTTCCCGCGGCGACGGTGGCGTCGGCTCGCACCGTGCCGTCGGCGACCACCGCGACGGTCCGCCCCTCCAGATGGTCCAGCCCGCTCCACACCGCGGTCGGGGCCTCATGGTCGCCGACCAGCGCGGCGTCGAGGTTCAAAGCGTCGTCGAAGCGTTCCACGCTCCACCGCCCGGCGCGGTCGACCAGCGCGTAGACCTCGTCCCCGACCACCGCGACGGAGCGCACCGCCCCATCGGTCTCCAGCCGGGTCCAGGCGGTCACCTGCTCCAGCCGGTAGACGGTCAGGGCGCACAGCGCGCCGTCCTCCATCACCACGAACATCAGCCGGCGGCCCTGGTCGTAATCCTGGTCGCGCGGCCTCACCACCAGATGACGGGCCAGCAGCGCCAGATCGTTGGCCTGATAGGCGGCCTCGGTGTCGGTGTAGAGGAATTCGCGGATCTCCCGCCCGTTGCGCGACACGAACAGGGTGGCCCCGTCCACGTCGCGCGGCGGGACGGAGCGGTCGACGGGGGAGCCGATGCGCGTCTGCCGGTGGACCTGGATGTTCTGCGGGGTCAGCGGATCGCCCGACACCATGTATTCCGCGCCCGAGGTGAAGACCTGGAGATGCCGCCCGGAGAAGACGGCGCGCACCGCGTTCACCTGATCGGACAGGATGCCGAACTCGATGGCCTCGTCGTCCTGCCCGGTGCCCAGGTCGAAATTCCACAGGTCGGCGGAGCGCGACAGCCACAGCCGGTTGGGCAGGTCGCGCGACCCGCCGATGACCAGACGGTCCTGGTGGAAGGCCGCCGACACCGGCCAGCCGCGCAGCGGCGAGAAGGACTGCTCGTCCCAGGCCGTCGTCGCGGCGGTTCCCGCCAACGTCTCCAGCGCCGTCGCGGTGACCTGGGTCGCCGACACCACCCCCTCGACGCGGAGCTGTTTGCCCTGGATGCGCAGGCGGGCCCCCTCCTGCTTCGGGTCGAAGACCGGGGCGGAGGCGGTCACCGTCACCAGCCCGTCGGTGCCCGACGGGGTCAGCGTCACGGCCGGGTCGGCGAAGCGGTAGAAGGGCATCGCCACCCACTCCCCCTCTGCGACGTAGCTCCAGCCGGTCAGCGCCCAGGCGTCGGCGCCGCTGCGGGTCAGCTTGCGCGGCGGCACGTCGGGGTGGCAGACCAGCAGCGTGTCGGCGCTCTGCGTCCAGGTGATCTGGAGAAGCTGGGCGGCGGTCCAGGGGGCCTCCACGCTGGCGATGGGCGTGTCGTTGCCGTAGACGTCGATCCGCCCCTCGGAGAAGACCAGCAGATAGGTCTGCTCGGTGTTGAACTCGAAGGAGACCAGCCGCCCGTCGCCGCGGGCCGGATCGACGAAGGCGAGGCCGGAGCGGCGCGTCACGCCGCCGGTCGGGTGGATGAACAGGTTGCGCAGCGCCAGCGCCCCGTTGTCATAGGCGCGCAGGTCGCCGCGCCCGAGCAGCCGGCGGGAAATCTCCCCCGCCGTGAAGTTAGTCTTCACCTGACGAACCCGCGCCATCAGCCCCTCGCATCGATCAGGGTGAAATCCTCGAAGCCCGGCTGGCTGTCCTGCAGGGCATCGATCTGGCGGGCGCGGCGGAACTCGTTCTCGGCCAGCCGCTGCAGCAGCTCCGCCCGGCTCGTGCTCTCGGTCAGCGGGATGCAGAACTCCGCGGCCAGCCGGGCGATCAGCGCCTGATCGAAGAAGGCGGGAAAGTCCTCCTCCGCCGGGCGCCCGACATAGGTCAGCACCACCGCGTCGGACGCCGCGTGCAGCGCCCGCCCGGCGATGCGGTAGTCGAGCCCGCGGCCCCGCCCGCCCGCCCCGGCGCCGAGCGCGCGCAGGAAATCGGCGGGAAGCTGGAAGGCCGCTCCGTAATCGGCGACCGGGTCGTCGGCCAGCCGCGCCAGCCGGGCCTGCCGGGTGGCGAAGCTCCAGGCGTTGGCGGAGAGCAGCGCGTCGCGCGCCGGCTCAAAGAGCGCCCCCGCGACCTCCGCCTCGGCGGTGCCCGCGTCGAAGGCGGTGATCGCCGTCGCCCCGATCTTGATGAGCGCGCGGCTGCACAGCCCGATAGCCGTCAATGCCATGGGATCGATCCTCCAAAGCCCTCTCCCGCCCCGGGAGAGGGTGCCCGCGAAGCGGGCGGGTAAGGGTGGTTGCAAAGATCGAGCGCCAGCCCGTTGCTGGCACCCTCACCCTTCCCGCGCGTTGCGCGGGCCCCTTCCCTCTCCCGGGGCGGGAGAGGGAAGATCGTGCGACGTCCATCAGTCCGTGTTGGACGCGCCGAAGGGCGACAGGTTGGTGACGTCCACCACCCCCGCCGCGTTGGCGGCGACCACGAAGACGCCGGCGGCGGGCGTCCCGGCGGTGCCGGTGTTGGCCAGGATCATATCGCCGCTGCGCAGCAGGTCGGACGCGCCGTTGAAATAGCCGCTGTTGTCCACCAGGGCGGCGGCGTCCGGCGTCGTGTAGTGCCACAGGGTGAAGCCGTTGGCGTAGGCGAGGACACTCAGGTCCTTCGGAAGATAGGCCATGGGGAAAACTCCAGGTCGGGTCGTCGGCAGGGAGGGCGTCAGGCTTCCAGGCAGCGCATGGTGACGACGCCCGCCGCGTCGATCAGGCCGGCGCCCTGCGACATCATGTTGTTCACGAAATGCGCGGCCCGATCGCCGTGCCACGAGATGTCCGTCTTCACGTCGGAACCGGAGGCGTGGCCGATGGCCGTCTTGTGGTACCAGTGGCACAGCCGAACGCCTCCCTCCGCCTTCAGGCCCGAATGGGGCATCCACAGCGTGCCCGCCTAAGTGATTGTTTTTTATAGGCTGTGTTCCGCTTGCGTTGCCGAGTCGCGCGCCAAATGCGGCCTGATACTGTGACGCGTCACAGTTATACTTGGACAGCGGAGCGGGGGTAGCGGGGCGCGGGGCGCCCCTGCCCTCACATCCCCATGAGAGCCTGGAGCGCCATGGGGAGGAAGTTGGTCCCGGCGAAGTAGTCGACCGCGCCGGCGGCGACGGCGAACGCGACGAGGGCGAGCTTCTTTCGGTGGGCGATGGGCATGGGTGCCTCCTTTCAGGCAGCAAAAAGCCGCCGGGCGGGATGCCGGGCGGCGCAACTTGTGGTGCTGAGTTCCTTGCGGGATGATTCACCTCTTAAATCTGGGTGTAAGCCACTGTTTTAATTGGTCACCGCTCCCGATTTCCTCCGAGTTTCCGCCAAAACGGATCGCATATCAGCGGTTGCATCCTGCTCGTCAGGCGGTGATGGCCAGGGCGAGGCAGGCGGCCAGCCGGCGGGACCAGCCCAGGCCGTAGGTCGGGAAGTGCGGCAGCCGCCCATAGTGGTCGGCGCGGCGGGCGGCATACTCCACCAGCAGATCGGCGGGCCGGGCGCGCTGCACGGCGGCGAGCGTCTTCGGTCCGATCTTGCCGTCCGCCTCGACGCCCGCGGCGAGCTGCAGGAACTTCGCGGCGGTGCCCGCCCCCTGGTTCACGGCGGTGTCGAAGTGCATGACGCCGACGCCCGCCGGCAGGTTGCCGCAGCCGGCCCGGTCCCAATAGTCCCGGCGGTAGATCGCCGCCGCCTGCTCGCGGGTCAGGTTGCGGATGTCCAGGTCCGGGTAGGCGCGCTTGGAGACGCCCCAGCGGGTCAGGCCGCCGGGGTCGCGCGGGTCGTCGGTGATCGTCGGCCCGCCTTCCTTCTCCAGGACGAAGGCAAGGGCCTTGTCGAAGGTGCTCATGATGCCTCCTCGCGGGCATGAAAAAGGCGCCTCGCGGGCGCCTGGTCGGTCGGGTGTTGGAGTGTTGTCGCGGCACTGGTTGTGCCCTGCGTCTGGCTCGCCACATCACAACAGGCGTGGTAGCTTCGCGGGGACCACCATGGGGAAGCGGATGAAGGTGACGGTCGGAGAAGTCGCCCAGTGCGCAGTTTCAGCGGCTGTTGGCTGCTGGCTCTATTGGGTCTTCATGGACGACCCGAACCCGAAAGTCCCCCTGCTGATCGCGCTGGTCGGCGGGTTCTCCTCCGGGTGGGCATCCACCTTTCTCTATGTGTGGCTCCGGTTCGGCTGGAAGGCCGCCCGGTCCATGTCCATGTCGCCTTAAGGTCCGCCGAGCAGCCCGCGAATGTCCTTCTCGCGCCCCAGCGCCACGGCCCCCAGCAAGCCGGGTGCGGGAGCGGCTCCGGCGGCAAGCTGGTTCGTCAGCCACGCCCGGCCGGCGGGGCTGTTGTAGGCCATCTGGAGGGCGCGGGGGAGAACCGTGGCGCCACCAGCCACGGCCAGGGAAAGCAGCGGATCAGCGCCACCGGCCAACGCGCCACCGGTCGCCCCCAGCCCGCCTCCAGTGAGCAGGTTGGTCATCGTGTTGCGCTCGGACGTTCCGCTGGTCGGGATGCGCGCGGCCCCGAGAAAGTCGCCAATGCGCGCCAGCTCGTTCATCTCCCCACGCCCTCGCGCAAACCCGCGGGGGTCGGACTGACGCACGGCCTGCCGAAACGCGCCGAACGCAATGTCGCCCGCCGCCCGATCGGCCTGCGTGCCGCCGGCCATCGCCTTGTCGATGGTCAGCAGGTTGCGATAGTTCCGGCGCGCCTGCCGCCAAGCGCTCGCCACCTCCGGCGTGGCGCTGCGCACCATCGTCCGGTCGACCGCATCGGCCAGCCGGTCGAGCGCGGTTTGCAGGGCCGGGTTGTTCTGCGCCGACCGGGCGCGGGCGCGCAGCCCGGACACGATGTTCTGGAACGCTTCGCCGGGGATCTGGACGGTCGATGTCTGGGACGCCGGGACCACTGAGCCCGCGGCGCCGGAGCCGGCGGGTGGCGGCGGGGCCATAGCCGACCTCATAACGTTCAGGTCGTCCACGTAACTCTGGAAGACCGGGGCGACGTCGGTCGGCAGGCGCCGCCCATACTCGCTCGCCACGGCGTCCACCTCCTTGAACAGCTTGTCGTCCACCTGGACCGTGGTGCGGCGGGCCAAGTCGTCGAACTGCCGCCCCAGGACGCGGAACGCATCGTCCAGCACCTCCGGGCTCGCCCGGTCAGCCTGGACGCCCGCCCGCGACAGAACCGCGCGGTTGAACGCCTCCCGCTGCGTCGCCTCCAGGGCGCGTTGCGGGCCGCTGGTCATGGGAAGCGTGCCCATGACCGCTTCCATCGCCTGAAGCGGCTTGCTGCCGGTGGCCTGCGCCGGGGTCAACTCAATGCCTTCGCGGGCCGCCGCCGCCGCCAAACGGGCCTGCTCGGGGTTGAGCTGGTTCCGGACGGGCGACACGACGCGGCTCGCCCCGGCCATCGACGCAGGCACGGCCAGTGAGGCGAGGATGCCCATCAAGGGACTGTCCGTCGCCTCGCCGACACCACCGCCGGCAGCGCCCGCAGCCGCCTGCACGACAGGCTGAGCGGCCAGGACCTCCGCCACGCCACGCGTGAGGCCGCCAGCCTGCGCGACCTTGGCAGCCCCTGCCGCCGGGGCCATGACGGTGAGCGCATCGCCGACGCCCCGCCCAGCCCCATAGACGAGCTTGTCGCCCGTCGTCTTCGGCCCATCCATCACGCCGGGGAAGGCTGCGTTGAGGGGGGCGGAGAGGGTCCGGCCAACGGCATTCCACCCCTGTTTCAGGGTGTCCGCGGCCTTCCCTTCCGGGGCCGGTAGCCCGAGCGCACGGGCGCCGCTCCAGATGGCATCCGGGATCGCGCCGATGGTCTCCAAGACGCTGTCCGAGACGCCACGGCTGGCAAACTCGGCCTTCCGCAACGCCTCCTCCCCAAAGCTGCGCTCCGGGGGCTGGGGCGTGGCCGGCTGGACGCCTATCAGGCGCTTCACGGTGTTCGACACCACCTCGTCCGACGTGCCGTCCGGAAACTCCAGAACGGTGCCGTCATGCAGTTCAGCGCGCACGGTCATTGGATCGGGTTCCCCTGTGCGTCAAAACGAAGGACCCGCGCCGAGGCCGCCTGGGGGGCGGCCTGCTGAGGCATGCCTTCGGTGTAATAGGTGCCGCTGCGCAGCGCCTGCGCCCGTGCCCGCTCGCGCTCCAGCCGCTTTTGCGCCGCGTCGAGCGAGCGCTTGAAGATTACTTCGCGTTCGTCTGCGGACTTGGTGATGGAGCCTTGAAGATCCATGAGGATCTTCCGCTCGCCTTCGGTCGGCGCCGCGCCGAAGATTGCCTTCAGCTGACCAAGGGCTTGGGTCCCGATGATGTTCTCCAGCTCCGTCGTTGCTGGACCGCCCTCCTGGAAAACCACGCCGGTGCGCCCCAGAGTTTGGGCCACGGGAGCCATGGCCCCGCCCCATGCCTTCCTGTTCAGCGCCAGGGCATCGTTGAGGGCTCGGATTGCTCCATCAGCCGCTTCCGCAGCCTTGTCCGCCTCCATAATGGCCTCCTTGTCCTGCGGCGCGAGCTGCCCAGGTCGGACGGTCGTCATGGCGGGGGCAGTCCCGGAGGGCGTTGAGGTGGCGCCCGACGGATTGCTGGCATCGGCGCGCGGGGCCGACTGCGGGGTGATGAAGTCGAGTTGCCCGTTCGGCCCGGTCACGGTCTTCCCGGCCGCCCAAGCGAGCGCCTGCTCCTTGGACAGAAGGCCGCTCTGTACCAGCTGGTTCAGCGCCTGTCCTTCAACCGAAGTTCCGGAGAACAGACCGGCCCGCGGGTCGCGCGCCTCCCGCATCTTCTTGCCGTCCGGGCTGATCTCGAAAATTTTCCCGCTGCCCTTGTGGAAGACCTGCCGCCACCCGTCGCCGCTGGCGTCCGCCACCTGAACCGGCGCGGCGGCGGGGCCAAGCACCTTCTCCACATAGGCACGGGTTTCCGCCGGGAGCTTGGCGGGGTCGGCGCCGGCGGACAGCCAGTTGTCCACGTTCGCATGCCCCCAGTTGTAGGCGGCCAAGGCCAGCCGCTCGTCCCCGCCATACTTCTTCTTGAGCGCCGCGAGGTAGTCCACGCCGACGCGGATGTTCTCCTCCGGGGAAGCATCGCGGGCCGGCTGGACGCCGAAGCCCGGATCACGGGCCGTGCCGGGCATGATCTGCATCAGCCCCCGCGCACCCTTCCCGGACACCGCATTCGGGTCGCCGCCGCTCTCGGCCATCAGCACGGATCCGACAAGCTGCGGCGAGAGATTGGCGCGGTCGGCGTGCTGCGCCAGGAGATCCTGGAACACCGCAGGAACCTGAGGCGCCCGCGGCTGCGTCGCCGTTCCGCCACTGGACTGGGCGCCGCCGACCGGGCCCGGAGCGCCGGGGAAGGCTCCGCCCCCAAGCGGCATCCAGTCGCTGTTCAGCCGGGACTTCATCAACTCGTTGAACGCCGACACGCCGCCGGCCCGCAACCAAGCAGCCTCCTGCGCTTTTCCCTGCCCCTCCAGATCCTTCGCCGCAGTCTCCACCTGCGCGTCGGCGGCGGCGGCCTTGCGTTCATCACGGGCGTTCTTCTGGAGCTGATACGCGGACAGGAGTTGGCGCAGGCGATCCTGTTCACCCACGCGCCGCCCGGCGCCCATCCCGCCCGCGAGCGCCGCGACGAACTGCCCAATTCCAACCGGGGCGCGCTGCGGCCCCATGAGGGGGGCGATTGCCTGCAATCCGCCGTCCAGGGCGTAGGAGGACGGGTCAGGCAGCGATCCGCCGAGCAGGGGCGAGGTGTTGCCCGTGTCCGGATCACCGAAAATCCCAAAAATGGACATGGCAATCTCCTTAGCCGAGCAAACCAGAAATGGCGTCAATTCCGGAATTGATCCCGTCTTTGATGCCGCCAATGCCACCGAGCGCAGAAACGAGCTTCGCGCCACCAAGGCCAAGGCCAATAGCGTTCGCGGCGCTGTTCGAGAAATAGGTTTGCTGCGATGGGATGTTGCCGTTCAGCGCCCCTATGCGCGTCTGCAGCTGCTTGAGCGGATAGTTCTGCTGGTCCTGCCAGTTCTGGTAATTCGTGTCGTAAAGGCCCTGCATGTACTGCTGCTGCTGCTGGCCGAGCTGGTTCGACAGCCCAAGCGCGCTGGTCAGCCGGGCCTGATCCGCCGCCGCCGACTGGTCCATCTGGCCGGCGGCCTGCAGGTTGAGCGCCTGACCCTGCATACCGCGGCTGATGTCACCGACGGCTTGGTTCTGGGCGTTGGAGAAGTTCTGCAGGTTCAGGCCGGCCACCATGTTGCCGATCTGGTCGTTCAGGTTGCGCGTGTTCTCCGCTTGGAGGAGCGCGTGCCGGGCGCCGCCGTAGGCCCCCGCCTGCCCGGCCTGCCCGCCGATCTGCTGATCCGTCATGGCGGCCTGCCGACGCATCTCGTTCGCCGATGCGTCCACCACATTCTGGGTGAACGGGTTCATGTAGGCGGACAGGTCCTTCCCGGCCAACGTCTCCGGCCTGTAGCCGGCCACCCCCGCCGCGGTGTTGTAGCCGCCCGGCGTGTTGGCCGCGGTGCCGATCATCCCCTGAGACCATTGCAGGAGGCCGGGAAGCATGGGGTTCTGCGCCACCCGGTCCCCGCCATACTGCTGGTAGGGCTGCGCCGCGACCTGACCGGCAATGTTGAGGTTCTGCTTCTGATAGTCGGTGGCCCAATCGGGGCTGCCGCTCACCGTGGTCTGGCTGTCGAACAGGCCCATGGTCACTCCTTCTCGACGGCTTGCCCGTCAACGATGCGGTGGGTTTCGTCGCTCACGTCGGGGGCGACTTCCGTTGCGGCCTCCCCAGTCCGCGCTTGCGCTTCCATGGCAGATCGGCCGCAATAGCCGGTGCGCAGGATTTCCCCCGTGTCGGGGCGGTAAACGGCGTATCTCATCGCTTCAGCTCCACCGCGAAGAGGTGACGGGCCTGCACCGTGCAGGCGGACGGGAAAGCAGAGCTGATCCATTGCAGATCGGCGTTGTAGGTCCATGTCCCGACGCCTGGGCTGTCGTCGGCGGTGATCGTCACCGCCTGATAGGAGGTCCCGCCGGCGGGGGCGTAAGCGACGTTCGACCCCGTGACGAGGCTTGACCCACCACGGACCAACCGCCCCTGGACAGTGGCCGCATAACCAGGGTCCGCAATCACCTGCGCCGAACACGTGAACGACAGGTAGACGACGCTATCGGGCTCCGTCACCGTGACCGTGACGGACTGCGCGTTCGTCCAGGTGGAGCCGAGCGGGATCTGATTGTTCGTGTAGGCCGAGATCGGGCCGGTTGCCGCGTTGTAGGCAAGGTTCCCGGTGCCGACAACGAAGACGCCCAGGCCGTTGGCATTGAGGATCTCCGTACCGGCGGCGTTCCGGATGACCAAGCCATAGTCCGCGGCGCCTCCCCCAAGCCGCCCCAGCTGCACCCGCGTCACCGGGACGGCCTGGGTGTCCCGAACCCTCAACTGCCGGTCCGCCCCGGCCAGCTCGAAGGCGGGTGAGCCGATATAGACGCCGTTCACGCCGATGGTGCCGGCCAGCAGCTTCGTCACAGAGAGGTTGGCAATGTTCGCGTCGTTGACCTTCAGGTTGTCGATTTCCGCGGTGACAGCCTCCAGATCACCGGCCAGTAGGCTCAACACGATGGCATCCCCGAAGATGGCCTTGTTCGCCAGCACCAGCGTCGGAATGTCCGTCTGGGCCAGTTGCACCGCCCCTTCTGCCAGATCGTCGGTGTCGATCTGGATCAGGTTCGGCGCAATGGCGATGGTGCCGTCATCCCGGTAGACCGTGTGCCCCTTCGGCCCCAGGATCACCCGCCCCTGGTCGTCGTAGGTGTTCGCCGCCGCCGGGCCGGTGAGCGCATAGAAGCTGCTCTCCAGCGCCGGCATCAACCGGTCAAGGAAGGCCTCCGCGCTTTCACTGGGGTTGCGTGTCGGCAGGACCGAGCCGAAACCGTTCATCGCCGTTCTCCCGCGGGGACGCCCAGCAGATCGAAGCCGGTCAGCGCCCAATCGGCACCGACCGCCGTGCTCTCAATCCGGAGCGTCAGGTATCGCCCGCTGGCCCGCAGCCAGAGGCTTTCGTTGCCGTCGTCCAGCACCTTGGCCGGGAGCCACATCACCGGATCGTCGCTGTTGCGCTGCGTGCCGATCAGGAGGTTGACGGCGCCGGCCATCCGCCGGAGGCGCGCGCGCACCTCGTTGATGGCCTTCCACACGCCCGCGTCGCCGCAGTCTAGCGGCTTGGACTGGACATAGGCCGTCATGCCGACGCCCGCCCCCGCATCCACGCCGCTGTTGTGCGCATAGACCTTACCGCCCGACCCGGCGGTATAGGGCTGGCGGAACACGCCGAGCTGCGGCACCGCAGCCGCGCGTGCCCAATCGAAGATGGTCCAGACGCCCGATGCGACATGGAACCCAACCGTCACGTCCGGTTCCACCCCGGTGGTCGGGACCGACCACAACACGAGCTGGTTGGTTTGGTCGTACCAGCACACCGCCTTGGACAGCTGCGCCGTGTTCAGGCGGGGCAGCAGGTAATCCCGCAGCGCCGGGGTGTCGATATAGCTGTACTGAGTCCCGTCCGCCATCCAGAAGCCCGCCCGGCTCATGCCGTAGAGCCGCCGGTTGGCCTCGACCACCGCCCGCTTGCCCACCGCCCCCACGCCGGTCAGAGCCGGCTGGTAGGGGAAGTAGAAGGGCGCCCCGGTGTAGCGGATCAGGAACAGCTGATTGCGGCCGAGAACCGCGATCATGTCCCCCAGAGGCACCGCGGCGACAATCGGCCCCTGCAACTCCGCGATCGGCTGGAAGCCCGCGCTGTCGGTCGCGTCGGGGTCCCAGTTCTCCGGGTCGTCGGCGCTGCACCAGTGGTACGCCCCCGCAGCCCCTGCCGCCCCGCCGGCCGAGCCGAAGGCCAGAAGATGGGGACCCCGGCGCAGCAGGATCTGCGCCGCTGTGAACTGACCGTCGACATCGAGCGCGGCGAAGGTCCCGACCGTCTTCTTCCAGACCTGAACGGGGTCCTTGCCGTTGGTCCCCAGCATCCAGTCGCCATAGGGGGCGAAACTCCAGCAGGAAGCCGGTGCTGATCCCCCCTCATCGACAGACCCGGTATAGCCGGTGCCGACCGTGGTCAGAGTGCCGGCGGCCCACTGGTAGAGTTTGCCCGCGTCGCCCAGGAACAGACGCTGGATCAGCGCCGTGTCGGTCATGGCGTCCATGCCGCGCAACGTGCCGGCGTCGGTCACCGTCAGAAGGGAGACGAAGCCGGGGGCCTTCTCCACGCCGCCGTCGCGGAACAGAACATTGCGCCCGTCCACCCACAGGGGCGCGTCAAGGGGGTTGGTGGCGGTATAGAGGCCGCTTGCGACTTGGTCGCCAGCCCTGATGGAAAGAAGCGATGCCATATCGGCCCCTTACGTCGTCATCGTCTTCAGCGTGTTGTCGGGAAGGCGGAGCGCGTAATGCCGGACCTTGCGGAGCCAGAACGATCCGGAGCCGCCGCCCAGGTTAAGCCGGGTGAAGGTTGCCGGCATGGTCGTGACCGAACTCGTCTCAATCTGACCGCCCGCGCAGTGCGCCCAGCTTCCCGAGGACCACGCCACCGCCTGCCGGATGATGGTGCCTGCCGTGACCGCTATGCCTGTGGTGTCGATGCCGCCGGGGCTGGACACCATGTCAGCGACACCCCCCTGCCCGACCCGGAGCAGGATGCGATTGGCCCCCGTCCCGTCATCGAACCCGACAATGGCCGCCTGACCGGGAGGCAGGATGCCGGGAAACTGCCACTCGATGAAAAGCGTGCCCTGCGAGACGGACAGGCCCGGCAGTGTCGAGGCCGCCAGAATGATGCCCGTGTCGGCCCCGCGGGATGCGCCGGGGATGTAACTTGTCGCGTAGGCCCCCGCCTCCAGGTTGGCATACCGGACGGTGCCGCTGACCGTCAGCGTCAGCGTGCCGGCGGATGGGGTGAAGGTGTAGGCGCGCCGGTTCGGAACGGCGCCGGTCCCGGCTACGGTGGCCGTCGCCGCGCCGCTCAGCGTCACCGTGCCCGAGCCGTAGAAGGACAGCGTATAGGCTTGCGCTGTGACGCTGACGGACTGCGTGGCCGGCGTGTCCGGAGAGGCGATCAGGTTCGCGCGGGCCTCCTCGAACATGAGGCCCTTGGGGGCCAGCGTGAGCGGATCGTAATCGAACCGCGCGACGTTGTCCCCCGGCGCCTGGAGAGCCCCGGCGGCGTCCCATCGGCTGCTCACGCCGCTCCGCGTCCACGCCGATACCCGCGGATCGAGCAGCCCGGACAGGAACTGCAAATTCGTGTCCGGGCGCGGGGAGCGCATGATGGAGGATGCGCGCATGTCACGCCCCCTTCTGCCAGACTTTAGCGGCCTGCCAGACCGTAGACCCTGCCCGCCTCATGAAGACGATCTTCGTTTCATAGCCGGCGGTTGTGGCGATGGACGGAGCCACCGAAGACCCGTCCCAATCAATGGTGTCGCTGCCTTGCGTGGCCCAAGTCACGGTCCGGTTGCCCGTTCCGTCCTGCACCAGCTCCACCAAGAGTTCACAGCGCTCGCTCCCCGACAGGGTAAGGGTTGGCAAGGTGATCGTCGCATTCCCCGTCAGGCGAACACGCTGAATGGCGTTGACGCCGGCAAGCGTGACCGCGGTCCCGCTGTCCACTTGCGCATTTGCCGTGACCTTCACCAATCCGCTGTACGCAAGATTTGAAGTAGACACCAGCGCGGCGGCTACCTTGGAAATGCGGTAGGTGTCGCTGCCCAGGCTGTAGGCGTTGTCCTGAAGCGGCAACAGGTGCCCGTCGTAGGCCAGCTCCCAACGGTCGGTCTCGGTTCCGCCGGACACCGAGGCAAAGCGCAGGGACACGGCCTCGGAACCGGTGGTGGCGCTTTTCAGGTAAGGGCGCACCGAACCGTAGGACATCTCGCCGGAGAAGACCGGCCCCCGGAAGCGCACGCCGGCGCCGATGCCCTCGGCGATGTTGCCGGGGGTGAACAGGCGCAGGGCGCCGACGGTGCGGTTGTCCTCGGTCGAGGCGACCGGGCCGACGTTGCCGTAGGTGGTGACCCGCGAGGTCGGTAGCGCCGGATCGACGTAAAGCAGAGCGCCAATGTTCTCGCCGAAATTGAAGGCGACATTGGCGGTGTGGGTGCAGTTGCGCAGCCGGACGCCGACGCCGGAGCCCGAATGGAAGCTGTTGCCAAGCGCCATGACGTGCCCGGTCACCCGGTCGATGTTGTCCACCACCGAGGCGAAGGAACCGGAGAGGATCTTGACCAGCCCGCTCGTTGTCTCGATACGGACCCCTGTCTGTTGGGCAACGGCGGTGGGACTGACCAGCGTCACGTCACAGTGACCGGTGAAGTCGAAGCCCCGCACGTCGGCGCCGAGCGGGTTCTTGTAATCGGCCTTTGCAAAGGCGAGCGTCAGGCCGGATACGTTGTGAAACTGGTAGCCCGGATTGTGCCCGTAGGTGAACAGGCCGAGCGCGTCCGTCCAATCGTTGCCGCCCCCCGGCGCCGCCACATCATCGAAGCGGAAACCGTATCCGTCGCGCGTCAGAACGTCGTTGATCTGCTCCAGCGTCAGCCCATCGGCTGCCTCGACCGTGACGAACGGCCAGACGTGAAGCGTGCGCAGGCGCGAGATATCGACCTGACCGGACAGCAAAATACCGCTCTTGCTGTCCACCTTGAGATCCTTCAACGTCATGCGGTCCGCGGTGCCGCTGATCGCCAGATTGAAGCCAATGAACATGCAATCGGCGATGACGATATCGCAATCGGACACCTCCGCTGTCGCATCGGCACAGATCACGGCAGTACCGGCGCACGCAGCTTTGAAGGCCATGGCAGCGGCGTAGTTCGCCACAGGAAGGGAAAGCCCGGCCTGGATAATCAGCAGGCCAACCAGACCGTTGCGATTGATAAGGCGCAGTGAGGCGGTTGATGCCAGCTTCACCTGTCCGCCCAGGTTATAGAAACTGTCTGTGCGAGCGTTGCTCACCTTGCCATGACCGCCAGGGCCAATCAGCGTCCAACCCGGAGGGAACGTGACGGACGAACCCAAATTGACCTTGGCAGACTCCGGAACGTAGATCGGCCCGGGCTTGCGCAGCGTCGTCGCGAGGTAGAGCGAAAGCGCCGCGCTGTCGTCGTGCACGCCATCGGCGACCACGCCCGCGATATCGAACACGCTCAGCCGCTCCCCGAGCTTGGCGGACAGCCTTTGGGGCGCGGTGCCGCCCGCCGCTTCGGCCGTGACGTCGGAGCCGTCGCCGTCCTTGTCCAGCTTGTCGGTGGAAAGGTTGCCCACATCCGCCGCGACGTCGGACAGCCACCGGGGGTCGCCCTCCCCGGTGGGGATCACCTTCGCATCGCTCACATCGGGCCCGACGCGGTTGACGGTGCCGCTCAGATCGTTGGTCCAGATGGTCATGTCGTCATCCTCACGGGGTCGGGCCGGCGGTGCGCATCGTCAGCGGACCGGCGTTGAAGGCCGCGCGCTTGTCCGTCTCGTTGATCTGCGCGATCTGGTCTTCGGCCAGCTGCTTCCAGCCGGTGACACGCTGGTCCTCCCGCAGGTATGGGGCGGAATGGGACAGCGTGGCGTGCAGGTAGAGTTCGGGAGCCATGTCGAGCAGCCAGTTCGCCGGGGCGGCATCGGACAGGGCCGGGATCTTCGAGAAATAGACCAGTTCCACAGTGGAACCGACCGGCGCCGGGGCGAACCGGATCTGGCTCCCCAGCACCGTAAAGCACCGCGGCTCTCCAGCCACCCCGGCGTCGGCCAGATCAAGGAAGTTGGCCGGCGTCACGAACTCCAGCCGACGGATCAGCATTGCGCGCAGGTGCAGGCTGCGCATCTGGAGGAAGTTGTCCGGGAGGTCGGCATATTCCGACGCCACCGAGGCGACGGCCCGGCTCAGCATGCGCTGGGTTCGCAGGCGCCGGTTGAACTCGGCCTCAGCCAGGGCGATGAAGGTCGGGATGACCGCGGTCAGGTCGTCCCGATTGAGCCAGTCGGCGACTGCCGCCTTCAGCTCCGAATACGTGGACAGGGCCATTTACGCCGCTCGCTTCTTGGAGGCGATGATGTCGCCGGGAGCCGTCAGCAGGTATCGCCAGTCCGGATCGTGCAGGCGCTTCCACACCGCGTCCGCGTGATCCGGGTCGTAGACGTTCAGCCCGTCCTCATTCAGCCACTTCATGGCGACAATGTCGGGGATGAAGGCTTGGCGCTTGAGGCTGCGATCGGCGCTGTAACCGTCGCCTGCGTTCGCCATCGCCTTGTTGCGGTCCAGGGCCGCGCCGACATCCTGCCGCTGCTCGATCAGGAACGACCCATCAGGAAGACGGGTCGTCCACACCTCCATGCCGCCCTCGCGGCGGCGGAGGAGCTGGGGCGTGCTCACCCCAGCCTCACCACGAAGTCTTTGGACTCCAGAAGCGCGGCGTCCTCTTCGGACACCTCATAGGCGCCCTTGAAGTCCATCGGGGCGTTGTTCACCCAAGGCTGGAGCGTGGAAATGCAGGCCACCTTGACCAGAGCGGGGGGAGCCGGGGCGTCGGTGGGGGTATCGGGGGCAGCCTGGGCGTCGGTGGTGTCGGCGGTCTTCGCCATGTCGGGGCTCCTCACAGAAAAAAGGGCGCCCGTTGCGGGGCGCCCTGTGGGTGGTTCTGGTCTGCGGCCGGCGTTACGACAGGTCGGCGATGATGCCGTGCGCCTTCTCGTTCACGACTTCGAGGGTGCTTTCCTCGATGACGTGGAACGGCGTGGCGTCGCCCTGCTTCGCGAGGTTCTCGGTGAACATCGGGCGCAGCGTCGCCTTCTTGACCATCTTCGGATCGATGATCAGGGCCGATCGCGCCCGGCTGAAGATCGTCGGGACCACGGTCAACTTGCCGAAGTTCGACAGGTAGACGTCGGCGCCGCCGACGATGGTCACCTGCGAGTTGCCGTCGTTGTTCACCCGGTTGACGGCGATGCCGGTGAAGGCCGAGAAGGCGGTCTTCTGCGCCGGGCCGAGGAACAGCAGCGTCGGCTTGCCGCCGTTGCTGTAGACCGACTGCATGACGGTATCCAGCTGGGCCTGCGTGAAGGCGCGCTGCGTGCCATCGGTCGGGGCCGCGACGGTGCCGCCGGAGAAGCCGCCGTTGGCGCCGCTGGTGCCGCGCGACACGTTGGAGGTCAGCCAGCTTTCCATGCCGGCCATTCGCGGGGCGGTGCTGTCGCTGCCGACGACGGACGCAGCGTTCTGGAGAAGGGCCGCCTCCACGTCGCGGCGCAGCTCCAGGCCCTTGAGGATCTTCTGTTCGTCCAGCTCGTCATCGATGCCGGCGATGTCCACGGCCCGGGCGGTATCGGAGACCGCGCCGACCTTCTTGAAGATCTGCGTGCGGTTGCCGACACGGACGCGCGGGGTGCTGGCGGTGGCGGCGGTGATGTCGCCTTCCAGAGCGGCGTTCGCCGGGTTGGCCGAGGCCAGGGCCTGCGTCTGCCACTCGTGATAGCGCTGGGTGGCCTTCGACTTGCCGATGTTGCCCTGAAATGCGACTTCGGTGATGTCGATCCGGGAAACCACGTTGGACAGGTCTTCGCGGATGCCGACCGTCTGGTAGGTGGTCTGGGTGTTGGTGGCGAGAGCCATTTATCGTCTCCGGTTGGCGCGAAGAAGGGCCACGGCATCCGAGATGTTGCCGGTGCGCTCCACACGCTTGATGAGGGCGTCACGGGACACGGCTTGCGCCTCTCCCTTCGTGAGCGCGGTTCCAGGTGGTACGGGTTTCCCAGGGGCGGCGGCGGGCTTGGCCTTGAGGCCCGCCTGCGCGCGGTCGTAGAGGGCAGCCTTACGGGCCATGACTCCGATGCGGTGGTCGTAGAGCTGTCCGATCTCCTCTTTCGAGAAGCCGGACTTCTCCAAGAACGACCGGATTTCCGCCTGCTCGGCCTTGGCCTTCGTCGGGTCCGCCTTCCATTCCGGGATGGCGTCCAACAGCCTCTGGGACTGGTCGGCGACATAGGCCTTGACGCGTTCCGTCTGCTCCGCCTGCTGCTGGGCAGCCTGTCGCTGCTGCTCGGCGTGAAGCTGCTGGAACTTCGCGACCTTTTCGTCCCAGGCCGCCCGCTGCTGGATGTACCCGAGCGGGTCATCCGTGGCGAGCTTTGCCCAGTCCGGTTCCTGCTGGAGCTGACTGCCCAGTTCGGCGACGGCCATGTCCAGCACCTGCTGGAATTGCGCCGCCTGCTTCCGCTCCTGCTCCGCGGCCTTGCGCTCGGCCTCCCCGGCCTTGCGCGTCTCCGCGGCTTCACGAAGCTTCGCCTGAACGCCCTCCTGCTTCGCCGCTTCCCACTGGGCAAAATCCTGCTGTGTTTCGCGGTCGAGAGAGGCCCATTTTGCGCGAAGCTTGGCGTCCAGCGTCGGCGGGGGCTCGATGGCCGGGCTCGTGTCCGGTTCGTCCTGCTCCTCCTGCCGCTGGGCGCTGTCGTCCCCTTCCGGGGCCTGCCCGGCGTCCTCTGCCGGGATCTTGTCGGGAGCGGCGCCATCGGCTGCCGGCTCCTGGGTCTCTGTGGTGGTCTTCGTGTCCCTGAAGAGGGCCACGGCGTCGCCCAGGGACAGCGGCTCAGCGCCGCCGCCCGCATCCGGGGCGCCACCGCCCTCCATGTCGGGAGCGAAGCGGATGCGGTGCCCGCCGAAGCTGGACGCGAGAAAGGCCACGCCGCCCATCAGGGGAGCGTGCCGGGTCGTTTCGATTGTCATCGGTCACCTGTGGTTGGGTGGGCCGCTCGATGCGGCTCCCGTCAGAACTGGAAGGGGCTTTTCTTGCCCTGAATGTCGTTGATCTGCCGCTGGGCCAACTGGCCCGTCTGGGCAACGGAGCGGAGATGGCTCTCCACCTTGCCGACGATCTGCACCGCCTGCCACAGACGCTCGCGAGCGTCCGTTTCGCGGGCGCCGGTGGCTTCCCACGCCCGCATGTAGTCCTGGCGGAGCCCCGCGAACGCCTCGCGCAGCAGATCGTTGTCCAGCAGGGCTTGCGCCTGGGCGCCGCGCTGCTCCTCCAGCCGAAGCTTTCCTTCGTCGATCACGCGGTGTCTCCCTGGCTGCCGTCCGATGTGCTCTGGCCGCCGCCGTTGCCGATGCCGCCGCCGCCAATGCCTGCGTCTCCGTGCTGCCCTCCGAAATCGCCGGACCCGCCGTCGCCGAGCCCCAGGGAGTCGCGGATGGCGTCAAACAGGCCCTTCATGCCAAGCGACCGGCTGTTGTTGGCGATGCCCAGGCCGATGCCGGCCAAGCCGAAGGGCGCCGGGTTGGCGACCGCTGCCATGTTCCCCAGCGTGCTTGCCAGGAACCCACCCAGGCTCGTTTCGCGCGAGGCCACGTCCGCAAGGCCGCTGTTGTCGCTGAAACCGCCACGGTGATCGAGCGGACCGCCCAGCCCCGCAAGGCTCCGCTGCGCCGCGTCCGGCCCCTGCCCGGCCGTGCCGTTCAGGGTCGTGTAGGTCATCGCCTTGACCGGATCGGCCAGGAAGGACTGCACGTTGCTTTGCGCCTGCCGGATCGTGGCCGAATGGCCGTCTTCCGGCGTCGAGAACAGGCCGGGCGCCACCGTGGGCGCCTGAACCTCCGGCGGCTGCGGCGCGATCGCGCCGAAGAGGCCGGGAACCGCCTGCCGCATCATCCGACCTCTCCCCCGAGCTGCACCGCCGAGACCGTGGCCGGCTTCGACTGGGCGTTCAGCAGCGCCTGGGCGCGGGCCATGTCCGCCTCCAGGATCATCTGCTCCCTCTTGAGCTGCATTTCGGCCTGCATCTGCTCCCGCTTCAGCGTCACCTCCGCCGCCAGCTTCTCGCGGGCTATGGTGATGTCCGCTTCGGCGCGCATCCGCTCGGCCTCCGCCTGCGTCTGCGCCTTCTGCTGCTCCAGCTGCATGCGGGCCTGCATCTCGACCATCTTCGGATCGGGCTGCGGCTGCGCCGGCGGCACGTTGGCCGGGTCCTGGGCGTATGGGTCGATGGACTTCAGCCCGGCGTTCTCCACCATGCGTTTGAGCGTGGCGTAGACGTTCCGGGGCGTGATCATGCCACCCAGGCCGCCGGCACCGTTCAGCGCCTGCATCTGGAAGGTCAGCAGGGACGACAGGTGCGCCAGCATCTGGTCCTTGCTGCCGGTGCCGAGGCCTACCGAGACGGTCATGTCGTTCCGGGTGCGCCATTCCCGCGGGTCGACCGTGACCCACTTGTTGCGCAGCCGAACGACGGCCTGCTGGTCGCTGTGCTTGCGGGTCAGCTCATGGATCAGCAGGAACAGGTCCCGGATGCCGGTCTCCGCCAGGACGCGGGCGATCATCTTCATGCGCGCCTGCGCCGCGGTGAAAGCCTGCGCCGCCGCGGTGGCCGTCTGGTTCTGGAGCGCGTTGGCATCCAGCCCCTGGCCCTGCCGGGTGACGCCGGTGCGCCATTCCCGAACGCTGTCCGTGTACTCGATCAGCGGGTGGACCCAGTTGCCGATGGGCTGCACGGCGATGGGCGTGATGCCACCCGCCCGCTTGACGCGCACGATGCCGCCGGGCCGGTTGGTCAACAGGTCGTCCAGCGTCTGCTCAGTGGCGCAGTCCTCCGCAACTTCCATGCGCTGGTTGTTGGCGAAGTAGGCGTTGTCCAGCAGGGCACGCAGCAGCGCCGTCTTGATGCGCTGGATGTCCATCACGAGTTCGGCAACGGAGCGCCCGATCACCCGGTGAGGGATGATGATCGGCGACATGATCGCGAACGGCATCCGGTCGATTTCCTCGTTCTCCGGCTTGCCGTCACGCTTCAGCACCACTCCTTGCGGCCCGGCGGTGACGACGCGCCGCAGCTCGGCCACACCGTCGCCGTCATAGTCGATGCGGATGTAATGCTCCGTGACCTCCACCTCCCGCATCGCTTGGTTCAGCGTGTCGTTGCGCGGGCCGTCGTCAAAGGTGCGTGTCTGGCGGGCCTGCTGCTCCGTCGTCTCCGTGTCGCTGGCGGCGGGAATGCCGTCCAACTGGTCCCTGTCGTAGCCGGCGGCGATCAGGTCCGACACCGGCACCGGGCGCTTGTGGTAGGCGTACGGGGCCGTGGACAGGCTGCGTGCCCGGCGGGACAGGCCGAATTCCTCCGGCGGCACCCCCTCGACCTTGCAGCACCCTACCTCCTCACGGGTCACGATGGTGACCGTGTGCAGCGTCCCCGCCGGCGCCGGGGCCTGCCCGTCTGGCGCGGGCATCTGCTCCATCGGCATGGGGGCGGCGGGCCGCTCCTCGTGCTCTACGATCTCAATCGCCGGGTCGGCAACCAGCAGGGCGTATTCGTCGTCGGTCAGATCGACATATCGTTCTCGCTCCCGGCGCTCGGTCTTCTCCCACCACGCCTTGACGACGCCGGCCTTCTGCAACAGGGCGTCCTTGACGAAGTTGTGCAGGGTCAGGAAGCCGGCGTTCTTCTGCATGAAGACGTGGTTGACGTAATCCGTCTCCTGCTGGGCGGCGTCCTCGTCCTCCGGGCCAACCGGCTCGAAGCGAACCACCTCGTCGCCGCTGGCGAAGATCTCCAGCAGGGATGGCATCAGCCCTTCCACCACGTCGGCCACATCGGTGGACACAGCGCCGGAGCGGTCCGCCCCAGGACGCGGCATGTCCTTGTCCATGTCGCCGTTGTAGTAGTCGAGCGCCTTCGCCCGTTCGTCCCCCAGTTCGGTGGACAGCGTGCCACCAAGGGCTGACGAGCGCTCCGCCTGGAGGATGGCGCGCAGTTCGGTTTCCGTCATCGCAGCCATCAGGCAACTCCAAGCGATCGGTAATTCAGGTCCCGGCCGAAGCCGGCGGACTTGGACGGTTCCTCGTAGGCCACGCACATCAGGCCGAAGGCGTCGGCGCCGTGGGACGCCCAGTCATGCTCGGGGCCGAGGCCGATCCCGCGCTTGTCGTCCCGCCTCTCGTGATAGGCACCCAGCGCGTCCAGGCCGGGTTGCGTCGCCGTCTCGTTGAACCAGCAGCGTGGGAACAGCCGGCGCCCCGCCTCGATGCGCGCCGCCGCAGCGCCCTTTCCCTGGTTCGGAACGACCGTCACGCGATAGCCGGCCTCCTCCAGCGCGCTCTCGTAGGAGACGGCGAACACCTTGTCCTGCGTCGCCCCGTCGTGCGGCAGCCAGATTTGCGCCTTGCCCGGGTCGTACCCCTGCCCCCGCATCCACGCGAGGTGGGCGCCCAGCGGCTGGCCGACGGCTTCGTAGTAGGCCAGCACGCGGACTTCCTTCCCGATGAACTGCGCCGCCCACAGCGTGAAGGCGTCGGCCTTGGCGCCGGTGCCGCCGATGTCGGCGAAGAGGCGGATGGTCATCAGCGGATCGGCGGCAACGCGCCCGATGCGGCCTTCCTGTTTCGCCTGCGTCAGCGCTGCGGCGTAATAGGCCCCCTCGTAGACCGCCTTCATGCCGCCCTCCCAGATGTGGTCATACTGATCGGGCCGCTCCCGCATGTCCCGCTGGCGGTCACGCTCCAGCTTCTCGGGGAACTTCGGGTTGTCGCGCCAGTTGATCTCGACCACCTTGAACCGCGGGTCGGTCGCCTCGCGAAACCGCTTGTGCGTGGCGCTGTTCTTCCGCTCCGGGTTCCAGGTCACCCACAACTCGCTGTCCTCCTCACGGAGGGTCGGGATGAGCTTCGTCCAAGCCTCTTCGGTGACCGGCTCGGCCTCGTCCACCCAGCACAGCAGGATGCGCGCCTTGGACTTGATGCTGTCGATGTTACGATCAAGGCCGGAGAAGGCGTAGGAGACGCGCCCGCACTTCGTCCGGATGTACTTTTCACCGATCTCGAAATGGGCGTTCAGCCACGGTTCCGAGCGAATGGCGGCCTTGATCTCCTCCAGTGAGCTGTCGGCCAGCGAGTTCATGAACTGGCGAGCGCACAGGATGATGCCCTCACGCCCAGCCATGCTCCACATGTAGGCCCGCACGGCGGACATCTTGGCGAAGGTGCGTGTCTTGCCAGATCCGCGCCCGCCGTAGGCCCCACGAACGTCGGCCTCTCCCTGGAACACCGGTATCAGCTTCGGGGGGAGCTTAATCGTCGCTTTCGTCATCTCCGGTCAGCGCCACCAGTTCGACACGGGTTACGATAGGTCCGCCGTCCTTGCCGGTGTGCTGGGCGTCGACGGCGGACAGCTTCGGCGCGTAGTAGGGAGCCGCCGCCTTCGCCGCGTCCAAGCGCTGCTCGAAGGTCGGCTTTTCCCCCTCCACCTCGTTTCTCATGATCGCGAGCAGGAATTCATGGGGCAGCATCCCAGACGCCGCCGCCTTCTCCCGCGCTTCCCTCGCCACCTTCTGTACGGCGCCGACCTTGCGTCCTGCGCCCGGCCTTGCTCCGCCACGGGGCATGTTTGAATTCCGTTTGATTGATTGATTGGATTTCAAAGAGGCCCGAACGGCTCGCCCTTGCGGGTGGGGCCTCCATGTTGTGTTCACTGATTTCACACTCTACGATGCTCGCCCCACTTGCTGGAGCCGCACTCATGCGCCGCCTTTTGTTGGCCGCCTTCGTCGTTTCGCTCGCTGCTTGCGCCCCGCAGCAGAGCATTCCGGAACTCATGGAGAACCCGCCATCCGACCCGTACGAGTTCGCGAAGTGGAGCGCGGCTATCCAGGGGTTCGCCGAAGCCTGCAACATCCGAACGGACGGGATGGACGCGCGCATGGCCAGCTACTCGCAGCGGCACGCCGACCCGGCGCGGCTCCCCACTCCATACGAGCTGTACCGGGCAACCCTCGTCGTGGCGTCCGACGAGAAGCGCTCCGTTCGATGCACGGCGGACGGCCTCTACAAGACGCAGCGCGCGTGGAACTCTGTGTGGTCGGCCTCGGGCCGCTGAACGCCCAGCGCGGCCTATTTCGGCTCTCCCATCAGCGGCTCACCCCCGATGCCTTCGGGCCATCCCGTCGTCTCGGTGAGGATGGCTTCGCGCCGGCGGGCCTGGGCCTGGGCGTCCACGCGGCGAAGCTCGTCGTTCGCCGCGTCGGGGTGGCAGGTGCATTCGCCTTCCGTCATGCAGGTCTCGGCACAGCGTCCGGTCATGGCATCAGCCTCCATTTGTAGCCCGCGAGCTACGCTTTTCCGTTGACATCGCGTAGCCCACAGGCTACATTCTCTTCATGAAGACGATCCGCACCACTCCCGAATACGACGCTTGGTTCGCCGGGCTCCGCGACACCCGCGCTCAGGGCCGCATCGATGTCCGCCTGCGCCGCTTGTCGCTGGGGAACGCGGGCGACGCCAAGTTCTTCGACGGGATCGGGGAACTCCGCATCGACTACGGCCCCGGCTACCGGGTGTACTTCGTGGAGCGTGGTGACGTGATCGTGTTGTGTGGCGGTGACAAGCGGACCCAACCCCGCGACATCAAGACCGCCAAGAAGCTGGCAGAGGAGTATTGAGCATGGCAAAGGCAACCAAGGTGTGGGACCCGGCGGAACGCCTCACCACACCGGAGGCAATCGCCGACTACCTCGACGCCGCCCTGGAGGATGGCGACCCGAAGGTCATTGCCGCGGTTCTGGGCGACATCGCCAGAGCCAAGGGCATGGCCGACGTGGCGCGGACTGCCGGACTGTCCAGAGAGAGCCTGTATCGAGCGCTCAGCGAGAGCGGCAACCCGTCCCTTGCCACCGTGCTTGCGGTGACAAAGGCCCTGGGCATCTCTCTGGCAGTTCGGGCGGGAGAGCAACAGCCGGACGCGGCCTAGCGCCTCTGCTCCATGCGCATTCGGGCGGCCTCGACGGTGGCGATCATGACGGCCAGCACACCGGAGGGGATATCGAGCAAGGAGAGCATCAGTCCTCACCTTTCGCGCGATTTCGTGCGTTCCGGATGCGATAGGCGAGAAGCACGATGGTCAGCAGCAGGATAACGAGTTGGAGCGCGTCGTTGACCGTGCCAGCCCAGGTAGCAGCCACTAAGCCGCCGCCCCCAACGCCTGCGTCACCGTATGCTGGGGTCATGGCGCTGCTCCGGGCCATGCGGCCTCGCTGGGTCTGTGGTCAGGTTGTGGGGATCAGCGGGCGCGCACTGGGGGAGAAGCGACCGGGGCATGCCGATGCGGCGCGCACCCGCTGAACTCGGGGATTGGTCAGGCGGCGCGGGACCGCTTCTCCGCCAGGAGGAAGCCGAACAGCGGCCACAGCTTGTCCATGGCCTGCTTCTCCGCGTAGTGCTGGCCGATCTCGCGGTTGAAGTTGGCCGGGTCCACGCAGGCGCTTTCACCACGGACCGAATAGCCGTTGTCCAAAGTGATGTTGCAGATGGTCACGGTGCTGTCCGGCAGGACGGTGAAGTCCTTCGAAACGATGCGGGATAGCATGTATTCCAGCGTCACGCGCTCGCCAGGGCAAGCGTCGAGCGCCGCGCTCAGGGCGGCTTCGTTCAGCATGTGGGGCTCCGGGGGGAGGGGGATGTGGGGGAACGTTCGTTCCGAATGGGGAAACGGCAAAGCCCGGCGCGGATTTCTCCGGCCGGGCTACGCTTAGCGCTGCGTGGTGCAACGTACCACTATCGATACGTTAGTGGCGGCAGTTGGTCAAGCAGAAAGATTACCCCGGTTGGCGCTTTTCCTGCCGTGCTTCCTCAGGTCGTTGTAAAGGTCCAGCGCGTCGCGCAGCGCCGGGACGATCGCCTTGTCCCGCATGCACCGGGCCGCGGCGACCTCGTTGCAGGTCATCCCGTCGACCACGATGTCCAGCACCGGGCCGGCTTGCCATGCCCTGCTGTCCCGGCGCACCAGCTTCGCCGCGGCGGCCCGCTCCGCCATGACGTCCACCCACGCGTTGTAGTCCTCCTGCACGCGCACGGCCCATTCCGTCTCGGTCTCGCCGTCGGAGCGGCCGGGCCCGCCCAGGCGCTCCATGCTGCAGGCCTTCAGCCCCATGCCGGCGATGATGATCGTCACCGCGGAGCGGATCAGGTGGGCGGCGTCGTACTGCTCCTGCGACAGGCCGCGCTCGGCTCCCCGGTTCAGCAGCAGGACCAGCGTGTCCGGCCGCAGCTTGGCGCGGGTCTGCGCCGTGCCCTTGTCGTTCTCGTGGACGTCCACGACGATCCCGGTCTTCCGGTCCCGGTGCCGTCCGAAGCCGTCGAGGAAGTCCGCCCTCGCCTCCTGGCGCATCAGCTCCCGCCGGGCCTCGTCGGAGGCAATGGCCCGCTCCATGGCCGTATAGGTCCGCTCCACCCGGTCCATCACCTCAGCGCTCAGCGCCATGTTCCCCATCCCGTCAGCCCTCCATGCGGCGCGCGTCGGTGGCGGCCGCCATGCCCCGCGGCGCCGGGCGACCGCCGTTCTTCGCCCAGTACTCGTCCATGAGCTTCTGGGTCGCCTCGCTCATCGCGCGCGGGCCGGTCGGCTCGTCATCCTGCTGGGCGGGGCGCGGAGTCTGCTGGCCGCCCTTGGCGATCGCGGACAGGCGGGACCACTCGTCGCGCAGCCGTGAGCGCTCGGCATCCAGGGCTTCCGACAGCTCGGCCCAGCCCGGCCAGAAGCGGAACTTGCGGGAGACCCGGTCGAACGCCTCATCGTCTTCGAAGATCGCGGCCGGGTAGCCGCTACGCAGGATGTCCGAGACGGCGCCGGCCAGCTTGGTTTCCGGCGGGAGCTGGCTCCCGTTGCACCGCAGGGCGAGGTGGGCCACCCATTCCTGCGCCTTCTGCGGGCTGACCGGGCCCCCGCGGAGCTTCAGGGCACCCATGGCCTGGGCGGCGTCCCGCTGCATGTCGGCGGTCACGACGGCCGGCGGCTTCCAGACCCCAGGGCGCATGACGTAGCCTTCGTCGGTCACGACGCCCACGGCGGGTGTCTCAAGCGCGGCCCGCAAGCTGGGCGTCAAGTAGGTCTTGGAACCGGTTTGCAGGCTGCTGGCGGGGGCTTCGAAGGGGATCACGTTGGACATGGGCGGCTCCTTCGGGGATCGGTTTCGTTCGGTTGGCGTGGGCGTCGGCAATGGCGCGCTCGAAGTATTCCAAGCCGCCCGGCGGGCCTTGGCTGCTGCGCCGGGCCATCACGCGCTCCACGGTCGGGTAGATATCCAGGTCGGGGTCCCAGCCGCTTTTCAGCCAGGAGACGACGCGGCCGTAGTTCCCGAGCCAGTTCGGGTTGCGGTCCCAGCCGGTCAGGGAGGCGATGTGCTCCCCGACAACGATGAACTGGGCTTTCGGCTTTGCGCCCGCGCCCGTCTCAGCAGGAGGAGGATTGATAGGTTCTATGATAGGGTTGGGTGCAGATTTCGCACCCGTCACCGTCGTTTTCTGCACCCGTGCAGATTTCGCACCCGTGCAGATTTCGCACCCGTCACCCTTTACCAGGGCCTCCAGAGCGGCCACGTCGATGCGGTATTCGCGTGCGCGCTTGGCCCCGGCATCGGCCTCCTTCACCATGACCAGAACGCCGGTAGCTTCGATGGCGCGGATAGCCTCCTGGGTGGTGCGCTCGCTGATGCCGCAGTCCTTCGCGACGCGACCAACGGTCGGGAACACGTTGGCCCCGTCGTCGTCCGCGAAGTGGCATAGGCGCAGGAGCACCAGCTTGACGTTCCCGGCGAATGGAGCGTCCCAAGCGATGGACTGGAGGCGGAAGCTCATGGGCGCCCTACTCCGCGGCTGTTGGGGCGTCCGCCGGCGGCGGGAGCATCTGGACGCCGACGGCATGCGCCCACAGCGCGGCCTCAGGAAGAGACGGGTCGCCCTCGTTGTTCTCCCAGCGTCGGATGGTGCGGGCGTCCTTGCCCATGCGGCTGGCGACGTCACCTTGCGTCAGGTTGAGTGAGAGGCGGGCCGACTTCAGGCGCTCACGGAAGCGGCGGACATCGGAGATGGGGTTGGGTCTTGCGGACATTTCGCGTCCTCACTCCGCCATCCCAAGCGCTTCCTTGTAGAGCGCCATGATCGCCTCCTTCTCCTGAAGGTCGGCCTTGTCCATCTTCCGGAGGCGGATGATCTCGCGGATGATCTTGGTGTCGAAACCGGTGCCCTTGGCCTCTGAGTAGACCTCCTTGATGTCCTCCTGCAGGCCGCGCTTCTCCTCCTCCAGGCGCTCGATGCGCTCCACGAAGGATTTCAGGCGGTCCGCGGCGATGCCGCCGACGTCGCTCATGACGCCCTCCGATACAGATGCTCGCCGGTGGCGCCGCGCTTGGCGGTGGCCGGGCCGATGTCTTCGATGGTGCCGGGGGCGATGGCCTTCAGAGCGGACACCGCGCAACGGGCTTTCCAGAGGGGGAGCCCCGCCTTGACGGCCACTGCCGGGATGGTCTCGCCGCGCTCTCCGGGGCCAGGAAGAGCGGCGAGAACGGCTTGCGTCTCCGGGTTCATTGGGCACCGCCAAGCATGGGGCGCTTCTCGGCGATCAGGCGGCGGACCTCGGCCTTGATGCCGTCTCCGTCCAACGGGTCGGCGTCCTTGCTGGCACGGGCGCAGACCTCGCACTGGAACGCCCCGGCGGTCGTTTCCACCTCAGCCTTGCGGAAGCGGGCGCCGGTCGCCTTGTCGGTGCGTGTGCCGCCGAGACGGATCTTCAGGACGGCGTGCTGGCGCGGCTCGTAGGTCTGGCCGATGCCGGCAAAAAGCCCGTCCTGACGGTCGGCGACGATGCCGGCCTTGACCAGCTCGTCAACGGCCATCGGGTCAACGGGCTTTTCCTTGCCGCCGGTGGTGCGGAAGTAGGCTTTGCGCTCGCCGCGCTCGTACTGGACGACGGCGGGCTGGCCGGTCTTCACCATGGCGGCGACCGCGGCGCGGGCCGGGGCGGAAAGCTCGGCTGGGGACAACTGCATCATGATGCCCTCGCTTTCAAAGGAATGTTCCAGGATCGAAGGACCTGCTCGACGCCGGAGACGGAGCGGGCCACGGCGACACAGCAGCCGGCGGAGCGGAGCGCGGCATGGCACTCCCGCTGATCAGCAGACAGGCTCCCGGCGTCGGTTTTCATCTCGACGAAGAAGGCGATGCCCCGCCACACGACGAGCAGGTCCGGCGCTCCGGCGCGGGCGCCCATAGCCTTCAGCTTGGCGGCCTCGCTCTTGAGGCGCTTTCCGCCGTTGGGGATGTGGCAGAACCACGCGTCATCCGGCAGGGCGAGCCCAAGGAACTCCGCAACGGAGATTTGCAACGGCGTCTCGGCAACAGCAGGGGCGCGGCGCGGCGCGGCCCGCATCTCCTTCACCGCCTGTTCGGCGATCAGGAAGGCATCCACCTGACGGCGGGCGACGGGGCCAAGATTGTTGACGGAGACGCCGCAGCGACGGGACATCAGGCGTCCCCTTTCCGACGTCCAGCGGTAGCGCATGCCGCCCGCGTGCTCGGCCTGATCCGAGCCTTGGCACGGGCGCTGCGCTCGGCGAACTTGCGCGCCAGTTCCTCATGGTGAGCGGACAGCTCCGGCGGCGCGTAGCGGGTGACCTTGGCGCCGGCGGCAACGGCGAGGCGGGCTTGCTCCGCCATGTCCAGGGCGACAGCGCGGGCTCCCAACGGGCGGTGGCTGGTCAGGAGCGTGACGGGATCAATGGCGCGGTGGTCCATCACGCGGCCTCCCGGCGGAGGCGGGCCTTCAGCGCCCCAATGACCGAGACAGCGCGATCCCGGCGGCCACGAGAGATTGCACCACCCGACGCAACGTCTGCTTCCAGGTCGGCGCGCTCGGCGGAGAGCTGGGCTTCAAGGGCGGCCTGCCGGGCGTCCAGTCGGCGTTCATGGATGTCCTTCACGGTGGCTATGGGGTGGATGACGCGGGTCACGAACGCCATGCCTTCGCGGGCGATGATGGTGACCAGATGCTTCCCGGTAGGGCCGGTGCTGAGCCACTGACCGGCGGTACGGCGGCAGACGCCGTAATCGGCGGCGATGTTCTCGCGCACCTTGCGATCGTCGTACTTGTCTCGGAAGTAGCGGCGAAGATGACGGGCCAAGTCCTTCATCTTGTCGGCAGCGTGGGCAATCTTGTTGCCCCGCTTGGTCCGCACGACGCCCTGAGATTGAATGTCCATGTAATCCCCCGATTACTACGATTGAGGCATGACAGATGACCCAAAGGCCGCTCAGATCGCCTCAGCTATTGTGACTTTGCTTCGCCTGCTGGCCCGCATGGCGCCACGGAAGGCGCTGCTGTGCCTGGAGCTGGCGGAGCAGTTGGAAACCGGTTTTGCAAAGGAGCCCTGACCGATGGCCCGCCCCTGCCCGCCGAATGGCTTGGCCCGCGCCGCGTGGTTCCGCGAGACCGCCGCCGAAGTCGAAGAGACCGACCCGAAGCAAGCGATCTACTGCCGGGGCATCGCGGACCAGATCGAACGGCGCGAGTTCGGCGCCCTGCCCCTGCTCCGCCTGATGGACAACCAGCACCCCAGCCAGAGCTGAGGCGCGAACGTGGCAGGCCATCACCCCACAGAGGGACGCAACCCAACCGCATGCTCCCGTGACACCGGCCCGGAAGGACCGGTACGCTCGACGCGTGGGAGAATGGGGAGGAGTCTGCCCGGAGCGAACCGAGAGGCGCGCGGCGAGGAGGCAGGCATGGTCAGCCATGGCCGGGTCTCCTACGCGCGGGCTTCGTGCGGAGGGCGACGGCGCTTCTTGCGATCCTCGGCGATAGCAGACTCCAGAGCTGCCAAGGTCGAGAGCTTCGGGTCGGACCCCGGCTCAGAAGCCTTCTTGACCGTCTCCCAGCTCAAACCCGCTTTACGGGCAATCTGGTCAATCTTTACGCCCGGTTGGTTGAGGCAGGCGCGAATATGATTGGCGGCGCGTTCGATCATCATGGGTGCATTGTCTCGCTATACCGAGACAACGTCAAGCCCATTAACTCGCTATACCGAGATATCGCTGTGGCGAGAAATCAGCACAATGGGGGAATGGCAACTGACGCTGAAGATCAAGCTCGCCGGGTCGCCGGCCTGCGCTCGTTTTTCGAGGCCAACAAGGATGGCCTCGAAAACCCGAACGTATGGTCAAAAGCTTCCGGGGTGTCATACAACTCCCTGAACGAGCCGCTCAGCGGGGCCAAAACCCCGAACATCTCCATCAAGACCCTCGAGCGGCTTGCCGATGGGGCGACGAAGCTGTTAAAGCGGCCCGTGACAATCGACCAGCTCATTGGCCGAGAAGCACCTGTTCCAGAGCTTGATGAAATGGCGGATGCCATCTTCGGCGCCATGTCTCCCAAACAGAAAGCCGAAGCGATCAAGAAGCTCACGGATGATCTGGCGTCCTCTCAGTAGGGCGCGCCATTCCCTCAAGGATCCTTAGGGCTCTCAGCTTTTCCGCTGGGGACATCCCTCCCCAGATGGCGTGGAACTCTGCCGTAAGCTCTGCGCCAGCGTCCCGGTCCGCATCTTCGGCGCGTCCGGCCTGCTGCTCCTTGTCACTGGTCATTGCGCCCCCTTCGCATCGCTCAAAGCTGGAACAAAACAGGAACTCTGTCAAGGATCACCGAGGCCGATTGGCCTTCGTGTTCACTGTGAGCATAGGTTGAAGTTGGTATGAAAGAGCATCCAGAACTGCGATAAAAACCCTGAAATGGTAAAGTGGATAGATCGCAAAACGCTTTGCGTTTTGTGCTGCGTTAATCTTTGGGAAAGGAAGATTGGAGCGATCACGACAAAGATAGTGCAGAGTCGTGACGAATTGGATCTTTGCTCTTTTCATAGGCACACCTCTCGCGCATATCTTCGTATGTCACCCTGGCCCAGGGAGACTGGCGGTCGGCGCGTGAGGCGTGCCTGCAATGGGGATGGGCTCCCGGCGCATCCCCCTGGCGTGTTAGCAGCACTGCCGGGGGGAGGCTGACATCCCCCTAAGGGGGCAGCGGGTACATCCTATGATATTGGGAAACCTTTGGGCAAGGCTGCACAATATTTCGCCATTGTAACGTGCATACTAAAGTATGTTCTGAAGTTCCCTGCCTCGCAGAAGCCCCTAACAATCAGCTGGTTGCATGGGTATGCACTATGTGTGCGGCGGGTTGACGCAGGCCACAAGGCAAGCGCGGCGTTACCGCGACACTCGGATCGCTGTACCGCGCAGGACTGGATATCCCCCCACTGGCGCGACGACGATCGGCGAAGCGGCGCCGGGCTGCGCGAGGATGGCGCCGCCGTTCGACGTGGATTGCTGTTGGATCACGACGCCATTTGCTCCGGCATCTGCGGCGAGGGATTTCAGATTGTCGACTGCCGAGTCCATCCAGCCTTGGCGCGTCCAGCCGCCTGTGGTTTGCGCCTCGACCATAGCAACCACCTCCGCCCCCGGCGGGATAGCCGCGTAGAGCTTGACGTCCGCAGCCGCGATCGGGGCGAGCTGCTTTAGCGGCACGACGCTTCCCCGTTGGTCGCAGCCGGAAACGGCGAGGGCCGCCAGAGCGGCAGCCAGGACCAAGGCCTTCATTCATCCTCCAGCATCCGCGAGCGCCTACCATCGAGCGCCACCGAGGCGAGTATGACGCACATCGCGGCTGTCGCGCTCTCTCGCCATAGCGAGACTTTTTTGCTTGACGCAGTCTCGGTGCAGCGAGATACTTCCTCTCACACCACCCCCTCTTCGGTATCACCGATCCCACCGGGTGGGTGGTGTGGCAGACCTCCCTGAGACTCATCCCGCGGCGCTGAGCGTCGGCTGCCGCGGGAGCCTTTCGGGAGGCGGGATTTACCGGAGGGAATGATGAACGCCAAGCTCAGCAAAACCACCCTTACCGTCAACGGCAAGCGCGCCGGCATCCGCATCGACGCCGGGCCCTGGATTGCTGGCGTTCCGGCGGAAACCATCAAGCTCCGCAGCAAGAAGGGCTGCTTCCCGGCCGAGTTTCGGCGCGCCCTGGTGATCGAAAACAACAGCGATGGCCGCACGGACTACTTCGAGGCCGATAGCATCCGCCTCCTCCCCGGCCACCCGCTTTACGACACCGCGAAGTCGCTCGCCGCCTGAACCACACCACCACCCTCCTCAGACTTCCGCCGGGTCGCGCTCCATCCAGCAGCGTCCCGGCGGGCCTTTCGGGAGGGGATTTCAACGAGGGGGAACCGAACAATGAACGAAGCCGAAATCATCGCCGAACTCGACGCCATCGCCGCCATGCTGCCTGACAGCGGGGCTTACGCCGGCATCTCGATATCGCATACCGACCGCCGGTACGGCGAGCGGTCCCCGATTTCCATCCAGGTTTACCCGCGCGGCATCGGCAAAAGCGAGGCGCTGTACTTCCGCGCTGCTACGTTCGCTGAAGCCATCGCTTCCGCGAAGACCGGCGTCGTCGATAAGGCGCGGGCCGAGGTCGAAGCGCTGGTCCGCAAGATGGCCCTTTCGGTGATCGAGATCACCGCCGACCACGGCGAGTGCACCGAACGCCTCCTGCTGATCGCCGGGTTCGACTCTTCCGCCATCGCCATCCACCACAAGACCGCCTGCGAACGTGCCAACGCGATGACCAGCGAGCCCCGCGAGTACGCGGTGATTTTCGCCTGAACCACACACACGCCTCACCATTCCTCAGCGCTTCAATCGCGGGGAGGGGGGGCATAGGGGGACACTATGACGCCGAAGTTCATCACGCTGACCGACGTCTCCGGGCAACCGGAACTGGTCAACGCCGATCACATCACGAAGGTCTTTGCGCGCGGCGACGGCGGTTCGCGCGTCGTCTTCCTGAACGATGTGGCGGCGGAGACGTATCGCGAAGACCCGGCCCAGATCGCCGCGCTCCTGGGGGTGACGGCGGACCCGGTGCGGGATGCGGCCCCGGAGCTTCTGTCAGAGCTGCGTGACTTGGTCGAATGGCTGGAAGCGAACCAGCGCTCTATCGAGGTCGAGTGCCTGACGGAAGACCTTCTGCAAGGGCCGCGCGCCGCCCTTTCCGCGGCCACCGGACAGGAGGCGTGAGCATGGACACCCTCATCATCTACCACGACGATGGTTCGGAAGCTGCCCGCATCCCCTGCGCCAACGGCTTCGTCTCCCGCTGCGTCTCCGCCATCGGTGCCGAGAACATTCCCGACGCCATTGCGGCGGCGAAGTCGCTGAACTCCGGCCCCGAGCTTCTGCGCGTGCTGAGCGACCTTGTCGAATACATCGACCGAGAAGGCCCGCCTGCCACGGAATGGAAGGCCATCTCCGCGCTTTGCGATCAGGCGCACGCTGTCATTGCCGCAGCCGCCGGGCCGGAGTCCACGCGATGAGCCGCCAGGAACGCGAGCTTGCCGAAGCACTGGCCCGCGCCGGGGCCGCTCAGAACGGGGGGAAGTGATGTCCCTGTACCGGATCGAAAACTTCGTGTCCCAGCGCCTCGCGAACAGGGCGGATTGGAAGGATGCCGTTGACGCCGCATGGAAATGGCACCCGGCCATCGAAGAGGTTTCCGCCGCCGCCGACTACGCCTTGGACGGAACGGCGCGGAGCTGGGGCCACACGACTTGGAGGCCCCATAGCAGCCGGTTCTGGAAAGACCCGTCGCAACTCTGGCTTGGCGTGTGGGCTGAACATCACCGCGCCGGTCTCGCCTGACCCCTCCCCACCCATCCGCCATACCGGAAACACAGGAGACAGCCATGGCTGCCGAAGCATTCATTGAAAACGGATCGCCATGCCCGGATGGGTGCGGTGGAGTGCTGCACTGGCCTGAGGTCGAGAATTGCTCCTGCCACATCAGCGCGCCGTGCGGCAACTGTACCGACAATCGGCTGATCTGCAATGAGTGCGGGTGGGAAGAGCCTGCGGCCAAAAATGCCCCGCTCAGCAAAGAGAGCCAGGACGCCTACGCGAAATGGGCGAGAGAATGGGCGGAGGCCAAGGCGCGCGGCCACAAATTTCAGCACGGCGGCCGGGTCTTCAACATCTCTGACGACGGCCGATCCGGGTCAACCATGGTGTTCACCGGGCAGTACGAAGGGCCAGTCACGGCTGCGGACATCTTCGAGTACTTGGGCGACGGAACCTTCGGTCATCGCGGACCGACCATGAACAACGGTCGCTTCACTTACACGAAAATTACTGACTGACCCCCACCCCGGCGGCAGGCACGCCGCCACACCAAAGCAGGAGCACAGCAGAATGCGCAAGAACTTGGACGATACGCTCATCGTCGTGACCTACCTCGACGCCGAAGGAAACGAGGTGGAAGTAGCGGAAATCGACGCGAACGCCGGCATGGGGAACCTGGACTCCGAAGCGTCGCAATCGATGGCCATCGGGATCGCCGTCCGTAAGGCGCTCCTCCTCGTCGGTGACGGGGAGGCCGTCGAAGTGAGGTCGTATTACCGCTGAACACGCCCGGCGGCAGGAACGCCGCCACACCGTCCCAGCCCCTTACCCGCCATGACAAGCGGGTGGGGCTTAAGGCGATAGAGGGGATGGCATCCCCCGTCGCACCTGAGAGAGGAGGTATCCGACGCTTGAAGTGATCTTGCCGGCGCTGACCTGGGTCCGTTTCGACTGGCCCAGCGGGGACTTGAAGCCTTCCCCGGCCAGCACGCCAGCCGGCACCAACCTCGCAGAGGACGGCGGCGACCGCACCGTTAAGGCCGGTGTATGGGGCTCGATCCTCTCAGGGCCGTAAAACACGCCAGCAAATAGGCCGGCGGCAGGCACGACAAGCCGCCGGCTACCTCACCAGCCTCCACAGGGGACCGGGGAGATAGCCGAACACAGGGAGATAGACCCTATGCTGATGACCGAAGAACAGGCCCGCTCGAAGTGGTGCCCGCACGCGCGAGTGAACACGCTCGTCACCGGATGGGATCACGCCGAAACCGCCGTCGGCGGGGCCGCATGCAACCGCTCTGACGAGCGGACGATGTACGAAAAGCCGAACTGCATCGCCTCCGACTGCATGGCGTGGAGACCCGGCAAGCCGCTCGTCATGAGCGAGGGCTTCCGTGAAGAGGAGCGCATTCCGCGCGGCTACTGCGGCGCCTTCGGCAAGCCAGAGGCCGCGTGATGGACATCGACTACGCCGACCCCACCGCCGCCGCCGTGGACGCGCATGTGGCCGAGAGCAAGCGCTCCCAGGCCGAGATGGAGGCGGACTTCCTGTTCCCCATCGTCCTCGCCCTCGCATCTGCCCTCACTGGCGCAGTGCTGATGGCTGCTTACCAACTCTTCCGCCTCTCTTTCTGAGGGACACGCCATGACCGCAATGTTCACGCCGATCCGCGACACCGCCGAACCGCCGGCCATTGAAGTCCGGTCCCGCCTGCACGCCGCTCATGCGCTCATGGGCCGCGTCGGCAAGATCAACCTGACCTACAGCGTCGGGGAGGATGCGGTGGAGTGCTACGCCACGCACTGGGTGCAGCACGACAAGTATTCGCACCACGACTGCATCGCGATCCCGAACGCCTATGGGACGCTCTCCGACTGCCTCGCCGCTGTGGAGCGCTACGCCGCCGAGCGCGCCGCCAACGCTCAGCAGGAGGCCGCGTGATGGGCATCACCTTCAACGATCCCTTCCGCCCTGCCATCGCCGCAGCCGAAGAACTGTACCCGAACCTGTCTCTGAAAATCGTACTGGTGGATGGGCTGGTGGACCTTGGCGGATTTGCGGCCACAGCGTTCCCTGACGATGGCGGCCCGGCCCACATCGAAATCGACCACGAACTCCCCCTTCACGCCGTCGCCATCACGCTTCTGCACGAGTTGGCTCATGCGGTCGTCGGCCTCGAAGACGGTCACGGGAAGAAGTGGGAAGAAGCCTTCATGCAGCTTGCCCACGGATACGCCAAGCACATGGACGGCGGATCGCTGGACGATGATGACCTGAAGAACATCAAGGATGACATCCGCGCTTCGCGCCGCGCTGACAAGGCCGGGATTTCGGTGAAGCACGTTCCTGGGGAGGCCGCGTGATGGCTGACATCTACTACGACCGCGACGGCTGGTGGATCGCCACAGACTGCCTGCCCATCGGCCCGTTCGACACCGTTTCCGAAGCGCAGAGCTACGCTGACACCGCCGACGAACTTGAGATGGTGGAGGCGTGACATGGACGGCTCCACCTTCGTCGGCATGGTCGAGGTGACCGAGGACCAGTTCCGCGGAAGCCTCAAGCTGCCCCTCTTCAACGGCCCGCGCATGGGCCAGGAATGGAACGCCCCGGAGCGCGGCGAGTTCCCGGCCGGAAAGCGGGCGGACTGGCGCAATTCGATGTTCGGCCCCGCCGTCGCCACCCGGATCATCACGCCGACCGGCACTCGCTATTGGGTCCACTCGTCCATTCCGATCCGCACGGTTGCCGAGGCAATGGCGTTCTTGGACGCCAGCATGGACAAGGCGCGCGACATCGTTCTGGAGATGGACCGCGCCGCCGAGCGCAAGCGCGCAAAGGCCAAGGGCATGACGCTGGAGCAGTACCGCTCCTACGTGAAGGCGAAGGAGATGGAAGACCGTCTCGCCCGTGCCAGGAAGGCCAGAGAGGACGAGCGTCGCGCGATCTTCAACCTCCCCAGCCCCGGCGAAGAGCCTCGCTATCCGGGCCGCTACGGCGCGGTGGAGTGATCCATGGCCTACGACAAAGGCCCTCAGGACATCCCCATCCCTGATGCGGTGGTCCACGAGGCAGAGGCGGCGGCACTGGACACTGTGTCCTTCGCACGCCGCCACCTCCCTCCCGAGTGGTTCGCCGTCATGGAAACGGTCCTGAAGCGCCAGGAAGACGCTGCCAAAGCCCTCAACCGAGCACAAGACCCGAGAGCCCTGAAATGACCGACAACCTCACCATCTGGAAGAAGCTGGAACGGACAGACCCGAAGGCGACAAAGCCTTTCCAGAAGTCCGGCGGCTTCAAGGGAACGCAGATCGACCCGACCTATCGCCTTCAACTGATGACCGAGGTTTTCGGCCCGGTCGGACAAGGGTGGGGGTACGTCGAAGACGACCTGAAGATCAGCCACGACATGGCGTTCAGCAAGGTCCGCGTCTGGTACGTGCCGGCCGGCGCAGACGCCGCGGTGTGGCCTGAAGGCTGGCGGGAGACATATCCTGCCAATGCTCGCTGGACCGGCCCTCAGTGGGGCGGCACCGAGATGATGCCGGAACGCGGTGGAAAACCGAAGCCGACCGACGAGTGCCTGAAGATGTCGATCACCGACGCACTGGGCAAGTGCCTACTTCAGCTCGGCTTGGCCGCGGACATCTACATGGGCCAGTTCGATGACAGCAAGTACCGGGAGGAGTCCGAGGCGTACTTCGCGGCCAAGTCCAACCCGGAGCTTCAGCCGGCCGCCATCGCCGCCTTCGAGGCCGATGTCAAGAAGCGCCTCGACGCCTGCCTGGACCTGGACGACATGGAAGAGCTGTGGCGCACTGCTGTTGGATCACGACTACGGGAAATCGGGACGGTCGACAAGGAGGCGCAGCGCCGCATCTACAACATGTTCGGTGCCAAGAAGGAGGCTGTCCTGCGTGGCGAAGGCGAAGCGGCGGGCCAGGACAACAACCCTCCTGACATCCCGCTCCTGATCCCCGTTCCCATGCTCGCCAACGACGCCGGCACCGACTGGGAGAGGTGGCGCTTCCTGATGAGCAAGGCCATCGACGGCGCCCCCACTCTCGATCTGCTGAACGAAACGCTGAAGGCCAACAAGGCGGCTTTTGATGGGCTGAAAGCTGCCGACAAGGGCGCGTTCGAATTCCTGAAGGACAGGGCCGCCAAGAAGCGCTCCGTCTTCCAGGGCGTCCCGTCACAGGCGGCGGAGTGACGGCCATGGCACTCCCCGCCCGCCTCCCGAAGCGCAAGGCTGACACTGGCCGCCCCCAGCGCGACCGCTGCCCCGGCCACCTCGCCTTCGTCCGCCAGCACGGTTGCTGCGTCCCCGGCTGCCAGGGCCGCCCCATCGAAGCCGCCCACGTCCGCACCCACGGCGACGGCGGCATGGGGATGAAGCCTTCGGACGACCGGGCCATCAGCCTGTGCACTGAACACCACCGTCAGCAGCACAACGTCGGGGAACTGGAGTTCCAGCGTCGGCACGGCATCGACATGCTGAAGCTGGCCCGAGAGTTCGCCTCCGCCTCCCCGGCTTGGAAGCGCTACCTCGCGAAGAAGGCGCAGGGGCTATGATACACGAGCCCATCGCCGAGAAGCCGCCGCGCGACGAGAACGGCTGGCTGCTCTGCTCCTACTGCGGCATGCCGACCGAGCTTCTGGAGAGCAGCGCCGAAATCTACGGAAAGGACTACGGCCCGGTTTACCGCTGCCCCATCGGCTGCGGCTGGGTTGGTGTCCACAAGAACAGCAGCAAGTTCAAGGCGCTGGGCAGGGTTGCCAACCGAGAGCTTCGCCAAGCAAAGCAGGCAGCCCACGCCGCGTTCGACCCGCTGTGGCGCGCGAAGATCCACCGCGAACGGTGCAAGCCGGGGAAGGCCCGCGCAGCCGGTTACCGGTGGCTTGCTGAACAGCTCGGCATCGATCCCGGCGTCTGCCACATCGGCATGATGAACGTGGAGGGTTGCCGCAGGGTGGTCGAGGTGTGCCGCCCCTACTATCGGAGTCATGACCATGGCTGACCGCCTGACTGATGCCTTCAACATGCTCCGCCAGGGTGGCGCCATCTACGCCGGCCGGGCCCGCCTCACCAACTGGTCGGACAACGCCCGCGGCATGAACGCCAGCTTCCGGCTGGACGCTTCCGCCGACCCGCTGGAGAACCCGGCCACCAACCCGTTCAAGGGGGCGCACTGCTCTCCGAAGGACGGTCACGAGTTCATGGTGCTGGTGATCCCGGTGGCGCCGGAGGCCCCTGCCAAGCCCGAGCCGCATCCCTGCGCCGAGACCATGGGCGGGTGTGGCGGATGCTACGGCGAGGGGATATGCGGGCTCCCTCCGATCCAGGAAGAGGATGAGCCGGACGCACTCCCGGCCGCTCCGCCATCTCCTCCCGCCGAGCGCCGCAAGATCACCGACCTTCCGTTCAGCCAGCGGGCAGCCCTGCTGTGCCAAGAGAAGCTGTTCCCCAACTTCATAGCCGACCGCTTCCCCGATCACTGGGATGCCTCCGGGCTTGATGCGGTCAAGGCATTCCGCCGCATCTGTGGCGTGGAGAGCCGCGCTGAACTCAACAAGGATGCAGACGCTGCCCAGCGTTTCGACCGCCTGCGCCGCGACTACTACGCCTGGACGCAAGAGCCGGTCGCCTGACCCCCACATCCCCACCCCCGCGCAGCGCTGAGCGCGCACAGGAGAACGACACCATGAGCAAGACCAAGACCTACGAAATCACTCTGCTCGTCACTCTGCGGGAGTTGACGGCGAAGGAAGGCCGCAGACCTCACCGCCGCCGAGGCCCGCGCCACCCAGGCGGAGGCCGAGCGGGACGAACTGCGGGAGGCCGCATACACCGCCATGGGAAAGCTGAACAGCGCGATCTACCGGGCTGTCTTCATCGAGAAGTGGCACGCTGACCCGAACTGCGATGTCCCGACGCGCGCCACCGAAGCCAAAGCGTTCGCCCAGACCGCCAAAAACGTTCTGGTGGAGGCGGTCAACGCCCTGTCTCCTGCCCAGCCGGCGCAGGACCGCCGCATCCTGGCACCCTGGAACCCGTGCCTGGAGAAGCTGAGGGACGGTGAGCCGTTCTTCGTCCTGTTGGGCAGAGACATGCACGCTGCGGCGGCTGTCCGGTGCTGGGCCGACCAGCGGGAAGCCGAGCGCGGCGTCTCGGGGAAGACCACCGAGGCTCGCCGGCTTGCCGACCAGATGGACGCCTATCGCGGAGTCGGCGTGACCGTCCAGCCGGCGCAGGGCGCGGACATCGCGCGGGAACTGGCGGAACTGATCGCCATTCCGCACACCGAGCCCGGATGGATGACGAAGCGCAATGCCTTGCTCGCCAAGGCCCGCAGCGCCGGCCTCCTGACCACCGAGACGTAGGTGAGCAATGGCTAAGCCCATCAAGCAAGCCGAGCACGTCGCCCGGCAGGACCACCACTGCTACCTCTGCGGACACACCATCAGCGCCGGAGACCGCTATCTCGCCGTGACGTTTCGCGCGCTTCCAGCGGACGGCTGGTCAGGCATCCGGTACGCCAAGGTCTGCCGCCATTGCCGGGGCGCCGAGTTCTGCGCGTGTGGCGACTGCGATTTCGTCATCCCCGCAGAGCCGGCGGAGCGCATCGGGGGCTGGATTGCTGATCCGGTGCGCGCCGCCCTCTCCCATCACCGCGCAGCGCAGGGAGAGGTGTAGGCATGGGCGCAGAGGTTGCGCTACACGGCCCTTGACTTGTGAATTTAATCCCAATACCATCGCCCCACACTTGCCGGTGGCAAACATTGGTGAGACACAACATGTCGGAAAACGCCACCAAAATCACAGACCTACCGGACCTCGCGACCCCTCTTGAGGTTGCCGCCGTCCTCCGATGCTCATCACGCTTCGTGCAGGACGAGTGCAAGGCCGGGCGGCTTCATGCCACGCTGGTCGCTGGCCGCTACCTGATCGCCCCCGATGATGTCCGCGCCTATCTGACGGAACGCCGCACATGCCGAGACGCAACAAAGGCCCTCACCTCCACTGGGATGAAAGGCGCAAGGGCTGGTACGTCCGCTGGTTCGAAAACGGAAAGGCGCGGGTCCGTGCCACGGGCACTGACGACCGTCGCCGAGCTGAAGGCGAACTTGCGCGCTTCATCTCCGGATCGCATCTCGGGCCGAGTGATCCCGCTTCCCGGAAAATAGACGACGTGTTGGCGGACTATGCCGGCGAGCGGGCTCCCGCTGCAGCGTACCCGCCCAGCATCCTGCACGCGGTCGAGCGGCTGTCGGAGTGGTGGGGAGACCGGGCAGTCGCCGACATCACGGAACGAGCCTGCCGGGCCTATGGCGCATGGCGGGAGAGCGGGAAGGATCGGCGCGGCGTCACCAAGGGGACGTGGGGGAACGAGCTGATCGTTCTGAAGGCTGCCGTTCGTCGGGACTGGGAGGCGCAGCGGCTTTCGGCCCTGGTTCACGTGTGGACGCCGGATCGTCCGGAGCCGCGCACACGGTGGCTGGAGCGCGGCGAAGTCGCGGCGCTGCTGATGGGCGCGCGGGCCAGCGAATGGGGCCGGCTGCATCTCCCGCTGTTCATCATGATTGGGCTGTACACCGGGGCGCGGAAAGAGGCCATCCTGTCCCTTCGCTGGCCCCAGGTGGACCTTGCCCGCGGGGTGATCGACTTCAACCCGCCGGGGCGCGAGCGGACGAGCAAAGGCCGGGCGGTGATCCCGATCCCGCGGCGGCTGATGACCTTCCTGCGGTTGGCGCGCAAGCGCGGCAGCGACACCGGGTACGTCATCACCTACCAGGGCGGCCCGGTGGCGGATATTCGGAAGGGCTGGAAGCTGGCCCGGCTGCGCGCCGGGCTGGACGACAAGGTGACCCCTCACACGCTTCGGCACACCGCCGCGTCGTGGATGGTTCAGGCAGGCGTGCCGCTGTACGATGTCGCCCGGTGGCTCGGGCACGCCTCAATCAAGCAGGTGCAGTCCACCTATGGACACCTCGCGCCGGATCATCTGGATCGGGCGCGGCGGGCGCTGGATCGCGCGTGACTGTGACGCATCACAGCTACACGCGGAAATTTCCCAATAAAATCAATAGGCGCCGCAGTAGGGCATCCACAGCGTGCCCAGCCAGCGCTTGGCCTGGGTGCCGCGCCAGGGCAGCTCGTCGGCGCCGACATATTCGGTGCTGGCGAACTCGTCGATGCCCAGAAGCTGGCTCCACTGCTTCCAGCCGACGACGGCGTAGCGCTGGCCGTCGTCCGGCACGTCGGACTCGCCCAGCTTCTCGAAGGCCGTCAACACCTTCGCCTTGGTCAGCCCGTCGCTGGACGCACCCGCGTAGTTGGTGGAGCGGTTCAACTCACCCAGGATGAGTTCATCGGTCTTGCGGCCCAGCGCGTAGGCGCCGGCGCTGGCGATGATCTGCCGCTCGTCGATGTTGGTCTTCAGCTCGTCCAGCCGATCGACCCAGTCGCCGGCGTAGAAGTCGTAGAGGGTGCATTCGACCGGCGTGTGGTCCAGGTTCATCACCGGAACCGCGCCGTGGCGCGCCTTGGTCGACGCGGTGCCCTTGCCGACCTTCTGGAAGACGGTGGAGGCGCCCTGGACGTTGTTCTTGGTGCGCACCGTGTTGCGCAGCTTGGAGCCCATGCGCTGGTAGGCGTCGTGCACTTCGCGTTCGAACTGCTTGACGAAAGCCTGGGCGACCGAGGTGGACATCGGATTGTATTCCTTTCGCGTTCTGCGGGGGTCCCGTCCGGCGGGAAGCATTCCGCCACCCGGTTGTCAGGCGCGCCCAATCCCGGAAAAGGACGAAGGGACGCGCGCCCGGCCGCAGGCGAAGCGCGAAAAAAGAAAGGGGCTGGCCGGGCCTTTCGGTTGTCCGGTCAGCCCCTTTCAGGACAGGCATGGAGGGAGGTTCGGGATGCCGCGGCCCATCGCGTGAGGGGACGCACGACGGGCGTTGGCAAGAGTGTTTCTAGGACATACGCCCCTTCATGTCAAGAATATTTTCCTTTGCCGAACAATCATTCCCTTGGCGCGGTACCCCCTCGGGGCGTGGAATATCCCCCGGAGCCACGCTGTTGATTGGTTGGCCTCAACGGCCCGAAAACACGGCATAAAAAAGGAATACGCTTCATGAAGACGATCATCACCGCCTGTGGCGTCGCCGCGCTTCTGCTCGCCACGCCGGCCCTGGCCGAAAGCACGTCCGGAACCACCGCCAAGGAGGTCCCGAGCAACAAGGCGACCGGGCAGGTCGCCGCCACCCACGGATCGCTCGACCCGGCGGTCGCGAAGATGACCGCGGCCCAGCTCAAGGGGAAGGACGTCTACGGCAGCGACGGCAAGGACATCGCCGAGATCGAGGGCATCGTCCGCAAGGGCGGCCAGACCTTCGCGGTGATCGACGTCGATCACATCGCCGACTTCAGCGACAAGGACGTCGTCCTGCCGCTGGAGCGGCTGCACATGAAGGGCAAGCGCCTGACCGTCGACATGACGGAGAACGACCTCAAGGGCCTGGAGTCCTGGCAGAAGGACAAGTACGAGGACGTCAAGGGCGCGCTGCGCTGACGCCAGGGGCGGCCGTAGGGAAGAACCGGGGGCGACGGCCCCCGGTTCTTCCGGATCTCACGCCGACCGGCGCAGGCGCATGGCCAGCAGATCGGCAGCCTGACCGGCGGGGACCGGGCGCCCGGTCAGCCAACCCTGGACCAGGGTGCAATTGTGGTGGCGCAGGAAATTGGCCTGCTCCTGCTTCTCCACCCCCTCCGCCACCACGTCGAGCCCCAGCATGTCGGCCATGGCGATGATGGTGGAGACGATGCCGTTGTCCTCCCGCTCGCTCGGCACGCCGTTCACGAAGGAGCGGTCGATCTTCAGCGTCGTCACCGGCAACCGCTTCAGGTAGCTCAGCGAGGAATGGCCGGTGCCGAAATCGTCCACCGCCACGCGGATGCCCATGGCCTTCAGCGCCGCCAGCACGGACAGGGCGTGGTCCATGTCCTGCATCACCGCACCCTCGGTGATCTCCAGCTCGACCAGATCGGGCGACAGGCGGTGGCGGTCGATGATCCGGCGGAAATCCTCGGCGGAGCGCTGGCGCAGGTGACGCGGCGAGATGTTGACGGCCACCGGCACCGGCTCCAGCCCACGGTCGATCCACTCCCGCAACTGCCGGCAGGCCTCGTCGAGCACCCAGTCGCCGAGCGGTACGATGAAGCCGGTGTCCTCGGCGACCGGAATGAACTCGCCGGGTGAAATCATGCCGAAGCCGGGCTTGTCCCAGCGCAGAAGCGCCTCGAACCCCTCCAGCGACTGGTCGATCAACGACACCTTGGGCTGGTAGTGGAGCTGGAACTCGCCGCGCGCCAGCGCCGCCCGCAGGTCGCGGTCCAGCGCCAGATGGCGGTGCGCCTGGTCGGCCAGTTCCTTGCGGAAGAAGGCGTGGCGCTTGCCGCCAGCCCGCTTGGCCGCATAGAGCGCCGTGTCGGCGGAGCGGATAAGTTCCTGCGCGCTGTCGGCATGGTCGGGGAACAGGGCGATGCCGATCGACGGTCGGACGTAATGCTCCGTCCCCATCAGCAGCACCGGCTCGTCGAAGGCGGCCAGGATGCGCTGGGCGGCGACCTCCGCCTCCTTCGCCTCGCCCACTTCGTCGAGGATCACCGCGAAGTCGTCGGTGCCGATGCGCCCCACCGTGTCGCTCGCCCGCACCGTGACGACGATCCGCGAGGCGACCTCCTGCAGCAGCAGGTCCCCGGCGTGGTGGCCCAGAGTGTCGGTGATCAGCTTGAAGCGCGACAGGTCCAGGCACAGCACCGCGAAGCGGCGGCCATGGCGGCGCGCCCGCTCGATCGAGGTGTCGAGCAGCGATTCGATCAGGGCGCGATTCGGCAGGCCGGTCAGCCGGTCCCGCGTGGCCAGCCGCAGCAGCTCCCGCTCGTGGCGCATCCGCTCCGTCATGTCGGCCAGCGCGCAGACGTAGCTGCGCCGCCCCTGCACGTCCAGGCAGGACAGGGAGAGCGAGGCATCGATCCGCCCGTCCCCCCGTTCGATCACCAGCTCCTCGGCGCGCTCCGTGCGGCCGCTGGCCCCCAACTCCGCCGCACCGTCCCCGCCCGGCGCTCCCAGGCCGAGCAGCCGGGCCACCCGCTCGCGGTCCTCCTCGGCGAACAGGTCGGCGAAGCGATGGCCGTCGAGCCGCTCCGCGGGCACCCCGAACAGCGCGACGGCGGCGGGGTTGTGCTCCTGGACCCGACCGTCCTCGCCGACCAGCACGATGGCTTCGCCGATGTTGTTCATGATGCCGAACAGCCGCTCGTCGCGCACGATCAGCGCCTCGGCGGCCTGCCGGAAATAGTCCATGGCGCGGGCCATGGCGCCGAACTCGTCCTTGCGGTCGCGGCCGGGGATGTCGATGCCGGTCTGCCCTTCGGTCAGCCGCTCCATCCGCTCCGACAGCGCCTCGATGGGGCCCAGCACGTGCTGCGACAGGAACACCGACAGCGGCCAGCTCAGCACCAGCAGAACGGCGATGAACAGGACGAAGGCCAGGGCCTCCATGGCGAACTCGCGATCGAGATCGTCGGTTCCGCTGGCCGCTGCGATGGCCCAGCCCCAGGGCTCGAAGGTCAGGCTGGCGCGGACCGAATGCCCCTCGTCCATCCAGCCCTCGGGCACGCGCCCATCGGTGAAGACGCTGACATGGAAGGGATCGCGTCCCAGCGCCCGCAGCGCCAGCCGCGCCTGCCCCTGGCCTTCGTCCCGCGGCAGGGCGCCCGCCTCGATGGCCGCGTTGATCTCGCCAAGCATGGCGTGCGCCGACCCGACCAACGCGTGGGTCAACCGTTCCCGCTCCGTGATCAAACCGCTGCGCAGCAGGTAAAGCGCCGGTATTGCCGCCATGAGGCAGCCGATCAGGCCGATCCAGGTCAGCCAGCGGATCTTGCGGCGCAGCGTCATCACGGTCCCGGCGGCAATCGTCGCACCCGGCTGCTTCCGGGCGGTTGTCATTCTGCGCGAAAGCGTCGCTTTTTTATTTCAAACACGCAACGGTCAAGTTGCCCGCCCCGATCCCCCTGCGTCCTTTTCAAACCGGCTGCGACATTATGCCCATCCGGCGCGGCGTGGCATCGCAAAAACCCTCCCGAGAGGCCGCGCAAAGCCACGCCGCGCCAAAGGTCCACAGGCTCAGGAGGTCGGATACAGGCGCCGGAACCCGTCGGTCACCTTCGACACCACCGCCGGGTCGCGGTCCCGCCAATAGCGGGGGTCGCGCATCAGCGCCTGCAGTTCCGCCTCCCCGCCGGCGGACGGCGCGCCGGCCGGCATCGACAGCGCGGCGGGCTCGCCGCCGGTCATCATCCGGTGAAGCGCCATCACCCCCTCATAGGTGGTCGACAGCCCCTCCACCGCGGCGGGCGGCAGGTTCTTCACCGCCCAGGCGTGGAGCTGCCGCGACACCTCCCGCCAGCGCTCGGCCCCGCCGAACTGGGCGGACAGCCGTTCGACCTCGCGTTCCGCCTGGAATTCGGCGGCCAGCTCCTGGATCAGCGGGACCAGCCGCTCGGCGGCGAGGTCGTAAACGAGTTGCGCCTGCTCCGGCGTGAAGCCGGCTCCGTGCAGGCGGCCGTTGATCGCCGGGTCCGGCTCGAACAGCCCATGGTCGCAGGCGATGCAATAGCCCTCCGGCCCATCGGGCACCCCCGGCGCCGCCAGCAGGTCGGGCCGCTCGCCATCACCAGAGATGGGGGCGGACAGCTTGCGCTCCAGCTCCAGATAGGACTTCAACAGCGCCTCCACGCGCACCGCGCCGGTTTCCGGGTCGCGGAACTTCTCGGGCACCACGGGCGGGGCGCCGGGAACGGTCGACGTCAGCAGGTTCTCGGCCATGGATAGCTCCTTATCGATGAAAGACTCAGGCGCCCTGCCCACGGGCGGTCAGGGTGAGGATGAGGGTGACCAGACGGCGCTGGCCCTCTAGGTCGCGCAGCGTGGCGTCGGAGGCGTCGGGGCCGAGCGTGCGTTCGAGCGTCATGGCTTTCAGCGTGTCCAGCACCCGCGCCCCGTCCGGCCCGGCGAAGCAGCGGGCGAAGCTGGGCGCCGGATCGCCGGCCGGAACCGCCTCGGCGGATGAAACACCCTCCAGCCAAGCCCAGCCGCCGTAGTTCCACTCCGTCGGATCAGCCATGGGGCGCCTCCGCCCGCACCAGCTTGGCGGGCACGCCGAAGGCCTCGCCCAGCCAGCGCGCGGTCGCCGCGACATCCACCGCGGACAGCGCCTCCGGGCCGAGTTGGCGGGCGGTGTCCAGCCAGCGCAGCGTCGCCTGGACGTCGCGCTGCGCCTGGGCCTGGGCCAACGGGGAACGGTGCTGCAGGGCCACCGTGCGTCCGTCCACCGCGATGTCCGGGATCTCGCCGCGGCGGCGCAGGATGCCGACGGCGCGCAGCACCAGCGGGGTCAACAGCTCCGCCTGGAGCCGCCCATAGGTCGCGCCGAGCAGCCGGGCCATCTCGGCGGAGCGTTCGACCACCTCGGTCGCGGTCATCCGCGGCTGGTCCAGCGGCCCCAGCCGGTCGGCCAGCAGCGCGTGGCGGATGCGCGCCCGCAGGTCGTCGAGCACGAGCTGCGACACGTCGAAGCGTCCGGGGTTGGCGAGCGGCGTCAGCCCGGCCGACCCCACCGCCTTGGGGATGATCGTCCCCGGCACCAGCCGGATGGTCGCGGGGTTCAGCACCCCGTCGTCGTCGGCCTGCCAGATTCCGGTGACGGCGACGGAGGCGTTCTTCAGCACCAGCTCGACCACCTTGTTGGCGGTCTTGATGTCGGGCAGCGCCTTCATGACCGGCGACCGGCCATAGGTTTCCCCCGGCGCCTTGAGCCAGCGGAAATTGATGAACGGCGATTGCGCGAAGCGCCCCTCGGCCAGCGTGGCGGGATCGGCCAGACCGCTGTCCAGCACCACCGTCCAGCGGTAGGCCAGCCCGTCCGGAAGCACCGCCTCGACCAGCGGAAAGCGGCTGTCCGGCTCCGCAGCGCCGCGTTCCTGCACCGCGTCCGGAATGGTCACGCCGGGAAAGCGGCGCTCGATCTGGGCCAGCGTCGCCTCGCTGCGCCGGAAGGTGCCATCGAGCCGCCCGTCCGCCCCCTCCTCCAGCACCGCCTCGGCCAGCGGCACCGCGGTGAAGCGCAGGCTGGACGCGGCGCCGGGCGGGGCCTCCTCCATCAGCAGGCAGGCGGTGCCCACCGTCACGAGGTCGAGGAAGGCCTGATGAATTTCGACGGCGAAGTTGGAGCGGTCGACATGCGCCTGCACGATGCCGGCGGCGCGGTCGAGCATCGGGGCCACGCGGTCGCGCTCCCCATCCGGCAGCGACGGACCGGGCTGCAACCCGAACCAGCGCGACCAGGGCGGGGTCAATTCGGCCAGCAGGCTGGCGGCGAGCTGTTCCACCGCGTCCGGCGCGGTCCCGTCGAACAGCCGGTCCACCCGCCGCTCGCCGGGGGTGCCGCCGCCGCGGAAGGGCTGTCCGTTGGGCAGGGCGTGGTCGTAGCAGTCCTGCCAATGGCTTTCCCAGACCGACCGGCGCTCCCGTGCCGCCCGGTAGCGCTCCAGCAGACGCTCCGGCCCGTTTGGCAACGCGGATGCGGCATCCCCCTTGCGGCCCCCCCGGGGGGTGCCGTGCGCGGTGTCCTTCATGGCCTCACTCCCCCAACAGGCGCTTGCGCAGCGGCACCAGCGCGCCGACGTCCAGCGCGCCCCGCCAGGAGGTCTGGACCGTCCCCGCCCGTCCCCGGTTGCGCCGCTGGATCAGCGCTTCTGCGGCCTTGGCCGGGTCCTTCTCCTCCTCCGTCGCCGGAGGCGGGGTGACCGGATCGGCGGCGGGCACCACCACGGGAGCCGGGGCCGCGACCACCGGGGCGGCGGGTGCCGGCGCCGGTTCCGGGGCTGTGTTCCACCAGGGCGTCGTGACGGGAACCGGCGCTGGAGCTTCCACCGGCGCCGGGGCCGGCGCGAGGACAGGCTCGGGAGTGGGAGTCGGCGCGGGTTGAGGGATGGGCGCGGGATTCGGGGTGGGGTCCGGGGCGGGCGCGGGCGGCGCCGTCGGCCGCGGCGCCTTGAACAGGTTCGCCATGAGCGGGGTGTCCTTGTTCGTGGTGAGACAGGGCGACTGGAAGCGGGGGCGGGACGGCGGCGCGGATCAGGACGCGGGGGGACGCGCCAGCCGTCGGTAAAGCTGCCAGGGCGTCAGGACCGCAGGCGCGTGCAACCCCAGCAGACGTTTGACCGCCTCGACGCAGGTGAAGGGCGCCCAGGGGGCCGGACGCGTCAGGCCGCGCCGCACCGGCGCCGGAGCCACCGCCATCCCCATCCCGCGGTACCAGCCCGGCAGATCGAAGGCCCCGGGCAGGTCGAGGACCGACACGTCGGTGAAGGGCGAAAGGGGATCGACGATCACCCAGTGGCGCCCGTCATGCAGCAGCGCGAAGCAGTGGCGGAATCCCGGTTTCAGGAGGCGCAGCCACCACAGCTCCGCCTCGCCCCGGAAGACCACCCAGACGCGCGGCGCGTCCGCTCCGGCCCGGCAGGGCCCCACTTGGCACAACTGAGGCGTCGGCGTGCTCACTGGACGATGCCCTTCTCGCGCAGCACCGGGCGGAGCCGGTCGAACGCCTCCTGCCAGAGGGTGTGGGCGCGCTGCTCACGGTACCGCGCCGGGTCCGGCGCCATCAGGCGGCGCCCGTAGTGGACCAGCACGTGCAGATGGTCGCGGATCAGCAGGCGGCGACGGTACAGCCGGTCCACCGCGCACAGCACGTCGCCGGGCTCGCAAGGACGCTGGACCAGCCCCCGCCCGGCGGCGATGCGGGCGCCGGCGGCCTTGGCGTCCTGCGCCTGGACCGACCAGAACCACGCCTCCTCCGCGCTGCCGAACGGTTCGCCGACAGCGTCGGACAGAACCATAAACGTGTTGCGGTGCTGGACCATGCGTGAGGTCTCCCTGAGAATTGCAGCTTTTGGGTTCGCGGGCGCAACTTCGCTCTCGGGCGGAGCGCCGGATGGGCCGCGGCACGCGCGGCTGGCGAACACATGTTCACGTTATGTACTGATTAAAGTCCTTCGTCAAGGAAAATATGAATAGGTTCCTAGGGACGGGCTGGTTCGTTTATGTGATTATCCTCCCATGCTCAAACATGCGGACATTTGGCGGGCGATCGACCGCCTCGCGGCCCAGCACGGGCTGTCGGCCTCCGGACTCGCGCGGCGCGCGGGGCTGGACCCGACGACCTTCAACAAGAGCAAGCGGACCACCGGCGACGGCAAGCTCCGCTGGCCGTCGACGGAGAGCGTGTCCAAGGTTCTGGAGGCGACCGGCGCGTCGCTGTCGGAGTTCGTCAGTCTCGTCGGCGATGCCGCGGGCGCCGGCTCGCTCCAGCGGGTGCCGGTCATCGGCTATGCGCAGGCGGGCAACGCGGGTTTCTTCGACGACGCCGGCTTTCCTTCGGGCGTCGGCTGGGACGAGCTTCTGTTTCCCAGCATCGGCGACCCCCACGCCTACGCGCTGGAGATCGCCGGGGACAGCATGGACCCCGTCTACCGCGACGGCGACACCATCATCGTCTCGCCCGCCGCGCAGATCCGGCGCAACGACCGCGTCGTCGTCCGCACCAAGGGCGGCGAGGTGATGGCGAAGCAACTCCTTCGCGAAACCGCCACCAAGATCGAGCTGATCTCCATCAACCGCGCCCACCCGGACCGCAGCATCCCGCGCGCCGAAGTGGCCTGGATGGCCCGCATCGTCTGGGCAAGCCAGTAAGCGTCAGCCCTGCGGCACTCTGTCCTAGGACATTCTTCCCTTACATCGGTCATCAGAAGGCTTAACGTCCGGGGATGACCGGATCCACCGGGGCGCTGCCGCGTCCATTCAACGCCCCGCTGTCCCTCATTTCACATCGTTTGGATGCTCTCGAACGCCGTCACGACGACGCGCCGTCCCGCGGTGTGCTTCGGACGGCGCTTCTCGACGGGTCGGACCGGCACGCCGCCCTGGCCCGCGCCGCGGTGCTTCGCCTGCACGACCGCTTGGCCGCCGAGGCCCGGCAAGGCGCAGCGCGGCGGCGTCGCGCCCTGCCTGCCGACCGGACCGCCGGCGACGCGTGGCTGTCCCGCCTCACCACCGCATTGGCCCACCACCGCAACGCCGCCAGCCTGCTGTTCCTTGCGGAGGCTTGAGCCGGCGCCGCCGTCACGCGGCCGGAGGAGCACCGGTTTCGTCCGCCTTGGAACCCCCTGTGTTCAGGGCAACGACACGGGCGGTCTTCGCCTTCCTTGCGTGCGGCTTGCGGGCCCGCGCCTCGGCAGGCGGAACTTCCACCGGTTCGGCCACCTCCTCCGCAGCGACCTGTACGGCGACCGGCGCCGCTTCGGCCCGCTCCGCAGCTTTCTTCAACAGCTTGTTCTTTGAAAAGCCGGAGTCGCGCAACGCCGTTTTCAACTCCTCCCACGCCAAGCGGATTTCTGTGGCGAAGGCCCGCGCGTCGTCGTCGCGGTGGGTGCGGAAATACTCCGCCGCCTCCCGCATCTGGGCCGGCAGGGTTTCCGCCCCGGCGCGCACCGCCTCGTTGCGCAGGCGGTTGTGGCGGTCGTCCAGATAGGTGAGGATTTCCGACAGTTCCTCCGCCGTGCAGCTTTTCTGCAGCCTGTCGGTGACCACGGGCGCGGCCTTGTCGATCTTCCCGACCAACTCCGACCGACCGCGCTTCAGGTCTGGATCGTAGACGGTGCGGATCACCTGGATCACGCGGCGCCGTTCGCGGAATTGCATCATCTCCCCCCTCGACAGAGTCCTTCGATGGACCGGTTCACCGTTTCGAAGGAATCATGCCGCGGAACGAACCCCCTATCAAGCCGGTTTTCGGGCCGCATACCGCCCGAAAACCGGCATTCCGAGTCAGCCGATGCGGATCAGCGGAAGGCGAACTCCCAATAGAGTCCACGCGCCCGCGCCGCCAGGGGGCCGGGTTGCAGGACGCGCTCCTCGACGCGGGTGACCGGCACCACCTTCGCGTAATTGCCGGTCGAGAAGACCTCGTCCGCCTCCAGCACGTCGCGGGGGTTCAGGGTGGCCTCCTCCACCGCCACGCCGTCGTCGCGCAGCAGGGCGATCACGCGCTGGCGGGTGATGCCGTTGAGGAAGGTCCCATTGTGCACCGGCGTGCGCACCACCCCGTCCTTGGCGATGAACAGGTTGGCCGTCGCGAACTCCGCCACGCTGCCGATGGGGTCGAGCATGATGGCGTTATCGAAGCCGCGCTCCCGCGCTTCCTTCAGCGCCAGCCCGGCGTTTGGGTAGAGGCAGGCGGCCTTGGCCTCGGTCGGCGCCATGTCCGGCACCGGGCGGCGGCGGCTGGACAGGCACGCGGTGAAGCCGGCGGCGCTGGGCAGCGGCGCCTCGTAGACCGACAGGACGAAGCGCGTGCTCTCGGCGTCGGGCGCGACGAAGCCCTCCTCCGCGTAGAACATCGGCCGGATGTACAGCTCGGCCTCCTTGGGGAAGCGGCGGATGCCGTCCCAGCACAGCTCCTCGATCTCCCCGGCGGTCAGCATGGGGGCGAGGCCCATCACCTGGGCCGAGCGCACAACGCGGGCGCAGTGGCGGTCAAGGTCGGGGGCCACGCCCTGGAAGGCCCGGGCGCCGTCGAAAACGACCGAAGACAGCCAGAGCGCGTGAGTCATCGGGCCGACGATGGCGGGGTTGCCCGCGATCCATTCGCCCTGGATGTAGCTCAACGCCTGACCGGCCGTGCTGCCCATGATCTTCTCCCTTTTTGGCTTCGGGTTGGTTCTATCCGGATGATTCGCTCCCTCGAAAAGCATACCCCCTCATCGCCGCCGGTCAACCTGCGCAGACGGGCCAGCCGGACGGTTGATGCAGGACACCCTCACCACACCGGGAGCGACCGCCCCATGGGCTGGACCTATTCGAGCGCCTTTCCGCAGCCGCTGCGCGCGGCCCCGCCCTTCCCGCCGCCGGGCCAGGACGTTCCCGCCCCGGGCCCCCTGACCGACAACCCGGACCTGCCGACTCCCGGCCCGCAGGAGGACATGCCCTCCCCCCTGCCCAACGACGACCTGCCGCCGTCCCGGCCCACCGATCCCGACTTCGCCTGAGCCGAGACGCCGCCGAAGGACCAAAGCAAACGGGGCGCCCCCTTGCGGAGACGCCCCGTTCTTCATCGGTGAACCGAAACGGACGGATCAGCGGCGCTGAACCATCAGCTTCTTGATCTCGGCGATGGCCTTGGCCGGGTTGAGGCCCTTCGGGCACGCCTTGGTGCAGTTCATGATGGTGTGGCAGCGGTAGAGGCGGAACGGGTCCTCGAGGTTGTCGAGGCGCTCGCCCGTCATCTCGTCGCGGCTGTCGACGATCCAGCGGTAGGCCTGGAGCAGGATCGACGGGCCGAGGTAGCGGTCGCCGTTCCACCAGTAGCTGGGGCAGGAGGTCGAGCAGCAGAAGCACAGGATGCACTCGTAGAGGCCGTCCAGCTTGGCGCGGTCCTCCGGCGACTGCAGACGCTCGCGGCTCGGGGCCGGCGACTGCGACTGCAGCCACGGCTTGATCGAGGCGAGCTGCGCATAGATGTGCTTCAGGTCGGGGACGAGATCCTTCACCACCGGCATGTGCGGCAGCGGGTAGATCTTGACGTCGCCCTTCACCTCCTCGATGGCCTTCAGGCAGGCCAGCGTGTTGGTGCCGTCGATGTTCATCGCGCAGGACCCGCAGATGCCCTCGCGGCACGAGCGCCGGAAGGTCAGGGTCGAGTCGATGTTGTTCTTGATGTAGATGATCGCGTCCAGGATCATCGGGCCGAACTTGTCGAGGTCGACGACGTAGGTGTCGACCCGCGGGTTCTGCCCGTCATCCGGCGACCAGCGGTAGATCTTGAAGGTCTTCGCCCGCTTGGCGCCGCTGGCGGCGTTGATGGTCTTGCCGACGCCGACCTTGGAATTGGCGGGCAGGTTGAATTCGACCATGGTTCGTATCCTTGCCTTGCTCTTGCCGCCTTAGTAGACGCGGGCCTTGGGCGGGAACACCTGCACCTCGTCGGTCAGGGTGTAGAGATGGACCGGGCGGTACCCGATCTTCGTCTCGCCCTTGTCCGACACCTCGATGACGGTGTGCTTCATCCAGTTCTCGTCGTCGCGGTCCGGATAGTCCTCGCGGGCGTGGGCGCCGCGGCTCTCCGGCCGGTTCTTCGCCGAGTGGAGCGTGGCGACCGCCTGGTACAGCAGGTTGTCCAGCTCGATGGCTTCGACGAGGTCGGAGTTCCAGACCAGCGAACGGTCGCTGATCGCCATATCGCTCTTCTTCGCGAAGGTCTGGTCGATGAGCTTGACGCCCTCCTCCAGCACCTCGCCGGTGCGGAAGACCGCGCAGTTGTTCTGCATGGTCCGCTGCATTTCCAGGCGAAGCTCCGACGACTTGATGGAGCCCTTGGCGTTGCGGATGCGGTCGAAGCGCTCCAGGGCGACGTCGGTCGCGGCGGCGGACGACGACACCGACTTGCCCTTCTCGACGATCTCGGCGGCGCGGATGGCCGCCGAACGGCCGAACACCACGAGGTCGAGCAGCGAGTTGGAGCCCAGGCGGTTCGCGCCGTGCACCGACACGCAGGCCGCCTCGCCGATGGCCATCAGGCCGGGCACCACGCGATCCGGGTCCTCGGCGGTCGGGTTGACCACCTCGCACCGGAAGTTGGTGGGGATGCCGCCCATGTTGTAGTGCACCGTCGGTAGAACCGGGATCGGTTCCTTGGTGACGTCCACGCCGGCGAAGATCTTGGCCGTCTCGGCGATGCCGGGCAGGCGCTGGTGGATGATCTCCGGCGGGAGATGCTCCAGGTGCAGGTGGATGTGGTCCTTGTGCTCACCGACGCCGCGGCCCTCGCGGATCTCGATGGTCATCGAGCGGGACACCACGTCGCGCGAGGCGAGGTCCTTGGCCGACGGCGCGTAGCGCTCCATGAAGCGTTCGCCGTTGGAGTTGGTGAGGTAGCCGCCCTCGCCGCGCACGCCCTCGGTGATGAGGCAGCCGGAGCCGTAGATGCCGGTCGGGTGGAACTGCACGAACTCCATGTCCTGCAGCGGCAGGCCGGCGCGCAGCACCATGCCGCCGCCGTCGCCCGTGCAGGTGTGGGCCGAGGTGGCGGAGAAGTAGGCGCGGCCGTAGCCGCCCGTCGCCAGAACGACGAGCTGGGCGCGGAAGCGGTGGATGGTGCCGTCGTCGAGGTTCCAGGCCACCACCCCCTTGCAGACGCCGTCCTCCATGATGAGGTCGAGCGCGAAATACTCGACGAAGAACTCCGCCTCGTGCTTCAGCGACTGCTGGTAGAGGGTGTGCAGGATGGCGTGGCCGGTGCGGTCGGCGGCGGCGCAGGTGCGGTAGGCCTGCTGCTTGCCGTAATGCGCGGTCATGCCGCCGAAGGCGCGCTGGTAGATCTTGCCTTCCGGCGTGCGCGAGAAGGGCACACCGTAGTGCTCCAGCTCGATGATCGCCGGGATGGCCTCGCGGCACATGTACTCGATGGCGTCCTGGTCGCCCAGCCAGTCCGACCCCTTTACGGTGTCGTACATGTGGAAGCGCCAGTCGTCCTCGCTCATGTTGCCGAGCGCCGCCGAGATGCCGCCCTGGGCGGCCACGGTGTGCGAGCGGGTCGGGAAGACCTTGGTGATGCACGCCGTCTTCAGGCCCTTCTCGGCCATGCCGAAGGTGGCGCGCAGGCCCGCACCGCCGGCACCGACGACGACGACGTCATAGGAATGATCGATAATATCGTAGGCGGCCATGGCTCGTCAGGCTCCGAACGAAATCTTGAGGACGGCGATGACGCAGGCGGCACCCAGCACGAAGCACAGGGCTTTCACGGCCAGGATGCTCAGGATCTTCGCCATCTCGTTGTGCACGTAGTCCTCGATCACCACCTGCAGCCCGGCCTGGGCGTGGTGGAAGGTGACCACGGCGGTCAGCACCATCATCAGCGCCGAGAAGGGCGACTCCAGCCACGCAACGAAGGCCGCGTGGTCGGCGCCCAGATGGCGGATCACGCCGAAGACGAACCAGATGGTCAGCGGAACCAGGGCGATGGCGGTGACGCGCTGGTGCCACCAATGCTCGGTGCCGTGCTTGGCGGAGCCCAGGCCGCGCGCGATCTGCAGCGGCGAGCGGAGGGTCTTGCTGTTGGACGCCATGTCTTCTCTCCTCACCACACGGCCAGGCCGATGATCCAGGTCAGCACGGTCAGCACGGCCGCCGCACCGATGACGATCTGGTTGCCGCGGTCGGCCTCGCTCAGCTCGAACGCCTTGCCGGCGTCCCACACCAGATGCCGGATGCCGTTGCACAGGTGATAGTAGAGCGCCAGCGACCAGCCGAACATCAGCAGCAGCCCGAAGAAGGAGCCGATGAAATGCTGCGCGCGCTCGTAGGCGGCGGGGCTGGTGGCGGCGGCGACCAGCCACCAGGTCAGCAGAAGGGTCCCGACGGCCAGCCCCACGCCCGTGATGCGGTGCGTGATGGACAGGAGCGCGGTCCTGGGGAGTTTGTAGACTTGCAGATGCGGAGAGAGCGGCCGACCGCTGCCGTTTGCCATTGCGTCGTCCTCAGTTCGGCGACCGGTCGCGGCAAGGAGGGCTGTTGCCGCGACGGCGGGTGATGCGAGACCGAAAGTTTTAAGCCCTGCTGTGTTTGGCGATTGAATTACGCCTCTACCGCACACGAGTCAACGGCAGGGACTTGGCCGTGGCCAAAATGGCGCACCGCGGGAAGTGCCTGAAAACTAACGGGCTTTGCTGCAGACTGGTATTACCAGGGCCGAAACCCGGTTTCGCCGTTCAGCCTATTACTTGTCGAAGCGGCGAACATTCTCCACCATCATCGAATACATCTGGGTAATCAGCTCCGCCGGACGCAGCCGGCCGAAGGGAATGTTCTCCTTGGCCCATTCCACCAGCCCCTCGGGCGGGCGGACCGGAGCGACCTCGTAGCCGGCCTTCTTCAGCGCGTTCATCACCGAGCGCGCCTGCTTGGTGTAGTCCTCGTTGAAGAAGGACTTGTCCGCGTCCTTGATCGCCTTGGCGATGATGTCTTCGAGCGGAGTGGCCATGCCCCTGTGTGCCGGTCGCGGTCGTTCGTGATAGGGCGGACACGGTGTCACAACGCGGGCGCTGTTGCAATTCCAATGGGAACCGCATACCTCAAGCCCTCTTCGCACCGCATATCACAGGGATTAACCGCCATGGGCTACACAGTCGCGGTCGTCGGCGCCACCGGCAACGTCGGACGGGAAATGCTGACCACCCTCGCTGACCGCCGGTTCCCGGCCGACGCGGTGATCGCCCTGGCCGCCGACAGCGCGGTCGGCAAGGAGGTGTCCTTCGGCGAGGACGCGGTGCTGAAGGTCGAGGACGTCGGCCGCTTCGACTTCAAGGGCGTGGACATCGCGCTGTTCGCCGCGGACGCCAAGGTTTCGGCGGCCCACGCGCCGCGCGGCGCCGCCGCGGGCGCCGTGGTGATCGACGCCAGCCCGCAGTTCCGCATGGATCCCGACGTCCCGCTGGTGATCCCGGAGGTCAACGGCGACGCGCTCGCCGGCTACGCGAAGAAGAACATCGTCGCCAGCCCCGGCGGTGCTGCCATCCTGCTGGCCATGGCGCTGAAGCCCCTGCACGAGCAGGTCACGGTGAGCCGCGTCGTCGTCTCCACCTACCAGGCGGCCTCGGACGCCGGCAAGGAGGGCATGGACGAGTTGTTCGGCCAGACCCGCGCCATCTACGTGAACGACCCGGTGCAGAAGTCCGTCTTCTCCAAGCAGATCGCCTTCAACGTCATCCCGCACATCGGCCCCTTCATGGAGGACGGCGCGACGCGGGACGAGTGGGCGCTGACCGTCGAGACGAAGAAGGTCCTCGACCCCAAGATCAAGGTGAGCGCGACCTGCGTCCGCGTCCCCGTCTTCATCGGCCATTCCGCCGCGATCACCATCGAGTGCGTGGAGCCGGTGACCGCCGAGGAGGCCCGCCGCATCCTGCGCAAGGCGCCGGGCATGCAGGTGATCGACCAGCAGGAGAACGACGGCTACATCACCCCGGTCGAGATCGCCGGGGACGACCCGGTCTTCATCAGCCGCATCCGCGAGGACTACACGGTGGACAACGGCCTGTCCTTCTGGGCGTCCACCGACAATCTGCGCAAGGGCGCCGCGCTCAACGCCGTGCAGATCGCCGAGCTGCTGGTGAAGGAGTATCTGGAGGAGTGATCCCGATCCGCTCCTCCCGCCCCGACGACGTCCCCGCGCTGTTCGCCGTCTGGCTCGCCGCGGTGCGCAGCACGCACGATTTCCTGAGCGAGGAGGACATCGGCTTCTACGCCGACCTCGTGCGCGACCAGTATCTTCCGGCGGCGGCGCTCATGGTCGCTGTGGACGGTGACGACCGGCCGGTCGGCTTCTTGGGCATGACCGGGAGCAAGATCGACACGCTGTTCGTCGATCCGGCGTGGCACGGCCGGGGAATCGGCCGTACCCTGGTCGCCCGCGCCCTGGAGGGTGGGCCGGAGCTGACGGTCGACGTGAACGAGCAGAACAGCGCTGCACGGGCCTTCTATCGGCGTCTCGGCTTCCGGGAGGTCGGGCGCTCCGCGCTGGACGACAGCGGCCGTCCGTTTCCCTTGCTGCATCTGGCCCTCGATGGCGCCAGCCAGGGGAACCCGACCGGCGCCTGAAGGGCTACTTGACGAACAGCCGGTAGAGGGCGGAATGGTCCAGCCCTCCGTCGCCCTGTTCGGCCAGCAGTTCGAACAGCTCCAGGCTGAGGCCCAGCGCGGGAAGCTGGATGCCGGACTGCTCCGCCAGCTCCTCCGCCTGTTTCAGGTCCTTGATCTGAGTAAGCACCCGGCCGCCCGGCGTGAAGTCGCCGGAGACCATGCGCTGGCCGTGCAGTTCCAGGATGCGCGACTCGGCGAAGCCGCCGCGGATGGCGTCGCGGACCTTGCCCGGCTCCACCCCCGCCGCCTTGGCCAGCGCCAGGGCTTCGGCCACCGCGCCGATGCTCAGCGCGACGATCACCTGATTGGCCATCTTGGCGACCTGCCCGGCCCCGCTGTCACCGACATGGGTGATGCGCTGGCCCATCGCCTGGAACAGCGGCAGAGCGCGGGCGAAGGCCTCCTCCGTGCCGCCGGCCATGATGGTCAGAGTGCCGGCCTCCGCCGCCACCGTGCCGCCCGACACCGGGGCGTCGACCCAGTCGGCGCCCTTGGCGCGGACGGCCTCGGCCAGCTTGCGGGTCGCCCCGACCGCCGTGGTGCCCATGTCGATGACGAGATGGCCAGGCCGCAGCGCGTCCATCAGCGCCGCGGCCACCGCCTCCACCGCCACGGTGTCCGACAGCATCAGCACGATGGCGTCGGCGCGGGCGGCGACCTCGGCGGGTCCGGCGGCGGGGCTCATGCCCTCGCCGGCCAGTTCCTCGACCGGGCCGGGGCTGCGGCTGCTGATCACCAGGGCCGCACCGGCCTTCGCCAGATTGCGGGCCATCGGCCGGCCCATCAGGCCCAGCCCGATGAAGCCGACCGCACGGTCCTTGAGGTCTGCCATGTCCCCGGCCGTCATGTCCCTGGCCGTCACAGACGGGTGTGGCGCGCCCGCGCGCCGCGTTCGATGGCGGCGGCGCACAGCCGGTCCACGCCCAGCTTGTGCCGGATCAGCTCCAGCATCCGCAGCTCCTCCTGCGAGGCCGACGGGTCCGCCGCGGCGATGTCGCAGGCGAGCGCGTAGGCGGTCTCGGACAGCTTGGACGGAATCGCCTCCTTGACGATCTGGAGCGTCGTCTCCAGCCCGTCGGCGTCGGCCAGCAGGCCGGAGCATTCGCGGGTCACGTCGGTCAGCCGGTCGATGTCGAAATCCTTGAAGATCGGCAGGTAGCGGACGTTCTCGCCGATGGCCTCAAGCTCCGCGTCCGTCATGTCGCCGTCGCACGCCGACACCAGCACCATGACGTAGATGAGCGCGCTGTGATGGTTGATCATCGAAACTCCTGCGGAAAAAGGGCCCCGCCCAATCTTGCCCGCCCCCCGCGCGCCGTCAAGGGAGGGAGCGCCGTCAAGGGAGCTATGCCCGGGACGGACGGGTGGGTCCCTCGACAGGGGACGGGTTGCCCCTTAAGGTCGGCCCCCATGTCGGTGGTCTTCAACGTGGCGCTCCCGGTCTTCGCCATCATCCTGGCGGGCGTCCTTTCCGGTAAGGCGAAGCTTCTCGGTCCCGCCTCGTCGGAGGCGCTGAACAAGTTCGTCTACTGGATGGCCCTGCCGCCGGTGCTGTTCCTCGGCACCGCGAAGCGCTCGCTGTCGGAGATCTTCAACGGCCCCTTCATCGGCGCCTTCCTCGGCTCGATGCTGGCGGTCTACGCGCTGGGCGCCCTGCTCGGCTGGTTGATCCACCGGGAGCGGACGCAGATCCAGTGCATGCAGGGGCTGAACGCCTGCTTCTCCAACACCGGCTACATGGGCATCCCCCTGTTCCTGGCGGCCTTCGGCCCGGACCGTCTGGCCCCGGCGATCCTCGCCACCGTCATCATGAGCGCGATCATGGTCGGCATCGCGGTGATCTGGCTGGAGTTCGCCAACAGCCAGGGCGGCGGCATCGGCAAGGCGCTGCGCGACGTCGGCCGGGCGCTGGTCAAGAACCCGCTGATCATCTCCACGGCCCTGGGGCTCGCCTGGTCGGTCTTCCTGTCCGGCGTGCCGGTGCCGCGCCCGATCGCCATCTACTGCGACCTGATGGGCGCCTCCGCCGGTCCCTGCGCCCTGTTCGCCATCGGCCTGTTCCTGGCGACCCAGAGCCTGAAGGCCAACCTGCTGGAGGTCGGCTGGATCAGCGCCCTGAAGCTGGTGGTGCAGCCGGCGCTGGCGTGGTTCCTCATCCAGACGCTGTTCCCGCTCGACCCCTTCTGGGCCGGGTCGGCCATCATCCTCGCCGGCCTGCCCACCGGCGCCCTGACCTTCGTGGTGGCCAGCCAGTACCGCATCTATGTGGAGCGCACCTCCGCCGCGATCCTGATGTCCACCATCGCCAGCGTGGTCACCCTGTCCTTCCTGCTGGCCACCTACGCGCCGCCCCTCTGAACCTTGGCTTGCAGTCGTCCGGTCGCACTCGCCTCTTCAGACATTCATCTTTCTTAAAAGAAAGAAACCATTTGAAAAGCGGGAGGCAGCCCTCCCTGCATCATTCTTGCGTCTTTCTTAATATTTGCTGTTCAATCATTTGATCACGGCAAATCCAACGCCCACCGCACGGGCGGCTGGTCTGCCGAATCCTTTCGTTCAGACTCAAAACAATCGACCGCCGCCGCATCGTTTCGGGGGAAAGAGATACGCGCCATGTCCATGCTGAGTTCCATGACCATCCGAACCAAGGTGGTCGCCGCCACCGTCTGTGTCCTGCTGATGTCGGTCGCCCTGGGACTGTTCGCCGTTGACCGGCTGAGCACCGTCAATCACGCCGCTGAGGAAATCCGCTCCAACTGGCTGCCCAGCGTCACCGCCATCGGGGAGATCGACGGTGCGGCCAACGATTACCGCATCCTGGAGGCGTCCCACATCCTGGCGCTCTACCCCGCGGAAATGGCCGAGGTCGAAAAGGAAATGACCACGGTGCTGAACCGCTTGGCGGAGGCCCGGCGGAAGTATGAACCGCTGCTGGCCCCCGGCTGGGAAACCCAGACCTTCAAGCGCTGGGAGGCGGCGTGGGACAGCTATCTGAAAATCAGCCAAGGCAAGCTGCTTCCGCCCTCCCGGGCCAACGAGAACGAGAAGGCCACGGGCGTGTACCGGGAAGAATCGCGCAAGGCGTTCGATGAATGCTCCGCGCTCATCAATGAGCTGACCGCCTCCAACGTCCAGAACGCCACGAAGGCGGCGGACAGGGGGCGGGTCACCTATGTCGGGGCGCAGAACTGGATTCTGGGCGCCATCGCGTTCGTGGCGGTCCTCTGCCTGTTCGCCGGCATCGCCATGACGAAGTCGGTCGCCCGGCCCATCGTCACCCTGACCTCCATCATGGACCGTCTGGCCAAGCGCGACCTCGGCGTCGCCGTGGAGGGCGGCACCCGCCGGGATGAGATCGGCGCCATGGCCCGCGCGGTGCAGGTCTTCAAGGACGGCCTGATCGAGGCGGAGCGCCTGACCGCCGCCCAGGCCGCCGAGGAGGAGAACAAGCGCCGCCGCACCGAGCGGATCGATTCGCTGATCCGCAACTTCGACGGCGCGGTGCACAGCGTCCTGCAGACCGTGGGCGCCGCGGCGTCTCAGCTCGACACCACCGCCCGCAGCATGACCGACATTGCCGAGCACACGCGGGCCGAGGCCGGCAGCGCGGCGGCGGCGGCCGAGTTGACCTCCGCCAACGTGCAGACCGTCGCCGCCGCGTCGGAGGAGATGGCCGCCTCCATCACCGAGATCTCCCAGCAGGTGTCGCAGTCGGCCGGCATCGCCGGCAAGGCGGTGGACGAGGCCGACCGCACCAACGCCACCGTGCAGGGGCTGTCGGAAGCGGCCCAGCGCATCGGCGACGTGGTTGACCTGATCCAGAACATCGCCGCCCAGACCAACCTGCTGGCTCTGAACGCCACCATCGAGGCGGCACGGGCGGGCGAGGCCGGCAAGGGCTTCGCCGTCGTGGCCAGCGAGGTCAAGAGCCTCGCCAACCAGACCTCCAAGGCGACGGAGGAGATCGCCCAGCAGATCGGCGCCATCCAGGCGGCCACCGGCGGGGCGGTCGGCGCCATCCGCGGGATCGGGGCGACCATCTCCTCGATCAACGACATCTCCTCCTCCATCGCCGCCGCGATCGAGGAGCAGGGTGCGGCGACCCAGGAAATCAGCCGCAACGTCCAGCAGGCGGCGCAGAGCACCCAGGAGGTGACCAGCAACATCGGCCGCGTGTCGCAGGCCGCGACCGAGACCGGCAGCGCCGCGAGCCAGGTGATGTCGGCCTCCGGCGACCTGAACCAGGGGGCGATGCGCCTGAAGAGCGAGGTGGAAAACTTCCTCGTCGCCATCAAGGCCGCCTGAGGATCGCACGACAGGACCGGTGGGCGGCCGCGGGACCGTCCACCGGCAGCCCCGCCGCGGCGTGGGCTCCGGCGTCCCGCGTCCCCTCATACTTTCGAAGAAGCGCGCGGCAATCGGTTTGACAACCGGCGGCTGTCCCGGCACTCCATGACCGTTACTGGTCACTGTCTCATCAAGAATACAAAATGGAGGAGCCGCCATGCTGGGCCTCTATGCGCAGCACGCGCAGACCTATTTGCTTGTCCTGATGATAGGCACGACGCTTTTCTTTGCCCTGCCGATTTTCATCGCGCCGCTCGCCTGGGCTCGACTGATGCTGTGGCGCATCCCGCAGGACACCGACCTCGCCGTCTATTTCGGCCGCTGCCTCGGGGCGTTCATCCTGATCGTCGAGTTCCTGATGCTGCGCGGCGCAACGACGGTGGAGACAACCGCCTACGCCTTCGACGTTCTGTTCTGTGTGTTCGGGCTGATGCTGGCGGTCCATGTCTATGGCGCCATCCGGCGCATCCAACCGCTCACCGAAACGCTGGAGATCGGCTTCTGGGCGCTGCTGCTCCTGCTCAACACATGGTTCTACCCGGCCTTTCCCGTCTGACGAAATCCCGGTTCCGCCGCCGTTGCCCCACTCCTGTTGCCAAGCCGCCGCTGCCCGTATAATGTGCACCGCGCATCAAGAGTTGAGCGGACGCTCAACGCCAACCTGCTTTCCCGAGCAAGGTGGCGTCCCGAAGGGGGATGTGGCCGGACCGGCAAACAAACGGGGTTCGCCATGACGTCTGTTCCGACCGATGCACCGACAGCGGAGCCGGACGAGTCATGCCCATCAGGATACCCAACGATCTTCCCGCCTTCACCGCCCTGCAGACCGAGGGGGTCATGGTCATGCAGGAGGCCGACGCCATCCGGCAGGACATCCGACCCCTGCGCTTCGGCCTGCTCAACCTGATGCCCGACAAGATCCGGACCGAGACGCAGATCGCCCGCCTCCTGGGCAACACGCCGCTTCAGGTCGAGCTGTCGCTGATCCGGATCACCAACCATGTGCCGCGCAACACCGCGGCGGACCATATGAGCGCCTTCTACCGGTCGTGGGAGGACGCGCGCCGCGAGACGTTCGACGGCTTCATCATCACCGGCGCTCCGGTCGAGACGATGCCCTTCGAGGAGGTGTCCTACTGGGACGAGCTGTGTTCGGTCTTCGACTGGACGCAGAGCCACGTCCATGCCTGTCTGAACATCTGCTGGGCGGCGCAGGCCGCCGTTCATCACTTCCACGGCGTGCCGAAGCATCTTCTGCCGCGCAAGGCGTCCGGCGTGTTCCGGCACCGCAACCGCGCCCCCGCCTCGCCCTACCTGTGCGGCCTGTCCGACGGCGTGCCCATCCCGGTCTCGCGCTGGACCGAGGTGCGCGAGGACGACCTCCCGCCCGAAAGCGGACTGCGCGTGCTCCTGGACTCCCCGGAGACCGGCCCCTGCCTGCTGGAGGACGCCGCCCACCGGTCGCTGCACATGTTCAACCACATCGAGTACGACACGGACACGCTGCGCAACGAGTATGTCCGGGACGTCGCCAAGGACGCGGCCACGCCGGTTCCCCACGGCTATTTCCCCGACGACGACCCCAGCCAGCCGCCCGAAAACCGGTGGCGGAGCCACGCCCATCTGCTGTTCGCCAACTGGATCAACCAGATCTACCAGACGACGCCCTTCGAGCTTTCCCGCATCGGCACGGCCGCGTAGGCCGCCGACCGGAACGGGTGGGGTGAGGCGGAGTTGGGCCCCTGAATCGTGGGGAGGGAAACGCCCTCCGCTCAAGGCAACCGAACCGTCCCGTCACCGTCCAGCGGCTGCAGCGCCTCGTCCATCTGCAAGGCGAGCCAGAGCAGATGCGCGACGGCCGACGGGCTGACGCCGGGCGGACGGGAATTGCCCTCCCCCTCCTCCGCCGCCAGACCGTACAGGGCCGCCACCAGATGGCCCTTGGCGCGGGGTGACAGACGCCGGCCCCGGTCGGCCAGCCCTTGCTCGACAAGCGCGACCGCCTCGCTCAACAGCGCGAGGTCGAGCACTGACCCGGACGCCCCGGACTCCCGCTGCAGGAGCGGAAGCGCGCCGTCACCGGACTCCGGCCGGCCGGCCGCCGTCCGCATCCTGCCCCGGCCGGTCAGCAGCCAGTTCATGTCGATGCCGAGGGCGGCCAATTCCGACAGGGTCTCTCCCTTCGGCAGCTTGCCGTTCAACTCGTAGGACTGCCACGTGTTCTCCCCGAGACGGAACCGGCGAGACATTGTTTTTTGTGTCTCACCGAGAAATTCGCGCACGGTCTTGAGCCGATCCCCAAGCTGCACCACGCTGGTTTCTCCCAAGCCTGGAGAGGAAGCCTCCATTTCCACGGTGAATTTGCTTCCCACGGCGCCCCGCTTGCGACGGGGCCAATCGTCGGTTGCACGTTTTCTCATGTTGCTACGATACGTATTATCGTGTAAGAAACGCTGGGATACGCGGTGCGCAGCACTTTTACGCATGGATACGACATGGCCATTCTCGGTGTGCGCTCCAATCATTCCGCCTTTGGTCCGGGTCCCGCGGGGCCGCCGGTCAGCGCCTGCACGCGACACTAGAAACCGTGTGCCCCCGAAGGGCGTTCAGGTTCTGCACCGGTAGAGTAGCGAAGTCTCCTTCACCGCCCGCGGGAGCACGGCGGCCATGATGACTGTGTGACGCCAGTTTCTTCCGGAGCGACGTCTTCGGAGGCGTCCCGCGAATCTCTCCGCATGGTCGCCCCTTGGCCGCCGACCAATCCTTCAACTTATCGCAGAACATGTGGGCTTTTGCATTGCCCATCCGCGCGGCCATGCGGTCGGGCGTGCGGAGCGTGTGCGGCATCCCTCACTGTCACACAATGAACAATTTTGCCGCAACCGGTTCATTGCGTAATTCACAATTATCAACGAAGACAAACAGAAATAAAAATCCTCCTTTGGTGACGCGCGAGGAAACCAACCACCAAAACAACAGAAAAGAGAAAAACATCATGAATGACATCAGCGTCAGAACAAAAACGTTTGCAGTTTTTGCGTTTCTATCCCTGCTTCTCGCTGGCATCGGCACCTTGGGAATCAACCGCCTGTCGGTGGTCAACGACAGCTCGACGGAAATCGCCAGCTTCTGGATGCCGCGGGTCGTTCAGGTCAACGTCGTGAACGACGCCGTGTCGAACTTCCGCATCCTGCAGAGCACCCACATCCTCAGCGCCACCGAGACGGAGATGACCGCGGTGGAGAAGCGGATGGACGAGATGGAAGCCAGCATCGCCAACGCCCGCCGGACCTACGAGGCGACGCTGCGAACCGCCGAAGGGCGCGCTCTGTTCGCCCAGTTCGAACAGCAATGGGCGCAGTATCTCACCCTGCACCGTCAGATCACCGCCCTGTCGCGGCGCAACGAGAACGCCGCCGCCAACGCCCTGTTCCGCGACGCGGCCGACAAGGGCTTCCAGGAGGTCGGGCGGACGCTCGACGCCATGATCGACCACAACAACCGCGGGGCCGCCAAGGCGAGCGACGACGCCGACGCCGTCTACGCCCAATCCAGCACGATGCTCATCGTCGCGCTGCTCATCGGCATCGCCGTCTGCCTGGGCGGTGCGCTGATGATGATCCGCGGCGTCTCCTCGCCGATCGGCGCGATGACCGAGGCGATGCGCCGGCTGGCCGGCGGCGACAAGACGACGGCGATTCCCTTCGCCAGCCGTGGCGACGAGATCGGCGCCATGGCCACCGCCGTCCAGGTCTTCAAGGACGGGCTGATCGAGGCCGACCGGCTGGCCGCCGAGCAGGCCGCCGAGCAGGCCGCCAAGCTGCGGCGGACCGAGGCGGTCGAGCGGCTGATCGGCTCCTTCGAGGAGCAGGTCGCCGACGCGCTGCGCAACGTCGCCGCCGCCGCGACCGAGCTGGACACCACCGCCCAGAGCATGGCGGTCACCGCCCGCCAGACCAACGACCAGGCGGCCAACGCCGCCGCCGCCGCGGAACAGACCAGCGCCAACGTGCAGACGGTCGCCAGCGCCGCGGAGGAGATGTCCAGCTCCATCGGGGAGATCGGGTCGCAGGTCACCCGCTCCACCGGCATCGCCGGACAGGCGGTGCAGGAGGCCGGGCGCACCACCGACTCCGTGCGCGGGCTGGCCGACGCCGCGCACCGCATCGGCGCCGTGGTGCAGCTCATCACCAACATCGCCGGCCAGACCAACCTGCTGGCGCTCAACGCCACCATCGAGGCGGCCCGCGCCGGCGAGGCCGGCAAGGGCTTCGCCGTCGTGGCGTCGGAGGTGAAGCAGCTCGCCAACCAGACCGCCCGCGCGACGGACGAGATCGCCTCGCAGATCCAGGCGATCCAGGAGGCCACCGCCGGCTCGGTCGGCGCCATCGAGGGGATCGGCCGCACCATCGCGGCGATCAACGAGATCTCCACCTCCATCGCCGCCGCGATCGAGGAACAGTCCGCCGCGACCAACGAGATCTCGCGCAACGTCCAGCAGGCGGCGATCGGCACGCGCGAGGTGTCCAGCAACATCGCCCAGGTGACCGAGGCCGCCGGCACCACCGGGGCCGCCGCCCATCAGGTGCTGGGTGCGGCCGGCGGGCTGGCCTCGCAGGCGGAGAACCTTCGCCGCGACGTGGAGAGCTTCCTGGCGGCGATCCGCGCCGCCTGATGGATGCCTCGCGATTCCTGCGGGGCCTCACCAGCCCCGCAGGAACTCCGCGGTCGCCTCCACCGCCTCCTTGATGCCGACGCGGCGGACCTCCACCCCCTCGGGGAAGGCGCCGAACAGGCGGCTCGGCATCATCGGGTCGAGCAGAACGAACACCCCGGTGTCGTCGGCCCGTCGCACCAGCCGGCCGAAAGCCTGCTTCAGCCGCAACCGCGCGATCATGTCCTCGTAGCGCCGCCGTCCGAAGGCGTCGCGCCGGGCGCGGTGCAGAATGTCGGGGCGCGGCCAGGGCACCCGGTCGAACACGATCAGCCGCAAGCTGCGGCCCGGCACGTCCACCCCGTCACGCACCGCGTCGGTGCCGAGCAGGCAGGCGTGCTCCTCCCCCCGGAAGATGTCGATCAGGGTCGCCACGTCCAGCGGGTCGACATGCTGGGCGTAGAGCGGGATGCCGGTGGCGTCCAGCGGCTCCACGATGCGGTCATAGACGGCGCGCAGCCGGCTGATCGCGGTGAACAGCCCCAAGCCCCCGCCGCCCGCCGCCTGGAACAGCGTGCGGTAGGCCGACGCCACCTGCCCCAGATCGTCCTTGCGCACGTCGGTGACCACCATCACCCGCGTGCGGTTGGGATAGTCGAAGGGCGACGGCACCTGGGCGCGCAGCGCCGGCTTCGGCAAATGGCTGGCGCCGCAGCGGTCCTCCGCCGCCTGCCAGTCCATGGCGGTGTCGCCGGTGCCGTCGGTCAGCGTGGCGGAGGTGACCACCATGCCGTGCGCCGGCCCGGCCAGCGCCTCAGCGAAGGGAACGGTCGGGTCGATCCAGTGGCGGTAGAGCCCGACGTCGACGTCGCGCCCGTCGATCCGCTCCACCGCGAACCAGTCCACGAACTGCGCCGGGGTCTCCACCGGCAGGGTCTTCAGCATGGCCCGCCACGCCTCGACCGTCAGAACGCCGCGCCGGGTCAGGCTGCGCGCCATGGCGTCGATGCGCCGCCGCTGGTCGCTGTCCAGTTCCGCCGTCTCGTCCTCCAGCCTTGCCGCCAGCCGCTTGGCCAGCCCGGCCAGCGGGTCCGCCAGCCGGACCAGCGCCGCCTCCAGCGCCGCCGCCGCGTCGAGCAGCCCGTCCACCGGATAGGCCTTGTCGGCCTCCAGGCTGTAGGGACCGCCCTGCCCCGCCGTCCGCGAATAGACCTGCCGCCGCGCGGCGAGCAGGAAGGCCTCGGTCGGCCCCTGCGGGTTGTCGGCGGACAGCCGCGCCGCCCAGCCCTCCGCCGGCAGGACTCGGGCGCCCAGCATCACCGCGTCCATCAGCTCCTGCGCCTGTTCGTCGCTGGCGACCAGATCCTCGATGCGGCGCTTCAGCCCGCGGGCGCGGCTGCGTCCGGTCTCCTCGGCGCCCAGCAGCCAGCGCCGCAGCTCCTGGGTCTCCCGCCCGGTCAGATGCCCGGCGAAGGCGCTGTCCGCGGCGTCGAAGACATGGTGCCCCTCGTCGAAGACGTAGCGGGTGGGCAGCGTCGGCTCCTCACCGCCGCCGAGTGCGGCCTGCACCATGACCAGCGCGTGGTTGGCGATCACCACGTCGGCCTTGCGGGCGCGGCGCACGCTTTTCTCGATGTAGCAGCGGGCGTAATGGTCGCAGGCGGAGTAGATGCACTCGCCCCGCCGGTCGGCGAGGCCCAGCGTCCGCCCGCGCCCGGCGATGTCGACCAGCCAGCCGGGGAAGTCGCCGCCGGTCAGGTCGCCATCGCGCGTCGCCGCGGCCCAGCGCGCCATCAGCCCCACCCCGATGGCGTGGTGCGGCTGCATCGGCATGCCGCGGACGGCCTCTTCCAGGTTCAGCAGGCACAGGTAGTTTTCCCGGCCCTTGCGCAGCACGACCTTGCGCGCCTTGGTCGCCGGTTCGGGGTAGAGGCGGTCCAGCTCCGCGTCGATCTGGTGCTGGAGGTTGCGGGTGTAGGTGGAGATCCACACCGTGCCGCCGTTCTTCTCCGCCCACACCGTGGCCGGCGCCAAGTAGCCCAGCGTCTTGCCGACGCCCGTTCCGGCCTCCGCCAGGACGACGTTCGGCGTGTCGGGGGCGGGGCGCGGGGCGAAGGCGGCGGACACCGCGCTGGCGTAGTCGGCCTGCTGCGGGCGCGGCTCGGCCACCTTGCCGGGCACGCTGGCCGACAGCATCACCGACAGCCGGCGGCGCGCCTCGTCCGGCTCCACCGGGTGGTGGGCGGGCGGCGGTTCGGGCGGGCCGTCCTGCCATTCCTTGATGCGGGTCCAGACGCGCAGGCCGGCGCGGCCGGCGCCCTTCTCCGGCCCGTCCGGCTTGCCGAGCGCCGCCAGCACGGCGGGCGCCCACAGCCAGCCGGCGCGCCCCATCTCCCAGGCGAAGGCCACCGGGTCGGACGCTTCCTCGCGCCCCGGCGATCCCAGCAGGCCAAGCAGCTTGCGCACCGCCCGGTGCAGGGCCAGCGCGTCGTCCTCCAGCCCGTCGGGAATCGGCAGATCCAGCGCCTCGGCCAGTCCGCGCGGGGTCGGCACGCAGAAGCGGGCGGGCAGGACGAAGGCGAACAGTTCCAGCAGGTCGAAGGCGGCGAAGGGCTCCGTCCCCAGCCGCCGCGTCATCGCCCGCGCGTGGCAGACGAGCGGCGGCTGGCGGCGCGCCCGCTTCGCCGCGGCGGCGGGCGGCAATTCCTCCACCTCGCCGTCACCGGTCAGCAGGACCACGCGCCGCGCGCCGGCGACCAGGGCCGGCGCGTCATCGAGGCTGAAGGACGGGAGGGAGGGCGCCGAGGTCAGATCCATGGCGCGCAGTATAGTGGCCCCCGCCGCCGCAATGCGAGCAAACCCGTGTTGACCGATCGGCCCGCCCCCTCGAAAGTGCTCCCCCGTCCTTGAGCGTCGCAGAGGAGAGGTCGAGCGCATGCGGTTTCCGGTCCGGCGTCTGCTGAGACTCCTGATGGCCCTGGCCGTCGCCCTGGTGGCCTTCAGCGTCGGCTGGGCGGCGCTCTACCGCGTGGTGCCGGTGCCGGCCACGCCCCTGATGCTGATCCGCGCCGCCGGAGGGTCCGGGCTGGCGCACGACTGGGTGCCCATGTCGCAAATGTCTCCCCACCTCGCCCGCGCGGTCATCGCGTCGGAGGACACGCTGTTCTGCGGCCACGGCGGCTTCGACTGGGCGGCCATCGAGGGAGCCTTCGAGGACAACGAGGAGGGCCGGCGCCTGCGCGGCGGCAGCACGATCAGCCAGCAGACCGCCAAGAACGCCTTCCTCTGGCCGGACCGCAGCTGGACCCGCAAGGGCGCCGAGGCGTGGTTCACCCTGCTGATCGAGACGCTGTGGCCGAAGAGCCGCATCCTGGAGGTCTACCTGAACATCGTGGAGTGGGACGACGGCGTCTACGGCGCCGAGGCCGCCGCCCGCCATCATTTCAAGAAGCCGGCATCGGCCCTGACCCGCCGCGAGGCCGCCCTTCTCGCCGTCGTCCTGCCCAACCCCCGCAACTGGTCCCCGAACCCGCCCGGCGCCTACGTGGCGCGACGGGCCGGCGTCATCGAGCACCGCATGGCGGTGGTGGAACGGGACGGGCTGGCCGATTGCGCACGCTAATCTTCGCCTGCCATATTTCAACCTTGAACTTGCTTGTCGACCACAAATACAGCCGATGGTAATCTGATCTGAATGCCATGCAGGGCGACGGAGTGATTCGGCTAACCGACATTCTTCGATCGTTGGCAAACCTCGGCAACGGGAGAGCCGTCAGATGAACGCCATGGAGCCATCGGTGGGTGCGGCCCGGCAGCCGGCCCCTCTGTCCACCACGACATCCTCCGCTCCCAAGCACGCGGCGGAAGCGAAAGAAGCAACCGTCGGCTCCCCCGACGGCGCGCGCGATACCGCTGCGGTGGTTACGCTGTCGGAGACGGCCCAGGCGTCCCTGGTGACCCAGACGACGACCCAGACCGCGGGAAAAAAGGATTTCGCGACCGTCGCCAAGGACGCGCGGGCAGCCATCGACGCCAAATACGCGGAGCTGGCCGCGAACGGCAAGCCGATGGACTACATGCACGCCACCCAGGAAAGCTGGGACACCGTCTATGGCGGGCTCGACCGCCGCGCCCTCTTCGCCATCGCCAGCAACAGCGACGGCAGCTTTTCCAAGGACGAGCAGGACACCGCCCAATCCATCATGTCGCAACAGCAGGGGCGGGCCATGATGACCGCGGACCCGACGGGCAACGATCACGCCGCCCGCTTCCGGGCCGGTGTCGCCTTCCTGGAGGGCGTCGGCGACGAGGAGAAGGGCTCGGCCAACTGGGCGGTCCAACGCGCCGCCAACCAGTTCGGCTATGAGCAGTCGATGCGGAGCAGCGGCCGGGAACCGGACGATCTCGACAGCGAAAACCCGGTGGTCGCCATGATCAAGGGCGCGATGGACCGCCTCAAGGACAAGTCACCCGAATCCGTCGCCACCGGCGGCTATGTCAAGGATCTGAAGGACATGCCTCTGTTCCGCGACGGCGTGCCAGCGGTCGCGGCCAGCGCTGGCACGCCTCCCCAGATCAGGGCGCTCGACATCCGGGCATGAGGAGCTACGCCCCTCCCCCCGACATCCGGAGGCTGACCACCCCCGCCACGATCAGCAGGATTCCCGCCAGCTTCAGGAAGTTGAGCGACTCGCCGAACACCCACACCCCGATCGCCGCGATGGCCGCCGTGCCCACCGCCGACCAGATGGCGTAGGCCACGCCGACCTCGATTTCGCGCAGCGCCTGGGCCAGCATCGCGAAGGCCACCAGATAGCAGGCCACCACCGCCAGGCTCGGCCACAGGCGGGTCATGCCGTCGGACATCTTCATAGCGACGGTGCCCACAATCTCGAAGGCGATGGCGACGGACAAAAACAGCCAGCTCATGCGGGTCCTCGACGGATGATCATCTTCCAGAAATGCGCGCAAACCGTAGGACGGACAAGCGCGGCGCCCGTTGACGGACGGCACGGACGGCCCTAGGGTCGCTGCCTTTCTACACTTCCGTCGAGTTTTGAAGGGGCTCTACCATGACCGGCGAGCGGGAATTGGCGTTGCAGGCGAAGGCGTGGCCGTTCGAGGAGGCGCGCAAACTGGTCGCGCGCTTCGCGAAAGAGCCGCCGGCCAAAGGCTACGTCCTGTTCGAGACCGGCTACGGTCCGTCGGGCCTGCCGCACATCGGCACCTTCGGCGAGGTGGCGCGCACCACCATGGTCCGTCAGGCCTTCCAGCGGATGAGCGACATCCCGACGAAGCTGTTCTGCTTCTCCGACGACATGGACGGGCTGCGCAAGGTCCCGGACAACATCCCGAACAAGGAGCTGGTGGCCGCCAGCCTCGGCAAGCCGCTGACCCAGGTCCCCGACCCGTTCGGCACGCACGACAGCTTCGGCGCGCACAACAACGCACGGCTGCGTGCTTTCCTCGACAGCTTCGGCTTCGAGTACGAGTTCCAGTCCTCCACCGACTGGTACAAGTCGGGCCGCTTCGACGAGGCGCTGCTCGGCGTGCTGCGGCGCTATGACGAGATCATGGCCGTCATGCTGCCGACCCTGGGCGAGGAGCGCCAGCAGACCTACAGCCCGTTCCTGCCCGTCTCCCCCTCCACGGGGCGCGTGCTGCAGGTTCCGGTGCTGGAGCGCAACGTGGACGCCGGCACCATCGTCTTCCAGGACGAGGACGGCAAGAAGGTCGAGGTTCCCGTCACCGGCGGCCATGTGAAGCTCCAGTGGAAGCCCGACTGGGGCATGCGCTGGTACGCGCTGGGCGTCGATTACGAGATGTACGGCAAGGACCTGATCCCGTCGGCTGAGCTGGCCGGAAAGATCGTCAACATCCTCGGCGGCACCCCGCCGCAGGGCTTCAATTACGAGCTGTTCCTCGACGACAAGGGGCAGAAGATCTCCAAGTCCAAGGGCAACGGCCTGACCATGGAGGAGTGGCTGGCCTACGCCCCGCCGGAGAGCCTCGCCCTCTACATGTTCCAGAAGCCGAAGTCGGCCAAGCGCCTGTATTTCGACGTGATCCCGCGGGCGGTGGACGAGTATCTGGCCTTCGTCGCCAAGCTGCCGGTGGAGGAGCCGGCCAAGGCGCTGGAGAACCCGGCCTGGCACATCCACAACGGCACGGCGCCGGCGGTGCGCTCGGACGTGTCCTTCAACCTGCTGCTGAACCTCGCCGGGGCGGCGAACGCCGAGACCAAGGACGTCATGTGGGGCTTCATCAGCCGCTACGCGCCCGAGGCGACGCCGGAGAACAGCCCCTTCCTGGACAAGCTGGTCGGCTACGCCGTCCGCTACTACCAGGATCAGGTCAAGCCGACGAAGCGCTTCCGCGCCCCCACCGACGCCGAGCGCGCCGCGCTGGAGGACCTGCTGAAGCGTCTGGACGGCATCCCCGCCGACGCGGCGGGCGACGTCATCCAGAACGAGGTCTTCGCCGTCGGCAAGGAGCATGGCTTCACCGAGTTGCGCGCTTGGTTCCAGGCGCTCTACGAGGTGCTGCTCGGCCAGACCACCGGCCCGCGCATGGGCTCCTTCATCCAGCTCTACGGCCTGGACGAAACCAAGACCCTGATCCGCGAGAAGCTGGCCGCCTGAGCACCGTCTTCTTTTCCCCTCCCCCGCGCCGCGGCCCGCCGCGGGGGAGGTTTTCCCAGCGGACCGGCAAGCCTCACGAACAATCCGCACGACACGCAAACCGTCTTCAAGGAAGGTGGCGCCCAAGGGCATGCCCGGATGAATGTCGCTCAGCATTCGACGAGACTTCACCGGCCATGGTTCCGATCACAAACAATATTCCCAATCCGATCGTTTGCGTTTCCATCATCCGGTCAGGCGGCTCGAATGTGTGCAAACGGTCGAAATCCTGCCCACCCTCTGGGCAAACAACATTTTATTCCGGCGCCGCCATGCGCACACCGCACCGCACCAATACCAACTTGGTATTACCATCCGCCAAGATCAAAGCCTATGATCCGCCCCGTTACTGCTTTTGCAGTGCGTTTCCTCCCTAAACTCTTCAAGGCCGCATCCCAACCGGGTTGCGGCCCTTTTTCTTTTCCACCTCGGCACGTCGAGGCTTTGACATCGCCAGCCGACGGCATGACTGGCGGTGCAGGGTATGGTTGCGCACGGCGGACGCCGGTGACAAGTTCGGCTCCATTAGCGGTCCGTTAACCGGGCCGTCGTTGGATATCCGGATGCAGCCACGTCAGCCCCCCTACGCCGATCATGGGGACGACCGTCCCGGCGCGGCCCGCTCGGCGCCGCGGGCAGACCCCTCCGCGGACGACGGGGTGGACCCGGACCTGCTCGGCTATCTGTTCGACGATTCTCCCCCCGCTCCTCCTGCGCCGGAACCGGCCCGCCGCCGCGTCGGCACGGCGCTGGTCGAATCGCGGCGGGCCGGGATGGGCGATGCCGGGGTCCGCGCGCATCTGGCGCGCAAGCTGTGCCGGCTGCTGCCCGACCTGCCCCCGGACCGCCAGGACAAGGCCACCGCCACCGCCCTGCGCACGCTGGAGCGGCTGGCCCGCGATCACGCGGCCCATGTGCGGACGGCGCTGGCCGGGGCCCTGAAGGACGTCGCCTGCGCCCCGCCCGCCGTGGCGCGCATGCTGGCCCGCGACGTCGAGCGCTCGGTGGCGGAGCCGATCCTCCATTGCTGCGCCACCCTGACCGACGACGACCTGCTGGAGATCATCGCCAGCCACCCCGCAGGCTGGGCCCTGGCGGCCATCGCGCGGCGGCCGGCGGTCAGCGCGCCGCTGTCCTGCGCCATCGTCGACACCGGCGACGCGGAGGCCACAAGCGTCCTGCTGGACAACGACGGCGCGGTCATCCCCGAAGACCGGCTGGAGGATCTGGTGGAGCGGTCGGGCGGCCATCCGGACTGGCAGGCCAAGCTGGCCGGCCGGCCCGCCCTGTCGCAACGGTTGGCCCTGCGGCTGGCGGAGTTCGTCGACGACTCGGTGGCCGACCTGCTGCGCCGCCGCACCGATCTGGACGCGGTCACCGCGGCGGAGGTCGCCGCCGTGACCCGCCGCCGCGTCGCCTGGGTCGAAGGGCGCGATCCCGCCGAGTCGCCGGGGCGCCGCGCCGTCCGCCTGCACCGGCAGGGCGCCTTGGACGAGACGGCGCTGGGCGACGCCCTGTCCTGGGAGGAAACGGACTTCGTCCGCGCCGCCCTGGCCCTGCGCGCCGCCGTCCATCCGGGAATCGTGGACGACATCCTGCGGTCCGGCGATGCCCGCGCGGTCACCGCCCTGGTCTGGCGGGCGGGCTATTCGATGCGCTGCGCCATGCGGGTGCAGATCCGTGCCGCTGGTATCCCGCCGCGCGCCGTGCTGAACGCCCGCCAAGGCACCGACTATCCGCTGCCCGCGGCGGACATGACCCGCCACCTCGCGCTCTACGGCGTCCGCTCCTGACGGTGCGGAGCGCCGTCCCCGAAATGTCCCTTACTGGATCTCCAGCGGCCGACGGGCCGGAGCGCGCCGCGTATCGGGCGCCAGCGTCGGATCGTTCTGATACAGCGGGCGCGACGGGTCGGTGTCGATCAACTGCGGCGGGGTGACGATCTCCTCGCCCGACCCGGAATCGAACTGGATCACCGCCATCCGGCGCACATCCTCGCACAGGGCGCGCTTGCGCAGGGTCGCCGGGTCGGCAGGCCCGTCGAAGGCCACCAAGGGCACCACGATGCCGCTGCGCTCCCCCGGCGGAACGGAGGTGTACACATAGTTCGACACGGGCCGGCAATACAGGATGTCGGTGGCCGACGGGGTATCCGCCGCAGTGGCCGCCGGAGCGCCGGCCGCCGCCTCGTTCAACGGCGCACTGGCCAACGGAGCCTTGGCCAGAGCGGCCTCATAGTCTGCGACGGTTTGTCCCAAGGCCGCGCCACCGCTTCCCAGGGCCAGCGTCACGGTCAGGCAAAATGCCGGTGCAAAGCGAATCATGGTTCTTCCCCCCATCCCGAACGGCCTTGAAAACCTATCCAAAGAATAGTGCGCCGCACCCGGAACGCCAAATTCCTGTTTGCCGTTCCGGCCATTCGCCGTAATCGATTGCACAGTTCCGTGCCCCGTGCTTGCGGTCACGCTTGCCCTCGGGCCGGAATCGCGCTAGGAACCGCCCTCGAAATCTCAGGGCGCTGGACCCCTAGGACGCTACACTCAATCGGTTCTGTCCTCCGCTGAATGGGGGACGCTCACGCTTAGGGAAACGCTCCATGGCTCGCAAGAAGATTGCGCTCGTCGGCGCCGGCCAGATTGGCGGCACGCTGGCTCTGCTCGCTGCCCAGAAGGAACTCGGCGACGTCGTCCTGTTCGACATCGCCGAAGGCATGCCGGAGGGCAAGGCCCTCGACCTGGCTGAGACCTCGCCGGTCGAAGGCTTCAACGCCAAGCTCAGCGGCGGCAACGACTATTCGGTCATCGAAGGCGCCGACGTGGTGATCGTCACCGCCGGCGTGCCGCGCAAGCCGGGCATGAGCCGCGACGACCTGATCGGCATCAACACCGGCGTCTGCCAGACCGTCGGCGAGAACATCAAGAAGTACGCCCCGAACGCCTTCGTCATCGTCATCACGAACCCGCTGGACGTGATGGTGTGGGTGCTCCAGCAGGCCTCCGGCCTCCCGCCGGAGCGCGTCGTCGGCATGGCCGGCGTGCTCGACTCGGCCCGCTTCCGCTACTTCCTGGCCGACGAGTTCAAGGTGTCGGTCGAGGACGTCACCGCCTTCGTGCTGGGCGGCCACGGCGACACCATGGTCCCGCTCGTCCGCTACTCGACCGTCGCCGGCATCCCGCTGCCGGATCTGGTCAAGATGGGCTGGACCACGCAGGAAAAGCTGGACGCCATCGTGCAGCGCACCCGCGACGGCGGTGCGGAGATCGTCAAGCTCCTGAAGACCGGCTCGGCCTTCTACGCCCCGGCCGCCTCCGCCATCCAGATGGCCGAGTCCTACCTGAAGGACCAGAAGCGCGTCGTTCCGGTCGCCGCCTACCTGACCGGCCAGTACGGCCAGAACGACCTCTACGTCGGCGTCCCGACGATCATCGGCGCCGGTGGCGTCGAGAAGATCATCGAGATCGATCTCTCCGCGGAAGAGAAGAAGATGTTCGATCACTCGGTCGACGCTGTGAAGCAGCTCGTCGAGGTGGTCAAGAAGCAGCAGGCTGAGAAGGCCGCCTCCTAAGGCGGCCTGTTTTTTGCCTGCGCGACGGCCTGCGGCCCTGTCGCCCCGGCGCGGACGGTTGAACCGTCCGCGCCCGGTGGTACAGTGACCGCGGACGTTCGCGCCAGCCGGCGTAAGGCTTCCTGAAGGACTCGTTCTCACGAAGACTTGCGCCCTGTCGCGTCCGCCAGCAGGAAACGCCTGCCCGATCTTCGCCCATCGTCAGCCGACCACACTCTGTCAGCCGACCATAAAAACAGATGGACGCCCGATGAACATCCATGAGTATCAGGCCAAAGGCCTGCTGAAGAAGTACGGCGTCGCGGTGCCCCGCGGCGGCGTCGCCTACACCCCGCAGGAAGCCGAGACCGTCGCCCGCGAGCTGGGCGGCCCGGTGTGGGTCGTGAAGTCGCAGATCCACGCGGGCGGCCGCGGCGCCGGCCGCTTCAAGGACAACCCCGAGGGCAAGGGCGGCGTCCGCGTCGTCAAGTCCATCGAGGAGGTCGGCAAGAACGCCGCCGAGATGCTGAACCACGTGCTGGTCACCAAGCAGACCGGTGCGGAAGGCCGCGAGGTCAAGCGCCTCTACGTCGAGGAAGGCGCCGACATCAAGCGCGAGCTGTATCTCGGCATGCTGACCGACCGCGCCACCGGCCGCGTCACCATTATGGCGTCCACCGAAGGCGGCATGGAGATCGAGGAGGTCGCCCACAACACGCCGGAGAAGATTGTCAAGGTCGCCATCGACCCGGCCACCGGCATCCAGGGCTACCACACCCGCAAGGTCGCCTTCGCGCTCGGCCTCGAAGGCAAGCAGGTCTCCGCCGCTGCCAAGTTCATCGTCGCCGCCTATCAGGCCTTCGTTGACCTGGACTGCGCGATCGTCGAGATCAACCCGCTGATCGTCACCGGCTCGGGCGAGATCCTGGCGCTCGACGCCAAGATGAGCTTCGACGACAACGCCCTGTTCCGTCACAAGGACGTCGAGGAACTGCGCGACGAGGCCGAGGAAGACCCGGCCGAGATCGAGGCCGCCAAGCACAGCCTCAACTACGTCAAGCTGGACGGCAACATCGGCTGCATGGTCAACGGCGCCGGTCTGGCGATGGCGACCATGGACATCATCAAGCTGTACGGCGGCGAGCCGGCCAACTTCCTCGATGTCGGCGGCGGCGCCACCAAGGAGCGCGTCACCGCGGCCTTCAAGCTGATCCTCTCCGACCCGAACGTCGAAGGCATCCTGGTCAACATCTTCGGCGGCATCATGCGCTGCGACGTCATCGCCGAAGGCGTGGTCGCGGCCGCCCGCGAGGTGCACCTGCACGTTCCGCTGGTCGTCCGTCTGGAAGGCACGAACGTCGAGCTGGGCAAGAAGATCCTCAGCGAGTCCGGTCTGCCGATCCTCTCGGCCGACAACCTCGCCGACGCCGCCGACAAGGTGGTCAAGGCCGTGAAGGAGGCCGCGTAAGATGGCTGTTCTCGTCGATAAGAACACGAAGGTGATCTGCCAGGGCTTCACCGGAGCCCAGGGCACCTTCCATTCCGAGCAGGCGATCGCCTACGGCACCAAGATGGTCGGCGGCGTCACCCCGGGCAAGGGCGGCACCAAGCACCTCGACCTGCCGGTCTTCGACACGGTGGCCGACGCGGTCGAGAAGACCGGCGCCAACGCCAGCGTCATCTACGTGCCGCCGCCCTTCGCCGCCGACGCCATCCTGGAGGCGATCGACGCCGAGATCCCGCTGGTGGTGTGCATCACCGAGGGCATCCCGGTGCTCGACATGGTGCGCGTCAAGCGGGCGCTGGGCAACTCCAAGACCCGCCTGATCGGGCCGAACTGCCCGGGCATCATCACGCCCGACGAGTGCAAGATCGGCATCATGCCCGGCCACATCCACAAGCGCGGCAAGATCGGCATCGTCTCGCGCTCGGGCACGCTGACCTACGAGGCGGTGGCGCAGACCACCGCGGCGGGTCTGGGCCAGACGACCTGCATCGGCATCGGCGGCGACCCGGTGAACGGGACGAACTTCGTGGACAGCCTGGAGCTGTTCCTGAAGGACCCGGAGACCGAGGGCATCATCATGATCGGCGAGATCGGCGGCGACGCCGAGGTCAAGGGCGCGGAGTTCATCCGCGACTCCGGGACCAAGAAGCCGGTCGTCGGCTTCATCGCCGGGCGCACCGCGCCTCCGGGCCGCCGCATGGGCCACGCCGGCGCGGTGATCTCCGGCGGCAACGACACCGCCGACTTCAAGATCGAGTTCATGAAGTCCGTCGGCATCGCCGTCGCCGACAGCCCCGCGAGCCTGGGTTCCACCATGCTCAAGGTCTTCAAGGGCTGATAAAGCAGGGGCGGGACCCCATATTCCCGCCCACTGCCGAAGGACCGGCGGCCCCTGGCTTCTCTCCCGAGATCCAGGGGCCGTCCGGAGCCCCGCGACAAGCAAAAAAACTCTCTGAGGGAACCGGGCAAACGCCCGAGGCAAACATATGTCCGCTAATCTGGAGAAGACCTCGTTCCTGTTCGGCTCGAACGCCGAATATGTCGCGGAGTTGTACGCGCGCTTCCTGAAGGACCCCTCCTCGGTGGATTCGAGCTGGAACGGCTTCTTCAGGGAGCTGGACGACGACTCCCGCGCCGTCCTGAACGAGCTGAACGGCCCGTCCTGGAGCCTGGAGGAGGGCACGCTCGCCAACGGCGCGCTCGACCCCATCGCCGCCTCGCTGGAAAGCATCGGCGCTCCGGCCGCGACCAACGGCAACGCCGGCCTCGTCGCCCACGCCCAGCAGGTCTATGGCGGCATCAGCCACCAGCAGCTGCGCGCCGCGACGCTCGACAGCATCCGCGCGCTGATGCTCATCCGCGTCTACCGCGTGCGCGGCCACATGAACGCGCATTTCGACCCGCTGGGTCTCGAGAAGCGCGAGCCGCACCCGGAACTCGATCCGGCGACCTACGGCTTCGGCCCGGGCGACATGGACCGCCCGATCTTCCTGAACTACTCGCTGGGCCTGGAGACGGCGTCGCTGCGCCAGATCCTGGAGATCCTGCAGAAGACCTACTGCGGGAACATCGGCGTCGAGTTCATGCACATCCAGGACCCCGAAGAGAAGGCCTGGATCCAGGAGCGCATCGAGGGTGGCCGCAACCACACCGACTTCACGGTGAACGGCAAGCGCGCCATCTACGAGCGCCTGATCGCCGCCGAGGGCTTCGAGAAGTTCCTGCAGCTCAAGTACACCGGCACCAAGCGCTTCGGCCTTGAGGGCGGCGAGTCGATGATCCCCGCGCTGGAGCAGATCCTGAAGCGCGGCGGCCAGCTCGGCCTCAAGGAGGTCGTCGTCGGCATGGCCCACCGCGGTCGCCTGAACATGCTGACCAACTTCATGGGCAAGCCCTTCGCCGCGGTCTTCTCGGAGTTCCAGGGCAACCCGTCCAGCCCGCAGGACGTGCAGGGCTCGGGCGACGTGAAGTACCATCTCGGCACCTCGTCGGACCGCGACTTCAACGGCAACATCGTCCACCTGTCGCTGACCGCCAACCCGTCCCACCTGGAATGGGTGAACCCGGTCGTGCTGGGCAAGGTGCGCGCCAAGCAGGCGCAGCGCAACGACCTGGAGCGCGAGCAGGTCATGGGCGTGCTGATCCACGGCGACGCCGCCTTCGCCGGCCAGGGCATCGTGGCCGAGACGCTGGGCCTGTCGGAGCTGCGCGGCTACCGCACCGGCGGCACCGTGCACTTCATCATCAACAACCAGATCGGCTTCACCACGAACCCGACCTATTCGCGGTCCGGCGTCTACTGCTCGGACATGGCGAAGATGGTCCAGGCGCCGATCTTCCACGTCAACGGCGACGATCCCGAGTCCGTCGTCCACATCAGCCGCATCGCCGCCGAGTTCCGCCAGAAGTTCAAGCGGGACGTGGTGATCGATATGGTCTGCTACCGCCGCCACGGCCACAACGAGGGCGACGAGCCGGGCTTCACCCAGCCGCTGATGTACAAGAAGATCCGCGCCCACGGCACCACGCGGGAGCTGTACGGCAAGCAGCTCGTCGAGGAGAACGTCCTCACCCAGGCCGAGTCCGATCAGATGATCCAGGACTTCATGAAGAAGCTGGAGGGTGAGTTCGAGGCCGCCAACTCCTTCAAGCCGAACAAGGCCGACTGGCTGGAAGGCAAGTGGTCGGGCCTTGAGGCCGCGAAGACCGACGACGAGCGCAAGGGCAACACCGGCGTGGCGATCGACGTGCTGCGCGAGGTCGGCAACAAGCTCTGCGAGTATCCGAAGGACTTCGCGATCAATTCGAAGATCGCCCGTCAGCTCGAAGCCAAGAAGAAGTCGCTGGAGACCGGCGAGGGCATCGACTGGGCGACCGCGGAAGCGCTGGCCTACGGCACGCTGCTGGTCGAGGGCAACGGCGTCCGCCTGTCGGGCCAGGATTCCGGCCGCGGCACCTTCTCGCACCGCCACGCGGTGATGTACGACCAGAACACCGAGAACAAGTACATCCCGCTGAACCACCTGCGCCCCGACCAGGGCCCGTTCGAGGTGCATGACAGCCCGCTGTCCGAGGCGGCCGTCGTCGGCTTCGAATACGGCTACTCGCTGGCCGAGCCGCACAGCCTGACCCTGTGGGAGGCGCAGTTCGGCGACTTCGCCAACACCGCCCAGACCATCATCGACCAGTTCCTCTCGTCGGGCGAGTCGAAGTGGCTGCGCATGTCCGGCCTCGTGCTGCTGCTGCCGCACGGCTACGAGGGCCAGGGTCCGGAGCACTCCTCGGCCCGTCCGGAGCGCTTCCTCCAGATGTCCGCCGAGGACAACTGGCAGATCTGCAACCTGACGACCCCGGCGAACCTGTTCCACGCCTTCCGCCGCCAGATGCGCCGCCCCTTCCGCAAGCCGCTGGTGCTGTTCACGCCGAAGTCGCTGCTGCGCCACAAGCTGTGCGTCTCCAGCCTGTCGGAGCTGGCCGAGGGCACGAACTTCCGCCGCGTGCTCGGCGAGACGGCGACCGACCTGCTGCCGAACGAGCAGATCCGCCGCATCGTGGTCTGCACCGGCAAGGTCTATTACGACCTGCTGCAGGAGCGCACCGCGCGCGGCATCAAGGACGTGGCGCTGGTCCGGCTGGAGCAGCTCTACCCGTTCCCCCGCTCCGCCCTGACCGAGGAGTTCGCCCGTTACCCGAACGCCGAGGTGGTGTGGTGCCAGGAGGAGCCGGAGAACCAGGGCTACTGGGCCTTCGTCGACCGCCGTCTGGAAGGCGCCCTCACCTCGATCGAGCACAAGGCCTCGCGCCCCAGCTACGTCGGCCGTCCGGCCTCCGCGTCGCCGGCCACCGGCCTGCTCAAGCGTCACAACCAGGAGCAGGCGAAGCTTCTGGAAGACGCGCTCGTCATCCGCTGACTCGACGCCCAGGCGTAGAACAAGAAAGTACGAGAGGAACTTATGGCTACCGAAATCAAGGTCCCCACCCTGGGCGAGTCCGTCTCCGAGGCGACCGTTGCCCGCTGGCTGAAGAAGGTCGGCGACGCGGTCGCCGCCGACGAGGCGCTGGTCGAGCTGGAGACCGACAAGGTCACGCTTGAGGTGAACGCCCCGTCCGCCGGCACGCTGGCGGAGATCGTCGCCGCCGACGGCGCCAACGTCGGCGTCGGCGCCCTGCTGGGCGTGCTGGGCGAGGCCGGCGCCGCCGTGGCCGCCCCGGCCAAGGCCGCCGCTCCCGCCGCTGCGGCTCCGGCTCCCGCCGCTGCCCCGGCCGCCGCTCCGGCTCCGGCGGGCGCCTCCGCCCTGGCCGACGCCGGCCCGGCCGCCCGCAAGCTGGTCGCCGAGAAGGGTCTCGACGCTTCGCAGATTGCCGGCTCGGGCAAGGACGGGCGCATCACCAAGGGCGACGTGATCGACCACGCCGCCAAGCCGGCCGCGGCCCCCGCCGCCGCTCCGGCCGCCGCGTCCCAGAAGTACCAGTGGACCGCCGGCACCGCGGGCGACCGCCCGCGCGCCGCGCAGGAGGAGCGGGTCCGCATGACCCGTCTGCGCCAGCGCATCGCCGAGCGTCTGAAGGAGGCCCAGAACAGCGCCGCCATGCTGACCACCTTCAACGAGGTGGACATGACCAACGTCATGGCGCTGCGCAACGAGTACAAGGACTTCTTCGAGAAGCGCCACAAGGTGCGTCTCGGCTTCATGTCCTTCTTCGTGAAGGCGGCCATCCAGGCGCTCAAGGAAATCCCGGCCGTCAACGCCGAGATCGACGGCACCGACCTCGTCTACAAGAACTACTACGACATCGGCGTCGCCGTCGGCACGCCGCAGGGTCTGGTGGTTCCGATCGTCCGCGACGCCGACAAGCTCGGCTTCGCCCAGATCGAGGGCAAGATCGGCGAGCTGGGCAAGAAGGGCCGCGACGGCAAGCTGTCGATGGACGAGCTGACCGGCGGCACCTTCACCATCTCCAACGGCGGCGTCTACGGCTCGCTGATGTCCACCCCGATCATCAACCCGCCGCAGTCGGCCATCCTGGGCATGCACAAGACCCAGGAGCGCCCGGTCGTCGTGAACGGGAAGATCGAAATCCGCCCGATGATGTATCTGGCCCTGTCCTACGACCACCGCATCATCGACGGCAAGGAAGCGGTGACCTTCCTCGTCCGCATCAAGGAAAACATCGAAGACCCGCGGCGCCTGCTGCTGGACGTCTGAGACACAAAAAGGGATTGCGGGGGGCACCGTCCTCCCGCGCCCAACCGCCGGGGACGAAAATCCCCGGACCTCAAAAAAGGCGCCTCGCGGCGCCTTTTTCTTTGCCGTCCGGACGCCGAACGCCTGCCTTCACAGGCATCACACCAGCGCGGCGGCGATCCGGGCGGCGGTGTCTTCCGGCTTCATCACCCGCTCGGCGGGCAGGCGCAGGGTCATGGTAGTCCCAGCACCCAGCGTGCTGGCGCAGGTCAGCGAACCGCCGTGCAGCTCCATGAAGTTCTTGGAGATCGACAGCCCCAGCCCGGTCCCCTCGAACTGGCGGCTGGCGGAGTTGTCGGCCTGCCGGAAGGGCTGGAACAGATGCTCCATGAACTCCTTCGGGATGCCGATCCCGGTGTCGGTCACCGACAGGGCCAGGGCGCCGTCCTCCTCGACGCGGGCGGCCAGGGTGACGCTGCCGCCGTCGGGCGTGAACTTCACCGCGTTGGACAGCAGATTGAGCAGCACCTGCTTGAACGCGCGACGGTCCACCCAGACGGTGGGAAGGCCGCCGGACAGGCCGTTGCGCAGGTCCACCCCGCTGTCGGCCGCGCGGTCGCGGACCATGGTCAGGCACTGGGCCACCGCCTCGCAGGGGTCGATCACCTCTTCGGACAGCTCGTAGCGGCCCGCCTCGATCTTCGACATGTCGAGCACGGCGTTCACGATGTCCAGCAGATGCTTGCCGCTGTCGTGGATGTCCTTCGCGCAGGACTTCTGGCGCTCGTTCAGCTTGCCGAAAAACTCACTATCGAGGATTTCCGAGAAGCCGATGATGGCGTTCAGCGGCGTGCGCAGCTCGTGGCTCATGTTGGCCAGAAAGTCGGACTTGGCACGGTTGGCCATCTCCGCCTGGCTCTTGGAGGCGAGAAGCTCGGCCTCCTGCTGCCGGCGCTTGGTGACGTCGCGGATGACGCCGACGAAGACGCGCCGCGGTGCGCCATTTTCGTCCGGCCCGCCCTCCCCGTCCGGCCCGCCCAGCCGCAGCGCGCTGACCGCCAGATTCATCGGGAAGGTGCTGCCGTCGCGGCGCAGCGCCAGGACCTCGCGGTCGTTGCCGATGATGCGCGAGCCGGCGTTCGGGCGATATTCGGCCATCGAGCGGTCGTGGCCGGCGCGGAAGCCTTCCGGCAGCAGGATGTTGACGCTCTGTCCCACCACCTCCGCCTCGGCATAGCCGAACATGCGCTCCGCCGCGGGGTTGAAGGTCTCGATGATGCCGCGGGAGTCGATGGTGACCACCGCGTCCACCATGGATTCGAGGATGCCGCGGATGCGCCGGGAGGCGCGCTCCAGCCGGTTCTGGTCCTGCTCCCGCCGGGACTGCTGCCGCTCCACGTACCAGGTCAGCAGGGCGATCACCATGGACATGGCGAGGCCCATGGCGATCCACACCGCGCTGTCGCGCTTCCATTCGCCCAGCGCCTCGGCCTTTGGCAACGTCGCGGCGACGGTGAAGGGATAGTCGGCGACGCGGCGGACGCTGGCGATGCTGGGGCGCCCGTCGGTGGGCAGCACGCTGTCCAGCGTCGCCGCGTCCCGCGTGCGCAGCACGGCGTCGACCTCCGGCCAGTCGGCCAGCGTGGCGAGCCGTTGCCGGCCCTCGTCCCAGGGGCGGTGGATCAGCACCGTGCCGTCGGCCAGCGCCAGGGTGACCGTGCCCTCCAGCCCCAGCCGCAGCCCTTCGAAGCCGGCCCCGAGCCGCAACGGATTGATCATGGCGACGACCACCCCGGCGAAACTGCCGTCCGGGTGGGACCAGCGGCGGCTCATCGGAATGACGTAGGTGCCGGGGAAGGCCATGCTGGGAATCGGCGCGCCGACGTGAAGCCCGCCGTCCGACGCGCCCTCGTCCCGGTGGGCCGCGAAATAGGGCCGGCTGGTCAGGTCGAAGGCCGGCGGGCTGCTGTCGGCGGAGTGGTGCAGCACACGGCCCTGCTCGTCCACCACAATCAGGCCGGAGATCGGGCCGATGGCGTCGCGCCGGTTGCGCAGAAGGGCGTTCACCGACGGCGCCGCCACGGTGCGGGCCTGCGGGTGGGTGTCCAGGACGGTGACCAGATCGGACAGCAGCAGGTCCACGCTGAACACCGTGCGGACGGCCTGCTCCTCCAGGATGCGGGCGAGGTTCCGGGTCGAGCGCTCGGCCCCCTGGACGGCCTCGGCGTGGCGCTGCCAGACGCCGTAGGCGATCATCGCGTTCACCACGACGATGAAGGCCACGCCGGACGCCCTCATCAGGAAGCGCACCGATCCCAGAACCTCGAACAGCCGCTCCCCCAATCCGGAGGGGGGCAGTCCGGCGGGGGGCAGTCCGGCGGGCCCCATTCCAGAGGGCGGCAAGGTCGCGTCGCGAACCGGATTGCGGCTGGCCATGGCTGTGAACAACTCTCCGCACGCAGTGCAACAGGGCCGTTGAGGGACCGCCCGCGTGGCATTGCCCAACGTAAGACGGTACCGCCCCCGGCCACCGCCAATCTCGCGCGAAAACCATAATGGAAGTTTAACCTTAATGCATCAATGAAGCCGATCAGCCGCACGAGCGATTGCCGCTTTGCCTGACGGTCTCCGGGCGTTAAGAATTCGGACGGGTTGGAGACGGTTGCGCAAAGGAACAGGGACGATGGACAGCCAGAAAGACCGCAAGGCCGCGATCCTCGCCGCCACGCTGTCGTCGCTGTGGACGGACACCGAACCCGCCGTGCGCGAGCGTGTGACCGCCATCGCCCTCGCCGACGCCGAGGCGATCTCGGGCATCTTCTACGCGATCCTGCTGGACCGTCCGGACAGCAACACGTTCCTCAGCCACGCGCTGGTCCAGGAACGGCTGCGCCCCTCGCTGGCGCGCTGGATCGGCGCGCTGTTCACCGCCTCCAGCGACGAGGCCATCGCGGCGGTGCTGGAGCAGAATTACCAGGTCGGGCTGATCCACGCCCGCATCAACATCCCGCTGACGCTGGTCAACGCCGGGATGCGGATCATCAAGAAGGAGCTGTCCGCCCGCCTGCTGGCCGCCGACCTCAGCCGCGCGCAGACCGCCTCCGCCATCCTGTTCGTCGGCGAATTGCTGGATACCGTGCTGGACAACATGCACGAGGCCTATCTGGGCGACCTGCTGGGCAACGTCCGCCACCAGCAATCCCTGAAGATGTTCATGAGCGGCCCCAATCTGGCGCTGGAGGGCGAGCGGCTGAAGTCGTCGCTGTTCGACTGGCTGCGCAACACGGTGGTGTCCTTCTACGCGCATGAGGACAGCAACCACGCGAGCCCTCCGCCCATCGAATCCTCCGATTTCGGCCTGTGGCTGAACCACAAGGCGGAGCTGACCTTCGGCCGCGTCACCGAATTGGACCTCATCCGCGAGCGCACCAACCGCATCAGCGCCAAGGTCACCGCGGCCGTGGAGGGCGGCTGGATCACACCCGCCTTCGTGAAGGAGCTGAACAACGACGTCACGGAGATCGCCTACGTCCTCGGCACCATCATCGAGAAGGCGATGGAGATCGAAAGCGGGCGCGACCCGCTGACCCGCCTGCTGACGCGGCGCTTCATGCCGGCGATCTTCCAGCGCGAAGTGGCCATCAGCCTGCGCCACGGCAAGCCGTTCGCCGTGCTGCTGATGGACGCCGACCATTTCAAGACGATCAACGACACGCTGGGCCATCAGGCGGGCGACTCCGTCCTGTCGGACATGGCGGAGTTGCTGCACACCCACGTCCGGGCCGGCGATTTCGTCTTCCGCTACGGCGGGGAGGAGTTCCTCATCCTGCTGACCGAGATGGACGAGGCGGCGCTGCGCGTGAAGGCCGACCAGCTGCGCCGGACGGTCGAGGAGCACCGTTTTCACGGTGCCGGGGGCGCCGGGAACGGGCTGCAGGTCACCGCTTCGATCGGGGCGGCCCTGCACGAGGGGCACCCGGATTACGAACACACCGTTCGCCGGGCCGACGCCGCCCTCTACGAGGCCAAGCGCCAGGGGCGCAACCGCGTGGTGATTGCCTGAGCGCACCTGCATCCCGGCATCGGGCGTTGCCCCGCGGGGACGCATCGGCTACGTAAGACCTTTCCCTGCCGAGACCCGCGAATTCCATGTCTGACGGACCGCTTTCGCTCTACCGGGCCCGCCGCGGCACCGGAACGCTGCGCCCCGACCCCGACCAGGAGCTGGCCGCCGAGAAGCTCCAGAGCCTTTACAAGGCGCTGAAGGGCTACAGCCCGCAGCCCGCCGGGAAGGCCGGCGGGGCGAAGGCCGGCTGGCTGGAGCGGTTCGGGCTGGGCCGTCCGCGCTCCGAACCGGCGGAGGCGCCGCAGGGTCTCTACATGTACGGCGGCGTCGGGCGCGGCAAGTCGATGCTGATGGACCTGTTCTTCGACACCGCCCCGGTGGAGAAGAAGCGCCGCGTCCATTTCCACGAATTCATGCTGGAGGTGCACGAGCGCATCCACCAGCACCGCCAGTCGGGCAAGAGCAAGGGCAAGGACGCCGACGACGCCCTGCCGGAACTGGCCCGCGCGCTGGCCGACGAGGCGTGGCTGCTCTGCTTCGACGAGTTCCACGTCACCAACGTCGTGGACGCGATGATCCTGGGCCGGCTGTTCACCAGCCTGTTCGACCTGGGCGTGGTGGTGGTCGCGACCTCCAATTGGCCGCCGGACATGCTCTACAAGGACGGGCTCCAGCGCGAGCTGTTCCTGCCCTTCATCGCCCTGCTCAAGGAAAAGCTGGACGTTCTGGCGCTGGAAGGGCCAACGGACTACCGGCTGGACCGGCTCCAGGGCAAGCCCGTCTATTTCTGGCCGCTCGGCCCAGAGAGCGACGCCAGGATCCGCCAGACCTTCGCGACGCTGACCGACGGCGCCCGGGGCGAACCGACCCATCTGTCGGTCCAGGGCCGGAAGGTGGAGATCGCCTGCGCCGCCAAATGCGTCGCGCTGGTGGATTTCTGGAGCCTGTGCGGCAAGCCGCTGGGGGCCGCCGACTACATCGCCATCGCGACGCACTTCCACACCGTGCTGATCCACGGCGTGCCGACGATGAAGGATGAGCTCCGCAACGAGGCCAAGCGCTTCATGACGCTGATCGACGCGCTCTACGAGCACAAGGTCAACCTCGTGGTCGCCGCCGAAGGCCCGCCGGAACGGCTGTACCCCGAGGGCACCCACGCCTTCGAATTCGAACGCACGGTCAGCCGCCTGATGGAGATGCAGTCCGAAGACTACCTGCGCCAGCAGCATCTCACCTGAGGGGCCGGGGCGCCGCGCCCCGCCCGTGTTACCACGGCGATGCCGCCCTACTCCCGTTTCGCGCCGAAGATAATGGGGCGCCCGACGTTGTATTGCTGAACGTCGGTCCAACGGTGAGGGAGAGGGCGAAGCATGCCTTGGCGGTCCCAGTGCGGTGCACTGACGCTGGCGCTTTTTCTGACGGCACCGATCCATCCCGCCCCCGCCGCCGCGGCGGGCAGCGTCGATTGCTGGCTGCTCGATGGGGATGCATTGACCAGGGCGCGTGAAGGCGGCTTGTGCAAGGACGCCTTTTCCCGGAATTCGCAGACCGGGGAGGCGCCGGTCGTCACGGTGACCGCGGCCCCCCTGCCCGCCCGCAAGCCCGACCCTCCCCCGAAGAAGCGGGTCGTCACCGTCCAGCGCAAGGCGAAGGCGCAGCCGGACTCCCAGGCGGCGGCCATCGTCCGGCCCGCGGGCCGGAGCGGAACGGTCGCCGAAGTGGATTTCGGCACCCAGTTCAAGCGCGACTGGAACGCCCTGATGAAGAAGCTGCTTGAGCCGTAAGGCCCCGTCGGGTCAGGTGCGGGCCTCGTCCAGCCACTTCCGCACCGCCGGCGGCTCGTAGGCGGCGAAGGCGTCCAGGATGCCCGGAGCGGTGTCGCGGACGATCAGCATGTCGCGGTGCTTGGGCTGCATGAAGCGCTCCCCCGCCACATGGTCGAGGAAGCCGGCCAGCCCGTCGTAGAAACCGGAGGCGTTGAGCAGGCCGCAGGGCTTGTCGTGGCGGCCGAGCTGCGCCCAGGTCCACACCTCGAACAGCTCCTCCAGCGTGCCGATGCCGCCGGGCAGCGCGATGAAGCCGTCGGACAGCTCGGCCATCAGGGCCTTGCGCTCGTGCATGGTGGCGACGATCCGCAGTTCCTGGAGGCCTTGGTGGCCGACCTCCTTGTCCATCAGGAATTGCGGGATGATGCCGGTGACCGTGCCGCCGGCCGCCAGGACCGAGTCGGCGATCCGCCCCATAAGGCCGGTCCGCCCGCCGCCGTAGACGAGGCCGATGCCACGCTCCGCCATATGGCGGCCAAGCTGCTCCGCGGCCTCGCCATAGGCCGGGTTGGTGCCGGGGTTGGACCCGGCATAGACGCAAATCCGCATGTCGTTCCTCTGTGCGCGCCGTCTCGTGGGCGCGTGGTCGTAAGGGGCTTACCGGACGCGGGTGGCCGTGAAGCGCTGGCTGGGGCTCACGAACTCGTCCTGCGCCGCGATCAGTTGCAGCTCCCGCGTGCCCATCCGGCGGGTGGTCTGGAAGATGGCGTAGATGGCCGCCGCCGCCTGCTCCAGCGCCTCGGCCGGATCGAAGGCCTTCAGGTAATGGGCCAGGAACAGGGCGGCCACCGCGTCGCCCGACCCATTGGGCGGCGGGTCCAGCGGCAGGCGCGGGGTGGAGACCAGCCACGCGCCGTCGCGGTCGTCGGCCAGCATCTCGATGTGACCGGGATCGGCGTCCTTGCGGGTCAAGCTGGTCACCAGGACCAGCCGCGGCCCGCGCTCCCGCAGGGCGGCTGTGGCGGCCAGCGCGTCGTCCAGCGTCTCCACCGTCCGGCCGGTCAGATACTCCAACTCGAACTGGTTGGGGGTCATCAGGTCGGCGGCAGGGACGGCGTGGTCGCGGATGAACTCCGGCAGGCCGGGGCGCACGAAGAAGCCGCGCCCGACGTCTCCCATCACCGGGTCGCAGGCGTAGACGGCGCGCGGATTGGCGGCCTTCAGCCGGGCCGCCGTCTCGACGATCACCCGGCCCAGCCCGACGTCGCCCATGTAGCCGGAGAGCAGCGCGTCGCAGGTGGGCAGGACGCCGCGCGCGGCGACGCCGTCCATCAGGTCGGCCACATGCTCCGCCGTGAAGACCTGTCCGGTCCATTCGCCGTAGCCGGTGTGGTTGGAGAACTGCACCGTGTTCACCGCGATGGCGTCGCAGCCCAGCCGTTGCAGCGGGAACACCGCGGCCCGGTTGCCGACATAGCCGTAAGCGACGTGGGACTGGATCGAAATGACGGTCTTCATGGGCGGACGATCCGAAAGGTTGGGGACGCATCCTAAACCCTCCGCGCCACACGCTGGGGATGTTTCCATGCAGACCAGAGTTTCACGCCTTACGCGCCGCATGGACAGGGGGATCGGACGCGGCTAATCCTGCGGCAACGACACAAGAACGCCTGAGGGAATGCCATGGCCGCCACCGCCCGCCCGCGCCGCAGCGTGCTCTACATGCCCGGCTCCAACACCCGCGCCCTGGAGAAGGGGCGCAGCCTGCCCGCCGACGGGCTGATCCTCGACCTGGAGGACGCCGTCGCCCCCGACGCCAAGGCGGAGGCCCGCGCCACCATCAAGGCGTCCATTGCCGCGGGCGGCTATGGCGGGCGGGAACTGGTGGTCCGCACCAACGGGCTGAACACGCCCTGGGGCTACGACGACCTCGTGATGGCGGCCTCCAGCGGGGCCGACGCGGTGCTGCTGCCGAAGGTGGAGAGCCCCGACATGGTCCGCCAAGCCGAGGCGGTGCTGCGCGCCAACGGCTCGCCCGACGGGCAGACCATCTGGTGCATGATGGAGACGCCGCTGGGCATGCTCAACACCAAGGAGATCGCCGGGGCCAGCCCGAAGCTGGGCGGGCTGGTGATGGGCACCTCCGACCTCGCCAAGGACCTGCACGCGGCGCACACGCGCGACCGGCTGCCGATGCTCACCAGTCTGGGCCTCTGCCTGCTGGCGGCGCGGGCCTACGGCCTCGCCATCCTGGACGGGGTGCATCTCGACCTGAACGACGACGCGGGCTTTGGCGAGTCCTGCGTCCAAGGACGGGAGCTTGGGTTCGACGGCAAGACCTTGATCCACCCCAAGACCATCGCCGCCTGCAACGCCGCCTTCGCCCCGAGCGAGGAGGAGGTCGCCCAGGCCCACCGCATCATCCAGGCCCACGCCGAGGCCGTCGCCCAGGGCAAGGGGGTCGTGCTGGTGGACGGGCGGCTGGTGGAGAACCTGCACGTCGAGAACGCCCGGCGCCTCGTCGCCATGGCCGAGGCGATCGACGCTCTTTCCTCGTAAAGCCAGCACGCTACAGCGCACATTGTTTGTCTGGCAGTAAACTCTCCAACACACGAAAGGCGGCAATGAAATGGCAACTAAAAATATAAAGCGCAAAGAAAAATTATTAAAAACGTTAAATCCAATGTTAAATGAAGACGAAATAGTTTATGCAAATGATTTTTGCGGCTTATATTACATGTATTACATAAACGAAGACGATGCCAAACTTCGTCGCGCCGTTGCATTGATATGGATTAAGAGAATATCGAACACGCTATCAATGGAGTTTTCATTAAAGTCTTACACATCGGTGTATTATGGATTCTGCCTTTACCGGAGATTCATGGTAAATGCAGGAGACATCGTCAGCTGCATCACCCTTGTTGGTTCCCAAGAAGAGGAGCACAAACCAGAAGGGCGGGTGGTGGGTGACAACTCCGCGACTTCAGGCTTGGTTACATTTGAAGTCCACGATGAAAAGCTCTCCCCAACCCACTTCGAAGCCAAGCCAAACACCGTTTTTTATGAAGGCGCCATGATTTTCCGGTCTGTCGGTCGCCTTGATCCGATACGGAAAAGCTCAAGCCATGTCAGCGCCAAGAAGTTTATTCTTGAGAAACTCAACAAAATAGATTCCTATCCTGATGGTGAAGATATTTTTTCTGATTTCGATAAAGAAGGGCATTCGTTCGAAAAGAATTTCAGCGAAATTTCTGGTTACGAGCGAAAAATATACAACTATCTGGTAAACTCATACACTCGTTTTGGCGCCCTAATCGTAGGTCGGTAAAAGCCATATTGGTCATCACAACATTACTAAAGGAGACCTTCTAGTACACAACAAAATCAGATCCTTATTAAGAACAGCTGGCAACGAAGGCGGCGGGCTGAATCCCGCCGCTCCGCTCATTGGCTAGAGAATCAGGAATCGCGGCGCGCCTGGGCATCCTTCACGAACTGTGACACCCGCCCGATCTCGCGCGGGTCGGTGTCGACCGTCCGGCGCCCGCTGGGGATCGGGCGCATGCCCTTGCGGGGGGTGCGTCCGGGGGACGGGTGCTGGGGCTCCGCGTCCTTCCTGCGCTTCAGGGCGTCCTGAAGATTGGCCTGGATGATCTCCCGCCGCCGCTCGGCGCGGAATCGCTCCAGCCGCCCGTTCACCCGCTTCAAGGCCCGCGCGTAGACCTGCTTCTTGGCGGACAGGCCGCGTTCGCTGGCGTCGGCCGATTGCTGGCCGGTGCCGCTGGCCTTGCCCCGCCGTCCGCGACGGCGCGAGGCGATGATGTCGCGCGCCCGGTCGCGCTCCCCGCGCAGCCAGCGGGCGAGCGTCAGGGTTTCGTCGGGGGGCAAGCCCTCCAGCTCCGGGTAATGGCTGCGGCGGACCTGCTCGAATTCCTTCTCGGACAACAGCCGTCGTTCGGCCGTGAGTTCGACTCCCATCGTTCAACCTCTCTGCTTATGGCTCACTGCTTCGTGGTCCCGCTTCGGCTTACCCCCGTCCGCTCAACCAATCGGGAGGCGAAGCGTTCCCGGATGCAGTCCGATGGGTCCCGATGCCACTTAGGGGTGCCGAAGGAATCGGAATCACGACCTCCCCGGAACCAAGTCGCCCCCCATTGGTTTTCCGACATGTGGCAGAGGTGGAGGTTGAAGATGGCCTCGAAAGACAACGGCCAAGACGAAGTCCAATCCGGGAGCGGTCGCACATCGAACCGCGGCTTCGCGTCGATGGACCGTGACCGGCAACGCCAGATCGCCAGCAAGGGCGGGGAAAGCGTGCCAGCCGACAAGCGCAGCTTCTCCAAGAACCCGGAACTCGCCGCGGAGGCGGGGCGGAAGGGGGGCCGGAGCGTACCGGCGTCCTCCCGCAGCTTCTCCAAGAACCCGTCCCTGGCCGCCGAAGCCGGGCGGAAGGGCGGGCAGGCGAGTCATGGCGGACGCGGGGCCGCCATACGCCCGGGCGAAGGCGACTGACGGCACCAACGAGAAAAGCCCCTCTCCGGAACCGGAGAGGGGCTTTCTTTTCGCCATCGGCTGGTCGGCGTCCTCCGGTCCGTCGGGCCGGGGCCGCAACCGGTCAGGAGGCCAGCTTGTCCAGCTCGCGCAGGATCGAGTCGCCCATGACGGTCGTGGAGCAGCGGGCCATGCCCGGCGCCATGATGTCCGCCGTGCGCATGCCGCCCGACAGCACGTTCTGCACGGCCTTCTCCAGCATCTTCGCCTCCTCGTCCATGTTGAACGAGTAGCGCAGGCACATGGCGAAGGACAGCAGCGTCGCGCAGGGGTTGGCGAGGTCGCGGCCGGCGATGTCCGGGGCGGAGCCGTGCACCGGCTCGTACAGCGCCTTGCGCTGGCCGTTGGCGTCCGGGGCGCCGAGCGAGGCCGACGGCAGCATGCCGAGCGAGCCGGTCATCATCGCCGCCTCGTCCGACAGGATGTCGCCGAACAGGTTGTCGGTGACGATCACGTCGAACTGCTTCGGGTTCTTCAGCAGCTGCATGGCGCCGTTGTCGGCGTACATGTGCTCCAGCGTGACGTCGGAGAACTCCTCCTGATGGAGCTTCGTGACTTCCTGGCGCCACAGGAGGCCCGATTCCATCACGTTGGCCTTCTCCATCGAGTGGAGCTTGTTGCCGCGCTTGCGCGCCAGCTCGAAGGCGACGCGGGCGACGCGGCGGATCTCGCTGGTCGTGTAGACCTGGGTGTTGACGCCGCGGCGCTCGCCGTTGCCGATGTCGGTGATGCCGCGCGGCTCACCGAAATAGACGCCGCCGGTCAGCTCGCGGACGATCAGGATGTCCAGGCCCTTGATGACGTCGGCCTTGAGGGTCGAGGCGTCGACCAGGGCGTCGAACACCACCGCCGGGCGCAGGTTGGCGAACAGGTTCAGCTCCTTGCGGAGCGACAGCAGGCCGGCTTCCGGACGCTTGGTGTAGTCGGTGGGGTTGTCCCACTTCGGGCCGCCGACGGCGCCCAGCATCACCGCGTCCGCCGCCAGGGCGTCGGCCAGCGTCTCGTCCTTCAGGGGAACGCCGTAGGCGTCGATCGCCGCACCGCCGACCAGCCCTTCGGTGACGTCGAAGGTGACGTTGCGCTTGCGGTCGAGCCAGTCGATGACCCGGCGCACCTGGCGCATGACCTCCGGACCGATCCCGTCGCCGGGCAAAAACAGAAGCTTCTTGTTGGCGGGCATGGCGCACGCACTCCCCATTGGAGACTTTATCAGTGTTGTCTAATCCGCGGACCGACAGGCCGGAAGGTGGGTCCACCCCCGCCGGTCCGCAAGGCCGTCATGGCCCGATGCCATTGGGCCGGTATCGGTTGGCCCTCACAGCCGGGCTGGTCAGCCCCAGAGCCAGGGCTGGCCGCCGCGCTGCTTGCCTTCATACTGGTCGATGAAGGCAGCCTGCTGCATGGTCAGGCCGATGTCGTCCAGCCCGTTCAGCAGGCAATGCTTGCGGAAGGGATCGACCTCGAAGCTGATCTTGCCGCCGTCCGGACCGGTGATCTCCTGTTTCTCCAGATCCACCGAGACGATGGCGTTCGACCCGCGCGACGCGTCGTCGAGCAGCAGGTCCACCTGTTCCTTCGGCAGCTTGATCGGCAGGATGCCGTTCTTGAAGCAGTTGTTGAAGAAGATGTCCGCGAAGCTCGGCGCGATGATGCAGCGGATGCCGAAATCGGCGAGCGCCCATGGCGCATGCTCACGCGAGGAGCCGCAGCCGAAATTGTCGCCCGAAACGAGGATCTTGGCGCTGCGGTAGGCCGGCTTGTTGAGGACGAATTCCGCGACCTCGGCGCCGTCGGGGGTGTAGCGCATCTCGTCGAAAAGATGCTTGCCCAGCCCGGTCCGCTTGATGGTCTTCAGGAATTGCTTGGGAATGATCATGTCGGTGTCGACGTTGATCATCGGCAGCGGCGCCGCAACACCGGTGAGAACCGTAAACTTTTCCATCGCCAGAATCCTGTCGCGCAAAAGAGGCGCAAGCGTGTGCATGCGGAGTTCGGTGAATAGCAGACCCGTCCCGCCATTGCCAGAGGAAGCTTGCCGCAAATGCCGCCCGCGACGCGCGATTCCGCATCCCGGAACACAGCCGGACGCAACGAAATTGCTCCCAAATTCCCTCCGCCATGTTGTCTGCCATGTCGTCTGCCAGGACCGGCCCGGCATCCCGTCCTTGCTGTGGGGCGTCCCCTCGCCTACCAAGGGGCCGACGCTTCCCTGGGTTCCGCGACCTCCATGACCTTGCTCCCCACCGCCCGCCGCCCGCGCACCGCGGCGCTCGCCTTTCTGCTGCTGGCCCCGCCGCTCTACGGCCTGCTCGGGCTGGCGCTCGGCATGGACGCCAACTGGGATCTGCGGAACTACCATTGGTACAACGCCTACGCCCTGCTGACCGGACGGCTGGGCATGGACATGCTGCCGGCGCAGATGCCCAGCTTCTACAACCCCCTGCTGGACGTGCCCTTCTACCTGCTCGCCAGCCATCTGCCGGCGCGCGTGGCGGGATTCGTCTGGGGAGCGCTGCACGGGCTGAACCTGTCGCTGGCCTTCCTGCTCGCCCACGCCGCGCTGCGCGTCGGCGGCGCGGGACAGCGGGTGGCCCTGGCCGCCCTGCTGGCGGTGATGGCCGGCTTCGGGGGCGGCACGCTGGGGCTGCTCGGCACCACTTTCCACGACAACATGGTCAGCCTGGGCGTGCTCGGCGCGCTGGTCGTGGTGGCGGGGTCGCTGCCGCGGCTGATCGACGGGCCGGTGCCGGGCGCCCTGGCGCGAGCGGCCGCGGCGGGGCTGCTGGCCGGGGCGGCGATGGGGATGAAGAACCCCACGGTGATCTACGCGGTCGGGCTCTGCCTCGCCTTCCTGGCGCTGCCGGCGCGGCCCTGGCGGCGGCTGTGGCTGGCCTTCTTTTTCGGCGTTGGGGTTCTGGGCGGGCTGGCGCTGTGCGGCGGCTTCTGGATGGCCCATCTGTGGGTGGAGTACGGGAACCCCGTCTTCCCGCACATGAACCAGATCTTCAAGTCGCCCTTCGCCGCCCTGTCCGGCTACGTGAACGTCGGCTTCTTCCCGGACTCGCGGCTGGAGCGCCTGGTCTTCCCGCTGGTCTTCCCCTTCGCGCCGCTGAAGGTCGGCGAGGTGCCCTTCCTCGACCTGCGCGTCCTGGTGCTGTTCCTCCTCGTGCCCGCCGCCGCGGCGCTGGCGCTGCTCGGGCGGGCGCTCCACCGGCCATCGGCGCGACTGACCGACACCGCCGCCACCCGCTACCTGCTGACCGCCATGGCGGTGACCTACGCGCTGTGGGTGGGGATGTTCTGCATCTACCGCTATCTGGTGCCGCTGGAGATGCTGGCGCCGCTGGCCATCGTCATGGCGGCGGGCCTGCTGCCGGTGCCGCGCCGGGCGGCGCTCGCCCTGGCGGCGGCGCTCCTGCTGCTGGTCCAGGCCACCGCCCGGCCCGCCGACTGGGGCCGCGTGCCGTGGGGCGAACGCTGGGTCGAGGCCGCCGTGCCGCCCATCGAGGACCCGGACGACACGATGGTGCTGATGGCCGGCTACTGGGCGATCTCCCACGTCATCCCGGCCTTCCCGCCGCGCATCCCCTTCGTGCGCATCCAGTCCAACTTCCTCCAGCCGGACTCGGTCGGCAACGGCTACCTCGCCCTGATGCAGGACAAGGTGGGGGCGCACCGCGGGCGTTTCCTGATGCTCAGCACCATCCCCGACACGCCCGGCGCCGCGAAGGCCGCCGCCCTGCTGGGGCTGCGGGTGGCCCAGGACAACTGCCGCGTCATCCCCAACAACCTGGGCGAGCCGCTGAACCTCTGCGCCGTGCAACGAATGGCGGACCTTGAAAGGTCAGTGGATTAAATCAGGCGATTGTGCTGTTTAACCTTACACCGGCACCGTTTCGAAGCGCATCGCCATGACCGTCTCCACCATTGATCGACCGGCCGACCGTCAATCCGACCGGACCGCGGCATCCGCCGCTCCGGCCATGGACCCGGACCCGAACACGGCTCCCGTGGTGGCGGTGCTGATCCCCTGCTACAACGAGGAGGCGGCCATCGCCGCCGTCGTGCGCGACTTCCAGGCGGCGCTGCCCGACGCGACGGTCTATGTCTACGACAACAACTCGTCCGACCGCACGGTGGAGGTGGCGAAGGCCGCCGGCGCCGTGGTCCGGCACGAGCCGTTGCAGGGCAAGGGCAACGTCATGCGCCGGATGTTCTCCGACATCGAGGCGGACGTCTATGTGCTGGTGGACGGCGACGACACCTACCACGCCCCCTCCGCGCCGCTGATGGTCAAGCGGCTGTGGGACGACCAGCTCGACATGGTCAACGGCGCCCGCGTCACCGAGATCGTCAAGGCCTACCGGCCCGGTCACCGCTTCGGCAACAAGCTGCTGACCGGCATGGTCGCGCTGATCTTCGGCAACCGCATCCAGGACATGCTGTCCGGCTACCGCGTCTTCTCGCGGCGCTTCATCAAGTCCTTCCCGGCGCTGGCCAGCGGCTTCGAGACGGAGACGGAGCTGACCGTCCACGCGCTGGAGCTGAACATGCCCATCGCCGAGATCAAGGCGCCCTACAAGGACCGCCCGCCGGGCTCGCACAGCAAGCTGAACACCATCCGCGACGGCGTCCGCATCCTGCGCACCATCGTCAATCTGGTGAAGGAGGAGCGCCCCCTGCCCTTCTTCTTCGCCATCTTCGCGGCGCTTGCCGCGGCGTCGGTGATCCTCGCCTGGCCGGTGGTGGCGACCTATCTGCAGACCGGGCTGGTGCCGCGCCTGCCCACCGCCGTTCTGTCCACCGGGCTGATGTTGCTGGGCTTCCTCAGCCTGACCTGCGGGCTGATCCTCGACACGGTCACGCTGGGCCGCCGCGAGGCCAAGCGCATGCGCTACCTGTCCATTCCCGCGCCGGGCGTCCATCCGGTCCGCAAGGCCGCCGGGTCCTGACCATGGGCGATCTCCTCGGCACCCTGTCCGACAGCCGGCTCGGCCGGCTGGCCGTGCAGTTCGGCAAGTTCGGCCTCGTCGGCGTGGTCGGTCTGGTGGTCGACACGGCGGTGGTCTATGCGCTGGTGTTCGGCGCCGGGCTGGAGTTCTTCGCCGCCCGCATCCCCGCCTACCTGGCCGCCGCCACCACGACCTTCGCGCTGAACCGCGCCTTCACCTTCCGCGGGGCAGCCGACGCGCCGCTGTACCGGCAATGGGCGACCTTCCTGGCCGCCAACGCCTTCGGCGGGGCGGTGAATTACGGCGTCTCGGTCGGGCTGGAAGCCGCCCTGCCCATCGCCGAGGCCCACCCGGTGCTGGCCGTCGCGGCCGGTTCGCTGTCCGGCATGGCGCTGAACTTCGCCGCCTCCAAGCATCTGGTCTTCAAAGGCGCCTGACCTTCGGACTGCCAAGGGCAACCTCCCCTTCCGGATATCTCCCGAAGCCTCATTGTGCGCCGCCGCAGACACCCGACGTCCATGGAATGGGGCGCATCCGACGGGAATGGCCCCGACACCGACCTGCCTTGGCAAAGAGCCGGGAGGGAGCCATGAACAACAGCGACGTGCTGTGGGCCTGGGTGGCTGGGGTCACCGTGTCCGTAGCCCTGCTGGTCGGGCTGTCCCGCACGGGCGGACCGCCGACCCATGCTGTGGAGGGGCATTTCACGTTGCCCGACATGGCGATGGGCGCCGCGGGTTGGGATTACGAGGCGTGGGAGCGCACCGGCGGAACGCCGCCGCGGCCCGAGTCGGAGGACACCCTCGCCCGGATGCTCGACCTGCTGGAAGGCATCCCTCCCGCGTCGGGCGCCACCCTGCCCGACGGGGACACGGCCGACACCGGCGGAGCCGAAACCCAGTGACACCGTGAACTGTTTGCCTCGACCACCCCGTGCAGCCATGGACTCCGCAGGCCCGGTCGCCATATAACGGCGGTCATGACGCGCGAATTCCTGAAGATGCACGGGCTCGGCAACGACTTTGTCGTGATCGACGCCCGCAAAACGCCGTACTCGCCGGCCGAGGCCGAGGTGCGTGCCATCGCCGACCGCAAGACCGGGGTGGGCTGCGACCAGTTCATCGTGATCGAGCCGGCGAAAACGGACGGCACGGCGGGCTTCATGCGCATCCGCAACGCCGACGGCGGCGAGGTGTCGGCCTGCGGCAACGCCTCGCGCTGCGTCGGCTGGCTGCTGATGGAGGAGGCGGGGGCGGAGCGCGTCGCCTTCGAGACCAACGCCGGCATCCTGCAGGCCAGCCGCGCCGACAACGGGCGCATCACCGTGGATATGGGCCCGGCCAATCTGGACTGGACGCAGATCCCGCTGGCGGAACCGGCGGACACGTTGCGCCTCGACGCGGTGTCACACGGCGGCTTCGCCGGTCCCACCGCGGTCAGCATGGGCAACCCGCACGCCGTCTTCTTCGTGGACGACGCCGAGGCGGTGCCGCTGGCCGAGGTCGGCCCGGTGTTCGAGAATCACCCGGCCTTCCCCCAGCGCACCAACGTCGAATTCGTCCAGGTGCTGTCCCCCACCGCCGTCCGCATGCGGGTGTGGGAGCGCGGGGCCGGCGTCACCCAGGCCTGCGGCACCGGCGCCTGCGCCACCGCGGTCGCCGCGATCCGCCGCGGGCTGACCAACCGCAAGGTCGACGTGATCCTGGACGGCGGCACCCTGACCATCGAATGGCGTGAGGACGGCCGCGTCCTGATGACCGGCCCGGTCGCCCTCAGCTACACCGGGCGGCTGTCTCCGGAGCTGGTCGCCGTCTGAGCGGTCTCCATTGAAGCGTAGGGCCGCCCGTTAGGCTGAAAGAGCATGAGCGACACTGTGACCAACGAGCCGGAGATCGTCACCTTCGGCTGCCGCCTGAACACCTACGAATCCGAGGTGATGCGCACCCACGCCCGCAACGCCGGGCTGGAGGACGTCGTCATCGTCAACACCTGCGCGGTGACCTCGGAAGCGGAACGGCAGGCCCGCCAGACCATCCGCAAGCTGCGCCGCGAACGCCCGAACGCCCGCATCGTGGTGACCGGCTGCGCCGCCCAGATCGATCCGCAGCGCTACGGCGCCATGCCGGAGGTCGATCAGGTCCTGGGCAACCAAGAGAAGCTGCAGCCGGAAAGCTGGGGCCTGGCCCCGGCGGAGAAGGTGCTGGTCAACGACATCATGTCGGTCAAGGAGACCGCCGGCCACCTGATCGGCGGGTTCGAGGACCGGGCGCGCGCCTTCGTCCAGGTCCAGCAGGGCTGCGACCACCGCTGCACCTTCTGCATCATCCCCTATGGCCGCGGCCCGTCGCGCTCCGTCCCCATCGGCGCGGTGGTGGAGCAGGTGCAGGCGCTGGTCAAGGCCGGCTACAACGAGGTCGTGCTGTCCGGCGTGGACATCACCAGCTTCGGCCCCGACCTGCCGGGCACGCCGACGCTGGGGCAGATGGTGCGCCGTCTGCTTGCCCTGGTGCCGGAGCTGCCGCGGCTGCGCCTCTCCTCGCTCGACTGCATCGAGATTGACGACGACCTGTGGCGGCTGATCGAGACGGAGCCGCGGCTGATGCCGCACCTCCACCTGTCGCTCCAGGCCGGCGACGACATGATCCTGAAGCGCATGAAGCGCCGGCACAGCCGCGCCGACGCCATCGCCTTCTGCGAGCGCGTGCGCTCCCTGCGTCCCGACATGGTGTTCGGCGCCGACTTCATCGCCGGCTTCCCCACGGAAACCGACGAGATGTTCGAGAACACGCTGCGGCTGGTCGAGGAGTGCGGCCTGACCTGGCTGCACGTCTTCCCCTACAGCCCGCGCCCCGGCACCCCGGCCGCCCGCATGCCGCAGGTCGACGGCGGCCTCCGCAAGGAGCGCGCGGCCCGTCTGCGCGCGCGCGGCGCCGAGGCGGAGGCCCGCACCCTGGCCACCCTGGTCGGGCGCGAGGTCTCGGTGCTGGTCGAGAAGGACGATCTCGGCCGCACCCAGCATTTCGCCGAAATCCGCCTGGGCACGCCCCGGCCCCCCGGCTCCGTCCTGCGCGCCACGGTCACCGGCGTGGCCGGCGGCGCGCTGACCGGCACCCCCCTTTGAGAACAGTGGACACGCCATGATCCTGCGTTGGTTCGGCCGCAAGAAGCCCGAAGAGCAAGCCCGCAAGGACGAGACGACCGCCCCGCTCCCGGAAGCGGTCCCCGCCGAGCCCGCGCCCGCGGAGCCGGTCGCCGAGGAACCGCCGGCCCCCGAGCCGGTGCCGGAACCCGAGTTGCCGCCCCCGCCCGCGGTCGAGACCCCGCCCCCGCCGCCCATCGCCCCGCCGTCCGAACCGGAGGAGCGCGAGGACGCGCCGGAGATCGTCCGCGACGACCTCCCCACGGCCCTGACGGCCGAAGAGGAGAAGCCCAAGAAGGGCTGGTTCGCCCGGCTGAAGGACGGCCTGTCCAAATCCTCGTCCAAGCTGACCGAGGGCATCTCCGGCATCTTCACCAAGCGCAAGCTCGACGACGAGGCGCTGGAGGAGCTGGAGGAGCTGCTCATCACCGCCGACCTCGGCCCGACCACGGCGGCCAAGGTGACGGCGGAGCTGGCCCGCACCCGCTTCGGCAAGGAGGTCAGCCCGGAGGAGGTCAAGGCCACGCTGGCCGCCGAGGTGGCGAAGATCGTCGGCCCGGTCGCCAAGCCGCTGGAGATCGACGCCGCGCTGAAGCCCCACGTCATCCTGGTGGTCGGTGTCAACGGCACCGGCAAGACGACGACCATCGGCAAGCTGGCCCGCCAGTTCCGCGCCGAGGGCAAGACGGTCATGCTGGCCGCCGGCGACACCTTCCGCGCCGCCGCGGTCAGCCAGTTGAAGATCTGGGGCGAGCGCACCGGCTGCCCGGTCATCGCCCGCGACACCGGGGCCGACGCCGCCGGCCTCGCCTTCGACGCGCTGGAGGAGGCGCGGCGCCAGGGCGTGGACATCCTGCTGATCGACACCGCCGGCCGCCTGCAGAACAAGGCGGGCCTGATGGAGGAGCTGCGCAAGATCGTCCGCGTCATCAAGAAGGTGGACGAGAGCGCCCCGCACACCACCCTGCTGACGCTGGACGCCACCACCGGCCAGAACGCGCACAATCAGGTGGAGGTGTTCCGCGACATGGTGAACGTCTCCGGCCTGATCCTGACCAAGCTGGACGGGTCGGCGCGCGGCGGCGTGCTGGTCTCGCTGGCCGAGCGGTTCAAGCTGCCGGTGCACGCCATTGGCATCGGCGAAGGCGTCTACGACCTGCGCCCCTTCGACGCCGACCAGTTCGCCAAGTCGCTGATGGGGCTGCCGTCGCAGTAACGGCGCCCCCCAAGGCACAGACAGGGGGCACAGGCAAGGGGGGGCGGGCGAGAAAGGGACTTCCGGCCGCCACGCCCAAGCCCTATCTGAAGATCATGACGGCTGCCAAGACCTCCCCCTCCCCCGTGCCCCCCGGTCCTGTCGAGCGCTTCACCGACGCGGACGCCGCCCTGGCCCTCGTCAAGGACCTCTACGACCGCAACACCGCCTATCTGCGCGACCGCTTCGCCGCCTTCACCCGCGGCGAGGACGGCGGACGGCGGGAGCAGGCCCATTACCCCTATGTCCGCCTCTCCACCGCCTCGGCGGCCACGGTGGACACGCGGCTGGCCTACGGCTTCGTCGAGGGGCCGGGCACCTACTCCACGACGCTGACCCGCCCCGACCTGTTCGACCGCTATTACCGCGAACAGCTCTCGCTCCTGCTGCGCAACCACCATGTTCCGCTGGAGGTCGGGGTCAGCGACGAGGCCATCCCCATCCATTTCGCCTTCCCCCAGGGCATGCATGTCGAGGGCGACCTGACGCCGGAGCGGCTGGCCGGGCTGCCCGACCTGTTCGACCTGCCCGACCTCGCCCGCATGGACGACACCATCGTCAACGGCACCTACGAGGAGTCGCTGGACGCGGTGAAGCCGCTGGCCCTGTTCACCGCGCCGCGGGTGGACTTCTCGCTGCACCGGCTGCGCCACTACACGGCGACGGCACCGGAGGATTTCCAGAACTTCGTCCTGTTCACGAACTACCAGTTCTATGTGGACGAGTTCATCCGCATGGCCCGCGAGATCATGGAGCCGGCCGCCGATCCCGAACTGGCCGCCTACCGCAGCCAGTACGACCGCTTCGTGGAGCCCGGCGGCGTCATCGTTCAGAACGCCAATCTGGGTGGCAATCCCGGCGAGGCCCCCACCAACGGCGCTCGGCTGCTCCGCCTGCCGCAGATGCCCGCCTACCACCTGACCCGCCCGGACGGCAACGGCATCACCCTGGTCAACATCGGCGTCGGTCCGTCCAACGCCAAGACGATCACCGACCACATCGCCGTGCTGCGCCCGCACGCCTGGATCATGCTGGGCCATTGCGCCGGGCTGCGCAGCACGCAGCGGCTGGGCGACTATGTGCTGGCCCACGGTTACGTCCGCGACGACCATGTGCTGGACGCCGACCTGCCGACCTGGGTGCCCGTCCCGGCGCTGGCCGAGGTGCAGCGCGCCCTGGAGACGGCCGTGGAACGGGTGACCGGCCTGTCCGGCTACGCACTGAAGAGCATCATGCGCACCGGCACCGTGGCGACCATTGACAACCGCAACTGGGAACTGCGCGACCACCGCGAGCCGCTGATGCGCTTCAGCCAGAGCCGCGCCGTCGCGCTGGACATGGAAAGCGCCACCATCGCCGCCAACGGCTTCCGCTTCCGCGTTCCCTACGGCACGCTGCTCTGCGTCTCCGACAAGCCGATGCACGGCCAGTTGAAGCTGCCGGGCATGGCCGACCGCTTCTACCGCGAGCGGGTCGACCAGCACCTGAAGATCGGCGTGCTGGCCATGGAGCTTCTGCGCGAACACGGCATGGAAACCCTGCATTCCCGCAAGCTGCGCAGCTTTGCCGAGGCGGCCTTCCAGTAAGCCAAGCCGTTTTGCCTCACCCGAAAGTGCAGGCGCCAAAGGGCGCCTGCGTCTTATCTTAGGGTGCTCGGCAACGAAGGGAATTGAAGCATTATGGCCGTGCGTGCAGGTTGGAGCGTGATCGCCGCCCTCTCTCTCGGGCTGGCGACGGGGCCGGGTCTGGCCCAAAGCGCACCAGAGGCGGACAATGGTCCAAACACGGACACCGCTCCGCCAGCGGAACCCACCCCCCGGTCCGGCCCGTCCATCGGCGCCTGGGTCGACAACGACCTGTTCGGCGGCGGGACGGACCGTTACTACACGAACGGTGTTCAGTTCTACTACGTCTCCGGCGACCGCCCGACCTACGGCAACATCGACTGGCTGGCCAACCTCGTCCCCTGGATCGGGGAGCATGGGGTGCGGCGCTACGGCATCGCCTTCGGCCAGAACATGTACACCCCCAGCGACATCACCAAGCCGATCCCCGACGCCACCGACCGCCCCTACGCCGGCTGGCTGTACGGCCGCCTGTCGGTGATCTCGGAAGAGACGCGGCAGGTCGACCGCATCGACCTGGACCTCGGCATGGTCGGCCCGGCCTCGCTGGCGGAGCAGACCCAGAAGGCGGTGCACCGCGTCGTCCCCGGCGCCCGCTGGCCGGAGGGCTGGGACTACCAGCTCAAGAACGAGCCGGGCATCATCCTCAGCTACGAGCATGTCTGGCGCGCCGAGCGCCCGGCCCGCATCGGCCCCTTCGAGGCGGACATCAGCCCCCACGTCGCCGGCAGCGTCGGCAACGTCCTGACCTTCGGCGGGGCGGGCTTCACGATGCGGCTGGGCGGCAACATGGCGCCGCCGGTCGGCGCGCTGATCCTTCGCCCGACCGCCAGCATCCCCTACCAGGACAGCGTGGCCGCGGGGGCGCCGCGCCCGCCCTTCTCCTGGTACGTCTACGCCGGGGCGGAGGGGCGCGCCGTCGCCCGCAACATCTTCCTCGACGGCAACAGCTTCCGCGACAGCCGGTCGGTGGACAAGCACAACTTCGTCGCCGCCTTCCAGCTCGGCGTGGCGCTGCGCTACGGCCCGTTCGGCATCTCCTACGCCCAGAACTTCCTGTCGCCGGAGTTCGAAGGGCAGAAATCCTACACCAACTACGGCTCGATCCGCGCCTCCTACCGATTCTGAGCGCTTCCATCGAAACCCAATTGAAATCCCCTCTCCCCTCTGGGGAGAGGGTTAGGGTGAGGGGGTTGCGCTTGTGCCGGACTTGCCGCCACGCGCATCCCCCTGCCGCCAGCGCTGGCTTTCAGCCAGCGCGAGAGGCCCTTCGGGCCACCCTCTCCCCGCTTTCGGCGGACCGAAGGTCCGCCTGTCGCGGCAGCGCAAACGAAGTTTGCGCGTGAGCGGAGGGGAGAGGGCTATGAAGGCCAACGGCGTCCCCTCGCTTCCCTCTTTATCCCAGGCCCGGTTCGGTCTATGTGAGGATCATGAACCAATACGCCCGACTGCTGATCGAAGCCGGCCCGCTGGCGGCCTTCTTCATCGCCAACTCCCAGGCCGGCATCATGATCGGCACCGCCGTCTTCATGGTGGCGATCAGCATTTCCGTGCTGGTCTCCTGGCGGTTCGAACGCAAGGTGCCGGTGATGCCGGTGGTCGGGGCGGGCTTCGTCCTGCTGTTCGGCGGGCTGACGCTGTGGCTCCAGGACGACCTGTTCATCAAGATCAAGCCGACGCTGGTCAACCTGCTGTTCGCCGCGGTCCTGTTCGCGGCGCACCTGACGCGGCGCAACGTGCTGAAGCATGTCCTGGGGTCGGTGCTGAACCTGTCCGACGCCGGCTGGCGCACGCTGGCGATCCGCTGGGCGTGGTTCTTCCTGCTGCTGGCCGCGCTGAACGAGGTGGTGTGGCGCACCATGACCACCGACGCCTGGGTGAACTTCAAGGTGTTCGGCATCATGCCGCTGACCCTGCTGTTCAGCGCCCTCCAGGCCCCGCTGATCCTGCGCCATCAGGTACCGGAGGAGCAGCCGGCCGAAAAGTCCTCGTCCTCCGCCTCCTGACCGTCCCCCTCCTCCCTGACGGAGCGCACCCGCCATGTCACACGATTACCCGCGCGACCTGATCGGCTACGGGTCCCGTCCGCCGCACCCCTACTGGCCGGGCGGGGCGCGGGTGGCGGTGCAGTTCGTCATCAACTACGAGGAGGGCGGGGAGAACTGCGTCCTGCACGGCGACGCCGCGTCGGAGGCCTTCCTGTCAGAGATCGTCGGCGCCCAGCCCATCGTCGGCATGCGGCACATGAACATGGAGTCGATCTACGAGTACGGCTCCCGCGCCGGCTTCTGGCGGCTGCACCGGATGTTCACGCAGCGCGGCCTGCCGGTGACCGTCTACGGCGTCGCCATGGCGCTGGAGCGCAACCCGGACGCCGTCCGCGCCATGCAGGACGCCGGGTGGGAGATCGCCACCCACGGCTACCGCTGGATCGATTACCAGCATCTGCCGGAGGAGGTGGAGCGCGAGCACATGCTGCGCGCCATCGAGGCCCACACCCGCGTGACCGGCTCCCGCCCGCTCGGCTGGTATCTCGGGCGGTGCAGCCCCAACACCTGGAAGCTGGTGTCGGAGGAGGGCGGCTTCCTCTACAACGCCGACAGCTACGCCGACGACCTGCCCTACTGGGACGACCGCTTCGGCCGGCCGCAGTTGATCGTGCCCTACACGCTCGACGCCAACGACATGCGCTTCGCAACCAACCAGGGCTTCAACACCGGCGAGCAGTTCTTCACCTACCTGAAGGACAGCTTCGACGTGCTCTACGCCGAAGGGGAAGACCAGCCGAAGATGATGTCGATCGGGCTGCACTGCCGTCTGGTCGGGCGCCCGGGGCGCGCCGCGGCGCTGGCCCGCTTCCTCGACTATGTGCGGAGCCACGACAAGGCGTGGGTCGCCACCCGGCTGGACATCGCCCGTCACTGGATGGCCGAGCATCCCTACCGCCCGCCTATCGCCCAACGGCCTGAGCCGGCCTGAACCGGGAAAAGCGACCCGGGCGCGCGTCCGCGCCCAACTTTCTCACGCCAATTCGTCGCATCGGCGTTTGAACGAACGTCGAAATACAGTAGAAGGTCTTTGGATCGCGGCGCGGCCCTTTCGTGCCTGTGGTCCCGTGACTGCCGATTCCTTGCGATCTTCAACTGGGTGCGCACGCCGCCGTGACGTTCAAGGATGAGATGAAGGCCGCCAGTCAGACGGCGGATCACAAGGCGCGTCCCATGGCGGATGCCCTCGCCGACGATGGCGGGGAGGCCCGGGACGACATCGCCCGCCTTCTGCGCGCCCTCAACGACGACCTGAAGGCCGACCCGGCGGAGGAGGACGATCTCCTGTCCCCGGACGCCGGGCGGAAGGCGGAGCGGCACCTGCCCATCGGCAAGATCGCCGCGGCGCTGGCCGCCGCCATCGGCATCGGCGCGGTCGTCGTGATGCTGGACCAGGGCGGGGAGGCGCCGTCCGCGCCCCCGGCACCGCTCATCACCGCCGTCCCCAGCGCCCCGCCCCCCGGCGGCGCCTCGCCCGGCACCGTGGCTCCGGCCAAGCCGGAGGCGTTGATCACCCGCGCGGCGCCCGTTCCTGCACCGACCCAGCAGGCGCCGATGCAGACGCAGACCATCGTCGCTCCGGCCGCACCGGCGCCCGCCGTGGTCCCGCCGCCCATGGCCCTGCCGCAGATCCCGCCGCCCGCCATGAAGGTGCCGGAACCGCCGGCCCTGCCGTCGCCCGCTCCCACCGCCGCCAAGCCGGCCGACCCCGCGCCGCACCCCGTGGAAACGGCGGAGAGCGCGAGGGCCCCGGCGCATCCGCCGGCTTCGGTCATGGCCCCGCCCCCGGCCGAGCCCGCCAAGGCCCCTCCCCACGTGAAGACCACGGAAACGGCGGAGCTTCAAGCCATGCTGTCGGCCCCGCCCCCGCCGGCCGCGGCCCAGCGCCCAGCCGCCGCGGCGCGCCCGGCGCCGCAGCCCGCCAAGCCGACGCCCAAGGCCGCCTCCACGCCGCCTGCCGCCACGGCGCCATCGTCGGGCGTGCTGACGCCGCCGGCGTCCGCCGCCGTTCCGGATGGGCGCTACACCGTGCAGGTCGGATCCTTCCAGCAGGCCGACAACGCCGAAGGGCTGGTCCGCCGCCTGCGCGGTCTCGGCTTCAACGCCTACGCGCTGGACTGGACCGACGCCGAGCAGCGGTCCTGGCACGTCGTCCGCGTCGGCGGCTATGCCGACACCGCCGCCGCCCGTCAGGCCGCCGCGTCGCTGAAGGGCAAGGTGGAAGCGCAGCCCATCGTCGTCTCGACGCGCTGACCGCAGGCAACGGCGCCACCGCGACAAACTGTCGCTCCTCTCTATTCCGCTTCTTTCCTTTGAAAAAGCCCGTCCGCAATTTCGGTATTGCGGGCGGGCTTCGTCTTGATCTGTCCTTCTCCTTGCCGCTAACATGGGATTGAACAGGCACGCATATTAGAACAAGCGCAGCCGCAAGAAGCCGGCGCATCAGACCGGTGAACCGGAGGAAACCCTGGTATGAAGCCGACGATCCTGGTCGCCGACGATGAGCCCAGCATCGTCCTCTCCCTGCAGGTCCTGTTGCAGAAGGCGGGCTTTGCCGTGCGCATCGCCCGCAATGGCGAGGAAGCCCTTGAATCGGTTGCGGAAAGCACGCCCGACCTGATCCTGCTGGACGCCATGATGCCGCGCCGCGACGGGTTCGACGTCTGCCAGTCGCTGCGCGCCAACCCCGCCTACCAGTCTCTGCCCATCATCATGCTGACGGCCAAGAGTCGCGACGTGGAGCGGCAGAAGGGCATGGCGCTGGGCGCCACCGACTACATCACCAAGCCCTTCTCGACCCGTGACCTCGTCACCACCGTCCGCAAGTACCTGACCCCCGAGAACGACGCGGGCGAAACCCAGGGCGGAACGGCGGAGCCTCAGCCATGAGCGCCCCGGCGACCACCGGAAGTGCCGGGACCGCCGCCCCGGCAACCACCCCGGCGGAGCCGCGCCGGATCATTCCGCTGGCCTTCCGCGCCGCCGGCGTCGGCCTGCCCCTGCTGTCGGTGGGGGCCGCGGTCGGCTTCAGCGCGAACAACGACCCCAACGCCTTCGTCACCTACGCCGTCACCATGACCGCCGCCGCCACCGCCGCGGTCTGGGGCCTGTGGGGGCTGGTCGACCGGCGGCTGCTTCGCGCCTCGGAAACGCTGAGCCGCGAGGCCGGGCTGATCGCCCATGGCACCGCGGACGGCAAGACCGGCGCGCGCATCCCGCTGGCCCGCTACGGCGACCTCGCCCCGGTGGCCAAGGCGGTCAACGAGCTGTCGGACAAGCTGGCCGCCGCCCGCCGCGACACCGCCCGCACCGTCGCGGAGTCGACCGCCAAGGCGGAAGAGCAGAAGACCCGGCTGGCCGCCGTCCTGCGCGACCTGCACGAAGGCGTCCTGGTCTGCAACCTGAAGCACCAGATCCTGCTCTACAACCAGACGGCGCTCGACATCCTGCATCTGGCCGGCGACCTCGGGCTGGGCCGCTCGCTGCTGCATTTCGTGGTGGCGGAGCCGGTCATCCACACGCTGGAGCGGCTGACGCTCCGCGTGCGCGAGGGGCGGCACGTCAACCACGAGCACGGCACCACCGCCCAGTTCGTCGGCGCCACCACCGACGGGCACATCCTGCTGGCCGGGCGCATGAGCGCCATCCTGCAGGACCCGCCGGAGGGCTCGGACGCGTTGCCGACGATCACCGGCTACGTCATCACCCTGTCCGACGCGACCAGCGATCTGGCCGCGCTCGGCCAGCGCGACGCCCTGCTGCGCGAGGCGACGGAAGGCTTCTGCGCCCCCATCGCCAACCTGCGCGCCGTGCTGGAGACGCTGGACGACACGCCGGAGTTGGGGCCGGAGGAACGCGCCGCCTTCCAGGCCGCGCTGATGGAGTCGTCCAACACCCTGTCGGAGCGGCTGGCCCGCGTCACCAACGCGTACCGCAGCGTCGTCACCGGCTCCTGGCCGATGAGCGACATCCACTCCACCAACCTCATCAACCTGATCCGCCACCGGGTCGGGCCGGAGGCGCAGTACGGCGTGACGCTGACTGGCCTGCCGCAATGGGTGCACGGCGACAGCTACAGCCTCGTCATCCTGTTCGGCTATCTGATCGAGTACGTCTACGCGCTGACCGGGGTTCCCGCCTACGACCTGTCGGTGGAGCCGGGGGACAGCTGGGTCTATCTGGACATCACCTGGCGCGGCCCGTCGGTGCCCAGCGGCATCGTGGACAGCTGGCTCGACCACCCGCTGCCCGACGCGCTGGGCGGCCTGACGGTCGGCGACGTGCTCCAGCACCACAAGAGCACGATGTGGAGCGAGCCGGTGAAGGGGCCGGGGGCGGAAGGCGAGCTGCTGTCGCGCCTGCGCGTGCCGCTGCCGCCCGCGCTGAAGCCGCCCTCCGCCCACACCGCGGCGCGCGGCGGAGCGCGGCCGGAGTTTTTCGACTTCAACCTGCTGCACCAGCCGCTGGCCACCAGCGAGCTTGGCCGCACGCCGCTCGACCAGCTCCATTACGTGGTCTTCGACACCGAGACGACGGGCCTGTCGCCCAGCACCGGCGACGAGATCATCCAGATCGCCGCCGTGCGCGTCGTCGGCGGGCGCATCCTGACCGGTGAGACCTTCAACACGCTGGTCAACCCGAAGCGGAGCATCCCTCCAGAATCGATCCCCTTCCACGGCATCACCGACGCGATGGTCGCCGACAAGCCGACCATCGACAAGGTGCTGCCGCAGTTCCGCGGCTTCGTGTCGGGCGCGGTGCTGATCGCCCACAACGCCGCCTTCGACCTGAAATTCCTCAAGATGAAGGAAAAGGCGTCGGGCGTGCGCTTCGACAGTCCGGTTCTCGACACCATGCTGCTGTCGCGGATGCTGCTCGGCGAGGGCGGCGACCACACGCTGGACGGCATCGCCGAACGGCTGGGGATCGAGGTGGTGGACCGCCACACGGCGCTGGGCGACAGCCTCGTCACCGCCGCGGTCTTCCTGCGCATGGTCGAGATGCTCAAGGAACGCGACGTCCGCACACTCGACGACGCCATCCGCGGCGCCAACATCATCGTCGAGCTGGCGGCGCGGGAGCGCGCCTTTTGACCGGCGGGCCCGCCCCGCAACCCGCAACCCCTCCACCGCGCCGGGCGGGCGCCGACCGTCTGATCGCGCTGTTCCTGTTCGGCGTGGTCGCCTTCAACCCGCCGCTGCTGCGCGTCTTCGGCGCCGGGGACACGCTGTTCGGCCTGCCGCTGCTGTACGTGTACGCGTTGGGGGTGTGGGGCGGGGTGATCGCGCTGTCGGCGGTGCTTCTGGAACGCAGGGGGCGTTGAGATGCCCTGGCCCACCATCGTCGCCGCCAGCTTCGCCTACCTGCTCCTCCTTTTCGCCATCGCCTGGTGGGCGGACCGGCGGGCGGACGGCGGGCGCAGCGTCATCGCGTCGCCGTACGTGTACGCGCTCTCGCTGGCGGTCTACTGCACCACCTGGACCTTCTACGGCTCGGTCGGGCGGGCGGCGTCGCTGGGCATCGGCTTCCTGCCGATCTATCTCGGCCCGACCCTGCTGATGCTGCTGGGGCCGCTGGTGCTGCGCAAGATCCTGCGCATCGCCAAGGCGCAGCGCATCACCTCCATCGCCGACTTCATCGCCTCCCGCTACGGGCGCAGCCAGGGGCTGGGCGGGCTGGTGGCGCTGACCGCGGTGATCGGGGTGACGCCCTACATCGCCCTGCAGCTCAAGGCCGTGGCGGTCAGCTTCGACGTGCTGTGGGGCACCGACCCGTCCGGCGCCACCGGCGGCCTGTCCCTGCCCGTCGTCCTGGACAACGCCTTCTACGTGGCGGTCGTCATGGCGGCCTTCGCCATCATCTTCGGCACGCGGCACATCGACGCGGCGGAGCATCACGAGGGCATGGTGGCGGCCATCGCTTTCGAGTCGGTGGTCAAACTGGTCGCCTTCCTGGCGGTCGGCGCGGCGGTGGTCTGGGGGCTGCACGACGGCCCGACCGAGCTGTTCGCCACGGCCGGGGAGCATCCGGAGATCCGCAACCTCTTCACCTCCACCCCGGCGCTGGCCGACGGGTCATGGCTGACCATGATGCTGCTGGCGATGGCGGCGGTGCTCTGCCTGCCCCGCCAGTTCCAGGTGACGGTGATCGAGAATGTGGACGAGCGGCACCTGACCCGCGCCCTGTGGCTGTTCCCGCTCTACATGCTGTTGATCAACCTGTTCGTCCTGCCGGTGGCGGTGGCCGGGCTGATGCGCTTCCCCGATCGGGCGGTGGACCCGGACATGTTCGTGGTGGCGCTGCCGCTGGCCGCCGGAAACGAGTGGCTGGCCCTTCTCGCCTTCATCGGCGGTCTGTCGGCGGCCACCGGCATGATCGTGGTCGAGGCCATCGCGCTCTCCACCATGGTGTGCAACGACATCGTGATGCCGCTTCTGCTGCGCGCCCGCAGCGCCCGGCTGGAGCGGCTGCACGACCTGTCGCCGCTGCTGCTGACCATCCGGCGCGCCGCCATCGTGGCGATCCTGCTGCTCGGCTACCTGTATTTCCGCATCGCCGGCTCGGCCTACGCGCTGAGCGCCATCGGCCTGATCTCCTTCACGGCGGTGGCACAGTTCGCCCCGGCGCTGATCGGCGGCGTCTACTGGGCGGGGGCGACCCGGCGCGGCGCGCTGGCCGGCCTCGGCACCGGCATCCTGACCTGGGCCTACACGCTGCTGCTGCCCAGCTTCGCGCGGTCGGGCTGGCTGCCCGCCTCCTTCATCGACCAGGGGCCGTGGGGCATCGCCCTGCTGCGACCCTACGCCCTGTTCGGGCTGGACGGCATGGACCCGCTGACCCACGCGCTGTTCTGGAGCATGCTGCTCAACATCGGCCTCTACGTCGTGGTCTCCCTGCTCGACCGTCCCGGCCTGGGCGAGCGGGCGCAGGCCACCGCCTTCGTCGAAGTCTTCCAGCACCGCGACGCTCCCCTGCCCGCCGGCGCCTGGCGCGGCACCGCCACGGTCGGCGACCTGCAACGGATCGTCGCACGCTTCCTCGGTCCGCAGCGGGCGGAGGCGGCCTTCGCCCAACATGCCCGCCGCCACGGACCGCTGGAGCCGGACCGCCGGGCCGGGGCGGAGCTGGTGCGCTTCGCCGAGCGGCTGCTCGCCGGGGCGATCGGTGCCGCCTCGGCGCGGGTGGCGCTCGCCTCCGCGGTGGAGGGCGGCGAGGTCAGCTATCCCGAGCTGATGCGGATGCTTGACGAGACCAGCCACGTCATCGAGTACAGCCGCCAGCTCGAACACAAGACGGCGGAATTGCAGCGCGCGTCGGCCGCGCTGCGTGCCGCCAACGAACGGCTGACGGAGCTGGACCGGCTGAAGGACGAGTTCCTGTCCACCGTGACGCACGAACTGCGCACGCCGCTGACCTCCATCCGCGCCCTGACCGAGGTGCTGCACGACAACCCCGACATCGAGCTGGAGCAGCGGCAGGAGTTCCTCGGCCTCGTCATCACCGAGAGCGAGCGGCTGACCCGACTCATCAACCAGGTCCTCGACATGGCGAAGATCGAGGCCGGGGAGATCGACTGGCAGGTCCGCCCGATGGACCTCGGCGCCGCGCTGGAGCAGGCGGCGGCGGCCACCGCCCGGCTGTTCCACGAGCGCGGCATCGCGCTGTCCGTGACCATTCCCCACGGCCTGCCGCCGGTGCGCGGCGACCATGACCGGTTGGTGCAGGTGGCGGTGAACCTGTTGTCCAACGCCGCGAAATTCACCCCGGCGGGCGGCCGGGCCTCGCTGTCCGTGGCGGTGGACGACGACCATCTGCGCGTGTCCGTCACCGACAGTGGCCCCGGCATCGCCGCGGAGCATCAGGCCATCGTCTTCGACCGCTTCCGGCAGGTCGGCGACACCATGACCGACAAGCCGCAGGGCACCGGGCTGGGGCTGGCCATCAGCAAGCGCATCGTCGAGCATCTCGGCGGCCGCATCCGGGTCGACAGCGCCCCCGGCAAGGGCGCCACCTTCGCCTTCACCGTTCCTTTGGCAACAGCGGCAACAGCCGTGTCACAAAACGATCAAACCGCGAAAGAACCGGACCACACCGCCGGAACGCGCTCCGGTTGACACAGGTCAGTCCAGTTGCCTTAACGAATCCTTATACGTGTTTCAGGCAGGTTTTTTACCAAATGCCGGACATGATCAGTCTTCCGGACGGGGCATTGCCCGGTCGGGTTGCAAGGAGACGGGCGGTGACTTTGATCAAGTGGAGCGACGAGGGGGGAACGGTGCGGCTGGGCCTGCCCAGCGACCTCGACCTCGCCATGGCGCAGCCCCTGCTGGACAGCCTGCGCGCCGGCTTCGCCGCCTCCCAGACCGTCATCGCCGAAGCCGCGGCCGTGGAGCGGGTCAGCACCGCTTGCGTCCAGGCGCTTCTGGTCGCCTCCCGGCACGCCGCCGAACAGAACCGCACGTTCGCCATCGTCCAGCCGTCCGAGGTCCTGGCGGAAGCCTGCGAGGATCTGGGGCTGGACGACTGGTTGAAGCAATGGAGCCAAGCGTGAAGAAGAAGGTACTCACCGTCGACGATTCGCGGACCATGCGGGACATGGTCTCCTTCACGCTGAAGGGCGCCGGCTACGACGTGGTGGAGGCCGCCGACGGACAGCAGGCGCTGGGCGTCATCGGCGCCAACAAGGTGGACCTCGTCATCACCGACCTGAACATGCCGGTGATGGACGGGCTGACCCTGATCCGCCGCCTGCGCGCCACCCCGGCGCACCGCACGCTGCCCATCCTGATGCTGACCACCGAGGCCGACGAGAAGAAGAAGTCCGAAGGCCGGGCGGTGGGGGCGACCGGCTGGATCGTGAAGCCCTTCAACCCGGAGAAGCTGATCTCCGTCGTTCAGAAGGTCTGCGGCTGACGCCGCGTCCTGGCTTGTGAGGGGGCGCCCGTGGAAGACCTGAGCCGGTTCAAGCAAACCTATTTCGACGAAAGCGCGGAGCTGCTGGAGGTCGCCGAGAGCGGCCTGCTGCGGCTGACGCCGGGCGAGGTCGATTCCGACGAGGTCAACGCCATCTTCCGCGCCGTCCATTCCATCAAGGGCGGCGGCGGCGCCTTCGGCTTCACCGAGCTGGTCGCCTTCGCGCACGAGTTCGAGACGGTGATGGACGGGGTGCGCAACAACACCGTCCCCGTCACGACGGAGCTGGTGGACACGCTGATCCGCGCCAACGACCTGCTGGGCCAGATGCTGGCCTACGCGCGGGAGGGCGACCCCGCCCCGGCGGGGACCACCGACGGCACCGTGGCCGCCCTGCGCCGCCATCTGTCGGGCGGGGCTCCGCAGGTCCAGGCTCCGGCGGCCGCCCCCGCCGCTCCGGCGCCTGCCCCCACTTACGCCCCCACCTACGCCGACGACGAGGACGACGAGGCCGGGCTGTTCGGCGACGCCATGGCCGCCATCGCCGCCGCCCGTGCGGAGGAGGACCCGGTTCCCCCCGGCAAGCTGCGCTGGACCATCGTCTTCCGGCCGCGGTCCGACCTGCTGATGTCGGGCAACGAGCCGGCCTTCATGCTGCGCGCTCTGCGCCGGCTGGGCGACGCCACCGTCGAATGCCACACCGACGCCCTGCCCAACCTCCAGAACCTGGAGGCGGAGCTTCTCCACCTCTCCTGGACGGTCACGCTGGTCGCCGACGCGGACGTCGATCTGGACAAGATCAACGACGTCTTCGAGTTCGTGGCCGACGACTGCGACATCCGCATCACCACGGAGGCCCCGCCCCCCGCCGCCCCCGAGGCGCCGCCCCCCGTCACCGATCCGGTGCCCGTTGCCACGGCCGCCCCGCCGGCGGTGGTCGCCGAGCCACCTCCCAAAGCCCCTGGGGCCGACGCTCCCAAGGCCGAGGCCACCCGCCCGCGTCCCAACGGCGGCGGTGCGGAGCACGCCGGGCTGACCAGCCACACCATCCGCGTCGATCTCGACAAGATCGACCGGCTGGTCAACATGGTCGGCGAGATGGTCATCACCCAGGCGATGATCGCGGAGCATGTGCGCGAGCTGCCCCCCGGCGAGTTCCAGGAGCTTCTGGAAGGACTGGAGCAGCTGGCCCAGCACACCCGCGAGCTGCGCGAGAGCGTGATGTCGATCCGCGCCCAGCCGGTGTCGAGCGTCTTCTCCCGCATGCCGCGGCTGGTCCGCGAATGCGCCGCCACGACCGGCAAGGAGGTCCAGCTCGTCACCAGCGGCGAGACGACCGAGGTGGACAAGACGGTGGTGGAGAACCTCGTCGATCCGCTGACCCACATGATCCGCAACTCCATCGACCACGGGCTGGAAGGGCCGGAGGAGCGGGAGCGCGTCGGCAAGCCGCGCGCCGGCACCGTGCACCTGTCGGCGCAGCACCGCTCGGGCCGCATCGTCATCGAGATCACCGACGACGGGCGCGGCATCAACCGGCCCAAGGTGCTGTCCAAGGCCATCGAGAAGGGGCTCGTCCAGCCGGGCGCCACCCTGTCGGATGAGGAGATCGACAACCTGATCTTCCTGCCCGGCTTCTCCACCGCCGATCAGGTGTCCAACCTGTCGGGCCGCGGCGTCGGCATGGACGTGGTGCGGCGGAACATCACCTCGCTCGGCGGGCGCATCGGCGTCTACTCCACGCCGGGCGAGGGCTCGCGCTTCGTCCTGTCGCTGCCGCTGACCCTGGCGGTGCTCGACGGCATGGTGATCTCGGTCGGCGAGGAGCGCTTCGTCCTGCCGCTGACCAACATCGTGGAGAGCCTGCGCCCCAAGGCGGCGGACCTGCACGGGCTGGTCGGCAAGTGCGACGTGATGATGGCGCGCGGCGAGTATGTGCGGCTGGTCTATCTGCACCAGCTGTTCGGCATTCCCGACGCCGTCGCCGACCCCACCCGCGCGCTGGTCGTGCTGGTGGAGACGGAGGACGGCTCCCGCCTCGGCCTCGTCGTGGACGAGGTGCTGGGCCAGCAGCAGGTCGTCATCAAGAGCCTGGAAGCGAACTTCCGCCGCCTCGACGGCGTGGCCGCCGCGACCATCCTGGGCGACGGGCGCGTCGCCCTGATCCTGGACGTCGCCGGCCTGCGCGAGATGAGCCGGCACATGGATTCCAGGGCGCCGCGTCCGCCGGTGGCCGCGCTGCCCGCCCCCGCACTCGAACCGGTCTGAGGCCACAGCGATGAGCAGTTCCACCGCGCTCGCCACCGTCGGCGGTAGCCGCACCGACGCCCGAAACGACGTCATGGCGGTCAACGCCGCCGAGGAGCAGTACGTCACCTTCACCGTCGGCAGCGAGGAGTACGGCGTCAACATCCTGTCGGTCCGCGAAATCCGCGGCTGGACGCCGGAAAGCCGCCTGCCGAACCTGCCGGACTATGTGCGGGGCGTCATCAACCTGCGCGGCATCATCATCCCCATCTTCGACCTGCGCGCCCGCTTCGGCGGCGGCGCCACGTCGGTCACCAAGCGCCACGTCGTGGTGGTGATCCAGGTGGGGGAACGCACCCGCGGCATCCTGGTCGACGCCATCTCCGACATCCTGGCGATCGGCCACGACGCCATCAAGCCGCCGCCCGACGTGGACGGCGGCATGGTCGACGCCGAGTATCTCAGCGGTCTCTACACCGCCGACGACCGCATGGTCACGCTGCTGAGCGTCGAGAAGCTGTTCTCCGTCGAGAACAGCGAGTTGGACTCGGCGACCAAGGCCCTGCCGGCGCTGGAGCGGGCATCCTGATTGGATAGCCCTCTCCCCTCTGGGGAGAGGGTGGCCCGAAGGGCCGGTGAGGGGGTCGCGCTTGTGCCGGACATGACGCTTCGCACAACCCCCTCACCCTAACCCTCTCCCCAGAGGGGAGAGGGGACATCAAAAGGCAGCGACACAGGGGTGCGTCATGTCGCGGCTTTTCACACGGGTTTGTTTCAAATAAGGGCTAACGCCGGTACGACGCGGCGGGCAAGGGGGATGGCATGGCGAAAGGGGTCGGTTCGTTCGTTGGGGCGATGGGCATCTCGAAGCGGCTGTGGCTGGCCTTCGCGCTCCTGCTCGCCCTGCTGGCCGCCCAGGTCGCCGCCAGCCTGCTGAGCATCCGCAGCCTGAACGGCAGCGTCGACGCGGTGCTCTCCAGCGGTGAACTCGCCACCTTCGCCAAGGACCTCTCGGCTCGGCTCGCCAACCAGCGCATCCACGGGCGCGACTATCTGGTGTCCGGCGACCCCGCCGCGCTCAACCGCCAGCGCGCGCTCCGCACCGAGTTCGATCAGGCGCTGGCCGCCCACGGCGCGGCCATCCAGCGCTCCAGCCAGGCGGCGGCCTTCGCCGAGCTGGCGCGGCTGCACACCGAGTACCACACCCAGTTCGAGGCGATCCGCGTCGTCCGCGACCGTTACGACGCGGCCATCCGCCAGACCATGGACCCGCTGGGCACCCAGATCACCGAGACGCTGGAGCGCATTGTCGAAGGCGCCCAGGCCACCGGCGACAAGGACGCCGCCCTGGTCGGGGAGGAGATGGAGAAGCACTGGGTGCTGAGCCGCCTCTTCGCCAACCGCGCGCTCGGCATGCGCGACGCCACCGCGGCGGGGCCGATGGAAAAGAACCTGGACGAGATGCTGGAGCATGTGCGCGAGGCGCAGGTCCTGCTGACCGAACCCGGCGTGGCGGCGCTGCTGCGCGAGGTGGCGGAGCGGGCGCCGGGCTACCGCGCCGCCTTCCGCGACGCCGTCGCCGCCGACAAGGAAATCGACCGCCTGCGCGCCGAGATCGTCGCCAAGATCGTCACCGCCCTGACCGCGACGCTGGACTCCATCGCCACCGCCATCCACGCCGAGCAGAAGGGGATCGAGACCCGCGCCGAGGCGGAGGTGGGGAACAGCGTCCTGCTGGCCCTGGTGCTGGGCGGCCTGTCGCTGCTGCTGGGCATCGGCGCCGCGCAGGTCATCGCCCGTTCGATCACCGGCCCGGTTCAGGGCATCCGCAAGGTGATGACCGACCTCAGCGACGGCCATCTGTCGGTCACCGTTCCCCACACCGAGGGGCGCGACGAGCTGGGCGCGATGGCCCGCGCCGTCGCCGCCTTCAAGGAGGACGCGGTGACCGCCGTGCGGGCGGGGATCGCGCTCGACCGCGTGTCGTCCTGCATCATGACCGTGGGCGAGGACGGGACCGTCACCGATTGCAACGCCGCCGCGCTCGCGATGTTCAAGGCCGCCGAGAGCGACCTGCGCAAGGCCCTGCCCGCCTTCGACGCCGCCGGGCTGATTGGGAAAACTCTCGACGCGCTCGACACCGAGGCCCCGCGCCTGCGCTCCAGCCTGACCGGCCTCGCCAGCCCCTACAAGGGCATGGTCAAGGCGGGCCGCCGCAGCTTCGAGATCACCGCCAGCCCGGTCGCCGGGCGCCACGGCGAGAAGCTGGGCCTCGTCGTCGAATGGCGCGACCTGACCGCCGAGCTGTCCATCGAGGCGGAGATCGCCGCCATGGTCGACAGCGCCGTGCGCGGCGACTTCTCGCAGCGGATCGCGCTGGACGGCAAGACCGGCTTCTTCCGGCTGGTCAGCGAGGGCATGAACCGGCTGGCCGCCAACGTCTCCGGCGTGACCGAGGATCTGGCCGCCATGCTGGAATCGCTGTCGCAGGGCGACCTGTCGCGGCGCATCGACAAGCCGTACGAGGGCGTGTTCCTGCGCCTGAAGGACGATTTCAACGGCACGGCGGAAAAGCTGTCGGAGATCGTCCGCCGCATCAACGGCGCCGCCGAGTCCATCGCCGCGGCCAGCCGCGAGATCGCCGACGGCAGCCTCGACCTGTCCGAGCGCACCGAGCAGCAGGCCTCCTCGCTGGAGGAGACGGCGGCGAGCATGGAGGAGCTGGCGGCCACCGTCCGCTCCAACGCCGACAACGCCCAGCAGGTCAACGCCTTCGCCAACGACGCCCGCCACGCCGCCGAGAAGGGCGGTCAGGTCGCCGCCAGCGCCGTCGAGGCGATGCGCGGGATCGAGCGCTCGTCGCAGAAGATTTCCGACATCATCGGGGTGATCGACGAGATCGCCTTCCAGACCAACCTGCTGGCGCTGAACGCGGCCGTCGAGGCGGCGCGGGCCGGCGACGCGGGCCGCGGCTTCGCGGTGGTGGCGCAGGAGGTGCGCAACCTCGCGCAGCGCTCCGCCCAGGCGTCCAAGGAGATCAAGACGCTGATCCTGGACAGCGGGGCGCAGGTCAAGGACGGGGTGGAGCTGGTCCGCTCCGCCGGGTCGTCGCTGACCGACATCGTGGCGGGGATCGCACGGGTAGCCGACCTCGTGTCGGAGATCGCCCGCGCCACCGCCGAGCAGGCGTCCGGCCTGGACGAGGTCAACACCGCCGTCGCCCAGATGGACGAGATGACCCAGAAGAACGCCGCGCTGGTCGAGGAAAGCACCGCCGCCGCCCGCTCGCTGGAAGAGCAGGCCGGGCAGCTCCGCCAGCAGATGGCCTTCTTCTCCCTGGACGCCGGCCACGCCCACGGCGGGCCCGAGCTGGCCCGCGGACGGGCGGCATGACCACCGCCCCAAGCCCTTTCCCCGCCCCCGACTCGGCGCCGACCGACCGCGGCGCCGTCCCCGCGGCGACGTCGGGCCGGCGGGAGTTCCCGTTCGAGCGGAGGCACTTCGACTTCATCGCCCATATGCTCTACCAGCTCGCCGGGATCGCGCTGGCCCCGCACAAGATCGAGATGGTCTATTCCCGCCTCGCCCGGCGGCTGCGCGACTTGCGCCTGGGCGACTTCGACAGCTACTGCGCCCTGCTGGAGAGCGAGGAGGGGGCGAACGAGGTCGGCTTCCTGGTCAACGCCCTGACCACCAACCTGACCAGCTTCTTCCGCGAATCGCACCATTTCGACTTCCTGGCGAAGACCGCGGTCCCGGAGATGCGCGCCCGCCACGCCGGGGAGTCCTCCCACCCGCGGCTGCGCATCTGGTCCGCCGGCTGCTCCTCCGGGCAGGAGCCCTACACCATCGCCATGGTTCTGGCCTCCAGCTTCGGGCCGGAGCTGCGGCGCTGGGACGCGAAGATCCTGGCGACCGACATCGACACCCACATGGTCGACACCGCCCGACGCGGCGTCTATCCCGCCGATCTGGCGAACAGCATCCCGGCGCCCCTGCGCGACCGCTTCACCCGGCGCCAGCGCGAGGCCGGCGAGCCGATGGTGGCGATGGAGGAGGAGCTGAAGCGGCTGATCACCTTCAAGCCGCTGAACCTGCTGGAGCGTTGGCCCATGAAGGGGCCGTTCGACGCGATCTTCTGCCGCAACGTGCTGATCTATTTCGACCGCGTCGGGCGGACCCAGGTCATCGGCAACTTCGCCCGCCTGCTGGAGCCCGGCGGCTGCCTGTTCCTCGGCCATTCGGAAAGCCTGTACGGCGTGTCGGACCGCTTCCGCCAGACCGGCCCCACCATCTACCGGAGGCTGTGACGCATGACCGCATTCGCAAGCCGCCGTGCGGCGGAGGCCCGGCAGACCGGCGGCTACTTCCACCCGCAGTTCCGCGCCCACACGATGAAGGTCTTCCTCGGCCATCATCTGGTCAGCGACCGCTCGGACGTGATGATGGTGACGACGCTGGGCTCCTGCGTGGCCGCCTGCGTCCACGACCCGGCAACGGCGATCGGCGGCATGAACCATTTCCTGCTGCCCGAAGTGCCGGAGTCCGAGGACGCCGGCACCGGTGCGGCGGCGCGCTACGGCTCGGTCGCCATGGAACGGCTGATCAACGACCTGCTGGCGCGCGGCGCCCAGCGCGGGCGGCTGGAGGTCAAGCTGTTCGGCGGCGCCCGCGTCATCGATTCCAGCTTCGACGTCGGCCAGCGCAACGCCGCCTTCGCGCTCGACTATGTCCGGCGGGAGGGGCTGAAGCTGATGGGCCAGGATCTCGGCGGCGCCTCGGCCCGGCGCATCCACTATTTTCCCCACACCGGCAAGGCGATGCGCAAGATGCTGCGGCCGGAAGCCCTGTCGGAGACGGCGAACCAGGAACTGCATTTCCGCTCCAGCCTGCGGCACCAGCCGATCGAGGGCGACGTGGAACTGTTCGGGGAGGACTGAGCCATGACACGCTCCATCCGCGTCGTGATCGTGGACGACAGCAGCCTGATGCGGGAGATGCTGAAGGCCGTCATCTCGGACGAGCCCGGCATCGAGGTGGTCGGCGTCGCCCGCGACCCCTACGAGGCGCGGGACGTCATCAAGCGGACCAACCCGGACGTCGTCACGCTGGACGTCGAGATGCCGCGGATGGACGGGCTGTCCTTCCTGGAGAAGATCATGACGCTGCGCCCGACGCCGGTCGTCATGGTCTCCTCCCTGACCCAGGAGGGGTCGGAGGCGACGATCCGTGCGCTGGAGATCGGCGCGGTGGACTGCGTGGCCAAGCCCGACGGCTCGGAGGGCCACGGCTTCGAGGCGATGGCGCACGAGTTGGTCGGCAAGATCCGCATCGCCGCCACCGCCCGCCTGTCGATGCGGCGGCCCAAGCCCGCGACCTCGCCCCTCCAGACGCCGCGCCGCGCCGGGTCGGGCACCCGCCTCATCGCCATCGGCGCCTCGACCGGCGGGGTGGAGCGCATCCGCGACGTGCTGGCGGTCATGCCCGCCGACTGCCCGCCCATCGTCATCACCCAGCATATGGGTCCCAGCTACGTCCCCAGCTTCGCCGCCCGGCTCGACCGCATCTCGCCGCCGTCGGTGGAGGTCGCCACCCAGGGCGCCCGGCTGGTCCAGGGCAAGGTCTACATCGCCCCCGGCGACCGTCATCTGGTGATCATCCGCGACCCCCAGGGCTATTCCTGCCACATCCAGGACGGGCCGGCGGTCAGCGGCCACCGCCCGTCGGTGGACGTGCTGTTCTCCTCCGTCGCCAAGGCGGCGGGGGCGAACGCGGTGGGGGTGATCCTGTCCGGCATGGGCCGCGACGGGGCGTCGGGCATGCTGGCGATGCGCGACGCGGGGGCCTATACCATCGGCGAACAGGAATCGAGCTGCGTCGTCTACGGCATGCCGCGCGCCGCCCGGGAAGCCGGGGCGGTCGCCGTCGAACTGCCGCTGGCGCAGATACCGGCCGAGATGCTGCGCGCGTTCGACGCCATCGGCGAACACCGCACGCGCGCGAACTGAGGAGCAGCACCATGTCTTTCTACGGCCGCGCGCCCCGCCTGGAAGCCGGACCGGAACCGGAGAAGCCGGACCTTCCCGACGATGGCGCTCCCGTGCACAGCCTGCCCGAGATCGGCGAGAAGATTCCGGTGACCGGCGAGCTTCTGGCGACCTGGATGGGCTACGCCGACATCCAGCGCCGCACGCTGGAGGCGGTGCAGAACGAGCTGACCCGCACCTCCGCGACGGTCGAGGACGCCACGCTGGACCTCTCCTCCCGCTTCCGCGAGCTGGCCGAGAAGGCCATGCAGCAGTCGGAGCGGGTGGAGGAGATCGTCGGCATGGCCGGCTCCGTCTCCATCGACGGGGAGCGGGTGCCGATGGACCAGCTCGTCACCGGCATGCAGCAGATGATCGCGGACATGATCTCCAACATCGTCATGCTGTCCCGCCACGCCATGAGCATGGTCTATCTCCTCGACGACGTGCAGAAGGACGTGGCGGAGCTGGAGAAGTCGATCGGCGACATCGACGCCATCAACCGCCAGACCAACTTCCTGGCGCTGAACGCCACCATCGAGGCGAGCCGCGCCGGCGAGGCCGGCCGCACCTTCGCGGTGGTCGCTCAGGAGGTGCGCCACCTCTCCCGCAACACCGGGGCGCTGGCCGACCGCATGCGCTCCAAGGTCACCGCGGTGGTCAAGGGCGTGCGCAACGGCCACGACATCCTGCGCCAGATCGCCGACACCGACATGTCCCCCCAGATGCTCGCCAAGGAGCGGGTGGACAAGACCATGGACAGCTTGGTCGACCAGACCAACCACTTCCAGGCGGTGCTGGAGACGGCGGCGACCGTGTCGTCGGACATGTCCGCCACCATCAGCCGCATGGTCACCGGAATGCAGTTCCAGGACCTGACCAAGCAGCGGCTGGAGGCCATCAACGACAGCCTCGCCATCATGGCGGAAGGGCTGAACGAGCTGGAAAACCGCACCCGCGTCGAAATGCCCGCTTCCTTGGGGCCGCAGGTTCCGCAGGAATGGCTCGACGAGCTGCTGGGCCGCTTCAAGCTGAGCGAGATGCGCCAGCGCTTCGTGCGCCGTCTGCTGCTGGAAGGGACGGCGCTGGACGAGCATGGCGTCCTTGACGTCGATGCCGGCCAGGACGACAGTTCCGGCGGCGACATCGAACTTTTCTGAAGCCGAGGGATTCTCTGGAACCCCCGGCCTGTCTTGCTCCATTCTGGCGTGGTCCGCAAAGGCCACCCGCCCCAATGCCCCTTCAGGAACACCCTTCAGGAACACCGGACCGATGGACTACGGAATTGAGGACAAGGAGCAGGAGACCCTGGTTCGGTTGCGCGGTCGCCTGACCTTCAACGACCACGCCAAGCTGCGCGCCCTGATCCGGGAGATGCTGCAGAACAAGGCCAAACGTCAGGTGCTCGACCTCTCCACGCTGGAATTCGTCGATTCGGCGGGAATCGGCATGCTGCTGATCGCGCGGGAGGAAATGGCGAACGCCGACAAGCAGCTCGTCCTGCGCTCCGCCGCCGGACAGGTCAAGCGCGTGCTGACCGTGGCCCAGCTCAACAAGATCGTCACGATCGAGGACTGACCCCCTTGGTCCCCTCCCCCACCCGCGTCGCCGCCCTGCAAGGTCTGGGCGTGCCGGCCGACCGGCTGGACCGGCTGTCGGCGGCGCTTCGGCTTCCGCCCCGGCGGCCCGGCTCCCCGGCGGGGGAGGAGTTCGGCGCCTCCGTTCTGCTTCTGGTGGGCGATGCCGCCGCCGTGGAGGCGCCGGAGTTCTGGCAGCGCCCCTTTGGCGCCTGGATCGAGATCGCCGGACTGTCCGACGCCCGGATCGTCGAGGCCGCGCACCGCGCCGCCCGCGCCGACCTGTTCGCCTGCGTGACGACGGTGACCGCCAACCGCCTGCATCTGGCCGGGCGCATCCTGACCGGGCTGGCCGCCCTGCACCCCATGCCGGAAGCCCAGCGCGACGACATGGAGCTGGCGCTGCACGAGGCCATCAGCAACGCGGTCGTCCACGGCAACCTTCAGGTCGAAGGCATGAAGGGGCTGAGCGTCGAGGCGCTGGAGCGCTTCTCCCACGAACTGGCCGCGCGCATGGCCGACCCCGCCTTCGCCGAGCGCCGGATCGAGGTCACCGCCTGGCTGGAAAGCGCGTGCGCGGTGGTCGAGGTGGCCGACGAGGGCACCGGCTTCGCCCGGCCGGAGCGCATCGACTACGGCGCCTCGGGCCGCGGGCTGGACCTGATCGCCGCCATCGTCGAGGAACTTCAGCTCCTCGACGGCGGGCGCCGCATCCGCATGAGGTTCCCCCTCTGATGGATGACGCCATCGCCGCCTGCCGCATCCTGGTGGTGGACGACACCGACTTCAACCGCACACTGATCGGCGCCCTGCTCACCGAAGCCGGCTTCCAAAACATCGCCTACGCCAAGGACGGCTTCGACGCGCTGGCCCAGATCGCCGCCGCGGCGCCGGACCTGCTGATCCTCGACATCATGATGCCGGGGATGGACGGGTTCGAGGTGTGCCGCCGCCTGCGCGCCGACCACGCCTACGCCGACCTGCCGGTGTTGGTGCAGACCGCCCTGTCGTCCAGCGACGACCGCAACCGGGCCTTCGCCGCCGGCACCACCGACCTGATCTCCAAGCCGCTGGACCGGACGGAGCTGGTCGCCCGCGTGCGCATCCATCTGCAGAACCGGGTGCTGATCCGTGACCTGCAGACCTACCGGGCGCGGGTCGAGGGGGAGCTGGCGATGGCCCGCTCCATGTACGACCATCTGCTGCCCTCCGCGGCGCTGTGCGCCGCGCTGACGGACAGCGCTGGGGTGACGCTGCGGTCCCACACGGCGCTGTCCTCCGATCTGGGCGGCGACCTCTGGGGGGTGCTGCCGCTGGCCGGCGGGCGGTTCGGTCTGTTCCTGCTGGACATGGCCGGGCGCGGCGTCTCGGCGGCGCTGAACGCCTTCCGCATGCACACGCTGATCCACGAGCTGGCGCCCCAGCTCGGCGAACGGCCCGGCGCCTTCCTGACCGAGCTGAACGAGCGGGCCGTCTGCCTGCTGGAGCTGGGTCAGCACGCCACGGTGATCTACGGCGTCGTCGATGGTGCTGCGGAACGCTTCACCTACGCGGCCGCCGCCGCCGCCCCGCCGGTCCTGGTGCCGCCCGGCAACGCGGCGTTGGTCTTCGGCGAGGGGGCTGGCCAGCCGGTGGGCATCGCCGCCGGCGCCCGCTACGAGGAGCAGAGCCTGCCCTTCCCTCCGGGCTCGGCGTTGGTCCTGCACTCGACCGCCGTGCTGGAGGCGCTGGGCGGGGGCCGCGGCGGCTTCGCCGCCCTGCTGCGGAGCGCCGCCGTCCAGACCGCCATGGCTGACGGCGATGACGGGGGGAACGGGAGTGGCGGCGGCAATGCCTTCACCGCCGTGACGACGGCGCTCGCCGCCGCCCAGGGCGACGTGCCGCTCGACGACCACACGCTGGTCTGGATCGGGCGCAGGGGTGCGCTATGAACGACCTGCCGGAGGTTCCGGGGCTGGAAACGGCCCGCGTCCTGGTGGTGGACGACAACCGGGTCAACCGCCATCTGCTCCAGGCCCTGCTGGAACGGGGCGGCGTCACCCGCATCGACATGGCGGAGGACGGCAACGACGCGCTGGCCCGTCTGGACACCTTCCGGCCCGACCTGATCCTGCTCGACCTGATGATGCCGAACCTGGACGGGTTCGAGATGTGCCGGCGCCTGCGCGCGATGCCGGCCTGGAAGGATCTGCCGGTGCTCGTGCAATCCAGCCTGAACCGGGCGGAGGACCGCGCCAAGGCCTTCGCCGCCGGGGCCACCGATTACGTGACCAAGCCGATCAACGCGGTCGAGTTGCTGGCCCGCGTGCGCATCCACCTGCAGAACCGCGCCCTTCTGCGCGATCTCCAGCGCTTCCACGAGCGGACGGAGAGCGAGCTGTCGCTCGCCCGCAAGATGCAGGAACGGCTGATGCCCTCGCCGGAGCGGCTGGCCGAGGTGGAGGCTGCGGCGGGGGTGGGCATCGCCGCCCATTTCGCCCCCTCGTCGGAGCTGGGCGGCGACTTCTGGGACCTGCGCCACGACGCCGTCGCGCCGGGCCAGGGACAGGTGCAGGGGCAGGGCCGGACCATGCTCTACATGGTCGATTTTTCCGGCCACGGCGTCGGGGCGGCGCTGAACACCTTCCGTCTGCACGCGATCTGCCAGCAGATGGACATGTCCGGCCTGACCCCGGGCGAATTCCTGTCCACCGTCAACCGGCGGCTGTGCGCGCTTCTTCCCAACGGGCAGTTCGCCACCATGCTGGCCGGGGTGGTCGAACCGGCGGAGAACCGCTTCGTCTACGCCTCCGCCGGATCGACGCGCCCGATGGTCTGGGCGCCGGGCGATGCCGAACCGCTGCTGGGCGACAGCGCCGGCCTGCCGCTCGGCCTGCTCGCCTCGGCGGAGTACGAGGAGCGCTCCCTCCCCCTGCCCCCCGGCGGGCGCCTGTTCCTCTATTCGGACGGCGCCATCGAGATCCCGGTCGGCAATGACGTCCTGGACGAACCGGGCCTTGCCGCCCTGGTCGCCGAGCGGATGGGCGAGACCGACGGCGGCCGTTTCCTGGACGGGTTGCTGGACCGCCTGCGCGCCATCGGCCCGATCGACGACGACCTGACCGCGCTGCTGCTGACCCGCAAGGGCTGACCGGCCCATGGAATCGACGGGCGCATGACCGCCAGCCCCCACCACGCCGCCCCCATCCGGGTCGTTCTGGACACCAACATCCTCGTCGGCTACGCCCTGCTCGGCGCCGAGGTGCCCCGCCGCAGCCTGGCCATCCAGCGCAGCGTCGAGGCGGTGCGGGCGCAAGGAACCGCCTTTGTCTCCGACGCCACGCTGGCGGAGCTGCGGGAGGTGCTGATGCGCCCGGACTTCGAGCGCTACCGCCCTGCGGAGGAGCGCGCCGCTTTCCTGGCCGCCTTCGCCGCGGAGGCCCAAAGGGTCGAGCCCGCCCCGGTGGAGCGGCTGTGCCGCGACCCCGACGACGACATGTTCCTGGCCGTGGCGCTGGCCGTTGACGCCGACTGGCTGGTGACGGTGGACCGGCAGCTTTTGTCGGTTCGTCGGGTGGGCCGCACCCGCATCCTGCGCCCCGAGCGGTTCCTGGACGCGATCGCCTGACTTGGCGTTTGAAGAGGCTGCCCAAAAAGTTTCCCCTCGACTTCCGGCCTTCGTTCTCTAGAATGAAAAGAGAACACTTCGCAAACTAGCGGTGAACGGATCGCGGGTGACCGGATGAGCACGCAACCTCTCCTGTTCGACAGCCTGCCCGAGACGGAGCGGGCGCGCAAACCGGCGCGCCGGTCCCGCGCCTCCACCGTGGCGGCGCCGGTGGCCGTCGACGTGCTGCGGGAGGACGTTCCGTCACCGTCGGTGCCGCCACCGATGACTCTCGCGCTCGTCCCGCCGCCGCCCGTCCCGATGGCGCCGCGCGCCGACTTCGACCCGGCGGCCCTGACCAACGCCGAGCTGCGGGCGCTGGCGCAGGCTTTGCCGGACCACAAGCTGGCCCATCTGCTGATCGAAGCCGCACGCGAGTTGAAGCGCCGTGCCGCTCCGGGAGCCGCCTCGGGGGCCTGGGAGGAGGACGAGGGAGAGGACGGCCCGTCCGAACCGAATCCCCTGCTGCTGCGCGCCGCCCGGCAGGCGGTCGGCGAATTGTCGGGCGAGGACGGCTGACCAAGTCACGAACACTGACCGATTCACAGAATACGTGTCCGGAAACAAAATAATCCCGCCGCAATAGATCGTTTCGTACCTCAACTTTGTACGGGTTCCTCCCCCCGATTCGGGAATGATTGCGCGACAAGACACGCACTTATGTGCAATGATGTGTCCGTAGCCTGACCAATGGCCGCGCCTGCGTTTCCCTGGCGCATCGCCGGCGGTCCGAGCCGAAAAGGAACGACCCGCGGGGAGGGTGATTTGGACTGGATGACCTGGCTCCAGGATTGGGGCGATGCCTTCTATCCCCTGGCCTTCATATGGGCCTTTTTCGAAGGCGAGACCTTCGTGATTTTCGGCGGGATGGGCGCGCATCTGGGGATCATCAACCTTTACTGGTTGGTTGCCGCCGTCTGGATCGGCAGTTTCATGGGCGACCAGTGTTATTTCTGGATCGGCCGCAAATGGGGCGGCAAGGCGCTGGCCCGCTTCCCGGCGGCGGAGGCCCGCGCGTCCCGCGTGCTGTACTGGCTGGAAACCTACGGCGTCGGCTTCATCCTGGCCTTCCGCTTCCTTTATGGGGTGCGCAACATCGCCTCGGTCGCCGTCGGCACGTCCCGCATGCCCTGGCGCAAGTTCCTGTTCTGGAACTTCATCGCCGCCGGCATCTGGGCCTGGAGCTTCGCCGGGGCCGGCTACCTGTTCGGCGAAGCCGCCGCCGCCATCGGCGAGAACGGTCCGAAAATCCTTCTGCTCATCGCGCTGGGCATCGGCGTCACCATCTTCGCGGTGAAGAGCGTGATGTGGGTCCGCCGCCGCTACGCCGCCTCCGAGACGCAGGCGTAACAGCGTCCCCCCCCGAGAATCAGGCAAAAGGGCCGCCGCGGACGACCGCGGCGGCCCTTCTCGTTTCCAGACTGTGGTTCCCGGACCTGCCCTCACGCCCGGCGGGCGATCCAAACGGCGGTCAGGTCGTCGCGCAGCGGCAGGCTGGTGCGGGCGTAGAAGCGCTCCAGCAGCGGCCCCAACGGTCGGGCGCGGTTGGCGGCCATGGCCCCGCGCAGCAGACCGGGGACCCCATCCTGGCCGATCGGCTCGTTGTCCGGGCCGCTGCATTCGATCAGCGCGTCGCTGTAGAGGAACAGGCAGCTCCCGCGCGGCAGGCGCAGGCTGCGGTCGGCGTAGACGGCGCGGCGCGACGCGCCCAGCACCAGCCCCGCCGAATCGAGCAGCCGAAGCTCCCCCGCGATCCCCACCACCGGATTGGGCGCTCCGGCCGAGGCGTAGGTCAGCGTGTCGGTGTGCAGGTCGAGGATGCCGAAGAAGGCGGTGGCGAACTGCCCGACCGGCAGCACCTCCTTCAGCGCCCGGTTCAGCCCGGCCAGCCATTCCGAGGGCGGCATATGCTGCATGGGAAAGCGGTCGATCAGCGTGTGCAGGCGGAAGGTGTTGATGGCGGCGGTGATGCCGTGCCCGGCGAAATCGACCATCAGGAAGGCGACGCGGTGGCTGTCCAGGGGGTAGACGTTCCAGAAATCGCCGCCCAGCTCCGACGAGGTTTCGAAATGGGCGTCCAGCACCAGCTCGTACCGCTCGGCGACGGCCTCCAGCTCCTTCGGCTCGGGCAGCAGGGAGAGCTGCATCGCCTTGGCGTGCTTCAGCTCCCGCTCCACCCGCGCGCGGAAATTGGCGAGGTCGGTGAACAGCTTGCGCTTTTCGAGCTGGTGGCGGACGCGGGCGACGCACTCGCCGGGCTTGATCGGCTTGGAGATGAAGTCGCTGCCGCCGGCCTCGAAGCAGCGGACCTGCTCCTCGTCGCTGTCCAGCGCGGTCTGGAACAGGATCGGCAGCTCCTCGTGGGTCAGCCGCTCGCGCAGGCGCCGGCACATCTCCAGCCCGTCCATCACCGGCATGCTGACGTCGAGCAGCACCAGATCGGGGCGGAAGCTCTCCACCTTGCGCAGCCCCTCCACCCCGTTCTCGGCGACCTCGATCTGGGTCAGCCCGGCGCGGCGGATCATCAGGGCCAGCGACTTCCTGTTGAATTCGTTGTCGTCGACGATCAGGACGCGGCTGGCGGCGAGGGAAATGGGCATGCGCGGACCCGCCCGTCCGTCACAGGTCGAACTGCAGCAGGGTGCAGCGCCCGCCGTCGGTCACGTGGATGCGCCGGGCCAGAGCCCGCATGAACACGAAGCCGCGGCCGGAATGGGCGCCGCTGTCGGTGTCCTGCGGCAGGGCCGCGGCGTCGAACCCGTTGCCCTGGTCGACCACCGCGATGGACAGGCTGTCGGCGGTCCAGCGTGCGAAGATATCGATCCGCCGCTGCCGCACGGCACCGTCGCCCAGCCGTTCGCGGAGCAGCCGGCTGAACAGGCGGTAGCCCTCCGGCTGCTCCTTGGTGGCGCTGGGGATGCCCAGATTGCCGTGGACGATGGCGTTGGCGATGGCCTCGTGCAGGCACAGCTCGACGTTGCCGCGCCGCTCCGGCGTCAGCACGCCGCGCCGGGTCAGTTCGTCGCAGACCAGAACCGCGCATTGCAGGCCGTAAGCGGTGCCGGTGGTCAGCGACAGGTAGAATCCCCGCTCCACCGGCGGAGCGCCCAGCCAGTCGGCGTCGATGGCGCCGCTCCCCTCCTCCCGCTCCGTCAGTTCCACCGTCAGGAAGGGGTTGAGCCCGAAGGCGCCGCGCAGGATATCCCGGTCGGCCTGGGCCAGCAGCACCGCGGCGGCGGCCCCGCCAGCGGCCTCGTTCAGGCCGAAGCGCGCGGCGACCCGCGCGGCGATCTCCGCCGGCACGCGATCCCGCACCACGCTGAAGGGGCGCACGGCGCCGGCCGAACCGGGGGGAAGACAGGCGGGGAAACCGTCCATCACCCGCTCACCGTTCGATGGTGACGACTTCGCCGATCCGCGCCAGGTCGATGGATCGCAGCACATCGCCCTGCAGCTTGCGGAGGACCAGCTTGATGTTGCGCTGCTCCGCCTCGTCCTGAAGGATCAGCAGCATGCCGATCCCCGCGGAGTCGATGAAGGTCAGCCCGTCCATGTCCAGGATGAAGCGGCGCGCGCCCTCGCCGTTGAGCAGGTCCACGATGTCGGGAAGGCTGTCATGGTCGGTGAACTCCAACCGGCCGCTCAACAGCACCTCGATGGTTTCAGAGGTCCGGCGCACCTGGAAATTCATGACATCCTCTTGTGTTGCACCGCGCAAGCGGCTCCCGCGCACAGTAGTGCAAGGCCGATCCCCCCTCAAGCTTCAAGTATACATTCCGCTAATTTTATCGACCACAGGAAGAATTTTCACACTTCACACACCATAGACGGATGGCACCGGTTGATAGTACAACCGCATGACCGGTGAAGGTGGCGCCGTGCCGCCGCTCCGCTCCGGTCATGCGACCCCGCAGCGGGATACCCCTTCATGACGGTGATCGAGCAGGCGTGGAAGACGGTGCCGACGGTGTCGGCGAAGTTCCTGCTGATCTTGATTCCCATCCTGATGCTGACCACGCTCGGCTTCTCCTCGATCTTCTTCTACGGCAAGTACAAGGATCTGCGCGGCGCCCTGCGCGACCGGATCGAGGCGGTGGCGGAGATCAACGCCGTCGCCCTGTCCTCCAGCCTGTGGGCCGTGGATGTTCCGGCCATCCGCAACATCATCCAGGCGATCTCCGTCAACCGCGAGCTTCTCTGCATCGAGGTGGCGGACGAGCTGGCCGACGGCCATTTCGCGTGGCCGGACGCCGACTGCCGTCCCTTCACCGGGCACGAGGCCGTGCGCCGTCCGATCCAGGTGCAGAACCGGCGGCTCGGCACGCTGACGCTCTATTTCAGCTACGCCCCGGTGGACGAGCAGATCCGTCAGGAGATGGTCAACACGCTGTGGCTCCTGCTGCTGATGCTGGTCGGCACGCTGGTCACCGCGCTGACCGCCCACCGGCTGACCATCGGCGTGCCCCTGGGCCGGCTGATCGCGTCAATCCGCACCGCGGAGCAGGAGCATCTGCGCCAGCCCGTGCACTGGTCCTCCGCCGACGAGCTGGGGCGGGTGATCACCGCCTACAACGGCATGCTGACCCGCCTGGACGAGGAGGAGGCCGCCCTGCGCCAGAGCGAGGAACGGCTGGGGCTGGCCATCGCCGCCACCCGCTCCTCCGTCTGGGATTACGATTTGCGGACCGGCCAGTATTGGTGGTCGAAGGAGTTTCCCGCCCTGCTCGGCTACGGCCCGGCCGAGTTGGCGATGACCGCGCGGACCTGGGAATCGCTGATCCATCCGGAGGAGCGGCGGCGCGTCGTCGCGGAGTCCCGCAGCCGCGTGCGCGACAAGGACAGCGCCTACGCCACCGTCTACCGCATGCGGCGCCGGGACGGCGGCTGGAGCTGGATCGAGGACCGGGCTACCGCACTGCGCGACGGCGAGGGAACCGCGCTCCGCCTGACCGGCACCATGTCCGACGTGACGGTGCGCATGCAGGCCGAACGGGATCTGGCGCGCGAGCGGAACGTCCTTCAGATCACGCTCGACAACACCGACCAGGGCATCATCATGGTGGACCGCAACCTGCGGGTCGTCATGTCCAACCGCCGCGCCGCCGAGCTTCTCGACGTGCCGGCGGCCTTCCTGGCCCGCAACCCGCTGTTTCCCGAAATCATCCAGCTCCAGCGCGCCCAGGGTGCCTTCGAGGATTTCAGCATCGATCCCGACCTGGAGCTGGACGAGACCGCCGTGGTTCCCGACCAGCCCTTCGCCTTCAAGCGGCGGCGGCCCGACGGCACGATCATCGAGGTGCGGTCCAACCCCCTGCCGGAGGGCGGCTTCGTCCGCACTTTCACCGACGTGACGGTGGAGGCGCGCTCCGCCGAGGAGGTGTTCCACGCCATGGAGGCGCTGGAGACCGCCTACGCCGACCTCAAGGAGACCCAGGACAGCCTCGTCCAGGCGGAGAAGATGGCCTCGCTCGCCCTGCTGGTGGCCGGCGTCGCGCACGAGATCAACACGCCGGTGGGCATCGCCTACAGCTGCTCCACCCATCTGGCGGCGAAGACGCGGACGCTGACCGAGGCCTTCGCGAAGGGCACCATGAAGAAGTCCGACCTGACCGCCTACGTGGCGGCGGCGGGCGAATCCTCGCGGCTGATCGAACAGAACCTGACCCGCGCGGCGGAACTGATCCAGAGCTTCAAGCGCGTCGCCGTCGACCAGACCAGCCAGGAACGCCGCCGCTTCGACCTGCGCTCCTATCTGGACGAGATCATCACCTCGCTGGGGCCGCGCCTGCGCAAGAGTCCGCACCGCATGACCGTCGCCTGCCCGGACGGCATCACCATGGACGGCTATCCCGGCGCGCTCAGCCAGGTCATCACCAATCTGGTCATCAACGCGCTGATCCATGCCTTTCCCGACGGCCGCGAGGGCACGATGGCGCTGAGCGTGGCGGAGCTGCCGGACGGCGAGCTGGACATCCGCTTCGCCGACGACGGGGTCGGCATCGCCCCGGACAATCTGTCCAAGGTGTTCGAACCCTTCTTCACGACCAAGCGTGGCACCGGGGGCAGCGGCCTCGGCCTTCACATCGTCTTCAACCTGGTGACGCAATCGCTGGGCGGCCGGATCTCGGTGGACAGCCCGGCCCCAAGCGACTCCGCCCCCGACCACCCCACAGGCGGGGGCACCACCTTCCTCCTGCGGATTCCCGTAACGGCCCCCCCGACGGCCGGCGCCGCCGGGAAGGGTCCGGCAACCGATGCAGCATGACGGACGCAGCATGACCGACGAGCTGATCATGCCCGACACCGCCCCCAACTCAGACGACGAGATCCTGTTCGCCGACGAGGAGAGCGAGGACGGGGACGAGACCCCGCCCTGGCCCATCCTGGTGGTGGACGACGAGGACGACGTCCATTCCATGACCGCCCTCCTGCTGGACGACGTCGCGTTCCAGGGCCGCCGGCTGGAGCTGATCGGCTGCCGCTCCGCCGCCGAGGCGCGCGCCGTTCTGCGCGCCCGCCGGGACATCGCCGTCATCCTGCTGGACGTGGTGATGGAGGAGGACGACGCCGGGCTGACGCTGGTCCGCTGGATACGCGGCACTCTCGGCAATCTCGACGTCCGCATCATCCTGCGCACCGGCCAGCCGGGGCAGGCGCCGCAGCGCGATGTGATCGTCGGCTGCGACATCAACGACTACAAGTCGAAGGCCGACCTGTCGGCGGAGGGGCTGTTCACCGCGGTGATCGCGGCGCTGCGCGCCTACGACCACATCCGCTTCATCGAGACCAAGGTGGCCGAACGCACGCACGAGCTGCGGCAGAGCCGCGAGCAGATGCGCGCCATCCTGGAATCGAGCCCGGTCGGCGTCTGCGCCTACACCCACGACGGCGTCCTCGTGATGTGCAACGACCGGCTGGTCCATCTGCTGGGCGTGCCGAAGGAGCGGCTGCTCGGCGTCTCCATCGCCGACCTGTTCATCGAGCCGGACAACACCGAGGCGCACGAGACGCACTGGACCTTCTTCCGCCGCTCGCTGCGCGACGCCGAGGTGCGGGTGCGGCGGGCCGACGGCTCCGTCTTCTGGGCGCTGGTGTCGGTGGACCCGACGCTGCTCGACGGCCGCCCGGTCCATCTCGCCTGGGTCTACGACATCACCCGGCGCAAGCTGGCCGAGCGCCGGATGGAACAGGCCAAGGAGCAGGCCGAGCAGACGACCACTGCCAAGTCCGCCTTCCTCGCCACCATGAGCCACGAGATCCGCACCCCGATGAACGGCGTGCTGGGCATGCTGGAGCTGTTGGAGCGCACGCCGCTGGACAGCGGGCAGCGCGACACCGTGGCGACCATGCGGGAGTCGGCGACCTCGCTGCTGCGGATCATCGACGACATCCTCGACTTCTCGAAGATCGAGGCCGGCAAGATGGACCTGGAGCAGGTGCCCGTCTCCATCCCCGCCCTGGTCGAAGGAGTGGCCGAGACGCTGGCCCCGGCGGCGCGGGCCAAGGGGCTGACGCTGCTGACCTACGTGGACCCGGCGATCCCGCCGGCGCTGACCGGCGATCCGGTGCGGCTGCGCCAGATCCTGTTCAACCTGTGCGGCAACGCCATCAAGTTCACCGAGCGCGGGCGCATCGTCGTCCAGGCCACCCTGGCCGCCAGGACGGACGGCAGCAGCCAGGGCGGCACCCGGCTGCGCATCGAGGTGGCGGACACCGGCATCGGCATTTCAGAGACGGCGCGCCGCCTGCTCTTCCAGCCCTTCATCCAGGCGGAAAGCTCGACCGCCCGGCGCTTCGGCGGCACCGGGCTGGGCCTGTCGATCAGCCGGCGGCTGGTCGCGCTGATGGGCGGAACGATCGGGGTGGACAGCGCACCGGGGGCGGGCTCCACCTTCTGGGTCGAGCTGACGCTGAGCGCCGCGGCCGACACCGCCCCGCCCGAGCCCCCGCCCGGTCCCCCCGCGGTGGACGAACCGGACCTCTCCGGCCTGACCGTCCTGGTCGGCCTGCCGGACACGGAGGAGCGCCGGATCGTCGCCCACTATCTGGAAGCGGCGGGGGCGCGCGTGCTGGCCGCCGGACGACCGGACGCGCTGGCCGAACAGGCCCGCATGGCCCAAACGGAACGCGGCGCCCTGAACGTCGTGGTGGTGGACGAGGCTCTGCACACCCCTGCCGCCGCCCAGGCGCCGCAATTGCTGGGCCGCCGCGTTGGGGAAGCGCAGGTGCCGACGGTGTTGCTGCAGGACCCCACCGCCATCGGCGGCCGCCTCGCCGACGGAGCGGTCCCGGTGAGCCGACCGGTCCGCCGCACACCCCTGGTGCGTGCCGTGGCGAGGGCCGCCGGGCGCGCCCTGACGGACGCCACGCCCGGCGAAGACCCGCCGCCCGCCGTGCGCTGCGCCCCGGCCGTGCTGAGTCCGGAGCGCGTCATCGCCGAGGCGGAGGCCCGCGGGCGGCTGATCCTGGTGGCGGAGGACAACGCCATCAACCGGAAGGTTCTGCAGATGCAGCTCACCTCGCTGGGCCACACGGCGGAACTGACCAACGGCGGGGCGGAGGCCCTGGCCGCGCTGGGGCGGCGGCGCTACGCCCTGCTGCTGACCGACATCCAGATGCCCGAGGTGGACGGGTTCGAGCTGACCCGCCGCATCCGCGCGGCGGAGCGCGCCACCGGCGCCCATCTGCCGATCGTCGCCCTGACCGCCAACGCCGCCCCGGCGGACATCGAGAGCTACCGCGCGGCCGGCATGGACGAGGCGCTGAGCAAGCCGCTGGATCTGGCGAAGCTCGACGCCGCGCTGTCCCGCTTCCTGCCGCCCGCAGTGGACGAAGCGATGGCCAACCTGTTGGCCGACCCGGTGGCACCCTCCCGGTCCTCCCCACCCGCGACGCCCCCGCAGCTCGACCAGCCCCCGATCGACCTCGATGTCCTGCGCCGGCTCTGCGGCGACGACCGGGCGCTGATGGACGAGCTGCTGAACGACTTCGTCGGGATCGGCCGCCACATCGCGGACGAGGTCAGCGACGCCGTCGCCGCGCGGAACGGAACGGCGATCCGTGCCGGCGCCCACAATCTGAAGGGCTGCTCCCGCAACGCCGGGGCGACGCCGCTCGGCGACATGGCACAGGCGCTGGAGCAGGCGGTGATGCAGGACGCCCCCTGGGAGCGGGTGACCACGCTGGCCGCGGCGCTGGAGCAGGCGATGCGGGAGGTCGAACGATTCATCGCCACGGCATCGGATCCCTGAACGCCCCTTGAACACCCTTTGTCCGTTCGAACCGGCGCGCGATTGGGGTATCGTCCCCGCGACCCGCCACGCCGCGAGACGCGCATGAACCGCCGCCAGTTCTCCAGCCTGCTGCTCTCCTTGCCGGTGCTCCCCTACGCCGCCCCGATCGCCGCGCAGGAGAAGGTTCCCGCCCTGGGAGAGGAGCTGACCCCCTTCGGCGCGGTGCGCGGCGCCAGCCGGACGCGGGCCATTCCGCCCTGGAAGGGAGGGCTGACCCGCGTCCCCAACGGCTGGAAGCCGGGCGCCCATCTGCCCGACCCCTACGACGAGGATGGGCGCTGGTTCACCGTGGGTCCGGCGGATCTGGACCGCTACAAGGTCCGCCTGTCCGCCGGCCTGCAGGCGATGCTGACCAAGTATCCGTCCTTCGAGATCCCGGTCTTCCCCAGCAACCGCAGCGCCGCCGCTCCCCAGCGCGTCTACGACGAAACGATCGGGAACGCCCGGCGCGCCAAGCTGGGCGAGAACGGCCTGGCGTTGAGCGGGGCGCGGGTGGGCGTGCCCTTCCCCATCCCGGCCAACGGCGTGCAGGCGATGTGGAACCACATTCTGCGCTGGCGTGGCAATTCCTTCAGCCGCACCGGCGCCACCGTCCTGCCGGAGTCCGGCGGCATCTACACCGCGGCGGTCTACCGCGAGGACTGGCAATCCAGCTACGCCGCCGGGATTGACGGCGGCCGTCCCTTCCACTACCGCCGCACCACCCTGATGCCCAAGGCGGAGGCTGGGACCACCCTGCTGCTGCATGGGACGCTGAACCCGATCCAGGCCGGTTTCGCCGCCTGGTTCCGGCAGGGAGAAACCGGCAAGCCCGTCCGCGCGCCCGACTTCGTCTACGACACGCCGGACCCGGCCAGCGGCGGCATCCGCACCGCCGACATGCTGGACATGTTCTGCGGACCGCTCGACCGTTTCGACTTCGCGCTGGTGACCCGTCGGGAGATGTATGTGCCCTACAACGCCAGCCGGATGAACACGCCCAATCTGGCTCCGGCGGATTTCCTGTGGCTGGGCCATCCCAACCCACAGTTCCTGCGCTACGAGATGCATCGGGTGTGGATCGTCGAGGCGCGTCTGAAATCCGGCTTCCGCCACGCCCTGCCGGAACGCACCTATTATCTGGACGAGGATTCCTGGCAGATCGTCATGGCCGACCATTACGACGCCAAGGGCGATCTGGTCCGCTATGCGGAGGCGCACGGGATCGCCTATCCGCAGGTGCCCGTCTTCGCCCCGGCCTTGGAGATCACCTACGACCTCACGGGCGACCGCTATGTGGTGAACGGCCTCGACAACCAGCTCGCCCCGCCGGACTTCGCCAAGCCCCTGCGGCCCGAGGACTTCGCCACCGACACGCTGGAGCGCAAGCGGCGGCCCTGGTGAGAGACGGGCGGAGTGAGACGGGCGGAGAACGGCGGTCAGTGCCGGACCGGACCGGCCACCCACTGGCTGACGATGGTTTCCGCCTGGAAGGGCGGGGTTTCGGGATGGTGGTAGCGGAAGACGGTCACCGCCGCTTCCAGCGCGTAGCGCTCCGGCTGGCCGCAGTCGCACAGGCCGGCGTAGCAGCGCTGGACCGCGTCGCGGCAATTCAGGCTCACCGCCGGGTAGGGGTCGATCGTCAGCCAGCGCATGCTCTTCATCGACGCTCCCCGCCTTCCCCAGAGTTGCCGTCCAGCGCATCGCCGCCGTCGAGAGACACGCCGTCGAGCGGAACGCCGTAGATTTCCAGCCGGTGACCGACGATGCGGTAGCCCAGCTCCCGGGCGATGCGCTCCTTCAGCGCCTCCAGCTCCGGGCTGGCGAATTCGATGATCCGCCCGCTGCGCGTGTCGATCAGGTGGTGGTGATGGTCGGTGGACGCCTCTTCATAGCGGGCGCGGCCGTCGCCCAGGTCCACCTTCTCGATCACCTGGGCGTCTTCCAGAAGGCGCATGGTGCGGTAGACGGTGGCGATGGAGATTCGCGGGTCGATCAGGACGGCGCGGCGGTGGACCTCCTCCACGTCGGGATGGTCCTCCGACTCCGAGAGGACCTGGGAGATGACCCGGCGCTGGCCGGTCATCTTCAGTCCCTTTTCCAGGCACAAGGATTCGAGACGCGACGTCATTGCCCCACCGCCTTTGCCATCCGTTGCGGCGCCGTCTCCCGCGATCCGGGGCGCCATGCTGCAGCGCCGATCATAATACTGAAATTCATTCGCAATCCTATACCCCGTTTTTTTGTCCGGGAATTAACGCGGCAAAAGGCCGCACGCCCGGTGCATCGGTGCCGCCCGCCACCCCACTGTCTCCCGCCAAGGGTTGCCGACCCAGGGACATTTCCGGTCCGGAACGCGGCCAAGGTCCTTGTTTGCTTGCCAAAAGCCGCCCCACCGCCTATGTGTGGTCGGTCGATTTTGCTTTGGGGCTGCCGGCTCCTCGTCGTCCCGGTACCGGCGCCGCTTGCGCCTTCCCACGGTGAATTGATGGCTCCGCGCACTCCCGCGGCGGAGCGCCCCAAGCCACGCCGCCCCCGGCCATGTCCGGGCACGGCCCAGGTGCAGCCTCTGTTCACGTGACCAGGACCCTCCCCGTATGACCGAATTCAGTGGCCTCGGCCTGATCGAGCCCCTTCTGCGCGCCGTCGCCGAAGAGGGTTACCAGACCGCCACGCCGATCCAGGCCGGCGCCATCCCCGTTCTTCTGGAGGGCCGCGACGTGCTCGGCCTCGCCCAGACCGGCACCGGCAAGACCGCCGCCTTCACCCTGCCGATCCTGCAGCGGCTGTTCCAGAACAAGAAGCGCGTGCAGGCCAAGGCGCCGCGCACGCTGATCCTGACGCCGACGCGCGAGCTGGCGCTGCAGATCGGCGAGAGCTTCCGCACCTACGGCCGGCACCTGCCGATCCGCCGCACGGTGATCCACGGCGGCGTCGGGCAGAGCCCGCAGGTTGCCGCTCTGGCCCGCGGCACCGACGTGCTGGTGGCGACTCCGGGCCGCCTGCTGGACCTGATGGCCCAGAAGCAGTGCGTGCTCGACCAGGTCGAGATCTTCGTCCTGGATGAGGCCGACCGCATGCTCGACATGGGCTTCATCCGCGACGTGCGGAAGGTGGTCGCGGTCCTGCCGAAGCAGCGCCAGACCCTGCTGTTCTCCGCCACCATGCCGGAAGCCGTGGTCGAGCTGGCACACAGCATCCTGACCGACGCCGAGCGGATCGAGGTGGCGCCCCAGTCCACCACGGTGGAGCGCATCGCCCAGCGTGTGCTGTTCGTGGACCGCGCCGACAAGCGTCGCCTGCTCGCCGACCTCCTCCAGGAGGGTGCCATGGAGCGGACGATCGTCTTCGCCCGCACCAAGCACGGCGCCGACCGCATCGCCGACCATCTGAAGAAGGCCGGCGTTCCTGCCGACGCGATCCACGGCGACAAGTCGCAGTCGGCCCGCGTGCGTGCGCTGGAGTCCTTCCGCAGCGGCGACCTGAAGGCGCTGGTGGCGACCGACATCGCGGCGCGCGGCATCGACATCGACGGCATCACGCACGTCATCAACTTCGACCTGCCGAACGAGCCGGAAAGCTACGTCCACCGCATCGGCCGCACCGCCCGCGCCGGCACCGACGGCAGCGCGGTGTCCTTCTGCGACGCCGAGGAGGTGGCCTATCTGAAGGCCATCGAGAAGACCATCCGCCAGCCGGTCCCGGCGGACCACGACCATCCCTACCACGCGTCGGTGGTGGCGGCGATCCACGCCTCTTCGGCCAAGCCGCCGAAGCCGGCGCCCAAGCAGCCCCGTCCGGGCCGCGGCCAGCCGCAGCAGCAGCCGGGCGGCGGCAAGCCGCAGGGCCAGAGGGCTCAGGCGCCGAAGGCCCAGAGCGCGAAGCCGCAGGCGCCGCAGGGCGCACGGGTTGCCGGCGCCACCGGCGACCAGCCGCTGAAGGCCAAGGTGTCGGCCAACCAGCAGAACCGCCACAACCGCCGCCCCGCCCCGCATGGCGGCCAGCCGGGCGGGAACAAGCGGTCCGCGGCCTGAGTCCAAACAGCCTATGCCTGTTCGGTGCGCGGCGGGATCACCGTCCGCCGCGCACCGCCCGATTTGCCGCGGCCTGCTCGTCGATCACCGCGCCACGCGTCGGCGCCGCGCCGCTGTCGCCGTAGCGCTGGACCTGGACGCTCCCGCCGAGCTGTTTGGCGATGGCCGCGGCGATCACGTCGCGCCGCTGCGCTTCGGACAGGGCGGCGGTCTGCCGCTCCAGCGCGGTCCAGTCGAGCCGCGACGCAAGCCCGTTGCTCATCTGCGTCTGGCCGTCCCGCCAAACGGCGGCGACGACCTGACCGCCCTGCCGGAACACGGTGTGGGCCTGCACGGCGCGGCTGCGCGCCGCGACCGCCGGGTCCACGGCGTTGGGATCACCGGCGATCCTCATCTGCTGTTGAAAGGTGGAATCGCCGACCCCGACCCGCGCCATCATCTCCGGCGTGGCCTTGGTCGCCGCCGAAAAGCGGGTGATCCCGCCACCGTTCAGTGCGTACGCGGCTGACGGGCCATATCCCGGCGCGGAGACGGACAGGCTGCTCATGAAACACCCCCTGGTTGATCGCTGACTCCCCCTCGGCAACTTCCCCCTTAGCAGTTTCCATGCCATCACCGGCAGCGCCTGACCACAGGCATCCGCCAGGGCGGAAGGGGGGCGGAAGGGACTGTGGAACTGGATGCGCAGAGCCGAATTTTCCCAGCGAGGGTGAAAGAAATGCCGATGGCGTCGAACCATTTCCTTGCCCAACAAAGAAAAGCCGCCGCGATGGCCGCGGCGGCTTTGCCATTTCGCGACGATGGACCGGTCAGAGCAGCGTCGTCAGATTGACTGCGTAAGAGTCGGAGCTGTACAGATACTCGATGGTGTTGTTTCCACCCAGATAGAAGTCCTGGATGATCACGCCATCATTCAGATAGCCGTCGCTGAAATCGGCCACGCTGGAGATCCACAGGTCGTTGCTTCCCGTCGGACGGAAGAAGGCGAGGTTCGCCATCGTCACATCGGTGAAGTACACGACGTCGGACGTTCCGCCGCCATAGCCCGGCATTCCGGCTTCCGACTTGTCATCGTTGATGAGATCCACGCCGCCATTCGCCGAATGATAATAGACGTCGTTGCCCGCCCCGCCGTACAGCGTGTCGTCACCGGCTTCGCCCAGCAGGTGATCGTTCCCCGAGCTGGCCAGAAGGCTGTCGCTCCCGTTGCCGCCATACAGCGTGTCGTTGCCGTCGTCGCCGACCAGAATATCGTTTCCGTTGAAGCCGTAGAGAAGATCGTTTCCGCTCCCGCCCTGGATCAGGTCGGGATAGCTGCTGCCATACACGGTGTCGTTGCCAGCGCCCGCCGCGGAGCCGTTGGCATTCTCATATGGGCCGGGAACCAATCCCCGCAGGTCGATCACTTCGGACGCTGACGTTCCATTGATGACGCTCATGTCGAATCCCCACTTATTTTATGCATCTTCGAATGAATGTCCGGAAAGTTTTCTTGTTTGTCCGACCGCGCCGCGTTCACCGGATCGGTCGATCATGGTTTCCGAACAGAGGCTCTTCAGCTGCGCTCGCTCATGCACACGACAGCATGCGGTTGAGCACAGTCACTGAAGTGCTCTCAAAACGAGATCTGTCACGGGAAAAGAAAACAGTCAACAACAATAAAATACACACGAAAGCGTTAACTTCATTGCTTATCTATCTAATTAAAAGCAAAACACAAACAGGAGCGGCGAAGGATACACTCAGCCCTACGCCTCTCATCTGTGTTTCTATTGATACACGAACAGAACGGGGAAGAGGCTGCGGATCGACAGGAAAAGGCCCTCCACCCGGTGAGGAAGAGGGCCGATGTTCCATTGAAAGACAAACCGCCCCTACGCGTCCATCACCGCGCGAAAATCTGCCCCATGTCTTGGAAGCTCTTGAACTCCAGAGCGTTCCCGCTCGGGTCGAGGAAGAACATGGTGGCCTGCTCGCCCGCCTGACCCTTGAAGCGGATCTGCGGCTCGATGAGGAATCGCACGCCTTCGGCCTTCAGCCTGTCGGCCAGCGCGTGCCAGTCGTCCCAATCCAGGATCACGCCGAAATGGCTGGCCGGCACGTCCTCGCCATCGACCGGGTTGGTGGCGCGGGTCCCGGCCTCCTCCGTCACATGCGCCACCACCTGATGGCCGTAGAGGTCGAAGTCGATCCAGCGGTCGGATTCCCGTCCCACACCGCAGCCCAGCAGGCCGGCGTAGAAGGCGCGCGCCTCCTCCTTGTCGCGGACGGGGAAGGCGAGGTGGAAGGGCGGAACGGGTTTGCGGTCGGTTGCGCTCATGCTCGTCGGGGTCTTCGCCCCCTCCCTGCTGGTGGTTCCCTAGGGTCTGGACCCATAAAGAGCCTTTCCCGAAGGGAATCGTTATGATTCAAAGCCCTGGAAAGGGGCTTTGTGATGAACGACGGTCAGTTCTGGTTGACGGTGGAGCAGTTCGGACGGCTTGAGCCGCACCTTCCGCGCGATACCCGAGGCAAGCCGCGCGTTGATGACCGACGTGTGATCAGCGGGATCGTCCATGTGCTGAAGTCGGGTGGGCGCTGGGCGGACGCGCCGCCGGTCTACGGTCCGCGCAAGACGCTCTACAACCGCTTCGTCCGCTGGGCGGCCAAGGGCGTGTGGGAGGATATCTTCCATGCGTTGGCAGCGGCAGGTGGCCCACCGGCCCAGGTGATGATCGACTCCACGGCGGTCCGTGCCCATCGTTCGGCGAGTGGCGGGAAAGGGGGGAGCGCGCCCAGGCCATCGGACGGTCCCGTGGCGGACGAACCACCAAAATCCACGCCCTGAGCGATCCGCGCGGTCGGCCGCTCGCCTTCCTGTTGACCGGCGGTCAGGTTGCCGACTGCACCGCCGCCGACCGTCTGCTCGACCGGATGCCCGCCACCGATCTCCTGCACGGCGACAAGGGATACGACAGTGCCGCTGTTCGCCGGAAGATCGAAGAGGCGGGAGCCGCGCCCAACATCCCGCCACGCGCCAACAAGCGCTGGAAAAACTGCTTCTCTCCCTACCTCTATCGGAACCGCAACGTCATCGAGCGCATGTTTGGGCGCCTCAAGGACTTCCGGCGCATCGCCACCCGCTATGACCGCTCCGCCACCAACTTCATGGCCGCCGTCCACATCGTGGCAACCGTCGCCTACTGGTTATGAGTCCGGACCCTAACCAACTCAATCCGCCAAACGCCGTCCCGTCTCGGCATCAAACAAGTGCAGGGCGTCGGGCGGCGCGCCGACGCGCAGGGTTTCGCCCTCGCGGCAGAACGGCAGGCCGGCGACTCGGACCACCATTCCCTCGCCGTCCGGCAGGCGGCCATAGACCACCGTATCGGCGCCCAGGGCCTCCACCAGATCGACCGTGACGATCAGCGGCCCATGGCCGGGGGTAACGGCGAGATGCTCCGGCCGCACACCCAGCTTGACCGGCCGCCCGGCCATGTCGGGCCGCGGGCGCGGCAGGAGGAAGGCGGTGCCGCCGGGCAGCGCCACCGCCTGCCCGGCACCGTCGAAGCGCGCGTCCAGCACGTTCATCGGCGGCGACCCGATGAAGCCCGCCACGAACAGGCTGGCCGGGCGCTGGTAGACCTCCAGCGGCGTGCCGACCTGCTCGGCCACCCCGTGGTTCATCACCAGGATGCGGTCGGCGAGCGTCATCGCCTCCACCTGATCGTGCGTCACGTAGAGGCTGGTGATGCCCAGCCGGTCCTGGAGCCGCTTGATCTCGACGCGCATCTGGGTGCGCAGCTTGGCGTCCAGGTTGGACAGCGGCTCGTCGAACAGGAAGGCGGCGGGCTCGCGCACGATGGCGCGGCCCATGGCGACGCGCTGCCGCTGCCCGCCGGAAAGCTGGCTGGGCCGGCGGTCGAGGAAGCGGTTCAACTCCAGGATTTCCGCGGCCTTGGCGACGCGCGCCTGGATCTCCGCCTTGGGCAGGCCGCGGATCTTCAACCCGTAGGCCATGTTGTCGAACACGCTCATGTGCGGGTAGAGCGCGTAGTTCTGGAACACCATGGCGATGTCGCGGTCCTTGGGCTCCAGCCCGTTGACCACCCGCCCGCCGATGGCGATCTCGCCGCCGGTGATGCTCTCCAGCCCGGCGACCATGCGCAGCAGCGTGGACTTGCCGCAGCCCGAGGGGCCGAGCAGCACGAGGAACTCCCCGTCCGCGACGCTGATGTCGATGCCCTTGATGGCCTCGACGGCGCCGTAGGACTTGCGGACCTGATTCAGATCGACCGTTGCCATTTCTTATTTCTCGCTGTCCACAAGGCCTTTGACGAACCAGCGCTGCATCAGCACGACCACCGCCACCGGCGGCAGCATGGCCAGCACCGTCGTCGCCATGATGAGGTTCCAGTCGGTCGCGGCCTCGCCGTTGCCGATCATCTTGGTGATGCCGATGACCACCGTCTCCATCTCCGCGCTGTTGGTGATCAGCAGCGGCCAGAGATACTGGTTCCAGCCGTAGATGAAGAGGATGACGAACAGCGCCGCGATGTTGGTGCGCGACAGGGGCAGCACCACGTCCAGGAAGAAGCGCAGCGCCCCCGCCCCGTCGATCTTGGCGGCCTCCACCAGCTCGTCCGGGATGGTCAGGAAGAACTGCCGGAACAGCAGCGTCGCCGTGGCCGAGGCGATCAGCGGGATGGTCAGCCCGGCGTAGCTGTCGATCAGGCCGAGGTTGGCCACCACCTCGTAGGTCGGGATGATGCGCACCTCCACCGGCAGCATCAGCGTGATGAAGATCATCCAGAAGAAGACCATGCGCAGCGGGAAGCGGAAGAAGGCCACCGCGTAGGCCGAGATGATCGAGATGGCGATCTTGCCCAGCGCGATGACCAGCGCCATGACCAGGCTGTTCCACATCATGATGCGCACGGGCGTGTGCATGACGCGGTTGCCCTGCGACTCGCTCCAGGCCGAGGCGTAGTTGTTCAGCATCTCGCCGCCGGGCGTCAGCGGCAGGTTGCCGCGCCCGATGGTGGCGGCGTCCCAGGTCGAGCCGATGATCGTCACGTAGATCGGAAAGGCGAAGATCAGGACGCCCAGCATCAGGATCAGGTGCGGGACTATGTCCATCAGGCGCCCGCCGGAGCGCGGGGTGTCGCGGTCACGGGTCATGAGTAATGCACCTTGCGCTCGACGAAGCGGAACTGGATGGCGGTCAGCGCGATGACGATGACCATCAGGATCACCGACTGCGCCGAGGAGCCGCCGAGGTCGTGGTTGACCACGCCGTCCTGGTAGACGCGGAAGATCAGCGTCTCGGTCGCCTTGCCCGGCCCGCCGTGGGTCAGGGCGTGGATCGTGCCGAAGGTCTCGAAGAAGGCGTAGACGATGTTCACCACCAGCAGGAAGAAGGTGGTCGGCGACAGCAGCGGGAAGGTGATCGTCCAGAAGCGGCGCACCGCCCCCGCCCCGTCGATGCTCGCCGCCTCCAGCACGGAGCGCGGGATGGCCTGCAGCCCGGCCAGGAAGAAGATGAAGTTGTAGGAGACCTGCTTCCAGCTCGCCGCCAGGATGACCATGGTCAGCGCCTGCCCGTCGTTGAGCCGGTAGTCCCAGGCGTAGCCGAGGTTGTTCAGCGCGCGGCCCAGGATGCCGATGTCCGGGTTGAAGATGAACATCCACAGCACCGCCGCCACCGCGGGGGCCAGCGCGTAGGGCCAGATCAGCAGCGTCTTGTAGGCCGACGCCGCCCGGATCTTCGAATCGGCCATCACCGCCAGCCCCAGCGCGGAGGCCAGCGACAGGACGGTCACCGACGCGCTGAAGACGATGGTGGTCTTGACCGTCTCCAGATAGTTCGGGTCGCTCAGCACCGCCTGGAAATTCTCCAGCCCGACGAACTGGCTGCGCAGCCCGAAGGCGTCCTGGAGATGCACCGACTGCCACAGCGCCTGCGCCGCCGGCCAGATGAAGAAGATCAGCGTCACCGCCACCTGCGGTGCCAGCAGCAGGTAGGGCAGCGCCCTGTTGTCGAAAATCACGCGACGTTGCATGGAATCCCTTTCAACCCTCTCCCCTCCGGGGAGAGGGTGGCCCGGAGGGCCGGTGAGGGGGTTGCGCATCGCGGAGCGTCCGGCACAAGCGCATCCCCCTCACCCCTGCCCTCTCCCCAGAGGGGAGAGGGAGTTACGCTCAGTTCTTGTTGGCGCGCTCGAAGTTGCGCAGGACCGTGTCGCCGCGCTTCACCGCGTTGTCCAGCGCCTGCTGGGCGGTCTGCTGGCCCTGGAACGCCTTCTCCATCTCCTCCTGGATGATGTTGCGGATTTCCGGCAGGTTGCCCAGCCGCAGCCCCATGGTGTTCTCCGTGGTGGCGGTGCGGGTCAGCTGCTCCGCCGGCACCTCGGCGCCGGGGTTCTTGTCGTAGAAGCCTTCCTTCTTCGCCAGCTCGAAGCCCTGGAGCGTCACCGGGACGTAGCCGGTGTCCATGTGCCACTTGGCGTCCACCTCCGGACGGGCGAGGTAGCTGAAGAAGGCGGCGACGGCCTTGTACTCGTCGGCGGTGCGCTTGGGCGAGGTCATCACCCAGAAGGCGGCGCCGCCGATGATCGAGTTCTTCGGCGAGGCGATGGCGTCCGGCCAGTAGGGCAGCGGCGCGGCGCCCCAGTTGAACTTGGCCTCCTTGATGATGCGCCCGCGCAGGCCGGACGACGCCTGGATCATCGCGCATTCGCCCGACGGGAACAGCGAGTCCGCGGCGTTGTCGCGCCCGCCGTAGCGCAGCGCGCCTTCCTTCTGCAGGTCGATCAGCGTCTGGAGATGCTTCACGAAGAACGGATCGTTGATCTTCAGCGTGGCGTTCAGCCCGCCGAAGCCGTTGGCCTCCGACGCGAAGGGCTTGTCGTGGAGCGCGCCGACCTGCTCGAACTGCGTCCAGGTCGGCCAGGAGAAGGTCATCGGGCAGGTCACGCCCGCCGCCTTCAGCTTGCGCGCCGCGTCGGCCACCTCCGGCCAGGTCGCCGGCGGCTTGTTGGGGTCGAGCCCGGCCTTCTGGAAGGCGTCCTTGTTGTAGAAGGTGATGGTGGTGGAGCTGTTGAACGGCAGGGCCATCATCTTGCCGTCCTTGGAGCTGTAATAGCCCCGGACCGCCGGGATGTAGGCCGCGGCGTCGAAGCCCGACCCCGTCTCGCTCATCAGCTGGTGCACCGGCTTGATGGCCGGGCCGGCGGACAGCATGGTGGCGGTGCCCACCTCGAACATCTGCACGACGTGCGGGGCGTTGCCGGCGCGGAAGGCGGCGATGGCCGCCTGCATCGTCTCCGGATAGCTGCCCTTGAAGGTCGGGTTGACCTGGATCTTGTCCTGGCTGTCGTTGAAGCCCTTCACCACCTGCTCGAGCTGGCCGCCGAGCGGCTGGGGCAGGCCGTGCCAGAATTCGACGACGGTCTTCTGCTGGGCGTAGGCGGCACCGGTGAAACCGGCGGCGAGCGCGAAGGCGGCCGTCGAGACGGCGAGCTTGCGGCGGGTCAGCATGGTGGTCTCTCCCTGGAACCAATCGATTGCGTAATGTGCTGACATGCAGGGTGCGGGTTGCGGTCCCGCGACGGTCTTGTGAAGATTTGGTGACGTGTCCGGAACACGCGCGCAGGGGCGCGCCGCATCCGCTCTTCGCGGTTGCAACGTCGGTCCTGCGTAAGGCATGGAACGGGACTTAAGGCGGTGATGGATGCTGCGCCGGCATCTGTGGTTTTCCTCCCCGCATGTGTGTTTCTTTTTTGCAAGCCTTAAGGACAGAGGGGGAGGCTGTCAATCAGCCGTACGTATCAGTGCGGACTATCACCCTTACGTCATCTCTCGGGGTGCCATGTTTGGGCGAGCGCCCACAGCGCGGCGTCGTCCCGGCACAGCGACCCGGCCAGTTGCGACAGGCTGTCCCCCATCAGGCCGGAGGAGCGCAGCAGGCAGTAGGACCGGCTCGGCGCCGACAGATAGTGCGATGCCGTCGGGGGCGCGACCGGCGGCGCGGGATACAGCGCGGCAGGCGGCGGGCAGTAAAAGGGTTGCGCACCGGGGTTGTAGCCGGGCACCAGCCGGTCCAAGCCGGGCCGGGGACCGAAGACGCAGCCGCGCTGGTCCCAATCCAGGCTCGTCGTCTGCGCTGCGGCGGGCAGGACGACGAAGGCGGCGATCGTCATCCCCGCCAGACAACCGGCCAGCCGGCACCCTGCTTCGTGATGCATGCTCCCCTCCGATCCCGGGCCGCGCCCATGGGGCACCCAGACCATGACGTCGGGGCCGACGGGCCGTGAACAGCCCCGGCCTTCGGAGGAAGTATGCGCGCTCCATCGACGTCCGGTGCGGCGCCGATGGACGGGTCGGCAAGCGCAAGCGAGGACGGCGCTCTCTGTTCGTTCGGTGGGAGGGAGGAAACGTGCTCCCCGCCCTGTCAGGCCGCGCTGCTGCTCTCGACCGGCCGTTCCGCGGCGCTCGCCGCCGCCAAGGGGACATCCACCGCGAAGACGGAGCCCTTGCCGGGCACCGAGCGCAGCGAAACCGTCAAGCCCAGCAGCGTCGCAAGGCGCCGCACAATGGCGAGGCCGAGCCCCAGCCCGTGTCGGCGGTCGCGGTTCGGGTTGCCGAGCTGGCGGAAGTCGTCGAAGATCGCCGACTGGTCGGCGGGGGCGATGCCGAGGCCGGTGTCCCACACCTCGACGCGCAACGCGCCGCCGCGCCGCCGCGCCGCCAGCAGCACGCCACCCGACTCGGTGAAGCGCAGGGCGTTGGACAGGATCGGGCGCAGAAGCTGTTCCAGCAGCACCGGGTCGGTGCTCACCTCCGCGTCCGCGGGGCGGACGTTGAAGCGCAGGGCCTTGGCGTCGGCCTCAGGCGCGAACTCGTTGAGCAGGCGGCCCAGCGTCTCGTCGATGGGGAAGCTCTGCACCTGCATCCGGACCAGCCCGGCCTCCAGCTTCGACACGTCCAACAACGCGCGCAGAAGCCCCTCCGCCGCCTCGATCGACATCTCCAGCTTCTCGCCGAGATCGCGCGCGCCGGGATCGGTCAGGCGGCCCATCAGCAGATGGTGGAACAGATGCATGGCCTGGAAGGGCTGGCGCAGGTCGTGGCTGGCCGCCGACAGGAAGCGCCCGATGGCGGTGCGTCCCGTCTCGGCCTCCTGGCGGACCCGCTCGGTCTCGGCCTTCGCACGCTCGGCCTCGGCGCGGGCGGTGGCCAGAGCGGCGGCGTTGGTGTCGGCGATGGCGGCGACCGCGGTGACGACCCCATCCGCGTCGCGCACCGGGCTCAGCACCATTTCGCCACGGGGCAGCAGGCCGAAGGCCGACACCGGGGTCCCGGTGAGCACGACACGGCGGACCTGCGCCTCCACCTGGGACACGATGGCCGCCGGAACGCCCAGCTCGGTCAGCTCCTTGCCGTCCGCCTCTTCCGGCAGGCAGCCGAAGGCCGCGGCAAAAGCCTGGTTGACCACGAGAAGCCGCGCGTCCAGCCCAAGCAGAGCGTGAGCGGCGCCGTTGGCGGAGACCAGAGCCTCAAGCCAGATCGCACGATCAGTCATATGACCTTCGGTTGAGTTCTTTCTGGTATACTCGCCCACAACTTCACCGCAAAAACTGAGATTGCAGCACATTTATTCGGCCACTTGGGCATCGGAGTCAAATATCACATGCAAAACTCACTTGGGACAAATTCCGTTTGAATGTGAAGGACAACGCCCCATTGGCCCAAGCCGGCCACGCAGGCTATAAGTCAGGTATGCTCTTCCGCCGCAAATCCCATCCCTCCAAAGCCCAGGCCAAAACCCAGGCTCCACGCCCCAAGGCCCCGCGCGCCCTGGCGGTCGCCGGCCTGCCCGCGCCGCTGGAGTTGCGGGAAAGCGCCCGCGCCCGCCGGATGACCCTGCGGGTGGACGCCGGGCGCGGGCTGATCCAGGTGGTGATCCCGGTGGGCGTCCCGGAGGCCGAAGCGCTGCGCTTCGTCGGGCGGCACGACGGCTGGGTCCGGGCGCGGCTGGCCGCCCTGCCACCGCAGCTTCCCTTCGCCGACGGGGCGGTGGTGCCTTATCTCGGCATCGATCACGTCGTCCGGCACAGTCCAGACCTGCGCGGGGCGACCCGGCGCGAGAACGGCGCGATCCTGGTCGGCGGCCGGGCGGAGCATGTCGCCCGCCGGGTGCGCGACTTCCTGATGGCGGAGGCGCGGCGCGAGTTGGCCGAGCGGTCGCGCGCCAAGGCCGCGCTGATCGGCGCGCGGGTCGCCGCCGTCACCGTGCGCGACACCAAGAGCCGCTGGGGAAGCTGTTCCGCCACCGGACGCCTCTCCTTCTCCTGGCGCCTCATCCTGACGCCGGAGTCCGTGCTGGATTACGTGGTGGGGCACGAGGTGGCGCATCTGCGCGAGATGAACCATTCCCAGCGCTTCTGGACGCTGTGCGCGCAGCTGACCGGCGACGTGCGCACGCCGCGCCTCTGGCTGAAGGCCAACGGCGCGCGGCTGCTGCGGTATGGCGAAGGGGGTGGCGAGGGCGGTGGCGAGGGGGCGGAAATGGTTTCACCTGCAAATGACGGTCATGCCAAAACGCCGTAACGGGGTCGCGCCGAGCCTCTGCTAGAGTGCGCCTCCCCCATTGTTTCCGGCCCGCCCCCCTCCATGCCCCGCCCCGATTCCCTGACCGTCCGCGTGCTGCTGACGGCGCTCGTCGCCTTCGGCCCGCTGTCCACCGACCTCTACCTGCCCTCCCTGCCGACGCTGGTCAGCGTGTTCGACACGGACATCGCCACGGTGCAACTCACCCTGTCGGTCTTCCTCGCCGGTTTCGCGGTGTCGCAGCTCGTCTACGGGCCGGTGTCCGACCGCTTCGGGCGGCGGCCCGCCCTGCTCGGCGGCATCCTCATCTATCTGGTGGCGAGCGCCGCCTGCGCGCTGACCGACGACATCGAGACGCTGATCGTCGCCCGCTTCTTCCAGGCGCTGGGCGCGTGCTGCGGCCCGGTGGTGGCGCGGGCGGTGGTGCGCGACGTCTTCGGGCGCGACCGGGCGGCGACCGTGCTGGCCTACATGGCGATGGCCATGACCCTGGCCCCGGCCGCCGGCCCCATCCTGGGCGGCGTCCTAACGGAGTGGTTCGGCTGGCGGAGCAACTTCCTGCTGCTGACCGGCTTCGCCGCGCTGATCCTGGCCGCCACCTGGACCCTGATGGGCGAGACCAACGCCAACCGCGACGAGACGGCGCTGCAGCCCGGACGGCTGCTCGCCAACTACGCGCTGCTGCTGCGCGACCGCGGCTTCGTCGGGCAGATGCTGACGGTGGCCTTCGCCTACAGCGGCATCTTCGCCTTCATTTCCGGGTCCAGCTTCGTGCTGATCGGACGGTTGCACCTGACGCCCGCGCAGTTCGGGGGAAGCTTCGCCGCGGTGGTGCTGGGCTACGCGGTGGGCTCCTTCTTCGCCGGGCGGCTGAGCGCGCGGCTGGGCGGGCCGCGGATGATCCGCACCGGCACGGCGGTCTCGCTGGCCGGCGGCCTGCTCGGGGTGGGGCTGGCGCTGGGCGGGGTGCTGCATCTGGCGGCGGTGGTGGGTCCCGTCTTCCTTTTCATGCTGGGCGCCGGGCTGACCCTGCCCAACGCCATGGCCGGTGCGGTCGGCCCCTACCCGATGATGGCCGGGCTGGCCTCCTCGCTGGTCGGCTTCGTGCAGATGACCGTGGCGGCGCTGATCGGCGTGGTGCTCGGCCACACCCACGCGGACAGCCAGCTTCCCATGATGACGGCCATCGGGCTGGTCGCGCTCGGCGGCGCGCTGGCCCACCGGCTCCTGGTCAGTCCTCGGGCTTGATGGAATTGGCGGGCTTGATGGAATTGGCGGTCTTGGCGGGCTCCGGCATCCAGCGCAGGGCGTAGGAGAAGACGATCGTCACGGCGAGGCAGAGCGCCAGCGCCATTCCCGCCAGCACGTAGAACCCGGCGCCGCAGGCGATGCCCAGCGCGCCGGCCATCCAGATCAGCGCCGCGGTGGTCGCCCCGCGCACCGTGGTCCCGGCGCGGAACATCACCCCGGCGCTGATGAAGCCGATGGCCTGGGCGATGCCCTGGATGACGCGGGTGGGGTCCATGTCGCCCCCGCCGGCCCCCTTCCCGGCCATGCCCCAATAAAGCTCCAGCGCAACCAGAGTCGTCACCGCCGCGCTGATGGCCACCAACGTGTGGGTGCGCAGCCCCGCCGCCTTGCCCCGGATCTCGCGGTCGAGTCCCAGCGCCGCCCCGCAAACCGCCGCCGCGGCCAGCCGGGCCGCCATGTCCCAGACCGGAATGGCCGTACTCAAGTCCATGTTATTCCTCCCTATTTTTACCTTTGCGTAACGCTTGCTACTTTTTTGCGCCCGGTCGCATTTTTCACTTTAAAAGGCGGCCCGTTCGATCTATGTAACCGCAACTCGCAAGCGCACGTGCCGCTGGCCCGCCCCTCGTCCTTTTCGAGATGTGGTTATGCAACGACGTAACGCGTGATCCCCGACCGTCCCTTAAGCAAGGCGGCGTCTTGGAGGTTACGATGGTTCATGTTGTTGTGGGTGGGCACCGGCTCACCCGTCTCCGACTCTTTCCGGTTCTGTCCAGTCCGGTCCTTCCCCGCAAGGCAACACGGCAGTCCAGTATGGGCGGCCTGAGCGCCTGACCGTCTTTTCTTTCTGACCGGTCAGCAGCGCGCGGCCGCTCCGCCCCTGCTTTTTCACAATTCGTCCGACACCTTCATCTTGCGTCCGGGAGACTGAGATGACCGATAAGATTGCGCGCTTTTTCGAAGAGCAGCGTCCGCAGACCCCGTGCCTCGTCGTCGATCTGGACGTCGTGGAAGCGAACTACCACGACCTGGAGGAAGCGCTCCCGGACGCCAAGATCTTCTACGCCGTGAAGGCCAATCCGGCGCCGGAGATCCTCGGCCTGCTGACCCGTCTGGGCTCCGCCTTCGACACCGCCAGCGTCCCGGAAATCCAGATGGTGCTGGCCGCCGGCTGCGCGCCGGAGCGCATCTCCTACGGCAACACCATCAAGAAGGAAGCGGACATCCGCCGCGCCTTCGAGCTGGGCGTGCGCCTGTTCGCCTTCGACAGCGAGGCGGAGCTGGAGAAGATCGCCCGCGCCGCCCCCGGCGCCCGCGTCTTCTGCCGCATCCTGACCTCCGGCGAGGGCGCCGAGTGGCCGCTGTCCCGCAAGTTCGGCTGCGACCTCGCCATGGCGCGCGAGCTGCTGCTGAAGGCCAAGGGCATGAACGTCGTTCCCTACGGCGTGTCCTTCCACGTCGGCTCGCAGCAGAAGGACCTGATGCAGTGGGACCACGCCATCTTCCAGGTGGCGCAGCTGTTCCGCGAGCTTGAGGTGCTGGGCGTCGATCTCGGCATGATCAACCTGGGCGGCGGCTTCCCCACCCGCTACCGCACCGACGTGCCGGAGACCACCGCCTACGGCCAGGCCATCTTCGAGTCCCTGCGCACCCACTTCGGCAACCGCCTGCCGGAAGCCATCGTGGAGCCGGGCCGCAGCATGGTCGGCAACGCCGGCATCATCGAGAGCGAGGTCGTCCTCGTCTCCCGCAAGTCGGCCAACGACGTGAAGCGCTGGGTCTATCTGGACATCGGCAAGTTCAGCGGTCTCGCCGAGACGATGGACGAGGCGATCCAGTACCCGATCCAGGTGATGGGGGACGACGGCGAAGGCGACAGCGAGGCGGTCGTTCTGGCCGGCCCGACCTGCGACAGCGCCGACGTGCTCTACGAGCGCGCCGAGTACAAGCTGCCGATGGACCTGAAGGCCGGCGACCGCGTGCGCATCCACGCCACGGGCGCCTACACGACGACCTACTCGGCGGTCTGCTTCAACGGCTTCGCCCCGCTCCAGCAGATCTGCATCTGATCGGGCGGCGTTTCGGCTGAGAAAAAGGCCACTCTTCCTTCGCGAAGAGTGGCCTTTTCTTTTGACCGCTTGCGGAAGCCCCAAGACCCAAATGCGAAAAGGGCCGCTCCCTTACACAGGGGCGGCCCTTTTCCTTGCGGTCTCCCGCAGCCGTGACGGCGGCATTACGCCTTCCAGAACGGCTTGCTGATTTCGCCTTCGACGTCGATCTGGGAAATGCCGATGTCGTGCAGCATCCGGTCGTCCAGCCGAGCCAGCTCGCGGCGGGTGATGGTGCGCTGCCGCCACAGGGCGAACGTGTCCAGAACGCTGTCCAGCACATACGCCACCGGAGCAGGGCGCAGGGTACGGCCGGCGGGGGCCGTGCGCAGAGCGATTGCCATGGTGGTCATCCTATCTTTGAAGGTCCCGAGGGGGCCTGCCGGAAGTGGCCGCCGCACCCTCGCTTTGTGAGAAAGAATATTGCTCATCCCGCGCAAACCCGCCACCGCCATGTGGGTATGCGAGCCGTGAGCTTTCTCGATAGCTGTCGTAGGAATATCACCGATGCAAGAATAATGGACGAATGCACAGCTTTTGGGCGTCACAAATTGTGCAGTTCACCAACAAACCGGGTTTGAAACGGAGCGCTGGACAGCCGCCGCAGGGCGTCCTACCTGTGATCCCGACCGTCGTCCGACACCGAGTTCTTCCCATGATCGACACCATCGCCTTCGACGGCGACGACACGCTGTGGCACAACGAATCCCTGTTCTCGATGACGCAGGACCGCTTCCGCGCGCTGCTCGCCAACCATCTGGCCGACCCGGCGGACATCGACCGGCGGCTGCTGCAGGCCGAGCGCGAGAACCTCCGCGTCTACGGCTACGGCATCAAGGGCTTCGTCCTGTCGATGATCGAGACGGCGGTGGACCTGACCGACGGGCGCATCGGCGGGCGGGACATCCAGAGCCTCGTCGAGTTCGGCAAGGCCATGCTGGAGCACCCGGTCGACCTGCTCGACGGGGTGCAGGAGGTGGTGGAAGGGCTGGCCGGGCGCTACCGGCTGCTGCTCGTCACCAAGGGCGACCTGTTCGACCAGGAAAGCAAGATCGCCCGCTCCGGCCTCGCCGGGCGCTTCGACGCCATCGAGATCGTCAGCGAGAAGGACCCGGCCACCTACCGCCGCCTGCTCGACCGCCACGGGGTGGACCCGGCGCGCTTCGTCATGGTGGGCAATTCCGTGCGGTCGGACATCCTGCCGGTGCTGGCCGTGGGCGGCCACGCCGTCCATGTGCCCTACCACGTCACCTGGGCGCACGAGGTGGCCGAGCCGCCCACCGAGAACTACCGCCGCATCGACAGCCTGCACGGCCTGCCGCCGCTGCTCGCCGCCTGGTGAAAAGAGCTTGGTGAATGGGAGACCGCGTGATGAGCTTCGCCCTGCTGACCGACCCCGCCCGCCCCGCCGTGGAACCCGAGACCGGCGCCCCGGCGCCCGACCGCGTCCTGTCCGGCGCCCCGGTCTTCACCACGTGGAACGAGTACGAATCGGAAGACGGCAAACGCTTCGCCGGGGTCTGGCGCTCCACCCCCGGCTCCTGGCGGATCGTCTACGACGAGTGGGAGTATTGCGAGATCCTGGAGGGCACCAGCGCCATCAGCCACGCCGACGGACGCCGCTGGACCGTCGGCCCCGGCGACCGCTTCACGCTGGAGCCGGGTTTCCACGGCGTGTGGGAGGTGCTGGAGACCACGACGAAACGCTACGTGGTCATCCTGCCCTGAGAGGCGCTCAGCCACGCTCCCCGAACAGGTGGACGGCGCCCAGGTCGGCGCGGTTCAGCACGACCACCGCCTTGCGCCCGATTTCCACGGCCAGAACGGCCAGCGCCAGGATCGACACCACCAGGACGACCCGCGCGACGTCGCGGGCCCAGGCGCGCCGCTTGCGCCGCCGGGCCGCCAGATGGGTGGCCAGCTTCTGCCGCAACGCGCTGCCGCGCCGCCCATAGCCACGCGTCCATCCACCCCACCCCCGCTCCACGGGCGGCGGGTCATCGGGCGGATCGTTCGGCGTGGGCGTGGTGGGAACGGGCAGTCCGGCGCCGTTCGCAGGCGGCGAACCGGTGTTGGGCGCGGCGGTTTGGCTGGCGGTCGCGCCGGGCGGGTCGGTCGCGGTCACGGCGGTCATCCTGCGGCGGAGGAACGGTCGATGAGCCGTTATCTACGCCCTTTTCATGAAAGCGCAACACGCCGCGCCCGAACGCCCGGAAAGGCCACGTGGAAACAAGCGGGAGAAGCGAGGTCGCGGCGGATTGCCGCACCCCGCCTCCGCCGCCTCAGCGCCGGCCGCGCGGATCGCGGCTCAGGCCCTTGGCCCCCAGCTCCGCCAGATACTCCGCCCACAGGCGATCCTGGTCCTCGCCCAGCTCGTACAGCAGCTTCCAGGAGTAGATGCCGCTGTCGTGCAGGTCGTCGAAGACGATCCGCAGGGCGTAATGGCCGATGGCCTCCAGGCTCATGATGCCGACGTGGCGGCGGGCCGAGACGGTCTGCTTCTGGCCGGGACCGTGGCCCTGCACCTCGGCGCTGGGACTGTGGACGCGCAGGAATTCCGCCGGGTAGGAGAAGGTCTGGCCGTTGTCGAAATCGACCTCCAGCCGCTTCTCCTCCTTCTTCAGCCGGACTTCCACCGGCCAGTGCTTGGTGCCGAAGGCGTCCGACGCGAATTGCTCGTCGGACATCAGGCGGCCCCCGGCTTCCCGTCGAGGCTGCGGGCCTCGTCGATCAGCATGATCGGAATGCCGTCGCGGATCGGGTAGGCCAGCCCGGCGCGGTCGCTGATCAGTTCGGCGCGCTCGGCGTCGTAGCGCAGCGGCCCCTTGGTCAGCGGGCAGACGAGGATCTCCAGAAGCTTCGGATCGACGCGCGCCTGCGTCTTGCCGTCGGCGGGCGTGTCGTCGTGGGGATGGGCGCTCATGGATCGGGCCTCGCAGTCGGAAAGTGCAGTGTCGGTCGAAGGGAACGGTCAGTGACGCAGCGCGTTGCCGCCGTCGCCCTCATGGCCGTCGAGAATGGCCATCTCGACCAGGGCGATCAAGAGCTTCGCGCGCTCCGGCAAGTCGGGCGTCTCCAGAAGGGCCTGCTTTTCGCTGGGTGAGAAGGGGCAGATCATCGCCAGCGAGGTGACCAGTCGCTCGTCCGGCGTGCCGTCGATGGCCTTCCAGTCCACCGACAGCCCCTGCATCTTGAAATAGCCCTTCAGCCCGGCCAGCAGACGCGGGCGATCCAGCCCGCCGCCGTCGGCCCCGCCACGCTCCAGCGGGTCGATCAGGTCGCCGGAGAAGCGGTCCCAGTCCGCGGCAACCCGGCGGTAGCCGCGCTGCCCTTCCAGCTCCCGCATGATGGCGAAGCGGCTGACCCCGGTCAGGGTGATCAGGTAGCGGCCGTCCTCGGTCTCGGCGAAGCTGGTGATGCGTCCGGCGCAGCCGGTGCCGTAGACCGCCGGCTCACGCAGGCGGCAGGCCGGATCGGTCGGCTGGACCATGCCGATCATGCGGTCGCCGGCCAGCGCATCCTCGACCATCGCGAGGTAGCGCGGCTCGAAGATGTTCAACGGCAGACGCCCGCGCGGCAGCAGCAGGACCCCCGCGAGCGGGAAGATCGGGAGCTGCCGCGGGAAGCGGTCCGGTGACGGGTCGATGGGGTTCCGGCTCATGCGACGAATATAGAACCCCCGGACACGGCGAACAGAGCGCCCACGAACAGAGCGACGGCGAACGAAGCGGCCTCCAGCGAAACAGACTCCAACGAAACAGACTCGCGGCCCGGAGTCGCCCCCGGGCCGCAAGCCTCCGTGATCAGCGGAACAGGATCGAGGACAGGCGGCGGCGGCTCTGCACCGTCAGCGGGTCGGTCGGGCCGAAGGCCTCGAAGAACTTGACGAGCTGCTTGCGGGCGGCCTCGTCGTTCCAGGCGCGGTCGCGGCGCACCAGCTCCAGAAGCTCGTCCACCGCGGCCTCGCGCCGGCCGGCGGCGAACAGGGCGAGCGCGAGGTCGAAGCGGGCCTCGTGGTCGTCCTCGTTGCGGGCGACCTTCTCCGTCAGCTCCGGGATCGGGCCGGCGTTGGCGGCCTGCTCGGCGACCTCCAGCGCGCTGCGCACCGCGGCGATCTCCTTGTCCTTGGCGATCTGCTCCGGCACCTTGTCGAGCATCTGCTTGGCGCGGGCCAGCTCGTCGTTGACGATCAGGCAGCGGACCAGCCCGGCGTAGGCCACGGCGTTCAGGTTCTCCGGATCGGCCTGCAGGATCTCGCCGTAGATCTCCGACGCGGTCTGGGTGTCGCCGGCCTCCAGTGCCTCCTTGGCCTGGGCCAGCGCTTCCTCCAGGATGTCGCCCTCGCCGCCGCCCGCGGCGCCGGCCAGCTTCAGCAGCTTCTCCACGAAGGCCTTCACCTGCGACTCCGGCAGGGCGCCCATGAAGCCGTCCACCGGACGCCCCTGGAAGAAGGCGTAGACCGCCGGGATCGACTGCACGCGGAGCTGCGAGGCGATCATCGGGTCCTTGTCGGTGTCGATCTTGACCAGCCGCACCTTGCCCTTCGCGGCCAGCACCGTCTTTTCCAGGATCGGGCCGAGCTGCTTGCACGGGCCGCACCAGGGCGCCCAGAAATCGACGATCACCGGCACGGACTGCGACGCCTCGATGACGTCGGCCATGAAGGCGCGGTCGCTGCTGTCCTTGATCAGGTCACCGGCGGCAGGGGCGGCGGCGGGGGCGGCACCGGCGGCGACGGGCTTGTTGGCGGGCGGAATGGAGAACATGGCGGTCACGTATCCCTTTGCGATCTCGCGTGATAGATGAGCGCACGGGGCGCGTTAAGCAAGCGTCGGCTGAGAGTCCGGCGGCTCCTCGCCGAAGGGCACGATCAGCGGCTCGTGCCCGCCGGCCCGCAGGAAGCGCAGCAGGTCCGCGGCGGCGATGGCCGTGGTGCGGTCGTTCAGCAGCGGGTGGTAGTTCAGCGGGTCGTGGGCCAGCATCTGCTCCTGCAGCACCACCCTCACCCGCCGCTCACGATCGTTGAACAGCGCGAAGGGCGTGACCGAGCCGGGCCGCACGCCGAGATGCCGCCACAGCCGGTCGGCCGAGGCGAAGGACAGCCGCGCCGACCCGATCACCTTGTCGAAGCGGTTCAGCTCCACCCGCGCGTCCTCCAGCGCGACGACCAGCCAGTGCTGCTCCTTCTTGTCCTTCAGGAACAGGTTCTTGCAATGGCCGCCGGGCAGCGCGCCGCGCAGCGCCTTGCTTTCCTCCACCGTGTGCAGCGGCGGGTGGCGGTGGGTCACGGTGCGGATGCCGAGCGCCGCGAGATGCTCCAGGAGCTGCTCCGGGCTCGTCGGCAGCGGCTCCTCGGCCCTGCCCTCGGGGGTGTCGCGGGTGTCCATGGCTCCATCTTTAGCGGTGCCGGGAAAATTCGTCCGGGAAAATTCGTCCAAGCGCCCGAGAAAAGTGAAACATGACGCTTGCATTGCGCAAATCCATGAGTATAGTCCGCCGCACGCCGCCGGACGGCACCGAACAACGGTCCGAACGGCAGCGAAACGGAGCGCGGGCGTAGCTCAGGGGTAGAGCACAACCTTGCCAAGGTTGGGGTCGAGGGTTCGAATCCCTTCGCCCGCTCCATTCTCCCGACGGGGACGGTGGTCTTTCGAAGGGAAGCAGGACGGTTGATGGAAAGGCTGGACCTTCGGGTGCCGGCCTTTTTCGTTTTTCCCCTCCCGGCCGCTCCCCCTTCTCCGCGCGTTGCGATTCCGCAACCACGCCATCGCTTCCGAAGCCGAGTCTGCGCCGCGGCCCTTCGCAGGCGGCAACCGATGCCTTGGCCCCCAACGCTCCCAACCTCGAACCGGCGCAGCCATACAGGGCGGGCAACGCCGAAAATCGCAACCATAAGGCGTCAATCTTAGCAAACAGCATTCCTTTGTAGGTCATTCCCCGCGCACATACCCCATATGATCGCGTGAATAAATTTACGTCTTGGCAACCTACTTGCGTATGACCGTCCAAAAGACTATGCTTCAAATACGAAACAAATAGAACTTCTATCCGGTTAGGGTTGTATGCACCATGGATGGTCTGGTGGCGTCGGACGGGCTGAGCCCGTGATTTTCCCGGACAGGACGCTCCTGTCCGGCCGGCGTCCGCCGCTCCGGCAACACCGGCCCTCCCCCGCCTGATCGTCATCGGCTCCGCTGTCGTCGCACTGCGACCGGCGGTGCCGCTGGTCGCGCTTCCAAGCCCCGCTTCGTACAGCCCAGACGGCAATCCGCCCAGACGACAAGAGGTCCTTCCCATGGCTATGCAACGCTACATCGTGAATTTTCCGCGCCTGTCCCCGGACATGCTGGAAATCTGGAAGACGGTCCCCAGCAGCATCGCGTCCGACGTGCAGAACCGCTGCCAGAGCATGGACGCCCGGATCAAGCCCTGCGCCCCGGGCATGCGCATCTGCGGGCAGGCCCGCACCGCCGTGTCGATGCCGGGCGACAACAGCATGCTGCTGACCGCGTGCAGCCTGGCCGAGCCGGGCGAGGTGGTGGTGGTCGCCGGCGCCGGCCTGGAGGAGGTGGCGCTGGCCGGCGAATGGGTGGTCCGCGGCTGCAAGTCGCGCGGTCTGGGCGGTCTGGTGATCGACGGCTCCGTCCGCGACCTTCAGGAAATCCGGACCATCGGCTTCCCGGTCTTCGCCAAGGGCTCGGTCCCGCGCGGCCCGCACAAGGCCTTCGGCGGCAAGATGGACGTCCCGGCCGGCGTCGGCGGCATGGTGGTCAATCCGGGCGACCTGATCATCGGCGACGACGACGGGGTGACCGTGGTGCCGCTCGCCGTGATGGATGAGGTGCTGCGGCGCTGCCTGGAGCTGATGGCCAAGGAGAAGATCTGGTCGCAGCAGCTCGACGCCGGCAAGTCGCTGATGGAGGTGCTGGGCGTGCCGGAACCGGAAATCGTCGAGACGCCCACCCTGCGCTGACCCCCGGCATTCGCCGGACCACGCGAGCCGGCGACCCGCACAGCCCTTCGAGCCGCCCCAAGACCGGTTTCCGCCGCCATGACGCTCATCTTTCAAATCGTGCTGCCGATGTTCGTCCTGGTCGCGCTCGGCTTCTACGCCGGGAAATCGGGCAATTTCAGCAACACGGCGGCTCAGGGGCTGTCGCGCTTTCTCGGCATCTACGCCCTGCCGGCGCTGCTGTTCGCGGCGATGGCCAAGGCGAAGATCCCCGATCCCATCGAATGGGGGTTCGTGGCGTCCTTCTTCGTCGCGGCCTTCATCATCTTTGGGCTGGGCGCCGCCTGGATGCTGTCCATCCGGCGGCGGGACGAGGCGGCGATCGGCGGCTTCGCCCCCTCCTTCTCCTCCATCGGCCTGCTCGGCGCACCGATCCTGATGGACGCCTACGGATCGTCGGTGGCCATCCCGGTGATGCTGCTGATCCTGTTCCAGTCGCCGCTCCTCTTCACCACGGCGACGATGATCGCCGAGGCGCAGCGGACGGCGGGCGGACGGCCGGTGGTCGCCGCGGTCAACGCCGTCAAGGCGACTCTGCTCAGCCCGATGATCCTGTCGATCGTCGTCGGCATGGGCTTCAACCTGAGCGGCGTCCATGTGCCGGACGCGGTCATGAAGGCGGCGGACTACGCCGCGGCCACCGTCCTGCCCTGCGCCTGCTTCACGCTGGGCACCTCGCTGTCCTTTGGAAAGCTGTCGGGCAAGTTCGGCCAGGCGCTGGTCCTGGCGGTGATGAAGACGGTTCTGCACCCGGTGCTGACCTGGGTGCTGGCGGTGGAGGTCTTCCATCTGCCGCCGGACTGGCTGGCCCCCGCCGTGACCGCGGCGGCGCTGCCCATCGGCGTCAACGTCTACGCCTTCGCCGAGCGCTATCAGACGGGGCGGGAGCTGGTGTCGATGTCGCTGCTGCTGTCCACCCTGATGTCCCCGATCTCGATTTCCGTCGCCTTCATGGTGGCGATGGGCTGACGCGGTCATTTCGACGCAGGCGTTTTTCATTATGCGTCCATTTGACGCTTATCACGCACGCGCGATCGCACGGAACTCCAAGAAACCACGCCAGATAGAAAGCATTTGTTGAAAATCACTGTGATTTCTGGATATCCGGTCCGGTTAGCACGATTGATACACGAATAGAGACTCTGTATCTTCCACTTTGAAGCGTCAAAGCCGCTTCTGTTGGGTCGATTTGACAGCGCTGGGCCTATGAACCGCTCCCTTTCGCGAGAATGGCGACCGAACTCCGCCGCTGTGCCGGCAATGGGATCGGCCATCCACGAAGACAGACATACCGAAGTATGCGTTTATCCAACACAAGGATATGACGGATCTTCGTGTCGTTCGTGACCCGATAATCCAATGCTGTCGAAATCAATGACCATCGATCTTTACGAGAATTTCAGAAAAGGAGGCCCAGCCTGTGTCCGCATCGGGACGGGCAGGGTCTCCCGGGACCCCACCACGTCCGCGGCCAAGGGGGTCTTCCGCAATAACGCAGGAAAGAAGGGCATCCAGATGATCATTCGCAGCAAGTTCCTGGCGCTGGCGACCGGGACCCTGGCGCTGGCCATGTCGACGACCGCTCTGTCGACGGCCCGGGCCGCCTATCCCGAGAAGCCGATCACCGTGGTCGTCGCCTACGACGCCGGCGGCTCGACCGACGTGACCGCGCGCCTGCTGGCCCCCTTCATCGAGAAGCATCTGGGCGGCACCCGGATCGAAGTGGTGAACAAGCCGGGCGCCGGCGGCGAGATCGGCTTCGCGGCCATCGCCGACGCCGCGCCGGACGGCTACTCCATCGGCTTCTGCAACACGCCGAACATGGTGTCGATCCCGATCGAGCGTCAGGCCCGCTTCTCGGCGGACCGGCTGGACGCGCTGGTCAACGTCGTCGACGATCCCGGCGTGTGGAGCGTTCCCGGCGACAGCACCTTCAAGACGCTGAAGGACGTCGTGGAGCACGCCAAGGCCAACCCGAACACCGTCACCGTCGGCACCACCGGCGTGGGCTCGGACGACCAGCTCGCCATGCTGCTGGTGCAGCGCCAGGCCGGCGTGCAGTTCACCCATGTGCCCTTCTCCGGCTCCGCCGCCAACTACAAGGCGATGCTCGCCAAGAAGATCCAGATCAGCGGCCAGAACCTCGGCGAAGGGCTGCGCGGTCAGGCCTCCGACCAGATCCGCGTGCTGGGCGTGATGAGCAAGGAGCGCTGGAAGGCCGCCCCGGACATCCCGACCTTCGCGGAGCAGGGCTACCCGGTGCTGATGGCCTCGCTGCGCGGCGTCTGCGCGCCGAAGGGCCTGCCCGCCGACGTCCGCGCCAAGCTGGTGGACGCCGTCACCAAGGCCGCGACCGATCCGGAGTTCGTGGCGAAGGCCGAGGCCAAGGAGACCTTCCAGCCGCTGCGCGTCCTCGGCCCCGATGCCTTCGCGGCGGAGCTGAAGCAACTCGACACCGAGCTGAAGTCGCTGTGGCAGTCGTCGCCCTGGCTGAAGTGATCCGGGGCTGACGCGACCCGGGCGGGCTGGTCCGTCCGGGTCCGGCCCATCCGCGAAACCACCCGCCGCCGGCCGACCGGCCTGCGGCGGGTGCGGTTCAAGCCCCCCTGACCATCCGGCGCCAACGGACCGGCCAATGGTTGAAGCAGGTGCTCCATGACTTTCCTCAATCACCTCCACATTCCCACCAAAATGGGAATCCCGGCGGCGACAGCGATCCTGGGCATGCTTGCCATCGCGTTGCTCGGCGGCTCCGCCATCACGGAACAGTCACGCCTGCTGGACACGCTGTTCAACCGCTCCTTCACGCGGGAAGCGGACGTCCAGGCGTTGACCGACACGCTGACCGTCGCCCACGCCGGCCTCTACCGGACGGTGATCCTCAGCACCGCCAACGCCTCCCCCAAGGCGGTCGAGGATGAATCGAAGGCCCTGACCGAACAGATCACCAAGCTGAAGACCCAGGCGGACAAGATGAAGGGCCAGTCCGCCGCGACTGAGGATGAGGGCCAGATCCTCCAGCGCTTCGGGTCCGACACCGCGGCCTATCAGGCGAAGGTCACCAGCTTCCTCGACCTGCTGAAGATGGGCGTCGATCCGCTCGACTTCCTGCAGGAGGTCCAGGCGGCCTATGGGCGCCTGAACGGCACCGCCCGCGACTACCTGACCTACCAGCGCCAGCAGTCGGCCGACGCCTACGCCAACGTGAACGCATCGGTCGACGCGACCACCCAGGCCTTCATCGCCTCGGCGATCGTCGCCCTGCTGATCACGGTGGGCGTCGCGCTGTTCATCGGCTTCAACATCGCCCGCCCGGTGGTCCGCCTGACCACGGTGATGGAACGGCTGGCCCAGGGCCGGCTGGAGGACGAGGTGCCCGCCGCCGAGCGCGGCGACGAGATCGGCCAGATGGCCCGCACCGTCCGCGTCTTCAAGGAGAACGCTCTGCGCGTCCAGGAGATGGCGCGCGAGCAGGAGGCCATGCGCGCCCGCGCCATGGAGGAGCAGCGCCGGGCCATGAACAGCCTCGCCGCCGACCTGGAGGCGTCGGTCAAGGCGATGATGGGCGAGGTGGTGCGCTCCGCCGACTCCATGCGCGGCGAAGCCAACGTCATGCTGGAGAACGCCCGCCAGACCAGCCACCACAGCGATTCGGTCGCCCACGCCGTGCAGGAGGCGACGAGCGAGGTGGAGAGCGTGGCCGCCGGCGCCGAGCAGCTCCGCGCCTCCATCGACGAGATCACCCGATCCATCACCCAGTCGACCCAGCTCGCCCGCGGCGCGGTGGACGAGGCCGGGCGGACCGACTCCATCGTCCAGGGCCTCAGCGAGGCCAGCCGGAAGATCGAGGAGGTGGTCGGCCTCATCAACAACATCGCCGGCCAGACCAACCTGCTGGCGCTGAACGCCACCATCGAGGCGGCCCGTGCGGGAGAGGCCGGCAAGGGCTTCGCCGTGGTGGCGCAGGAGGTCAAGAGCCTTGCCAACCAGACCGCCAAGGCCACCGACGAGATCGGCGCGGAAATCGCGGCGGTGCAGGCGGCGACCACCGCGGCGGTCAACGCCATCCGCGCCATCGTCAACACCATCCGGCAGGTGGACGAATCGCTCAGCACCGTCGCCGCGGCGGTGGAGGAGCAGGACGCCGCCACCCGCGACATCAGCGAGCGCTCGCAGCGCGCCGCCACCGACACGGTGGCCGTGCTCCAGGAGATGCGGCTGGTGCAGCAGGCGGCGGAGACCACCGGCCATTCCGCCGGCGCCGTCCAGACCACGACCGAGGAGCTGTCGCGCAGCTTCAACCGGCTGGACAACGAGATCGAAGCCTTCATCACCCGCATCACCGCGGCCTGATCCGTCAGGACACCGCCCACGAAAAAGGCCCCTCCTCCACGTGGAAGAGGGGCCTTTCCTATGCGGCCTGTCCCGTCCGCCTCACCCGATCACTTCAACCAGGGGAACTCGCGCCAGAGGTTGCGGAAATCGCCGTCCAGCTCCTTCAGTTCCGCGGAGAAGGCTTCCGAATCGAGGATGCGCAGCGGCTGGTAGGTGTCGCGGGCCTTGCTCTGGAACTCCGGGTCGTTGGCGGCCTTGGTCACCGCATCGATCAGCTTGGCGCGGATCTCCGGCGGCAGCCCCTTCGGCGCGCCGACGCCGCGCAGCGACGCCATGGTGATGTTGTATCCCAGTTCCTTGAAGGTCGGCAGGTCGGGCGCCATGTCCCAGCGCTGCGTGCTCATCACGCCGAGGATGCGGATGTTGTCGCCGCCGGCCTTGCCGCGCAGCCCCTCGCCCAGATTCTGGCCGCAGATCTGGGTGTGGCGGCCGAGCATGGAGCGGTAGTTCTCCGCGCTACCGGGAAAGGGCACATGGGTGAAGCGGACGTTGGCCTGCCGCTGGAGCAGCAGCATGGCCAGATGGTCGTCCGACCCGACGCCGGTGGAGCCCAGCGTGATGGTGTTCGGGTTGGCCTTGGCCTGGGCGACCAGATCCTCCACCGTCTTGTAGGGGCTGTCGCCATGGACCGTCATGATGCCTGGATCGTCGACGACGTTGACCAGCGGGTCCAGCCGGTCGAGCGTGAAGCGGGCGTTGCGCTCGATTGGGATGGTGACGACGTTCGGCGTGTTGATGAAGCCGATGGTGTAGCCGTCCGGCGTGGCGTCGGCGATGGCCGCGAAGCCGATCTCCCCCCCGGCGCCGCCGCGGTTCATCACCACGATCCGCGCGCCGCCGCCCAGATATTTTTCGATGAAGGGCGCCAGCATGCGCGCGGTCACGTCGGTCGATCCGCCCGCCCCGTAGGCGACGATCATGGTGATCGGCTTCTCCGGGTAGGCGGCCTGGGCCGCCGTCGCGCCAAACAGCAGGGCGCAGGAGGTCAGAAGGCTTGAAAAGAAATGTCTGGCTTTCATGGTCGGCTCCGCCAAATGCTGCCGCCCGATTACCACAACGGAGCGCCGCCAAGAAGCGCGCCCGCGGCATCGGTTGCACAATTCATAGTAACACGATTTTTTGTACACTATAGTATTTATGGCGCAACCATAATGAGAGCATTGGACACAGCGTCGCACCGTCTGGCATCAGCGCAGGGCGACGGCGAAACGGCCCTTCCACTTGGGAAAGGCCGTTCGGTCCGGTTCCGTCATACGGAGACGGGGATCAGTTGATCGGTTCGGCGCGGTTGCCGAACAGGCCGCGCAGCTTGCGCCCGATCGCCGCCACCAGCAGGCCCTGGTTGCCGCCCTCCGGCCTGGGGAACCAGTCCGGCTCCTCGGCCTGGATGCGGCGGACCACCGTCAGGAACGCCTCGACCACCAGCGGGTCGAAGTCCTTGCCCGCCCGCTCGGCGATCCAGGTGATGGCGTGCTCCACACCCCAGGCCTTGCGGTACTGGCGGTCGGTGATGAGGGCGTCGAACACGTCGGCCACGGCCATGATCCGCGCCGACACCGGGATGGCCCCGCCGCGCAGCCCTTCCATGTAGCCCGACCCGTCGTAGCGCTCGTGGTGATAGCGGGCGATCTCCGCGGCGATCGACAGCAGGCTGCGCCCACGCAGGGGCAGCGCCGCCTCGCTGAGGATGCGGTGGCCGATCAGCGTGTGGCGCTGGATGGCGGCCATGTCGTTGTTCGCCAGCTCGCCGGGAATGCCCAGCGTCTCGTCCGACACGCTCAGCATGCCGACGTCGTGCAGCAGGGCGGCCAGCCCGACCTTCTCCGCCAGCTCCTCGTCCAGCTCGTCGGCGAAGCGGCCGTGGACGCGCAGCTCGCGGGCGATGTCGCCGACCAGCCGCTCGATGCGCTGGAGATGGCCGGCGGCGGCGTTGTCCTTGTATTCGGCGAGCGACCCCATGGCCAGGACGGTGGCCTTCTGCGCGGTGTTCAGCTCCTCGAACAGCAGGGCGTTCTCGAAGGCGATGGAGCATTTGTTGCGGAACAGCTCCAGCAGCTGCCACTCGCGCGCGGTGCCCTCGTTGTTGTGGCCCTCGACGTAGATCATGCCGATGATCCCGCCATGGGCGCGCAGCCGCAGCGCGCAGTAGCCCGGCTCCACGATGGTCTCGGAACTCGGGCTCAGCCGCTCCAGCGCGGCGGCCACGTTGGGCTCGCCCAACTCGGCAACGTCCACGTCCTTCCATTTGGCGAAGCGCCCGGTGGAGGCGCGCACGCGGATGCGGCGGTCGCGCGGCAGCGTGTCGCCCTGGATGCACAGCAGGGCGTGCCGCCCGATGCCCAGCAGACCGACGACGCGCGGCAGGATGTTGGGGAACAGCACGTCCGGGGTGCGCATCTCCAGCAGGCCGGTGGTCGCCACCAGCATGCGGGCCAGCGCCTTGCGCCCGGCCGCCTGGGTCTGCAGGTTGAGGAAGGCGCGCAGCCGCGGGACCACCGCGGTGCGCAGCGTGCGCGCCGTCAGCCCGTCCTTCAGGCGGTAGTCGCTGACGTCGTGGCCCTCCACCACCTCCTCCTCCGGCGCCCGCTCGGGATGGGCGGTGCAGACCAGGATGCGGACGCGGCTGTTTCCCAGATCCTTGCGAATGTGGTCGATGAGGCCGAGCCCTTCCGGCACCCCGTCCACCGCGGGGTCCAGCACCGGCTCCAGCAGGACGGCGGCGGTGCCGGGGTTGCGGTACAGCGCCTCCCGCGCCTCGGCAGCGGTCGCGGCGGTCAGCACCGTCACCGGCGCCCCGTCCAGCGCGAAGCCGTCGAGCGCGGCGCGCGTCAGCCCGGCCAGTGCCGGGTCGGGATCGACCACCAGCACATGGAGGCGGGGCTTGGCGGGCGGAACCGGGGTGGCCTCCGGCGGGCAGGCGTCGTCGTTTGGCATGACCGTCTCGATGGTTGCGCGCAACAAGCACGCTTGCACAAAAAATACGCCCACTTCCCGACTCATTCAACTTTCATCGGTTTGGACACGAAGGGCCGCTCCGTAATAACCGCCTCTTCCGGTTACGCCCCTCCGCCTGTTGCCTGTCGCGGCAAATCGGCTACCCTCTGCCTACAACGGCGGCAAACCGCCGCAAAAAATCAGGGAAGGATTGGAGCGATGGCTCTCAGGGCCGAACAGCTCAAGGACGAGCTGACCGAAGAGGTCGTGCGGCAGGTTCGCGAGCGGCTGGGCCGCAGCCGCGCGGCACCGGCGGAGCGCTTCGTACGGCAGTTCTACGACAACGTCCCGCCCGACGACATCATCCAGGCTCCGGCGGAGCAGCTCTACGGCGCCGCCCTCGCCATGTGGCAATGGGGCCAGCAGCGCGAGGCGACGGACCGCGCCAAGGTCCGCGTCTACAACCCCCGGGTCGAGGAGCATGGCTGGCAGTCCCACCGCACGGTGGTGGAGATCGTCAACGACGACATGCCCTTCCTCGTCGACTCGGTGACCGCGGAGCTGAACCGCCAGGGGCTGACCGTCCATCTGGTCATCCACCCCGTGGTGCGGGTCAAGCGCGACGCCGACGGCCAGCTCGCCGAGCTGTACGAGCCCGCGGCGGCCCCCACCGACGCCGCCCCCGAATCCTTCATGCATGTCGAGGTCGGCGCGGTCACCGGCGCCGCCGCGCTGGACCAGGCCCGCGAGGGGCTGGAGCGCGTGCTGGCCGATGTGCGCGCCGCCGTCGCCGACTGGCGGGCCATGCGCCAGCAGGTGCGCGCCGCCATCGTGGAGGCCGACTGCGCCCGCGCCGCCGTCCCGGCGATCATTCCCGACGACGAGGTGGACGAGGCCAAGGCCTTCCTGTCCTGGGCCGACGACGACCATTTCACCTTCCTCGGCTACCGTGAATACCGCTTCGAGAGCGGCGCCGACGGGGCGGACTCCTCGCTGGGTCTGGTCGCCGGCAGCGGCCTGGGCATCCTGCGCGACGACTCCGTCACCGTCTTCGACGGGCTGCGCAACTACGCCACCCTGCCGCCCGACGTGCGCGACTTCCTGCGCAACCCGCGCGTCCTGATGGTGACCAAGGGCAACCGCCCCTCCCCCGTGCACCGCGCGGTGCCGATGGACGCCTTCCTCATCAAGCGCTTCGACGCCGAGGGGCGGATCATCGGCGAGCGGCTGGTCGCCGGCCTCTTCACCTCCGTCGCCTACAACCGCAGCCCACGCGAGATCCCCTACCTCCGCCGCAAGGTCGCCGAGGTGATGGAGTTGGCCGGCTTCGACCCGCAGGGCCATGACGGCAAGGCGCTGCTGCACATCCTGGAGACCTACCCGCGCGACGAGCTGTTCCAGATCCAGGTGCCGGAGCTGCTGGACATCGCCGTCGGCATCCTGCACCTGCAGGAACGCCAGCGGCTGGCCCTGTTCGTGCGCAAGGACCCGTTCGAGCGCTTCGCCTCCTGCCTCGTCTACGTGCCGCGCGACCGCTACGACACCACGCTGCGCCGGCGCATCCAGTCCATCCTGGAGGCCGCCTACGACGGCACCTGCACCGGCTTCACCACGCAGCTGACCGAAAGCGTGCTGGCCCGCCTGCATTTCATCATCCGGACCGAGCCGGGGCGCGTGCCCACCGTCGACGCCACCGATCTGGAGGCGCGGCTGGTCCAGGCGTCGCGCGGCTGGGACGACCATCTGCGCGACGCGCTGGTCGAGGCCCACGGCGAGGAGCAGGGGCGCACCCTGTTCCGCCGCTACGCCGACGCCTTCCCCACCGCCTACCGCGAGGAGTTCAACGCCGAGGCCGCGGTCTTCGACATCGAGCGGATCGAGAAGGCGACGGCCCAGGGCACGCTGGGCATCAACCTCTACCGCCCGCTGGAGGCCGAAGGGGACGAGCTGCACGTCAAGATCTACCACGAAGGCCGCCCGGTGCCGCTGTCCGACGTGCTGCCCATGCTGGAGCACATGGACCTGAAGGTGATCACCGAAGCGCCCTTCGAGATCGCCATCGCCGGCCACGCCGCCCCGGTGTGGATCCACGACTTCACCGCGCGCTCCCAGAACGGGCTGCCCATCGACTGCGCGATGGTGAAGGAGAAGTTCCAGGACGCCTTCGCCGCCGTCTGGGACGGCCGGATGGAGGATGACGGCTTCAACCGCCTCGTCCTCCGCGCCGGCCTGACCGCGCGGGAGGTGACGGTGCTGCGCGCCTACGCCAAGTATCTGCGCCAGGCCCGCATCCCCTATGGGCAGGACGTCGTGGAAAGCACGCTGGCCGGCCATCCGGCCATCGCGCGCAAGCTGGTCGCCCTGTTCCACAGCCGCTTCGACCCGGCCCGCCGTTCGCAGAACGATCCGGGGCTGGCCGCGGAGATCGAACGCGCGCTCGACGGGGTGAAGAACCTGGACGAGGACCGCATCCTGCGGCGCTTCCTCAACCTGCTGTGCAACACGCTGCGGACCAACGCCTATCAGAACGGCGCGGACGGGCGGCCGAAGACCTACCTCTCCTTCAAAATCGACAGCCGCAACATCGACGACCTGCCGTTGCCCCGCCCGATGGTCGAGGTGTTCGTCTACAGCCCGCGGATGGAGGGCGTCCATCTGCGCGGCGGCAAGGTGGCGCGCGGCGGCATCCGCTGGTCCGACCGCCGCGAGGATTTCCGCACGGAGATCCTCGGCCTGATGAAGGCCCAGATGGTCAAGAACACCGTCATCGTGCCGGTCGGCTCCAAGGGCGGCTTCGTGGTCAAGCGCCCGCCGCCGCCGTCCGCCGGGCGCGAGGCTCAGCTCGCCGAAGGCATCGAGTGCTACAAGACGCTGATGCGCGGCCTGCTGGACATCACCGACAATTTGGACGCCCAGGGGGCGGTGGTGCCGCCGCCCGAGGTGGTCCGCCACGACGGGGACGACCCCTATCTGGTGGTCGCCGCCGACAAGGGCACGGCGACCTTCTCCGACATCGCCAACTCGGTGTCGGTGGACCACGGCTTCTGGCTGGGCGACGCCTTCGCGTCGGGCGGCTCCGCCGGCTACGACCACAAGAAGATGGGCATCACCGCCCGCGGCGCCTGGGAATCGGTGAAGCGCCATTTCCGCGAACTGGGGCACGACACCCAGACGCAGGACTTCACCGTCGTCGGCGTCGGCGACATGTCGGGCGACGTGTTCGGCAACGGCATGCTGCTGTCGAAGCACATCCGCCTGCTCGCCGCCTTCGACCACCGGCACATCTTCATCGATCCCGACCCCGACGCCGCGCGGAGCTGGGAGGAGCGGCAGCGCCTGTTCGACCTGCCCCGCTCCTCCTGGGCGGACTACGACGCGTCGCTGCTGTCCGCGGGCGGCCGCGTCTTCGACCGCTCGGCCAAGTCGCTGGAGCTGACCCCGGAGATCCGCCAGCGCTTCGGCATCGCCAAGGACCACGTCACCCCGCTGGAGCTGATGCAGACGCTGCTGAAGGCCGAGGTGGACCTGCTGTGGTTCGGCGGCATCGGCACCTACCTGAAGGCGGCGGAGGAGACCAACGCCGAGGTCGGCGACAAGGCCAACGACGCGCTGCGCATCGACGGGCGCGACGTGCGGGCCAAGGTGATCGGCGAGGGCGCCAACCTGGGCGTCACCCAGCGCGGCCGCATCGAGGCGGCGCAGCACGGGGTGCGGCTGAACACCGACGCCATCGACAATTCGGCGGGCGTGGACACCTCCGACCATGAGGTGAACATCAAGATCCTGCTGAACGATGTGGTCGTCCGCGGCGACATGACGCTGAAGCAGCGCGACCAGCTGCTCGCCGCCATGACCGACGAGGTGGCCGGTCTGGTGCTGGCCGACAACTACCTGCAGAGCCAGGCCCTGACCGTCGCCCGCGCCCAGGGTCCCGACGCGCTGGAGGCGCAGGCCCGGCTGATCCGCTCGCTGGAGAAGGCGGGGCGGCTCAACCGCGCCATCGAGTATCTGCCCGACGAGGAGGAGCTGTCCGCCCGCATGGCCAACCGCGAAGGGCTGACCCGGCCCGAGCTGGCCGTGCTGCTGGCCTACGCCAAGATCACGCTCTACGACGATCTGCTGGCGTCGGACCTGCCGGACGATCCCTTCATGGCCGACGACCTCACCCGCTACTTCCCCAAGCCGCTGCGCAAGGCCCATGCGGAGGCGGTGGGGCGGCACCGGCTGCGGCGGGAGATCATCGCGACCAGCGTCACCAACAGCCTCGTCAACCGCACCGGCCCGACCTTCGTCAAGGAGATGATGGAGAAGACCGGCATGGGACCGGCGGACGTCGCCCGCGCCTACACCATCGTGCGCGACGCCTTCGGCCTGCGCTCGCTGTGGACGGGGATCGAGGACCTCGACACCGTCGTCCCGGCCGCGCTCCAGACCAGCATGATCCTGGAGACGGTCCGCCACATGGAGCGCGCCGCCGCCTGGTTCCTGGCGAGCTGCCAGCAGCCGCTGGACATCGCCCGCGAGACGGAGGCCTTCCGGCCCGGCATCGAGACGCTTCTCGCCGGTCTCGACAACGTGCTGGACGCCGAGGAGACGGCCCGCCTGACCGCCCGCGTCGCCTCCTACCAGGAGCAGGGCGTTCCCGCCGAACTGGCCCGTCGCATGGCGGCGCTGCCGGTGCTGGCCGCCGCCCCCGACCTCGTCCGCATCGCCGGGCGCACCGGGCGCGGGGTCGCGGACGTCGCCGCGGTCTACTTCATGCTGGGCCGCCGCTTCGGCCTGGAGTGGCTGCGCGACAAGGCCGCCGCGGCGAAGGCGGAGAACCACTGGCAGAAGCAGGCGGTGGCCGCCCTGGTCGACGACCTGTTCGCCCACCAGACCGCGCTGACCACCCGCGTCCTGGAGGCGGTGGACCAGCTTCCCGCGGAAGCCCCCGTGGAGGCCTGGATCGCCCACCGCCGCCCGGTGGTGGAGCGGGTGGAGCAGCTCCTGTCCGAGCTGCGCACCCAGCCCAACGTCGACCTGTCGATGCTGGCGGTGGCGAACCGGCAGCTCCGCGGCCTGACGGCGGGGTAAGATCGGAGGCCGGGCACCCGGTCAGGCGAGGGTGAAGGCGAGATAGCTGGAACCGTTGACCTGACCGGGCATCACCAGGATCGCGCCGGAGGATTTGCCGGCGATGGTCAGGCTCATATCGATGCTGCCATTCGCGTCCAGATCGATATGGGCCGTCGCCCCTTTGTTGCCTTCCGCACCGGCCATCTCCGCCCAGGTCAGTTTGGACACGCCTTCCGTCCAACCCCAGGCGGTCACCCACTCGCCCTTTTCCAGATCGGTCACGGTGGACCATGTGGTGCCGCCGCCACGCCCGTCGATGAAGAAGGTGTCGTTGCCGAAGCCACCGACCAGCCAGTTCGATCCCGTGCCGCCATCGAGCACATCGTCCCCCATGCCGCCGTCCACGGCGTCGTCGCCGCCGCGCGCGTTGATGAAGTCGGCGACAGCCGATCCCACCATCGCTTCACCGTCATCCTCGGCGATGTGCATGTTCTTCAGCCATGTGACGGGACCGGAGTAGGGGTCCATTCGAAAGTGGCGGCCAGTGCCACCGGACATGATCGAGAGGAGATTGCTGGAATCACCGTTGTCGTCGTCCTTGATGGTGCCCAGCGCTGACCTTGTCTCTATGACGACGCTCATCGCGACATCCGTAGCGGAACCACCCGAAGCCGCAACTGGTGTCGAGAGTTCAACACGGAAGCCCTCGTCGGATTCGGGCAGCCGGTCGCCTGTCACGCGGATGCTGATGACCCTATTATGTTCCCCTTCGGCAAAGTGGATCGTACCCGAGGGCAGCGTCCCTCCGAAATCGGCGGCGTCGGCCGGGTTCTGGCCGTAACCGACGACTCGCCAATTTACCGAAAAGGCCTTTGGATTCAGAGCGACGTCGCGTCCCACATAGAAATCGAAATTGATGCTCCCCGTATTTCCCTCCGCGATCCCGGTTGATGCTAACCCCAGCGGCATCATGGAAATGGAAAACGGGATGTCATCATTGAGGATGCTTCCGATCGACGAAAAGGCATTTGTATCGAGCGTGGCGCCGATCGGATTGGAGAGCATGACCTTGAAGTGTTCGTCACGTTCCACACGCTGATCGCCCTGAATGGGAACGGTGAGGGTTTTCGTCGATTCTCCGGGGGCAAAGTTCATGGTTCCCGATGGTAAGGTTCCCCCAAAATCCTCGGCGTTGAGTTGGCCGTCATCGAGTTGGTAGATGAGGCTTCCTGGAACCGAGCCAAACGAAGCAACCGCCCAATCGATTGTCGAGGCTTGGCTGGCGTCCCCGCTGCGCGTCACAGTGAAGAGATAGGGCGTGATGCCGCTGTTGCCCTCGCGGTTCGTGACGCCGCTGGGCGAGATCGCGATGATCGGCAGGGTATGGTCTGTATCGGCCATGACGTGACTCCGGCAGAGCGGTCGGGGACAGGTGCACAAGGCAAGGCACTTTCGCCGAAATCTACTAAAAGGCAATAGAATATCAACGGAGCACAACGCATGGACGCAACGCCTTGCGAGGACGGATTGTCGCGCGTGCGGACTCCGGCCCCCGCACGCAAAGCATGCTCCCGCCACGGCACAAACTTGATCTGTAGCGGCTCGGGCTTTCCCGCTATGGTGCGGACACTGAACGACCCGGAGCCGCCGCGATGACCGACCCCCAGCCGACCCTGAACGACGCCATCCGCCTGCTGCGGACGAACGATCTGGGCGGGGCGGAGGCGGCCTGCCGGGCGATCCTGGCGACCGACCCGCACAACGCGCAGGCCCTGCACCTGCTGGGCGTCGTCGCCGCCCACACCGGCCATCCCGACGGCGCGCTCGACCTCTTCGCCCACGCCATCGCCGAGGACGGCAAGGACCCGTCCTTCCACAACAGCCGCGGCAGCCTGCTCTTCCAACTCGGCCGCGCCGCGGAGGCGGAGGCGGCGTTCCGCGCCGGCATCGCCCTCAACGACCGCCTGCCGGAGCTTCACGGCAATCTGGGCAACGCGCTGAAGGCGCTGGGCCGGCTGGAGGACGCCGAGGGCGCCTTCCGCGCTGCCCTGGCCCTGCGCGGCGACGCGCCGGAGATGCACAATTTCCTGGGCACCACCCTGCGCGAGCTGGGCCGGCTGGACGAGGCGGAGGCCGCCTTCCGCGCCGCGCTGGAACGGGCGCCGGAGTATCTGGAGGCCCGCTACAACCTTGCCGAGGCGCTGAGCACGCGCGGCGCCCTGGAGGAGGCCGAGGAGGCCTTCCGCGTGGTGATCGCGGCGGCGCCCCGTTTCGTCCCCGCCCATGTCGGTCTGGCCCACACGCTGCAGAGCCTCGACCGCGCCAACGAGGCGGTGGAGGCCATCGAGGCCGCCCGCGCCATCACGCCGGACCACCCGCTGGTGCAGTTCACCCGCCGGCTGATCTATTCCAACGCCGTCCCCGGCTGGCACCTGCCGATGATCAACGACTTCGAGCGCAACGACGCCTACGAGGCGGCGCTGAAGCGCGCGGTGACACCGGATTCGCTGGTCCTGGAGATCGGCACCGGCTCGGGCATCGTCGCCATGATGGCGGCGCGCGCCGGGGCGCGGAAGGTGGTGACCTGCGAGGTGAACCCGATCCTCGCCCGCATCGCCCGCGAGACCGTCGCCAACAACGGCTACGCCGACCGCATCGACGTGGTGCCGAAGCTGTCCACCCGCCTGTCGGTGGGTGAGGGCGGCGACCTGCCGGAGAAGGCCGACGTCTTCGTGTCGGAACTCATCAACATCGGCATGCTGGCGCCGCGCATGCTGTCGGTCCTGCAGCACGCGCGCACCCATCTGGTGAAACCCGGCGGCGCGATCATCCCGCGCGCCTCGACCGTCTACGCCATGCTGGTGGAGACCCCGGAGCTGGCCCGCATCAACCCGGTGAAGACCATCGGCGGCTTCGACATGTCGACCTTCGACGTGTTCCGCTCCCCCGGCTACCAGCAGATCGACCTCGGCGCCGAAACCCACACGCCGCTGTCGGCCGCCTTCACCGCGCTCGACTTCGACTTCACCCGCAACATGCCCGAGGAGGGCACGCGCGAGATCGCCGTGGAGATCACGGCGGAGGGCACCTGCCACGGCGTGGCCTTCTGGTTCGACCTGCATATGGACGAGGAGGTCACCTACCGCTCCGAAAGCCGGGCGCGGACGAACCACTGGAAGCAGGCGATGACCTATCTGGAGACGCCGATCCGCGTGCGCCCCGGCGATCGGCTGACCATCGTCGCCCGCTACGACAACAACCAGATTTCGTTCGGCGTGGGCGGCTGAGCGGACGCGAGTCTTCGGGGTTTCCCCGCAGGCCGACGCCAGCCGACCGACGACGAACCGGAGAGATCCCATGAGCACCGATGAGTCTTCCGACCGCATCGCCACCGACATCGTCGTCCCGCCGCCCGACCTGTCCGACCTGGAGCGGCAGAAGGCGGAGATCGAGGCGATCCAGGCGCAGATGATGGAAATGCGCGCGCGGATCGACACGCGCCTGGACGAGCGCCGCCCCACCATCGACGTCGTTCCGGTTCACCTCGACGAACCCGCGCCGCCCAACTCGCCCGCGGCCATTCGCCATACGGAACAGTAAGCCGCTCTTTTGACAACTTCCGCCTGAACGCGCTACGCTGCTGTCAACGAATGGCGGCAGCGACCGAAGCGCCCGCCTGGATGGTCGGGAGGGCCTCATGTCGATCAACCCGTCGAACGCGCCAACCTCCGGTCTCAGCCTCGGTTTCAGCCTCAAGGCGGCTCTGACCGTGCTGGGCGCCGACAAGGGAGCCCCGTCGCAGACCGCCGCCGGTCAGGCGGCATCGGCCTCCGGCGGCTCGGCCGTCTTCGTCACCCTGTCCGTCGAAGCCCAGGCCTTCATGGCCACCACCACCGCGTCCAAGGCCGGCAAGACCGCAAGCGGTGCGGCCGGGCCCTACACCGCCTATTTCCCGACGCGCGACGGCAAACCCGCCACGGCGCTGGCCAAGGCGGTGTCCGATCCGGGGGCGGTGTCCAGCTCGGCGGGCCTGAGCGGGCCGGACATCGCCAAGGACGCCCGCGCCCGCATGGACGCGCAGTACGACGCCATGAAGGCGAGCGGCAAGCCCTTCGACTTCGACAGCTTCGAGGGCCGCGACTGGTACTCCCTGATGGGCGATCTCGACCGCCGCTCGCTGGAGGCGGTGCGCAGCAACGCCGGCGGCCAATTCTCCAAGCAGGAACAGGACATCGCCCAATCGATCATGGCGCAGCAGGAGGGGCTGGCCATGGGCCTCTACAACGGCCCGATCAGCCAGGAGGCCAGCTTCACCGATCCGTTCCGCGGCGACGAGGCCGCAAGGATGAAGGCGAACCTCACCTTCCTGGACGCCGTCGGCCCCGAAGAGAAGACCTCGACCGAATGGGCGACACGCCGGGCGTCGGCGCAGGTGTCCTACGAAATCCACACGAGGGAGAAGGGCGATGAACCGGAAAAGCTCGACAGCGACAACCCGCTCGCGACCCTGATCAAGCAGGCGATGGACCGGTCGCAGTCCGACCCGCTGCGGCACATCCCCAAGACACCGGACGAGTTGAAGACACAGGCGTGGTTCAAGGGCTTCGAGTCCCAACTGGACGCCACCGCCGCCCGGAACGTGGCGCAAGGCATCGCCCAGAGCATCGCGTTGGCGAAAGCCACCACGCCGACGGCGGACTCCGCCAAACCGGTGTAGCTCCGCCCCCGGGTTGGCATTCCCGGCCGCTTTGCCTAGAGTGGGTCATCCCGGACAACAGACGGCCGATCCTTCAGCATGCCCCACACCGCCGAGGCGCCGAGCCGCCGTGCCATCGCGTCCTGGTGCCTCTACGACTGGGCGAACTCGTCGTACAACACCATCATCACGACCTTCATCTTCTCCGTCTATTTCGCCCGCGGCGTGGTCGGGGACGAGGTGGCGGGCGCCTCGCGCTGGAGCGCGGCGCTGACCGTCGCCGGGCTGCTGATCGCCCTGCTCAGCCCCGTGCTGGGCGCGGTGGCCGACCGGACGGGGCGGCGCAAGCCGTGGATGGCGCTGTTCACCGCCCTGACCGTGGTCTTCTGCGCCGCGCTCTGGTGGGTGAAGCCCGACCCGTCCCACGCGCTGTTCGCCTTGGTCTGCGTGGTCATCGGCACCGTCGCCTTCGAATTGGCGAACGTCTTCTACAACGCCAGCCTGACCGCGCTGGCGCCGCCGCGGATGCTCGGGCGGATTTCCGGCTGGGGCTGGGGCATCGGCTATTTCGGCGGGCTGGCCTGTCTGGTGGTCGCGTTGTTCGTCTTCGTGAAGTCGCCCGCCCCGCTGTTCGGCCTGCTCGACACGGCGGAGCAGGCGCCGGTGCGCGCCACCACCCTGCTCGCCGCCGCCTGGTACGGGCTGTTCGCCCTGCCCTTCTTCCTGTTCGTGCCGGACGTGCCGGCAACCGGCCTCGGCATCCGGCAGGCGGCGCGGGAGGGCATGGCGACGCTGCGCCGGACGCTGGCGGAGACGCGCAAGTACCGCAACACGTTGCGCTTCCTGATCGCCAGCGCGATCTACCGCGACGGCATCAACACCATCACCGCCTTCGGCGGCATCTTCGCCGCCCACGCCTTCGGCATGAGTTTCGAGGAGATCCTGCTCTTCGCCATCGCGCTGAACGTGGTGGCCGGCGTCGGGGCCATCGGCTTCGCCTGGGTGGACGACCGGATGGGGGCCAAGCCGACCATCCTGGTCAGTTTGATCGGCCTGACCGCCTTCGGTGTGCCGCTGCTGCTGGCGACGGAGAAGGCGTGGTTCTGGGTGCTGGCCCTGGGGCTGGGCGCCTTCTTCGGGCCGGCGCAGGCGGCCGGGCGGTCGATGATGGCGCGGCTGGCCCCGCCGGGCATGGTGGGCGAGATGTTCGGGCTTTACAGCCTGACCGGCCGCATGGCCGGCTTCGTCGGGCCGCTCGCCTTCGGGCTGGCAACCGCGCTGTTCGAGAGCCAGCGGGCCGGCATGGCGAGCGTTGTGGCTTTCTTCGTCATCGGTTTTGGGCTTATGCTGGCGGTTCGGGAGCCGGCACCGGGCGATGCGAATACGGTGCGACAGTCCGCCGCGGCATGACGGCGGATTCACCCAGCGGAAGCTGCTAACTTGCCTTTTGCTGCGACGCACAACGAATTTTGCGCGGAGGGCGGAACGGACATGTTGCACATCAAGGACATCGAGGCCTTCGCGCACATCAACGAGGCGCTGGCCCGCGACCACGCCGCGGCGCGTGGGGAAAACGATTCGGTGGGACACCAGCCGGGGCATCATCCCGCGATGCATCCGGCGATGCTGATCGCCATGGCGGCGACCGGGCGCCTGAAGCCGGAAGACGGTGCGGACGGAAAAACGCCGCAGGCCGAAGCCGCCGCTTTGCTGGCGCGAATGTTGGGGGCGCGGCGGGAGTAAAGCCCCCACCCTTCCCACGGCTTCGCCGCGGGCCCCTTCCCTCCCCCGCTTCGCAGGAGAGGGAGAATGGTCCCCTCCCCTGCGTTAGCGGGGGAGGGTCAGGGAGGGGGCAAGTGAGTCCTCAGTGCCGGAAGTGGCGCATCCCGGTCAGCACCATCGCCAGACCCTTCTCATCGGCGGCGGCGATGACGTCGTTGTCGCGGATCGAGCCGCCGGGCTGGATCACCGCCGTCACGCCGGCTTCCGCCGCGGCCAGCAGGCCGTCCGCGAAGGGGAAGAAGGCGTCCGAGGCGACCACCGAGCCCTTGGTCAGCGGCTCCGACAGGCCGGCGGCCTTGGCGGCCTCCGCCGACTTGATGGCGGCGATGCGCGCCGAGTCGACGCGGCTCATCTGGCCGGCGCCGACGCCCACCGTGGCGCCGTTCTTGGCGTAGACGATGGCGTTCGACTTCACATGCTTGGCGACGCGGAAGGCGAAGAGCAGGTCGGCCAGCTCCTGCTCCGTCGGGGCGCGCTTGGTCACCACCTTCAGGTCGTCAAGCGTGATGCGGCCGTTGTCGCGGTTCTGCAGCAGGAAGCCGCCGGAGAGCTGCTTCACCATCATCCCCGGCTCGGCCGGGTTCGGCACGTCCTTGGTCAGCAGGACGCGCAGGTTCTTCTTGGTGGCGAGCAGGGCGCGGGCCGCGTCGTCGGCGTCCGGGGCGATCACCACCTCGGCGAACAGCTTGGCGATCTCCTCCGCGGTGGCGGCGTCCAGCGGGCGGTTGACGGCGATGATGCCACCGAAGGCGCTGACCGGGTCGCACAGCAGGGCCTGCTTGTAGGCGTCGAGCAGGTTCGCCCCCTCGGCCACGCCGCAGGGGTTGGCGTGCTTGATGATGGCGACGGCCGGACGCTCGAACTCGGCGACCAGCTCGAAGGCGGCGTCGGTGTCGTTCAGGTTGTTGTAGGACAGCTCCTTGCCCTGAAGCTGGATCGCCGTCGCCACACCCGGACGCTGCTCGCCGGTGACGTAGAAGGCCGCCTGCTGGTGCGGGTTCTCGCCGTAGCGCAGGGTCTGGCTGAGCTTGCCCGACAGGGTGGTGCGCGGCGGGAAGGTCTCACCGAGCTGGCCGGCCAGCCAGGAGGAGATGGCTGCGTCGTAGGACGCCGTGCGGGCGTAGGCGCGCTGGGCCAGCGTGCGGCGGAGCGTCAGCGTGACGGCGCCGTCATGGGTCGCCAGCTCGTCCAGAACCGCCTCGTAATCCTCGGGGTCGGTGACGACGGTGACGAAGTCATGGTTCTTGGCCGCAGCGCGGATCATCGCCGGGCCGCCGATGTCGATGTTCTCCACGCAGTTGGCGTAGTCGGCGCCCTTCGACACCGTCGCCTCGAACGGGTAGAGGTTCACCACCACGAGGTCGATCGGCGGAATGTCGTGGGTGGTCATCGCCTCGGCGTGGATATCGCGGCGGGCCAGGATGCCGCCGTGCACGCGCGGGTGCAGCGTCTTGACGCGCCCGTCCATGATCTCCGGGAAGCCGGTGTGGTCGGAGACCTCCTTCACCGGGATGCCGGCCTCGGCCAGCCGCTGGGCGGAGCCGCCGGTGGACAGGATCTCCACGCCCTTGGCCGCCAGCGCCTGACCGAGCGCGACGAGGCCCGTCTTGTCGGACACGGAGATCAGCGCGCGCGTGATGCGGACGAGATCGGGGGCGGGCGAGTGGGCGACGTTCGGCGGGCTCATCGGGGCATCCTGGCTGTCATGGAACCGGCTGCGGCGGGCAGGGCTTGGGAAGACGGCGCATGGGAAGACGGGACCTGAGCCGTCGGTTGCCTGACCGATCCGGAAAAGCGAAACACCCCGCTTCGTCACCCCCGCCCGGGCGGGGATCACGGTCGCAGGGCGAACACTCCACAGACTCTCGAAACAGGCACCGATCCGTATTCCCACGGCCTGTCCGCCGCGGATGCGCGCGGTTTACCCCCCCTTGCGCTCGCGGCGCAAGGCCCATTTCACCGTCTTGATGGCGGGGCCGGTATGTCCGGAGACGGCGATCTGGGTGGTCCGCCGCGGCTCGTCGCCGCTGCCCAGATAAATGCTCTCCTCCAGCTCCAGCGTGGCGCCCGACGCGCGCAGCCGCCAGGCGGCGCCGCTCGGCAGCTTCAGCTGCACCTGCCCGCCCTGGACGAGGCTCGCCTGGACCGCGGGATGCAGGTGGAAGCGGATGGTGAAGGGCCGCGGCTCCGGCGTGGCGCCGATCACCGGCTCCAGCATGTCCTCGCCGCGCAGGTCCTCGCCGTTCTCCGCCAGATAGACGCGGCGGCGGTGCAGATAGCCGAAGTTGCGGCTGTAGCCGTTGTGGGTGGCGACGACCAGCACCGCCCCGTCGTTCTCCTGCCGCTCGCAGCCGACATGGGAGGGGCGGCGGCCCAGACCGCCCGCCTCGATCACCTCCGACGAGTTGGTCTCGGCCAGCACGACGGTGGAATGGGCGGCGGTGCCGGCCAGCGCGGCGCGCCAGGGGCCGGTCTTCACCGGGTGGGCACCGCAATTGACGATCAGCCGCTCCTTGCCGACCGACATCTCCAGCGACAGGGTGCCGGCGTGGGCGGTGGCGTCCAGCCCGGTGACCGGCGGCACGCCGGTGTCCATCAGCACCATGGTCCGCCCGGCGATCAGCCGCTCGAAGCCGGTGTGCGGCGCGCTCTTCAACGGACGCCCGCGGGCGTCGGCCTGGGCCAGCACCGTGTCGACCAGCGCCGCGTCCTCCTCCCGCCCGCCGTTGAACAGGGCGAGGCCGCCGTCGCCGTGGCGGAAGAAGCGCAGGGCCGGCGTCATGCGGTCGATGGCGTGCTGCAGCGCCTCCGGCACGTCGGCGCGGGCGGTGCGCAGGACCGACCGCATGTCGATCAGGTCGCGCAGGATGCGCAGCTGCACCGAGGGGCAGCGCTCGACATGGCCGCCGTCCGGCAGGATCTGGCGCGGCAGTTCCCGCTCCAGCAGCTTCAGCGCGTCCTGGCCGATCCGCTCATGCTCCGGCAGGCAGAAGCCGCCATAGACGAGGCCCTTGGCCGCGGTGACCAGCGCCTTGCCGTCCAGCGCGCCGGGCACCACGCGGGTCAGATGCTTGACCTGCCGGGCGAGGCTGTCGAAGACCGCGGCGCGGAACTCGTCGTCGGCGGAGGCGCAATAGAAGTCGTGCAGGCCGATCCAGGCGGCAATGCGGGCGCCCAGCACCTCCGGCGCCCAGGTCTGGGCGTTCCAGCTCCCGTTGTTGCCCAGCCAGGACAGCACCAGCGCGCGGGCCCGCCGCCGCGCGGTGTCGCCGCCGACCGCCCGCAGGTCGCGCAGCCATTCGAAGCCGTGCAGGGCGTCCTGCCAGACGGCGCTGCCGGCCCGCCAGTTCGGCGCGCCGTGGGCGTCGGCCGCCGCCGCCTGCCCGCCGAAGCGGAAGACGCCGGCCAGGATCGCCGAGCCGTCCCCGGCGTCGCCCGGCCAGGGGTCCGGCGGCACGGCGGACAGGGCGGTCGGCGCGCGGCCGCCCAAGGTCAGCTTGTAGATCGGGTTGCCGAAGGCGATCTGTGCGACGCCGTCCCGCAAGCGGCCCATTTTCCCACGCCCGGCGCTCATCGGCTCACCCCGTCACACGGCAGGGGAAGGCGATGGCCGGCGCTTCGCTGAAGGCATTCGGGCGATCGGGGGGATGCATCCTGTTGTCGTATCAAATTCGCCTCGACCCCCGCAAGCCGGTGGTGCCCTAATCGTGCAACCGTCGCAGCCGTGCCACGAAGAACCCGTCGATGCCGCCGAGGTCCCCGAGCATGCCCGGCAGGGATCGTACCTCACCACGCTCGTTGATCAACTCGGCCAAATTGCCATCCCCCGCATGGCCGCCACCCAGATCAACCGGTGTGATGGGCAGGCGTTCGACCCGCTTGTCGCGGGCCAGGATGCGGTCGATCTGCGCCTCGCCCTCCTCCGGCTGGATGGAGCAGGTGCAGTAGACCAGCGTTCCGCCCGGCTTCACCAGTTCGACGGCATGGGCCAGCAGACGGCTCTGCGCCTTGGCCAGCTTGCCGATGTCCTCCGGCGTCTTGACGCGCAGGATGTCGGGATGGCGGCGGATCGCCCCGGTGGCCGAGCAGGGGGCGTCGAGCAGCACCGCGTCGGCGGGCTGGTCGGGGGTCCAGGTGGCGGCGTCGGTCGCCAGCACCTCCGCCGACAGGTTGAGGCGGGCCAGATTCTCCCGCACCCGCTCCAGCCGCTTGGCGGAGCGGTCGACCGCCGTCACCTCAGCGCCCTGCGCGACGAGCTGCGCGGTCTTGCCGCCGGGCGCCGCGCACAGGTCGTAGACGCGCTTGCCCGCCAGATCACCGAACAGCTTGGCCGGCAGCGAGGCGGCGAGGTCCTGCACCCACCAGGCGCCCTCGGCGAAGCCCGGCAGCTCCGTCAGGTTGCCGCCGGCGGCGCGGCGCAGCGTGCCGGTGGGCAGCAGCTTGGCCTCCAGCCGCTCGGCCCACACCGCGGGATCGGCCTTGACGGTGATGTCCAGCGGCGCCTCGTGCAGATGCGCCTCGACGATGCCGCGGGTGCGGCCGATGCCGTAGGCCTGCCGCCAGGCGAGCCACAGCCAGTCCGGCGTGTTCAGGCGCCCGGCGTCCTGCTGGGCGGCCAGCTCCGCCCCCTCGCGGCCGATGCGGCGCAGGACGGCGTTGATCAGGCCCTTGTAGGGTTCAGCCCCCCTGGCCGCGGCCAGCTCCACCGCCGTGTCGACGGCGGCGTGGGCGGGCGTGCCGAGGAAGACGAGCTGGGCCGCGCCCAGCCGCAGGATGTCGTGCACGGTGGCCTTGGGCAGGCCCGGCTTGGCGAGGCTGCCCTGGATCAGCGCGTCGATCTGGCCGAGCCGGCGCAGCACCGTGGCGGTCAGCAGCCGCACGAAGCCGCGGTCGCGCGGGTCGAGCGCGCGCAACTCCGGATGCGCGTCGAACGCATCGTCGAAGGGAATGGACTTGCGCAGCACATCGCGCAGCAGGTCGAGCGCGGCGGAGCGCGCGGCAAGGGAGGCGTCGGACATGCCGCTGGATGTAGCGCGCCGGACGGCGGGTGTCGAGTAGCCGCTGCACGCGGCCGAGCGGAATCGGACGCTGTTCAGCAGGGCCCCTCAGCGGGCCAGGGCGCCGCGCCGTCCGCCCTCGTGGTCGGGATAGGGACCGACGTCCTCGACGAAGAAGCAGGCGACGCCGCGCAACTCGCCCCGGCGCAGGATGAAACGGTTGCCGTTGCCGGCCTTCATCCCCCACAGCGCCGTCCCCTCCAGCGGGCTCAGCTCCAGCTCCGGCGGCACCGGGTCCTCGCCCAGCCGCTTGAGGAAACGGTCGGCGCGGACGCGGTCGTCCGGCGGCAGGCTGCGCGCGGCGCGGGCGTCATAGCGGTCGCTCTTGACGTAGCGGGTCCCGGTTCCCTGGATGGGGCTGGACGGCCCGCCGGGGTCGGCGGCGGCGCGCTCCAGCATCAGCGCCCAGCGGGCGTCCCGCGCAACGGCCAGCGCGCGGCGGTGGATAGCGCGGCACCGCTCGGCCAGCTCGTGGAAGCGGGGCATCAGGTCGCGCTTGCGGAAGCCGACCTCCATCATGACTCGCTCCACCGCCCCGTCCGCCGCGGTGCCGGACGCCGGGATGCCGCGCGTCTCCAGCGCCAGCAGGGCGTCGATGCGCCGGTCGCGGTCCACCGCACCGGATGCCGGAATTCCGCCCTGCCTCAGCGTCCGCCCAAGTTGCTCCAGCGCCGCCTCGGCGCGGCGTTCGGCCTCGGCGATGCGGAGGAGCACGTCATCCCGGCTGGTGGCGGTGGAAACGCTCAGCCACCGCGCCTCGAACAGCGGGGTCTTGTCGAGAAACAGGTCCGGCACGATTCCCGTCAGCCGTCGGCGCGCATGCGCCCGACGATCTCCTCCAGCACCGCTTCGGCCTTGTCGTTGTCCACTTGGCAGGTGCCCGCCGCCTCGTGCCCGCCACCGCCGTATTCCAGCATCAGCGGGCCGATGTTGGTCTTGGAGCTGCGGTTGATGATCGACTTGCCGCAGGCCAGCACCGTGTTCTGCTGCTTCAGACCCCACAGGACGTGGATCGACACGTTCGCTTCCGGATACATCGCGTAGATCATGAAGCGGTTGCCGGCGTAGATGGTTTCCTCCCGCCGCAGGTCGATGACCACGACGTTGCCGCGGATCGTGCTGCAGCGGGCGAGCTGGTCGGAGAACTTCGCCTCATGCTCGGTGTAGAGGTCCACCCGCTCCTTCACGTCGGGCAGGGCGAGGATCTCGTCGATGCCGTGGCTGCGGCAATAGTCGATCAGCTCCATCATCAGCTGATAGTTGGAGATGCGGAAATCGCGGAAGCGGCCGAGGCCGGTCCGCGCGTCCATGATGAAGTTCAGCAGCGCCCAACCCTGCGGCTTCAGGATGTCCTCAATGCCGTACTGGGCGGAGTCGGCCTGATCGACCGCGGCCATCATCGCGTCGGAGATGGTCGGGAAGCGCTCCTTGCCGCCGTAGTAATTGTAGACGACGCGGGCGGCGGAGGGGGCGTCGGCCTCGATGATGTGGTTGTCGCGCTTGCCGACGCGGATCGTCTCCGACAGATGGTGGTCGAAGGCGAGATGGACGCCGGGCACATAGGGCAGATTGGTGGTGATGTCGCGGTCGGAAATCTCGACCTTGCCGTCCTGCATGTCCTTGGGATGCACGAACTTGATCTCGTCGAGGATGCCCAGCTCCTTCAGGAGCACGGCGCAGACCAGCCCGTCGAAATCGGACCGGGTGACGAGGCGGTATTTCGTGACGTCGGACATGCGGTTTTCCCCCTGAGCGCCCCACAATCGGCAAGCGGAGGGAAGGTAGACGTACGTCTTTCGGCGTGCAACCGCGAACCGAGCCGTCTCCGCTCACCCCCAGGGGCTGCGCGGCATGAAGGAGGGGCCGGCCATGCCGCGCAGGCGGCGGACCCGTTCCTCCATGTTCGGATGGGTGGAGAACAGGCTGTCGAGGCTGCGCCCGTGCAGCGGGTTGGCGATGAACAGATGCGCCGTGGCCGGGTTGGATTCCGCCGCGTAATTGGGGATCTGGTGGGCGTAGTTGTGGATGCGGGTCAGCGCGTCGGCCAGCCACAGCGGGCGCCCGCAGATCTCCGCGCCGATGCGGTCGGCCTCGTACTCGCGGGTGCGGCTGATCGCCATCTGGACGATCATCGCGGCGAAGGGGGCCAGGACGGCAACCAGGATGCCGCCGATCAGCCCCAGAGGGTTGCCGCCCTGCCCGTTCTGGCTGTTGCCCTGCGACGCGCCGAAGAACATGCCGAAGTTGGCGAGCATGGAGATGGCGCCCGCGATGGTCGCGGTGATCGTCATGATCAGCGTGTCGCGGTTCTTCACATGGGCCAGCTCATGGGCCATGACGCCGGCGATCTCCTCCGGGCTCAGCAGGCGCAGCAGGCCGGTGGTGGCGGCGACCGCGGCGTTCTCCGGGTTGCGCCCGGTGGCGAAGGCGTTGGGCTGGTCGTTCTCCATGATGTAGACGCGCGGCATCGGCAGGCCGGCGCGCTCGGCCAGCTGCTGGACGATGCCGTAATATTCGGGGGCGGTGTAGGCGTCGACCTCCCGCGCGCCGTACATGGACAGCACCATGTCGCCGGAGTTCCAGTAGCTGAACAGGTTCATGCCCAGTGCCATGACGAAGGCGATCATCATGCCGCCCTTGCCGCCGATCAGATAGCCGATGCCCATGAACAGGGCGGTCAGGCCGGCGAGAAGGATGGTGGTCTTCACATAGCTGGTCATGGCGGTGTTTCCGGGCAATCTTCTGGACGGTTTCACTGTTGGTTGGACGAGACGGCGCCGGCGGGGCTTTCCGCCGGACCTGTCTGGTGATATGGGCTTGGCGGAAGGCATCGTTCAAGATGGCCCGGCACCGCACCCGACCCCAGAGGACGGCCATGACCGAGACGAAGACCACCGGACCGGCACCGGAAGACGCCGTGAACCCCGCCTCCCCGGCGACGAAAGCGGACGAGGCCCGAACCCCGGACGCCAAGGCCGGAGAGGGGGCGAAGGGACCCGAGCAGATGCCCGGCGAGATCGGCGGTCCGCAGGGACCGGAGCCGACCCGCTTTGGCGATTGGGAGTTCAAGGGCCGCTGCTCGGACTTCTAAGCCGGCGCCGCTAGGACCAATTGCCTGAACACCACTGCTCCGACATTGAATACATACGCAACCAGGATAGAATACCTAGGTTGTGCTTGATGCGTTCCTGTTCGCGCGTTACTCTTTGACCGGTTCGCCCCTTCGCGAACCGGTGCCCGGAGAGGTCGCGCCATGGGATCGCTCAAGTCCATCACCCCATGCCCGCCCCGCTCCGCCGGGATATGGCTGGCACTTCTCTCCACATTGCTGGCCGGCACCGTCCAGGCCGCTCCGCCCGCCCTGCCCGGCCCGATCCCGGCGGAGGTGCTGGAGGTTCTGGACGGCGACACGCTGCTGGTGCGCGCCACCATCTGGCTGGGGCAGGTGGTGGAAACCCATGTCCGCGTCGACGGGCTGGACGCGCCGGAGATGCGGGCCCGCTGCCCCCGGGAGCGGGAACTGGCGGAGACCGCCCGTGACCACGCGCGCCGTCTGATCGGGGCCGCCCCGGTGCGGCTGCTCGACGTCCAGCCCGACAAATATGGCGGGCGGGTGCGCGCCCGCGTGCTGACCGGCGGAGGCGCCGACCTGTCGGCCGCGCTGATCGAAGCGGGACTCGGCCGCCCCTATCACGGCGAACGGCGCCAGCCCTGGTGCGACGGGACGGGCATGGGCTAACCCGGCTCCACCAACGGGTGAGTTGGGAACCCGCCGTCTCGCTCCGCTGTTGCCCCTCCCACCAAGGAGGAGAGCGAACCATGACGACCCAGGCCTCGTCTTACGTCCCCGGCGCCATCGCCTTGCTGGCCGCCAGCCTCGCTCTGTCCGGAGCCGCCGTGGCGCAGGACGCCAAGACGATGGAGGGCGGTCTCGGCGCCGCCCCGCCGTCCCAGGGCGAAGCCTGGATGGAATCGACCGGCGCCCAGGACCCGACTTTGGGCGAGCGCCGCACCGAGAAGCAGAAGAACGCGGCGGAGACCCGCGCGCAGGGGCGCATCGGCTCCGTCCCCGACGCGGCGAGCGGCGAGTCCGGCCTGAAGCCCGGCACCGCCGAGTCCGTGAAGACCCAATCCGGCAGCGGCGCCTCCGGCGGATCGGACACCGCTCCCAAATAACGACCCCAAAACGAAACCGGCCAAAACGAAACCGGGGGCCACGAAGGCCCCCGGTCCGTAGACAGGCTCCGCTGAACGCCGCGATCAGGCGTTGTTCATGCGGTTCTCGATCAGGTCGGTCACGACGGTCGGATCGGCCAGCGTCGAGGTGTCGCCCAGGCTGTCGTGCTCGTTCGCGGCGATCTTGCGCAGGATGCGGCGCATGATCTTGCCCGAACGGGTCTTCGGCAGGCCCGGCGACCACTGGATCAGGTCCGGCGAGGCGATCGGGCCGATCTCCTTGCGCACCCAGGCCACCAGCTCCTTGCGCAGCTCCTCGGTCGGGCTTTCCCCGGCGTTGAGCGTGACGTAGGCGTAGATGCCCTGGCCCTTGAGGTCGTGCGGGTAGCCGACGACGGCGGCCTCGGCGACCTTCGGGTGGGCGACCAGCGCGCTTTCCACTTCCGCCGTGCCCATGCGGTGGCCGGACACGTTGATCACGTCGTCCACGCGGCCGGTGATCCAGTAATAGCCGTCCGCGTCGCGGCGGCAGCCGTCACCGGTGAAGTAGTAGCCCGCGAAGGTCGAGAAGTAGGTCTGGACGAAGCGCTCGTGGTCGCCGAACACCGTGCGCATCTGGCCCGGCCAGCTGTCGGCGATGCACAGGTTGCCTTCCGTCTCGCCCTCCAGCTCCTTGCCGTCGTTGTCCACGACAACCGGCTTGACGCCGAAGAAGGGCTTGGTCGCCGAACCCGGCTTCTGGCCGATGGCACCCGGCAGCGGGGTGATCAGGATGCCGCCGGTCTCGGTCTGCCACCAGGTGTCCACGATCGGGCAACGGCCGTCGCCGACGACGTTGTAGTACCACAGCCAGGCTTCCGGGTTGATCGGCTCGCCCACCGAACCCAGGATGCGCAGCGAGGAGCGGGAGGTCTTCTTCACCGGACCCTCACCCTCGCGCATCAGCGAGCGGATGGCGGTCGGGGCGGTGTAGAAGATGTTGACCTTGTGCTTGTCCACCACCTGCCAGAAGCGGGAGATGTCCGGATAGGTCGGCACGCCTTCGAACATCAGCGTGGTCGCGCCGTTGGCCAGCGGGCCGTAGACGATGTAGCTGTGGCCGGTGACCCAGCCCACGTCCGCCGTGCACCAGTAGACCTCGCCGTCCTTGTAGTCGAAGACGTACTGGTGGGTCATCGACGCGTAGACGAGATAGCCGCCGGTGGTGTGCAGCACGCCCTTCGGCTTGCCGGTCGAACCCGAGGTGTAGAGGATGAACAACGGGTCCTCCGCGCTCATCTCCTCCGGCGGGCAGTCGGCGGACACCGACGCGATCTCCTCGTGGTACCAGAGGTCGCGGCCCTCGGTCCAGGCGACGTTGCCGCCGGTGTGCTTGACGACCAGCACATGTTTGACGCCCGGCGCCGCGGCGACGGCCTTGTCGGCGTTCGCCTTCAGCGGAACCTTGCGGCCGCCGCGCAGACCCTCGTCGGAGGTGATGACGAAGTGGCTGTCGCAGTCGACGATACGGTCCTTCAGGCTGTCCGGCGAGAAGCCGCCGAACACGATGGAGTGGATGGCGCCGACGCGCGCGCAGGCCAGCATGGCGTAGGCGGCCTCGGGGATCATCGGCAGGTAGATGGTGACCCGGTCGCCCTTCTTGACGCCGTTCTTCTTCAGGACGTTGGCGAGGCGGCAGACCTGCTCGTGCAGTTCCTTGTAGGTGATGTGCTTGGAAACGCCCGGATCGTCGCCTTCGAAGATGATGGCGGTCTGGTCGCCGCGCGTCGCGAGGTGGCGGTCGACGCAGTTGGCGGACACGTTCAGCGTGCCGTCGTAGAACCACTTGATGTGGACATCGCCGGTGTAGCTGACGTCCTTCACCTTGCTGTAGGGCTTGATCCAGTCGATGCGCTTGCCCTGCTCGCCCCAGAAGGCTTCCGGATCGTTGATGGATTGCTCGTAAAGGCGGGCGTAGGCGGCTTCGTCCACGTAAGCGGTCTTGGCGATTTCCTGCTTAACAGGAAAAAACGAATTGTCGGACATTGGCTCGCGATTCCCCCGTAGTGCTTCTGGTTACGCCCTGAAGGGCTGTTGGGGAGCGGTTTCCGGCCGCTCCTGTTGCGGGACATTATCCACACAAGTTCCCGTCACCACAAGCAGAACGGCTGATTGTCCGCCCCCTCCATCGGGGCTTTCCGCTCCACTTTGTTGCAGCGCACCGCCCGTTCTTTTGATTTCACCGGCATCCGCGGCAACACGACAGCGCGACTATTTGTCGCGCATAGCACGAAAGCATGAGAACGCCCCGCGGAGGGCCGCTTAACCCGGTCTTAACCGCCGCATCGTTAGCGTGCATGCTGTTCACCCAACAGCAGGGCACCGGCATGGCCAGCACGACCAACGCGGACGGCACCACCGGAAACGGCACGACTGGTGGCGGCGCCGGACAAGGCATGGAACCGGGCATGGAACTGGCCGGGCGCCTGTCGGAGATGGGCAGCCGCACCAGCCTGATGGTGATCGACGCGGCCCTGCGCACGGCGGCTCTGGCCGAGCTGGAGGCGTCCGGTTCCGCCGCCCTGTCGCCGTTCGGGGAAGACGCGGGCTTCGCCGGAGCCGCGGCGGAGATGCAGGCGCTGGCCCGCCGGATGCTTCAGGCCACGCAGGATTTCCAGGCGGCCATCTGCGAACCGGCGGACTGATCCGCCGCCGCGGACGGCCGCACTCTCAACACGTCCGAAGAACCGTCACGCCTCGATCCCGGCCAGCGCGCAGACATGCGCCCATTCGGCGTCCGACACCGGACAGACCGACAGGCGCGACTGCTTGACCAGGGCCATGCCCTGAAGCAGCGGGTCGGCCTTCATCGTCTTCAGCGTGACCGGTGTCTTCACGGGCAGCAGCGCCCGCACGTCGACCATGCCGAAGCGCCCCGCCTCGTCGCTCGGGTCCGGGTAGTACTCCCGCGCGATCTCGACGACGCCGACCACCTCCAGCCCCTCGTTCGAGTGGTAGAAGAAGGCGCGGTCGCCGATCTTCATGGCCTTCAGGTTGTTCGACGCCTGATGGTTGCGCACGCCGTCCCAATGGGTGGTGCCGTCGGCGATCATGCGCTCCCACGAATATTTGAAGGGCTCCGACTTCAGAAGCCAGCGGGCCATTGCCGTCCGCCCCCGGTCAGGACTTCGGGTAGACCCGGCGCCACGCCCGGATCTCCACGCTCTCGAACAGCCCGGCCTGGGCGTAGGGGTCGTTGGCGGCAAAGTCCTTCGCCGCGGCCTCGTCGGCGCACTCCACGATCAGCAGGCTGCCGGCCATGCCCTGGCCGTCGTCGGACAGCAGCGGGCCGGCGGCGAACAGGCGGTCGGCGTGCGCTTCCAGATAGGCCAGATGGGCGGGGCGGTTGTCGGTCCGCACCTGGGCGGCGCCGGCCTTGTCGGTGCAATGGAACATGTAGAGCATGGCTTGGGTCTCCCGTTCGGTTGGGCGGGAGCCTAGCGCAGCCGCGACCGCCGCGGAAGGTGCCGCGACGCGCGGCCTTTCCGCAGGCGGTAGTGTCAGCGATGCAGCCAGAGGAGGGAGCACGCAGCGCCACCGGGCGGCTCCCCGTGCGTGCGTCTCCGTGGCTCACCGTCCCGGCAAAGAAAAAGCCCCTTCCCGGCGGACCGGGAGGAGGCTTTCCGCTGATGCGACCGGGACCGCCGTCGCGGTCCGAAGCGAAGCACGACCCGCTTCAGGTCGCTCCCTGGGGAGCGATCTGGCCTCCCGGCGCGACGCCCGGCTGGCCGGTGACCGGCTCCGTCGCATGATGGGCGATGGCCGTCGGAGCGGACTCCGGGCTCATCAGCGACATGCTGACGGTCGGGGTCTTCCATTCCAGACTGTCGAAGGCGCCGCAATGGCCGCACAGGCCGCCCCAGCTCGGGCTGACCGCGTTGCAGGCGGTGCAGGTCCAGGCCGCGTCCGCCGGGGCGTTGGCCGCCTGGGCCAGCCAGGCGCGGGCCGCCTCCTCGTCCTGCCGCTCCGCCCGCTCCAGCTCGGCCAGGAGCTGGAAGACGCGGCGGGAGGGCCGCATTTCCAGCGCCTTGGTCAGATGGGCGCGGGCCTCGCCCCACAGCTGGGCGTCGAGGGCGGCGCGGGCCACGGCGAGCAGCGACTCGACGTCGTTGGGGGCGTGGTTGCGCAGCTTCTCGAACAGCTTGACCCGGGTCATCGGGTCGTAGCTGGAGACCACCTCGCGGTAGGCCGAGGTCAGGTCCGGGTGCGGGTTGACGCGCCAGCAGCGCTCGATGGTCTTGGCGGCGTTCTTGTGCTTGCCGATGGCCATCTGCAGCCGGGCCGCACGGGCCGCCGCCGGGACGAAGCCGGACAGCAGGTCGTGCGCCGCCTGGGCGTGCGAGAGGGCCGAGTCGGACCGGCCGCGGCGCTCCGCCTCGAAGCTGCGCTCCAGAAGCAGGGTGGCGCGGTGGCGGCGGCCGTCGTCGGGGTTGATGGCGCCGGCCTGGACGGCCTGCTGCAGCGTGCCTTCCGCCGCCGCCCATTCGCCCGAACGGGCTTCCAGGTCGTACAGCGTGCCGAGCAGCCAGGGCGTGTTGGGCTGAAGCGACTGGGCGCGGCGGGCGAGTTGCAGCGCCTCCACCCGGTCACCGGCCTTCAGCGACTGCGTCAGCAGGCCGCGCAGGCCGAGGAAGGCGGTCTCCGGCCGGTCGAGCATGGCGGTGAAGTATTCCTTCGCCGCACGGTCGTCGCCCTGGAGCTGGGCGGCCTGGGCCGACAGCAGCATGGTCAGCGGCGGCTCGTTGAGCAGCCCGTCGGCCTTGCGCGCCATCTTGCGGGCCGTCGTCGCGTCGCCGGCGGCGACGGCGACCATGCCGCGGGTCAGCGCCTGATAGCCGCGCTCGCGCCGGCGCGACCGGCGGTAACGGCCGAAGTTGCGCGGCGCGCCCAGGATGGCGCGGGCCAGCCGGTACAGGACGATGCCCGCCGCCAGGGCCGCCACGCCGATCAGGATGGCGATGCCGATGCCGGTCTCGACGACGTAGCCCTGCCAGTTGATGGCGAGGGTGCCGGGATGGTTGGCCAGCCAGACCGCGATCGCGACGACGATGGCGACCTTGATGATGAACCAGATGGCGCGTGTCATTGGGCCGCTCCCTTGACCCCGGCGGACTGCGACAGCAGGCCGATGGCGCGGTTGGTGAGCTGCTGGCCGGCCTCGTTGGCGGCCAGACGGGCCTTGGCGTCGGCGATCCACGGGGCGGCGACCTGCGCCGCCGGGCCCTTCAGGGCGGCCAGCTCGTTGACCGCGCCGCCGAGATTGCCGGCCTGCAGCGCGGCCTCGGCGCGGGCGACCACCGCCGAGGCGCCGTCGCCGACCGCGTCGCCGCCCGAGCGGCGGACGGTGACCAGCGTGGCGATCTTGCCGGTGACCTGCTCCACCCAGTCGTTGCCCTCGCCCTGGTTGTCGGCGCGCACGATGTCGGACGCCATGGCGGAGAAGCGGTCGGTGAGCTGCGGCTGCGTCGGCACGCCCTTGGCGGCGTAGCCGGCCACGGCCTCCAGCGGCTGCGTCACCTGGGCGTCGCCCGACGCCACGGCGCGGACGGCCTGGAGTTCCTGCTGGAACGGCTGCCCGGCGGCCAGGGCGGAGCGGAGCTGCCCGGCGGCGAGCACCAGCGTCTGGGCGGCGGTGGCGGCGTCGCGGCGGGTCTCCACCACTTGGTTGACGGCGGCCAGCTCCTGCTTCAGCGCGTCCACATCCTGGCGGATCTGCCCGGCGGCCTGGGCCTCGCTGCCCACCGCGTCGACGCGCTGCTGGACCTGACCGAGCTGCTCGGTCAGTTGGGCGATGCGCGGGTCGGGCTCGGCCGGGGCGGCGGAGGCGGCGGCCTGCGGACGCTCCTCAAGCTGCTGGATGCGGGCGGTGAGCTGGCCGACGGCGTTGTCCAGCGTCTGCTGGTCGATGCCGGCGGCGGCGGCGTTGCCCTCGGCCGGGGCGGCGGGGCGCTGCTCCAGCTTGGCAAGGCGCTCGGACAGCTGCTGGATCTGGTTGCGCAGGGCCGGGTCGGGCTGCGGCGCGGGCGCCGTGGCGGCCGGACCGGTCGCGGGACCGCCGGCGGTGGGCCAGCCGGGAACGCGCGGGCCCCACCAGGGCTGCGACAGGGCGGCGGCGCCGACCAGCAGGGCGATCAGCGAGACGGCGGTGGCGAAACCGGCGCCGGACTTGCGCTCCTCGCGCGGCGCCTCGTAGCGCGGCGGCTCATAGGAGGAGGCGGTGTAGGCGGGGGGCTCCACCGGCGGCGGCGTCTCGCTCTTGATCGTATCGGTCTTGAAGGGGTCGGCCTTGAAGGAATCGGCAGCGACCGAGTCGGCCTTGGCCTCCTCGATCCGGGTTTCCTCGGCCTTGACCTCTTCGGAGCGGATCTCCTCGCCCCTGATCGTCTCGGCCTTCACGTCGCCGCCGGGCAGCGTGTCGGCGGCGCCCGGCAGGGTGTCCGCGACGGGCGGCAGGATGGAGGGCGGCAGGTCGGTGGCCGGCACCGGGCCACCGCCCGGCAGCGTGTCGGCGCCCGGAAGGGTATCCTCAGTCCTGTTGGACTCGGTTTTTACGGACTCGGTCTTGAACGGCTCGCTGCTCCCGGGGAGGGTGGCTGGCGGCGCGATGACCGCGGCGTCCGGCGGCAGCGGCATCACCGAGCCGGCGGCGTCGGGAGCGTTGCGGTCCTCGTTCGGTGTGGCGGCTTCCAGGTCGGCTTCGCTCAGCTTGATCCGGTGCTTGGCGGCGGAGGCGCGGAGGTCGGCGTGGCGGGCCAGCGGAATGGCGCCGCGCTTCTTCCAGCCCTGCACCGTGGTGACCGGGATGTCCAGCTTGTGGGCCATGGGGCGGATGCCGCCGAAGCGTTCGATGATGCGTTCGACGGCGGGGCCGCCGGACACTTGGTTCTGGTCGGCCATCTGGTTCTGGGGCGTCTGGTTCTGGTCGGACGGCGTGTGGCCGTTCGGGTCAGCCTCGTGTTCGGAGCCTGGGCGAGAGGTCATTGGGTGCCTTCTGGTCGCAGTTGTTCTCAACGAACGCCACACAAACCCCCAAGCGGATGCACTCAAGCCCGGCCCGTGCCGCCGGATGGTTCCGGCAGCAGGCCGAGCAGAGAGTCCTGCTCCGGCCGTGGCGCCACCCGTACGTTCTGCCACGGTGTCACTCCCAGCTCACCGTACGCGCGGGCAGCCTCCGCGACCGCGGGGCTGAGGCAGAGCGCGTCCACTGTACGACAGCGGTCGATGAGCCCGGCCTCGGCGACAAGCCTAACAAACGAACGGGCGGTACGGGGAGAGAAAAACAACACGGCGTCCAGTGTTCCCGTACGCAACAGCGCCGCCGTGCCATCCGACAGCCGCGCGCTCGGAACGGCGTCGTACAGCGTTTCCCGCAGGATGGAAAATCCGGACTCGCCCAGCATGGCCGAGAGGTCGCCGGCGAGCTTGGTTCCTGCGACATGAAGTAGCGGACCCGCCGCTGCGGTGCAGCGTCGGCGCACCAGATCGGCCAGCGCGTACACGTCGCCGGACGCGCTTTCCACCCGCGTGAAACCGGCCGCGCGGGCGGCGGTCGCGGTGGCGTCGCCGACCGCATAGACCGGACGGTCAAGCCGGCTCGTACGTCTGGTGTAGCCCCGTACGCCGTTTGCGCTGGTGAAGAGGAGGGCCTGTACGTTCCCGACGTCCGGCTCCGGCCCGTCCAGCCAGCGGATCTCCAGCATCGGCTCCGCCGACACGATGAAGCCCTGCGCGCGCAGACGGGCCGCCAGAGGCTCGGAATCCTCCGCCGGACGGGTGACCAGGAGGTGAGGGGCCGCCATCGCCGGCCGCCGTCAGCTCTTGAAGAAGTCGGGCGGCAGGACCGCCTTGATCTCCGCCCCGGCGTCGGCGCCGATGGCGGCAGCATCGCTTGCGCTGCCGCTGCGCTCGGCCCGGAAGACCTGCCGGCCGTCGTTGGACAGCACCTTGGCCTTCAAATGCAGCCGGTCGCCGTCCAGCGTGGCCAGCCCGGCGATGGGGGTGCGGCAGGAGCCGTCGAGCATGGCGAGCAGCGCGCGCTCCGCCGTCACGCGGGCCGTGGTGGCGGCGCAGTTCAGCGGGGCCAGCAGCGCGCGGGTGGAGTCGTCGGCGCTGCGGATCTCGATGCCGATGGCGCCCTGGGCGACGGCGGGCAGCATCTCCTCATGCTCCAGCACGGCGGTGATGCGGTCGGTCAGGCCGAGGCGGCGCAGCCCGGCGAGCGCCAGAAGGGTGGCGTCCACCTCCCCGGCCTCCAGCTTGGCGAGGCGGCTCTGCACGTTGCCGCGGAAGGGCACGACCGTGAGGTCGGGCCGCCGCTCCAGGATCTGGGCCTGACGGCGCAATCCGGCGGTGCCGACGACGGAGCCGGCGGGCAGCGTGTCCACCGTGTGGCCGCCGCGCGAGAAGAAGGCGTCGCGCGTGTCCTCGCGCGGCAGGAGCGTGGAAATCTCCAGCCCGTCCGGCATCCAGGTCGGCACGTCCTTCATCGAATGGACGGCGAGGTCGGCGCGGCCGTCGAGCAGCGCGTCCTCAAGCTCCTTGGTGAACAGGCCCTTGCCGCCGGCCTCGGCCAGCGTGCGGTCCAGGATGCGGTCGCCGGTCGTCTTGAAGACGACGATCTCGATGGCGCCGGGGGCGGCCAGATGCGGGTGCGCCGCGATCAGCCGGTCGCGGGTCTCGTGGGCCTGCGCCAGCGCCAGCGGGCTGCCGCGCGTGCCGATGCGGAGCGGTTGGGTCATGAGGCCAGTGTTCTAGGCGATCCACCGCGGTTTGCAAGCCTTGGTGACGGGCGTGCTACTCTTTGGTGAAACACTTCGCGGCGGTGAAACACTTCGCGGCGCGTCTCAGGATGCGCGCCGCGCCGTGACGATCATGCGGCGGCTGTCCACCGTCCAGGCCGCGTCCTCGAAATCGCCGGCCAGCCGTTCGATCGCGAATCCGGCGCTTTCCAGCATCAGCTCCAGCTCGTAACGGAAGATCATCCGCCAGGTGAAACCGTATTCGGTCACCACGATCTTGCCATCCGGCAACAGCTCGTCGTACCAGCCGTGGATGCGCTGGCACTGCCCCTCGTCGAGACGGGAGGCCATCGTGTTGCGGATGTAGCTGTTGCCGTTGTGCGGGCTGCGCCGCGGTTCCGACGGGCTGGGCTTCGTCTCGGCGTCCATCGGCAGCGTCAGCGGATTCATCACGTCCAGCGCCAGCGTGCCGCCCGGCGCCAGATGGGCGGCGGCGGCGGCCAGCGCGCGGCGCTCCGCCGCCAGTTCCGGGATCAGCATCAGCACGTTGAAAGGAATGACGGCGAGCCGGAAGTCCCGCACCGGCAGATCGAGCGCCGTGGCATCCTGGCGCACCGGATGGACGCGGGCCTGGACCTCCGGCGCCTCGCGCGCCAGCTTGGCGCGGAGCTGGTCGAGCATGGCGGCGGAAACGTCCACCGCCCACACCTCGTGCCCGGCGCGGGCCAGCGGGATGGTCAGGCGCCCGGTGCCACAGCCGATCTCAAGGACCGGGCCCCCGGCCTCCGCCGCGCGCTCCTTGTAGAAGGGCACGTCGCCCAGCATGCCGAGGCGGGCCAGCGTCGCGGCGTGATCCGCCCGCGCCTCCCCGATCTCCAGCGACGGATAGTCGCCGTCGTAATAGACGATGCTGGCGTCGTCGTCGGGGACGTCTTTGTTCATGGAGGGCGAAACCCTGAAGAATCCGGGTCAAGACCCTATACCAGAGCGGTGGAGACGGCTAGTTTGACGGCCATCATGATCGTTCTTGGAATCGAAACGAGCTGCGACGAGACGGCGGCGGCCATCGTGACCGACGCGCGGGAGATCCGCGCCGACGTGGTGCTGTCGCAGCTGGACGACCACACGCCCTATGGCGGGGTGGTGCCGGAAATCGCCGCGCGCGCCCATCTGGAGCATCTGGACGGGCTGATCCGCCGCGCCATGGCCGACTCCGGCCTGGGCTTCGCCGACATCGACGCCGTGGCGGCGACCGGCGGGCCGGGGCTGATCGGCGGGGTGATCGTCGGGGTGATGACCGCCAAGGCCATCGCCGCGGCGCGCGGGCTGCCCTTCGTCGCGGTGAACCATCTGGAAGGCCACGCGCTGACCGCCCGGCTGACCAACGACGTGCCCTTCCCCTACCTGCTGCTTCTGGTGTCCGGCGGGCATTGCCAGCTTCTGGTGGTCGAGGGGGTGGGCCGCTACCGGCGGCTCGGCACCACCATCGACGACGCGGTGGGCGAGGCGTTCGACAAGACGGCCAAGCTGCTCGGCCTCGGCTATCCCGGCGGGCCGCTGCTGGAGAAGGCGGCGGCGCTGGCGACGAATCCGGGCCGCTTCGACCTGCCGCGCCCGATGGTCGGGCGCCCCGGCTGCGATTTCTCCTTCTCCGGCCTGAAGACCGCGGTGCGGCGCCATGTCGAGGAGCTGGGGACGCCGCTGTCAGGGGAGGACCAGGCCGACCTCGCCGCCGCCTTCCAGACCACGGTGGCCGAGGTGATGGCCGACCGCTGCGCCCGCGCCATGCGCCGGTTCAAGGAGATGCATCCGCAGGGCGGCGCCCTGGTGGTGGCCGGCGGCGTGGCGGCCAACAAGACGCTGCGCGCCCGCCTGCAGACGCTGGCCGACCGCGAGGGCATGCCCTTCGTGGCGCCGCCGCTGCGGCTGTGCACCGACAACGCGGCGATGATCGCCTGGGCGGGAATCGAGCGCTTGCGGCTGGGCCAGACCGACCCGCTGGACTTCGCGCCGCGCCCGCGCTGGCCGCTCGATCCAACCGCGAAGCCGGCCATCGGCAAGGCCGGGGTCGGCTCCGGCGTGAAGGCGTGAGGGCGCGCGCTCCATGGCTCTGACCTTCCGCGCCGCCGGGCGCGACGATGTGCCGGAGATCGTCCGGCTGACCGCCGACGACGCCCTGTCCACGGCCGGCGACGTCTATGCTGAGCCGCTGGACCCGCTCTACTGGGACGCCTTCGACCGCATGGCGGCGCAGCCGGGCAATTCCATCGTGCTGGCGGAGCGGGACGGGCGGATCGTCGGCTGCTTCCAGTTCACCGTCACCCACGGGCTGGCCCGCCGGGGCGCGGCGCGGGCGACGGTGGAGGCGGTGAAGGTGGACAGCGCGCTGCGCGGCCAGGGGATCGGCAGCGCCATGATGCGGCACGCCATCGCGCTGGCCCGCGCCGAGGGCTGCGTGATGGTGCAGCTGACCAGCCAGACCCGGCGCACCGACGCCCACCGCTTCTACGAGCGGCTGGGCTTCCGGGCGAGCCATGTCGGGATGAAGCTTCTGCTGGCACCGGAGGCTTGACCGTGCGGGTTGCGGACGGGGGACGCTCCGCCTAAACAGTCGGGCAAATCCTTCAAGCGAGAACAGTGGAACGGGGGGCATCCATGGCGGCAACGGACTTCCGGCGCATCGGCGTGATCGGCGGCGGGGCCTGGGGCACGGCGCTGGCGCTGGCCGCCCTGCGCGCCGGGCGGGAGGCCCTGCTGTGGGCGCGCGAGCCGGCGGTGGTCGAGTCGGTCAACACCGCGCGGGAGAACCGCGACTATCTGCCGGGCGTGACCTTGCCCGCGGCATTGCGCGCGACCGGCGATCTGGCCGAGGCCGCCGCCTGCGACGCCATCCTTCTGGTGACCCCGGCCCAGCATCTGCGCAGCGCCTGCGCCGGCCTCGCCGCGCATCTGCGGACGGGCACCCCGCTGGTCATCTGCGCCAAGGGGATCGAGCTGGACAGCCACGCCCTGATGAGCGAGGCGGCCGCGGCCGCCCTGCCGGCGGGGACCCCGCTGGCCGTGCTGTCCGGTCCGACCTTCGCGGCGGAAGTGGCGCGCGGCCTGCCGACCGCGGTGACGCTCGCCTGCGCCGACGCCGCGCTGGGCGCCCGGCTGGTCGAGGCGCTGGGCAGCCGCACCTTCCGCCCCTACCTGTCCGACGACGTGGTGGGCTCGCAGATCGGCGGGGCGGTGAAGAACGTGCTGGCCATCGCCTGCGGCGTGGTGGAGGGCCGCAAGCTGGGCGACAACGCAAGGGCGGCGCTGATCACGCGCGGGCTGGCGGAGATCACGCGGCTGGCCCTGGCGCTCGGCGGACGGCCGGAGACGCTGATGGGGCTGTCGGGGCTGGGCGACCTGACGCTGACCTGCTCCAGCCTGCAATCGCGCAACATGTCGCTGGGCGCCGCCCTGGGCGCCGGCCGGACGCTCGCCGAAATCCTGGCCGAGCGCCGCTCCGTCGCCGAGGGCGTCTACACCGCCGCCGCGGTGGTCGGGCTGGCCGGGAGGAAAGGCGTGGACATGCCGCTCTGCGCCGCCGTGGACGCCATCCTGAACCGCGGCGCCGGGCTGGACGGGACGATCGACGGGCTTCTGTCGCGGCCGTTCCGCGAAGAGGGACGCTGAGGGGCGTCGTCTTTTTCACCGCGAAGACACGAAGGCGCGAGGGACCATAAGATGGGTCCTCCGCGCCTTTGCGGTGAAGCGGCGCCGAACCCTACGCGTTGCCCAGCCGGGCGCCGTCCAGAATAGCCTCGTCGAAGATCGCGCCGCTGCGGTCGCAGCCGGTCAGATCGGCCAGCGTCAGGTCGCAGCCCTTCATGTTCGTGGCGCTGAGCGAGGCGCCGGCCATGCGGGCGCGCACCAGCGAGGCGCGCATCACCTTCGCCCCGGCGCTGATCAGCAGCATCCCCAGATTGGCCCCGTCCAGACACCCGTCGATGAGGATCGCGCGGTCCAGCTTCGCGCCGCGCAGGTCGGCGCCGCGCAGGTCGGCGGAGCGCAGATCGGCACCGTCGAACTGGGCCGCCTGGAGCTGCGCACCGTTCAGCCGGGCGTGGCGCAGCCGCACGCCGGAGCCCTTGGCGAGCGTCAGCACCTTGCCCGACAGGTCCGCTCCGTCCAGGTTCAGGCCGGTCAGGTCGAGCTGGCGCCCCTTTTGGCCGCTGGTGCCGAGCCACAGCAGATGCTGGTGCAGCAGAACCTCGATGTCCGCCGCCGCGATCGCCGGGCGGGCGGGCTCCGCCGCCGGGTCCTCGTCCGGCTCCGGGATGGGAGCGGGCGCCTGGGCGGCGGCCACGGCCTCCTCGTCGGTGCGGATGGAGGTGACGAGGTCCAGCTCCGACACCTTGGCGCCGTCCAGGATGGCGCCGCGCAGGTCGGCGCCGTTCAGGTCCGCCCCCTGGAGGTCGGCGCCGGAAAAGTTACAGTCGCGCAGGTCGGTGCGCTGGAGCCGCGCCCCCGACAGGCGGGAGTTGGTGAAGTCGGCCGCCCGCGCGAAGCTGCCCGACAGCTTGGCCCGCGCCATGTCGGCGTTGGTCAGCTTGGCCGAGGCCATGTCCGCCGGCCCCGGTTCGAAGCCGACCACCTTCAGCTCGCCGGATGCGCTGCGGTTGGCGACGCTGCCGTCGCGCAGATCGACCTCCACCATCACCGCGCCGTCCAGGATGGCGCCGCGCACGTTGGCGCCGCGCATGTCGGTGCGGTAGAGCCGCGCCTCCGACAGGTCGGCGCCGCGCAGGTCAGCGCCGTAGAGGTCGGCGTGGTCGAGGATGGTTCCCTGCATCCGGGCATCGCGCAGGATGGCGCCGGACAGATGCGCACCGGTCAGGTTGCGGCCCGACAGATCGAGCCCGGTCAGGTCGAAGAAGGGAAGGTTGGCGCGGGCGCCGTTGGGCCGCCCCTCGGTGAAGCGGACATGGCGCTCGCACACCCGGTCCAGCTGCTCCTGGCTCAAGCGTATCCGGGACTTGTGGGAGCCGTCGTTCGCCATCGGCGCCTCAGGCGAACAGCGCGTCGATGTCGGCCTGCGAAATCTCGCTGCCGCCGCCCGACGGTTCGGGCGCCGGGGCGGCGGGTCGCGGGGCCGGCTTCGCAGCGGCGGGAGGCGGAGACGGAGGCGGAGGGGGCGGTGCGGGTGCCTCGGCCGGCTCCGCCCGTTCCAGCACCTGGGGGATCTGCGTGGCCAGCGTGTCGAACAGGGCGTCGATGTCGTCCTGGCTGACCTCCGGCCCGCCGAGCTGCGGGCCGTTCAGCAGATGCGCGTCGGGCCGGGTGTCGCCCAGCTTGCGGTGGGACGCCCCTTCGCCCATGGACGCGGTTTCCGAGGCGGAGGCGATGCGGTCGACGCCCCAGATCTCGATCATCGTGTTCACGCGCTGCTCGATGTAGCGCAGCGTGTTGACCACCTTGGTGGTGCGCTGACCGGTGATGTCCTGGAAGGCGCAGGCGGTCATGATCTCGATGCTCCAGGCATCGATGGCGTCGACCATCTCCGCGATGTCGGGATCGGTGCGCGGGATGCCCTGGGTGATCTCCTGGATCTTCTCGGTGGCGTTCAGGATGTCGGTGGTCGCCCGCTCCGTCGCCGCGACGATCTCATCCAGCTCGCCGGTCGCCGCCTCGATGCGGTTCGACCCGGTGTCGGCGGGGCGCAGTGCTGCGATGTCGCTGCGCGTCTCGCGCACCACCTGGGTGATCGACATCAGCTCCTGCTGAAGCTGCAGGCCATCTCCCAAGCCTTGCCCCATCCCGCCCCCCGGCACCGGACGGGGCAAGGCGCCGGTGTCCACCCCGCGCAGCCGGTTGACCTGCTGCTCCAGCGCGCCGGTCAGCCGGTGGAACTCGTCCACCGCGACCACGCGGGATCGTCGGTCGCGCATGCGCAGGAACGCGCGGCCGCGCGCGGTCTGCGACAGCGCCTCCTCCATCTGGAGGTAGTCATGCTCGGTCAGTTCCATCAGAGGAACGTCGCTCATCGTCGTCACCGTCGGCGGGCCGCTGTTGAGAATCCGCCATGGAGGAAAGCACGTCTTAGGAAAACTGAGGTTACACCAGACATGGCCTGGATTTCAGACAAATCCTGCACATCTCTGCCTCGCAGATCCCGCTGAACAAAGTCTTAATGAAGTCATGGGCGGTGCGCGATGACGCACCCCCTCGTCATGCAACCAATCATGGAAGCTGATCACCGGGGCGGAGCCCGGAAAGACGGCGGGCTGCGGTATGGAGGATGCTCCCGTCGCTGCCGCCGCCCTATACTCCGGCGCGCCGCGCGGCGGCGCAAAGGGCGCACAGGCTTGACCCAAGGGCGCCGTTCGCCCACATCAGCCGCGCCAACGCGGTACGGAACAACAGGAACGGGGACAAGATGCCGATGACGACGACGCTTCGGTTCGCGGCGCTTCGGTTTGCGGGAGCGGCGTGCGTGGCCGGGCTTTTGGGGATCGGCGTTCCGGGCGCGGGTCTGGCCCCCGCCGCCGCGGCCCTGCCCGCCGGGGTCACCGGGGTGACGACCATCGCGCCGATGCTGGAGCAGGTGACCCCCGCCGTCGTCAACATCGCCGTCCTGTCGCGGGCGCCGCAGGCCGAGAACCCACTGCTTCGCGACCCCTTCTTCCGCCGTTTCTTCAACGTCCCCGAGCAGCAGGCCCGCCCGCAGGTCAGCGCCGGGTCGGGCGTGATCGTGGACGCGCGGCGCGGCTACGTCATCACCAACGCCCATGTGGTGGAGAACGCGCAGGAGATCGCCGTCACCCTGAAGGACCGCCGCCGCCTGCGCGCCAAGCTGGTCGGGCGGGACGCGGCGACCGACATCGCGCTGCTGAAGATCGAGGCGGAGAAGCTGACCGCCCTGCCCTGGGGCGATTCGGACCAGCTCAAGGTCGGCGACTTCCTGGTCGCCATCGGCAACCCCTTCGGGCTGGGCCAGACGGTGACCTCCGGCATCGTCTCGGCGCTCGGCCGCAGCGGTCTGAAGATCGAGGGGTACGAGGACTTCATCCAGACCGACGCCTCCATCAACCCCGGCAACTCCGGCGGCGCGCTGGTGAACTTCAATGGGGAGCTGGTCGGCATCAACACCGCCATCATCGGCCCGGCGGGCGGGTCGGTCGGCATCGGCTTCGCCGTCCCGGTCAGCATCGTCCGCTCGGTGATGGAGCAGCTGGTCGAGTATGGCGAGGTGCGGCGGGGCCGGCTGGGGGTCTCCATCCAGGACCTGACCCCCGATCTGGCCGACAGCATGAATCTGGCCGGCGACGCCGGGGCGGTCATCGCCCAGGTCGAGCGCGGGTCCGCCGCCGACCGCGCCGGCTTCCGCAGCGGCGACGTGGTGACCGCGGTGAACGGGCGCCCGGTGCGCAGCGCCACCGACTTCCGCAACCGCATGGGTCTGGTGCGGGTCGGCACGCCCCTGCAGGTAACCGTTCTGCGCGGCGGCAGCGAACGGGTGCTGAACGTCCGCACGGGGAATTAGACCCGGCGAACCGGATCATGATAACCAATCCCTGATGATCGGCCGCCCCTCCCCTCCCCGCCGGCAGGCACCGCCCGCCCCCATGGTCAGCGCGGCCCAGCGCCAGCGCGAGGTCGCCCGCATGCTGATGCGGCTCGACGACATGCTGAAGAAGTGCGCGGATCTGGCGGCGGCGGCGCGGGAGCGCGTGTCGGTCGGCGGGATGGGCCGCTACCGCAAATTCTCCCGCAAGGTGCGCGACTTCTTCTCGCTGGCGGCGGTGACCCAGGAACGGCTGGACGCCGCCCCGTCGGAGATGGAGGAGCTGATCGGCCCGATGACCACCGCGCTGGAACGCCTGCACGCTCGCATGGTGATCCTGTTCGTGGAGGAGAGCCTGGGCTTCTTCAACACCTTCGCGCGGGTCAAGGCGCTGCCCATCGGCACCCACGAAACGGTGGGGGTCGAGTTCCGCGCGCTGATGGAGATCCGCAAGTTCCTCGACGACCCGCTCTACGACGGGGAGCGCGGGCAGGGCCTGCGCAAGCAGACGGACCGCGTCGCCGTCCTGATGCGCGCGGTGATGGACCGCTGCCCGCCCCTGCCCGACTTCGGCGACGAGCCGAGCATCGGGCCGCGCGGGACGGTGAACAAGCCGCTGCGCCCGCCGCGCGCCGCCCCGCCAGCCGCCGCGGGCCGGGCGGCGGAGCCGCGCCCGCTGCCGCAGCCTGACCCCCGGCTTGAGGTCCGTCAGCTGTCCTTGGACGACGAGGACTGACGATCAGCCTTCCGCCGGCGACGATTGGCGGTGGTGGCTGTGCGCGTCCACGCCGCGCAGATGCTCGGCGGCCTCGTGCAGAGCGCGCTCGCTGGCGCTGTCGGGGGTTTGCAGCCCGGCCTCCGGACCGGGGACGGCGTCCTCCTCGGCGATCTCGCGGGCGGCCTGCTGCCAATGCTCGATGTGGCGCCCCTCGGGACGGCCCTCCCGCTCCCAGATGGCGTGGGCGCGCTCGCGGACGCGGGGGTCGTCGGGGCCGGTGTGATGCTCCATGGCGCTGTCCCTCCTCGGCGGTCTGTTGTCATGACCGTCAACAGGCGGACCGCACCGGCGTGCCGCAGACCTTTCCGCTACAGCCAATAGAGCGGGCTGACTCCGAACAGCCAGGGATGCACCGCGATCATCGCGGCGTAGGCGGCCAGCGCGCCCAGCACACGGCCCCAGCCGATCTCTCCAGGACGGAAGCTCTGGCGTCCGGCCAGGATGGCGGCGAAGGGCAGCGCGGAGGTCTCCACCCGGTAGGCCCGCCCGGCCGCACCGCGGCGCAGCAGCCAGTCGTTCTTGGCCATGGCGAACAGGGCGATGGCCGCCATCGCGACGAACAGCACGACCCGCCGCCCGTCCCCGGTGGCTTGCAGGTGCAGCAGCGCCCACAGCAGCAGCCCCATGCTGCCGGGAAAGCGGGTGATCCGGTAGACGCCCCGCGGCGGGTTGGGCGCGTCCGGCTCGCCGGCCTTGCTGGTGACGCGGGCGGCGATCAGCAGGAAGGACAGCGGCATCAGCGCGACGACCAGCGGCGCCGCCCAGCCGGCGGGAACGAACAGCGGCTCCCCGCCCCCGGCCTCGCGGTAGGCCCAGACGAACAGCCCGAGCGCCAGCAGCGAACCCAGCGAATGCAGGGCGACGAACCCGCCCCGCCCAAGCCGGGCGATCAGCCACGGCCGCACCCCCGGCCAGGACGGCACGGCGTGGGTGGCGAACAGGAACAGGGCGGCGAGAAGAAGATCGGTGGTCATGGGATGCGAGGAAACACCGCTTTGCCGGGCGGAGTCTTGATGAACGTCAAACTTGGAGCCGTGAAGGCAAACCGCGTCCGGGTGTGGCGCAGGCCACAGCGGGGATGGGCGGCGGGGCGTAGTGTCTGGTCATCGGACAGGCCGGGCCCCGACGCAGACGGAACCGGCAGCCAACTCCCCCAGACACCAACTCCCCCAGACACCGGAAGGAAACCACACCATGCGCCGCACCACCCTGATCGCCGCCGCCGTCGCCGTCCTGTGCTCCGCCCCGGCCTTCGCCGGCGACCTGATGACCGGCGGCATCCCGCTCGGCAACGCCAGCAACCTGGGGGTCATCTCCAACACCGCCGCGGGCATCCAGAACAAGGCGCAGCAGCAGGTGATGGGCGTGCAGGCCGGCGGCGGGCTGGCCGGGCCCTTCGGCACCGCCTCCAACCTGGGCAACGTCTCCAACCTCGCCGCCGGCGTCGGCAACACCGCCAAGCAGCAGGTCTTCGGCCTGCAGACCGGTGGCGGGATGGGCGGCGGGGCGAAGACGCCCTTCGCTCTGGGCGGCTTCAACAGCAACGCCGGCACCGTCAGCAACAGCGCGGTCGGCATCGGCAACACCGCCCAGCAGCAGGTCAAGGCCATGCAGTTCGGCGCGCCGGGCGCCCTGTTCAACCAGAACCTCGGCACCGTCTCCAACCTCTCCGCCGGCATCGGCAACAAGGCGCAGCAGCAGGTCATCGGCATCCAGAAGTAACCCCCTCCTGATCCACCCTCCCATCCAGGCAGACCTTGCGGCCGGGGCACTCCCCCGGCCGTTTTTTTGCGCGCAAGCGGGGCGTTTCCCGGCGCGGATGTGCGGACAAGGAACCTTCCACCCGGCGGCGCGTTGGAGCGGCGAACACTCTCCCGCGGCCGCGCGCCGCGGTCATTCGGGAAGCCGCAGCATGAACCGCAACAGCATTTCGACAGTGGGATGGCCCAGGGTGGGATGGAGGGCCGCGACCATCCTGTCGGCGTCGCTCGGGCTGGCCGCCTGCGCCGGCAGCGTGCCGCCGCCGACCGCCCAGCTCGGCGCGTCGGCGCAGGCCATCCAGCAGGCCGAACGGGCCGGCGCCCTCGAACACGCCCCCGCGGAGTTCCAGTCCGCCCGCGAGAAGCTGGCCGCCGCCGACGCAGCGATGCGCGAGGACGAGCGGACCAAGGCCCGCCGCCTCGCCGAGCAGGCGCAGGCCGACGCCGAACTCGCCACCGTGCGCTCGCAGCGCGCGACGGCGCAGCAGGCCGCCAGCGCCGTGCGCACGCTCGCGAATCCCAACAGCGGTGTGCCGGGCCGGGCGCCCGCCGCCTCCGCGGCCGCTCCCCTGGCCCCGTCGGGCATGAGCGGGACCTCGACCTGGGATTCCCCGCGCACGCTGGAGGGCACGCCGTGATGCACACCACAAAGAAATCCCAAACGGTGCGGAAAAGTCTGGCCCTGGCGTCGCTCGGCGTCGTCGCCCTGTCGCTCGGCGCCTGCGCCACCCCGGACGACACCCCGGCCCTGGCCCAGGCACGCCAGTCCTATTCCAGCGCCGCCGCCAACCCGCAGCTGGCCAGCAACGCCACGCTGGAGCTGCGCCGCGCCGAAGAGGCGCTGCAGCGCGGCGAGCGGGCGCGCAGCGACGGCAACACGGCGGAGATGGACCATCAGGCCTATCTCGCCAACCGGCAGCTCCAGATCGCCCAGGACGTGGCGGCGATGAAGGGCGCGCAGCAGGTCGTCGCCAACGCCGAGACCTACCGCCTCCAGGACCAGATCCGCGCCCTCCAGGCGGAGCGGACGGAGCGCGGGCTGGTGATGTCGCTGGGCGACGTGCTGTTCGCCACCGGCAGCGCCCGCCTGACTCCGGGCGCCGACGCGCGTCTGAGCGAACTCGCCAACTTCCTCCAGCGCAATCCGGAACGGACCGTGCGGATCGAGGGCTACACCGACACCACCGGCTCGTCGGCCACCAACCTGCGCCTGTCCGAGGAGCGGGCCATGGCGGTGCGCGACGCGCTGACCGCGCGTGGTGTCAACCCCAGCCGCATCGCCGCCCAGGGCCTGGGGTCGGCCCAGCCGGTCGCCTCCAACAGCACGGAGTCGGGACGCCAGCAGAACCGCCGCGTCGACATCGTGATCTCCGAGCCGGGCTCGGTGGCGGAGACGCGCTCCTGACGGGCCATGCTGCCATTTGACGCACATTGCGCTTGAACAAGAACGGGCGGGCCGGAAACGGCTCGCCCGCGTCGATTCCGGCCCGATTTCCAGCCGTTTTTCCCGCTCCGACTTGTCCGTCCCGCTCCGCCACCGCGCCGGACGCGCGGTCATTCGGAAAAATTGTCTCGAATGCAGGGCAAAATCAATGCTTCTTTACCTTTTACGGTGTGTGGTTTTACGATGCGCGAACATGAGTGACCACGGCGTCCTTTTGATTGCGCGGGGATTCGGAATGACCACTGGACAGGGTGACGAGGGAGCGATGCTCAGCAGGGGATTTTTGAAGGCGCAGGCTCTGCTTCTCCTCATCATCGGCCTGCCGGTGATCGTGGTGGTGGTTCTCCTCAACCCGCTGTGGAACGCCACGCTGCACCGTTTCGGCGTGCCGGAGGGGCCGGCGGCGGCGCTCGGCATGATCGTCACCATCATGGTGGTGATGGTCGTCCAGTACTGGGTTCTGGAAACGCGGCGGACCATGGTCAGCTCGCTGTTCAACTTCATCCCGCACGAGCATCTGACCTTCGACGGCGAGACGCTGACGACGGACGAGGCCAACCGCCTGTTCGTCACCCTGCACCGGGACTCGGAGGAGTGGCGCCGCCTGCTGCGCGACAACGGCATGGACGGCCCGCTGGACGAGTTCGGCAGCCTGTGCGCCGCCCGGCTGGCCTTCGCGCGCCGCCCCCAGGATATCCCGCCGGAGGCGGAGCGCGCCATCGCCGAGGTGCCGCAGGCGGTGGAACTGGCCAAGGCCCGCGTCGGCGGGGCGCTCGATCAGGCGGAGCGGGAGGTGCAGGCCCTGCGCGCCCGCCTGTCCGACACGCAGGACGCGGTGGCCGCCCTGGTCGGCTTCATCCGCGACAGCGGGGTGCAGATCGCCGGCCGCCACGACGACGCCCAGCGCTGCGCCACGGAGAACCACGCGCTCCTCGCCAGCCTCCAGGAGCATCTGGACCGCCGCCGGGCGGAGGCGACCTCCGACCTGACGCGGTTCGAGCAGATCGTCGCGGAATCCCGCGCGCTGGAGGATTCGGTCAACGCCATCACCCGCATCATGTCCGCCACCAACATGCTGGCGCTGAACGCCGCCATCGAGGCGACGCGGGCCGGGGAATACGGCCACGGCTTCCGCGTGGTCGCCAACGAGGTGCGCGATCTGGCCCGCCAGTCGAACGAAGCCATCCAGGTGATCCAGAAGGGCATCGACCGCATGCAGCAGGCGATCGCCCAGCAGATCGCCGGGCAGGACGCCCAGGCCAAGGTGGCCGCCGAGCACGCGCTGCTGTCCGATCTGGCCGACCGCCTGCAAAGCCTCAGCGCCGGCCAGCAGGACGTCGCCGGGCACGAGCGGCACTTGATGGGCGAGTTGGACCGGCTGGGCGACTCCCTGGCCGACACGCTGGCCGGTTTCGCCGGGGACCTGCGCGTTCCCGAAGGGCTGCGACGGGAGCTGGACGCGATCAGCGGCGGGCTGGCCCGGCTGAACGGTCTGGAGGAGGATCTGCGCGGCCTGTCCGGCATCCGGAAGCGCGCCGCCTGACCGACCTGCGCGCCGCGCCGCTCAGCGGCCGCCGCGGTCCGTCTCGACGATCGCCAGGGCGACGGCGTAGACCCCGGCGATCGCCCCGGCGGTGAACAGCGCCGCCCCCACCGCGCGGGTCAGGGAGCGGGCCGGCGCCGGGGCCGGCGGCATGCGCTTCCACACGGCCCAGGCCTCTTCCGGGCGGTCGGGATCGGCGATGCGCAGGGCGGCAAAGGCCTGCTCGGTCAGGCCGGGATCGGTGTCGGGCAGCGGCGCCAAGCGGCGACCGGATGGCTTGTTCAGCCGGTCGATGGCGGCCACAAGGCTGCCCGTGGCGCGGACGGCGGCGGTCATCTCCGACGGGTCGACGCCCATATGCTCGGCCAGCAGGCGGTTGCGCACGGCGCCGATGGCGCTGGCGGTGCTGCGGTCGCCGGGCGGCGCCTCCACCGCCAGATCGCATTCGGTGTCGTAGCCCATGGAGCGGTTGTTCAGGTTGCTCGACCCGATGCGCAGCAGCCGGTCGTCCACCACCATCAGCTTGGAATGCACGACGATGCCGTTGCCGCCCTCGGTCAGCGGGGTCATGGCGCGCAGGCGCCCGTGGCGGTCGGCGGCGCGCAGCTCCTGAAGCACCACGCCGCGCGGCGTGTCCATGGCCATGCGGTCGAACCAGCTCGGACTCTCCATGGGGACGACGACGACCACCTCCGGCCCGTCCGGCTCGCGCAGCCGCCGGGCCAGCGCCTCGGCCACGCGGAAGGAGGCGAAATACTGGTTCTCCAGATAGATGCTGTGGCGCGCCTCGGCGATGGCGGCGAAGGTCAGCGCCTCGTTCTCGCGGACCGGACGGCCGACCAGACAGTCGGGAAGCGTGCGGGCGATGCCCACATCCGCGTCGGTGATCAGCGGGTGCAGCCCCTCCGGCCAGGGATCGGCGCCGACCGCGAGAAAGCCCTCCGGCGGCGGGGGCGGCAGCGCCTGCCCGGTGGCGTGGCTCCAGCGCTCGCGCGCCATCAGCCCCAGCGCGCGGGCGGCGGGTCCGTCCACCGCCATCATCACGTCGTGGCGCGGGGCGTGAAGCTCCCCGGTCGGCCAGCGGCGGCGCGGGTCGTTGTCGCGATGCTCCGGCGTGTCCCAGCGGTCGCCGGCCAGATCGATGCCGCCGCAGAAGGCCAGCGCGTCGTCAACCACCACCAGCTTCTGGTGCTGCGCCGCGCCCACCGGCAGGGCGTCGTCCAGCTCCAGCGTCAGCCGCGGGCCGGTGCGGCGGTTCAGCCGCTCCAGCGGTCCGTGCGGGTGCTCCAGCGAGATCGGGAACGGCATGTCCCATTTCAGCGCGTGGATCTGCAGCGACGGGCGGTGGCGGATCAGGCGGGCGAGGAAATCGCCCAGCGTCTCCGGGTCGTGGGGGTCGAGGCGCATCCGCGGATCGATGTCCCAGCCGAGCAGGATCACCGACCGCCGCGCCCGCAGCAGGGCGGCGCGCACCGCCGCGAAGAAGGCGGCGCCATCGACCAGCACCGCCACCCGGTCCGCGCGCTCGGTCCGCCAGCAGGTGGCGCCGGGGCGCAGGATGGGCCGCGCCCCGGCCAGATCCGCCGCATCCTTATGTTCGCTCATTCCTGCCTCGACGTGCCGTAGCGGTGCTTGCGTCAACTCTTGCGGCGGCAGCCTGTTCCGCAAGGCGCCCGGCTGCTCCGGAATCGCCCGAAGCCCGCATCTGGATGGGAGCGGATGGAAGGCCTGGACGGCGGGCGGATCGCCAAAAGATCGGAATGGGTCTCCGGTTTTGCCGCAACGATGCGCCGGGCGTCCTGTTGGAAGTGGCGAATGGGGGACGGGCGCGCCGCAGGGCGCCGGACTGAATCTCCGCCCGAACCCCCGCCAGGAGGGCGCCCGGCCAAAGGGCGCCGCCACCAGATGGAGAGATGAGGATGCGTACCCTGTTGATCGCCGCCGCGTCGGCCCTCGCCCTGATGGCCGGCTCCGCCGTCGCCCAGTCGGGCGGTACCGCCGTGAGCCCGACCGTTCCCAGCACCACCACATCGCCGTCCACCGGCCTGAGCACCTCCGGCCCGGGCTCCACCCCGGGCAGCGTCACCACCCCGGGCACCGCCGGCTCGACCGGCACCATGAACACCCCGGGGACCACCGTGCCCGGTTCGTCGGGCAGCACCATGGGCAATGACACCATGGGCAGCGGCTCGTCGGGCGGCACCTGGCAGGGCCAGACCACGGTACCGTCGGGTATGGGCAGCGCCACCAGCAGCAACCCGGCCCGCGACAACCAGACCGCGACCGGCACCCACTGCCCGCCGGGCACCCCGAACTGCGGCCCGGACGGCAGCAAGTAACGGCCTTCAAGCTTTGCAGCGAAGGGCGCGCCGGGACCTCCGGCGCGCCCTTTTCCGTTTCAGCTCACCGGCTCCGCCCTGACCGCCGCCGGTTCACCGGAGTCCACCGCGGGGGGAGCCTCGGCGGGGAAGCGCAGGACGAAGCAGGTGCCTCCACCCTCTTGACCGCGCTCCCGGTCCTCCACCCGGCTTTCGACCCGGATGCTGCCGCGCAGGCGGGTGGTCACGATGTTGTAGACGATGTGCAGGCCGAGCCCGCTGCCCCCCTCGCCGCGCCGCGTCGTGAAGAAGGGGTCGAAGACGCGCCCCAGATGGGCGGTGGGAATGCCGCAACCGTCGTCGCAGAAGCGCAGTTCGACCTCCTGCGGGTTGGGGCGGGTCACCGCGACGGTCAGCGTGCCGGCCCTTCCGTCCGGATAGGCGTGGACCACCGCGTTCATGGTCAGGTTGGTCAGGACCTGGAACAGCGCGCCGGGATAGCTGTCCACCCACAGTCCCGCCGGACAGTCGATCACCACGCGGTGGGGGGTCTGTTTCAGCCGCGGGCGCAGGCTGGTCAGCACGTCGTCCAGATAGGCGGCCAGATCGACGCGACGCCGTTCCTCGCTGGTCTGGTCCACGGCCGTCTGCTTGAAGCTCTGGATCAGCTCGGCGGCTCGGTTCAGGTTGGTTTCGATCAGCCGGCAGGCCTCCCCGGCGGTGGTCAGATAACCGGTGAAGTCGGCGCGGCGCAGCGTGTTGGCCTCGACCCCGCGGACCACCTTGCGGGTCTGGTCGGCCAAGTGGGTGATGCCGGTCAGGGCGATGCCCACCGGCGTGTTCACCTCGTGCGCCACCCCCGCCACCATCCCGCCGAGCGAGGCCATCTTCTCCGCCTGGATCAGGTGGGCCTGGGTGTCGCGCAGGTCGGCCAGGGCGCTCTCGGCGCGCTCCTTGGCGGCCTCCGTCTCCTCCTCCGACCGCTTGCGCAGGGTGATGTCGTTGACGGCGATGAGGATGGCCGGCTCGTCCACGTCGTGGATCTCCACCGCGGAGATCATCGCCCAGAAGGGCCGCCCCCCGGCGGTGCGCATCTCCATCTCCAGATCGCTCGCCGCCCCCTGCTCGGCCACCAGACGGGACAGCCGGGCGGCGTCGGACGGGTGCACGAAGAAGCGCGCGTTGCGCGTCAGCACCAACCGCTCGCCCTCGGTCCCGAACAGGCCCTCGGCCTGCGGGTTGGCGAACAGGACGGCGTCGTCCGACCGCCGCGCGATCACGATGGGAAAGGGCGAGGCCGCCAGGATCGCGCGCATCCGCTCCTCCCCCGCCTTCAGCGCCTCGGCGTAGGCGTGGGTCTCCACCAGCGCCGTGCCGAACCGCTCCACGCTGGTGGAGATGGCCTGCAGCTCGGCGAAGAGGGCGGGCGGCAGGCGGACGGTCCGGCGCTCCTTCTGCACCATGCCCAGCGCCTGCGAGGCCCGGCGGATCGGGCGGACCACATGGACGCGCAGCAGCACGTAGAGCAGCGTCTGCACGGCCGAGGCGATTCCCAGCCCGACCAGCACGATCCACAGGCCGCTGCGCGCCTGATCGGTCAAGGTGTCGGCGATGCGCCGGGTGTTGGTCGCGGCGGCGTCGGTCAGGCTGCCGCTGAGGTCGTTCAGCACGCCGTGGGCGATCTCCGTCTCCAGCCCCATCAACCCCGCTTCCGACAGGATGGTCCGGCGCAGGGTGAACAGCGCGCCCAGCCCGTCGAGGTCGCGCGCCGTGCGGGCCAGCGGCGCCCGCTCCCCCGCCTCCAGCGGGATCAGCGCGTTCACCACCGCGGCGGCGTGCTCGTGGAAGCGGGCGACCTCGACGGCGAGTTGTTCCGTGTCCGTCGCGATCAGGCCGGCGGCCAGCGCCCCCAGCGCACGGTGGTAGGGTTCCTGCACCGCCAGGGGGGCGCCGGAGCGCAGCAGGCTCAGAAACGCCTCGTCCCCCTTTCGCTGCAGAGTGATGGCCTGGGCCGCCAGGGCGTCGATGGCGTCGGCCCGCTCGGCCGTGCGGCGCACCGCCTGGATGGCCTGTTCGAGCCGTTGCAGCAGCTCCGGGGCCGCCGCGTCCGCCGCGAAGCGCTGCGACACCCCCTCCACCTCGGCCAGGGCGCCGGCGCGCTCCTCCGGCGAGCGGGAGCGCAGGACGGCCTCGGCGAGCTGACCCATGCGGGCAGCAAAGACGGCGTACTGGTGCTGGCGGGCGATCTGGGGAACGATGGCGCGGTCCGCCTCCTCCGCGAGGTCGAGCACCCGGACGAAGGCACCGCCCACCCCGAGCGTCAGCCCGGCCATCAGAAACGCCGTGGCCAGCGCGGTGATCATCGTCACCGTGTGCAGCCGAAGCCGCCGGCCCGCCTGTTTCTCCGTCACGCCCTTGCCCCTCCGCCGTTGCGGCGGCCCGATCGCCAAGCCCCGATCATTCGGCCCGATCGTTAGGATAACCGCTTCCGCGCGCGAGGGAAATGGTGGCACAACGAACAGTTAGGGAGCGATCACACAGGTGAGGGGCGATCACAAGGCCGTGGCGTCCTCCAGGCTGGCGGTTCCGGCGGCGGTGGCGGCCAGGGTGCGGAACAGCGCCTGCTGGCGTTGGTCGGCGACCAGATATTCGGGATGCCACTGCACCCCGATCAGGAAGGGGTGGTGGACCGCCTCGATGCCCTGGACGATCCCCACCGTCTCGCGCGCCACCACGCGCAGACCGTCGCCCAGCCGGTCCACCGCCTGATGGTGCAGTGCGTTCACCCGGCATTCGGCGATGCCCAGGATGCGGTAGAGATGGCTGCGCGGGTCGATGCGGATGCGCTTGCGCGGCAGGACGGTGCGCAGGCGCGGCGCCTCCTCGTAGACCTCGTGGATGTCGGTGAGCAGCGAGCCGCCGCGGTGCACGTTGATCATCTGCGAGCCCCGGCAGATGCCCAGAACGGGAAGCCGCCGCGCCGCCGCGCCATCCAGCGCGCACAATTCCAGCCGGTCGCGCTCCGGGTCGATGCGCATCTTCGGGAGGGCGGTTTCGCCATAGAGGGCGGCGTCGATGTCGTCGCCGCCGCCGACCACCAGACCGTCCAGCCGCTCGATGGGGAAGGGGTCGCGCGCCGTGATGCGCACCGCCCGCGCCCCGGCGCGGCGCAGCGCCAGACGGTTCGCCCACCAGGCGATGCGGCTGCCGTGAACCGACGCGGTGACTCCGATCAGGGGGCGTCCCCTTGCGATGAAGGCGGCCATGTCGCCCCCGTTCAGACGGCAAGCCGGCGGCCCGCCTCGGCGGCCCAGCCGTCCAGCGCCTTGCGCGCGGCGAAGGCGCGGAAGTCGGCCCCCAGCGCGTCGAGCCGGTCGCGGTCCGCCGCCAGATCCTCCACCGCGACCCAGCGGTTCCAGTCCTGGGCCAGGCTCCAGTCCGGGTCGCCCAGCCGGGCGTTCGGCAGGCGGTAGTGGAAGGTCGGGCGGGGCCGCACATGCGGATCGCTCAGCTTGGCCGCCATCGTCTCCGGGGCGAGATGGGCGAACAGCGGGAACAGGTCCAACTCGCGGTTGCGGGTCGGGTTGGCCTCCAGATAGTCGCCGATCAGCCCGTCGAGATCGGGACGGTAGGCGGGATCGACCACCTTCACCGCGTAGTCCGTCGGGAAGGCGGCGATGAATCCGGTCAGGCGCCGGGTCGGGTCCACGCGGATCTCGCGGCGCAGCCAGGGAGCCAGCAGCAGGAAGGCCTTCAGATGGTCCAGCACATAGGCGCCGTCGGTGCGCGCCACCTGCGGATTCAGGTGCAGGCCGAAGGCGAACAGCGGGCTGGCGTCCGTGCCGGCGGCCCCCTGGGCGCTCAATGCGGCGAACAGGGGTTCCAGCTCGGCCAGCCGGTCGATGGGGATGGGCGGGGCGGCGATCTCGAACGGCATGACGAGGCTGCCGATGTTGCCCCACCAGGGCCGCAGCGCCTCCACCACGCCATCCACCGCCTTGCCCACTGCTTTTCCCAGCGGACCGGCGTCGCCCTCCTCCGACTTGCCCGGATGCGCGGAGCGCATGTCCAGCTCCACCGCGAAATCACCCAGCCGCGTGCCGGTCACCCGGCAGCGGTGCGGACTCTCCGGTTCCAGAGCGCCCCCGTACAGGCTGCGCACCACCGCCGCCGCCGACGGGGCGTCAAGATTGGCAAATTCGACCTCCACGCCGACCGTGCGCGGGGCGCCGTCCGTCGTGGTGGAATGGGGGGGCGTGCGGAATGAGGTGTCCATGGCGCCCGTTCAACACGGCGCGCGGCACGGCGGTTCCCCAGCGCTCTCGTCACCCTTCCGGCCGCGGGCCGGGTCAGGCGGAACCCTCGTCCGTCGCCGCCCGCGGCAGATAGAGCGTCACGGTGGTGCCGGCCCCGGCCGTGCTGGTCACCGTGACCGTCCCGCCCGATTGCCGGGCGAAGCCGAAAACCTGGCTGAGCCCCAGCCCGGTCCCCTTGCCATCCGGCTTGGTGGTGAAGAAGGGTTCGAAGATGCGGCGCAGATGCTCCGGCGGGATGCCGGTTCCGGTGTCGCGGACGGCCAGCGCCACGAAGTCGCCGCTCAGCCCGGTGTCATCGCCCCGCCGCTCCGGCAGGGCGCGGTTTTCCGCCATGATGGTCAGCGCACCACCGTCCGGCATGGCGTCGCGGGCGTTCACCGCCAGATTGAGCAGCGCCACCTCCATGGCGTCCGGATCGGCGATGATCGGCCAGAGGTCGTCCGGAACGATCAGGGCGGTGTCCACCCCGCTGCCGGCGGAGCGCGCCAGCAGGGCCTCCAGCGCCGCCTTGCGGTCCTGGAGGCGGAAGGGCACCGGTTCGTAGACGCTGCGCCGGCCGAAGGCGGCCATCTGCCGCATCAGCGCCTGCCCGCGCGCCACGGCACCCTCGATCTCGGGAAGCACGCGGGTGATGCGCTCCGGATCGTTGGGACGGCTGCGGATGGCGGCGATGCCGCTCATCACCACGGTCAGCAGATTGGCGATGTCGTGGGCGACGCCGCCGGTCATGCGGCCCAGGGCCTCCAGCCTCAGGCTTTCCTCCCGCGCCGCCTCCTGGCGGCGGCGCAGCCGCAACTCGCGGGCGAGGAGCCACAGGAAGGCGCCGGCCATCAACAGGCTGGCCAAGGCCCCCGCCCCGGCCAGCCAGACCGCGTTGGAGACCGGCGCCCGATAGGCGTCCTGCGGGATGGCGAAGTGAACCGACCACCCGTAGTTGGGCAGGGTGCGGAAGGCGACCACCGTCGGCGCGCCCTCCAGGCTCATTCCGTCATAGACGCCGCTGCCGGCGGCGCGGCGGGCGCGGAGCGCGTTTTCGCTGGCGTGACGCCCGATCATGTCCGGTTCACCGCCGGCCCGTGCCACCACACGCCCTTCGGCGTCGATGACCGCGGCGATCCAGCCCGGCGGCAGGCGGTTGCCGAACAGCAGGCTCTGGAAGCCCTCCGGCATCACCACCGCCGACAGGACAGCGACCGGCGCGCCGTTGCGCGTCACCGGAACGCGGATGGGAAAGGCGTAGCCGCCGCGCGGGCCGCGCAGGATCGTGCCGACCGCCGGTTGGCCCGTCTCCACCACGCGCCGATGGCTGTCCATGTCCAGCACCCTGCCCCGGACACCGCCCACCAGGAAAGGGGCGTCGACCAGCCGGTTCCCCTCGACGTCGCTGAGGACGATCGTCGTCCACAGGGGAAGCGCGCCCTGCACCCGCTCGGCGTATTCGAAGAAGGTCACGGCGTCGAGTTCGCGGCCCGCAGCCAGGCTGTCCAGCAGGGGCGACGCCGCCACCGCCTTCAGCGCGTCCGTCTGCGCGGACAGCTCGCGGTCCACAAGGGCGGACAGGCGGTCCACAAGGGCAACGGCGTTGGCTTCCATCGCGCTCTGCTGCCCGCGCAGCCAAGCGCCGCCGAGAACCGCGGACAGGACAACCAGCGGCAGCAGAGCAGCCAGCACCAGAAGAACCAGTGGACGATGATGGGACTTCGACGGCAAGCGGGTCTTCCGGAGCGGCGGGGCGTGCACTGTAGCACGCCCCTGCTCCTCTGGAAGCGGGCGATCCGGTTCAACGGCGCCATGCTTCCCGCATTCACCATGGGTTGTGGAAGACGCGCCCACCCCCCCGGGGCCGCGCTTCACCAAAGAATTGCGGAGAAATATTTCCTGAACGCCGCGCGGGAGTCGCGGACAGCATGCGTCCAATCCAGCGTCCGCAACCCGTCCCGTCCAGACCGAACTCCGTCCGCAAGGCGGAGGACGGCACAGGACGAAGGAGAACGGCGTGTCCATCCCAAGCGTGACCTCATCGGCCACGTCCGGCATCGCCCAGCAGCGGGCCGCCGGACCGGGCAAGGACATCCGCGACGGCACGCATCAGTCGAAGGATCGGTGGCCGACCTGTTCAAGACGGCCCTGGAAAGCATGAGCGGCGCGCTTCAGTCGGGTGATCTGTCGGGCGCACAGAAGGCTTTTTCATCCCTGGCGCCACGCGGTTCGCAGGGCGTGGACACGCTGGCCTGATCCGCCACGGCGCACCGGGCGCCTTGTCCTGGAGGCACCCGGTGCCGACCTGCGTCGGCTCTCCCATCGAAAGGATTGGTGATTACCTCCTTCGATAACAGAATTCCAAAAATTTCAGGAGAAATGCGAAAGTAAATCTTCAGCATATCCATCCAAACTACCCCTTTATTGCCTGCGGAAATCCAGCAAGCTCCCGGCCTGAAAGAAAATAAATCCCGCCCATTAACTGCGATTTAACCATGCAAAGGCTATTCGGAACACAGGCGAAACGATAGCGGACTTTTGGTTCCGGCTGCTTTCCCGCCCGATGGGAGCCTGTGACACGATGACCTTGCTGGCCCGCCTTTTCCTCCTGGTGCTTCTGGCCGTTCTGCCGGCCCTGGGCATCCAGGCCTACAGCGTGTTCCAGTTCCGTGCGGAACGCGCCGAGGAAGTTGCGGCCCAGGCCCAACGGCTGCTGCATCTGGTCGAGGGAGAGCAGGCGCGGATCGTCGACGGCGCACGGCTGATGGTCACCTCCATCGCGGAATCGGCCGCTCTGCGGTCCGGCGATTATGCCCAGTGCCAAGCCCATCTGATCCGGTTGGCCCAACGCGCCCCCGAATACCGCAACCTGACCGTCCTGGACCGCGACGGTGCCGTTCTGTGCAGCGCCATCCCCAGCAACGCCCCCGCCGCCGTCGACCTTCCCTACGTCCGCCGCGCGTTGAAGGAAGGCCGCTTCGTCGTCGGCGAATGGACGACTCCCGGCCCGGCGGCGGAGCCCGGCACCGCCATGCTGCCCTTCGCCGTTCCCTTCCGCGACGAGGCGGGCACGGTCGCCGGTGTGGTGACGCTCGGCCTCGACCTGCCCTGGCTGGCCACCAACTTCGCGGCGCGTCCCCTGCCCGAGAACGCCAGCCTGCTGGTCACCGACCGCAACGGCACCATCCTGGTCAAGCTGCCCAACGGCATCGCCCAGCGCGGCGAGCGCGTGCCGCAGCCCTATCTGAACCTGCTGGGCGAACCGCGCGGCGGCGTCATCACCCTGCCGGGAATGGACGGGGTGGCGCGGGTGCTCGCCTATTCGCCGTCCCGCCAGGGCGCGCGCGACCTGTTCATCAGCGTCGGGCTCGACCACACCGCCGTGGCCGGCACCATCGACCGCGCCACCCGCCAGGGCCTGCTGATGACGCTGACCGGGCTGGTGGTCGCCATCCTGGCCGCCTGGATCGGCGGCACCCTGTTCATCCGCCGTCCGGTCGAGGCGCTGATCCGCGCCACCCAGGGGTGGAGCGCCGGCAATTCCAGCGCGCGGGCCGGTCTGGTGGACCGCAAGTCGGAGATCGGCCAGCTCGGCCGCGCCTTCGATGCCATGGCCGAGACGCTGGAGGCCCGCGAGCGCGCGCTGCGCGGTTCCGAGGAGCATCTGCGCGCCGTCCTGGACGCCCTGCCGACCTTCATCGGGGTGCTGAGCCCGACGGGCGACGTGCTTCAGGTCAACCAGACCGCCGTCCAGGCCTCCGGCCTGCCGGTCGAGCAGATCGTCGGCCACCCCTTCCACGAGGCCTGCGGGCACGCCTTCGCCGGAGCCGCGGGCGACCGCCTGCGCACGGCGGTTGAGCGCGCCGCCCACGGCGACTCCGCGCGCTTCGACGCGCCGGTGCGCATCGCCGGGGACCGCGCGGCGATCATGGAGATGCGGGTCACCCCGATGCGCGGAGCTGACGGACGGATCACCCACCTGATCGTCTCGGGCATCGACATCACCGAGCGCAAGTCCACCGAGGAGGCGCTGCGCGTCGCCAACGAGCGCTTCCGCACGGCGCTGCGCAACTCCGGCGTCGTGGTGTTCAACCAGGATTGCGCCCTGCGCTACACCTGGATGCACAACCCGGCGCTCGGCTACACGGCGGAACACGTCGTCGGCAAGACCGACTTCGAGGTGTTCGAGGACGCCGCCGACGCCGAGGTCGTGACCGCCATCAAGCGGCGCGCGCTGGACACCGGCGAGGGCGTGCGCGAGGAGGTCCGCATCCGCCACGCCGGGCAGGACCTTTTCTACGACATGACCATCGACCCGTTGCGCGGCCCGGACGGCGCGCTGGCCGGAATCACCTGCGCCGCCGTGGATGTGACCGGCCGCAAGCAGGCCGAGGCCGACCTGCGCCGCGCGCGGGAGGAGGCGGAGCACGCCGCCGCCGGCAAGTCCAAGTTCCTGGCCGTCGCCAGCCACGACCTGCGCCAGCCCGTGCAGTCGCTCTACCTCTTCGCCGCCGCGCTGGGCGACCGCCTGCAGGGCCACCCCAGCCTGCCGCTGCTCGACAACATGCGTCAGGCGCTGGACACGCTGAAGGGCCTGCTGGACGGGCTGCTCGACATGTCGCGGCTGGAATCCGGCAAGATCGCCGCCAACCCGGCGGAGGTCCGGCTGGGTCAGGTGCTGGGCCGGCTGGTCGCCGAATACGCGCCGCGCGCCGCCCAGAAGGGGTTGGAGCTGCGCGCCGTCCCGACGCGGGCCTGGGTGCGCACCGACCCGTCGCATCTGGAACGCATCCTGCGCAACCTGATCGAGAACGCGCTGCGCTACACCCGCCAGGGCCGCATCCTGATCGGCTGCCGCCGCAGCGGCCCCGACCGTCTGCGCGTCGAGGTGTGGGACAGCGGCGTCGGCATCCCCGCCGACCGGCTGGAGGACATCTTCGAGGAGTTCACCCAGATCCAGGGCAGCGGCGACCGCGGGCTGGGCCTCGGCCTCGCCATCGTCAAGCGCCTGTCGAAGCTGCTCGACCACCGCGTGCGCGTGCGCTCGAAGGAGGGCATCGGCTCCGTCTTCTCGGTGGAGATGCCGCGCGTCGTGGTGGAAAAGCCCCGCGCCGCCGCCGTCTCGCAGCCCGCCATGGACCTCTTCCGGCAGGCCGCCAACGACTGCGCGACCAAGGGGATGGTGCTGGTCATCGACGACGAGGCGATCATCCTGCTCGGCCTGAAGGCGATGCTGGAGGGCTGGGGCTACAGCGTGCTGACCGCGCGCTCGGGCGACCAGGCGCTGGAACGGCTGCGCGCCGACGGACGCCGCCCGCAGATCGTGCTGGCCGATTATCAGCTCCAGCAGGGGCGGACCGGACCGGAGGCTCTGGCCGCGGTGCAGGGGCTGGTCGGCAAGGATGTGCCGGGCATCATCCTGACCGGCGACACCGCCCCGGAACGGCTGGACGAGGCCCGCCGCAACGGCTTCAGCATCCTGCACAAGCCGGTCTTCCCCAACGACCTGCGCAAGATGATGGCGAACGCCGGGGCGGCGTAAACGGCAGGAAAGCGTCCGGCGGCGTCAGCGCCGCCGGACGATCCGGCGCCACAGCGGCACCGGGCGCTCCTCCGCGGCCTTCTCGGCCAGCCACTGGTCCGCCAGTTCCCGCACCTGCCAGCCACCCAGGTAACGGTCGCAGTCGATGGCGCTGTACAGCCGCACCTTGTCCCGGCCGAGTCGTTCGAAATAGTCCAGCGCCCGTTGGCGGTCCATCGCGTTCATCGGCGGGTTCGTCGGGTCCATGGAGCGCATCCTGTCCAGCCTCCCCTCTGTGGTGCCCAAAAGAACGGCATACACCCGTCGCGGTTTGTTCAGTTGGTATATGGATTGGGCACGCAAGCATCCCAATAAGCCTTTGGTTGCAAGAGCTTCCCTCCAGCCCTTCCAACGAAGGTCAGGCTTGCGCGGCCGCGGCCGCCGGTCCCTTCCCACCCGCCCCGCGGGCGTGCACAATGCGGCACACGGATGCGTGGGCGGCGGGCCGCCGCCGGGCGCGATCAAAAGACACCTTCAGAACCGGGAGCGGGGGATCATGAGGAAGACGTCGTGGATGGCCGGAGCCCTGGCGGCGGCCGTCGCCGGGTTGTGCGCGGTTTCGGCCTCGGCGCAGACCAAGGTGACCGTGGCGATGAGCGGCTGGACCGGCTTCGCGCCGATCACGCTGGCCAAGGAAACCGGCATCTTCAAGAAGAACGGCATCGAGGTCGAGATCAAGAAGATGCCGACCTCCAACCGCCACCAGGCGATGGCGGCGGGCGAGGTGCAGGCGATCACCACCACGGTGGACACGCACCTGCTCTACGCCTCCTCCGGCGTGGACGTGACGCAGGTTCTGGTGCTCGACAGCTCGCACGGCGGCGACGGCATCGTCGTGCGCGACGCGGTCAACAGCCTCGCCGACCTGAAGGGCAAGCAGGTGGCCGTGCAGTATGGCGGCGTGCCGCAGTTCTGGCTGGCCTATGTGCTGAAGAAGAACGGCCTGTCGATCGGCGAGGTGCAGACCGTCAACCTCCAGCCGTCCGACGCCGCCAACGCCTTCGTCGCCGGCCAGTTCGACGCTGCCGTGACCTATGAGCCGTACCTGTCCAAGGTGCGCGAGGCCAACGGCAAGATCATCGTCACGTCGGACCAGACGCCGGGTGTCATCATCGACACGCTGGCCTTCCAGCCCGACTACATCCAGAAGAACCCGAAGGTCGTGAAGGCCTTCGTCGACAGCTGGTTCGAAGCGCTGGACGAGATCAAGAAGGACGAGAAGAAGGCCTTCGAGATCATGGCCCGCGACGTCAACCAGACGCCGGAACAGTTCGCCACCTCCGCCAAGACCGTGCTCTGGTACGACAAGGCCGGCAACGTCGAGTATCTGACCAAGACCATGCCGACCTTCATCAAGGAGGTCCAGGACGTGATGCTGGAGGCCAAGCTGATCCGCAAGGCCCCGCCGAGCCTGGACAGCATGACCGACGCGTCCTTCGTGAAGTAAAGTCTTGCCCCCTCCCCAGCCCTCCCCCGCCTTCGGCAAGGGAGGGAGCTATCCCCTCCCCTGCGCAGCGGGGGAGGGTTAGGGTGGGGGCCCGTGTTTTCATAAGATTCCGACAACGGTCCACCAATCCCATGTCCCCCCTCTTCACTCCGCTGAAGCCGGTCGCTCCGGCGCTGCGCACGGTGCTGGGCATCGCCTGTTTCGTGCTGTTCTTCCTGGGCTGGGGCATCGCCACCTACGGCGGCTTCGTGAAGCCGCTGTTCCTGGCCTCGCCCGGCGACACGCTGACGGCGGGCATCGCGCTGTTCCGGGAGTTCGGCTTCGCCGAGGACATCGCCGTCACGGTCTGGCGCGTCTTTGCCGGCTTCGCCATGGCCGCCGCCCTGGCGGTGCCGCTGGGCATCCTGATGGGGGCCTTCAAGCCGGTGGAGGCCTTCTTCGAGGCCTTCGTGTCCTTCGCCCGCTACCTGCCGGCCTCGGCCTTCATCCCGCTGCTGATCCTGTGGGCGGGCGTGGGCGAGCTGCAGAAGATCCTCGTCATCTTCATCGGCTCGGTCTTCCAGCTCATCATCATGGTGACGGTCATCGTGTCGGGCATCCGCAGCGATCTGGTGGAGGCCGCCTACACCCTGGGCGCCAAGCGCGACGGCGTGGTGCTGCGCGTCCTGCTGCCCGCCGCCTCGCCGCAGATCTTCGAGGCGCTGCGCCTCGTGCTCGGCTGGGCCTGGACCTACGTGATCGTGGCGGAGCTGGTGGGCGCGTCGCGCGGCATCGGCCACATGATCATCGACGCCCAGCGCTTCCTCGACACCGGGCAGATGATCTTCGGCATCTTCATCATCGGCGTGATCGGCCTGATCACCGACCTGCTGTTCCGGGCGCTCAACGCCCGTCTCTTCCCGTGGGCCAAAGGACGATAAGCGCCGGCCATGAGCAAGCTGTCCATCCGCAACGTCGAGAAGACCTTCCCCGGCCGCAACAGCACGGCGCCGACCCGCGCACTGGTGCCGACGAGCCTGGAGGTCGCCGACAACGACTTCATCACCATCCTGGGGCCGTCGGGCTGCGGCAAGTCCACGCTGCTGCGCATCGTCGCCGGTCTGGAAACCCCCACCGCCGGCGAGGTGCTGCTGGAGGGCAAGGCGGTGTCGGGCCCCGGTCCCGACCGCGGCATGGTCTTCCAGTCCTACACCCTATTCCCCTGGCTGACCGTGCGCGACAACGTCTGCTTCGGCCTGCGCGAGCGCGGCCTGCCGCGGGCGGAGCAGCTGGCGATCGCCGACCGCTTCCTAGCCCAGGTCGGTCTGAAGGGCTTCGAGAACCACCACCCCGCCCAGCTGTCCGGCGGCATGCAGCAGCGCACGGCGCTGGCCCGCGCGCTGGCCAACGACCCGAAGATGCTGCTGCTCGACGAGCCCTTCGGCGCGCTGGACCACCAGACGCGCGAGCTGATGCAGGAGCTGCTGCTGGGCATCTGGGAGGCCGACCGCAAGACGGTGATGTTCGTCACCCACGACATCGACGAAGCCATCTTCATGGCCAGCCGCGTCGTGGTGATGTCGGCCCGCCCCGGCCGCATCAAGTGCGACATCCCCATCGACCTGCCGCACCCCCGGTCCTACAAGGTCAAGACCACCCCGGAGTTCGCCGCCTACAAGGAGCGGCTGACCGAGGAGATCCGTGTCGAGACCATCAAGGCCGTGACGATGGAACGCTGACCGGCGTTCCCAACCGGCCCCGAGAATGTGAGGGAGCGGCGCCGGCGGGCGCCGCTCCTTTCTTTTTCCACCACCGGATCAGAGCTGGTGACCGGTGTTCACGACCAGATCGGACAGGATGACGCCGGCGCGCTCGGCGTCCGACGCGAGCGTGCGCGGGCAGCTCCAGTGCAGCCGTCCGTCGATTTCAAGCATCCGGCCATGGCGCTTCACCACCCACACGCCGGTGGTCGCCAAGCGGATGACACGGGCCAGCGGTTCCCCGCTGAAGCCCGGACGAAGCGGAGACATGGGTTGGGCAGCCGCCGGGACGGCCGCCGGAACCGCCGGATGGATCGCCGCATCCGAGCGCTCGAAGGCCGGCGTGCAGGGATGGGCGCTGACCGGCTGCAACGGGTGCCGTTCACGGCGGTCACTCGGGCAACTCGCCGGGAGAGTGGCAAGCGCCTGCGGTCTGGAAAGATGCAGCATGGTGGGCATCCTGGGACGTTTCCGGTGAGCCTGCGTCCTCGATGTCGCGCAGGTCGTTAGGACACTGAACGTTCCACGCGCCCTGAATGAAGTAAAGAGGAAACGCCCCCGAATCCGTGCAACCTTTCGACGCGGGAAAATGGTAAAAAAGCAATAACCAGATTATTTCTATAGTTATCGGCCGTTAGCCAAGCATTGCCCTCCTGGCATTGCAGGGCGTTCCCGAATCCCTATTTCGAGGGAGGGCGGGAAACCGCCCCCACTCTCTTAGGGATGAAACGGAAGGTTTTCTGCCCCGGAATAGTCACACGCAGATGCGTGTTCATTCCGTAAGCATGCGACACAAGCGCAGGCTTGGCCGCTGGCTTCCGAAGCCGGCGACACCCAAGAATGCAGGGAAGAGAACGGGTAGGATCATGGTGAAGAAACTGGCAGTGATCGTGGTTGGCGGCCTTGTTCTGACGGGCTGCTCGAACCTCAGCCACCGCGAACAGCGCACGCTGTCGGGTGGCGCCATCGGCGCCGCGGGCGGAGCCGCGGTCGGTGCCCTGACGGGGGGCAGCGCCGTTATGGGCGGTGTGATCGGCGGCGCGGCCGGCGCCGCGGTGGGTGCTCTGACCTCCAACAACGGCAAGCACCGGTAAACACCGGTTTCACAACGGGGATCAGGCCGCCGGACCAGTGTCCGCGGCCACCCCGCACATCTGTGCGCCCTGAATGTCAGGGCTCCAGCAGACGTCTGATTTTCAAGGAGATGTTGGAGCGGGTGAAGGGAATCGAACCCTCGTCGTAAGCTTGGGAAGCTTCTGCTCTACCATTGAGCTACACCCGCGCGCCGCATGTTTATAGGCGACGCTTTCGCCGCTTTCAAGCGGTTCGAGCATGCCACAGGCGGGATTCGGCAAGTTCCCGCGGGGAGGCGGCGAAAACCGACACCAGCGGCGAGATCAGTCGCGGAAACAAGGCGGTGCCGCCAGCCTCCTGCCGAACGTCCTCGTTCGCGGGCACGCCGTATCCCTCGTCCACCGCCGGGACGGTGACCATGCCGGCGGCGCCGGCCAAGGCGCCGGGCGCCAGTTCCAGGCCGAGGAAGCGGTCGAGATCCACCGGTCCCGGCAGGGCCATGTCCAGCGTCAGGTCCCGCGTGAAGCCGAACCGCGCGTAGTAGGGCGCATCGCCCACCAGGATCACCGCCCGGTGTCCCAACGCCGCCGCCTTGTTCAGGCTCATCCGGATCAGCTTGCTGCCGAGCCCGCCGCCCTGCAGCCGGTCCGACACCGCGATCGGGCCGAGCAGGAGCGCCGGCACCGTGCCGCCGATGGTCACCGGCCAGTAGCGGATCGTGCCCTCCAGAATCTCGTTGCCCAACTCGTCATGCTCGATGGCGACGAAGCCGAGCTCCGGGATCGGGGCCACGCCCTCCCGCAGCTTGTAGGCGGTCTTCTTGAAACGATCCGGGCCGAAGGACCGGTCGAGCAGGGCTTCGATCGCCGCGTCGTGCCGCGGCTCTTCCAGGGAGATCATCATGTCAAAGGGCTTCCCGGCAGAAAGACTGTAGTCGGAGGCGGATCGCGCCGCCGCGCCGGGGGAGCGCCGGATCAGTGCCGGCGGAGACCCGAAGCGTCCGCACGCGACCCAAGGACGGCCGCAACCGCGCGCAGCGCGGCGTGGCGTCGTCGTCGGATGCTGATGCTGTGCGGACGAGACATGGGCAAGGCTCTTCGGCCGTTGCAGGGACCTCGCATATAACACCAGCGGACAGGGGGTTCAAGCGATCGTGAAAGGGCCGGAACCGGCCCGTTGCGCATGGCTTCCCGGTGTGTCCTGCATGCATCGCCGCGCCCCCACCCCGCCGTTTCGGAGCATCCGGAGGGGGTGTCCCCCGCTCCACCACTGGACAGGCGCTTTCCCCCACCCCTATTCTCAGAACCGGGAGTGCCGCCATGTACACGAAAGTCACCCGCGCGATCCGCGTCACCGTCCAGCCGGTCTTTCTCGACGAGCAGTCCATGCCCGCCGAAAGCCGCTATGTCTGGGCCTATCACGTCCGGATCGAGAACGAAGGCCAGGAAACCGTCCGGCTGCGCACACGCTATTGGCACATCACCGACGCGCTGGGGCGCGTGCAGGAGGTCCGCGGGCCGGGCGTGGTGGGCGAACAGCCGGTGCTGGAACCCGGCGGCAGCTTCGAATACACCAGCGGAACGCCGCTACCCACGCCCTCCGGCATCATGGTCGGCTCCTACCGCTTCGAAACGGGCGGCGGCGAGGCCTTCGACGTGGCGGTCCCCGCCTTCTCGCTGGACAGCCCGCATCAGCCCCGCCAACTGAACTGACGACGAGCGCGTGACGGGCGCATGACAGGCGCTCGACGGCCGCCGCTGAAAAACCACCGGGCGCGTGCAACCAATCGCCGCAGCACGCGCTGAAAGGCCGCGCCCGGCGCCTTGACTGTGGGGCCATCGAACCCACTTGCGCCATACTCCGCCCTGCGGCCTGCCGGCTTTCTCGAAAATCCCGGTGATCCGGGCGAGCAGTGGGCCGTATTCATACCTGACTTGCCGGCTCCGGCATTGTGTGCCGCGGCGACGGCCCGCATGTGATCAGAACCTGTTTGACCAGGAATCGAAAGGCTTCGCCCCGTGACGGCTTCCAAGACTCCGCACGCCGACAATGTCCTCCGCGGCCCCGGCCACCCCGCCGGCACCGGCCATGGCGAGATCGCGCGCCCCACCCGTGCCGAGGCCGAGGACGCCGTCCGCACACTGATCCGCTGGGCTGGCGACGATCCGGCGCGTGAGGGTCTGGTCGGCACACCGGACCGGGTGGTCCGCTCCTACGAGGAGTTCTTCGCCGGTTACGCCATCGACCCGGAGGAAATCCTCGCACGCACCTTCGAGGAGACCGACGGCTACGACGAGATGGTCGTGCTGCGCGACATCCGTCTGGAGTCCTACTGCGAGCACCATATGGTGCCGATCATCGGCAAGGCGCACGTTGCCTACCTGCCCCGCCAGCGCGTCGTCGGCATCTCCAAGCTGGCGCGGCTTGTCGAGGCCTACGCCAAGCGCCTGCAAATCCAGGAGAAGATGACGGCGCAGATCGCCAACGCCATCGATCAGGTGCTCCAGCCCGAAGGCGTCGCCGTGGTGATCGAGGCGCAGCACCAGTGCATGACCACCCGCGGCGTGCACAAGACCGGCGTCACCATGGTGACCAGCCGGATGCTCGGCGCCTTCCGCAGCGATCCGTCCACCCGGCGCGAGTTCCTGTCGATGATCGGCAATCCCGGTTCACGCGCGGAGTGAGCCGATCCCGCGTCAATCGGCGCGGATGCCGTGCTGGCGCAGCAGGCTGTAGAGCGTCGGACGGCTGACCCCGAGCAGGCGCGCCGTCGCCGACAGGTTGCCACCGGAGCGGGCCAGCGAATCGAGCAGGGCGCGCCGTTCCGTCTCGTCGCGCAGGACGCGCAGGGTCGGCGGGGCGTCGCCGGTGGCCAGCCGGCGCCCTTCCAGCTCCAGGTCGGCGCGCTGGAAGGCGCGCTGCACCACCCCGGCCAGCTCCTGCGCGTCGATCGGCTTGCCGCACACCTCATGGGCGCCGCGGGCCACCGCGCGCACCGCCAGCACCCTCTGGTCGTGCGGGGCGAGCGCGATGACCTTGATCGACGGCGCCTCGCCCAGGATCAGCGACAGGGCGTCCAGGCCGTCGCCGCCGCCGTTCGGCGATTCCGCCAGTTGGACCAGATCGACCGACAGGGCCACCACCGGGGGCCGGTGCGCCCGCACCGCCTCCAGCGCGTCCGCCACGCCGCCCGCGGCGACGATCCGGCACACCGGCAGGGCGTCCTGGACCCGGCCTTCCAGGGTGGGATCGTCATCGACGACAAGCAGCGTGCGTGGGACCATGATTCTCCAACTCTCCGACCGGGGAACGGGCCGGCGGTCAGAATCGCGGCAGGCGGCCCGTCTGTCCAAGGCGCGTTGGCATGAACACCGGCGCAATTTGGGCAAAATTGCGTCGTCGAAAGGGGTGCACCGCGGCGTTGCGCCCTCCCCTCCGTCCCCCTCTCCCCCTCGCTGGGGCGGTCTGCTAAGCTCCCGGCATGAAAGGGCGAATCCGCGCCTGGGGAGCAAGGTCGAGATGGCGGCGAAGGTCACACCGGCGGTGAACGCGGCGAAGGCGGCGGGGATGCCCCACCGCCTGATGGAGTATGAGTACGACCCCTCGGCGGACGCCATCGGCCTGCACGCCGCGGCGGCGATGGGGCTGGACCCGGCGGTGGTCTACAAGACGCTGATCGTCCAGCTGGAGCCGAAGGCGCTGGCCTGCGTCGTCATCCCCGTCGCGGCGAAGCTGGACCTGAAGGCGCTGGCCGCCGCCGCCGGGGCCAAGAAGGCCGATCTCGCCGACCCCACCCTGGCGGAGCGCACCACCGGCTACATGGTCGGTGGCATCAGCCCGCTGGGCCAGCGCAAGGCCCTGCCCACCTTCATCGATTCCAGCGCCGAGACCCTGCCGGAAATGGTCGTCAACGGCGGGCGGCGCGGCCTGCAGATCGCCCTGGCCCCGGCGGATCTGGCCCGCGCCACCAAGGCCGTGGTGCGGCGGATCGTGGTGCAGTAGGCGAAACGGGCGGAAGCCGTCAGCGCCGCGCGCCCGCCCACAGGGTGCCCAGCCCGGCGGCGGCGATCAGCCCCCCGCCCAGCAGCACCGCGGGCGACGGGCTTTCGCCCCACCATAGGAAGCCGATGGCCGCTGAGGCCGCGATCCCCAGATAATCGATGGGCGCCAGCACCGCCGCCGGCGCTCGGCGGAAGGCGGCGGCGTTCAGCAGAATGGCCGCCCCCGCGGCGAAACCCAGCAGCAGGAAGACCGGCAGATCCGCCGGCTCGGGCATTTGGAAGTCGGTCAGCAGGGCCGCCGGGGCGGTCAGCAGGCACCCAGCCAGCACGAAGACCAGCCCGGTGGCCGCCGGCCCGTCGGCTTGGGCCGTCCGCCGGGTCGCCAGGATGCAGACCGCGTTGAGGAAGGCCATGGCGAGCATGGCGAGGCTCCACGGCTCCAGCCGCGTCGGCGGAGCGATCAGAAAGACCCCGGCCATCCCCAGCGCGACGCAGACGGCGGAGGCCGCCCCCGCCCGTTCCCCGATGGCCGGGCCTGACAGAAGCACCACGAACAGGGGCGCCGCGTAGGACAGGGCGACCAGATCGGCAAAAGGCAGATGCTGGGCCGCCGCGTAGAAGATCAGCGCCGCCCCGACGCCGCTCAGCGCCCGCACCGCGTGGCCGCCGGGCCGGGTGACGGACAGGGCGCGCCGCCCGGCCATCGCAAAAGCCGCCGCGGCGACCACCGGCAGCGACAGCAGGAAGCGCAGGAAGAGAACCTCCGCCGCTCCGTAGCGGGCGCCCAGTTCGCGGGCCAGCGCCCCGGCGGTCAGCACCAGGGCGAGCGACGCCGCCATCAACAGCGCCGCCCCCGCGATGCCGGACCGCCTTTCCGCGCCCTCGGAAACGGTCAGGCGCTTCGCGCCCGTCGGGACGGGCAGAACGGTCCGCTCAGCGGGCGGAACGCTCAAGCGTCGCGCACTCCCTCAGGAACTCCTCGCGCAGATCGCGCGATTCCAGCATCTCGCCATGGAAGGAGCTGTTGACCATGCGGCTGTCATGGCCGGCACGCACGCCGCGGTGGGTCTTGCACATGTGAACGGCGCTGATGCGCACGGCCAGCCCGCGCGGCCGGGTGGCCTCGACGATGAAATTGCCGATCTGCTTGACCAGCTCCTCCTGGATCTGGAAGCGGGCGGCGAAATGGTCGACGATCCGGTCGTACTTGGACAGGCCCAGGATGTTGCCGCCCTTGGCCGGCAGGATGCCGATGAAGGCCGTGCCGTAGATCGGCATCAGATGGTGCGCGCAGGTCGATCGCACGGCGATCGGGCCGGTAACGATCAGATGGTCGAATTCCTCGGCGTTCCGGAACTCGGTCAGCTCGGGCGCCGCCGTGAAGCGGCCCTTGAGAAGCTCGCGCACCAGCATCTTGGCGACGCGACGCGGCGTGTCGCGGGTGTTGTGGTCGTTGCGATGGTCGATCCGCAGCACGTCGAGCAGTTCCTCGACCTTCCGCGCCGCGGCGTCGATCATGGCCGCCTCGCCCGCGGCGTCCAGCGGCGTGTCGAGCGCCTCGTTCGAGCGGCGCGCCTCCATCGCCTCCTGCACGAGGGCGAGAACATTTGCCTGCACCGTCATAAAACCCGATCCCTTCTTTGCTTTGCTTATTTTCGGCAAGGCCGACGCCGCTCGATCTCAAACTTGGCCTGCCCAAACCTGCCTTGCTCAAACCTAGCTTGCTCAAACCTGACTTGCCGGGTCCGGACGCGGCGCCGGCCCGCCGACCCGTTCCGCCGGAAAATGGAGGGAGGCCCGCAGGCCGGCCCCCGCCGCGCCTTCCAGCAGCAGCCGGCCGCCATGGGCCTCCATCAGGCTCTTCACGATGCTGAGCCCCAGCCCCGATCCCTGGAAACGGCGGGTCGCGCCGTCCTCCGCCTGATAGAACGGCTGCGCGGCCTTTTCAATCTGCTCCGGCGTCATGCCGATGCCCTGGTCCTGCACGGCGATGACGAAGCCGCCCTGCGGGTCCAGCCACGCCTCCACCTCGATCACCGACGGGGCGGTGCTGAACTTCACCGCGTTGGACAGCAGGTTCAGCATCATCTGCCGCACCGCCCGCTCGTCGGCCTGAAGCACCGGCCAGACCGCCCCCGCCGCCGTCCGGATCGTCCGGCCCCGCCCGGCCTGGGTGCCAAGCACCGTGGCGATGGCGGTGCCGACCACCTTGCGCGGGTCCACCGAATCGAAGGTCAGATTGGCGTGGCCCGCCTCCATCTGGGCGACCGTCAGGATGTCGATGACCAGACCCAGCATGTGCCGGGCGCTGGTCAGGATGTAGCCCGCATACTGGGCGTGCTCCCGCTGGGCGTTCTCCCGGCGGGTGGTTTCCTTCGTGCTGCCGGACGGGACGGCGGCGGAGCGGCCGCCGCCGATGTCGCCGTCTTCGCGGATCAGCTCCGAAAAGCCGATGATCGCGTTCAGCGGGGTGCGCAGCTCGTGGCTCATGGTCGCCAGGAAGCGGGTCTTGGCCTGGCTGGCCTCCTCCGCCTGGGCGATGGCCGTCCGCAGGGCGCCGGCCATCGCCTCCATCCGGTCATGCGCCTTCCGGATGGCCCGGTTCTGGATCAGCAGCACCGTGATGAACAGAACGCCGCAGACCGCCAGACCGGCCGACAGCATGGAGAACAGCCCATGCAGATAGAGCAGATGGTCGTGCCCCTCGTCCACCAGCTCCCCGCCGAACTGGGAGGCGACGGAGGCGAAGGCGTTCAGTTCGCGGTCGACGGGCTCCAGAACCGCCAGGGCGGCCAGCGCCTTGTCCGCCTGCGGCAGCGGACCGGCCAGGATCGTGCCGACGCTGTTCAGCGCCTCCTCCAGCCGGGCCACCGTTCGGCGATGCTGCGGGTAGCGGTCCATGAAGAGGGAGGCCTGCCCCCGCCCCAGCACGGCGATGCGGTTGCGCACGATGTCCAGCCGGAGCTGCACCTCGTCCGCGTCGACCTTGGCCCCGGGAAGCGCACTGGCCAGGATGCGCTGCTCCAGCCGCGTCACCTCCCCCACCGTCTGGCTGGCGGCCCAGGCGAAGTTGTAGGGCGCGGCCCCGCGCAGCGCCTCGCCGTAATTCACCACCAGCAGCGACAGATAGGCGGCCGCCAGGCCGAACGCGCCGGTCAGGATCGCCAGCCAGAGCCCAATGCGGCGCGTACGGTCCTCCGACGCCCAGCCCAGCAGGCGGGACAGCCGCGAGCTTCCCTTCGGCGCGGTCTCGGTCGGCGGACTCACAAGGGCTGCCTTCACTTCACGGTCAGCCGGGCGACCTGCCAGACCGAGCGTGCGAAATATTTCTGCCGGTTCGCTTCCGGATCATGGTCGAAATCATAGACGATGAACAGCGGCCCCTTGTCGCTGACCGGCATGTAGGCCCCGTCACGCTTCAGCGCCAGGATCACCTTGCGGTTCCGCACGTCGTCCATGGGGATTTCGCCGGTGTAGTCGTTCAGCGCCGTCGCGGTCAGCGTTTCGCCGCGCGCCTCCACACGCTCCATCAGGCGGGCGAGCGGCACGCCTTCGAAGGTCACCGGCTCCTTGTACCAGGGGGTGGCGGTGGTGAAGGAGACCATGCCCAGCGCTTCCAGCATGGGACGGTCGAAGACCGCCGCACCGTCGCGGTTGGTCGCCCCGATCTGCCCCGACACGACCAGAATCGGCTTTTCCGTCGGTTCCGGCAGCGTCCCGGCGCTGGCCGCGCCGGCAAGTACAAACAACGTCAGGGCGACAAGACGGCAAACAACTCTATCCACCATATCGGCTAACCGTCCGCTATTCGGCCATGCAACCTTTATCATGATTGCATTCTACGAACGATCCAACGAAAATTCTGTAAAAATCAGCCGCCGAATTTTCACATACGGAAAGGTGTATCGAAATTCGTTCATATTTGTCCCGTGAAATGACCAACCCGCAACGATCCGGCATCATCGCTTCCGCCCGGATTTTCACATCTTTTCCATGCACATCCCGCCCGACGGAACGCTTATGGACGCATTGATTCCGGTTTCGGCCGCCCCGCTGCCGCTGGACGGCTACATTCTGGGAATCGGAACGAACGTGGAACCCGATCGGAACGCGGCACGGATCGCCGCCCGTCTGGCCGACCTGTTCGGTTCCGTCCTGGTCAGCCGCTTCTACCGCACGGCTCCGGTCGGCATGACGAGCGCCCACCCCTTCGTCAACTACTGCGCCTATGTGCCGAGCGCGCTGGACCCCTCCTGCTGCAAGGGGCTGTGCGTGGGGGTCGAGCTGGCGCTGGGCCGCGACCGCGCGCACCCCTGCTGCAAGACGCGCGACCGCCCCGCCGACATCGACCTCATCGGACGGGTGAACCGCTCCTTCCCGGTGGACAGCTTGACGGCCCTGCGCCCGGACGCCTATCTGGCCGCCCCCTTCGCGGAGATCGCCGCTCTGCTCGCCGGGCGCCCCGTTCCGCCACCGCAGGGCGATCTGTGCGCCGCCGCCCTGCCAGGTTGCCGCGTCGGCTCGCCCCGGTTAGGCGAGACGCCGGCCACCGTCCACCGCGACGACGGCGCCGGTCTGATAGTGGTTGCGGAGGATGGCCTCCACCGCCATGCCGATGGCCTCCACCCCGCCCTCTTCGCCGAGCAGCGTCTCTGACAGCACACGCGCCCGCGCCTCTGGGCCGTGCCACTCCTTGAACAGGATCGGCCCCGGCTGGACGACGTTGACCTTCACCTTGGGCGCCAGCCGCTTGGCGAAGGACAGCGCGAGGTTTTGGAGCCCGGCCTTGCTGGCGCAATAGGCGTCGAAGGCCGGGTTGGGGTTGTCGGCGTAGATGTCGGTGATGTGGACGATGTCGGCCCGCCGCGCCGAGCAAGCGTCCAGCAGCGGCGCCAGTTCGCGGTTCAGCGCGAAGGGCGCGCGCACATGAACGGCGTGGAAGACGTCGAGCTGCCGCAGCGCGTCCGCGGTGTCCGGCGCCGTCACCTCGAAGGCCGAGGCGTTGTGGATCACCGCCCGCAGGCTTCCCGCCACGGCCCGCACCGCCTCGGCCAGCCGCGGCCCGCCGTCCGGATCGGCCAGATCGCCTTGCAGACAGACCGCCCCGGCGGCGCGCAGCCGTTCCACACCGTCGGTGGGCGTGCGGTAATGGGCGATGACGGGGTGCCCCAGCGCCATCATCCGCTCGGCCAGATGCAAACCGACGCGGCGGCCCGCGCCGGTGACGAGAACGGCGTCCTGCAACAGGGATGCGGTCATAGGAAAGCCCTTCGGCAGGTGGCCGGCTGGCGGACGACGGACTTGGTCGCGGAAATGAGGTGGTGACCCCGGCTGGACTCGAACCAGCTGCCTACGGTTTAGGAAACCGTCGCTCTATCCAGATGAGCTACGGGGCCACGGCGCTGAACATAGCGGCTCCGCCACGACTTGCCAACCATCCGTCTCGGGACGGCCCGCCGGGATGGCCCATCGGCACGGCCGACCGAAAAGGTCACCGCCGGCACCGGCGCGGCACGCGGCACGGGCGGCGAATCCGCTGGGCTTGGGCACGCCGCTGCGTATACTGCGCCCATGGCACGCATGCTTTACCTGCGCGACATCGAGGTCGATGTGCACGTCCGTTGCCGCGCCTGCGGCCACGAGGGCGTGTTGCCGCGCGCGGACATGAACCGGCGCTTCGGACCCAACTACCCGGTCCTGTCCATCGCCCCCCATTACCGCTGCTCGCGCTGCAATTCCCGCGACACCGAAAGCCGCCCGGCACCTCCGCCCTTCGCGACGCCGGTGACGGCGATGACCATGGAGGAGGACGCCCCGTCCTTCGCCGGGCCGCTGGCCGCCCTGCAAGGGCTGCTCGACGCGGTGCGGACCCGCGGCGACGCGATGGACGAGCCGGACGGGGAGGACTCGGCCCCGGCCATGCTGGCGCCCGCCCCTCCATCCTCGACCGTCCGGGTCGAACCCGCCGCGCTGGATCCGGACTTGGATCTGGAACTGGAGCTGGAGCGGCTGGCCGCGGACGGCGCCGCCGCTCCCGAATCGGGCCGTCGCCCGCTGTGGGAGCCGGTGTCGCTCGCCGATCTCGCCGGCCATGACGATGACCCGGTGGACGACGCGGAGCGGAACGACGGCGGGACGGATTTCGACGACGACGAGGACTGGAGCCCGCGCCGCTGGACTCTTCTGGACCGGGACGCCGATCAGGATGACGGCGGGGACGACGAAGCGGACCGGGTCGAGGCTGTGGCCCCGCCGGCACCGCCCACCCGGTCGAGCCACCCGACGGTTGCCGACGATCCGGACGACGACGCCTCCCGCTCCTTCGACCGCACCATCGCGGCGCTGCGCAGCATCCTGGACGGCCGTGGCGACGGCAACCGCGCGGAGGAGGCTGCGTCTCCGTCGCCTCCCCCGCCGCCGGCCTTTTCGATCAACGACGCTATCGATCAGCCGGGCGAAGACGACTCCGACGACAACTCCGACGAGGCGGAACCGTCCAACGAGGACATCCTGGGCTTCGCCATCCGCGATCCGGACAAGCCCCCCCCGCCATGGGAGCGCCCCCGGGAGCGCGACCCCGCGCCCACCGGCAGCGAACCGCTGGACCGTACCATCGCCGCCCTGCGCAGCATGGTCCAGAAGGCCGCCGCCGACCGCGACGAGGACGAGGACAAAAGCACGGACGACCGCGACGGCGGCGTGGTGACTCCGCTGTTCGGCCGGTCGCGCAAGCCGACCGACGATGTCGATGTTGAGGACGACGACCTGGAGGAGGACGCGGAGGATCGGAAAGCCGGCGCCGACGACGCCTTCTGGGACTGCAAGGACGCGGATAGGAACGACGAACCGGACGAGGACGGCGCCCCCGTGCTGCGCAAGTCCGCCCAGGAACAGGAGATGGAAGAGGCGTTGCGCGCCCTGCGCGCGCTCGTCGAGGCGGAAAGCGATCTGGACGACCCGCCCCACCCGGCCTGGAAAAGCGAAGCGCCCACCCGCTCCGACGCGGACGCCTTGCCCGGCTTCAAGCCGCTGCCGCGCCGCGCGGCGGAGCCGGAAGCGGAAGCGGACGATGCCGACGAGCCTCTGGACCTCGTTGAGCCGGTCCCCGTGAACGCGCCGGAAAAGCCCAAGCCCGACGCCATCAGGCGGGCGGAAGGCAACGAGTCCGGAAAGAAAACCGCCAAGGACGATTCGGGCACGCTCGGCAAGACCCTCGCCGCGCTGCGCAACATGCTGGAACTGGACGGCAAGCAGGGGCGCTGAGGCCCCGCTTGCCCGTCCCATCAAATCAGCCGTTTTCCGCCAGGACCGTGCCCGCCAGATAGAGCGAGCCGCAGATCAGCACGCGGGCGGGCCCTTCAACCCGTCCCTTCAGATCGTCCAAGGCACCGCCGACATCCGCCGCCGCCGCGCTGTCGGCGATGCCGCAGGCGCGGGTGGCCGCGGCGGTGTCCTCCGCCGGCAGCGATGCCTCCTCGCCGGGGATGGCGACGGTGCGGGCGGCGGTGACGAAGGGCGCCAGCGGGCCCAGGAATTCCCGCGGCTCCTTGCTCGCCAGCATGCCGTAGACCAGCAGCAGCGGCCGTTTCGGCTCCTCCTCCGCCCAGCGCGCGGCCTGGATCGCCAGGACCTCGCCCGCCGAATCGTTGTGGCCGCCATCCAGCCACAGGTCCCAGCCGGCGGGCAGGGCCTCGGCCAGCGGGCCGCGGGTCAGCCGTTGCAGGCGGGCGGGCCACTCCACGGCGGCGAGGCCGCGGCGCACCGCCGCGTCGTCGACCTTGACCGGCAGATGGTCCAGGCAGGCCAGCGCCACCCCGGCGTTGACGATCTGGTGCGCCCCGGCCAGCCCCGGCAGCGGCAGCTCGATGCGGCGGCGGGCGCTTTCGAAGCGGAAACCGCCCTCAGTCGGGGTGACCGACCAGCCGGGAACCGGCGCGCCCACCGTCTCGGCCCGGATGGCCAGGGTGCGGGCGGCCTCCTCCACGGGCTGCGGGTAGATCACCGCGGGGACTCCCGGCTTGAAGATGCCGGCCTTCTCGCCCGCGATGGCCTCCAGCGTGTCGCCGAGGAACTGGCGGTGATCGTAGGAGATGCGCGTGATGGCGGTGACCGCCGGGCGGTCCACCACGTTGGTGGCGTCCAGCCGCCCGCCCAGCCCGGTTTCCAAGAGGACCACGTCCGCCGGCTCCCGCGCGAAGGCGAGCAAGGCGGCGACCGTCGTCACCTCGAAGAAGGTGATCGGCCCGCCGCCGTTGGCGGCCTCGCACTCCTCCAGCAGGGCGGCCAGCCGGTCGTCGTCGATCAGCGTGCCGGCCAGCCGGATGCGCTCGTGGAAGCGCACGAGGTGGGGCGAGGTGTAGACATGCACCCGCAGCCCCGCGGCCTCCAGCATCGCCCGCAGGAAGGCGAGCGTGGAGCCCTTGCCGTTGGTGCCCGCCACATGGACCACCGGCGGCAGGCGCCGCTCCGGATGGCCCAGCGCGGCGAGCAGCCGGTGCACGCGGTCCAGCGACAGGTCGATGACCTTGGGGTGCAGCCCCTTCAGCCGGTCGAGAACCGGATCGGCGAGCGACTCAGCGAGCGGCATGGCGGGATCAGGCCGGCTGCTCGGAGCCGGTCCTCTCGGCGCCCGCCTGGGCCGGCGTCTCGTCGGCGGCCTCGGCCTGGTTGCGCGGCTCCTCCGTCTGGACGGCGGCCGGCGCGGCCGGCAGCGCCTCCGTCGCCACGGCCAGGACCGGCTGCATCAGCAGGGTCAGGACGCGCGACAGGGTCGGGCGCAGGTCGCGGCGATGGACGACCATGTCCACCATGCCGTGCTCCTGGAGATACTCGGAGCGCTGGAAGCCCTCCGGCAGGGTCTCGCGGATCGTGCTCTCGATCACGCGGGCACCGGCGAAGCCGATCTGCGCACCCTTCTCGGCGATGTGGATATCGCCGATCATCGCGAAGGAGGCGGTCACGCCGCCGGTCGTCGGGTCGGTCAGCACCACGATGTAGGGCAGGCCGGCTTCCTTGACCATCTCCACCGCGATGGTGGTGCGCGGCATCTGCATCAGCGACAGGATGCCTTCCTGCATGCGCGCCCCGCCCGAGGCCGGGACGACGATCAGCGCCGCCTTCTGGGCGATGGCGGTGCGGGCGGCGGCCAGGATGCCCTCGCCCACCGCGATGCCCATCGAGCCGCCCATGAAGCCGAAATCGAAGGCCGCGACGACCGCCGGCTGCCCGCCGATCAGGCCGGAGCCGACGACGATGGCGTCATGCCGGCCCGTCTTGGTCTGGGCTTCCTTCAGGCGGTCGGTGTAGCGCTTCTGGTCGCGGAACTTCAGCGGATCGACCACCGACTTCGGCAGTTCCACCGACTGGTAGTCGCCCTCGTCGAACATCGAGGCCAGCCGCTTGATCGGGTCCAGCCGCATGTGGAAGCCGCAATGCTGGCAGACGTTGAGGTTCTCCTCCAGATCGCGGTGGAAGAGCATCGCCTCGCAGCTCGGGCACTTGTGCCAGAGGTTGTCGGGAACCTCCTTGCGGGCATAGAGGGCGCGGATCTTGGGGCGGACGTAGTTGGTAAGCCAGTTCATCGAATTCTTCCTGATATCCCGCTCAGCCGGCGCTCGCAGCCCGGCGATCTAGGCCGGCGCACTCAACCGCGCGCGCCGCGCACGCCGTCGGCCAGTTCCCGGACGAAGCCCAGCACATCCTCGGCCAGACCCGAAGGGGCCTTGCCGCCCCCGTCCAGGCCGCCGGCCAGCCGCGTGACGATGGCCGAGCCGACCACCGCCGCGTCGGCGACGCGGGCGACATCGGCCGCCTGCTCCGGCGTCTTGATGCCGAAGCCGACCGCCACCGGCAGGTCGGTGTGGCGCTTCAGACGTTCCACCGCGGCGCCCACCGCCGCGTTGTCGGCGCTGGCAGCACCGGTGATGCCGGCGATCGACACGTAATAGACGAAGCCCGAGGTGTTCTGGAGAACCGCCGGCAGGCGCTTGTCGTCGGTGGTCGGCGTCGCCAAGCGGATGAAGTTCACCCCGGCCTTCAGCGCCGGGATGCACAGCTCCTCGTCCTCTTCGGGCGGCAGGTCGACGACGATCAGCCCGTCCACCCCGGCCTCGATGGCGTCGGCCAGGAAGCGGTCCACCCCATAGGCGTGGATCGGGTTGTAATAGCCCATCAGGATCACCGGCGTGTCGGCGTCCGTTTCGCGGAAGCCGCGCACGAGGTCCAGCGTCTTGCGCGCCGTCGTCCCGGCGTGGAGCGCGCGCAGGCTGGCCGCCTGGATCGCCGGGCCGTCGGCCATCGGGTCGGAGAAGGGCAGCCCCAGCTCGATCAGGTCGGCGCCCGCCGCGGGCAGGCCGTGCAGGACGGCGCGGCAGGTCTCCAGGTCCGGGTCGCCGGCGGTGATGAAGGTGACGAGGCCGGCGCGGCCCTCCGCCTTCAGCGCGGCGAACCGCCGGGCGATGCGGCCATTGTCAACGGCCTTGTCGTTGAGGGCGCTCACAGCTTCACTCCCAGATGCTGGGCGACGGAGAAGATGTCCTTGTCGCCGCGGCCCGACAGGCAGAGCACCATCAGGTGGTCCTTGGGCAGTTTCGGGGCGCGCTTCACGATCTCCGCCAGCGCGTGCGCCGATTCCAGCGCGGGGATGATGCCCTCGGTGCGGGCGCAGAGCTGGAAGGCGTCCAGCGTCTCCTGGTCGGTGGCCGAGACATACTCGACGCGCCCGATGTCGTGCAGCCAGGAATGCTCCGGCCCGACGCCCGGATAGTCGAGGCCGGCGGAGATGGAGTGGCCCTCCAGGATCTGCCCGTCCTCGTCCTGGAGCAGGTAGGTACGGTTGCCGTGCAGGACGCCGGGGCGCCCGCCGGTGATCGAGGCGGCGTGGGCCAGCGGCCCCTTGTCGATGCCGTGGCCGGCGGCCTCGACCGCGACCATCTGCACCGACGGATCGTCGAGGAAGGGATGGAACAGGCCGATGGCGTTGGAGCCGCCGCCGACGCAGGCGACGAGGCTGTCGGGCAGGCGGCCCTCCAGCTCCTGCATCTGCACGCGCACCTCGTCGCCGATCACCGACTGGAAGTCGCGGACCATGGCGGGGTACGGGTGCGGGCCGGCGGCGGTGCCGATCAGGTAGTAGGTGTCGGCGACGTTGGTGACCCAGTCGCGCAGCGCCTCGTTCATCGCGTCCTTCAGCGTCCGCGCGCCGGAGGTCACCGGAACCACCTCCGCCCCCAGCAGCTTCATGCGGAAGACGTTGGGCTGCTGGCGGGCGATGTCGGTCTCGCCCATGTAGATGACGCAGGGCATGTCGAACAGCGCGCAGACCGTGGCGGTCGCCACACCGTGCTGGCCGGCGCCCGTCTCGGCGATGATCCGCTTCTTGCCCATGCGGCGGGCGAGCAGGATCTGGCCGATGCAGTTGTTGATCTTGTGCGCGCCGGTGTGGTTCAGCTCCTCGCGCTTGAAGTAGATCTTCGCGCCGCCGAGCTTCTCCGTCAGGCGTTCGGCGTAGTAGAGCGGGTTCGGGCGGCCGACATACTGCTTGAGCTGCTCGCGGATCGCGCCCTCGAAGGCGGGATCGGCCCGGGCCTCGCGGTAGGCTTTCTCAACCTCAAGGATCAGGGGCATCAGCGTCTCGGCGACGAAGCGTCCGCCATAGATGCCGAAATGCCCGCGCTCGTCGGGACCGGAACGGTAGGTGTTGGGTCTGGTCATGGCCTGGGAAACTGCCTGAAGCGGGCCGCGCGGCGCCCGGAAGGCGCCACCATAGCGGCGGTTCGCCCGGATTTGAAGCGTTCGCCGAACCTTTCGCCGAACATGCCCACAACATGGGAAAAGCCGGGGCAAAGGCAATCCGGCAATGCGGCATGGCCGGTCGAGCGGCATGGCGGAGCGCCGCCACCCTCAGGCCCGCCCTCACCCGCCGTCATCCGCCCAGCGGCGGGGCGTAATGCAGGCCGCCGTTCATCCACAGCCCGTTCATCCCGCGGTCGATGCCCAGCGGCGAGGCGGCGCCCAGATGGCGGTCGAAGATCTCGCCGTAATTGCCGACCTGCGTGATCACGCGGAAGGCCCAGTCGTCGTCGAGCCCCAGCCCCCAGCCGACCCCGGTGGTGGCCCCGAGGAGGCGGCGCACCTCCGGGTCCTGGGCCTCCTCCTTCAGGCGCGGCGCGTTGGCGGCGGTGATCCCCTTCTCCTCGGCCAGGACGGTGGCCAGGAACACCCAGCGCACGATGTCGAACCACCGCCGCTCGTCCGGGCGGACCATCGGGCCCAGCGGTTCCTTGGAGATCGCCTCCGGCAGGATGACGTAGTCGTCGCGCTCGGGGGCCTTCAGCAGGCGCTGGGCGTGCAGGCCGATGCGGTCGCTGGTGTAGAGGTCGCAGTGGTGGTTGAAGAAGGCCGACAGCGCCCCCTCGGTCGAGCGCACCCGCTTCAAGCGGAAGCGCACGCCGGTGCGGGCCATCCAGTCCTCCAGGTTGCGCAGGGTGGTGGTCTGCTCGATCACGCAGACGGAAGCGCCGGGCGGCAGATCGGACAGGCGGGCCACGCCATGGGCGCGGTGCGCGATGAATCCCTGGCCGTCGAACAGGTAGACCGCCGGGAAATCGATGCCGAAGGTGGCGTCGCGCTGAAGGGTCCAGGTGGTCCCCTCCATCACCACGTCCACCTCGCCGTTGCGCAGGATGGCGAAGCGGTTCTCGGAGTTGGTCTCGACGAACTCCACCCGGTCGGCCTTGCCGGCGACGGCGGCGGCCAGCGCCCGGCACATGTCCACGAAGAAGCCGCGCCAGTTCCCGCTGTCGTCCACCGCCGCCAGACCGGCTCCGCTAGACGAGACGCCGCAGCGCAGCAGCCCGCGTTCCCGGACATCCTCCATGGTTTCGGCCCGCGGACCGCCGGATGGCGCGGACACCGCCGCCGCCAGAACCGCGGCGACCACCGCGGCGCGCGCGAAAGACCGGACCAAGCCCATCGACCATCCCTCTTTGCCGCCCACGGATCAGCTTTGGTCCGGCAACCGGCGCGGGTCAAGCCCGCTTGGCGCTCCCTTGCCCGGCGCCCTTTTGCCCGGCGCCCCCTTGCCCCGTGCCCGAATGCGCAGCGTGCGATTGCGGCGCGGGGGTGTGAATTGCGCCCGGTCGATTGCCCGTGTTATCTCAAGCGGACGACAAGAATCGAGGGACGGGCATGCGGCTTCCCCGGCTGGGCGTGGCGTTTCGCATCCTGGCGGGTCTGACCGTGATCGCCGGCCTGACCGCCGCCACCGGCGTGGTCGCCGTCTCCCTCTTCGGCCGCTTCCATGAGGGGTTCGAGCAGATCGCCACGGCCAAGGTGCCGGGCCTCGTCAACGCCTCGCAGCTGGCCCAGCAGAGCGGCACGCTGGCCGCCAACGCCCCGGCCCTGGTGGCGGTGCAGAGCCAGTCGGTGCGCGAATCGGTGATGGCCCGGCTGAGCGATCAGGTCGCCCTGCTGGAAGACCTGATGACCCGGCTGCGCGACCGCGGCGCCGACATGGCCGACGTGGCCGAGTTGCAGCGCCGCAAGAACGAGCTGATCGCCAACCTGATGACCCTGAACACCCAGGTGGAGCGCCAGCTCGCCGCCGCCGCGGAGACGGGCGGGCTGGTCGGCCGCCTGATGCATCTGGCCGAACGCATCCGCAACGCCGAGGAAGCGCTGCGGGACAAGGCCACCACCCCCCGCACCCTGGAGGAGTGGGAGGAGGCCCGGGGCGTCGAACGGCGGATCGACCTGTGGACGGCGGAGGCGCAGCACGCCGTCCTGCTGATGCTCGCCGCCTCCCGCGCCGACCACGAGGCGCGGGTGGACCGGTTGCGGCAGGACTACCGCGCCGCGATGGACCGCGCAGCGGAGGTCGTGGCCGCCCTGCCCTCCGGCGCCGCCTTCGACCTGGAGCCGCTGTACCGGGAGCTGGAGGCGCTGGGGCTCGGGGAACACAACCTGTTCAACAGCCGGCTGACGGAAATCGGGCTGGCCCGCGCCATCAAGGGCTCCATCGCGCGCAACCAGAACGTCTCCGACCGGCTGGTCGGCGCGGTGTCCGACCATTTCCTGGCCATCGAGCAGGACATCGCCGCCCGCTCCGGCGAGTTCGAGCGGGTGATCCGCGACGGCAAGAACGCCATCCTGGCGATGGCCGTGGTCTCCATCCTCGGGGCTCTCGGCATCTTCCTCTACATCCACCGCAACGTGGTGCGGCGGCTGCGCGGCCTGCAGACGGCCATGGCCGCGTCGGCAGCCGGGCGGTCCGTCGCCATCCCCACCCACGGGCAGGACGAGATCGCCGACATGGCGCGCGCCCTGAACTATTTCGTCGCCACCATCCGCTCGCGCGAGCACGCCCTGTCGGACAGCGAGCGCCGCCTGCGCGCGATCCTGGAGCAGAGCCCGGTCGGCGTGTCCATCGGGCGGCCTGACGGCTCCGTGGCCTTCGCCAACGCCCGCGCGGCGGAGCTGGCCGGGCTGCCGCTGGACGCCTTCGTCGGGCGCCGCCACGCGCTGGCCCTGCCCGGCGCCACCCTGCAGGGGCGCGCCCTTCCGCAGGACGGCCCCGGGCTGGTTGCCCGCGACGTCGAGGTGGCGGTGGACCGGCCCGACGGCAGCCGCGTCTGGGCACTGCAGACGCTGCAGCGCACGGAGTTCGAGGGGGAGCCGGCGATCCTCGCCTGGAGCTACGACATCACCGGCCGCAAGCGCGCCGAGGAGGATCTGCGCCACGCCAAGGACCAGGCGGAGGTCGCCGCCCGCTCCAAGTCGGAATTCCTGGCGACCATGAGCCACGAGATCCGCACCCCGATGAACGGCGTGCTGGGCATGCTGGAGCTGATCGCCCTGACCCAGCTGGACGCGGAGCAGACCGAACTCGTCACCACCGTGCGCGACAGCGCGACGGCGCTTCTGCGGATCATCGACGACATCCTGGACCTGTCCAAGATCGAGGCGGGCAAGCTCGATCTCGACGAGATGGACCTCGACCCGCGCGAACTGGTGGAGGGGGTGGCGGAGCTGCTGGCCCCGCAGGCCCACCAGAAGGCGCTGCTTCTCGTCTGCGACCTCGACCGCAAGGTGCCCGCGGCGGTGCGCGGCGATCCCGGACGGCTGCGCCAGATCCTGTTCAACCTGACGGGCAACGCCATCAAGTTCACCGACGCCGGCCGGGTCGTCCTGCGCACCCGGCTGGAGCCGTCCGACGCCGGGTCGGACCGGCTGCGCCTGCGCTTCTCGGTCGAGGACACCGGCATCGGGATCAGCAGCGCCGGCCAGGCCCGCCTGTTCCAGCCCTTCAGCCAGGCCGACAGCTCGACCACCCGCCGCTTCGGCGGCACCGGGCTGGGGCTGGCCATCTGCGCCCGTCTGGTGGAGATGATGGGCGGGCGCATCGGTGTGGAGTCGGCGCCGGGCTGCGGCGCCACCTTCTGGTTCACGGTCGATCTGGCCCCGGGGGACCCGCGTACGGTGCCCGGCGACGACACCGACCTGACTGGCCTGTCGATCATCGTGGCCGAGCCGGACCCGGTGCAGCGCGCCGTTCTGATCCGCGCGCTGGAGGACAAACGCGCCGCCGTCGCCGACGCCACGACGGCGGACGAGGCGGTGGAACTGCTGACGATGGCCGACGCCGATCTGCTGCTGCTCTCCGATGGCCTGCTGGAGCATCATCCCGACGACGCGCCCGGCGCGCCCAACCCGCGGCTGTCGGCGCCGGCGGTGCTGGCCCGTATCGCCGCCGCCGGAGTCCGCCCGCCGCCCACGCTGCATCTGGTGGACGGGCGGGAGCAGGCCGGCGACTGCCCGCCGGAAACCGGCGGGGACGGCGCCCCATCCGCCGGACAGCCGCCGCGCCACGACCATCTCGGCCGCCCGATCCGCCGCGACGCCCTGTTCCGCCGTCTGGCCGCCCTCGCCGGGCGCGCCGTTCCCCCGGACCGCCAGGCCGATTCCCCGCTTGCCGCGACGAATGGCGGTCCGGCGGCCCTCGACAAGGCGGCCTTCGAGACGGCCGCCCTCATTCCGACCGCGGCCCCGCCGATGATCCTGGTGGCGGAGGACCATCCGACGAACCAGCAGGTGATCCTGCGCCAGCTCCGCCAGCTCGGCTTCGAGGCCGATCTGAGCGGCGATGGGCTGGAGGCGCTGACCGCCTGGCGGGCACGGCCCTACCGGCTGCTGATCACCGACTGCCACATGCCGCGCATGGACGGCTACGAACTGTCGCGCCAGATCCGCAGCGCCGAGGCGGCGGCCCCCGACACCGAATCGGCATCTGGTCCGGTGGCCGGTTCGGTGGCCGGTTCCCGCCGGCGCACCGCCATCATCGCCATGACCGCCAACGCCCTGGCCGGCGAGATGGAGCGCTGCACCGCCGCGGGGATGGACGACTACATCGCCAAGCCGGTGACCCTGAAGCAGCTCGCCACCGCCCTGAACCGGGCGCTGGGCGAGGGCAGCGCCGCCCCCCCCGACGAGCCGCCCGCGGCGGAACCCGCCGCGACGGCCGAGCAGACGCTGGACCTCGACCATGTCCGCACCACCTTCGGCGGTTTCGACGCGGCGTCGCTGGACATGCTGGATTTCTTCCTGGAAACCACCCGCCCGCTGCTGGACGAGGCCACCGTCGCCCTGCAACGGTGCGACCTGGAGGCCGTCCGCGGCACCGCCCACACGCTGGCCGGCGCGGCGCGCACGGCGGGGGCCAACCGGCTGGGCCGCGCCGCGTCCGCCCTGGAACTCGCCGCCCATCGCGGCGACCCGGACGGAGCCGAACAGGCCCTGGCGGCGGTGCGCGCCGCCTACCCGGCGGTCGAAGCGGCGATCCGCGCCCTGCGGATCGGAGAAGCGGTTTAACCGGGAGAAAGAGCCGCACCACCCCGAAAGTGGCACCACCGCCGGCCCGCCTTGCCCCGCCGGGAGGCGTGGACTAGTCTCACCCGCGTGAATGTTCTGACCCGATCATACGCCTTCGCCGCGCTGGGGTTGGCGGTGGGAGTCGGCCTGATGGCCGGGCCCTCCGGCTCGCCCGCCGTGCTGGGCTTTGCCGGCGTCCTCGGCGCCGCCGGTTTCGGCGGACTGTTCTGGACCGGCAGGGAGCGCCGCCGCAGCGACCGGTTGGCGGCCGACGTGGCGCGTCTGGAGGCCTTGCTGGCCGCCTCCCCCCACCCCTGGTGCGCCTGGAGCGCCGATGGCGCCGTCAGCGCGGCGCCGGGCTGCGCCGGGCTGCTCGGCGTCGTGCCCGGCCAGGACATCGCGGGCGCCTTCGCCGACACCGACGCCCCCCGGGTCGCCGAGGCCGTCAGTCGCCTGCGCGCCGCGGGGGAAGGCTTCCGAATCGAGGCGACGACCCGCAGCGGGCGGCGCCTGCTGCTGAGCGGGCGGCGGGCCGGCGGGCTGTCCGAAGGAACGGAAGGCGCCGGGCACCGGGACGCCGGACACCAGAACGTCGTCTGGCTGGAGGACATCACCGACCGTTGCACCGAGCGGGAGACGCTCACCCGCGAACAGCGCGACGCCGAATCGGCGCTGGCCGAGCTGCGCGCGGCGGTGGATGCCCTGCCGTTGCCGGTGTGGCTGCGCGGTGCCGGACAGACGCTGTCCTGGTGCAACCGCGCCTACGCCCGTGCCGTGGATTCCGACCCCGCCGCCGTGCCGGAAAGCGGCAAGGAGCTGAGCGACGCCGGGCGCTCCCTGGCGCAACGCGCGCTTCGCAGCGGGGTCGCCCAGTCGGAGCGGGTCTCCGCCGTCATCGGCACCGAGCGGCGCCTGCTGGAGGTCACCGAGGCCCCCCTGCCCGCCCCCGACGGCGGCGGCACGCTGGTCGTCGGCTACGCGCTGGACGTCACGGCGGTGGAGGAGATGCGCGGCGAGTTGAGCCGCCACCTCGCCGCCCATGGCGAGGTGCTGGAGCGGCTGGGCGCGGCCATCGCCATCTTCGGCGCCGACACGCGGCTGACCTTCTTCAACCAGGCCTACGCCCGGCTGTGGGACCTGGAGGAGTCCTGGCTGCGCAGCCAGCCCACCCACGGCGAAATCCTGGAGGAGCTGCGCACCCGCCGCCGCCTGCCCGAATACGCCGACTACCAGAGCTACAAGCGCGAGCGGCTGAGCCGCTACACCCGCCTGCTGGAGCCGGTCGAGGAACTGATGCACCTGCCGGACGGCACGACGCTGCGCAGCCTCGCCGCCCCCCACCCGCTGGGCGGGCTGATGCAGATCCTGGAGGACGTGACCAACACGCTGGCCCTGGAATCCTCCTACAACACGCTGATCGCCGTGCAGCAGGAGACGCTGGACAATCTGGCCGAGGGCATCGCCGTGTTCGGCGGCGACGGCCGGCTGAAGCTGTCCAACCCGGCCTTCGCGCGCGTCTGGGACCTCGACGACGACGACCTGCTGGGCGAGCCGCACATCTCCAGCCTGTTCGAGCGGATGCGGCCCTTCCTGGAGAATGGCGGCGACTGGGACAGCCTGAAGGACGAGATGATCGGCGCGACGCTGGAGCGCGCCGTGCGCTCGGGCCGGCTGGAGCGGGCGGACGGGTCGGTGGTGGAGTTCTCCACCCTGCCGCTGCCCGACGGGGCGGTGCTGAACAGCTATCTCGACGTCACCGACAGCGCCCGGCTGGAGCAGGCGCTGCGCGCCTCCAACGCCGCGCTGGAGGCCGCCGACCAGCTGAAAAGCGAGTTCATCGCCAACGTCTCGCACCATCTGCGCAACCCGCTGAACGGCATCATCGGCTTCGCCGAGGTCCTGGCGAACCAGTATTTCGGGGAGCTGAACCCGCGCCAGATCGAGTATGTGAAGGGCGTCCTGAACGCGGGCGAGCGGCTGCTGGAGCTGATCGACGACGTGGTCGACATGACCAGCCTGGGGGCCGGGGTGACCACGCTGGACCGCGGCACCGTGGACGTGCCCGACCTGCTGGAGACGGTGGGCGAGCTGACCCGCGAGTGGGCGCGGCGCGAGGGGCTGCGCCTCGACCTGACCGCCCCGTCCTCGCTGGGCGAGATGGAGGGCGACGAGCGGCGGCTGAAGCAGGCGCTGTTCACCCTGGTCGTCGGCGCCATCCGCCACCCGCCGACGGACCGCCGCATCCTGCTGTCGGGGGAGCGGACCGCCGGGACTCTCGTGCTGACCGTGGGCAGCGGAGCCGGGCCGGGCGAGGCCGCCCTGCCCTCGCGCTACGACCGCAACGACCCGCGCGGCGCCGCGGCGCTCGGCCTGTCGCTGGTCCGCAACGTCATGGAGCTGCACGGCGGGCGGCTGGAGGTCGAGGAATGGCCGGGCAACGGCACCCGCTTCCGCTGCGTCCTGCCGCTGCCGCCCGCTTCCTGACCTGTCCGGTCAGCCCTGGCCGCGCCGCGCGTCGCGGAAGGGCTCGGCGCTCCCGCCATGCGGCGAGGTGACGGACTCGGACGCCGACACCGGACGGTCGGTGGTGATGAGCCGCGCGCCGCGCTGGTAGGTGGCCCAGCGCCACAGCCACTGCATGGTGACCAGCATCCGCTTGTGGAAGTTCACCAGCAGATAGACGTGGACGATCGCCCACAGCACCCAGGCGAACCAGCCCTTCAGCTTGCGCGTCCCGAAATCGAAGACGGCGGCGCTGCGCCCGACGATAGCGGTGTTGCCGCGGTTGCGGAAGCGGAAGGGCTCCAGCGGCTGGCCGCGCAGCAGGCTGGCCTCCAGCCCGCCGCCCAGATGCTCGCCCTGCTGCTTGGCGACCTGGGCCAGACCGGGCAGCGGCTTGCCGTCGTCGCCGGCCAGCGCCGCCGTGTCGCCCAGCGCGTAGACGTCGGGCACGCCCGGCACCGCCATGTCGGCGTCGACCGGGATGCGCCCGCTGCGGTCGGTCTCCACCCCCAGCCAGGAGCCGGCGGGCGACGCCTTGACCCCGGCACCCCACACGATGGCCCCCGCCGGGATGAAGCGCCCGCCGACCGTCGCGCCCTCCGGCGTGATGCTCTCCACCGCCTGCCCGGTCAGCACGACGACGCCCAGCTCCTCCAGCTTGCGGCGGGCGTACTGGCCGAGGTCGTCCGGAAAGGTGGACAGAATGCGCGGCCCGGCCTCGACCAGCAGGACGCGGGCGGTGCGCGGGTCGATGCGGCGGAAGTCGCGGGCCAGCGTGAAGCGGGCCAGCTCGGCCACCGCCCCGGCCATCTCGACCCCGGTGGGGCCGCCGCCGACCACGATGGTGGTCATCAGCGCCTTCTGCCGGGCCGGGTCCTCGCACATCTCGGCCTGCTCGAAATTCATCAGCAGCCGGGCGCGGATCCGCCGGGCGTTCTCGATGGTCTTCAGGCCGGGGGCGATCTCCGCCCAGTCGTCGTGCCCGAAATAGCTGTAGGAGGAGCCGGTCGCCAGCACCAGCCGGTCGTAGGGGACGAAGCTGCCGTCGGCCAGTTCCACCCGCTTGGCCGTACGGTCGATCCCGGTCACCTCGCCCATCACCACGTCGATGTTGGGGTGGCGGCTGACGATGCGGCGGATCGGTTCGGCGATGTCGGCGGGCGACAGGGCGGCGGTCGCCACCTGATAGAGCAGCGGCACGAACAGGTGATAGTTGTTCCGGTCGATGATGGTGACGCGGATGTTCGTCCCGCCCAGGGCCTCCGCGCAGGCCAGCCCGCCGAACCCCGCCCCGACGATCACGACATGGGGGCGGCTGTCCACGGGCGCGGGGGTGCGGTCGATCTGCGGCACGGCGGCAACCTCCGGTGACGTTGATCCTGCACCGTTAAACGCCGATGCGCCGCCGATGTTGCGGTGCATTCCGGAACCTGAACAGAGGCCACGGTTGCCCCCACCCTTCCCATGCTGCGCATGGGCCCCTTCCCTCCCCCGCTTCGCAGGAGAGGGAGCTTATCCCCTCCCCTGCGAAGCGGGGGAGGGTTAGGGTGGGGGCAAAGCTTCCGAGATTGATGCCTCGGCGAAGTCCATAAAGCTCACCGCGGCAGGGTCACCGTCACCCGCAGCCCGCCTTCCGGGCGGTTCGCCAGCGCGATGTCGCCGCCGTGGCCGCGCACCACCGTGCGGGCGGTGGCCAGACCCAGCCCCACCCCGCCGGTGTCGCGGGAGCGCGAGCGTTCCAGCCGGTAGAAGGGGGCGAAGACCTTCTCGAACTCCTCCTCCGGGATGCCGGGACCGCCGTCCTCGATCTCCACCCGCAGCTCCCCGTCCGCGGGCCGCAAGCGCACGGTGAAGCCGCCGCCATAGGCGATGGCGTTGTCCATCAGGTTGGCGAAGGCGCGGCGCAAGGCCACCGGGCGGCCGTCCACCGTCGCGTGCGCCGGCCCCTCGTAGGCCGCCTCGTGACCGGCGTCCACACGGTCGTCGCACAGGCTCTGCAGCAGGTCGGCGAGGTCGAGCGGGCCGCGCGGCTCGTGCTTGGCGTCGTCGCGGGCGAAGGCCAGCGTGGCGTTGATCATCGCCGCCATCTCGTCGAGGTCGGCGAGCATCTTGCGTTGCATCTCCGGGTCCTCGACCAGCTCGGCGCGCAGGCGCAGGCGGGTCAGCGGCGTGCGCAGGTCGTGGCTCATCGCCGCCACCATCTGCGTGCGGTCGGCGACGAAGCGGGCCAGACGCGCCTGCATCCGGTTGAAGGCGCGGGTGGCGGCGCGCAGCTCCTGGGGGCCGGCCTCCGGCAGGGGCGGCGCTTCGCCGTCCACGCCCAGCCGCTCCGCCGCGTCGGCGAAGCGCGCGATGGGGGCGGTCATGCGGCGCGCCGTCCAGACCGAGACCAGGGCCACCGCCCCGACGATGCCGGCCATCCACAGCGCGAAGCGCAGCAGCCGGAACGGCCCCTCCAGCGGGTCGCCGCCGACGAAGGTCAGCCAGGACCCGTCCTTCAGCCCCACCGACAGCCGGACGTCGGCGCCCCAGCGATGCTCGTCCACCGGGAAGGGGCCGGGCATGGGGCGCTCCCGCCGGACCTCGACCACCACGGCGCGGTCGGGATCGTCCAGCTCGCCGCGGATGGCCCGGCGCAGCCGGTCGAAGGGAAAGCCCTCGCGCTGGTTGGCGAAGCGCGGCGTCTCGGGATTCCAATCCACCCGCAGCACGGGGTCGTCGATCGCCTTGACCAGCCGCCGCCGCTCCGGCGGCGGGGTGCTCTCCACGAGCTGGACGATGGCCGTCACGCGCTGGACGAGGACGCGCATGCTGTGGGCCGGCGGTCCCGGAGGACGGTCGGTGAGATAGACCAGCGCGCTGACCGCCTGGGTCAGCAGCAGCGCCAGCACCACCGTCAGCACCAGCCGGGAGGCGATGCTATCCGGCAGCCAGCGCCGGGCCACCAGCAGGCGGCTCTTGCGGGCAGTCTCCATCTCAGGCCCCCGTCACCGCCGGGGTGAACAGATAGCCGCCGCCGCGCACCGTCTTGATCATGGTGGGGTCGGCGGGGTCGGGCTCGATCTTGCGGCGCAGGCGGCTGACCTGCACGTCGATGGAGCGGTCGAAGGGCACCGCCGAGCGCCCGCGCGCCAGATCGAGAAGCTGGTCGCGGGTCAGCACCCGCTGCGGATGCTCCACGAAGGCGACCAGCAGGTCGTATTCCCCGGCGGAGAGCTGCACCAGCACCCCGTCGGGCGAGCGCAGCTCCCGCTTGGCGAGGTCGAGCGTCCAGCCCTCGAAGCCCAGCGTCTTGCCCGCCGCACCACCGGACACCGGCGGGCCGGAGGCGCGGCGCAGCACGGCCTTGACGCGGGCCAGAAGCTCGCGCGGGCTGAAGGGCTTCGCCAGATAGTCGTCGGCGCCCATCTCCAGCCCGACGATGCGGTCCGTCTCCTCGCCCATCGCGGTCAGCATGATGACCGGCGTCTGCGCCGTCTCGGGGGCGGCGCGCAGGCGGCGGCACAGGCTCAGCCCGTCCTCCCCCGGCATCATCAGGTCGAGCACGATCAGGTCCACGCGCGCGCTGTCCAGCGTGCGCATCATCTCCACCCCGTCCTTGGCCCCGGTCACGCGGAAGCCGTGCCGCGTCAGGAACTGCGACAGGAGGGTGCGGATTTCGCGGTCGTCGTCGACCACCAGCAGGTGAGGTGTGCGGTCCATGGAACGCATGATCCGACGCACGGGCGCCGGGGTGAAGAAGAAATGTGTAACGCCACGTTACGGGGAGGCCGGCTGTTACACAGCGTTACCAATTCACGGAAGGCCGGACATCAACCGGATACGTTGCCGGCCCATCATCGGGGTCATCGGGAACGCAAGACCCCGTCGATAACAAGGAGCATCCCCATGAAACGCGCTATGATGACCACCGCCGCGCTGGTTCTCGGCCTCGGCCTCGCCGTGCCGGTCTTCGCCCAGCAGCAGCCGGGTCCCGGCGCCGGCCCTGGCCCCGGTCCGGACGGCGGCCGGCATTTCTCCCGGATGTGCGAGGATCAGGACGCCCGGCTGGCCGGCATGCTGGCCTACGCCGAGAAGAAGCTGAACATCACCGACCAGCAGCGCGCCGCCTGGACCAAGTTCGCCGACGCCGCGAAGGCGAGCCAGAAGCCCACCCAGGACCTCTGCGCCAAGTACAAGGACCAGCCGATGCCCGCCGCGGCCCCGGCCCGGCTTGAGCGGATGGAGGCCATGATGTCGGCCCGCCTCGCCCAGCTTCAGCAGGTGCGCCCGGCGGCGACCGACCTCTACGCCCAGCTCACCCCGGACCAGCAGAAGCAGGCCGACCGCTTCCTCGACCGCGCCGGGCACGGCATGATGGGCGGTGGCATGGGCGGTCCGGGCATGCGCCATCACGGCCCCGGACCCGGCCCGGGTCCCGACAAGGGCCCCCGCGGCGGCTGATCCCTTGCCCCCCAAGGCTGTCGCATTCGGACTTTATGAACCCTCTCCCCTCCGGGGAGAGGGTGGCCCGGAGGGCCGGTGAGGGGGTTGTGCGTGTCGGGACGTCCGGCAAAAGCGCACCCCCCTCACCCTAACCCTCTCCCCAGAGGGGAGAGGGAAACTTCGAATGCAGACCCCCTGTCATGCCTCCCGTCAGCCGTTGACGGAGCGGGCCGCCGGTACCCCCGGCGGCCCGTTTCCGTTCTTACTCGGCGCCGGGAACGCCCTTGGAGGTCGAATATTCGAAGTGCAGCGCCTCGCCCGGATGGACCAGCGGGTGGATGGCGTGGGCCGCCTGCGCCGCCTCGGAGAAGCCGCAGAGGATCAGCTTCAGCTTGCCGGGATAGGTCGCGATGTCGCCGATGGCGTAGACGCCGGGGGCGCTGGTGGCGCAGCCGGGCAGGCTAACGCCGATGTGGCTGCGCTCCAGGTTCAGGCCCCACTCGGCGATCGGCCCCAGATTCATCGACAGGCCGAAGAAGGCGAGCAGCGCGTCGGCCGGCAGGTCCTTCTCTTCGCCGTCCAGCGTGGCGACGCGCACGGCGGAGAGCTGGCCGTTCTCCCCCACCAGACCGGAGAGCTGATAGGGCACCACCATCTCCACCTTGCCCTCGCGGACCAGGACGTCCATGCGGGCGACGCTTTCCGGGGCGGCGCGGAACTTGGGCCGGCGGTGGACGACGTAGACCTTCTCCGCCACGTCGGCCAGCGACAGCGTCCAGTCCACGGCGGAATCGCCGCCGCCGGCGATCACCACGCGCTTGCCGGCGAAGTCCTGCTTGCGGCGGACCATGTAGAAGACCGACGTGCCCTCATACTGCTCCAGCCCGTCCAGCGGCGGGCGGTTGGGACCGAAGGCGCCGCAGCCGGCGGCAATGATCACCGCCTGGGTGTCGATGCGCGTGCCGATGCTGGTCTCCACCAGCCAGCGCCCCTCGTCCGTCCGGGTCAGCTTCTCGACCTGCTGGCCCAGGTGATAGGTCGGGCTGAAGGGGGCGGCCTGCTCCGCCAGCTTGTCGATCAGGTCGGCGGCCTCGATGGCCGGGTGGGCCGGGATGTCGTAGATGGGCTTTTCCGGGTACAGCGCGGTGCACTGCCCGCCCACCATGTCCAGCGCGTCCACCACATGGCATCGCATCTTCAGCATGCCGCATTCGAACACGGCGAAGAGACCGACGGGGCCGGCGCCGACGATGACGACGTCGGTGCGATGGACGGTGTGCGACATGGGACGCGCTGCCTTGTGCAAACGGGGGAACGATGACGCCTTCAATTGTCCGGTTTCGCGCCCCCGGTCAACCCCGCCGTCACCAGTACCCTGCACGGGCAGGGCGAACGGTGCGCGCAAAATGGGTGCGGTCCCGCCGATTTCCTTCTGGGCGTGCGGTCTCGGTGGGGTAGGATTTGCCCGTTTCCCCCCGTGCCGGAGCGGCCGCGATGAAGGACTGGCGATGAAGGAGCTGCGCTGCCTCGTGTTCACCGACCAGGAGGTCGTGAAGGCCGTGCTCGACCGCCGCCGCCGGATGAAGGAGCCGCTGCCCAGCGGCACGGTCGGCAAGGTCACCTACCGCCCCGGCCAGCCCGGCGGCGGCGGGGTGGAGACGCTGATCCAGGTCACCGGGGACGAGGGCGACGACCGCAGCATGCCGCTGCACGAGTCCGAGGTCGCGGCGGCGCTGGTGTCCTATTGCATGGGGCGCAAGATCCCCCTGCCCGTCGAATCCGACAAGATGATCCACCTGATCAACGGCGCCCTGACGCTGATGATCACCATGAACTTCAAGAAGCCGCCGCGTCTGGTGGAAGAGCGCGGCGAGGCGGCGGAGCCCGCCCCCGCCCCTGCCCCCGGCCCGGTGCCGCGCAAGGCCGCCTCGCGACGTTGATCCGACCCTGTTTGACACGATGACCCAAACCGAATCCCCCCCCAACGCGCGCGCCGTCTCGCTGCCGAGCGAGGAGGCGACCGCCGCGCTGGCCCGCCGCTTGGCCGCGGCGCTGGCGCCCGGCGACCTCGTGGCCCTGCGCGGCGACCTGGGCGCCGGCAAATCCGCCCTGTGCCGCGCCCTGATCCGCGCCGTGACGGAGGAGGACGCGGAGGTGCCGTCCCCCACCTTCACGCTGGTGCAGACCTACGACACCGACATCGGCCCGGTCTGGCATTTCGATCTCTACCGCCTGTCCGGCCCCGACGAGGTGACCGAGCTGGGCTGGGACGAGGCCCGCGCCGAGGCCGTCCTGCTGGTGGAATGGCCGGACCGGCTGGGTCCGCTGCTGCCCGCCGACCGTCTCGACGTCGCGATGAGCTTCGCCGGGCCGGCCGAGCGCCGCGCCACCCTGACCGGCCATGGCGCCTGGGAAGCGCGCTTGCACGCCCTCGACCTCACAGGACTGGAGCGGCCGTGATCGACCGCGCGTCACAGATCGCCGCCTTCCTCGCCCGCCACGGGCTAGAGGGGGCCAAGCGGGAGCCGCTGGCCGGCGACGCCTCGGCACGTCGCTACGAGCGCCTGACGACTCCGGACGGCGGGAGGCTGATCCTCGTCGACACCCCCGTCCCGGCGGAGGATCTGGTGCCCTTCATCGCCATCGGAGCCACCCTGGACCGGCTGGGCTTCTCCGTCCCCGCCATCCTGGCGGCGGAGGTCGAGGCGGGGCTGGCCATCCAGGAGGATTTCGGTGACGGCACCCTGACCCGCCTGCTGAACGCCGGGGAGGAGTCGCGCCCGCTCTACGAACTGGCGACCGACGTTCTGATCGAGTTGCACCGCCGCTTCCCCGTGGAGGAGGCGGTCCGCCTGAACCTGCCGCTCTACGACGCGGCGCTGTTCACGCAGCAGGTGGCGCTGTTCGCCGACGTCTACATGCCCGCGGCGACCGGAAAACCGCTGTCCGACAAGGCGCGGTCCGACTTCGACGCGGCGTGGAACGCGGTGGTGCCGGGAGCCTGCGCCGGGCCGCAGTCGCTGCTGCTGCGCGATTACCATGTGGACAACGTGATGCGGCTGCCCCGACCCGGCCCGCGGGCGGCTGGGCTGATCGATTACCAGAGCGCCGGGCTCGGCCCCGTCGCCTACGATCTGGTGTCGCTGCTGGAGGACGCCCGCCGCGACCTGCCCGCCGGGCTGGAGGGCGTTCTGCTGGACCGCTACCGCGCCGCCTTCCCGGATCGGGACTGGGGCGCCTTCCGCCGCTCCTACGCGGTGCTGGGCGCGATCCGGCACACCCGCATCGTCGCCATCTTCGTGCGTCTGGCGTTGCAGCGCCGACGCGGCTATCTCCTTCACCTGCCGCGCGTCTGGCGGCTTCTGGAAGGCCAGCTCGCCAAGCCCGAACTGGCCCCGGTCGCCGACTGGTTTGCCCGTCATCTGCCGCCGGGTACCCGCGCGGAGCTTGTTGTTCCGGAGCCGGATTGATTATGTCGCCTGTCTCGAAGAAGACCCGTACCAAGACGCCGCCTGTGACCACCGCCCCCGCCAAGGCCATGGTGATGGCCGCCGGGCTGGGCCTGCGGATGCGCCCGCTGACCCTGGAGCGCCCGAAGCCCCTGATCCCGGTGATGGGCAAGCCGATGCTCGACCACGCGCTCGACCGGCTGGAGGAGGCCGGCGTGGCCTCCGCCGTGGTGAACAGCCATTACAAGGGCGAGATGATCGCCGCCCATCTGGCGGGACGGACCAGCCCGGCCATCACCCTGTCGCCGGAGGACACGCTGCTGGAGACCGGCGGCGGCGTAAAGAAGGCCCTGCCGCTGCTCGGCACCGACCCGGTCTATGTGGTCAACGCCGACATCCTGTGGCTCGACGGCCCCTCCCCCACGCTGGCGCGGCTGGCCCGCCACTGGAACCCGGACGAGATGGACGCGCTTCTGCTGCTGATGGCGACCACCAAGGCGGTGGGCTACGAGGGGCGTGGCGATTACCACATGGACCCGCTGGGCCGGCTGACCCGGCGCAGCGAGCAGGAGATCGCCCCCTTCGTCTACGCCGGCGTCCAGATCGTGAAGCCGGAACTGTTCGGGCAGGACACCCCCGACGGCGCCTTTTCCACCAACCGCGTCTGGGACCGCGCGCAGGAGGCCGGGCGCCTCTTCGGCCTCGCCCATGACGGGCTGTGGTTCCACATCGGCACCCCCGACGCGCTGGCAGAGACGGAGGAGATGCTGTCGATGAGCGACGTGTCGGTGGTCACCACCTGACCGGCCACCGGACCGACCGCTTGGCCGCCCCTTTGTGAGAATTTTTGTATTCCTTGACGCTTTGTGGTGTCATTGCCCCACATCTAGTATCCTCGCGCGTCTGACGATACAGCTTCCGGGGCAGGCATGAGCGGCAGGGCGGAGCCCAAGGTCTATTCGATTCCCACCGGCGTGTCCTTCGTGGACCAGCTCGCCGTGGGCATCCTGGACCGTGTGGGGAACGACCCGCTGGCGCTGGCCGGGGTGACCGTCCTGCTGCCGACGCGCCGCTCCTGCCGCTCGCTGCGCGAGGCCTTCCTGCGCCGCTCCGGCGGGCAGCCGATGCTGCTGCCGCGGATGAGCCCGCTGGGCGAGCTGGACGCCGCCTCCCTCAGCTTGACCTCGGCGGAGGAGCTGCCCGGCGTGCCGCTGGAGCTGCCGGACCCGATCAGCGGGCTGAAGCGCCAGATGATGCTGGCCCGGCTGATCCTCCAGGCGACCGGCGTGTCGGCCACCACCGCGCAGGCGGTGCGGCTGGGCGCCGATCTGGGGCGGCTGATCGACGCGGTGTGGACGGAGGATGTCGCCTTCGACCGGCTGGCCTCGCTGGTGCCGGAGGATTACGCCCAGCACTGGCAGGTGACGCTGGAGTTCCTGAAGATCGTCACGGAGCACTGGCCGGCCATCCTCGGCGCCAGCGCGCTGACCGATCCCGCACAGCGCCGCAACCTCGTGCTCCAGACCCAGGCCGCGCTCTGGCGGGCGGAGCCGCCGCAGGGGCTGGTGATCGCCGCCGGCTCCACCGGCTCTATCCCGGCCTCCGCCGACCTGCTGGCGGTGGTCGCCGCCCTGCCGCAGGGCGCCGTCGTCCTGCCCGGCCTCGACCTGGAGGCCGACGAGGCGAGCTGGGACGCCATCCGCGCCGACGAGGCGCACCCGCAACACGGCCTCGCCCATCTGCTCGACCGGCTGTCGGTCGGCCGCGCCGCCGTCCGCCGCTGGAACGACGCGGAGGAGCCGCGGGCCGCCCGCGCCCGCCTGCTGGCCGAGGCCATGCGCCCCGCCGCCACCACGGAAAGCTGGCGGGAGCTGGACGGGCTGGACGCCGCGGCCCTGGAGGGGCTGACCCGCATCGACGCCCCGACCGCGGAAGAGGAGGCGTCGGTCATCGCCCTCCTGCTCCGTCACGCGCTGGAGACGCCGGGCAAGACGGCGGCGCTGGTCTCCCCCGACCGCAACCTCGCGCGCCGGGTCGCCATGGCGCTGACCCGCTGGGGCATCGCGGTCAACGACTCGGCGGGCCAGCCGCTGGTCCACACCGCGGTTGGCACCTATCTGCGGCTGAGCGCCGAGCTGGCCGCCAGCCGCGCCCACCCGCTGGCCCTGCTGGCGCTCGCCAAGCACCCGCTGGCCGCCGGCGGGCACGACCCGGCGGAGTTCCGCCGCTCTGCCCGCGCGCTGGAGCGCACCGTACTGCGCGGCCCCCGCCCGGCGGAGGGCTTCGCCGGGCTGATCGCCGCCCTGAAGGCCGCCGACCGCTTCGACCACCCGGACCAGCAGGCCGCCCTGCTCGGCTGGCTGGAAAATCTGGAAACGCTCGCCGCCCCCTTCATGGAGGTGCTGTTCAGCGACGCCCCGCTCGGCGACCTCGTCCGCGCGCACGTCGCCTTCGCGGAGGCGCTGGCCTCGCGCACCGACGCGCCGGGGTCGGAATTCCTGTGGCGGCAGGACGACGGCGAGGAGGCCGCGACCTTCGTCCATGAGCTTCTGGAGGCGGTGGACGGCTTCCCCGCCGTTCCCGGCAAGGACTATCCGGCGCTGCTCGACGCGCTGATGGCGATGCGCCCGGTGCGCCCGCGCTTCGGCCTACACCCGCGCCTCTACATCCTCGGCCCCATGGAAGCCCGCCTTCAGCATTTCGACCTGCTGGTCCTCGGCGGGCTGAACGAGGGGACTTGGCCGCCCGACCCCGACGCCGATCCCTGGATGTCGCGCCCGATGCGCCGCGACTTCGGCCTGCCCAGCCCGGAGCGCATGGTCGGCCTGTCCGCCCACGACTTCACCCACGCCTGCGGCGCCGAGGAGGTCGTGCTGACCCGCGCGGAGCGGGTGGACGGCACGCCGACCGTCCCGTCGCGCTGGCTGCTGCGGCTGGAGACGGTGCTGCGCGCGCTGGGTCTGGACGGGCGGATCGAGCTGGCCGGGGAGCCCTGGCTGGCCTGGGCGCGCGGGCTGGACGAGCCCGACGCCGTGCGCCCCGTCGCCCCGCCGGAGCCGCGCCCGCCGGTGTCCGCCCGCCCGCGCAAGCTGTCGGTCACCAAGATCGAGAAGTGGATGCGCGACCCCTACGCCATCTACGCCGAGCATGTGCTGCGCCTGCGCAAGCTCGACCCCATCGCCGCCGATCCCGGCGCCGCCGACCGCGGCCAGTTCATCCACGCCGCGCTGGATGCCTTCGTGAAGGCCTATCCAAGCCAGTTGCCCGACGACGCGCCGCACCGGCTGCTGGCGATGGGCCGCGAGTCCTTCGGCCCGCTGCTGCACAGCCATCCCGACGTCTGGGCCTTCTGGTGGCCGCGCTTCGAGCGCATCGCCGAGTGGTTCGTCGGGCTGGAGCGCGACCGCCGCCGCACCCTGAAGCCCCTCGCCACCGAGGTGTCGGGCGAATTGACGCTGAGCGGTCCCGCCGGCCCCTTCCTGCTGACCGCCAAGGCCGACCGCATCGATTCGGGCGGCGAGGGGCTGGTCCTGATCGACTACAAGACCGGCACCCCGCCCTCGACCCGCGAGATCGAGCTGGGCTTCGCCCCGCAGCTGCCGCTGGAGGCCGCCATGGCCGAGGCCGGCGGCTTCGCCGGGGTTGCGAAGAACCGGGTGGCCGAGCTGGCTTTCTGGCGCCTGTCCGGCGGCGACCCGCCGGGCGAGGAGAAGGCGGTGAAGGGCGACCCGGCGACTCTGGCCGCCGAGGCCCGCGCCGGTCTGGAGGAGCTGATCCGCCATTTCGACGACCCCGCCACCCCCTACCGCTCCTGCCCCCGCCCGGCCATGGCGCCGCGCTACACCGACTACGCCCACCTCGCGCGGGTGCAGGAATGGTCGGCCGGTGGCGATGGGGGTGAGGGGTGATGGACCGGCGTTCTTGCCCCCACCCTAACCCTCCCCCGCTTTCGCAGGGGAGGGAATCAAGGCCCTCCCCTGTGCAGCGGGGGAGGGAGGGGACCCATGCGCCGCATGGGGAGGGTGGGGGCAACGCCTCACACAAGACGACCCGCCCATGACCGTCCTCGACTTCCCCATCCGCGAGCTTCCGCTGGACCCCAACGTCGCGCAGCGGCTCGCCTCCGACCCGCTGTCGTCGGTGTGGGTGGGCGCCTCCGCCGGGTCCGGCAAGACGAAGGTGCTGACCGACCGCGTGCTGCGGCTGATGCTGTCCGGCACCGCGCCGGCGCGCATCCTCTGCCTGACCTTCACCAAGGCGGCGGCGGCGGAGATGTCCATCCGCATCAACCGCACGCTGGGCATCTGGGCGACCCTGCCCGACGAGGGGCTGGAGGACCGGCTCGCCGACCTCTGCGGCGAGCGGCCGAGCGCCGAGACCCGGACCATCGCCCGGCGTCTGTTCGCCCAGGTGGTGGATTGCCCGGGCGGCATGAAGATCCAGACCATCCACGCCTTCTGCCAATCGCTGCTGCGCCGCTTCCCGCTGGAAGCCGGACTCGCCCCGCATTTCGAGGTGATGGACGAGCGCACCGCCGCCGGCCTGCTGACCGAGGCGCGGGACGAGGTGCTGCACGCCGGCCGCGCCGCCCCCGACAGCCCGCTCGGCAAGGCGATGGCCCGCCTGACCGCCGAGCTGAACGCCGAGGAGTTCGCCGACATCCTGGCCGAGCTGGCCAGCGAGCGCGGGCGCATCCAGCGTCTGTTCGAGAGCGTCCATGGGCTGGAGGGCGCGGTGGACGCCGTCCACGAGGCGCTGGGCGTGCCGCCCGGCATCACCGAGGCCGCCATCCTGCGCGAGGCCTGCGCCGACCACGCCTTCGACGTTCCGGGGCTGCGCGACGCCTGCCGCGCGCTGTCCACCGGCAGCAAGACCGACGAGGAGCGCGGGCTCGGCATCCAGGGCTGGCTCGACGCCGCGGACAGCCGGGTGCGCGCCTTCCAGATCTACGCCCGCCATTTCCTGACCGCAGAGGGCGGCGCGCGCAAGACCCTGATCACCAAGAAGCCGGCGACATCCTTCCCCGCCGCCCTGACGGCGCTGGAGCGTGAGGCGGAGCGGCTCGTTTCGCTGATGAAACGGGTTCGCTCGGCCGGAGTCGCCGCCTCCACCACCGCCCTGCTGACCTTGGCCGAGTCGCTTCTGAGCGCCTATGAGGCGAAGAAGAAGGCCAAGGCGCTGCTCGACTACGACGACCTGATCCTGTCGGCCAACGCCCTGCTGCGCGGCAAGGACGGCGTGCCCGCCGTGCCCTGGGTGCTGTTCAAGCTCGACGGCGGCCTCGACCACATCCTGATCGACGAGGCGCAGGACACCAACCCGGAGCAGTGGCAGGTCGTTGGCTCCATCGCCGAGGAGTTCTTCGCCGGCCTCAGCGCCCGTGACGGGGGCGAAACGACCCGCACCGTTTTCGCCGTGGGCGACGAGAAGCAGTCGATCTTCAGCTTCCAGCGCGCCGACCCCGCCGAATTCGCCCGGATGCGCCGCCATTTCCAGACCCGTGCCAAGGCCGCCGAGCGCGACTGGCACGCGGTCGAACTGGACATCTCCTTCCGCTCCACCGCCACGGTGCTGCAAACCGTGGACGCGGTGTTCCGGCTGGACGGCGCCAAGGATGGTGTCGCTTCCGAAACGAGCCCGGTGATCCGCCACCGCGCCTTCCGCCGCGGCCATTCCGGGCTGGTCGAGCTGTGGCCCCCGGTGAAGCCGGCGGAGGCCGCCGACCCGCCCGCCTGGGCGCCCCCGGTGGAGCGCGAGGCCGCCGATTCGCCGTCGGCCCGGCTGGCCGCGGTCATCGCCGACACCATCCGCGACTGGACCCAGCGCGGCGAGTCGCTCGAGTCGCGGGGCCGCCCGATCCAGCCCGGCGACGTCATGGTGCTGGTCCGCCGCCGCACCGCCTTCGTGACGGAGCTGGTGCGCGCCCTCAAGGACCGTGCCGTGCCGGTGGCCGGCGTCGACCGCATGGTGCTGACCGAACAGCTCGCGGTCATGGACCTGATGGCGCTGTGCGAGTTCCTGCTGCTGCCGGAAGACGACCTGACGCTGGCCACCGTCCTCAAGGGGCCGCTGATTGGGCTGACCGAGGACCAGCTGTTCGACCTCGCCCACGGGCGGCGCGGCACGCTGTGGCGGGCGCTGGTGGCGAAGGCGGAGGACGACCCGGCCTACCGCCCGGCCCGCCGCTATCTGGGCGCCCAGCTCGCCCGCACCGACTTCCTGGCGCCCTACGAGCTGTTCGCCGGGCTGCTGGCCGCCCCCTGCCCCGCCGATCCGGACGGCTCGGGCCGCCGCGCCCTCCTGAAGCGGCTCGGCCCCGACGCGCAGGACCCGCTGGACGAGTTCCTGGCCGTATGCCTGGCCTTCGAGAAGACCGAGCCGCCCTCCCTGCAGAACTTCCTGGCCTGGCTGGCGGCCAGCGAGGCGGAAATCAAGCGCGAGTTGGAGCAGGGCGGCGGACGCGTACGCATCATGACGGTGCATGGCTCCAAGGGGCTCCAGGCGCCCATCGTCTTCCTGCCCGACACGCTGGGCACGCCGACCCAGAGCCCGCCGATTCTCTGGCCCGACGAGGGCTGCGCCGTGCCGCTCTTCGCTGCTCGCCGCTCGCAGGAGGACGCGCTGTGCGCCGAGGCGCGCGCCCGCGCCAACCGCCGCCGCGACCAGGAGTACAGGCGCCTGCTGTACGTCGCCCTGACCCGCGCGGAGGACCGGCTGTACGTCTGCGGCTATCAGGGCAGGAAGGAGCCGTCCGACGCCTGCTGGTACAAGCTGGTCGAGGCCGCGATGGGCGAGATCGGCGTGCCGCACCCCTTCGACTTCTCCGCCCTCTGCCCGGACGGCTGGAGCGGCGAGGGGTGGCGGCTGGCCGACCCGCAGACCGCCGTTCCCAAGCCGGACGGCGCCGGGGCCGGCCGCGTGCTGACGGCGCAGGAGGCCCCGCCCTGGCTGACCGCCGCCGCGCCGGAGGAGCCGGAACCGTCGCGCCCCCTCACCCCCTCCCGTCCGGACGGGGACGAGCCGGCGATGCGCTCCCCGCTGGGCGAGGACGACGGGGCGCGTTTCAAGCGCGGCCTGCTGATCCACCGGCTGATGCAGACCCTGCCGGACCTGCCGCCCGACGCGCGGGAAGCCGCCGCCCGACGTTACCTTGCTCGTCCCGGGCATGAGCTGACGGCCGAGCGCCAGGATGAAATCGCATCCGAAACGATGCGTGTCCTGACCGACCCGCGCTTCGCCCGCCTGTTCGGCCCCAACTCCCGCGCCGAGGTGGAGGTGGTCGGTCTGGTGACCGGGCGCGCCCTGTCGGGCCGGGTCGACCGTTTGGTGATCGAGGACGACGCGGTGTGGATCGTCGACTACAAGACCAACCGCCCGCCGCCCGTCCGCGCGGAGGACGTGCCGCCCGTCTATGTCCGCCAGATGGAGGCCTACCGCGCGGCGCTGCGCGCCATCTACCCAGACAAGGCGGTGCGCTGCGTCCTGCTGTGGACCGATACCCCCGCTTTGATGGAACTTCCGGAGTGAGGCGCGCGCGATAGTCCGCCGTGGGAACTTTTCACCCCCGGCCGCGTTGCACGGGGCGGCGGATTGGGTTGACGAGACCGCATTCGCGCCCCGGCTTGACCAGTGAGGGGGCTCGGTCATACATTTTGGCAAATTCCACCGATGAGGGATGGGTCCGCCGCCGGTGGAAAATCGGCGCGGCGGTGCCCCTGAACCCAGGCATAGAGGTCACATGAGCGATCCCATCAAGGTCACCGACGACAGCTTCGAGCAGGACGTGCTGAAGGCCGACGGTCCGGTCCTGGTCGATTTCTGGGCGGAGTGGTGCGGCCCCTGCAAGATGATTGCTCCCGCGCTCGACGACCTCGCCAAGGAGTATGGCGGCAAGGTCACCGTCGCCAAGCTGAACATCGACGACAACCCCGGCACCCCGACCAAGTACGGCGTGCGCGGCATCCCGACGCTGATGCTGTTCAAGAACGGCAACGTCGCCGCCACCAAGATCGGCGCCCTGCCGAAGACCGCCCTGTTCACGTGGGTCGACGAGGCTCTCTGAGCCAAGCGGTCCCCGGACGATCGAAAAGCCCCGCCCCTCCGGCGGGGCTTTTTGTTTGCGCGGTCGCCTGTAGCGTCCAATCCCTCTCCCGCCCCGGGAGAGGGTGCCCGCGCAGCGGGCGGGTGAGGGTCGCACGAGGATCAAGGCATCGATCCTCGATAGCACCCTCACCCTTCCCACGCTTCGCGCGGGCCCCTTCCCTCTCCCGGGGCGGGAGAGGGGTAAAGCACGGCGGGGCTTTTTGTTTGCGCGGCCTTGCGGCCTGTCGGAGACTGCGCGGGCCATGGCCTACCGACTGCCGCCCCTCAACACCCTGCGCCTGTTCGAGGCCGCCGGCCGCCACCAGAGCTTCAAGGCGGCGGCGGAAGAGCTGCACCTGACCCCCAGCGCGGTCAGCCACGGCATCCAGACGCTGGAGGACTGGTTGGGGGTGGAGCTGTTCCTGCGCGGCAACCGCAGCCTGTCGCTGACCCCCGCCGGCCAAACCTACCTGCCCCGCGTGCGCGACGCGCTGCAGTCGTTGGCGCTGGCGACGGAAAGCGTGCCGGGCCGCGCGCCCAGCGGGCGGCTGTCGGTCAGCGCCGCCCCGACCTTCGCCCTGCGCTGGCTGATCCCCCGCCTGCCCGCCTTCCAGGAGCGTCACCCGGCGATCACGGTGGCGCTGGACACCGCCCATCGGGTGGTCGAGTTCCCCCGCGACGGCATCGACGTCGGCATCCGGCTGGGCCGCGGCGACTGGCCCGGTCTGGCCGCGCTGAAGCTGATGGAGGAGGACCTCGTCCCGGTGGCCGCCCCCGCCCTGGCGGCGCGCATCGCCTGCCCCGCCGACCTCGCCACCGTCCCGCTGCTCCACGTCGCCGACGTGTCGGAGGATTGGACCGCCTGGGCGGAGGCCGCGGGCCTGCCGCCGTCGGCGCTGGACGACGGGCTGAAGCGCGGGTTGCGGCTGGACGCCATCCACATGGCGGTGGACGCCGCGGTGCGCGGGCTGGGCGTCATCATCGGACGGCGCCCGACCATCGACCCGGAGCTGGCGTCCGGCCAGCTGGTCGAGGTGATGGGGCCGCGTCTGCGCGCGAAAAGCGCCTATTGGCTGGTCACCGCCCAAGACAGCCTGCGCCGCCCTGAGGTCGCCGCCTTCCGCTCCTGGATGCGGGCGGAGTTCGCCCAGGGACGGTGATATGGCGGTGACCCGCTTCGGGTGAAATCCGCTCACCCGACGATGAAAAGGTCCCGTTTGCCGGAGCGATGGGGACGGCCGGATGCTGGTGTTCATCGCACCCGCCGGAGGCCACCATGACGCTGCACGTCCTCCCCCGCACCGCGCCGCCACCGGCCCGCCGCCTTCGCAGGCTGTTGGCCTGGATCGCCCATCTCCGCGAACAGAGCCGCCAGCGCGACGAACTGCTGTCCCTGTCCGACCACGAGTTGCGGGACATCGGCATCAGCCGCTACGACGCCGTCACCGAGGCGCGCAAACCGCTCTGGCGGTGAAGGCCGCGGTTTACAGCCGGTCCCGCCGGATCGCCTCCAGCAGCCCCACGGCCCCGGCCTCGCAGAGGTCCAGAACCTCGGTGAAGTGCAGCCCCTCGCCGTAATAGGGATCGGGCACCTCGCGCTTCGGCGCGTCGGAGGCGTAGTCGAGGAACAGGGCGACCGTCGCCCGGCTGTCCGGCGGGGCCATGCGCCGCAACTGCGCCAGATGCCCACCGTCCATCGCCAGAATATAATCGAAGTCGGCGAAGTCCGCCGCGGTCACCTTGCGGGCGCGCAGGTCCGACAGGTCCACCCCGCGGGCCTTGGCCGCGCGCTGGCTGCGCGGGTCGGGCGCCTCCCCCACATGATAGCTGTGGGTGCCCGCCGAATCGGTGCCGATGCGGCCCGCCAAACCGGCTTGCCGAACCCGGTCGCGGAACACACCTTCCGCGGTGGGCGACCGGCAGATGTTGCCCGTGCACACGAACAGGACCTTGACCATCCCGGCCTCCTCCTCTCTGCTCTCCGCATCCGAGATCTAGCAGCCGTTCCCCGAACCCGCCAGGGCGCCATGACCATCGCCAATATGACCGCCGCCACTATGATCGCCGCCATCACGACCATCGCCAATCATCTGAAGCCGACCGACTCCATCGTCATCCTGACCGGGGCCGGCATTTCCAAGGAATCCGGCCTGGACACCTTCCGCTGCGCCGATGGCATCTGGGCCAAGGTCGATCTGGAGGACGTCGCCACGCCGGAGGGCTTCGCCCGCGACCCGGCGCTGGTCCACCGCTTCTACAACGACCGGCGGCGCGGCCTGCGCGACCCCGCGGTGCAGCCGAACGCCGCCCATCTGGCATTGGCCGAGCTGGAGCGGCGCTGGAAAGGCGACCTGCTGCTGGTCACCCAGAACATTGACGATTTGCACGAGCGCGGCGGATCGCAGACGCTGATCCACATGCATGGGGAGCTGAACGCGGTCTTCTGCCGCCACTGTCACAACAAGGTGGAACACTGGACCGGCGACCTGTCGATGGAGGACGTCTGCCCGTCCTGCGCCCGCAAGGGCGGCATGCGCCCCGACGTGGTGTGGTTCGGCGAGATGCCCTACCAGATGGAGCGGATCTACCGCGCGCTGGGCGCCTGCGACCTGTTCGTCTCCATCGGCACCTCCGGCAACGTCTATCCCGCCGCCGGCTTCGTGGCCGAGGCGCGCAACGCCGGCGCCCTGACGGTGGAGCTGAACCTGGAGCCGTCGGCGGGCGCCAGCCTGTTCGCGGACTCCGTCAACGGCCCGGCGACCGAGCTGGTCCCAGCCTTCGTGAGCGAGCTGCTGAGCCTTTGAGCGCCGACCTGGAGGACCTGTTCGAGCAGGCCCGCGCCTGCCGGCTGTGCGCGGGGGTGTTGCCGCACGGCTGCCGCCCGGTGCTGCGCGGCAGCCCGTCCGCCCGCCTGCTGATCGTCGGGCAGGCACCGGGCGCGCGGGTGCACGCCAGCGGCATTCCCTGGAACGACCCGTCCGGCGACCGGCTGCGCCAGTGGCTGGCCATGGACCGTGACGCCTTCTACGACGAGAGCCGGATCGCCATCGTCCCCATGGGGCTCTGCTACCCCGGCACGGCGCCGAAGGGCGGCGACTACCCGCCGCGCCCGGAATGCGCCCCGCTCTGGCACCCGCCGCTGCGCGCCGCCCTGACCGGGGTGCGGCTGACCCTGCTGGTCGGCAGCTACGCCCAGGCCCACTATCTGGGAAACCGCCGCCAACGGACGATGACCGACACGGTGGCGGCGTGGCGGGACTACCTGCCGGAGTTCCTGCCCCTGCCCCACCCGAGCTGGCGCAACACCGCCTGGCTGAAGAAGAACCCCTGGTTCGACGCGGAGCTGGTGCCGGCGCTGCGCCGCCGCGTGGCGGACACCCTGGGCGCCCTGGACGGTTGACTCACCCCTCCATGGCCTCGATGCGCTCCATGTCCTCGTCCGACAGGCCGAAATGGTGGCCGATCTCATGGATCAGGACGTGGCGGACGATGGCGAACAGGTCCTCGCCCGTCTCGCACCAGTAGTCCAGGATCGGGCGGCGGTAGAGGAAGATCATGTCCGGCCCGCTGCGCAGGTCGGCGACGCTCTGCCGCGTCATATCGACGCCCCGGTAGAGGCCGAGAAGGTCGAAGGGGCTTTCCAGCTCCATCTCACGCTCGGTCTCCTCGTCGGGGAAATCCTCGACATGGATCGACAGATTGGCGATCGGGGCCAGGAGTTCCCGCGGAATCGTCTCCAGCGCGTCCTCGGCCATCCGCTCGAGGTCGGGGGTGGAGGGGGGAACGCTGTGGGTGTGTGCCGGTTTGCGCATCATACGGGGGAAGGTAGCGTTGCTTGCCGCCCAGGCCAAGCGGCGCTAAACCGGAAGGCGGACCGGAACACCGATTTGATCCACAATCGATCCGTGTCCGTTACGCCTGCACAGGCCAACCAACAAAGGGGGAAGGAATGTCGGACAAGCTGGTGGGTGCCAAGCGGCAGACCGCGCTGAAGGAACTGCATGGCTGGGCGGAGGTGCTGGAGCGCGACGCGATCCGCAAGACCTACCATTTCCCCGACTTCCCCGCCGCCTGGGGCTTCATGAGCCAGGTCGCCCTGCTGGCGGAGCGGACGAACCACCATCCGGAATGGTTCAACGACATGGGCCGGGTGGAGATCATCCTGTGCACCCGCAGCGCCGACGGCCTGACCCAGGCCGACGTCGATTTCGCCCACCGCGTGGACCAGATCGCCCCGAACCGCGACCGCTGAAGAATCTCCTTTCCCGTCCCGGGAGAGGGAGGGACCCGCCGCAGAGCGGCGGGAGGGTGAGGGTATAGCCAAGAATCAGCGCCTTGATCCTCGCGCGACCCTCACCCGCCCGCTGCGCGGGCACCCTCTCCCGGGACGGGAGAGGGACTGGAGCGTCACGCCGGTTCCAGAACCACCTTCACATCCGCCGGGCGCCCGAAGAAGGGGGCGGTGGTGACCAGCAGCGGGCAGCCGGCGGCGGCGTAGGCCGCCGCGTTGTCCTCCGTCACGCCGCCCGCCGCCGCGACGACCGGTGGGCGCGGCAGGCCGCGCGTCGCCTCGACCACGGCGCGGGCCTCCTCGGGCGGGCGCTTCTCCAGCTGCAGCACGTCGGCCCCGGCCCGGGCAAAGGCGATGGCGTCCGCCACCGTGTCGACCTCGACCACGATCTTCTTTTCCGGCGCCCGGCGGCGCAGATCGGCGATCCACGCCTCCGGCGACCCGGACAGGAAGGCGCGGTGTTCGGGAAAGACCAGGATCGTTTCCGACAGGCCCAGCCGGTGCATCACCGCCCCGCCGGCCAGCACCGCCTTGACCGACAGGTCCTTGGCGCCGGGAAAGTTCTTGCGGGTGCAGGCGACGGTCACCCCAGGCGCGGCCTCGACGATGCGGCGGGCGCGGGAGGCGATGCCGGAGGCGTATTCGACCAGAGTCTGCGCCACCTTCCAGCCGCGGTGCAGGGCGCCCGCCGGGCCATGCCCCTCCAGGAAGGGCGCCCCGGCCTCCAACGCCGTGCCGCTGGGCCGGACGGACGTCACCGTACCGCCGGCCTTCCCGATCAGGCGGGCGGCTTCCTCCGTCCCGGCCAGCACCATGGCGCCGCGCGCCGTGAACCGGATGCGCGCCGGGGCGGCGGCGATGCCCAGCGAGTCGGTGGTCAGGTCGCCGTAGGGAACGTCCTGGGCGAGAAGCGCGTCGAGCGCGGCATCGGACAGGACGATCATCGGCGGTTCCCTTCTTCGTGTTAAAGCCACCCGCGGCGGCGGAAGTACCAGAGCGGCACGACGGCGGAGAGCACCATCATCACGATGGCCATGGGATAGCCGAAGTCCCAGTCCAGCTCGGGCATGTGGTGGAAGTTCATGCCGTAGGCCGACGCGATCAGGGTCGGCGGCATCAGCGCCACGGAGACGACCGAGAAGATCTTGATGATCGCGTTCTGCTCGATGTTGATCAGGCCGAGCGTGGCGTCGAGCAGGAAGTTCGCCTCGTGCGCCAGGAAGCCGGCGTGCTCGTTCAGGGACCGCAGGTCGCGCGTCAGGGTCTTCAGCGCGGCCTTCTGCTCCTTGGTCAGCCGCCCGGCGGCGACGGAGGAGAGGAAGGCGACCAGCCGGTCCAGCCCGGCGAGGCTGTCGCGCACCTTGTGCGTCAGGTCGCCGGCCCGCCCGATGCCGCGCAGCACGTCCTGCAGTTCGTCCGGCTTCTTGGAGCTTCCGACCCCCTTGCTGTTCAGCGAGTCGGTGAAGATGCGCGTGGACAGCCCGTCGATGCGGGCACCGATCAGTTCCAGCACATCGGCCACCCGGTCGATCACCGCGTCCAGGATGCCCAGCAGCGCGTCCTCCGCGCTGGCCAGAAGCTCCGGCTGACGGCTGGTCCGCACGGCGAAGGTGGCGACGGAGCGCGGCTCGGTGAAGCGCACCGTGATCATGTGCCGGGGGGTCAGGACGAAGGTGACCTCGCCCTGCTCCGGCATCGGCGAATCGGCCCGCGCGATCACCGAGGAGGTGAGGTAGACGGCCTCCCCCTCGGTGTAGAGCTGGCTCGACGCCTCGATTTCCTTCATTTCCTCGCGCGTCGGCAGGTCGCAGCCGGTGACGGCGCCGACATGAGCGCGTTCCGCCTCGTCGGGGCGGAGAAGATCGATCCACACCGTGTTGGGCGGCAGCGACTCGCCGAGGGCGAGCGGCTGCTCGACCACGCGGCCGCCCACCCGGGCGTGGACCGTGATCATGCAAGGGCCTCGGCGGGGACCGGGGCGCCGGCGGCGCGGCAGGCGGCGGCCAGCGTGTTCAGCATCAGGCAGGCGATGGTCATCGGCCCGACGCCGCCCGGCACCGGGGTGATGGCGCCGGCGACCTTGACCGCCTCGTCGTAGGCGACGTCGCCGACCAGCTTGGTCTTGCCCGGCTCGGTCGGGTGCGGCACGCGGTTGATGCCGACGTCGATGACCACGGCGCCCGGCTTGATCCAGTCGCCGCGCACCATCTCCGGCCGGCCCACCGCGGCGACCAGGATGTCGGCGCGCCGGCATTCGCCGGGCAGGTCCTGGGTGCGGGAATGGGCGACGGTGACCGTGCAGTCCTGCTGGAGCAGAAGCTGCGCCATCGGCTTGCCGACGATGTTGGAGCGGCCGAGCACCAGCGCCCGCTTGCCCTTCAGGTCGTTGCCCAGCGTGTCGCGGAGCAGCAGCAGGCTGCCCAGCGGGGTGCAGGGCACGATGGCGCCAGGGCTGCCGGTCGCCAGCAGGCCGGCGTTGACGACGTGGAAGCCGTCGGCGTCCTTTTCCGGGACGATGCGGGCCAGAATCTTTTGGGTGTCGATGTGCTTGGGCAGTGGAAGCTGGACCAGGATGCCGTGCACCGCCGGATCGGCGTTCAGCCGGTCGATCAGGGCCAGCAGCTCCGCCTCGCCGAGATCGGCCGGCATGTGGTGGTCGAAGCTGTTCATGCCGAGGTCGGCCAGGGCCTTTTCCTTGGACCGGACATAGACCTGGCTCGCCGGGTCCTCGCCCACCAGCACGACGGCGAGGCCGGGGGTGACGCCGTGGCTGGCCTTGAGCGCGGCCACACCCTCCGCCACGCGGGCGCGCAGCCCCGCGGCGAACGCCTTGCCGTCGATGATCCTCGCCTCAGCCATCGCTCTTCCCCGTATCAGGCTTTGCTGTTTCCACCAGCGCCGTCAGCCGGCGCATCAGGTCGGCCGGGTCGCCGGCCACATGGACAATCTTGTTCCGGTCGGTGGCGCCGGCCACCACCGTCAGGCTGGTCTTGGGCAGTTTCCACGCCTTGGCCAGCAGCTTCACCACCGCCTCGTTCGCCTTGCCGTTCTCCGGCACGGCGGTGACGGTCACCTTCAGGGCCGTTCCTCCGGACGCCGTGGCGGCCAGCCCGGCGATGGCGTTGCGCGACGCCTTGGGCGTCACCCGCAGCGCCAGCCGGACACCGTCCGCGACGGCTTCGAAGGGAACGGCTTCCAAAGGCCCCGTCATCAGAAGCGCGGCCAGTATTCCGCCATCAGGTTGCGGATGAAGAAGATCAGCAGGATCAGCGCGATCGGCGACAGGTCCAGGCCGCCCATGTTCGGCAGGACGCGGCGGATCGGGCGCAGGACCGGTTCCGTGATGCGGTAGAGGAAGTCGCCGATGACATAGACCGCGCGGTTGCGGGTGTTGACGACGTTGAAGGCCACCAGCCAGCTCAGCACCGCCGAAGCGATGAGCAGCCACACATAGAGGCTGAGAACGGTGTCGATCAGCAGGTAGAGCGCAATCATGCCCGGCCCGTCCCTTTATTGTCCGATTTTGCGGGGCACCCTAAGCACAAGCGGCGAGTGCTGTCCAGTGCCGCGCGGCGGGCCGCCATCATCCCCTTCGCCATCCCCTTCCGTGAACCGCCGATGCCCGCAATCAGGCGCGTTCAGAGGGCTTGACAGGCACCCTCCGCATCACCATTATCCGCCGCACGCCGGTAACGGTGTGTGGGGCCGTAGCTCAGCTGGGAGAGCGACGCGTTCGCAATGCGTAGGTCGGGAGTTCGATCCTCCTCGGCTCCACCAATCCCCCCAAGACAGTGATGCGACACAGGAATTCGCCCGGAAGCGGCGGAATTCCCTGCGGTGCGACACCGCCCTGTCGCACGCGGCGTCGGCCAAATCTTCCCATTCTTTTTAAAACGTTCGCCGATCCGGCCCAAGCCTCAGTGCCTGTGCGCGTGGTGGGCATCCGGAAAGTGGGCGTGCCGGTGCCGCAGGCGCACGTGACGATGCCGGTGGGTGTGCGGCTCGGTCACTGGGCCATCGTGATGGTGCCGGTGGTGCTCGTCATGGACATGCGGATGGTCGTGCTCCATCTCCTCGTGGTCATGCTCATGGTCGTGATCCTCGGTCAGGTGCAGCCAGACGCCGAGTCCCATCAGGGCCGCCGCCGCGGCCAGCCCAACCGTCAGCGGCTCCCCGAAGATCGCCAGGGAGGCGATGCCGCCGACGAAGGGGGCCGTCGAGAAATAGGCCCCGGTGCGGGCGGCGCCGATGTGGCGCAGGGCGACCACGAACAGCACGAGGCTGACGCCGTAGCCCAGCAACCCGACCAGCATCGCCGCCGCCGCGGTCGGCACCGCGGGCAGGCCGTCACCGAGCGCCAGGGCGATCCCGACATTGACGGTGCCGGCCACCAGCCCCTTGATCGTGGCGATGTCCGCCGGGTCGGCCAGGGACACCTTGCGGGTCAGGTTGTTGTCCGCCGCCCACATCAGGCAGGCGGCGGCGACCGCGGCCGGTCCCCAACCGCCGTCCAGGCTGACCGCTCTGCCCCAGGACAGCACGACCGCTCCCGCCACGATGGCGATCATGCCGGCGATGAGGCGCCGGTCGACGCCCTCCCGAAAGACGAACCACGCCAGCAGGGCGGTGAACACCCCTTCCAGATTGAGCAGCAGCGAGGCGGTGGATGCCGGCGTCGCCGTCAGGCCGAACATCAGCAGAACCGGCCCGGCGATGCCCCCGGCAGCGACAGCGGTCAGCAGCCAGAACCATTCGGCGCCGCGGAGGCCGCGTTCGCTGCGTTTTCGCGACCCTGTCAGCAGACGGAGCAGCCGGACCAGCCCCAGCCCGATCCCGGAGCCGAGATACAGCAGGCCCGCCAGCATCCAGGGGGACAGGTCATGGACCAGCAGCTTCGCCAGCGGCGTGCTGAGGCCGAAAAGGACCGCGGCCAGGATAGCGGTCGTCGCGCCGGTTCGGGGCATGAGCGTCTTGCTCGCCTGTTGAGTGAGGGAAGTGTCGCCCCCACCCTAACCCTCCCCCGCTTCGCAGGGGAGGGGACGGACGCCAACTCCCTCCCCTGCGCAAGCGGGGGAGGGTCGGGGTGGGGGCAGCCGCCTACCCCCGCGCCCGCAGGTAGGGGGTCATGCGCCACTCCGCATAACGGATCAGGCGCGAGGCGATGAAGTTCAGCAGCAGATAGATGCTGCCCGCCACGATGAACACCTCGAACACCGCGAAGCTCTGCGCGATGATCTTGCGGGCGATGCCGGTGATCTCCAGAAGCGTGATGGTGCTGGCGAGCGAGCTGGCCTTGACCATCAAAATCACCTCGTTGCCGTAGGCCGGCAGCATCTGGCGGATCGCCACCGGCATCATGATCCGGCGGAACAGCAGCGTGCGCGACATGCCGCAGGCCCGCGCCGCCTCGATCTGGCCCTGCGGCACCGACAGGATGGCGCCGCGCAGGATCTCGCTGGTGTAGGCGCCGGTGTTCAGCGTCAGCGCCAGGATCGCACACCAGAAGGGCTCGCGCAGATAGACCCAGAGGAAGCTGCTGCGCACCAGCTCGAACTGGCCCATGCCGTAATAGATCAGGAAGATCTGCACGAGCAGCGGCGTGCCGCGGAACACGAAGACGTAGGCGGCCATCAGCCGCTCGGTGACTCGGTTGCCGTACAGCCGCAGCAGAGCCACCGCGAAGGCCACGCCCGCGCCGAACAGCAGCGCCAGCCCGACCAGCTGCAGGGTCACCGGAACGCCGCGCAGGAGGGTGGGCACGCTGTCCCACATCAGGTCCCAGTTCATGGGTCAGGCCCTCCGCACGCCGCGATTGGCGTAGCGTTCCGCCCGCTCGAACGCCACCGTGGAAACGGTGGTGAGCAGGAGGTAGAGCACCGCCGCGGTGGTGTAGAACAGGAACGGCTGGCGGGTCGACCCCGCCGCCACATGCGACACGCGCATGATCTCGGCCAGCGCCGTCACGGAGATCAGCGCCGTGTCCTTCAGGGTGAGCTGCCAGACGTTGCCCAGCCCCGGCAGGGCGTAGCGCAGGGTCTGCGGCACCAGGATGCGGCGCAGGATCAGCCAGCGCGACATGCCGCAGGCGCGCGCCGCCTCGATCTGGCCGTGGGGCACCGCCTGGACCGCGCCGCGGATCACCTCCGTCGAATAGGCGCCGGAGATCAGACCGACCGCCAGCACGCCGATGGAGAAGGCGTTCAGCTCGATGTAGCCCTCGTAGCCGAAGACCCGGCCGACGGCCATGACCGCGCCGCTGCCACCGAAGAACAGCAGGTAGATGACCAGCAGTTCGGGAACGCCGCGGACGACGGTGGTGTAGACCTCCGCCACGCCGGTGAGGGCGAGGTTGCGGCTGAGCTTCGCCGACGCGCCGAGCGAGCCGAAGACGAGGCCGAGGACGAAGGCCGACACCGACACGGCGACCGTCATCGCGGCCCCGCCGAGAAGCTGGCCGCCCCACCCGTTCGGGCCGAAGGAGAGAAGTTCGAACATGCGCTCCGAAATGGGCTCCGAAAGGGCTCCGAACCGGGTTCCCCTCCCCCGCGACGGGGGAGAGGGGCATCCCTTCACATGATGGCCGGTTACTTGATCGACCGGTTACTTGATCGACCAGTTACTTGATCGAGATGTCGTAGCCGAAGTGCTGGGTGCTCAGCTTCGTGATGGTGCCGTCCTGGTTGGCCTCGGCGATGGCCTTGTTGAACAGCTCCTTCAGGTCGCCGTCGGCCTTGCGCAGGCCCACGCCCACGCCCTTGCCCAGCACGCCGCGCGCGAAGGCCGGACCGAACAGGGTCATGCCGTTGCCGGCGTCGGCCTTGAGGATGGCGTCCACCGCCGAACGGTCGCCGAAGATGGCGTCGACGCGGCCGGCGGCCATGTCGATGCCGGCGTTGTCCAGCTTGTCGTAGGTGCGGACGGCTACCTGCGGCAGCAGCTTCTCCATGAAGTTCGCCTGGATGGTCGAGGTCTGCACGCCGACCGTCTTGCCCTTCAGCGCGTCGGCCAGGGCGGCGATGGCGGCCTTCGGGTCGTCCTTCGACAGGTCGTAGCGCTCGCCGGGGAAGGTCGCCTTGGCGAGCGGCGAATTTTTCATGGTCCCGAACATCGACGGCTCGGTGCCGTAGGGGCCGGCGAAGGCGATGACCTTCTCACGCTCGTCGGTGATCGACATCGCCGCCATGATGGCGTCGTACTTGCCCTGCTGGATGGCCGGGATCATGCCGTCCCAATCCTGGGCGACGATCTCGCACTCGGCCTTGATCCGCTTGCAGAGTTCCAGGGCGAGGTCCGGCTCGAAGCCGATCAGCTTGCCCGACGGGTCCGTCGCGTTCCAGGGGGCGTAGGCCCCCTCGGTGGCGATGCGGATCTTCTTCCAGTCCTTGGCTTCGGCGGCGGTGCCGGCAACCGCCACGATGGCGCCGAGCGCCAGGGCCGCAACGATCTTCTTCACGGGAAAACCTCCTCTGTTCTGATGCCCTTATGGATGGCTCTTATGCTCGGGCAGGCTCTGAGGTTTACGGTTTTACAGCGCCAGTCAAGGGAATTGAGCGGGCCGTCCTCGCGCGATCGATTCAGCCGCCGCCGGACAGGTGGCGCGACAGGAACTGTCGCACGCGGTCCGATTCCGGATTGACCAGAACCCGGTCGGGCGGCCCCCGCTCCTCGATCCGGCCCTGGTGGAGGAACACCACCTCCGACGCGACCTCGCGGGCGAAGCCCATCTCGTGCGTCACCAGAATCATGGTGTTGCCCTCCTCGGCGAGCTGGCGGATGACCAGCAGCACCTCGCCCACCAGCTCGGGGTCGAGCGCGGAGGTCGGCTCGTCGAACAGCATCACCTTGGGCTGCATGGCCAGCGCGCGGGCGATGGCGGCGCGCTGCTGCTGCCCGCCGGAGAGCTGCACCGGGTAGGACTCGGCCTTGGCCAGGATGCCCACCTTGTCCAGCAGCTTGCGGGCGCGGTCCACCGCCTCCGCCTTCGGGACGCCCAGCACATGGACCGGCGCCTCGATGACGTTCTCCAGGATGGTCATGTGGGTCCAGAGGTTGAAGCTCTGGAACACCATGCCCAACCGGGTGCGGATGCGGTCCACCTGCCGGGAATCGGCGGGAACGGTCTGGCCGCCGCGCGCCTTCTTCAGGCCGATGGCCTCGCCGCCGATGACGATCCGCCCCTCGTCCGGCACCTCCAGCATGTTGATGCAGCGCAGAAGCGTGCTCTTGCCGGAGCCGGAGGAGCCGATCAGCGTGATGACGTCGCCCTCGCGCGCGGTCAGGGAGACGCCCTTCAGCACCTCCAGCGGACCGAAGCGCTTGTGGACATTCTCGACGAGGACGGCTTCGGGGGCGTTGGGATTCGTGGGCGGGTGTCGGTGCATGCGGGGCTTGTCGGCGGCGAGCGGGGGCGGGGAGCGGTCTGGACCGCCCAACCCTGGACGGTGCCGCTAGGCTAGACCGCCGGACAAACTCCCGCAACGCGGATTTTGCGGGCCCTGGGGCAACCGCGCGATGGGGGAAGCCGGCGGGTTTTTCACCACAGCATCAGCACCAGAAGCTGCGGCGCCAGGATGCGCAGGCACATGGCCAGCGGGTAGACGGTGGCGTAGGCCAACGCCGGCGCTTCCGACGCGACCACCGCGTTGGCGTAGGCGAGGCCCGGCGGGTTGGTCTGCGCCCCGGCCAGAACGCCGCAGATGCTGAGGAAGTTCAGCTTCATCACCCCGCGCGCCAGCAGCCCGGTCAGCAGCAGCGGCACCAGCGTGACCAGGACGCCCCAGGCCATCCAGGGCAGCCCGGCGCCGCTCGCCATCGTCTCGACGAAGCGGTCGCCCGACGCGATGCCCAGCACGGCGAGGAACAGGACGATGCCGATCTCGCGCAGGGCGAGGTTGGCGGCGGGCGGCATGAACCAGACCAGCGGCCCGATGTGGCCGATGCGCGCCAGAACGATGGCGACGATCAGCGGCCCGCCGGCCATGCCCAGCCGCAGCGGCGCCGGCATGCCCGGCAGGAACAGCGGGATGGCGCCGAGCAGCGCCCCCAGCGTGATGCCGACGAAGACCGGGATCATCTCCACCGTCTGCAGCCGCCGTTCGGAGTTGCCGATGATGCAGCCGGCCGCCTTGAGGTCGTCGGGCTTGCCGATCACCGTCAGGATGTCGCCGAACTGCAGCTTCAGCGCGGCGTTGGGCACCAGCTCCACCCCGGCGCGGTTGACCCGGCTGACCACCACGTCGCACGCCCCCTTGAGGTTCAGCGCGGCGATGGACTTGCCCAGCACCGGGTTGGCGGTGACGACGATGCGCTCCCACCGCAGGTCGCTGCCCTTGGTGGTCAGCCGGACGTCGGCCTCCCGCCCCATCAGCAGGCGGACCTGCTCCAGCTTCGGGCGTGGGCCGACCACATGCAGCACGTCGCCCTCCTCCAGCCGCGTGTCCTCGCCGGGCACGCGGAGCTGGCCGCCGCGCAGCAGCCGCGACGCGCAGACCCCCAGGCTCGGCAGCAGGGTCAGGTCGCCCAACCGCACCCCGCGCAGGGCCGGGTTGGTGACGGCGATGTCCATGGTGTCGAGCGCCGCGACCTCGGCGCGCCGGGCGGCCTCGAAGGCCCTGGCCTCCTCCTGCGGGTCGATGCGGAAAACGATCCGTACCGCCGCCATGGCCAGCAGGTTGCCAGCGATGCCGAAGGGATAGGTGACGGCGAAGGCCAGCCCCGGCAGGGCCATCACCGCGGCGTCGGCCCCGACCTCTTTCAGCACCTGCTGCGAGGCGGCCAGCGCCGGGGCGTTGGTCACCCCGCCCGCGAAGACGCCAAGGCCGGAGCCCAGCGGCACGAGGTCGAACAACACCAGGATCGCGGTCAGCAGGATGCTCGACCCGACCATCAGCAGCGCCAGCCCGTTCAGCGCCAGCCCGGACTTCTTCAGCGCCGCGAAGAAGCCGGGGCCGACCTGGATGCCGATGGTGTAGACGAACAGGATCAGGCCGAAGTCGCGGATGAACTCCATCATCTCGGCGTTCAGCGTCACCCCGGCCTGCTTGGCGAAGTGGCCGACCGCGATGCCCGCGAACAGCACGCCGCCGATGCCCAGCCCCACGCCGCGCAGCCGTATGTGGCCGAGCGCCAGCCCGAGGGCCGAGGTGATGCCCAGCATGAACACCACGCGCGCGATCGGCGGCATGGCCAGGAAGAGTTCGATGAGCGCGTGCATGGCCGCGTCTCCTCACGCGAGGACAGACCGCCTGCCGATCCCGCGGGAGGGACTCCCGCCGGGTTGCCCTCCTACCAGAGGAACAGGACGATCAACTGCGGCGCAAGGATACGCAGAAACATAACCATAGGGTAAACAGTGGCATAGGCGAGAGCGGGAGCCTCCGATGCGCTCATTGCGTTTGCAAAGGCGAGCGCGGGCGGGTCCGTCATGCTGCCGGACAGCAGCCCGCAGATCGTCAGGTAGTTCTGCCGGGCGAAGGCCCGCGCGATGACGCCGACGACCAGCAGCGGGATCAGCGTCACCAGCATGCCGCAGCCGATCCACAGCAGCCCGTCGCCGTGCACCAGCGTCTCGACGAAGCGGTCGCCGGACATCAGCCCGACCACCGCCAGGAACAGGACGATGCCGATCTCGCGCAGGGCCATGTTGGCGGCGGGCGGCATGAACCAGACCAGCGGCCCGATGTGCCCGATGCGCGCCAGAAGGATCGCCGCCACCAGCGGCCCGCCGGCCAGACCCAGCTTCAGCGGCGCCGGCATCCCCGGAATGTAGAAGGGGATGGAGCCGAGCAGCACGCCCAGCAGGATGCCGATGAAGACCGGCACGAACTCCACCTGCTGGAGCCGCCGCGCCGAGTTGCCCATCAGCGCCGCCACCCGCTGGAGGTCCGACGGCTTGCCGATGGCGGTCAGGATGTCGCCGAACTGGAGGTGCAGGGCGGGGCTCGGCACCAGCTCCACGCCCGCCCGGTTGACGCGGCTGACCACCACGTCGTAGGCGTCGGCGAGGTCGAGCTGGCCGATGGCCTTGCCCAGCACATGCTCGTTGGTGACGACCAGCCGGTCCCAGCGCATGTCGGTGCCCTTGGTGGTCAGCGTCACCTCCGCCGCCTCGCCGAGCAGCCGCTTCGTCGCCTCCAGCTTGACCCGCGGCCCGACCAGATGCACGACGTCGCCGGCGCGCAGGCAGGTGTCCGGGTGCGGCACCTGAAGCCGCCCCTCGCGCAGCAGGCGGGAGATCATCACCCCCTGGTCGCCGAACAGCGCCATGTCGCGCAGCGGCAGCCCCATGGCCGACCGGTTGCGCACGGCGACGTCCAGCGTCTCCAAGGTTTCCACCTGGGCGCGGCGCTTGCGTTCGAAGGCCTCGGCCTCCGCCGCCGGGTCGATGCGGAAGACGACGCGGATCAGCCCCATGGTGATGAGGATGCCGACGATGCCGAAGGGGTAGGCGACGGCGTAGCCGAGGCTCGGCGTGTTGATCTCCGCCGCCGAGGCCCCGACCTCGCGCAGCATCTCCTGCGCGGCACCCAGCGACGGCGTGTTGGTGACGGCGCCGGAGAAGATGCCCAGCACCGCCGGCAGCGGCACCCCGCCGATTTCGTGGATCGCCACCGCCACCAGCACCCCCAGCCCGACCAGCGAGGCGGCCAGCAGATTCAGCGTCAGGCCGGACTTCTTCAGGGCGGCGAAGAAGCCGGGGCCGACCTGCACGCCGATGGTGTAGACGAACAGGATCAGCCCGAACTCCCGCATGAAATGCAGGACGTGATGGTCGAAGGTCAGGCCCAGCGCCTTGGCGACGTGCCCCGCGGCGATGCCGGCGAACAGCACCCCGCCGATGCCCAGCCCCACGCCGCGCACCTTGATCTGTCCCAGCGCCAGCCCCGACGCCGCCACCACGCTGAGCATCAGCATGATGCGGGCGATGTCGGGAAGGCCGTTGAACAGGTCGATCAGCAGGGTCATGGCAGGCACCCGGTCCGGTTGAGCAGCGAGGGGGCGAAGGCGCCTATGAATGCCCGCTCCGCTTCACCCGGGCAATGCCCTGGAATGGTAAGGGACATTCATCGGATCAAAATTTCGCCACTTTCTGGCCCTAAACCGGACGGAGCCTTACGGCATGAAGTGGCTGGCCGGACCCGTGAACCCCTGCGGCCCGGCCCCTAAGCGACGATCAGGGCTCCGGTTTTCCGGCGCCCCCAGCCAGGCCCCGGCTGGATCGGCGGCCATCGCAAGAACCCCCTTGCGATGGCCGTTTCTTTTTGGAGCCGTTTCTGTTTGGCCCGACCTTTTGTGAGGCCGTTTCTTTTTGGCACCCGGACAGGCTGTGCTATAGCTCCCCCCGCCCCGTCCACCGCAAGAGCCCTGCCCGCCGCCATGCCCGTTTTCGCCGGTTCCGCGCTGACCTGTCTCCGTGGCGACCGGCTGGTCTTCACCGGGCTGGACTTCCGGATCGCGCCGGGGGAGGCGCTGTTCCTGCTCGGCCCCAACGGCAGCGGCAAGTCCAGCCTGCTGCGCGTCATGGCCGGACTGCTCAAGCCGATCCGCGGCCAGCTCTCCTGGGACGGCGTGCCGGTGACCGACGATCCCGACGCCCACCGCGGCCGCATCCATTACGTCGGCCATCTCGACGCGGTGAAGCCGGTGCTGAGCGCGGTGGAGAATCTGTCCTTCTGGGCCACGCTGGGCGGCGCCGCCGACCCGCGGGGCAACGCGCTGAAGGCGCTGGAGCGGCTGGGCGTGCCGCACATCGCCAACGTGCCGGGGCGCTACCTGTCGGCGGGGCAGAAGCGGCGCCTGAACCTCGCCCGCATCATCGCCGCCCCCGCCGCCCTGTGGCTGCTCGACGAACCGACCGTGGCGCTCGACCGCGCGGCCATCGCCCTGTTCGAGGAGATCATCGCGGAGCACCGGGCCGGCGGCGGCATGGTCGCCGTCTCCACCCATGTGGACATCGCCATGCCCGGCGCCGGCGAGTTGCACCTCGACGAGTTCACCCCCGTCCCCCACGACGGGGACGACGGGGGCGGGGACGACGACGTTTTGGAAGAGGAGGACGCGGCGTGACCCGCTTCCTGCGCCTGATCGGGCGCGACCTGCGGCTGGCGCTGCGCCAGGGGTCGGACGCCAGCATCGCCGTGATGTTCTTCGTTCTCTGCGTGGTGCTCTTCCCCTTCGGCGTCGGGCCGGAGCCGAACATCCTCGCCCGAATCGCCGCCGGGGTGATCTGGGTGGCGGCCCTGCTCGCCTCGCTGCTGTCGCTGGAGCGGCTGTTCCAGAACGACTACGAGGACGGCTCGCTGGAGCTGCTGTCGCTGTCCACCCTGCCGATGGAGGCGGTGGTGCTGGCCAAGACGCTGGCCCACTGGCTGGTGACCGGCCTGCCGCTGATCGCCGCCGCCCCGCTGCTGGCGCTGCTGCTGAACATGGACGCGGAGGGGTTCGGGGTGCTGGTGCTGACTCTGCTGGTCGGCACGCCGATCCTCAGCCTGATCGGCAGCATCGGCGCCGCGCTGACTCTGGGCGCCCGGCGCGGCGGCGTGCTGCTGTCGCTGCTGATCCTGCCGCTCTACATCCCCGTGCTGATCTTCGGCGCCGGGGCCATCGACGCCGCCCTGAACGGCCTGACCCCGCGCCCGCATCTGCTGCTGCTGGGCGGCCTTCTGGCCGGCGCCCTGCCGCTCGCCCCCTGGGCCAGCGCCGCCGCCCTGCGTCAGGCGGTGGAGTAGGCATCACTCAAGAGCGTTCAGAGCGAGGATGCTGCCCGAAAAAGCCGGAAATCGTTGGACAATACCGGCGAAGCGGAGGTCAGCCGTCACCACCGGCACACCGGTTTGCCGCGCGAGCGCAAGATAAAGGCAATCGTACACCGGGTGATTCAACTCGGTGGACAGACGGCAGGCGTCGCCGACCAGTTCGGAGTCCCTCGTCCACGTGAAAGGCCCGGCTTGCAAAACGGTCAGTGCCGCCATAGCGGTGTCCTGGCCGATCTCCCCGCGCCTCTGATGCCTCTAGAGAATGTTGGCGCATTCGACGAGCAGCAGATCGGGGGCAAGCAATGTGCGTCCCAGCCCAACCACCTTCGCCTTGTCACTGTCCTCTTCCGCGACGACCCATTTCACCACCAAGCTGGCATCGGCGACGATGGACGATGTCAGGCGCTTCATGGCTCGCCGATCCGCTGCGACCGCTCTTCCCGCATCTCGGCGGAAATCACACCGCTGTCGGAAACGACGCTCCCCCCGAAGCCGGCCCGAAGCCGGTCCGCGCGCTCCCAGAAATCCTCATGGCTCCGGCGGACGGACTGGGCAAGCGTTTCGCGCACCTCCTCTTCCAAAGACCGGCCGGCGGCACTGGCGCGGTCGGTCAGCGCCTTCAGAACCGAATCGTCGATGTCGCGCACGGTGATCATGCCCATGGCAGCCCCTCGGACTTTTTTGCCCATCCCACACCAACGTAGCATGGAAAGGCCGCGTCAACCCGTCGTACCGTCAGTGCGACAGGCCGCCGCACCGTCCTGAAAACACCACGGTGTGCGGCCATGTTTCCTGACCAAGATCAAGGCGAAACCCCTCGCGCTGGGGCATCACTGAGCTTATATCGTCCGCAGCACGACCAGAGGCCCATAGGTCCTATGCATCGATTTGCAAATCCTGCCCGCTTCCAGCGCCTGTCGGCGGCGATCCTGCCCTGGACGGCGGGGGCGACCGTGATCCTGCTGATCGTCGGGCTCTACGTCGCGCTGATCGGCTCGCCCCGCGACTATCAGCAGGGCGACACCGTGCGGATCATGTACATCCATGTCCCCGCCGCCTGGATGAGCCTGTTCGTCTACGTCAACATGGCCATCGCCGCCGCCTGCGGGCTGGTGTGGAAGCACCCGCTGGCCGACCTGTTCGCCAAGGCCGCCGCCCCGGTCGGCGCCGGCTTCACCTTCATCTGCCTCGTCACCGGCTCGCTGTGGGGCGCGCCGATGTGGGGAACGTGGTGGGTGTGGGACGCGCGGCTGACCAGCGTGCTGATCCTGTTCTTCCTCTATCTCGGCTACATGGCGCTGGTGAACGCCTTCGACGACCCGCAGCGCGGGACGCGGGCGGGCAACGTGCTGCTTCTCGTCGGCATCGTGAACGTGCCGATCATCAAATTCTCGGTGGACTGGTGGAACACCCTGCACCAGCCGGCCAGCGTCATCCGCATGGGCGGACCGACCATCGACGGGTCCATGCTGGTCCCGCTGCTGGTCATGGCGCTGGGCTTCACCGCCTACTTCATCACGGTGGTCCTGCTGCGCCTGCGGGCGGAGATCGTGCAACGCAAGATCCAGACGATGCGCCTGACCGAGGCGCAGGGCTGAGGCACGGGAACAGGCTGGGCCGGAGGCAAGGATGGCAGAGTTTTTCGCGATGGGCGGCTACGCCGCGTATGTCTGGTCGTCCTACGCGCTGGCGGCGCTGGTGATGGTCGGCCTGCTGGCCGCCACGCTGAAGGCGCTGCGCGGCGCCGAGACGACTCTGAAGGCGCTGGAAGGCAGCCGCCCACCGCGGCGGCGCCGGGCGCGCAACGGAGCCGCGGCGTCGCCCGCGGCGGAGGTTGGTGAAGGATGACCCGCAAGAAACGGCGCCTCTACATGCTGGGCCTCGCCCTGCTGGGCCTTGGCGCAGCCACCGCCCTGACGCTGACGGCGTTCGAGGACAACATCGTCTTCTTCTTCAGCCCGACGCAGTTGCAGACCCAGGACATCGGCGACCGCAACTTCCGCCTGGGCGGCCTCGTCGAGGAAGGCAGCGTCAGCAAGATGCCCGACGGGGTGACGACGCAGTTCCGCGTCACCGACACGGTGCACACCGTCGCGGTCAGCTACCGCGGCCAGCTTCCCGACCTGTTCCGCGAGGGCCAGGGCGTCATCACGGAAGGCCGCATGATCAACGGCGTCTTCCAGGCGCGCGAGGTGCTGGCCAAGCACGACGAGAACTACATGCCGCCGGAAGTCGCCGCCGCGCTGAAGGAAGCGGAGCACTTCAAGGCGAACTCGAAGGAGCAGAAGCCCAGCTCGTGACGCTGGCGGCTTCTCCACTCCTCCTCATTCCGTTCTTTTAGGGAGCATCGGGCCCGTGATTCCCGAACTCGGCCATTACGCGCTGGTGCTGGCGCTGTTCGTGGCGCTGGTGCAGTCCGGCGTCCCCCTGGTGGGCGCCGCCACCGGCAACGCCGCCTGGATGGGCGTCGCCCGCCCCGCCGCCATCGCCCAGATGCTGCTGGTCCTGGTCGCCTACGGCGCCCTGACCTGGGCCCATGTGGTGTCGGACTTCAGCGTGTCGAACGTGGTCGCCAACAGCCACTCGATGAAGCCGATGCTCTACAAGGTGTCGGGCGTGTGGGGGAACCACGAAGGCTCGATGATGCTGTGGATCGTCATGCTGACGGTGTTCGGCGCGGCGGTCGGCATCTTCGGGCGCAACCTGCCGCCCTCGCTGAAGGCCCGCGTCATCTCCGTCCAGGGCATGATCGGCGTCGGCTTCCTGCTGTTCATCCTGATCACGTCGAACCCCTTCCTGCGCGTGGTTCCGGCGCCGCTCGACGGCAACGACCTGAACCCGCTGCTCCAGGACCCCGGACTCGCCTTCCACCCGCCCTTCCTCTACGCGGGCTATGTCGGCTTCTCCGTCGCCTTCTCCTTCGCGGTCGCGGCCCTGATCGAAGGGCGCGTCGACCCGGCCTGGGCGCGCTGGGTGCGTCCCTGGACGCTGGCCGCCTGGTCGACCCTGACCGCCGGCATCGCGCTCGGCTCCTGGTGGGCCTATTACGAGCTGGGCTGGGGCGGCTGGTGGTACTGGGACCCGGTCGAGAACGCCTCCTTCATGCCCTGGCTGGCCGGCACCGCGCTGCTGCACTCCGCCATCGTGGTGGAGAAGCGCGACGCGCTGAAGACCTGGACCATCCTGCTGGCGATCATCACCTTCTCGCTGTCGCTGATGGGCACCTTCCTGGTGCGGTCGGGTATCCTGACCTCGGTCCACGCCTTCGCGGTGGACCCGGCGCGCGGCGTCTTCATCCTGGTCCTGCTGGCGATCGCCACCGGCGGCTCGCTGCTGCTCTACTCCGTGCGGGCGCCCAGCCTGAAGACCGGCGGCCTGTTCGCCCCGGTCAGCCGCGAGGGCTCGCTGGTGCTGAACAACCTGCTGCTGTCCACCGCGACGGCGACGGTCTTCATCGGCACGCTCTACCCGCTGTTCCTCGACGTGCTCGACCTCGGCAAGGTGTCGGTCGGCCCGCCCTTCTTCAACGCCACCTTCATCCCGGTCGCCATCCCGATGGTGATCGCCATGGTGGTCGGCCCCTTCCTGGCCTGGAAGCGCGCCGACCTGCTGGGCGCCCTGACCCGGCTGTGGACGGCCGGCGTGGCGACCGTGGCCTGCGTCGCCATCGCCGCCTACGTCACCAACGGCGGCGGCCCGCTGCTGGCGCTGGTCGGCGTCGCGCTCGCCGCCTGGGCCTTCTTCGGCTCGATCGCCGAGTTCGCCGAGCGCATCCGCCTGTTCCGCATCCCGGCGAAGGACAGCTGGAACCGCGCCGTCAACCTGCCGCGCAGCGCCTGGGGCATGACCATCGCCCACGCCTCCATGGGCATCGCCATCGCCGGCATGACCGGCACCTCGGCCTGGCAGAGCGAGACGATCAAGGCGATGAAGCCGGGCGACAACGCCACGGTCGGCGCCTACGCCGTTCACTTCGATCGCGTCGGCACGGTGCAGGGCCCGAACTACAGCGCCGAGCAAGGCGTCTTCACCGTCACCCGCGACGGCAGGACCATCGCCACCCTGACGCCGCAGCGCCGCAGCTACCCGGTCACCCGCATGACGACGACCGAGGCGGCGATCCACACCACCTGGCTGTCCGACGTCTATGTGGCGCTGGGCGACCCGACGCAGAACGGCACGGCCTGGACCGTGCGGCTGTACCATCACCCGCTGGTGCCGTGGATCTGGATCGGTTCGCTGGGGATGATGCTGGGCGGGCTGGTCAGCCTGTCCGACCGCCGCTTCCGTGTCGGCGCCCCGGAGCGCCGCCGCGCCGCCAAGGGCAATCTTCAGCCCGCCGAGTAAGGACACGCTTCCGATGCGCCGCCTGATCTATCTGTTGCCGCTGCTGCTGTTCGTCGGTGTCGGCGTGGCCTTCCTGCGCGGGTTCGACCGCGACCCGCGCGACATCCCGTCCGCCCTGATCGACAAGCCGGCGCCGGAATTCTCCCTGCCGCCGCTGCCGGGCCACAAGGAAGGACTGTCCAACGCGACGCTGAAGGGCGACGTCACGCTGGTGAACGTCTTCGCCTCCTGGTGCATCCCCTGCAAGGCCGAGCACCCGATCATCACCCGGCTGGCCCGCGAGCAGGGCGTGACGGTGCGCGGCATCAACCACAAGGACAAGGCGGAGGACGCCATCGCCTGGCTGAACCGCAACGGCGATCCCTACGCCAGCATCGGCGTCGATCTGGACGGCCGCGTGTCCATCGACTGGGGCGTCTACGGCGTGCCGGAGACCTTCCTGCTCGACCGCCAGGGCCGCATCCGCTTCAAGCATGTCGGCCCCCTGACCCCGCAGGTGGTCGAGGAACAGATCCTGCCCATGGTCAAGCATCTGCGGAGCGCGTCGTGAGAGCCCTCCTTCTCGCTGTCCTGCTGGCGCTGACCCCGGTCGCCGCCTCCGCCGTCCAGCCCGACGAGGTGCTGAAGGACCCGGCGCTGGAGGGTCGCGCCCGGGAGATCAGCAAGGATCTGCGCTGCCTCGTCTGCCAGAACCAGTCGATCGACGACTCCAACGCGCCGCTCGCCCGCGACCTGCGCGTGCTGGTCCGCGAACGGCTGACCGCCGGCGACAGCAACCAACAGGTGCTGAGCTTCGTCACCGACCGCTACGGCGACTATGTGCTGCTGCGCCCGCCCTTCAAGGCGACGACGCTGTTCCTGTGGATCGGCCCCTTCGTGATCCTGGCCATCGGCGGCGTCGCCACGGCCCTGTACCTGCGCGGGCGTAAGGGTGCCGCTGTTGCCGCTGGCGGCGACACCGCCCCGCTGACCGAGGACGAGCGGCGGCGCCTGGACGCCCTGCTCCGCAAGGACAAAGCCTGATGCTGTTCTGGATCGTCGCCGCCGCCCTGACGGCGGCCGTGGTGCTGCTGATCGTGCCGCCGCTGCTGAGGAAGCCCGAGGGCGCCGCCGAGGAGCGCGCCGCCTACGACCTGGAGGTCTACCGCGACCAGCTGGGCGAGCTGGAGCGCGACCAGGGCCGCGGCCTGATCAGCGAGGCGCAGGCCGCCGCCGCCCGCGCCGAGATCGGCCGCCGCATGCTGGCCATCGCCGACCGCGGCAAGGGGTCTGCAAAGGATGGTGCGAAGGGCAAGGCGCCCGCCGCCCGCGCTCCGCGCAGCGCGATGGCGCTGGCCGCCCTGCTGGCCGTCCTGCTGCCGCTCGGCACGCTGGCCGTCTACGGCAAGCTCGGCCGTCCCGAGCTGCCGGCCCAGCCGCTGGCCTCGCGCAATCTCGACCATGAGCGCGGCGGGCCTCCGAAGAACGTGCTGGCGGCGATGGACAAGCTGAAGGCCCAGCTCGCCGAGACCCCCGACGACCCGCAGGGCTGGGCCATCCTCGGCCAGGCCTACGCCAAGATGGGCCGCCTGCCCGAGGCCGCCGACGCGCTGGGCAAGGCGGTGGCCCTGGCCGGCGACGATCTGGAGCTTCTCGGCAGCTACGGCGAGGTCCTGATCTCGGCCAACGGCGGCACCGTGCCGGACGAGGCCCGCAAGACCTTCGACCGCGTGCTGGCGAAGGACCCCAAGGAGCCGCGCGCCCGCTTCTACGCCGCGCTGGCCCGTTTCCAGGCCGGCGACACCAAGGACGCGCTGGAGCGCTGGAGCGCCCTGCTCGCCGAGTCCCACGCCGACGCGCCCTGGGTGCCGATCGTCCGGACGCAGATCGCGGAGGCCGCCAAGGCGCTGAACCTCGACCCGGCCAAGGTGACGCCGGAGCCCCTGCCTGCCCAGCAACAGCCGCCGGTCGCCCAGAACCAGGGCCAGAACCAGGGCCAGGGCCAAGCGCAGGGCCAGACCGAGGGCGAGGACCAGCAGCAGATGATCCGCGGCATGGTCGACGGGCTGGCCGCCCGGCTGGAGGCCAACCCGGACGACGTGGACGGCTGGCTGCGGCTGTCGCGTTCCTACGGCGTGATGGGCGAGTCGGCGAAGGCCATCGACGCCGCCCGCAAGGCGCGGGAGCGGGCGCCCCAGCGGCCCGACGTGCTGGTCGCCTACGCCTCCGCCCTGCTGTCGGCGGAGCCGCGGAGCAGCAAGCCCGGCCCGATGCCGGAGGAGGCCGTCGCCTCGCTCCGTCAGGCGCTGGCGGCCGAGCCCGACAACCGCGACGCGCTCTGGCTGCTCGGCCTGAACGCCGCGGGCGTCGGCCAGACCGCGGAGGCCACCGATCTGTGGACCCGCCTGCTGGCCCAGTTCAAGCCGGAGGAGCCGGAATACACGCTGATTCGCGCCCGCCTCGACTCCCTGAAGGCCGGCGGCTGAGCGTCTTCCGAATGTCCCTTGCAACCCGGCGCGCCTGAAGAGCAGGATGGCGTTGCACGCTGGGGTGGCGCGCCCGAACGGAACGCGCCACCCGCAAGCCGATCCGCCAGGGACGCGACCGATTGCCCACCCACGCGCTCACCGCCAAAGGTCCCGCCTCCGGCCCCGGCATGGCGGGAAAGCCGCTGGAGGCGGCCTTCTGGATGCTGGGGGCCGCCCTGTTCATCGCCATCGGCAACGCGATGATCCGCCACGTCAGCGGCGAGCTTCACCCCTTCGAGATCGTCTTCTTCCGCAACCTGTTCAGCCTGATGTTCATGCTGCCCTGGATCGCGGCGGTCGGGCTGGGACGGCTGCGCACCGGGCGGGCAGGGCTCTACGCCTCGCGCTCGGCGACCAGCTTGGTGGCGATGCTGTGCTGGTTCTACAGCGTCACCCACATGCCGCTGCCGGACGCCACGGCGCTCAGCTTCACCATCCCCCTCTTCGTCACCGCCGGGGCCGCGCTGTTCCTGCACGAGACGGTGCGGGCGCGGCGCTGGGCCGCCGTTCTGGTCGGGCTGGCCGGGGTGATGATCGTCATCCGCCCCGACGACGCCACCCTGGACCCGACGATCCTGGTCATGCTCCTGCATTGCGTCGCCGCCGCCATAACCACGCTCCAGGTGCGGGCGCTGGCGACCTCCGACGGGGTGATGGTGGTGGTCGCCTACATGGGGCTGTTCCTGACCCCGATGGCGCTGGTGCCGGCGCTGTTCGTGTGGGAATGGCCGAGCTGGACGGCGCTCGGCTGGCTCGTCCTGCTGGGCGGCATCCTGACCCTGGGGCAGTTGGCGATGACCCGCGCCTTCAAGCTGGCGCCGGCCTCGGCGATGATGCCCTACGACTACGCCCGCCTGCCCTTCACCGCCCTGCTCGCCTGGCCGCTGTTCGGCGAGGCCATGGACGTCTGGGGCTGGGTCGGGGCCGGGGTGATCGCCGCCTCCGCCCTCTACACCGCGCATCGCGACGCCGCGCAGTCCCGCGCCGAGCGGCGTGCGGCCAAGGCGTGAGCCGTCAGCCGTTCCCGGCGGGCTTCATCCCGGAAGCGTCACCCGCGGCAGGCTTCATCTGCTGCTCCTTGCGCAGGGCGGCGCGGGCACGCTCCTCATGCTCCGGCTTCAGATTGCTGCGCACCGCATGGACGGCGGTGGCCAGCACCGCCGCATCGTCCACGAAACCGACCGCGATCAGCCAGTCCGGGATCGAGTCCGCGGGCAGCACGAAGTAGGCCAGCGCCGCCATCAGGATCGCCTTCGCCTTAAAGGGCGTCTGCGGGTCGGTCGCGCAGAAGAAGGCGGCCAGCGCCTGCTCCAGGAAAGGAACGCGGTGCAGGTTGGCGCGCAGCGTGTTCCAGAAGCGGCGGCGGACGTAGCGCTCGTTCCGCTCCACGCGGACCGGGTCGATGACGGTGGGCAAAGCGGCGGCGGCTTCGGTGGGTCCGTCGGTGGCGATCGGCATGGCTTTCCCTGGGCTCCCCCTGCACCGGCCGCCCTTCCCGGTGGACCGGGCGGGGCGGCCTGTTGCACAGTTGCGTGGAGTGACAACAGCGCAGACGCGCCAACGGTCCCGCCAAGGGTTCGACTACGGCCAAAGCGTCAAAAGGAGGAAACCGCCATGCCGATGAAGAACGGCTACAAGGAGTTGCTGGCCGAGGCAAACGCCCGCATCCAGGCGATCACGCCGCAGGAGGCGCTGTCCCTGCACGGCGACCCCGACGTGGTGTTCGTGGACATCCGCGACCCGCGCGAGCTGACGCGCGACGGCATGATACCCGGCGCCTTCCCGGCCACCCGCGGCATGCTGGAATTCTGGGTGGATCCGGACAGCCCCTATCACAAGCCGGTCTTCGCGTCGGGCAAGCGCTTCGTCTTCTACTGCGCCAGCGGCTGGCGCTCGGCGCTCGCCACCGACACCGTGCAGTCGATGGGGCTGGAGAACGTCTGCCACCTCGACGGCGGCTTCAAGGGCTGGAAGGAGGCCGGGCTGCCCGTCGCCATGCCGCCCGCCATGGAACGGAAGGGCAGCTGAATGGAACAGAGAGTCAGCCTGATCACGCTCGGCGTCGCCGACCTCGCGCGCAGCCGCCGCTTCTACGAGGAGGGGCTGGGCTGGACCCCCTCCCCGGTCAGCCAGGACGCCATCACCTTCTACCAGTTGGGCGGCATCGCGCTGGCTCTCTACGGTCGGGAGGCGCTGGCCGAGGACGCGCATCTGGCGGAGTCCGGCCCGACCTCGGGCTTCGGCGGCATCACGCTGGCCCACAACCTGCGCAGCAAAGCGGAGGTGGACGCGGTGATGGCCCAGGCCGAGCGGGCCGGCGGGCGGATCCTGAAGCCGGCGCAGGACGTCTTCTGGGGCGGCTACAGCGGCTATTTCGCCGACCCGGACGGCCACCCCTGGGAGGTCGCCTGGAACCCCTTCGCCGCGCTGGGCGAGGACGGAAGTTTCAAGCTGGAGGGATGATCGGGGCATCACCCTCTTGCAATCCTTGCTCGAAGATGTGGTGAAGGCATTTGACGCCGTCCAGAGCAGGACACCGTCATGACATCCATGGCGGTGTCGCTCGGACACGAGAGTTGTAACCTTTAGACGTAATATATTTTCGTTAAAATGTAGCTTAATGTTAATATGTTTCATTCACGATGCCATGACCTGCAACGTCAACGCATCGTGGAACGAGCCGATGTCTACGGTCAAAGCACGCCTTTTGGTTGCCCTCTCTGTTCTGTGCTTCTTTCTTTTCGCGATTGCGGCCACCGGCTGGCTGGCCCTTGGGCAGTCGCACCAGGGCATGGAGACGGTGTTCAAGGACCGCGTCGTCCCGCTGCGCGACCTGAAGGTCGTCTCCGACATGTTCGCCGTCAACATCGTCGACACCACGCACAAGGTGCGCGGCGGCGCCGAGACGTGGGAAGGCGGTCTCAAATCCATCGATGCCGCGCTCGGCGAGATCGCGACGCGCTGGTCGGCCTTCACGGCCACCTCGATGAACGCCCGCGAAAAGGAGCTGGCGAACGAAGCCGAACGCCACATGGGCAAGGCGCGCGCCGCCGCGACCACCGCCCGCGCGCTGATGCAGGCCAAGGATCAGGCCGCGCTGGACGCCTTCGCGGTGTCCACGCTCTACCCCAGCATCGACCCGGTGGCGGCGGCCGTCGGCAAGCTGGTCGACCTGCAGTTGAAGGAGGCCGAGGCGGTGTATGAGCGAACCAACGCCGCTTACGACACCTCCCGCTGGATCCTGGGGATCGCGGTGCTGCTCGGCGTGCTGGCCGCCGCCTTTGCGGTGACGACGACTCTGTTCCGCGTGGTCGCCCCGCTGCGCGCCATGGCCGAACTGATGCAGCGCCTCGCCAAGGGTGACCTCGGCATCACCGTCGACGGCACCGACCGGATGGACGAGGTCGGCACGCTCGCCCGCTCGCTGGCGGTGTTCAAGGACTCCGCCGTCGCGAACCGCCGGATGGAGGAGGAGCAGCGCCAGGAGCAGGCCCGCAAGGAAGCCCGGCAGGCGCTCGTGGAAACATACATCGTCGGCTTCGACAGCACGGTGCACGCGACGCTGAAGATGCTGGCCTCCGCCGCCACCGAGATGCGCGCCACCGCGGAGTCGATGTCGTCCACCGCGGAGGAGACCAGCCGGCAGGCGTCCACGGTCGCCGCCGCGTCGGAACAGGCGACCACCAACGTCCAGGCGGTCGCCGGGGCCACCGAGGAGCTGTCCGCCTCCATCACCGAGATCGGGCGCCACGTCGCGACCTCCACCACCATCGCCGGCAACGCCGTGGATGAGGCGGCCCGCACCGACCGGACGGTCCAAGGGCTGGCGGAGGCCGGTCAGAAGATCGGCGAGGTGGTCGGGCTCATCAAGGCCATCGCCGACCAGACCAACCTGCTGGCGCTCAACGCCACCATCGAGGCCGCGCGCGCCGGGGAGGCCGGCAAGGGCTTCGCCGTGGTGGCCTCGGAGGTCAAGTCGCTGGCCAACCAGACGGCCAGGGCGACCGAGGAGATCGCCACCCAAATCCAGACGATCCAGGGGGTGACCACCGAAACCGTCCGCGCCATCAAGACCATCGGCGGGACGATCGGTGAGATCAACGGCATCGCCACCACCATCGCCGCCGCGGTGGAGGAGCAGGGTGCTGCCACCGGCGAGATCGCCCGCAACGTCCAGCAGGCCGCCCACGGCACGACGGAGGTGTCGGGCAGCATCGTCCAGGTCCATCAGGCCGCGGTGGAGACCGGGTCGGCGGCTTCCCAGGTGCTGTCGTCGGCCGAGGAGCTGAGCCGGCAGGCGGAAACGCTCCGCCTGGAGGTCGAGCGCTTCCTCGTCAACATCCGGGCGGCGTGAGCGGGCGTCCCGCACCACGCAGCCATCGCCCGAAACGAAACGAGGGGGCCGAAGCCCCCTCGTTCCACGTTCACAACGGTCTCGCGCTTACTTGACGTTCGCGCGGGCCATGGCGCCCAGACGCAGGCGAAGCGCGTTCAGCTTGATGAAGCCTTCGGCGTCCTTCTGGTTGTAGACGCTGTCTTCCTCGAACGTCACATAGTCCATGCGGTAGAGGCTGTTCGGCGACTTGCGGCCGACGACCGTGACGTTGCCCTTGAACAGCTTCAGGCGGACCACGCCGTTCACCGGCTCCTGGGTCTGGTCGATCAGGGCCTGGAGCGCCAGACGCTCCGGGCTGAACCAGTAGCCGCAGTAGATCAGCTCGGCGTAGCGCGGCATCAGTTCATCCTTCAAATGGCCGGCGCCGCGGTCGAGCGTGATGCTCTCCATCGCGCGGTGGGCGGCCAGCAGGATGGTGCCGCCCGGCGTCTCGTACACGCCGCGCGACTTCATGCCGACATAGCGGTTCTCGACGAGGTCGAGGCGGCCGATGCCGTTCTCGCCGCCCAGACGGTTCAGCTCGGTCAGCAGGGCCGCCGGGGACAGGGCCTTGCCGTCGATCGCCACGGCGTCGCCGCGCTTGAACTCGACCTCAACGTAGGTCGGGGTGTCCGGGGCCTTCTCCGGGGCGACGGAGCGGGTGTACATGTCCTCGAACGGCTCGACCCACGGGTCCTCCAGCGCCTTCCCCTCGTAGGAGATGTGCAGGAGGTTGGCGTCGGTGGAGTACGGGGCCTCGCCGCGCTTGTCCTTGGCGATCGGAATCTGGTTCTTCTCGGCGTAGTCGATCAGCCGGGTGCGGCTGCTCAGATCCCACTCGCGCCATGGGGCGATGATCTTGATGTCCGGGCGGAGCGCGTAGTAGCCCAGCTCGAAGCGGACTTGGTCGTTGCCCTTGCCGGTGGCGCCGTGGGCCACGGCGTCGGCGCCGACCTGGTTGGCGATCTCGATCTGGCGCTTGGCGATCAACGGCCGGGCGATCGAGGTGCCGAGCAGGTAGGTGCCCTCATAGAGGGTGTTGGCGCGGAACATCGGGAACACGAAGTCCCGCACGAATTCCTCGCGCAGGTCGTCGATGAAGATGTTTTCCGGCTTGATGCCCAGAAGCTCGGCCTTCTTGCGCGCCGGCTCCAGCTCCTCGCCCTGGCCGAGGTCGGCGGTGAAGGTCACCACCTCGCATTGATAGGTTTCCTGGAGCCACTTCAGGATCACCGAGGTGTCGAGGCCGCCCGAATAGGCGAGCACCACTTTCTTGATCTGTTTGCCGGACGCACCGCTCATGGGACTACTCACGCGGGTGGGGAAAAATATCGGTGCCGGACAGTAGCCCTACGACCGATGCGAATCAATCGGTCCCGCTCATAAGTACCCTCTCCCCTCTGGGGAGAGGGTTAGGGTGAGGGGGTTGCGCTTTTGCCGAACGTACCGAAACGCACATCCCCCTCACCGGCTCTCAGCGGATGCCAGAGGCATCCGCCTGCCGCCGTCAGCGCTGGCCTCTGGCCAGCGCGAGAGGCCCTTCGGGCCACCCTCTCCCCAGAGGGGAGAGGGTTAAGGGGCTTCAATCCGTCCCGGCGTCGGCCGCAACAGCGCTCTCCGCGGCGGGGCGGGCGGGCGCCCGGTCCACGAAAGGCCAGCGGATGTAGGCGTAGAGCCACATCGCCAGGATGTCCGCCCCGTTGATCAGCAGAACCAGCGCCCACAGCGGGCTGCGCCCGCCCTTGGCCAGCACCCAGCCGCCGAAGATCAGCTTCAGCATCAGCAGGATCGCCATGACGAGGTTCGCGGTCCACGGGTCGGTGGACATGATCGCCGCCCAGGGTTGCCAGTAGACGGCGTTCAGCAGGGCGACGACGGACTCGAGCATCTCCATCACGCGGCCCTCCGCGCCTTGCGCGGACGCGCCGGCCCGTCGACCAGCACCCGCGCCGGCCAGCGCCGCACCGTCAGCAGCCCCAGCACGCCGACCAGCCCGATCACCGGCACGAAGATCACCAACGCCCACCAGGGCGAGAAGCCCGCCCGGCGGAAGATGCGCATCAGCGGCCAGACCGCCGCGGCGTTGAACAGGAACAGGATCAGGCCGGGATCGACGGCGAACTCAGGCACGGAGCACTCCCAGGGATAGGTCCGGCCTTATCCGGCCAGCGCCGCGTCCTTCTCGGCCAGCACCTTCTCGATGGCGGCGCGGTCGGCGGCGGACAGGCGGACGGACGCGCTCTTCAACTGGCCGCAGGCGGCCATGATGTCCTCGCCGCGGGTGGTGCGGACGGGGCTGGCGTAGCCGGCGTTGTTGACGATGTCGCCGAAGACCTGGATCGCCCGGTCGGTCGAACGCTCGTAGGGGGCGCCCGGCCAGGGGTTGAAGGGGATCAGGTTGATCTTCGACGGGATGCCCTCCAGCAACTTGACCAGGGCGCGGGCGTCCGCCGGGCTGTCGTTGATGCCTTTCAGCATCACGTATTCGAAGGTGATGCGCCGCGCGTTGTTCAGGCCGGGGTAATTGCGGCAGGCGTCCATCAGCTCCTTCAGCGGATATTTCCGGTTGATGGGCATGATGATGTCGCGCAGCTCGTCGGTCACGGCGTGCAGGCTGACCGCGAGGTTGACGTTCAGCTCCTCGCCGCAGCGCTTCATGGCCGGGACGACGCCGGAGGTGGAGAGCGTGATGCGGCGCTTCGAGATCGAGATCCCGTCGCCGTCCATGACGATCTTCAGCGCCTTGGCGACGTTCTCGTAGTTAAAGAGCGGCTCCCCCATGCCCATCATGACGATGTTGGAGATCATCCGCCCGTCCGGCGGCGCCGGCCATTCGCCGAGCGCGTCGCGGGCCAGCATGACCTGCGCCACGATCTCCGAGGCGTCGAGGTTGCGCACCAGACGCTGCGTGCCGGTGTGGCAGAAGCGGCAGGTCAGCGTGCAGCCGACCTGCGAGGAGACGCAGAGCGTGCCGCGGTCCTCCTCGGGAATGTGGACGCTCTCCACCTCCTGCCCGTCGGGCATGCGCAGCAGCCACTTGCGCGTGCCGTCCACCGACTTCAGGTCGCGGACGACCGTCGGGCGGGCCACGGCGTAGCTCTCCGCCAGCTTCTCGCGCACCGGCTTGGCGAGCGTGGTCATCACCGCGAAGTCGGTGGCTCCGCGGTGGTAGATCCAGTGCCAGAGCTGGCGGGCCCGGAATTTCTCCAGGCCGACGGACAGCATTTCGGCTTCCAGCTCGTCGCGGGACAGGCCGACAAGGTTCTTGCGCCCATCGGCGTCAACAGCCGGCAGGGCAAAGGCAGCAGCATGGTTGGAGGCGCTCATGGCCCCCTAAATAGGGCCACGAGCGTCCGGAGTCAAAAGACGAAACGAGGAGCGACCAAGTGAAAAGAGCAGCGCTGCTCAGCGCTTCACGCCGCAGGCTTGGTTGATCGCGTCGTAAGCCTGGGCGAAGCCGTCGGTGCTGTAGGTGTCGGTTGTCTTCGTGCCGCGGCCCGAAACACCCTTCACCACCATGGACTTGCCCTTGGCGTCGCGCATCGCGGCGGTGACGGCCTTGTCGGTGTCGGCGTCGCGCGCCCAGGCGGTCTCGCCGTCGGTGAACAGCTTGAAGGACTTGCCGGCCACGTCCAGCGTGGACTCGCTGTCCTTCTTCAGGGGATAGCCGACGACGACGCTGACGACGTCCAGCGCCTTCTCCGCCGGGCGGTGGGTCACCAGCACATAGATGTCCCCGCGCTTGGCCGCGGCGGGTTCCTTCTTCTTGGGCTGGCTGGACAGGTAGCAGACCTTGTGCCCGCCCTCGTCGAAGGCGAAGGCGTTCCAGTCCTTGAAGGTTCCCAGCAGGCGCGGGTCGGCGGCGCTGGCCGTGGCGACGGTTGCGGCGAGGATCGGACCGGCCAGAAGCAGAGCGGCGCCGGCGGTGCGACGGATGGTGCGAATGGGCAACATCGGTTGGCGAAGGCTCGAATGGTTTCGCGGACGGGTTCGGGAGTGGGTCGGACCCTACCCCAATTCGGTGAGGCTTTCCAGGGCCGCCGCCCCGTCCCGGCGGCGAAGTCACGGGTTGTTCCAACGGCCGGTCCTGCAATCGATCGCTCGATTTCGTATCGAAAGCCGGTGATCCGATGGCCGGAGGGACGCGTAGAAGGTCCATCGAACGCCCGATGGAACGCCGCAGCCCACCCATGACACGACTGGCCGCCCGACCACATGACGGTGAACATGATGCGGGGGAGCGCCAAACACGCTTTGCAGCGGGGCGCCCCGCGCACCATGTGATGCGGGGCTTGCCCCTGTGCGCAAAGCCCTTGCGCGCAGAGACGGCGCTCCCGAAGACGTGCCCGAAGACGTGGATGCAGGATCTTGGTTCCCCAGCCGCCGGCGCCGACCGGACCTTCGAAGAACTGCTGACCGCGGTCGGGCGGGACCGCGACCGCACGGCCTTCGCGGCCCTGTTCGGGCATTTCGCCCCGCGGTTGAAGGCCTATCTGCGCCGCCAGGGCTGCGACGCGGGCGGTGCGGAGGAGTTGGTGCAGGACGTGATGCTGTTGGTGTGGCGCCGCGCGGAAACCTATGACCCGACCCAGGCATCCGCCGCCACCTGGGTGTTCACCATCGCCCGCAACCGGCGGATCGACGCGCTGCGGCGGGAACAGCGGCCCGAGATCGACCCCGCCGACCCCACGCTGGTGCCCGACCCGATGGAGAGCGCCGACGACGGGGTGGCGGCGCGGGAGACCGCGGGACGGCTGCGGGCCGCGCTGAGGACCCTGCCGCCGGAACAGGCCGATCTGCTGCGTCTGGCCTATTTCGAGGACAAGCCGCACAGCCTGATCTCCGCCGAACAGGGCATTCCGCTGGGCACCGTCAAGTCGCGCCTGCGGCTGGCCATGGAACGGCTGCGCAAGGCCATGAGGGACTCCCGATGACCGTGCCCACCCACCATCCCGGCGACACCCTGCTGATCGACTATGCCGGCGGCGCTCTGGGCGAGGCGGCCTCGCTGATCGTGGCGACCCATCTGGCGCTGTGCCCCTGCTGCCGCCTGAACGTCGCCGAGATGGAGGCGGTCGGCGGCGCCCTGCTGGAGAGCATCGAGCCGGAGGAGGTCGACCCCGCCTGCCTGGAGACGGTTCTCGCCCGGCTGGACGACCTGCCGCCCCTGCCCCGCGCGCCCCGGCCGAAGCTGGTCTGCCAGCCGGCCGAGGTGCCGCTGCTGCCCGAACCGCTGCGCCGCTACGTCGGCAACGACCTGTCGCGCCTGCCCTGGAAGCGGCTGATGCGCGGCATGGACTGCTACGACATCCCGCTGGGCTCCCCGCTGGGGTCCGGCCCTGAACGCCGCGGCAAGGCCCGGCTGATGCGGCTGGCCAGCGGCGTCGGGCCGCCCCACCACACCCACCGCGGGATCGAGCTGACCCTGGTGCTGGACGGCGGCTTCACCGACGATCTCGGCCAATTCGCCCGCGGCGACCTGTCCGTCGCCGACGACTCCGTGCGCCACCGTCCGGTGGCCGACGAGGAGGGTTGCCTGTGTCTGGCGGTGACCGACGCGCCGCTTCATTTCACCGGCGCGCTGGGGCTGCTCCTCAACCCCTTCGTGACGTTCTGAGCCCCGGGGGCAGGGCTCACGGCTGAAGGTTCATGGCTGAAGGGCGAAGGAAGCGATCATCGTCCAACCGCGTCACTCGATGCGCACGATGTTGACCGACCCGTCCGCTCCCTTGTCGAAGCGGTAGCTGCCGCCCTGCGCGGCCATCTGGTTGAAGACGTCCACCACCCGCCGCGACCGGGCCGCCTGATGGGCGTGAAGGGCCAGCAGCTCGGGATGGACCAACCCCATGCAGGACAGCGGCAGCCCTTTCCCCCGCATGGCGGCCAGACCCGGGTTGGCGGCGATGCCATCCGGACTGGCGAAGATCACCGTGTTCTGGCGGTACCAGAAATCGACGGACGGATCGGCCCACAGGATTGGCCGCAGAATGTCGAAGGCCTCATAGCCGCGGGAGAGGAACTTCCCGGCCCAATGGCTCTGCCACTGCTCGTTGATGTGGCCCTTGCCCCCTGGCCGGGGATGGCGGCCCCGAACAGCACGACGTCGCCGTGGCGGCAGAGATCGTCGACGAAGCCTTCGGCACGCTCCTCCGGCAGATGCTCGGCCACCTCCAGCGACAGGACGAGGCCGAACCGCCGCGCCAGCTCGAAAGGCTGCGACAGGTCCTGGGCGCGGAAGAGGGACGGATCGATGCGCAGACGGTCGCGGCGCACATAGTCGCCGTCCACCCCCTGGATGTCCGCGATCCCCGTTTCCGCAAAGGCCCGCAGGAAGGTGCCGACCCCGCACCCGACGTCCAGCACCGAGTCCGCCCCCACCCAGCCCAGCACCAGCGGCGCGATGACCCGCGCGGAGCGGAGCGACCCTTCCTCCTGGATGTCGTAGAAGCGGTCGTCGTAGAGCGGGTCGGACATCGAACGTCTCCTTCGCGGCGTGGCGGTTCCTGGACTGTGGAGGCTCTCCGGATCACTCGTCGTCTTGGACGATCACCGGCTTCTGGATGCCGCGCATGCGGCGGCGGCGCTCCGGGTTGCGCATGATCTGGCGGCCGTGCTGGTGATCGCGCAGCGGCTCGGTCGGACCGCCGACGCGGACCGGGCGTTCGGCGAAACGGCCCAGGCTGATCATCCGGTCGTACATCACCAGGGCGCCGGCCACCCCGACGTTGATGCAGAACTTCATGGGGATCTTCACCGTGAAGTCGCAGCGCTCCAGCAGCGGTTCGGACAGGCTGCCGCGCTCCGGCCCCAGCACATAGGCGGCGCGCGTCGGGTGGCGGAAGCTGGGCAGTTCCACCGCATCCTCGGTCAGTTCCACCCCGACGAGCTGGCAGTCCTTGGGCAAGGCCAGATCGGCCACCCGGTCGTAGACGTAGAGCGGCAGATGCTCCGCGGCACCCGAGGTGTCGACGATGTGCGCCTCGTGCAGGTCGGGCTCCGGATCGATGGCGAAGAAGAAGGAGGCGCCGAAGGCGTGGGCGGAGCGCATCAGGTTGCCGACGTTGCCCGGCTTGCTGATCCGCTCCACCCCGATGGCGAAATATCCACGCATGGCTGCACAATCACTCGTAGTTTCGGCCCGCACATACCGCGGATCGGCCGCGAATCAGCCATGATCCGGCGGGTCCGACGGTGCGACACCTTGCCTCGCGACCCGGACAGAGGCAAGCTCTCCACCCATGAGCCACGACCATTCCTCCTGCTGCGGCGGCCACGGTGACCACCACGGCCACGCCGACCCTCACACCCCCGCCGAGGGGCACGCCGACCTCTCCGGACCGCCGGAGGCGCCGATCCTCGTCGAGGTGACGCGCGGCGGCATGGTGGAATCCGTCCATCGCGGGCGCGCCTGCATCGTCGACTCCGACGGTCGTGTGCTGGCCCAGTGGGGCGACATCCAGGCGCCGGTCTACCCGCGCTCCGCCATCAAGGCCATCCAGGCGATCCCGTTGGTCGAGACGGGCGCGCTGGACGCCTACGAGCTGGGCGACCAGGAGCTGGCGCTGGCCTGCTCCTCACATCATGGCGAGATCCGCCACACCCGCATCGCGGAGGCCTGGATCAAACGCATCGGCCTGACCGTGGGCGATTACGAGTGCGGGGCGCATCTGCCGACCGACACCGAGACCGCCCACGAGATGATCCGCCACGGCGAGACGCCGACCGCCTTCCACAACAACTGCTCCGGCAAGCACGCCGGCTTCCTGACCACCGCCCTGCACAAGGGCGAGCCGACCAAGGGCTACGTCCGCTTCGACCACCCGGTGCAGCAGCGCATCCTGGGGGTGATGGAGCAGATGACCGGCCAGGACCTGTCGCAGGCCCCCTGGGGCGTCGACGGCTGCGCCATCCCGACCATCGGCATCCCGCTGGGCGCCATCGCCTACGCCATGGCCCGCATCGGCGACCCCAAGGATCTGCCCGACTCCCGCGCCGAGGCGGTGGCCCGCATCCGCCGCGCCTGGCGGTCGCACCCGCACCTGATCGCCGGCAAGGACAGCTTCGACACCGGCATGATGCAGGCGGCGGGCGGTCTGGTGCTGGTCAAGGGCGGGGCCGAGGGCGTGGGCTGCGCCGTCCTGCCCAAGCAGGGGCTGGGCATCGCCCTGAAGATCGACGACGGCACCCCGCGCGCCCGCGAGGTCGCCCTGGCCGCCCTGATCCGCGCCACCAAGGTTCTGTCCGACGAGCAGTGGGCGCGGGCCGGCCAGCTCATCCACCAGCCGGTGACCAACCGCAACGGCCTGGAGGTCGGCGTGGTCCGCCCGGCGGAGGGCTGAAGGTCCGCAAGCGCGATCAAGCGGCCCTCGGCTAGGGTGTCGGGCATGGAGGACCCATGACCAAGCCCGACACCCTGCTGGACTACGGCCGCCGCATCGAGCGTGTCATCGACCACATCGCCGCCCATCTGGACGAGACGCTGGAGCTGGAACGGCTGGCCGCCGTCGCCTGCTTCTCGCCCTACCATTTCCACCGCATCTACCGCGCCATGGCGGGGGAAACGGCGGCGGACACGTTGCGTCGGCTGCGTCTGCACCGTGCCGCAGGCGACCTCGTGAAGGGCGGAGACGGCATGGTGCAGGTCGCACGGCGCGCCGGCTACGGCAGCGTGGAGGCGTTCACCCGCGCCTTCGGGCAGGTCTATGGGCTGAGCCCCGGTGCCTACCGGCGGCAAGGCCGTCTGGTTCCTCCATCCGACCAACCACCGGACGAGGAGCGAAGCATGCACGACGTCACCATCCGCGATCTGCCGCCGCTGCGCGTGGCCGCCATGGCTCACCAAGGCCCCTATATGAACATCGGCACGACCTTCGAGCGGCTGTACGCCTGGGCCGCGGGCCGCGGCCTTGTGGGACCGGAGACGCGGTCCTTCGCCCTTTATTACGACGACCCGGAATCGGTTCCGGCGGACCAGCTCCGCTCCGAAGCGGCCTTGCTGCTCGACGGACCGATCCCCGAAGACGGCGCCGTCCATCCCCTGGAGATCGCCGGCGGCCGGCACGCCGTTCTGATCCACAAGGGTCCCTACGCGGAGTTGGAACGCCCCTACCGCTGGCTCTACCGCGACTGGCTGCCATCGAGCGGCCACACGCCGGCCGACCGCCCCTGCGTCGAGGAATATCTGAACAATCCCCGCACCCTTCCCCCCGAGGAGTGGCTGACGGAGATCCGGTTGCCTTTGGCGTGAGAGGAGGCGGAGGGGAGGCGTTCCTCCCCTCCCCATCCCCCAAGCCCGCTCCATTGATGCTATGGTCCGGCACCCGTCCACCTGACCGGTTGCCCGATCCATGAGCATCGACACCCTGCGCGCCCAGTACGAAGCCTTCCCCTATCCCGCGCGCAACCCCGCCGACGAGAAAAAGCGCCTGATCACCGGATCGCCCAGCCATCTGGACGAGGTGAACCACAACGTCTTCGGCGGGCGCCTCGACCACGCCAAGCCCCTCAGGGTGCTGGTGGCCGGCGGCGGGACCGGCGACGGGACGATCATGATCGCCCAGCAACTGGCCGACACCGGCAATCCGGGGCGCGTCATCTATCTCGACCTCTCCGACGCCGCGCGGGACATCGCCGAAGCGCGGGCCAAGGCGCGCGGACTGACCAACATCGACTTCCGCCGCGGCTCCCTGCTCGACCTCGGCGGGCTGTTGGAAGAGGGGGGGCCGTTCGATTACATCGACTGCTGCGGCGTGCTGCACCATCTGGACGAGCCGGCGGCGGGCATCCGCTCGCTGGCCGGGGCGCTGAAGCCGGGCGGCGGGATCGGGCTGATGGTCTACGCGCCATACGGACGCACCGGCGTCTATCCCATGCAGGCGGCGCTGCGCACCATCGCGGCGGACCTGCCGCCGAAGGAACAGGTGGCGCTGGCCCGCCGGCTGATCGAGCGGCTGCCGACGTCCAACTGGCTGCTGCGCAACCCCTTCATCAACGACCACAAACAGGCCGACGCCGACCTCTACGACCTGCTGCTGCATTCCTGCGACCGGCCCTTCACCGTGCCGGAGCTGGCGGAGCTGGCCGCGGCGGGCGGTCTGGCCATCGCCGCGCTGGTGGACCCGTACCGCTACGACCCCGCCGTCTGGGTGAAGGACCCCCGCCTGCTGAAGCGGCTCGACGGGCTGTCCCGGCTGGAGCGCGCCGCCTGGGCCGAGCAGGTCACCGGCAGCATGACCAAGCACATCGCCTATCTCATCCGTCCCGAGGACGCCGAGGGTGCCGTCGCCCGCCCCGACGGGCCGGAGGTGGTGCCGGTGCTGCGCGACCTCGACGGCGCCGCGGTTGCCAAGGGCCTGCCCCCCGGCGGCGTGCTGGAGGCGGAGCTGATGGGCGCGGTCATCCCCTTGCCCCTGCCCCGTCTGGCCGGGCCGATCCTGGCGCGGGTGGACGGGCGGGCCAGCCTGGGCGCCATCCACCAGGCGGTGGCGGAGAAGGCCGGGCCGCTGGCCTGGGACGCCTTCCTGACGCAGTTCGCGCAGCTTTTCACGGCGCTGAACGGCGTCGGCAAGATGTATCTGCGCCGCTGAGCGCGTCACCGCTTCCAAAATGAAAAATCCGCCGCCGGGAGGCCCCGGCGGCGGAAGTTCATGGAGGAAACAACCAGGCTGCAAAGGGTGCTTAGTGGATGGTCTCGCCGTGCAGGGCGAGGTCCAGGCCGTCGCGCTCGACGTCCTCGTCGACACGAAGGCCCATCACCACGTCGATGACCTTCAGGATGATGAAGGAGCCGACCGCCGAGTAGGCGATGGTGGCCAGGATGCCGTAGACCTGCGTCCAGATCTGGCCGACGTTGCCTTCCAGGGCGCCGGCGGTACCGCCGATGGCTTCCTGGGCGAAGACGCCGGTCAGGATGGCGCCGACGATGCCGCCCACGCCGTGCACGCCGAAGGCGTCCAGCGAGTCGTCATAGCCGAGGGCGCGCTTCAGGCCGGTGGCGCCCCAGTAGCAGATCACGCCGGCGGCCAGACCGATGACCAGGGCGCCGGTCGGACCGACGAAGCCCGAGGCCGGGGTGATGGCGACCAGACCGGCGATGGCGCCGGAGATGATGCCGAGGACCGAGGGCTTGCCCTTGGTGGCCCACTCGACCAGCAGCCAGGACATGGCGGCGGTGGCGGCGGCGATCTGCGTGACCAGCATGGCCATGCCCGCACGGCCGTCGGCGGCCACGGCGGAACCCGCGTTGAAGCCGAACCAGCCGACCCACAGCATCGAGGCGCCGATCAGGCTGAGCACCAGGTTGTGCGGGGCGAAGTTCTCGTTCGGGTAGCCCTTGCGCTTGCCCAGCACGATGGCGGCGACGAGACCGGCCACGCCCGCGTTGATGTGCACCACGGTGCCGCCGGCGTAATCGAGCACGCCGTCACCCGCCAGATAGCCGCCCGGACCCCAGACCCAGTGGGTGATCGGCGCGTAGACGATCAGCGACCACAGGCCCGTGAAGACCAGCATCGAGGAGAACTTCATGCGGTCGGCGAAGGCGCCGGTGATCAGGGCCGGCGTGATGATGGCGAAGGTCATCTGGAAGACGACGAAGATCGTCTCCGGAATGACGCCCGTCAGGCTGTCCTTGGTGATGCCGGCCAGCATGAACTTCGAAAGGCTGCCGAAATACGGGGTGCCTTCGGTGAAGGCGATGCTGTAACCGGCGAAGAACCACAGGATGCTGACCAGGCAGCAGATCGCGAAGCTCTGCATCACGACCGACAGCACGTTCATCTTGCGGACCATGCCGCCGTAGAACAGGGCCAGACCCGGGATGGTCATGAACAGAACCAGCGCCGTGGCGACCAGCATCCAAGCCGTGTCGCCGCTGCTCAGGGTGGGCTCGGCCGCGGCGGCGGCCGCTTCCTGGGCGAGGGCGGCGGCAGGCAGACCGGCCAAGCCCAGAATCGCCGCCATCGTCGGCGCGGCGAGGGTGAAGAGACGGCTCATCGAGGCTCCTCTTTATTCGAATGCTTCTGGCCCGTTTCGCCCCGTCCCCGGTACAGACGGGGCGGCGGGAGGGGACCGTGTACGCCGATTTCTTTTCAAGAAGCGTGCCAACCCAAAAGGGCTAGGAATCGCGGTGGTTGCGGCCTTTCGGATGACCGCAAAGCAGCATAGGACCCGAGTCGCCGGACGGGCTTGCTCAGAAATTGAGCAGAAAATCACACCACCCAAAGCCTTGCACCGCAGCGTGATTCGCCCATGGATTGCAGGTTGCCTGCCCCCTGTTGAGGCGTCGCGCGCCCGTTTCCCGCGCGCTTGCCTGTTTTTTATGCACAATGATGCGTCTGAATTCCGCACAACCGTTGGGCAGCCCCCCTCTATTTCCGGCCTGTTCCCCTCGGCCTATTGGCCCGCCCCCGGGAAATGTGGCACGGTCACCCTCTCAACCGGCGGAGCCGGACGGGGCTGGGGACAAGCGGCCTCCGCCCATACGGGTCCGCCGGACGCTTCCGGATGGCCGACAGCAAAAAAGAGAACCGAAAGGGGAGACACATGCTCGACAAACGGGATCTGCGGCTGGCGCCGCGCCGCGCCGTGGCACTTGTCCTGGCTGGCGGCCGGGGCAGCCGGCTGAAGCAGCTGACCGACCGTCGCGCCAAGCCGGCCACCTATTTCGGGGGCAAGTTCCGGATCATCGACTTCGCCCTGTCGAACTGCATCAATTCGGGCTTCCGCCGCATCGGCGTGCTGACGCAGTACAAGTCGCACAGCCTGCTGCGCCACCTGCAGCGCGGCTGGAACTTCTTCCGCGGCGAGATGAACGAGTTCTGCGACCTGCTGCCGGCGCAGCAGCGCATCAGCGAGACCGCCTGGTACCAGGGCACCGCCGACGCGGTGTACCAGAACCTGGACATCCTGCGCGACCACGAGCCGGAATACATCCTGATCCTGGCCGGCGACCACATCTACAAGATGGATTACGGCGCGCTTCTGCTCGACCACATCGCCAAGAAGGCCGATGTGACGATCCCCTGCATCCAGGTGCCGCGCCCCCAGGCCACCGGCTTCGGCGTCATGCATGTGGACGAGACGCAGCGCGTCATCGACTTCGTCGAGAAGCCCGCCGACCCGCCGCCGATGCCGGGAAACCCGGACAAGTCGCTGGCCAGCATGGGCATCTACGTCTTCAACGCGCAGTTCCTCTACGACCAGCTGGAGCGCGACTTCAACGATCCCGGCTCGTCGCGCGACTTCGGCAAGGACATCATCCCCCATCTGGTGACCAGCGGGGCGCGGGTGATGGCCCACGACTTCGCCGAGTCGGCCATCCTGAACGGCCATGAGTCGGAGCCCTACTGGCGCGACGTCGGCACCATCGACGCCTATTGGGAGGCCAACCTCGACCTCTGCCACGTCACGCCGCAGCTCAACATGTACGACCGCGAGTGGCCGATCTTCACCTACCAGGAGCAGCTGCCCCCGGCGAAGTTCGTCTTCGACGACGAGAACCGGCGCGGCATGGCGGTGGACAGCCTGGTGTCGGGCGGCTGCATCATCTCCGGCTCGCTGGTGAAGAATTCGCTGCTGTTCAGCGAGGTGCGCGTCAACTCCTTCAGCGAGCTGCATCAGGCCGTGGTCCTGCCGGACGTCGACATCGGCCGCCACTGCCGCCTGACCAAGGTGGTGATCGACCGCGGCGTGGTGATCCCCGAGGGGCTGGTCGTCGGCGAGGACCCGGAGTTGGACGCCAAGCGCTTCCACCGCAGCGAGGGCGGCGTCTGCCTGATCACCCAGGACATGATCGACCGCCTGCCCAAGGACTGACCCTTCCCATCCCCCTTCGCCCCCCCCCGGGGCGAGGGGGCGGTGAGCAAGACCAAGAAGAAACCGAAAGACCCCGCCTCCATGCGCGTCCTGTTCGTCACGCCGGAATGCTACCCCCTGGTGAAGACCGGCGGGCTGGCCGATGTGTCCGCCGCCCTGCCCCCCGCCCTGAATCGCGCCGGAGCCGAGGTCCGCCTGCTGCTGCCCGGCTATCCGGCGGTGCTGAACGGGCTGACCGACCTGCAGCCGGTCGGCGGACCGCTCACCGATCTGCCCGGCGGCGCCCCGGCGACGCTGCGGATCGGCCGCATGCCGGACGGGGTGCTGGCCTATGTGCTGGACGCGCCGGCGCTCTACGACCGGCCCGGCAACCCCTATCTGGGGCCGGACGGCAAGGACTGGCCGGACAACGCGGAACGCTTCGCCGCCCTGTCCTGGTGCGCGGCGGGCTTCGCGGCGGAGGACGGCCTCGACCCGTGGTGGCGTCCCGACGTGCTGCACGGGCACGACTGGCAGACCGGCCTGATCCCGGCCTATCTGGAACTGCGCCCCGACCGCTTCGCCGGGCCGTTCCGGCCGGGCACGGTGACGACGATCCACAACATCGCCTACCAGGGGCTGTTCGGCGCCTGGATGATGAGCGACCTCGGCCTGCCGTCCGCCGCCTTCCGGATCGACGGGGTGGAATATTACGGCGGCGTCGGCTTCCTCAAGGCCGGCTGCTTCTACTCCGACCGCCTGACCACGGTCAGCCCGACCTACGCCCACGAAGTCCAGACGGCGGAGCACGGTTCGGGCCTGGAAGGGCTGCTCGCCACGCGGGCCGAGGCGCTGACCGGCATCCTCAACGGTGTGGACTATGACATCTGGGACCCCGCCATCGACCCGCACATCGCCGCCCGCTACGGCGCTGCGGACCTCGGCGGCAAGGACCTGTGCAAGGCCGACCTCCAGGCGACCTTCGGCCTGGACCGCCGGGCGGACGCCCCGCTGGCCGCGGTGGTCAGCCGCCTGACCGGTCACAAGGGGCTGGATCTGGTTCTGGAGGCGGCGTCGCAGTGGATCGCCTGGGGCGGCCAGCTCGCCGTTCTCGGCAGCGGCGAACCGGCGCTGGAGGCCGGCTTCCGCCACCTCGCCACCTGGTACCCGAAGTCGGTCGGCGTGCGCATCGGCTACGACGAGGCGCTGTCCCACCGCATCCAGGCCGGCGCCGACCTGTTCCTGGTCCCCTCGCGGTCGGAGCCCTGCGGCCTGACCCAGATGTACGCCCTGAAGTACGGCACCCTGCCGCTGGTCCGCCGCACCGGAGGCCTCGCCGACACCATCGTGGACGCCAACCCGGCGGCGGTGAACGACGCCAGCGCCACCGGCTTCCAGTTCGTCAACGCCAACGTCCAGGAGCTGACCTGGGCGCTGCGCCGCGCCGCCGCCCTCTACCGCAAGCCCGAGCGCTGGCACGTCCTGCAGCAGCACGCGATGACCCGTGACTTCGGCTGGCATGGCCCGGCGGAGGAGTACATGGAGCTTTACCGGGCGGTGGCGCCGGTTCTGGTGGCGTAGGAGAGCGCGGGGCCGACCCCCGCGTTTCCCGCGAAAGGAGTGGAACGGGGATGGGGCCTTTCCATAGGGCCTGTCCACGCCGCCATTGCGCGCATCGTCCGTCCGCCCTATGTTCCGCCCCAAACCAGGGCTCCGGGCACCGATGACTGACCTTTCGCACATCCGCAATTTCTCGATCATCGCGCACATCGACCACGGCAAGTCGACCCTTGCCGACCGTCTGATCCAGCAGTGCGGCGGCCTCGATTCGCGCGAGATGCGCGAACAGGTGCTCGACAGCATGGACATCGAGCGCGAGCGCGGCATCACCATCAAGGCGCAGACCGTCCGCCTGCTCTACAAGGCCAAGGACGGGCAGCAGTACACGCTGAACCTGATGGACACGCCGGGCCACGTCGACTTCGCCTACGAGGTCAGCCGCAGCCTCGCCGCCTGCGAGGGCTCGATCCTGGTGGTGGACGCGAGCCAAGGTGTGGAGGCGCAGACGCTCGCCAACGTCTATCAGGCGATCGACAACAACCACGAGATCATCCCGGTCCTCAACAAGATCGACCTGCCGGCGGCGGAGCCCGACCGCGTGAAGCAGCAGATCGAGGACGTGATCGGCCTGGACGCCACCGACGCCGTGGAGATCTCGGCCAAAACCGGCCTGAACATCGACGCCGTGCTGGAAGCCGTGGTGCAGCGCCTGCCCGCGCCCAAGGGCAACGCCGACGGCGAGCTGAAGGCCCTGCTGGTCGATTCCTGGTACGACCCGTATCTCGGCGTGGTCATCCTGGTGCGCGTGGTGGACGGGCGGCTGAAGGTGAACCAGAAGGTCCGTTTCATGGCCGCCGGCAGCGCCCACGAGGTCGACCGCGTCGGCGTCTTCACCCCGAAGGCGCTGCTGACCGGCGAGCTGGGGCCGGGCGAGATGGGCTTCATCACCGCCGCCATCAAGGACATCACGCTGACCAAGGTCGGCGACACCATCACCGAGGACCGCCGCCCGGCGGCCGAGCCGCTGGCCGGCTTCAAGCCCTCCATCCCCGTGGTGTGGTGCGGCCTGTTCCCGGTGGACGCCGCCGACTTCGAGCGGCTGCGTGACAGCCTGGGCAAGCTGAAGCTGAACGACTCCAGCTTCCATTACGAGGCCGAGACGTCGGCGGCGCTGGGCTTCGGCTTCCGCTGCGGCTTCCTCGGCCTGCTGCATCTGGAAATCATCCAGGAGCGGCTGGAGCGCGAGTTCAACCTCGACCTGATCACCACGGCGCCGTCGGTGGTCTACAAGCTGTACATGACCGACGGCACGGTGATGGATCTGCACAACCCGGCGGACATGCCGGACGTGATGAAGATCGACCGCATCGACGAGCCGTGGATCAAGGCCACCATCATGCTGCCCGACGAGTATCTGGGCGGCATCCTCCAGCTCTGCACCGAGCGGCGCGGCCAGCAGATCGAGCTGACCTACGCCGGTGCCCGCGCCATGCTGGTCTACCGGCTGCCGCTGAACGAGGTGGTCTTCGACTTCTACGACCGTCTGAAGTCGATCAGCCGCGGCTACGCCAGCTTCGACTACCAGATGGACAGCTACGAGGAAGGCGACCTCGTGAAGATGTCGATCCTGGTGAACGCCGAGCCGGTGGACGCCCTGTCGATGATCGTCCACCGCTCCCAGTCGGAGCGGCGCGGCCGCCAGCTCTGCGAGCGGCTGAAGGAACTGATCCCGCGCCAGCTCTTCAAGATCGCCGTGCAGGCGGCCATCGGCGGCAAGATCATCGCCCGCGAAAGCATCGGCGCGCTGCGCAAGGACGTGACGGCCAAGTGCTACGGCGGCGACATCAGCCGCAAGCGCAAGCTGCTCGACAAGCAGAAGGAAGGCAAGAAGCGCATGCGGCAGTTCGGCCAGGTCGAAATCCCGCAGAGCGCCTTCATCGCCGCCCTCAAGATGGGCGACGAATAAGCGCCGGCCTCTTGGTGGAATGACGGAAAGCGGGTCCGGCGAGGCCCGCTTTCTTTTTGTCCGCCCGGCGCAGCAGCCCAGAGCCCACAAAAAGTCGAATGACTCCCCGCATGGAATCGCCTATCACCCGGACAGGCTTCCAAACGGATGATGTCCCGTGACGCGCACTGTCATGTTTGGCCTGCCAGCCGCCGCCCTGGTCGTCGGCATCCTCGCAGGCTGCACCCCGAACTACTCGCCCAACACCTACGCCGCCACCGCGACCCAGCAGGCGAACAAGGTGGAGCGGGCGGTCGTCATCGGATTCCGTCAGGTCAAGATCAGCACCAGCGGCACCGTCGGCGCCGTCACCGGCGGGGCCGCGGGCGGCGTGCTGGGGTCGCAGTCCGGCACCTTCGGCATCAACTCGGCGCTGGGTGCGGTCGGCGGCACCGCCATCGGCGGGCTGATCGGCACGTCGATCGAGCATGTGACCGGCGACACCACGGGCTGGGAATACATCGTCCGCAAGCCGGACGGCGAGCTGCTGTCGGTCACCCAGCGGGAAGAGAAGCCCATCGAGATCGGGCAGAAGGTGCTGGTCATCGCCGGCAGCCAGGCCCGCATCGTCGCCGACTATTCCACGGACCCCGAGCCGGCTCCCGCCCTGAAGGAAGCGGCGAAGGACGCCCAAAAGGACGCACCTAAGGACTCTAGGCCCGCCGAGACGATCGAGGCGAAGGAGCTTCCCGCCCCGCCCCCCGCGGAGATCCCTGCGGAGGTCCCCGTGGAAGCTCCGGCGGCTTCGACTCCCGACAGCGGCGGGCCGGCGCCCATCCGCCTCACCCCGCCTGTTACGCCGGCCCCCGAGCCGGTGCCGGCGGCCGAGGCCCCGGCGGACAAGCCCGCCGACGGCACGCCCGCCACCTGACCCGGCCCTCACGCCACCAGGATCGTCAGCAGCAGCACCGGCAGAGCCGGCATCCGCGGCAGCCGGAAGCGCCACGGCGACGGCGCTGCCACCGTCACCGTCATCCGGCGGCGCTCCTCCTCGCGGTCCAGCCGTCCGGCCTCCAGCACCACCGTCGTCATCGCGTCGAACACACCCATCGCTCCGTCCTCCCAAAATCGGAGGGCACCCTGCGCCCGCGCGAAAAATCTTGGAAACGAATAGGCTTTATGAGGTTCATCACAGATCGTGATGGTCCTTCCGCGCGTTGAACCCGCGCGCCCCCTCTGCTTGAATGCGTGACCATGCCGGCCAACCTCGACACCGACCTTCTGCGCGCCTTCGTCGCCGTCGCCGACGCGCGCAGTTTCACCCGTGCCGGCGACACGCTGGGCCGCACCCAGGCCGCCGTCAGCCAGCAGGTCCGCCGGCTGGAGGAGGTCGTTGGCACCCGCGTCTTCCAGCGCGACACCAAGAGCGTCCACCTGACCCAGCAGGGCGAGCTTCTGCTGACCTACGCCCGGCGGATGCTGACCCTGAACGACGAGATTCTGGCCCTGATGCACCGCCCCGCCACGGTGGCCAGCGTGCGCATCGGCACTCCGGACGATTACGCCACCATGCTGCTGCCCGGCGTGCTCGCCCGCTTCGCCGCCGCCTACCCCGACGTGCCGGTGGAGGTGATCTGCGACAACAGCCCCGATCTGGTGGCGGAGATCGACAAGGGCCGCTACGACCTCGCCCTGGTCACCCGCCACCCCGACAGCCGCAGCGGCGAACTGGTGCGGCGGGAGCCGGTGGCCTGGGTCGCCCCGCCGCGCTCCACCGCCGTCGATTCCACCCCCATCGAGCGCGAGGACCCGCTGCCGCTGGCCCTGTTCCCCAAGGGCTGCGTGGTGCGCGACCTCGCCGTCGCGGCGCTGGAGGGCATCGGGCGCGGCTGGCGCGTCGCCTTCATCAGCAAGAGCGTGGTGGCGGTGCACGGCGCCGTGCTGGGCGGGCTGGGCGTCACCGCCATGGAGGAATGCACCGTTCCGCCCAGCCTGCGCCGGCTGACCGCGGCGGACGGCTTCCCCGACCTGCCGGACATCGACATCGCGCTGCACCGCGCCCCCGGCATGGCCGCCAAGCCGGTCCGCCTGCTGGCCGAGGCCATCCACGATCTGGTGGGCGGGAATCGGGCGGCCTGACCGACCGTGCCGCTCCGTGACATCCGTCCCGGCGCGCACGCGCCGGGTTGCCCCGGCGGGCCGGACCGATGCAAAATGGCCCCTCCTCCAAAGGGGCAAACCGCCGTGCGCACGCGTTCCACCACCGCCCTCCGCGCCCTGGCGCTGCGGCTGATCCTGGCCGCGGCGACGATGTGGTTCGCCCCGGACGCCGCCCTGGCGCAGAGCCCCGTCGCCATCGGCGCGCCACTGACCGGCGAGGTGGTCCTCAACCGCGACATCGAGGTGCGCATCGGCCCCAACGCCGACGCCCGGATCATCCAGACCCTGCCGCGCGGCAAGGCGCTGAACGCGCTGGGCACGCCCCGCGGCACCAGCTGGACGGAGGTCGCCATCGGCGGCCAGCCCATCGGCTACGTCCCCTCCGACTCGCTGGACCCGGCGCTGATGGTGTCGCGCTCGATCACCGCCGCCATGGGCGCCACCGCCACCGGGGCCAACGCCGGCGGATCGCCCCCCGCGACCGGCAAGCCGCCGGTCATCCACCGCAGCGCCGCCGTGGTGCCGCGCAGCGCCTGGGAGATCGCCGCCCAGGTGCCGGCCCAGGGCTATGTCGTCGCGGCGGACGCCATCAAGGCGACGGAGATCCTCGACAACAAGAAGCGGCGCAGTTTCACCCTGCGCAAGGGCGACGTGGTCAGCCTGATCGACTCCGCGAACGGGCGGGTGACGCTGGGCATGCCCGGCCGGACTCGCGCGGTCGCCACGGCCGAGGGGCTGATCGGGGTGGTCGCCCCCTACCCGCTGCCGGGCATGCCGCCCATCGAGCCGGGGGCGCTGTTCGCCGCGCGGCTCGGCGAGTATGTCAGCCACGCCGAGGGGCTGCGGGCATGGCAGGAATTCACCTACGGTCCCGGAACGGCCTACCGCGACCTGCCGCCGATGGTCTGGCCGGTCTTCCGCGGCGCCCGCACCACCTACCAGATGGGCGTCGGCCCCTTCACCCGGACGCAGGTGGACAACGTCTGCGGCGCTCTGGCGCAGCGCTCCATGGACTGCTGGGTGATCGAGCTGGAGACCTTCTGACCCCGGGGCTGACGCTGGCCTGCCCCTGGCCTGCCCCCGGCGCCGCCCTCCGCCAAGCGGCAGCAGCGCGTCGCCTCCGTTAAATTATTGAGCTTTTTCGTCGAAAATGCATCGATCGTGGCGGTAGGCGGGTGCCGTCGTGCCGTGTTAATCTTTCTTACCCCCGCCCGCTCCGCCCCAGGCTTTACCCATGACCGACTCCGACGACGAGTTCCTCTTTCTGGACGACCAGGACGGCGACGGAAACGGCGAAACCGGGTCGCCGGCCACCGGAAACCGGTGGAAGATGATGATCGTGGACGACGAGCCGGAGGTGCACTCCATCACCAAGCTCGTCCTGGCCGATTTCGCCTACAAGGGCCGCTCCGCCCAGTTCATCTCGGCCTATTCCGCCGCGGAGGCGCGGACGATCCTGGAGCGCGAGGAGGACATCGCCATCATCCTGCTGGACGTGGTGATGGAGACCGACGACGCCGGGCTGCAACTCGTCCACCACATCCGCGAGGAATTGAAGAACCGCCACGTCCGCATCATCCTGCGCACCGGCCAGCCCGGGCAGGCGCCGGAGCGCGCGGTGATCCTCGACTACGACATCAACGACTACAAGGCCAAGACTCAGCTCACCGCCCAGCAGCTGTTCACCACCACGGTCGCCGCCCTGCGCTCCTACGAGGACATCATGGCGATCGAGATGAACCGGCGCGGGCTGGAGAAGATCATCGAGGCGTCGTCGTCGCTGTTCCAGGCGCGCTCGATGAAGCTGTTCGCCGCCGGGGTGCTGACGCAGCTCTCCGGCATCCTCGGCGTCGGACCGGACGCCATCCTGTGCGTGCAGCGCGGCCCGGTCATCAGCGGCGCGGCGGACGGGCTGTATGTCCTGGCCGGCTCGGGCCGGTTCGAGACGCTGATCGACGAGCCGGCGGCCAACCATGTCGAGCCCGCCGTGCTGGCGGAGGTGAAGCGCTGCCTGGAGTCGCGCAGCAACCGCTACGCCGCCGATCATTGCACGCTCTACATCCGCACCCCGAACGACCGGGAGAACGTGGTCTATCTGAGTTCCGACCGGCCGCTGTCCGACCTCGACCGCAACCTGATCGAGGTGTTCTGCCGCAAGATCTCGGTCGGATTCGACAATCTGCACCTGTACGAACAGCTGCGGCGCAGCCAGGAGCACACGGTCATCGCCATGGCCGATCTGGCGGAGCGCGCCGGTCATCCCAGCGCGGAGGCCGAGGCCGGCCCGCGCATCGCCATGGTGACCGACCGCATCGCCCGCCGTCTGGCCGAAGAGGGGTGCTACCCCGCCATCCTCGACACGGTGTTCCTGGAGTCGGTCGGTCTGGCCGCCATCCTCCACGACGTCGGCAACGCCACGCTGGACCCCGCCATCCTCGGCAAGACCGGGCCGCTGACCCCGGAGGAGCGGGCCGTCATGCAGGCCCACACGACCACGGGCTGGGATTTGCTGGACCGCGCGAGCCAGCGGTCCGAGGGACGGACGCATCTGCATCTGGGGGCGGAGATCGCCCGGGCGCATCATGAGAATTGGGACGGCACCGGCTATCCAGACCGCCTGAAGGGCGACGCCATCCCGCTGAGCGCCCGCATCGTCGCGGTGGCCGACAGCTTCGACGCCATGACCCGCGACCGCCCCTACCGCAAGGCGCTGGACCATGACGTGGCGGTGGCGGAGATCCGGCGCCTGTCGGGCAGCCGGTTCGATCCGGCGGTGGTCGACGCCTTCCTGGCGGTGTCCGGCAGCCTGCGCCGGGGGTGACGCCCTTCGGAGAAGGAGGCGGACGCGGGATCAGCCGGCGCCGCTCATCAGCGTGTCCACCATGTCCTTCAGCGGACCGATCTGCACCGGCTTGTGCAGCAGGCGGCAGCCCAGGGCGGCGGCTTCGGCCTGACGCTCCGGCATCGTATCGCCGGTCAGGATCAGGGCGGGCACCGGGGCGCCGACATGGGCGCGCACCATCTCCACCGCCTGGGCGCCCGTGCCGCCAGCCGGCAGGAAGTGATCGGCCAGGACCAGCCCGGGACGGCCGGGCGCCTGCGGCAGCCGCTGCGCCAGTTCGTTCAGCGACAGGGCGGTCAGCACGTCGTATCCCCAGGCTTCGAGAAGCAGCGCCAGCCCTTCCACGATCGACCGGTCGTCGTCCACCACGATGACCAGCCGGCTGGCTTCGGCCGGCGCTCCTTCTTCGCCATCCTCGCGGCGGACCGCGCCGCCGCCATCCACCGAGCCATTGCCGGCATCCCCGGTCGTGGCGAGGACGGAAGCGGTTTTGGCGTGGTCGTTCGTTAAGCTCACCATCGGATTCTTCACCAGGGCTGAGGGCGGCGGAGCCAGGGCACCCCGCGCCGTGTTCCACATGACCGATTCAAAAAAGAACGAAAAATATTAAAAAAATCGAAATATCAGCCTGACGAATTTTTGGAATGTCTGCCATGTATCGTGGAAAGAAAACATTCCATTTCTGAAATTTATAGGCAGCGATGCGCAGCATCGAGACAATACGGATGCATGTTTTGCAAACTTATGTTCATTCGCTTTATCTGATGGACCAACTCTATTCAACTCTGAAAAAGCGCATATGAGGCACACCCGGATGCCATGCCGAAACGTGCTTCAAACAACGGACCGCGGCATGTTCTGCGAATCCAGACGTGACGCCTCCGGAACAATCCTTTGAACTGTCCGGATTGGGAGCCGTTCCATCCGGACATGGAAAAACAATGGGCCCCCGCCTTGCGGCGGAGGCCCGAACTTTGTCTTACGAAATTGAACCCTTTGCCGGATCCGCAGCCATTGGATGCGCCCGCGTCAGGAGCGCGAACGTCAGCTGCGCAGGCTGCCGCCCGTGGCCTTGGCGACCGCGGCGACGATCTTCTGGCCGATGGCCTCGATCTCCGGCTCGGTCAGGGTCCGCTCGGTCGGCTGGAGCGTGACGGAGAGCGCGACGGACTTCTTGCCCTCCTCCAGGTTGGTGCCCTGGTAGACGTCGAAGACGGTCACGTCCTTGACCAGCGCCTTGTCGGCGCCCTTGGCGGCGCGGATCAGCTTGTCGGCCTCCACGTCCTTGCCGACGACGAAGGCGAAGTCGCGCTCCAGCGGCTGGAAGGGCGAGAGCTGGACCAGCGGACGCGCCGTGCCGCCCTTCTTCTTGGGCAGCGGGACGGCGTCCAGGAACACCTCGAAGCCGACCACCGGACCCTTGACGCCCAGCGTGCCGAGCACGGTCGGGTGGATTTCGCCGAAGCGGGCCATCACCGTCGGGCCGAGGCGCAGCACGCCCGAGCGGCCGGGATGGTACCAGCCCGGCGCGTCGGTGGTGACCTGCAGGTTGGTCACCGGCGCGCCGGCGGCCTCCAGGACGGCCATGGCGTCGGCCTTGGCGTCGTAGGCATCGACGCCGCGGGCCTTCTCCGCCCAGTGGCGCGGCACCGCGTTGCCGGCGCGGATGCCGGCGGCCACGATGTCCTGCCCGTCCGGCGACGGCTTGCGGAAAGCCGGGCCGACCTCGAACAGGCCGACGTCGGCGTAGCCGCGGTCGGCGTTGCGCCCGGCGGCCTGGATCAGGTTGCCGAGAATGGACGGGCGCATCACGTCGAGGTCGGCGCTGATCGGGTTGACCAGCGTCAGCCCCTCGCCAACCCCGCCGAACAGCTCGGCCACCGGACCGGCCATGAAGGACCAGGTGACGGCTTCGGACAGGCCGCGGACGGCCAGCGTGCGCTTGGTCAGCCCGACGCGGCGCTGTTTGGTAGTCAGGGCCGGACGGGTCAGCACGCTGTCGCGCGGCAGCGGGGTTGCCGGGATGGCGTCGAAGCCGTGGATGCGCAGCACCTCCTCCACCAGATCGGCCTCGCCGTGGATGTCGGCGCGCCAGGAGGGCGGAACGACGCGCAGGGTGCCGTCCACATCCTCGCCGACGATCTCGCAGCCGAGGTCGATCAGGATGCGGGTCTGCTCGTCGCGCGGCACCTCAACGCCGCCCAGGGCGGCCACTCGGCCCGGACGCAGCGTCAGGGTGCGGCGCCACTGCGGCTCCTCACCGGCGATCACGAGGTCGGAGGCCTCGCCGCCGCAGATCTCCAGGATCAGGCGGGTGGCGCGCTCCATCCCCGAGACGACCACCGCCGGATCGACGCCGCGCTCCAGCCGGTAGCGGGCGTCCGACTCGATGCCCAGCTTGCGGCCGGTCTGCGCCGTGCGCACGGTGTCGAAGATCGCCGCTTCCAGGAAGACGTTGACCGTCGTCTCGGTGCAGCCCGACGCCTCGCCGCCGATGATGCCGCCCAGCGCCTCGGCCCGCTCATGATCGGCGATGACCGTCATGCCCGGGTCGAGCGGGTATTCCTTGCCGTTCAGCGCCGCCAGCGTCTCGCCCTCGCGGGCCATGCGGACGACGATGCCACCCTTCACCTTGTCGGCGTCGAAGGCGTGCAGCGGGCGCGACAGGTCGAAGGTGATGAAGTTGGTGATGTCGACCAGCGCCGAGATCGGGCGCAGGCCGATGGCGACCAGCTTGTCGTGCAGCCACTTGGGCGACGGGCCGTTCTTCACGCCGCGGAAATAGCGGCCGACATACATCGGGCAGGCGTCCGGCGCCTCGATGGTCACGCCGAGCGGACTCGGGAAGGCGCCCTTCACCGGCTCCGCCGCCAGCGGCTTCAGCGTGCCCAGCCCGGCGGCGGCGAGGTCGCGGGCGATGCCGCGCACCCCGGCGCAGTCGGCGCGGTCGGGCGTCAGGCTGATGTCGATGACCGGGTCGCCCAGGCCGGCATAGTCGGCGTAGGCGACGCCGACCGGCGCGTCGTCCGGCAGCTCGATGATGCCGTTGTGCTCCTCCGACAGCTTCAGCTCGCGCTCGGAGCACATCATGCCGTTCGACTCGACGCCGCGGATGACGCCCTTCTTCAGCGTGATGTCGGAGCCGGGGATGTAGGCTCCCTCCGGCGCGAAGACGCCCTTCAGGCCGGCGCGCGCGTTGGGCGCGCCGCAGACGACCTGGAGCTTCTCGGTGCCGGTGTCGACGACCAGGACGCGCAGCTTGTCGGCGTCCGGGTGCTTCTCGGCGGAGACGACGTGGGCGACGCGGAAGGGCTTCAGCTCTTTCGAGCGGTCCTCCACCCCTTCGACCTCCAGGCCGAGGGCGGTCAGCTTCTCCACGATCTGGTCGAGCGTGGCGTCGGTCTCCAGATGGTCCTTCAGCCAGGACAGCGTGAACTTCATGGGTCCGGCTCCTTTAGCGCGTCAGGCCCTGGGCCATGCTGGGAACGTCGAGCGGCACGAAGCCGTAATGCTTCAGCCAGCGGAGGTCGGCTTCGAAGAAGGTGCGCAGGTCGGGGATGCCGTACTTCAGCATCGCCACGCGCTCGATCCCCATGCCGAAGGCAAAGCCCTGGTACTTGGTGCTGTCGATGCCGCAGGCCTCCAGCACGTTGGGGTGCACCATGCCGCAGCCCAGGATCTCCAGCCAGTCGCCGTAGTTGCCGAGCTTCAGCTCGCCGCCCTTGCGGGAGCAGCCGATGTCCACCTCCGCCGACGGTTCGGTGAAGGGGAAGAAGCTGGGGCGGAAGCGCAGCGGCAGGTCGTCCACGTCGAAGAAGGCGCGGCAGAACTCGATCAGGCAGCCCTTCAGGTGCCCCATGTGGGTCGCCTCGTCGATGACCAGCCCCTCGATCTGGTGGAACATCGGGGTGTGGGTCATGTCGTAGTCGGACCGGTAGGTGCGGCCCGGCGCGATGATGCGGATCGGCGGCTTCTTGTTCAGCATGGTGCGGACCTGCACCGGGCTGGTGTGGGTGCGCAGCAGCATCTTCTTGTCGCCGGCATCCGGCAGATAGAAGGTGTCGTGCATGTCGCGGGCGGGGTGGCCCGGCGGGAAGTTCAGGGCGGTGAAGTTGTGGAAGTCGTCCTCGACGTCCGGCCCCTCGGCGACGCTGAAGCCCATCTCGGCGAAGATCGCCACCATCTCGTCGATGGTCTGGCTGATCGGGTGGATGCGCCCCTCGGTCTCCGGACGGACCGGCAGGGTGACGTCGATGCGCTCGGCCTGGAGGCGGGCCTCCAGATGGGCGCGGGCGAGGTCGGCCTTGCGGCCGTCGATGGCGGCGGCGATCTCGTCCTTCAGCGCGTTGAGCTGCTGGCCGCGCTCGCGCCGTTCGTCGGGCGACAGCCCGCCCAGCTCCTTCATGAAGCCGGTGATGCGCCCCTTCTTGCCGAGCGCGGTGACCCGCACCTCTTCGAGGGCCGCGAGGTCGCCAGCGGCGTTGACCTGCGACAGGAGTTCGTCTTTCAGCGCATCGAGCATGTCATTTCCCGCGAGCCATAAGGAAGTGCGAGCGTAAAGAAAAAGGGAGCCGGCCCAGAGGCACGGCTCCCTTCTTTCGTGTCCGGCGCCGGACCGGGGTTTCCGCTTGCGCGGCGAACCCTTTAGGCGGCGGCCTTGGAGGCGAGAGCGGCCTGGGCCTGATCGACGATGGCCTTGAAGGCCTCCGGCTCACGGGCGGCCAGATCCGACAGGACCTTGCGGTCGATCTCGATGCCGGCCAGCTTGATGCCGTTGATGAAGCGCGAGTAGGTCAGGCCGTACTGGCGGACACCGGCGTTGATGCGCTGGATCCACAGGCCGCGGAAATCGCGCTTCTTGTTGCGGCGGTCGCGATACGCGTATTGAAGGGCCTTTTCGACCTTCTCGATCGCGATGCGGAAGTTCTTGGAGTTGCGACCCCGGTAGCCCTTGGCGAGCTTCAGGATCTTGCGGTGACGGGCGTGCGTGGTGACGCCGCGCTTAACACGAGCCATGGTTCAGATTCCCTTACGATATCAAGCGTTGCGCAGCCAGTTCTTCAGCACGATCTTCTGGTCCGGCTCGGCCAGGGTCATCATGCCGCGCGCATTGCGCTTCATATTCGGGCTCTTCTGCTCCAGGCAGTGGCGCTTGAAGGCCGCCTGGGCGCGCACCTTACCGGACGCGGTCACCTTGAAGCGCTTCTTGGCGCCGCTCTTCGTCTTCAGCTTGGGCATTTTCAATCCTTGCGTTGGATGTTCCCGACTGACGGTTGGGCATGCCCTGGGTCTCGGACCCGGCCTCGCCGCCCGTTGGAGCGCAGGGTTATACGCGCGGCCACGCCGCAACGCAAGGGGGAGCGAATGCGGGAGAGGCATGAGGGGGGCCGGCGTGCCCCCTCCCCTGCCGGTACTTCCTACCGATACTCCTTGAACCGCTCCGTCGCCTGGACCAGGGCGGCGCGGATGCCCGGCTCCATGGCGGAATGGCCGGCGTCGGGCACCACGCGGTAATCGGCTTCCGGCCAGGCGCGGCGCAGCTCGTCGGCGCTGGTGATGGGGCAGACGATGTCGTAGCGGCCCTGGACGATCGCCCCCGGCAGATGCCGGATGCGGTGCACGTCGCGCAGCAGCCTGTCCTCCGGGGTGAAGCGGTTGGAGCGGAAGTAATGCGCCTCAATGCGGGCGAGGCCCAGAGCGTGGGTGTCCTCCGCGCTCGTCGCGATCAGCTCCGGAGAGGGCAGCAGCGAGGAGCAGGACCCCTCATACAGGCTCCACACCCGCGCCGCCGCCATGCGGGTCGCCGCGTCCGGCGCGTTGAGCCGCCGCCAATAGGCCTCCAGCAGGTCGCCGCGCTCCTCCGGCGGGATGTGGCCGGCGAAGGTGGCCCAGGCCTCCGGGAAGATCGTGCGCATGGAGTAGAGGAACCAGTCGATCTCCGTCTTCCGCATCAGGAAGATGCCGCGCAGGATCAGCCCCAGGCAGCGCTCCGGATGGGTCTGCCCGTAGGCCAGCGCCAGCGTCGATCCCCAGCTTCCGCCGAACAGCAGCCAGCGCTCGATCCCCAGATGGCGGCGCAGCCGTTCGGCGTCCTCCACCAGCAGCTCGGTCGTGTTGCGCCGGACCTCGCCCAGCGGGGTGGAGCGGCCCGCCCCGCGCTGGTCCATCACGACAATGCGGTAATGGCCGGGATCGAAGAAGCGCCGGTGCGTCGGCGAGGCGCCCGCCCCCGGCCCCCCGTGCAGGAACAGCACCGGCACGCCGCGCGGGTTTCCCGACTGCTCCCAATAGAGCGTGTGGATCTCGTCCACGGGCAGGAAGCCGGTCTGGTAGGGGTCGATGGGCGGGAAAAGCTCGCTGCGGGGCATGAAGAGGTCCTGTCAGTCCGGGCCGAATGGGAGCAAGTGTAGGACGCCCGTCCGCCGTCCGCCACAGGCTCACTCCTCCTCGTCGTCGGAAAGGTCCGGCGGCGGAGTGGACGGGTGGGGCGTCTCCCGGAGGGACGATGCCGCCCCGTCCAGCCGCTCGATCTGCTCGGGGTGGGTCGCCTCGATCAGCGGGCCGGCGCGCAGGCCCACCCAGCCGCGCACCCGGACGACCCGGCCTTCGTAGGACAGCGGGTCGATGCCGGCGGCCACGAACTCGCGCAGCACAGCCCGCCCGATGTGCACCGTGACGTCGGTCCGCCAGTCCTCGCCGAAATCCAGATAAGCGTCGCCGCCGGCCTTGCTCACCCGCAGCACCCGCCCCTCGACGATCTGGAAGCTGTCGCGGTCCCGGCGCAGCGCGTCGGGGTCGGCGGGCCGCACGGCGTAGGCGCGGGTCCGCCAGATGCCGCGCTCGGCCGCCCGCGCGCCGGCCTCCGCCGCCAGCATCTCGCGGGCCAGGGCGCGGGCGTCGGGCCGGGTGTGCACGCGGGCGAGGCCGCGCGCCAGCAGCTCGCCCTGGAGCCACAGCCCATCGCCGCGCACCAGTTGGGCCAGCAGGCGCCCGTGCCGGTCGGTCCGCGCCTCCCCCCGCACGCTCAGGCGCTGCCCGACGGCCAGTTCCGCCAGCGCCTGCCGCGCCGCTTCGGCCAGCGGCCAGCTCTGGCCCGGCTCCGCCCCCATGGGCGGGGCGGCGGGCTCGATGCCGGCCAGACGCAGGCTGCGCCCGTCCTCCAGCAGCAAGGTGGCGCCGTCGGTCACCGCGGCGACGCGCAGCTCCGGCGGCCCGGCGGTGTTCGCCAGCAGCAGCAGGGCGGACAGCATCAGCGAGAGAATGCGGCGCGGCATGGCGGGCGTAGGGATGGAGCCGTGGAACAGGCGGGCCGGACGGGGAGTTTGATCTCTGCAAGCCCCCATCCGATATGACGACTCATGACGCCCGAACCGACGACCGAACGCAAGCCGTCTTCCCTGTTTCCGCCAAGGCAATCGGCCGATCCAGCCCTCTCCCCTCTGGGGAGAGGGTGGCCCGGAGGGCCGGTGAGGGGGTTGCGCATGGCGGTAGGTCCGGCAAAAGCGCAACCCCCTCACCCTAACCCTCTCCCCAGAGGGGAGAGGGGATTTCGAACGCAATCACCCTCCCCGTCCCCGCTGCGCCGGATCGCCGCCGCGGGGCTGGCCGTCCTGCTGCTCACCTCGGCCTGTGCCCCGGCCAACGCCCAGCTCCTCGGCGGCAGCGAGGAGTCGATCGGCGCGCAGGAGCATCCCAAGATCCTCGCCCAGTATGGCGGGGCCTACCCCGACCAGCGGCTGCAGGCCTACATCACCGGCATCGGCAACCGGCTGGCCGCCCAGACCGACCGCTCCGGCCCCTGGACCTTCACCGTGCTGGACAGCGACGTGGTCAACGCCTTCGCCCTGCCGGGCGGCTACGTCTACATCACCCGCGGTCTGCTGGCCCTCGCCAAGGACGAGGCGGAGGTGGCGAGCGTGCTGGGGCACGAGATCGGCCACGTCATCGCCCACCATGGCCAGGAACGGCAGACCAACCAGACCATCGCCGGGCTGCTCGCCGCCGGCATCGGCCTCGTGCTGGGCAGCCCGGAGCTGGCGCAGATCGCCAACATCGGCGGCACCGCCCTGCTCGCCCGCTACTCGCGCGGCCAGGAGTCGGAGGCCGACCGGCTGGGCATCGAGTATCTCCACCGCGCCGGCTACGACCCCTTCGCCATGGCGACCTTCCTGGAGACCATGCGCCGCGACACCCAATATTCCGGCCTGCGCTCCGGCAAGGGTGCCGGGGAGGGCGGCTTCGACTTCTTCGCCACCCACCCGCAGACCGCGTCGCGCGTCGACGAGGCGGCGGCCATCGCCCGCGAGCTGCCCCGCGGGGCGCGGCCCGTCGACCCCTACATGACGGCGATGGATGGGGTGATCTACGGCGACAGCCCGGAGAACGGCTTCGTCCGCGGCCGGACCTTCGCCCACCCGCAGTTGGGCATCGCCTTCGACGTGCCACAAGGCTACAGCTTGCTCAACGGGGCGCAGCAGGTGATCGCCAAGGGTCCCAACGGCGGGGCCATCGTCTTCGACGGCGGCAAGGCGCCGGGGGCGCGCGACCCCGCCGCCTATCTGACCGGAACCTGGGCGCAGGGGGCGCCGTTGCGCGACCTGCAATCCTTCACCGTCAACGGCATGCCTGCGGCCACCGCGCTGACCCAGGGCAAGACCGACGCCGGGGCGGTGGACGTGCGGCTGGTCGCCATACGCGCCGACTCCGGCACGCTGTACCGCTTCACCTTCCTGGCTCCCGGCGGCGCGCTGTCGCGCTTCGACGCCGATTTCCGCCAGACCGCCGTCAGCTTCCGCCGGCTGACCCAGCAGGAGGGCGCGTCCTACCAGCCCCGGCGCATCCGCGTGCAGACCGCCCGCCCCGGCGACAGCGTGGAGAGCTTCGTCCGCCAGATGCCGCGGGAACCCTACGCGGAGGAGTTGTTCCGGATCATCAACGATCTTCCGCCGGGCACTCCCATCCAGCCCGGACATCCGGTGAAGATCATCACCGGCTGACGACCCCCCGGTTGACGGCGGGGTGACCGTTACAGGACGCGGCGCGATGGCCGATTGCCGATGGACGCGTGCGTCCTGTAGGCTCCGCGCCATGGCTGACCACCCCACCAAACGGCGTTTTCTGCGAACCGGCTTGCGCGTCTCCGGACCAAAGGAGGCCGTGCGCAAGAAGGGTGGTCCGCGCCGGACGCGCCCGCCCGCGCTGGGACGCCCGCGCCTGCGCCTGCCCATCGCGGCGGTGCTGGTGGCCGGCTTCGGGTCGCTGATGCTGCTGGCGGTGGCCAGCGTTCTGGTCCTCGGCCTCGTCAGCGCCAGCCGCAACACCTTCGCCCTGCTGAACGACCGCGCCGACCTCGCTTTGTCGGGGGTGGAGGTGCGCATCCGCAACCAGCTCAACCCCGCGCGGGACATGGCCCGTTTCGTGGCCGGACTGATGGAGCGGGGGGAGCTGGACCCGGCCGATTCCCGCTCTCTCCAGGACACGCTGCGCGGCGCGCTGGCCGGAGCGCCGGACGTGACGGGCATCGCCTTCTTCCACCCCGACCGCACCGGCCTGCGCGCCGACCGGCTGGGCAACCAGCTCCACATCGGGCGGGAGGATCTGCGCCACGAGCCGGAGCTGGGGCCGGAGCTGCGCAACGGCGCCGACCGCACCACCGCCGTCTGGGCCGACCCGCTGTGGTCGAAGGAGGCGGGGACCAGCTTCGTCACCCTGTTCCAGCCGGTGCGGCGCAACGGCACCTATCTGGGGCAGGTGGTCGTCGGGGTGTCGCTGGGCGACCTGTCGCGCTTCCTGTCCACGCTCTATGTGGAGCAGGGGCTGAACGCCTTCGTCCTGTTCGACCGGCAGCACGTTCTGGCCCACCCGTCGCTGGCCGGCATGAAGTTCGACTTCTCCACCAAGACCGACGGCCCGCCCCTGCCGCGCATCGATCAGGTGGCCGACCCGGCGCTGGCGGCGCTCTGGCAGACCGGCCAGCCGGTGGACGCCCTGAAGAAGCGGGTGGAGGGCCGGATGGTCAACGTGCTGGACGAGGATTACCTGTTCCTGATGCGCAGCATGGCCGGCTACGGCCAGCAGGACTGGACCATCGGCATCAGCTTCCGCGCCAACGAGGCCAGCGCCGAGGTCCGCCGCCTCTACACCACCGGCCTCGCCGGGCTGGGCATCCTGCTGATCTCGGTGGCGGTGGCGCTGATCGTCGGGCGGCGCATCAGCACCCAGGTGGCCCATCTGGCCGAAGCGGCCGACCATGTCCGGACCTTCGACTTCCGCGCGATCGAGGAGCTTCCCGATTCGCGCCTGCGCGAACTGGCCCGCGCAAACAGCGCCTTCAACGCCATGGTCGCCGGCCTGCGCTGGTTCGAGACCTATGTGCCGAAGGCCCTGGTGCTGCGGCTGATGCACCGCCGCGGCGGCCTGACCAGCTTCCAGTCGGAGGAGCGGGAGGTGACGGTGATGTTCACCGACATCCGTGGCTTCTCCCGCATGGCCGAGCATATGGGCGCCGCCGACACCGCCGCCCTGCTCAACGAGCATTTCACTCTGCTCGCCAACTGCATCGAGGCGGAGGGCGGCACCGTGGACAAGTTCATCGGCGACGCCATCATGGCCTTCTGGGGGGCGCCGGAGGAACAGCCGGACCACGCCGCCCGCGCGCTGCGCGCCGCCCACGCCATCACCCGCGCCGTGCGCGAAGGCAACCGCCGCCGCGCGGCGGAAGGGCTGCCGGCGATCCGCGTGCGCATCGGCCTGCATTCCGGGCCGGTGGTGGTGGGCAACATCGGATCGGCAAGCCGGATCAACTACACGATCGTCGGCGACACCGTGAACGTCGCCGCCCGCATCGAGGAGCTGGCCTCCGCCCTGCAGGGGGACGAGGAGGTCATCGTCCTGTCGAGCGCCGCCACCGCCTTCCAGGGCGACGGCGCCGCCCCGCTGGACTGCGTCGGCGACCGAACGCTGCGCGGCCGCACCGGCACCACCGAGGTGTGGCGGGTCACTTTGGATGGCGATGGCGGGGGCGATGGCGCGGGGGCGGTGCGGGAGGAAGAGAAGGCGTAGGCGGGCTTGCCCCCACCCCGGCCCTCCCCCGCTTCGCAGGGGAGGGAGATGATCGCGAAGCGGCGGTCGTCCCCTCCCCCGCCCAGCGGGGGAGGGTTAGGGTGGGGGCAAGCGGCGTCTACGCGTCCGCCAGCAGATCCCCGAACCCTTCCACCCGCTTCAGCATCGACTGGCGCAGCTTCAGCAGGGCGCGGTGTTCGAGCTGGCGCACCCGCTCCTTGCTCACCCCCAGTTCGCGGCCCAGCTGTTCCAGGGTCGCGCCCTCCTCGCGCAGGCGGCGTTCCTGGATGATGGTGCGTTCGCGCGGGCTGAGTTCGCCCAGCGCCTCGGCCAGCCATTGCGAGCGGGTCCGGCTGTCGCGCATGCCGATCACCACCTCCTCCGGCGACGGACGCTGGTCGGCCAGGAAATCCTGCCAGTCCTCGTCGGAGCCGTCGGCGACCGGGGAATTCAGCGACTGATCGGAGGCGGACAGCCGCATCTCCATCGCCTCCACCTCGGTTACGTCGACCTGGAGTTCGCCGGCGATCCACTCCCGCCCTTCCTTGGTCAGGCCGTTGCCGGAGCCGGTGCCGCCCTGGGTGATGCTCTCGATGCGGGCGCGCAGGCGGCGCAGGTTGAAGAACAGCGACTTCTGCGCGGCGGTGGTGCCGGTGCGGACGATGGACCAGTTGCGCAGGATGTAGTCCTGCATGGCCGAGCGGATCCACCAAGCCGCGTAGGTGGAAAAGCGCACCTCGCGGTCCGGTTCGAAGCGGCTGGCCGCCTGCATCAGCCCGACATTGCCCTCCTGAACGAGGTCGCCCATGGGCAGGCCGTAGTTGCGGAACCGCGCGGCGGTCGCCACCACCAGCCGGGTGTAGGCGCGGACCAGTTCATGAAGGGCCCGTTCGTCACCGCCCTCGCGCCATTTGCGGGCGAGATCGAATTCGTGATCGCGCGTCAGCAGAGGCTCACGCATGGAAGCCTTGATGAAACTCAGATTCGCGCGCTGAGTCTCGGGATCGTCGATGTAGGCCATACGTCCCTTCCTTCCCGTCTGGGCGGCCGCGTTTCAGGCTGCTCGTGCCCTGTGCTGCGGAGTCCGAAGGGACAGGCCCCCTCAGGTCCAATGATCCGTCGGTCCGTCACGGCCGGTTCGCCGTGGGATGCCGACGGTTGGGACAACAGCCGTTCCCCTCGCCCTGTTGCACGTCATACGCAGCACAAGACGTTTCGGATCATCCGCACCGGAAGGGATTCGGTGGCGGAGGCCGAGGGGATGGGTAAGACGGTTAGGAAAAAGGGAGATGGGTCAGACCTGGAACAGGTCCAGGATCTCACCCGAAGGCGACAGGCATCCACAAACGAGGTGCCCACCCAACCCGCAATTGCCGTCCAGGGTCGCCACGCGGTCGGTCACCGCGACGCCCTTGCGGGCCGGATCGTAGCCCCGCACGACGCGGGCGAAACCGCCGTAAGGCTCTGACATCTGGGCGAAACCGGGCGCGCCCCACCAGAAGGCGTCGCCCTGGTGGTTCAGCGGGCGGCGGATGTCCACGCCGGCGCTGACCAGCAGCACGCCGCCCTCCCCGCTCTCCGGACCGGTGCAGTAGGCGGCGCGGCGCAGGGTGTTGAACACATTTTCGTGACCGGGCTGAGCGTGCATCGCCTGACGCAGCCCCTGGGTCCAGCGGCCGAGCGTCATGGTGCCGCCGCGGGCCGCCGCCATGCCCTGCTCCACCGTGCCGCCATAGGCGGCCAGCGTGGCACCGGCGCCGTGGCGGGTCATCCAGTCGAGCACCTGCTGCGGGTCGGGCGCGAACTGGAGCTGGAGCAGCTTGTGCCACATCTCCTCCTGCGCGCCGCGCAGATAGACGATGTCGCCGGCCTCCATGCCCCGCCAGCTCAGCAGCCAGGTGCGGAAGGCCAGCAGCGCGTCCACCGTCTCCAGCACCCGTTCGCCCCAGCCGACCATGTTGCCGAGATAGACGAGCCGGTCGCCGGGCAGGAAGCGCGCCGCGATCACCTCGTGCACGGCGTGGAGATGGTCCGTCTGCGCGTGGATCGAGCCGACGGCCCAGATGCGCCGCGGGTTTCGGAGATCGATGAATTTCTGCGCTTCAGACATGCCGGAGACGCTCACCCCATCCAGCGGTCACGGACCGGCCCAGAACAGGCCGGGGGCGGGAGTGTAGGCGCCGCGCAGGCCCGGCGAAAGACGAAAACTTAAGACAAAGGCGCGGCCAAAGCGCCGCGCCTTCATCGTCAACATCACTGTCCGGAAAACAGTTCCCTCTCCCGTCCCGGGAGAGGGAGGGACCCGCCGCGAAGCGGTGGGAGGGTGAGGGTACCGCCAAGGATAAGCACCCCGATCCTCGTGCGCCCCTCACCCGCCTGCTTCGCAGGCACCCTCTCCCGGGGCGGGAGAGGGTTTTCATAAAGTCAGGCGGCCTTCTTGAGGACCAGTTCCAGCCGCTCGGTGGCCTTGGTCTCGTCGATCTTCTCGACGGCGGCCAGCTCGCGGGCCAGACGCTCCAGGGCGGCCTGATAGATCTGGCGCTCGCTGTAGGACTGGTCGGACTGGTCGGCGCCGCGGTACAGGTCGCGCACGACCTCCGCGATGGCCACCGGGTCGCCCGAGTTGATCTTGGCCTCATACTCCTGGGCGCGGCGGCTCCACATCGTGCGGCGGACGCGCGAACGGCCCTGCAGCGTCTCCAGGGCGACCTTGATGCGGTCCTTCGTGCTGAGGCGGCGCAGGCCGGCGGCCTTGGCCTTGCCGACCGGAACCTTGAGCGTCATGCGCTCTTTTTCGAACGTGATCGCGTAGAGCTGAACATCCATGCCAGCGATGCTGTGGGTCTCGATTCCCTCGACCCGACCGACGCCATGGGCCGGGTAGACGACGAAGTCACCGGCCTCGAAGTCAAGCTTGTTCGACATTTGGGTTGGCTCTCACTTCTCGCGATCGCGCCATTTTGCCGCCCCGGTGGAGGGGGCGAAAAAGGCCCGGTGACAACGACACACCGTGGGGATGGGGTCCTCCACGCCGCGCACTGTTGCACTGAGCCCTTGGTCGATGGGAATTCCGGCAATGACGCTGAGGCCGGCTCCGGGCGCGTATTATAGCGATGTTACGGCCGGGTTACAAAGGCTACGCGCGGGCAGCCGTCCGGATTCTGACGTTGCCCGCCGATGGCCGACCTGTCGTTTTTGCATGGCGGCAAAAGAATGCCATGCGCCGCAATAGTCCCGACTCCGCTTAGCCGCCGGCCTTCGGAGAGAAGAACTTGTCGAACTTGCCGTCCACGCCCTTCATGGCGTCGGCGTCGGGCAGCGCGTCCTTCTTGCGGGTCAGGTTGGGCCACTGCGCCGCGTAGTCGCGGTTCAGCTCCATCCACTTCTCCGCGCGGCCGTCGGTGTCCGGCACGATGGCCTCGGCCGGGCATTCCGGCTCGCACACGCCGCAGTCGATGCACTCATCCGGGTGGATGACCAGCATGTTCTCGCCCTCGTAGAAGCAGTCCACGGGGCAGACCTCGACGCAATCGGTGTACTTGCACTTGATGCAGTCTTCCGTCACGACGTAGGGCATGATTCGTTCTCCGCTGTTCTCGCCAGTTCCGGCGGTGTTCACGCGCCGGGGTTCGAGTCGCATCGATGGACGCTTCGACTGACGTGCTCGCGCGTGGGCGCGGCCGAGGGCATGAATGGACCATGGCCCGACCGCGGCGCTTGCCTAGCACGCCGCCCGAGACGGGATCAACCCCGCCGGTTGTGTGGGCGCAAGCGACGCAGCCCCACCCTCCATATTCCCCTCCGCGACCGCCTCCAGGAAGGTGCGCAGGGCCACCGTCTCCATGGAATCCACCCGCCGGACGAAACGGGTGGGCATGCGGGCCAGTTCCGGCGGCAGCGGGCGGGCGGTGAACAGGCCGCGCCAGGGCTCCCGCTCCACCACGACGCGGGGCAGGACGGTGACGCCCATGCCGGCGCCGACGCAGCCCAGGATGGCCTCCAGCGCCCCGAACTCCATCACCCGGTAGGGAACCCGCCCGGCCTCGCGCATCGCCGTCTCGGCCCGCGCCCGGTAGGCGCAGCCGCGCCGGAAGGCCAGCAGGGTGTTCCGCCCGGACTCGCTGGTGATGCCGCTGGCCGGTTCGACCAGCACCAGCTCCTCCTCGAAGACGGGCTGGCTGACCAGTTCGGGGTGCTCCACCGCCCCGGAGACGAAGGCGCCGTCGATGCGTCCGGCCAGCACCTCCCCCAGCATGGTTTCGGTGGGGCCGGGGACGATGGTCAGGTCGACGTCCGGATTCTCCGCGTGGAAGCGGGCGAGGATCGGCGGCAGCCGCACGGCGGCGGTGGTCTCCATGGTGCCCACGGATAGCCGCCCGCCCCGCCCGGCCGCGTCGGCCACGGCGTCGCGCGCCTGGGCGACGAGGCGGAGCACGCGGTCGGCGTAGTCGGCCAGCACCCGCCCGGCCGGCGTCGGCGCCATGCCGCGGCTGAGCCGGAGGAACAGCGGCACGCCGAGATCCTCCTCCAGCCGCTTCAGCCGGGCCGTCACGTTGGACTGGACGCAGTTCAGCGTCTCCGCCGCCCGGCTGACGCTGCCGGTGTCCGCCACCGCCTTCACCACCCGCAGGCCCGCGAGGTCCATCGCCACCCTCCCCGATCCGCACGCTTCCCATCACTCACAGTGAAGCATAGCATCGAAACAAATCATTAGAAATGAGGGTTCCGTCGCGCGAGGATGGACCCACACGAAAAAAGAACCTGCGGGAGGAAGCCATGGTCCGGGTGCTGATCGGCGGCGTGCTGGTGCTGGTCATCTCCATGGGGGTGGGGCGCTTCGCCTTCACGCCGATCCTGCCGGCGATGCAGGCGGCGACCGGGCTGGGCACCGACGCCGCGGGGCTGCTCGCCTCGCTGAACTATCTCGGCTATTTCCTGGGGGCGCTGGGCGTCGGGCTGGTGCCGCAGGGCGCGGCGCGCACCGCCGTCTTCCGCACCGCGCTGATCGCCAGCGTCACCTCCACCGCCGGCATGGGCTTCACCGAGGGCATGGCGGCGTGGGCCGTGCTGCGCTTCGTCTCCGGGCTGGCCAGCGCCGGCCTGTTCATCCTGGGCATCGCCATGACGCTGGACGCGCTGGCCCGCGCCGGGCGCGAGTCCTGGACCGGCTGGCTCTACACCGGCGTCGGCCTCGGCATCGCGTCGAGCGGCCTGTTCGTCGCCGTGATGGGCGACCGGCTGGGCTGGCGCGGCGACTGGCTGTGGCTGGGGCTGGCCTGCCTGGGCTTCGGCACCCTGTCCTGGCTGTGGGTGAGCGATGCGCCGCGCGCGCCCGGCCACATGGCCGCCGCGCGGCCCACACCCGCGCCCTCCCTCCGTCCCTCCGCCCCCATGGTCCTGCTGACGCTGGCCTATTTCCTGGAAGGCGCCGGCTACATCGTCACCGGCACCTTCCTGGTCGCCATCCTGAAGACCATGCCGGAGACGGCGCCGCTCGGCGCCGCGGCCTGGATGGTCACCGGCTTGGCAGCCATGCCGTCGGGCATCGTCTGGGCGGCGGCGGGGCGGCGGCTCGGCCTCTGGCGGGCGCTGATCCTCGCCCATGTCGTGCAGACGGTGGGCATCCTGCTGCCGATCACCGGGTCCCCCGCGGCGGCCCTGCTGTCGGCGGTGCTGTTCGGCGGGACCTTCGTCGGCATCGTCACCCTGTCCTTCACGCTGGGGCGCCACCTGTCGGGCGGAGCGTCTGCCCGCGTCATCGGCGCGCTGACCGCGGTCTACGGGTTGGGGCAGATCATCGGGCCGGTGCCGGCCGGGCTGGTGGTGGCGCGCACCGGCAGCTTCGATTCCGCCCTGCTGGGGGCCGCCGCGGCGGTGCTGGCCGGCGCGCTCCTCCTCGCCGCCGGGGCCTGGATGGCCGGGCGCCGCGACCCCGCCGCGGTTGCCCTGGGCGCCGGGCGCGGGTAGCCTGCCCCCATGTTCGATCCGCTGCACCCCGAGGACTCCCGCCGCCACGCCCCCGCGACGGAGCGCAACCGCGCCCCCATCCTGGAGGTGCTGCGCCGCGTCCTGCCGACGCAAGGCCTGGTGCTGGAGATCGCGAGCGGCACCGGCCAGCACGCCGTCGCCTTCGCCGAGGCGCTGCCCGGCGTGACGTGGCAGCCGAGCGACCCCGATCCGGACCTGCGGGACAGCGTCCGCTCTTGGGCTGCCGCGGCGGCGCTGCCCAATCTGCGGGACCCGCTGGACCTCGACGCCGCCGCGCCCGACTGGCCGGTCCGCAGCGCCGACGCGGTGGTCTGCATCAACATGATCCACATCGCCCCGTGGGAGGCGGCGCTCGGCCTGTTCGCCGGGGCCGCCCGCCTTCTGCCGGTGGGCGGGCCGCTGCTGCTTTACGGCCCCTTCACGCGCGGCGGGCGGCACAGCGCGCCCAGCAACGCGGCCTTCGACGCCGACCTGAAGGCCCGCAACCCCGCCTGGGGCGTGCGCGACCTCGACGCGGTGGAGCGTGCCGCCACCGGCTTCACCCTCGCCGAGCTGGTGGAGATGCCCGCCAACAACCTGACCGTCGTCCTCCGGCGCAACTGACCCCCGACCGATCCTCCATCCGGACCACCCCATCCGAGGTGCGGTCTTCTGCCGCAGTTTCGCACCCGCGAGATTTGCTATTGTTTCCCTGCAGCGCTTGAGTTTGTAAACAAATTACAAATTGGGGGAAATGATGAAGCGGAAGCTGGTTCCGGACGTGGTGAAGTCGCAGGAACTCATCCTGGTGACGGAGGACACCTCCGTCCTGACCGTGTCGAAGCTGATGGCGGAGAAGAACATCGGCGCCGTTCTGGTGGTGAACCACGGCGACCTCGTCGGCATCGTCACCGAGCGCGACCTGAACAACAAGGTGCTCTCCACCCAGATCGACGCCTTCGAGACCGAGGTGTCGGCGATCATGACCCGCAACCCGGACACCCTGCCGCCGGACGCGGACGCCATCGAGGCGCTGACCCTGATGCAGTCGAAGCACTACCGCCACCTGCCGATCACCCAGGGCAAGCGCGCGGTCGGCATCGTCTCGATCCGCGACCTGTTCAAGCTCGCCTACGAGCATCTGGTGGAGGAGGTGGAGTTCCGCGACAGTCTGATGCGGACCTGATCTCCGGAAAGCGAGCGGGCCGCCCCCGCGAAGGGGCGGCCCGTCGAGCACGTCTTCCGGGAGGCCGGAGCGTCAGTGCGCTTCGGCCTTCTTCCGTTTGCGGCGGGCGGCGGCCATCAGGTTCAGCGCCTCGACCAGCGTCGAGAAGGCGATGGCGAAGTACAGGTAGCCCTTCGGGATGTGGAAGCCGAAGCCGTCGGCGATCAGCGCAACGCCGACCAGCAGCAGGAAGGACAGGGCCAGCATCTTCACGGTGACATGGCGGTTCACGAAGTCGCCCACCGGGCGGGCGGCGAACAGCATCACCGCCATGGCGATGACGACGGCGGTGACCATCACCGGCAGGTCGTTGGACATGCCGACCGCGGTGATCACGCTGTCCAGCGAGAAGACGATGTCGAGCACGATGATCTGCCCGACCACCGCGCCGAAGCTGGCGAGCTTGGGGGCGGCGCTGTCCTCCTCGTGGCCTTCCACGGTGTTGTGGATCTCGATGGTGCCCTTGGCCAGCAGGAACAGGCCGCCGCCGAGCAGGATCAGGTCGCGGCCCGAGAAGCCCATGCCGAGCACGGTGATCAGCGGTTCCGTCAGGGTCGCCACCCAGGAGATGGAGGCGAGCAGCGCGAGCCGCATGATCAGCGCCAGCGCCAGACCGAGCTGCCGGGCCTTCTGCTGCTGGTGGACCGGCAGCTTGGCCGCCATGATCGAAATGAAGATGATGTTGTCGATGCCGAGCACGATCTCCAACGCGGTGAGCGTCAGGAGGCTGGCCCAGACCTGCGGGTCGGAGAACAGTTCGAGCATGAGGGCGGCGGGCTCCGAAAAAGTCGGCCGTTGCGGGATTATTTTGCGCAGATGAGGTTGCGGCCCCGGAATGGCAATGGCCCGGCCCGCGCTCGCCCGCCGCTTTTCCCGGCTGTTCCGGCTTACTCCTCTCCGTACAGCTGGTCGAGCGCCCGGCGGTCGCGCTTGGTCGGACGCCCGGCGCCGGGCTCCCGCGGGGCCGGCGGCGCGCGGTAGGGGTCCTGGATCGCCTCCTCGCGCACCGGCGGGGCGAGATCCTCGTAGAGAGCCTGCGCCTCCGGCGCCGGGCCGCGCCGGCTGCCGAGCGCGACCACCTTGATGACGCGGATGTGCCGCCCCTGCGCGAAGGTCAGCACGTCGCCGGGCTTCACCGCGTAATGCGCCTTGCCGACCACCGTGCCGGACACCCGCACGCCGCCGCCGTTGCACAGCTTCGCCGCGAGGCTGCGCGTCTTGAAGAAGCGCGCGAACCACAGCCACTTGTCGATCCGCAAGCGGCCCGCCGGGGTGGGGTCGGAGCCGGAGTCGGGGAGATCGTCATCGTCGTCGAGGTCAGTCATGCGGTGCCCCCACCCTTCCCACGGCTGACGCCGCGGGCCCCTTCCCTCCCCCGCCTTCGGCAAGGGAGGGAGTCAATCCCCTCCCCTGCGAAGCGGGGGAGGGTCAGGGTGGGGGCAATAACGTATCCGTTCATCACGTTCCCGAAAGCTGGCGCAGCTTGGCGAAGGGGTGGTCGGCGTTGACGGGGGCCTCGCGGCGGGGCTTGTGGCGCGGGTTGCGGCGGCGGCGCCAGGAGACCGCCCCATCCTCCGCCACCGAACGGGTGTAGCCAAGCCCCTTCATCACGGCGCCCAACTCGTCCGGCTTGGCGCCGATCATCTGGGCCAGCGCCGGCTCGGCCACCGCCCGGCCCTCCTTGGCGGCCGTCAGCAGCTCGGTCTCCAGCCGGTCGAGCATGTCCACGCGCAGCGCCCGCGGCCCGGCCGCCGGATAACCGATGGCCTCCCAGAAGGCGGGCGGCGCGCCGGTGGCTTCCACCGAAACGCGGCCCGGCGGCGGGATCGGCACCGGCAGGGGCAGCCGGTGCTTCACCGCCCACAGCAGCCCGCGCAGTTCCACCGCACCCGGCTTGGCGAGCGCCGTCAGGTAGAGATGCGACACGCCGAGCCGCACCCCATGGCGGGACAGCGCCTTGCGGTCGGCCTTCTCCAGCCCCTCGACCATCGGGGCGACCGGCGCGCGGGGCAGCGCCCCCATGTTCTCGACGAGCTGGAAGGCCAACCCCCGCGCCGCGCCGGTGAGATCCCCATCGTTTTTGTCGGCCGCATCGCGCAGCGCCAGCAGGGGGCGCAGCCGGGCGGCGGCGCGGTCCTTCAGCCAGCGCTCCAGCCGGACGCGGACGCGGTCGAGCTGCCCCTGGTCGAGCAGCCCCTCGTCGAAGGGCAGAACCGCCGGGGTCAGCACCGACGGGCCGGGACCGAGCCGGGCCACCGGCAAAGCGTCCGCCGTCAGCACCCCATCCGGACCGAGGGCGAACACGTCGTCCGGCTCCTGCTCGAAGGCGCGCAGGCGGGACGCCACCTCCTCGCGGAGCGCGCGGCGCGCGGCGGTCAGCAGGGACTTGGCCTCCTCCGAGCGTTCCGGGGCGTCGGGGACGAAGCGGAAGCCCTCCAGCCGGCCCACCGGATGGCCCTCCACCACCACCTCGCCGTCGGCGCGCACGCCGCCGATCAGCTCCCGCCCGTCCTTCAGCGTGCGGGCCAGCGTGGCCGAGCGGCGGTCGATGAAGCGCTGCGTCAGCCGCTCGTGCAGGGCGTCGGACAGCTTGTCCTCGATGGCGCGGGTGCGCGCCTGCCAGTGCACGGGATCGGTCAGCCAGGACGGCCGGTTGGAGATGTAGGTCCAGGTGCGGATGTGGGCGATGCGGGCGACAAGCGCGTCGATGTCGCCCTCGGTGCGGTCGAGCCGGGCGATCTGCTTGGCCGCCCAGTCCTCGTCCAGCCGCCCGATGCCGGTGCGCAGCTGCCGGAAGATCTGCCCGAGCAGCCGAGTGTGGGCGTCCGACAGCACCTTGCGGAAGTCGGGGACCTGGCAGACCTCCCAGAGCAGGCGCACGTTGTCGCGGCCCTTGGCGAGGTCCATCACCTCATGGTCGCGGACCAGCGCCTGGAGCGCCAGATGGTCGTCGGCGTCGCGGGCGCGCAGCAGCTCCGGGATCGGCGGGCGCTCCTCCAGCGACTTCAGCAGGAATCCCGGCGTGTCGAAGCGCAGCTTGCTGTTGCGCCACATCAGCGTCTTGATCGTCTCGAACTGGTGGTTCTCGACGCGGTCGACCACGTCGGCCTCCAGCTCCCCCACCTCGTCGGTGGTGCCGAAGGTGCCGTCGCGCATGTGCCGCCCGGCGCGCCCGGCGATCTGCGCCACCTCCGGCGCGCGCAGGCGGCGCGGGGCGAAGCCGTCGAACTTCACGATGCGGGCGAAGGCCACATGGTCGACGTCCATGTTCAGCCCCATGCCGATGGCGTCGGTCGCCACCAGATAATCGACCTCCCCCGCCTGATAGAGCCCGACCTGGGCGTTGCGGGTGCGCGGGGACAGCGCCCCCAGCACCACCGCGGTGCCGCCGCGCTGGCGCCGGATCATCTCGGCCAGCGCGTAGACGTCGGTCGCCGAGAAGGCGACGACGCAGGAGCGCGGCGGCAGGCGGGTCAGCTTGCGGTAGCCGGCGTAGGTCAGCTGCGAGAAACGCGGCCGGCTGATGAACTCGGCCCGCGGCACCAGCCGGCGGATCAGCGGCTGCACCGTGTCGGAGCCGAGGAACATCGTCTCCACCAGCCCGCGCGCGTTGAGCAGCCGGTCGGTGAAGATGTGCCCGCGCTCCGGATCGGCGCAGAGCTGCACCTCGTCCACCGCCAGGAAGTCCACCGCCCGGTCGAGCGGCATGGATTCCACCGTGCACACCCAATAGGACGGGCTGGGCGGCAGGATCTTCTCCTCCCCCGTCACCAGGGCCACGGCGTTCTTGCCCTTGATCGACACGATGCGGTCGTAATTCTCGCGGGCCAGCAGGCGCAGCGGAAAGCCGATCATCCCCGTCCGGTGGCCGAGCATGCGCTCGATGGCGAGATGGGTTTTCCCGGTGTTGGTCGGCCCCAGCACGGCGACCACCCGGCCACCCGCACCCAGACCGCCCCCGGACGAAGAAAGGACAGAGGTCATAAGCGTAAGTTTTGGGCCTGGGGACCGGCAATGCAAGCGTCAGGGCGGCCGTGCCATGCTGCAAGGACCATCCGGGGCCGAACTCTTCCGGGAATGGTATAAAACCTCGGGCCGATGGACGGGCACCGGTTATCCCGTCTACCCTGGCGCGCTCCACCCTAAGGGATTCCTCATGCGCCACACCATGCGCCGTCTTCCCGCCCGTCCGCTCGCCGCCGCGCTGATGCTCGCAACCCTGGCGCTGCCGCCCGCCGCCGCCCGCGCGGAGGCGCCCCCGGTGACCGAGGACGGGGCCAGGGCGCTCGCCGCCGCGCTGAAGGACGGGCTGGCCCGCTGGTTCCCCAAGAGCGAGGGCGACGAGACCGAGCTGCGCTGGACCGGCGAGCCGGTGGCGACCCCGGCCGGCGACCATTACGAGGTGGCCCTGCCCGCCCTGACCGCGGTGTCGGACGACGGCACCACCGCCGACATCGGCACCATCCGCCTGACGGTGAAGCCGCAGGACGGCAACACCCACGCCGTCACCGCCACCCTGCCCGACCGCGTCGCCATCCTGGACAACGGCAAGCCGTCGGCCACCGTCAAGCTGGGCCGCCAGCGCATCAGCGCCCTGTGGTCCGGCGCCTACGAGACGGCGCTGTCCATGGACGCGGAGCTTGGCGACCTGTCGGTCACCAGCGACCGCAAGGGCAAGAAGGGCAAGAAGGACGAGAGCGCCCTGACCGTCGGCGCCATCACCGTCGCCGGGGAGCTGAAGCCGGACGGCACCGCCGCCGCCGGCACCCCGCTGTGGAGCGGTCCCGGCGCCCTGTCCGTCAGCAACCTGCGCTTCCTCGACGAGACGAAGAAGGAGGTGCTGAATCTCGGCGGCCTGACGATGGAGGGCACCTACACCCGCGTCGACCTCGCCCGCGCCGACGCCATGCAGCGGCTGACCCAGACCCACGCCCTGGCCGGCACCCAGCCCCCGGCGGCGGAGCTGATCCCGCTGATGCAGAACCTGATGGGCGGGGCCAGCGGGCGCCTCCGCCTGTCCGGCCTGACCGCCCTGAACCCGGAGGACGGCACCCGCCTCGCCCTCGGCCAGCTCGTCCTGCGCGGCAGCGCCGAGGATCTGGACAAGCCGATGGCCTCCACCACCTTCGGGATCGAATCCAGCGGCCTGACGCTGGAGCCGGAGGTGGCGCCGAAGGCCTTCATGCCGGACAAGCTGGACATCCAGATCAGCACCGCGAAGCTGCCGACCTCCTCGCTGTGGCGGGCCTTCGCCGACCTCGCCACCCTGGCCGAATCCCAGGCCGCCGCGGGCGAGGAGGATGAGGAAGAGGGCGAGGGCGAGGAGGAAGCCGCCCTGCCGGACGATGGCGCCGATGTTGGGACCGATGAGGCGGCGATGGCCGCCATCGGCAACCGGCTGATGGGTGCCATGGCGGAGGTCGGGACGGAGCTGCGCATCGACCGCTTCGTCGTCAACACCCCGGCGGCATCCGGCACCATGACCGGTGCCCTGCGCATGGCCGCCAGCTCCGCCTTCGGCGCGGTGGGCAGCAGCACCGTTCTGCTGCGCGGCCTGGACGCCGCCACCAAGGCGATGCAGCCCAAGCCGGGCAAGAAGGCCGACGAGAGCACCCAGAACGCGCTGGGCGTGATCGCCATGCTCCAGGCCTTCGGGCAGGCGTCCAAGGACGATGCCGGCAACGACGTGCGCAGCTACAAGATCGACGTCACCGAGACCGGCCAGTTCCTGCTGAACGGGGCGGACATGAGTGCGCTGATGGGCATGGGCCAGCCGGCGCCGGAGCCGGAGCCGATCCAGGGCAAGAAGCGCTGAGGCTTGGGGAGGTTCTTGCCCCCACCCTTCCCACGGCTGACGCCGCGGGCCCCTTCCCTCCCCCGCTTCGCAGGAGAGGGAATCTTAGTCCCCTCCCCTGCGAAGCGGGGGAGGGTTAGGGAGGGGGCAAACGCCTCCACCTCAGAACACACCCACTCCGGTTGCGAAACTCCAGCGCAACGCCAGCCGATCGCTCTTGCATGGGGCGGCGCGCTCGCACATATCTGCGCCGTCCTCCGGACCCATCGGCAAACTTACCAACAAGAACGATCAAGGATGACACCATGACCGAGGAACGGCTCAGCTTCCAGGCCGAGGTCAGCCGCCTGCTCGACATCGTCGCGCACTCGCTCTACAGCGAGAAGGAAGTCTTCCTGCGCGAGCTGGTCTCCAACGCCTCCGACGCCTGCGACCGGCTGCGCTACGCCGCGCTGACGCAGCCCGAACTGTCCGCCGACAACCCGAACCTGAAGGTCCGGCTGGTCGTGGACAAGGAGGCGCGGACCCTCACCGTGGCCGACAACGGCATCGGCATGAACCGCGAGGATCTGGTCGAGAACCTCGGCACCATCGCGCGCTCCGGCACCGCCGCCTTCATGCGCAACCTGAAGGACAGCGCGAAAGACGGGGATGCCAAGAAGGACGTCAACCTGATCGGCCAGTTCGGCGTCGGCTTCTACTCCGCCTTCATGGTCGCCGACCGGGTGGAGGTTCTGACCCGCAAGGCCGGGGACACGCAGGGCTGGCGCTGGCTGTCGGACGGCAAGGGCGAGTTCACCATCTCCGACGTCGCCGACCTGCCGCGCGGCACGCAGATCAAGCTGCACCTGCGCGAGGGCGACGACGAGTATCTGGAGGAGCACCGCCTCTCCGGCATCGTCCGCAAATACTCCGACCACATCGCCATCCCGATCCTCTTCGGCGAGGGCGAGGACGCCAAGTCGCTGAACAGCGCCTCGGCCCTGTGGATGCGCTCCAAGAACGAGATCACGGCGGAACAGTACACGGAGTTCTACCACCATGTCGGGCACGCCTTCGACGATCCGTGGCTGACCCTGCACTGGCGGGCGGAAGGCGCGATCGAATACACGAACCTGCTGTTCGTGCCGTCCTCCAAGCCGTTCGACCTGTTCGACCCCAAGCGCGCCCACCGGGTGAAGCTGTACGTCAAGCGCGTCTTCATCACCGATTCGGCGGAAGGCCTGCTGCCGCCCTACCTGCGCTTCCTGCGCGGCGTGGTGGACAGCGAGGATCTGCCGCTGAACATCAGCCGCGAGATGCTCCAGCACAACCCGATGCTGGCCAAGATCCGCGCCGGCATCACCCGCCGCGTCCTGTCGGAGCTGGGCAAGAAGGCCCGCGACACCGAGAAGGCGGAGGAATACGCGGCCTTCTGGGAGAATTTCGGCGCCGTCCTCAAGGAGGGCCTCTACGACGACTACGAGCACCGGGACGACCTGCTGAAGCTGATGCGCTTCCGCAGCACCGCCGGTGACGGTCTGGTCTCGCTGGAGGAGTATCTGGGCCGCATGAAGGAGGGCCAGGAGGCCATCTTCACCATCAGCGGCGACGACATCGAGACGCTGAAGCGCAGCCCGCAGCTCGAAGGCTTCAAGGCCAAGGGCGTCGAGGTGCTGTTGCTGACCGACCCGGTGGACGAGTTCTGGGTGCCGTCGGTCGGCAGCTTCCAGGACAAGCCCTTCAAGTCGGTGACCCGCGGCGGCGCCGATCTCGGCAAGATCCAGGGCGGCGAGGAGAAGCCAGCCGAGGAGAAGGCGTCCGAAGGCGAGCTGACCGACCTGCTGGTTCTGCTGAAGCTGACCCTCCAGGACGTGGTGAAGGACGTCCGCCCGTCGGAGCGCCTGACCGACAGCGCCGTCTGCCTCGTCGCCGACGAGAACGACATGGACATGCATCTGGAACGCCTGCTGAAGCAGCACAAGCAGCTCGGCATGGACGCCCCGGCGGCCAAGCGCATCCTGGAGGTCAACCCCGCCCACCCGCTGATCAAGCGCCTCGCCGAGCGCGCCAAGGCGAGCGGTGCCGCGACCACGCTGGACGACGCGGCGTGGCTGCTGCTCGACCAGGCGCGCATCGTGGAAGGCGAAGCCCTGCCCGACCCCGCCGCCTTCGCCCGCCGTCTGGCGAGCGCAATGGAGAAGGGGCTGGCGTAAGGCTTCCCGTTGCCCCCTCCCTAGCCCTTCCCCGCTCTCGCAGGGGAGGGGACCGTTCTCCCTCCCTTGCGAAGCGGGGGAGGGCCGGGGTGGGGGCAACGCTACCCGCCCGCCCGCTCCGCCGGGAAGACCAGCGTCATGGTGGTGCCGCGGTCGGGGGCGGTGTCGATGTCCAGCCGCCCCCCGTGAAGCTCCACCAGCCGCTTGGTCAGGGGCAGGCCCAGGCCGGTGCCGATGTGGTTGCGGCCCAGCGCGCTGTCGATCTGGCCCCAGGGCTCCAGCGCCTTTTCCAGTTCGTCGGCGGTCATGCCGATGCCGGTGTCGTGCACCGACAGACACAGCGTCCCGTCCGCCGCCATGCGGCCGTTCAAGGTGACCACCCCGTCGGGCGGCGTGAACTTCACCGCGTTGGACAGCAGGTTCAGCAGCATCTGCCGCAGCTTGCGCTCGTCGGCGCGCAGCGGCGGCAGGTCGGGCGGCAGGTCCGTCTCGATCCCGACCCCGGCCCGCCCGGCGCGGTCGGACAGCAGGCGGGCGCTGCCCATGGCGACGCGCGGCACGTCCACCGCGGATTCGGCCAGTTCCAGCCGCCCGGCCTCGGCCTTCGACAGGTCGAGCAGGTCGTTGATCAGGTCCATCAGATGGCGCCCGCTTTCCGCGATGTCGCGGGCGTAGTCGCGGTAGAGCGGGTTGGCGATCGGCCCCAGGACCTCCTGCTCCAGCAGTTCCGCGAAGCCCATCATGGCGTTGAGCGGGGTGCGGATCTCATGGCTCATGCAGGCGAAGAAGGCGGTCTTGGCGCGGTTGGCGCGCTCCGCGGCGCGGCGGGCCTCGTCGAGCTGGCGGGTCCGCTGGATGATCTGCTCGTCGGTCCGCGCCAGCAGGGCCACCCCCGACCCGATGCCGAGGTACCGCCCGTTCTCCAGCACGGCGAAGCCGGAAGCCAGCGCGCCGGGATTGTCCTGCATGATCCGCCGCGCGACCTCGCAGAGCGGAAGGTCCGCCTCGACCAGCAGCGGCGCCGGGTCCATCGCCGTCCGCGCCGGCGCCTCCGGGTCGGCCAGCCCCGCCAGCGCCAGACGGTCCACCAGCCCCAGAACGCGCCCGTCCTCCGCCGCCACGGCGAGCGCCGGCAGGCCGGGCTGGGCGGCCAGACGGTCCCGCAGGATGCGGCAGGGCACATCCGGCCCGACGGACGGCTCAGGGAGGGCCAGCAGCGCCGCCGTCAGGACAGGGGCGGCCTCCGTTTCCGGCGTGCCGCCGGGGGCGGGACTGGTCGGATCGGGATCGAGCACGGGATGACGCAGCCTCGTCTGTCGGATGGGACGGTCGGTCCGGCACCGAAACGGCCCCGGACCCTCCATTCTGGCAGACGTTCGTTTGCAATTGGTTGCCGTGTCAGGCGGCTCCGGCCGCCGGCACCGGGTTTTGCGGAGCGTTGCCGGCACCCGTCCCGCCGGTTGCGGTGACCTGCACATCCACCGTCATGCCGAGGAAATCCGCCGGCGCCCCGGTCCAGGAACCGCCGAGCGGCACCGCCTGCGAGGGGTCGCGGGCGACGGCGACGCGGATCAGGTTCTTGCCGCCGATGATGCCGTTGGTCGGATCGAACTCCACCCAGCCGCAGCCCGGCAGGTAGATCTCCACCCAGGCGTGGGTCGCCCCGCCGCCGGTCATCGCGCCCTCCTGCCCGTCCCGCGCGGGATCGTAGAGGTAACCGGACACGAAGCGCGCCGCGAAGCCCAGCGAGCGCACGGCCTCCATCATCAGAAGCGCGAAGTCGCGGCAGGAGCCGCTCTTCCACGTCAGGGTGTCCACCGGGCTCTGGGTGCCTTCCAGGTCGCGGGCCTGATAGGTGAAGGTCTCCTTGATGGCGCGGGTCATCGACACCAGCATGTCCTGCGTGTCGGGCGGCCCGCCCTCGCCCAGCGTCACGAACTGCCGGGCCCATTCGTCCACCAGATGCTCGGGGTCCGGATAATGCCGCTGGGTGGTCAGCGCCAGATCCGGCACCTCCTCCGCGGAATAGCTGAAGGGATAGGAACGCGCGTAGTCCTCGATGGGGAATTCCAGCTCGCCCATCGGGTAGTGATCGACCCGGATGTGGCTTTCGAAGCGCAGCTCCGTCGCCGGCTGGTCGAAGCTCGCCACCGCGATGGAGTTGCCGAAGACGTCATGGAGCCAGCGGACGGAGGCCGGCGGCGGGCTGATCACCAGACCCGTCTCGATCAACCGCAGATCGTGGCTGTCGCGAGGCCGGAACATCAGGCGGTGGTCGCCGAAGGTTACCGGGTTGGCGTAGCGGTATGTGGTGGTGTGGTGGATGTCCAGGGTCATCATGGCGCGCGCCCTTTCCGTAAGCCGACACCAAACGTCGGCGTTTGTGAATGGTTCCGAATCACAGTATGGTGCTCGGGCTTTTGGGTGGCCGTGCCGGGGAGGGACGGCGGCCAACGCGCGGCCAGGGCCACAGGCGCCAAGCCATACGGGGCCGAACCGCGCGCGCCAATGAGACGACAACAAGGGGACTTCCATGCCTTCGCGCCTCGAACAGCTCTGCATCGAGAAAGGGCTGAAGATGACCGACCAGCGCCGCGTGATCTCGCGCGTGCTGTCGGAGGCCGCCGACCACCCCGACGTGGAGGAGGTTCACCGCCGGGCCTCCTCCATCGACCCGCGCATTTCCATCGCCACCGTCTACCGCACGATGCGCCTGTTCGAGGATGCGAACGTGATCGACCGGCTGGACTTCGGCGATGGCCGCGCCCGCTACGAGGAAGCCGGGTCGGAGCACCATCATCACCTGATCGATCTCGAATCCGGAAAGGTGGTGGAGTTCCAGAATGAAGATCTCGAACGGCTGAAGGAAGTCATAGCCCGCGAATTGGGCTATGAACTGCTCGGCCATAGGCTTGAACTGTATGGTGTTCCGTTGCGCCGCCGCACCACCACGTCGGAGGGGGAGTAACGCCCGGGCGTGCCCGGCCTTGAGTCCTTTGGGACTCGCCGGGCACCATCCGGACGATAATCCCATCAATTGCGGGTTGCGCCGGGCGCGGGTCTGTCCAGAGGCGATGCGTGGTCCTAGCTTCAGGAACGCACACGAATCATCGACGGACCAACCGCCGCCATGGACGACACGAACAACGACCCGGTTCTCGCCCGCCTCGACCGGCTGACCGACAGCGTCACCCGCCGTCTGGACAAGCTGGAGGAGCGCCTGCGCATCCTGGAGCAGGACAACGGCGAGATCATCAACCTCCTGATCGCCGTGAAGGCCGGGCTGGAGGAATGCGCCGGAGAAATCGCCGTGGGCGAGATGCTCATCGAGGCGGAGGACGCGGACGATTCCCCCAGCCCGTCGCTGCACTAAAGCTGCCGCCGACGGCCCGCCGCAACGCATTTGACTTGTGACGCGGCGCGTTCCGCCGGATAAGGGCGCATGCAGACCAGCGCCGCTCCCTTTTTCGACGCCATCGCCTCCGGTCCCTCCACCGCAGGCACCAATCCCCTGGCCTCCATCGCGCCGGGGGTGGCCTTCTTCGACTTCGACGGGACGCTGATCCACGGCGACAGCCTGCTGATGTTCATCGGCGAGGTCATCGGGCGCAACCGCGCCCGGCTGGCCTTCCTGGACGCCCTGCGCTCCGGCCTGCACCGCCACGCGCGCGGGCGCGGGCCGGGGGTGGATTTTCCGGGATCGGTCAAGGCCATCCTGCTGCGCCGGACGCTGCGCGGCGTTCCGGTGGCCGACGCGCTGGCCGCGGCCGAGCGGCTGGTCCACCGCATCCGCTGGCACGCCCCGCTGGTCGAAACCCTGAAGATGCACCGGCGCGAGGGGCGCCGGGTGGTCGTCGCCACCGGGGCGCTCGACATCTACATGCCGGCCCTGCTGCGCGGGTTGAACGTCGACGACCTGCTCGCCACCGGGATGGAGGTCGAGGACAACGCCCTGACCGGGCGGCTGTGCACCGGCAACTGCGTCCGGCTGGACAAGCTGGAGCGGGTGCGCGGCTGGATCGCCGCCAACGGCCCCTTCGGCGAGACCTGGGGCTACGGCAACCGGCCCAGCGACCTGCCGATGCTGTCGATCGTCGATCGCCCCACCGTCGTCAAGATCCGCTGACGTCGAGATCTGCTGACGTCGAGATCCGCTGACCGGACGGCGCGTGCCGCCCATGGGGATTTGCAACCGGCATCCGCGTGGCGTAGAAAACCTGTCAGATTCCAGGAAAGCCCGTGGTGAGACCCGCATGACGACCGGCTTTTCCATCGACGTCGACATCCGCCTGCCCGGTCAGGGGGGCCGCAGCGCCGTCGTTGCCGACGACGATCCCGGCCAGCGGGACGCGCTGGCCCGTCATCTGGCCGACCGCGGCTTCGCTGTGTCCACGGTGTCCGGCGGCTTCGAGGCGCTGAGCCTCATCGGGGCCGAGGGTCCGGCCGTCGCCCTGCTCCGCCGCCACCGGCTGAAGGACGAGGGGGACCGGGCCGCGGCGCTGGCCTGCATGCTCTACCCGCACACCCGGATCATCCTGACCGCCGGCGCGCCGGACGCCCAGTTGGACGCTGAGCCGGGCAACAGCCCGGTCACCGTGCTGGCCCGCCCCGTGGATCTGGCGCTGCTCGACCGCTGCCTGGACGGGCTATAGGACGACCTCCACCGGCGTGCCCACCGCCAGCCCGGCGTCATGGTCGGCGCGGCCCCGGTTGACGGCGATCTCCGCCAGACCGCTGGAGTTCGCGTACCACAGCGCCTCCCCCACCGGGACGTCGGCGAAGGTCCGGCCCCGGCGCACCGTGCGCCCGCCGGCCCGCAGCACCGCGTCCTCCGGCAGCCGGTCGGCGCGCAGGCCGGTCATGGCGTTGCCGTAGACGTCCACATAGACGATCCGCGCCAGATCGTCCGGCCAGTCGGGCCGCGCGAGGCCGGCCGGATCGACGGGTTCCAGCGCGACCGGGTTCCCCATGGCGAGGCTGGCCGCCACCGGGGCGAACAGGTCCCGCCCGTGGAAGCTGGCCGACAGCCGCTCGGGCCGCCAGCCGATGCTCCAGGCGCGCACCGACTCGGCCCGCCGCCGCAGCAACTCGAACAGGCCGTTGTCCGGCCCGACGAAGCGGCGCCCGTCAGCCTCGAACACCAGCGGGCGGCGGTCGGTCCCGACGCCGGGGTCGACGACGCAGAGGAAGACGCTGTCCGCCGGGAATTCCGGAGCGTAGGCGGCCAGCAGATAGGCCGAGAGCTGCGGGTCGAAGGCGGGCGCGTCGGCGAACAGGTCGATGACCGGCAGGCCCGGCGCCATCCGCGCCAGCACCGCCTTCATCTGCCCGGTGTAGGGGCCGGACAACCCGAAATCCGTAAAGAGCACGATCATCCCGCCACTGTAGCGCACTTCACCCCGTTCGGTAAGACACGGATCGTCACGAGCCGCCTTGCAAGGCCAGAGAGGCGGTTCATATATTCATGGAACGCAAATGCACTCCGCCCCGTTTACTTGGTCCGCCTGCCCTAACCTTGCCGATCTTTGTCGGGACCAATGAATATGAACATATGTTCAAAAACCTTCGCAACGAAGAGCCTGACGAAGTTTATTGCCATCATGGGCTTGGCCGCCGCCCTGCTGCTGCCGGGAGCCGCGATGGCCGAGGGTGAACGGCCCCAAGGCGAGCGCCCGAAGATCGTCGCCACCACCGGCATGGTCGCCGACCTCGTGCGGGCGGTGGCCGGCGACCGGGCAGTGGTGGAGGCGCTGATGGGCGAAGGCGTCGATCCGCACCTGTTCAAGCCCACCCGCTCCGACACGGTGAAGCTGCTGCGGGCCGACGCGGTGTTCATCAGCGGCCTGCATCTCGAAGGCAAGATGACCGCCGCCTTCGACCGGCTGCGCGAGTCCGGCAAGCCGGTGGTGGCGCTGGGCGACGCGGTGCCCAAGGAGCGGCTGCTCAGCCCGCCCGAGTTCGAGGGCGCCCACGACCCGCACATCTGGATGGATGTGGGGATCTGGGCGAGCACCCTGCCGTCCATCCGCGACGGGCTGGCCCGGCTCGACCCCGCGGGCGCCGAGGCGTACGCCCGCAACGCCGACGCGTACGGGGCGGAGCTGGCGCGGCTCGACGCGTACGCCCGGCGCGTCCTGTCCTCCATCCCCGGCAAGGCCCGCGTGCTGGTCACCGCCCACGACGCCTTCAACTATCTGGGCCGCGCCTACGGGATCGAGGTGCGCGGCATCCAGGGGATCAGCACGGAATCCGAGGCCGGGCTGCGGATCATCGAGGAACTGGCCGCGCTGCTGGCGGACCGCGGCGTGCCGGCGGTCTTCCCGGAAACCAGCGTGTCCGACCGCAACGTCCGCGCTCTGGTCGAAGGGGCGGGGGCGCGGGGACATCGGGTGACGCTGGGCGGCGCCCTGTTCTCCGACGCCATGGGCGCGCCGGGCAGCTACGAAGGCACCTACATCGGCATGATCGACCACAATGTGACGACCATCGCCCGCGCGCTGGGCGGCGAGGCGCCGGCCGACGGCTTCCAGGGCAAGCTCGCCCTGGCGCAGCGCTGACACGGCGGAGGAGAAACGGACCATGCAGTATCTCTGGCGCACCCCCGGCAGCCGCACCGCCCCCGAAGAGGCCTCGCCCATCGGGCCGCCGCCTCTGGATATCCGCGGCCTGACCGTCGCCTACCACCGCCGGCCGGTGCTGTGGAACGTCGACTACGCCGCCCCGCCGGGCGGGCTGATCGCCGTGGTCGGGCCGAACGGCGCGGGCAAGTCGACCCTCATCAAGGCGTGTCTCGGGCTGGTGCCGCGGGTGTCGGGAGCGGTCGAGGTGTTCGGGCGCCCGATCGCCAGGCAGCGCCGCCTGATCGGCTATGTGCCGCAGCGCGAAAGCGTGGACTGGGACTTCCCCGTCTCGGCGCTCGACGTGGTGGCGATGGGCCGTTACGGGAAGATCGGCTGGTTCCGCCCGGTCACCCGCTCCCACAGGGAGGCGGCGCTGCACGCGCTGGAGCGGGTGGGCATGGCCGACTTCGCCAAGCGCCAGATCGGCCAGCTCTCCGGCGGGCAGCAGCAGCGCGTCTTCCTGGCCCGCGCGCTGGCCCAGGAGGCGCAGCTCTACTTCATGGACGAGCCCTTCGCCGGGGTGGACGCGGCGACGGAGCGCGCGGTGCTCCAGGTGCTGCGCGACCTCGACGCCGCCGGGCGGACGGTGATCTGCGTCCACCACGACCTGCAGACGGTCAGCGACTATTTCGACCACGCCCTGCTGCTCAACACCCGCGTGGTCGCCCAAGGGCCGGTCGCACGGGTGATGACGCCCGACCTGCTGTCCCGCACCTACGGTGGACGGCCCATGCCGACGCCCGCGGCATTGGGAGCGGAAGCGTCATGATCGACTCCGTGTTCGACGAGGCGTTGCGCATCCTGACCTTCCAGTCCGGCTTCAACAGCGCCGTGGTGGTTGCCGGGACCGCCGCGCTGGGGTTGGCCGGCGGGACGGTCGGCACCTTCCTGCTGCTGCGCCGCCGCGCCCTGGTCAGCGACGCGCTGAGCCACGCCACCCTGCCCGGCATCGCCATCGCCTTCCTGGTCGGGGCGGCGCTCGGCCTGCCAGAGCGGTCGCTGCCCCTGCTGCTGGCCGGGGCGGTGGCCAGCGGGGTGGTCGGGCTGCTGACCGTGCAGGCGCTGTCCCGCTTCACCCGGCTGACCGAGGATTCGGCGATCGGGGCGGTGCTGTCGGTCTTCTTCGGGCTGGGCGTCGTGCTGCTCAGCGTCATCCAGAATTTGGAGTTGGGCGGGCAGGCCGGGCTGAAGACCTTCATCCTGGGCCAGACCGCCGCCATGGCCCAGGGCGAGGCCATCGCCATCGGCCTGCTGGCCGCCGGGGCGGCGCTGGCCGTCGCCCTGCTGTTCAAGGAGCTGCGGGTGCTGGCCTTCGACCCCGGCTTCGCCGCCGTGCAGGGCTGGCCGGTGGGGGCGCTCGACCTCGTGCTGATGGGGCTGGCGACGCTGGTGACGGTGATCGGGCTCCAGACCGTGGGGCTGATCCTGGTGGTCGCGCTCCTCATCATCCCACCCGCCGCCGCCCGCTTCTGGACCGACCGGCTGCCCGCCCTGACCGTCGCCGCGGCGGTGATCGGCGCGCTGTCCGGCTGGCTCGGCGCCGCCCTGTCGGCCCTGCTGCCCAAGCTGCCGGCGGGGGCGGTGATCGTCCTGGTCGCCGGGGGCTTCTTCCTGCTCAGCTTCCTGTTCGCCCCGGCGCGCGGGCTGGTCGCCGCCGCGCTGCGCCAGGGGCGGCTGCGCCTGACCTTCGCGGAGCGGCGCGCCCTGGCCGACCTGCTGGACGGCCGGCCGGTGGAGGGCTCCGTGGCGCTCTGGCTGCGCCTGCGCGGCTACATCCGGGACGGCGCCCTGACTCCCGCCGGGCAGACCGCCGCCCGTGCGGCGGCGCGCGACCGCCGGCTGTGGGAGCGGTTCCTGGCCGACTACCCGGCGCTGCTGCCCGCCCACGCCAATTGGGGCGTCGACCCCATCGACTCGGTCCTGCCCGGCGACATGGTCCGGCTGCTGGAGGAGCGGAGCGCCCCGTCATGATGCCCGACGTCCAGGAATTCCTTCAGATCGACGCCCCCGCCCTGCTCGCCGCGGTGCTGGCCTGCGCCGCCTGCGCGCTGGTCGGCAATTTCCTGGTGCTGCGGCGCCAGGGGATGATGGGCGACGCGGTCAGCCACGCCATCCTGCCCGGCATCGTCGGCGGCTTCCTGGTCGCCGGCACGAGGGAGACCCTGCCGATGATGCTCGGCGCGCTGGCCGCCGCGGCGCTGGCCGGCCTGCTGATCGAGGCGGTGCGGCGGCTGGGCCGGCTGGAGTCCGGCGCCGCCATGGGCGTCGTCTTCACCGTGATGTTCGCCGCCGGCGTGGTGATGATCGAGCAGGCGTCGGTCGGCGGAGTCGATCTGGATGCCGACTGCGTGCTCTACGGCCAGTTGGAGACCATCCTGTGGCTGGCCCCCAAGGGCTGGGCCTCGCTGACCGACCCGGCGGTGTGGGCGGCCCTGCCGCGGGAGGTGCTGACGCTGGCCGCGGTCTTCGCGCTCTGCGTCGCCCTGGTCGGGCTGTTCTACAAGGAGCTGAAGATCACCACCTTCGACCCGGCGCTGGCCTCGACGCTGGGCATCCCGGCGGGGCTGTTCCATTACGGGGTGGTGCTTCTGGTGGCGGCCACCGCCATCGCCGCCTTCGAGGCGGTGGGCTCCATCCTGGTCATCGCCATGCTCATCGCCCCGCCCGCCGCCGCCCGCCTGCTGACCGACCGGCTGGCCGCGCAGATCCTGCTCAGCGTCGCGTTGGGGGTGCTGGCGGCGCTGGCCGGCTATGGCACCGCGGCCTTCGGGCCGATGCTGCTCGGGGCCTCCCACTCGCTGAACGCGGCGGGGATGATCGCGGTGGCGTCCGGCCTGATCCTGGCGCTGGCCGTCCTGTTCGGGCCGCGCCACGGCCTGCTGGGCCGGCGCCGCGCCGTCGGCCGGCTGCGCGCCGCCCCTGGACTCATTGCTCCGGAGGCGCAAAAGCCGTAACGTTTTCGCCTCGTCCTATGCGGAGCGCCGAATGTCGTTCCTCCACCGCCGGCTGCGCCGTTGGAGCTGGCTCACCCTGGTCGCGTTCCTCCTTCTGATGGCGAGCGCGCTGCACACGCTGCAGCATCTTCTGGAGCATGGGACCGACGAGCTGATCTGGCCCTTCTTCGGGATCGGGCTAGCCGGCGCGGTGATGGCCCTGGCGGTGCTGCGCGAGCGGGAGGCCACCCGGCGCGCCCAGGCGGAGGCCCGCGCCGCCGACAGCCGGGCGGCGGACGCCCACCGCCGCCTGTCCGAGGCCATCGAGGTGGTCAACGAGGGCTTCGCCCTGTTCGACGCCGACGACCGGCTGGTCCAGTGCAACGCCCGCTTCCGCGAAATCTACGCCCTGCTGGGGCCTCTGGAGCCCGGCATCCCCTTCGAATCGCTGATTCGCCGCGCCGCCGCCACCGGCCATTACCCCGACTGCGGCCCCGGCGACATCGACCGCTGGGTCGAGCGGGAGATGGAGCGGCACCGCAACCCACAGGGGCCGCAAGTGCTGCGGATCGGTGACGGGCGCTGGTTCAAGATCGAGGAGCGGCGGACCAGCGACGGCGGCTATGTCGGGCTGCGCACCGACATCAGCGAGCTGAAGCGGCGCGAGCAGGAGCTGGCCCACAAGTCTGACCTGCTGGAGGCCACCTTCAGCGCCATGTCGCAGGGTCTCGTGGTGTGGAGCGCGGACGGCCATTTCCTGACCTGCAACCGCCGCCTGCGCGAGATGCTCGACCTGCCGGACGACGCGCTCCATCCCGGCCTCACCATGCCCGGCTTTCTGCGCTTCATGGCCGAACGCGGCGAGTTCGGCCCCGGCGATACGGCGGAGATCGTCGCCCGCCACCTGACCAACCTGCGCCCCGAGGGCGTCAGCCGCATCGAGCGCACGCGCCCCGATGGCCGGGTGTTGGAGATCACCGCCGGCTTCCTTCCCGACCGCTCGGTCCTGATGACCTACACCGACATCACCGACCACCGCCGGGCGGAGCAGGCCCTGCGCGAGAGCGAGGACCGTTTCCGCAAACTGTCGGACGCCGCCATGGACGGCATCCTGGTGCACGAGCAGGGGGTGATCGCCGACGCCAACCGGGCCGCCGCCGCCATCCTGGGCTATGCGCCGGACGAGCTGACGGGACTGTCCATCACCGCGCTGATGGTGCCGGAGGACCGTGAACTCAACTGGCTGCGCATCCGCGCCCGCGACGAAACCCCTTTTGAAGCCATCTGCCTGCGCCGCAACGGCGAACGGCTGACGGTGCAGGGGGAGACCCGCTACGTGCCCTACCGCGGGCGGACGATGGCGATGGTGTCCTTCCGCGACATCACCGCCCATCGCCTTGCGGAGGCGCAGCTCCGCCTCGCCAAGGAGCAGGCGGAGCTGGCGAGCCGCGCCAAGTCGGAGTTCCTGCGCACCATCAGCCACGAGATCCGCACGCCGATGAACGGCGTCCTGGGCATGCTGGGGCTGCTTCTCGACGGCCCGCTGGGCGACGAACAGCGCGCCTACGCCCGCACCGCCCGCGAGTCGGCGGAGGCGCTGCTGTTCATGCTGAACGACATCCTGGACATCTCCAAGATGGAGGCCGGGAAGCTGACCCTGGAGTCGGGCCGCTTCTCCCCCGCCGAGGTGGTGGAGAGCGTGGTCGAGCTGCAGGCCGCCCGCGCCTTCGCCAAGGGGATCGAGCTGGCCGTCTGCATCACCGGCGGCCTGCCGGCGGCGCTGCGCGGCGACTCGGGGCGGGTCAGACAGGTCCTGCTGAACCTCGTCGGCAACGCCGTGAAGTTCACCGACCGCGGCGGCGTCGCCGTCACCCTGTCGAAGCTGGACGGCGACGGCCAGATGCCGCCGCGCCTGCGCTTCGAGGTGACCGACACCGGGATCGGCATTCCGCGGGACGCGCAGGCCGACCTCTTCACCGAATTCTCCCAGGTGCATCCCCGCCTGTCGCGGCGCCACGACGGCGCCGGGCTGGGGCTGGCGATTTCCAAGCGGCTGGTGGAGATGATGGGGGGAAGCATCGGTTTCGACAGCACCCCCGACCAGGGCAGCCGCTTCTGGTTCACCCTGCCGCTGCAATCCGGGCCGCTGCAATCCGGGCCGCCGGAGTCCGGACTAGTGGAGCCCAGGAGGACGCGGGCCGCCGTCGCGGAACCGCCGCTGGCCGGGGAAACGGTTCTGCTTCTGGAATCGAACCCCGTCGCCCGGCGGGCTCTGGCCGAACAACTCCATTCCTGGGGGGCCACGGTCAGCGCGCCGGACGTCGTGGCGATGGTGGCCGGGCTGGACGCCGGCACTCTGCCCGCCGCCGGCATCGCGGTGATCGGCAACGTGGAGACCCCGGTCGCCGGCTCTCTGACCGACCGGCTGCGCGCGCGGGGCGTGCAGCGGATCGTCCGTCTCGCCCTGCCGCACCGGACCGCGGGCGGGGACGGCAATGGCGCCGACGCCACGGTGACGAAGCCGGCCCGGCCCTCCCGCCTGCTCGCCGCCGTCACCGGGCGGAGCGTGGCGGAAGCGCCGCCCGCCGCGCCGCCCGCCGCGCCGTCGCCTGTGCAAAGCCACGCCGCCCCGTCAGCCGCCGGAACGGGCCAGCGGATTCTCCTGGTCGAGGACAGCCCGACGAACCAGATGGTCGCCGCCCTGCTGCTGCGGGGCGCCGGCTATCGCGTCGACATCGCCAACAACGGACGGGAAGCGCTGGAGGCGATGGCGGCCGCGGCGGCCGGCCCGTCGCCCTACGGGCTGGTCCTGATGGACCTCGCCATGCCGGAGATGGACGGGCTGACCGCCACCCGCCGGCTGCGCGCCCTGCCGCCGCCGGCCGGCACCGTCCCGATCATCGCCATGACCGCCGACGCCATGGACAGCGACCGCGAACGCTGTCTGGCCGCCGGGATGAACGGGCACGTCGCCAAGCCCATCGACCGTCCGCATCTGCTGGAGACCGTGGCCCGCTGGCTGGACGCCGCCACGGTGGAGTCCGCCCCGTTGGAGTCCGCCGACCCCGCGACGCTCTGGGACAGCCCCGCCCCGGCCCCAGCGGGTCTCGGGAATATGGGCGCGCCGGAGAAAGGCGTTCTGGACATGGAGGTCCTGCAACAGCTCGCCCAGGATCTCGACGCGGAGCTTCTGGCCGACGTCATCCGCCAGTTCGTGGAGGAAACGCTGGAGCGGGCCGAGAGGATCGCCCGCGGCGGCGCGGAAGCGGCGGGAGGAGGCCCGGCCGATCTCGCCGGACTGGCGAAGGAGGCCCACACGCTGAAGAGCACCGCGGGGACCTTCGGCGCCCGCGACCTGTCGGCGGCCGCCCGGGCGCTGGAGCTGGCCTGCCGGAGCAACGCGGTGGGAGAGGTGACGTCGCTGTGCCGCGACATCCCCCGCCTCACCCGGGAAGCCGTGGAGGCCTACCGGCTCCGCGGCTACGTCACGTCATGACGCGGCTTCACTCCATGACGCTGATGTTGACCGCGGCGTCCTTGCCGTTGTTGCCGCGCGCGACCTCGAACTCGACGCGCTGACCCTCGGACAGGGCGTGAAGACCCGACTTCTGCACGGCCGTGATGTGCACGAACACGTCCTTGGCGCCGGCCTCCGGCGCGATGAAGCCATATCCCTTGGTGGTGTTGAACCATTTGACGGTGCCGGTGGTCATAAGGCGAACTCCTGCTCCTCGGTCGGGGTCCGCCGCCGATCCGCGCCGCGGGGCGAAAGGGACCGGCGAAGGACGATGGACGGTGCGGCGGTCGTGTGTGGCGCCACGCGGAAGCGCAAGCAAAGCAACGCGAGGGGAGGCTAGCCGGATGGCACCGGAACCGGCAAGGCGGCTTCACGGCATATGCCCAATGTGGCCAGACCGGTCATTTGGAAATAAGCCGATGGCGGCAGGTCCCGGCACGGCAAGACTTTCGATGGTCTTGCGTGAATTGAACGCACACGAAGCCTATGCTTCGGCAGGACCAGGGGCGTGAGGCTGGAACCGGGGGTTGGGACTCCCGGAGCGGCCGGAAATCAGAGTTTTCCTTCGGCCTGCCAGGCGAGACGCTTGCGGTAGATGGTGGAGGCGCTGATCTCCAGCAGGGCCGCAGCGCGGGGAATGTTGCCGTCGCAGGCGGCGATGGCCTCCTCGATGGCGTCGCGCTCCACCTCCCACAGCGGCTTCACCGTCTTCGGCGACGGCGTGTGGGCCACGGGTCCATGGCCGGCAGCGTGCCCGCCGCCTTGGCCGTTCCCGACGCCGACCGCAGGGGACGCCACGGCGGCGCCCGCCGGGGTGCCGAGCGGGGCCGGCAGCATGGCCGGCGTCACGGTGTCGCCGTCGTGCAGAACCACGATGTTGCGCACCACGTTCTGCACCTGCCGCACGTTGCCCGGCCAGTGGTAGGTGCGCAGCGCCTGCTCCGCCGCCGGGGAGAAGCGGACGAAGCCCTTGCCCTCCTCCCGCGTGTAATCGGCCAGGAACTGGCGGCAGATCTCCAGCACGTCGTCCTCGCGCTCGCGCAGCGGCGGCAGGTGGATGGGGATGACGTGCAGCCGGTAATAGAGGTCCTCGCGGAAGCGCCCCTCCTCGACCTCGCGCAGGGGATCGCGGTTGGTCGCGCAGATGATGCGCAGATCGACCTTCTCCAACCGGCTGCCGCCGACCGGCGTGAAGGTGCCGGTCTGGATGAAGCGCAACAGCTTGGTCTGAAGGTCGGGCGCCAGCTCGCAGATCTCATCGAGGAACAGGGTGCCGCCGTTGGCCCGCGCCGCAGCGCCCTCGCGGTCGACCACCGCCCCGGTGAAAGAGCCCTTCATGTGGCCGAAGATCTCGCTCTCCATCAGGTCCTTGGGGATGGCCCCGCAGTTGATGGCGATGAAGGGCCGGTCGGCCCGCGGGCTCTGACGGTGGATGGCCTCGGCGCAGACCTCCTTGCCGGTCCCCGACTCGCCGGTGATGAAGACCGTCGCGCGGGAGGAGGCGGCGCTGTCGATGATCCGGTAGACCGCCTGCATCGCCAGCGACGAGCCGAGGAAGCCGTGGTAACGGCTGCGCCCCAGGTCCTTCTCGAAGCTGTCGACGAGCTGGGCGAGGCGCAGCCGCTCCATGGCGTTGCGCACGGTGACGGTCAGCCGCTCCGCCGAGAAGGGCTTCACCAGGAAATCATAGGCGCCGTAGCGCATCGCCTCCACCGCCACCCCGACCGACCCGTGGGCGGTGATGATGATGACCGCGCAGGGCAGCGCCTGGGCGCTGATCCGCTTCAGCACCTCCATCCCATGCATGTCGGGAAGCTGGAGGTCCAGCAGCACGATCCGCGGCGCGCCGTCGGCCAATTGCTCCAGCGCCTCGGCCCCCGTCTCCACCGTGGTGACGGAGGTGCAGTCCTTCTTCAGGAACTCCGCATAGACGCGGGCCAGCGACGGCGTGTCTTCGACGAGAAGGATTGGCGTGGAGCGCGGGGCATGGACCGTTTGAATTCAAATGGAAAATACGGAAAAGGGCATTCGGACTGCCCTGGCTATCAGCAAATCCTTAAAAATGCACTCTACGCGATGACGGGCCGTTGACGAAAGACCTGGAATGCGTCCGCGCAAGGAAATATCCCATCCATGGTTTCACATTCCGGTCATGGATGTGCATTTCACACCGGATTCGCTGTGTGGATGAGCGAAGGACGCTTGTACCGGACGCCGTGATGGAATATCTGAATTCTACAAAATCCATAGCAAGGAACGGCGGACCCCCGTGGCCGAAACATCCGTGCTGTCCGGCAAGCGCATCCTGCTCGTCATCGCGGGCGGCATCGCGGCCTACAAGAGCCTGGAGCTGATCCGCCGCCTGAAGGAACGGGGCGTGCGCGTGCGCGCGGTCCTGACCCGGGCGGGGGCGCAGTTCGTCACGCCCCTGTCCGTGCAGGCGCTGACCGAGGACACCGTCTACCAGGATCTGTGGTCCCTGACCGACGAATCGGAGATGGGCCACATTCAGCTGTCGCGCGACGCCGATCTGCTGGTCGTCGCCCCGGCCACCGCCAACCTGCTGGCCCGCATGGCCGCGGGCATGGCCGACGATCTGGCCGCCACCGTTCTGCTGGCCACCGACAAGCCGGTGCTCGTCGCCCCGGCGATGAACGTCCGCATGTGGGAGCATCCGGCGACCCGGGACAATCTGGCCCTTTTGGAAAAGCGTGGCGTGCGCCGGATCGGCCCGAACAAGGGCGAGATGGCCTGCGGCGAGTACGGGTTCGGGCGCATGGCCGAGCCGATGGAGATCGTCCAGGCCATCGCCACCCATTTCGAGGAGCTGGAGGCGCCCAAGCCGCTGGCCGGCAAGCGCGCGCTGGTCACCAGCGGCCCGACGGTGGAGCCCATCGATCCGGTGCGCTACATCGCCAACCGCTCCTCCGGCAAGCAGGGCCACGCCATCGCCGAGGCGCTGCGCCGGCTGGGGGCGGAGGTGACGCTGGTCACCGGCCCGACCCGCCTGCCCGACCCGCCCGGCTGCACCGTGCGCCCCATCGAGACGGCGCGGGAGATGCTGGCGGCCTGCGAGTCGGCCCTGCCCGCGGACATCGCGGTCTGCGCCGCCGCCGTCGCCGACTGGCGCGTGGCCGGCGAGTCGGACCGCAAGCTGAAGAAGGACGGCGGCGGCCCGCCGAGCCTGACCCTGACCGAGAACCCCGACATCCTGGCCACCCTGTCCCAGGCCGGGCCGCGCCGTCCGGCGCTGGTCGTCGGCTTCGCCGCGGAGACCGGCAACGTGGTGGACTACGCGACCGCCAAGCGCGCGCGCAAGGGCTGCGACTGGATCGTCGCCAACGACGTGTCGCCGGGCACCACCACCTTCGGCGGGGCCGACAACACCGTTCATCTGATCCGCGCCGACGGTGCCGAGGACTGGCCCACCATGGGCAAGGACGCCGTGGCCGCCCGCCTGGCCGAGGCCATCGCCCGGCATTTCAATCCGCCCTCCACACCCGCCCCCCAGGAGACCATTCCGTGAGCGCAACGGCATCCGCCATTCCCGTTCCCATCGTCCGGCTCGCCCACGCCGCGGGGCTGGACCTGCCGGCCTACGCGACCGAACACGCGGCGGGCATGGACCTGCTGGCCGCTCTGGCGGAGCCGGTCGTCCTGGAGCCGGGCCGCCGCGCGCTGATCCCCACCGGCGTCGCCTTCGCCCTGCCCGACGGCTACGAGGCGCAGGTGCGGCCGCGCTCCGGCCTGGCGCTGAAGCACGGGATCACGGTGCTGAACAGCCCGGGCACCATCGACGCCGATTACCGCGGCGAGGTCGGGGTGATCCTGATCAACCACGGCGACCAGCCCTTCACGGTGGAGCGCGGGCAGCGCATCGCCCAGCTGGTGATCGCCCGCTACGAGCGCGCCGCCTGGTCCGAGTCGGCCGTTCTGCCCGACAGCGCCCGCGGCACCGGGGGCTTCGGCTCCACCGGCCAGTTCATCTCGACCTCCCCCGCGCAGGAGTCGCACTGATGCTCCGCATCTCCAAGAAGCTGATGTTCGCGATCGAGGCGGTGCTGGACATCGCCTACAACGCCGGCACCGAACCCGTTCAGTCCGGCGAGATCACCCGCCGCCAGGGCATTCCCAAGCGCTACCTGGAGCAGGTTCTCCAGCAGCTCGTCCGCGACGGCGTCCTGGCCGGCGTGCGCGGGCCGCGCGGCGGCTACCGGCTGGCCCGCGAGCGCCGGCGGATCACTCTGGGCGAGATCGTGAAGGTCGTCCGCTCCATGGAGACCGCCACCGACCCCATCGAGGAGCCGGCCGGCTCCATCCTGGGGCACAAGGTGGTGCGCCCGCTGTGGAACGAGCTTCAGGAGGAGTGCATGAAGAAGCTCGACGACATCACCATCGAGGATCTCTGCCTGCGCGCCCGCACCGCCGGCGTCGAGAGCGAGACCGAAGATCGCATAGATTTTACGATTTGATCCCACACGGAAAACGGTTAAATTCTACGCATGATGTAGAAAGTGGGAAAATACCACACACCGGAGGAGTGAAAAATGCCGGGTTCCGAGTTTCGCGGTAAGATCTACGACAGCATTCTCGACACCGTCGGCGCCACGCCGCTGGTGCGCGTCAACCGGCTGGCCGAGGACGCCGGGGCCAAGGCCCAGATCGTCGGCAAGCTGGAGTTCTTCAACCCGCTGGCCAGCGTGAAGGACCGCATCGGCTTCGCCATGATCGACGCGGCGGAGCGCGCCGGCACCATCGAGCCGGGCCGCACCACCCTGGTCGAGCCGACGTCGGGCAACACCGGCATCGCGCTGGCCTTCGTCGCCGCCGCCAAGGGCTACCGCCTGATCCTGACCATGCCGGAGAGCATGTCGGTCGAGCGCCGCAAGATGCTGAAGCTGCTGGGCGCCGAGCTGGTGCTGACCCCGGCGGCGGAGGGCATGAAGGGCGCCATCCGGCGGGCCGACGAGATCGTCGCCACCGATCCGAACGCCTACATGCTCCAGCAGTTCAAGAACGCCGCCAACCCGGAGATCCACCGCAACACCACGGCGGAGGAGATCTGGAAGGACACCGACGGCAAGGCCGACTTCCTGATTTCCGGCGTCGGCACCGGCGGCACGCTGACCGGCGTGTCGGAGGTCCTGAAGGCCCGCAAGCCCGGTTTCCGCACCATCGCGGTGGAGCCTGAGGACAGCCCCGTCCTGTCCGGCGGCATGCCCGGCCCGCACAAGATCCAGGGCATCGGCGCCGGCTTCGTGCCGGACGTCCTGAACAAGGACCTGATCGACGAGGTCGTCCGCATCTCCAACCAGCGCGCCTTCGAGACGGCCCGCAAGGTGGCGAAGCTGGAAGGCATTCCGGTCGGCATCTCCTCGGGTGCCGCGCTGGCCGCGGCGCTGGAGATCGGCTCCCGTCCGGAGAACGAGGGCAAGCTGATCGTCGTGATCCTGCCGTCCTTCGCCGAACGCTACCTTTCCACCGCCCTGTTCGAAGGGCTGGAGTAAACCGGCTCCCCTCTCCCACATCCGCCTGCGGCTGTGGGAGAGGGATCTCCGGTACATGTTCCTGCGCAACCGGACGGCGAATATTGCGCCGCCGCGCATCCTGCTGTAGAGTGGGATCCGTCCGGTCTTTGTGCCCGCCCCTGGCATCGGGCGGCGCTTTGACAAAAAGATTGGATTTTATTAATCTAACCTGTCTGCGCCGGGAGTTTCGGCCGGCGCGGCTCCGCCGTTTCAGGCGACGGCCCGGCTTGCGCCACGGGCGCCCGACGATGCGGAGCTGACGGCACAGGACCAGCGGGGGAGGCCACCATGGGCGTCGCGATTCCGAATGCCTCGACGATGAACTGGTTCCAGTTCCGCGGCATCACCAACGAATTGGATTCCAACCTCGCGTCCACCGACTACCGCCAGTTCACGGTGTCGAAAGCCGGCGAATTCAATTTCCGAATCGCCGACATCAACACCAACATCAAGATCGTCGACCAGAACAACAAGGTCGTCGCCGAGGCCAAGGCGAAGAACGAGGCGGCGGAGGCCAGCGCGAAGCTCGGCCCCGGCACCTATACGGCGGTCATCTCCCAGGCCGTCCGCGGCGTGAATGAACGCGAATACACGCTGGACATCACCGAACGCCAGAACATCATGATGGTGGGGACCGGCGCCCAGATGAAGGGCACCGCCCGCGCCGTCCTTGGCAAAGATCCAGGCGTCCAGAAGCACACGCTGACCGTCGCGCAGGGCGGCGAGTTCGTCGGCAACATGTCCCTTCCCTTGACGCGCTGGGCCCTCATGAGCAAGGAGGGCAAGGTCGTGGCCTCCGGCGACACGATGGACCCGGCCAAGTCGGGTGAGGACATGCTGAAGAAGCCCAGCTTCAAGATCGACCCCGGCCAGTACGAGCTGGTGATCGTCCCGCCGAAGAACGTGGTCGGCGAAATCCCCTATCAGCTGAACTTCGTCCAGAAGGTCGCCAAGACGCCCGAGTCGACCGAGGAACGGCCGTTCGACAAGATCATGCGGGAGCGCGAGGCGCGGCTGAAGCAGTGGGCGGCGGAGGACGCGAACAAATCGTCCAGCACGTCGAAGACCACCCCCTACAAGATGAGCCTGCTCGCCTGACGCAGCCCGCCGCAGGAGCCCGACCGAGGGGCTTGCGCGGCATGGGGCGTTCCGCGCTATTCTGCGGATCATGGATTTCACCGACACTCAGCTTCACCGCTATTCCCGCCACATCATCCTGCCGGAGGTCGGCGGCATCGGGCAGGAGGCGCTTCTGCGCGCCCGCGTCCTGGTCGTCGGGGCCGGCGGGCTGGGCGCACCGCTCCTGCTCTACCTCGCCGCGGCGGGGGTGGGGACCATCGGCGTCATCGACGACGACACGGTGGACCTGTCCAACCTGCAACGGCAGGTGATCCACGACGAGTCGTCGCTCGGCGTTCCGAAGGTGGAGAGCGCCGCCGCCCGCATCCGCGCGCTGAACCCCGACGTGGCGGTGGAGGTGCACAAGACGCGCCTGACGAAGGACAACGCGCTGGACCTGATCGGCCGCTACGACATCGTGGCCGACGGGTCGGACAATTTCGCCACGCGCTTCCTGCTGAACGACGCCTGCTACTTCGCGAAGAAGACGCTGGTGTCGGCGGCGATCCTGCGCTTCGACGGTCAGGTGTCCACCTTCAAGGCGCATCTCGGCGATCCGCACCCCTGCTACCGCTGCCTGTTCCCGGAGCCGCCGCCGCGCGGTCTGGTGCCGTCCTGCTCCGAGGGCGGCGTGCTGGGAGCGCTGGCCGGCTTCGTCGGTTCGCTCCAGACGACCGAGGTGCTGAAGGAAATCATGGGCATCGGCGAAGGCCTGTCGGGCAGCCTGATGATGCTGGACACGCTGCACGCCTCCTTCCAGCGCATCACCGTGCGCCGCGACCCGGACTGCCCCCTGTGCGGCACCCACCCGACCATCCACGACCTGTCCGCCCACTGAGCGGCGGCTGAGAGGTTCTCCCCATGGAAGGTCCTGAAAACCTGTCCATCGTCCTGTTTGCGGGCGGCTTCGACCGGGTGCACTACGCCCTGGTGATGGCCAGCGCGGCGGCGGCGACCAACCGCAAGGTCACGCTGTTCTTCACCGGCCGCGCGCTGAACACGCTGCTGGCCGGGGACTCCGACGGCGCGCCGGGCTGGCACCGGCTGGATCCCGCCGACGACGGCCGCCGCCCGGCGGAACGCGACGCCGCCTTCACCGCCAACGGGCTGGCCGGGTTCGAGGAGTTGCTGGAAGCCTGCGTGATGCTCAAGGTCACGGTCATGGCCTGCGAGATGGGCCTGCGCGCGCTCGGCCTGCCTGCCGGTGTGCCGCTGCGCCCCGACGTGCCGGTGAAGACCGGCGGTGTCGTCACCTTCCTGAACGACGCGCCGAAGACCGGCGCGATCCTGTTCGTGTGAGCACCATGACCGACGACCACAGCCCGGTGGACCACAGCCTGGTGATCGAACACGCGAACCGCTTCGAGGCGATCGCCGCGGAGGGCTTCGAGGGCCGGCCCTACCGGGACGCGCTGGTCCATCTGGCGCAGCATGTGACGGCGCATCCCGATCTCGCCCCGCGGGTGGCGCACGCCCTGCGCATGATGATCGGCTTCATCGAGGACAGCGACCCGGCGAAGCGCTTCGGCCCGAAGGTGGCGATTTTGCGGGAGGCGGTGGGGCTGCTGGAGGGGTAGCTTTCGCAACGAGCCCCCACCCCGGCCCTCCCCCGCTTCGCAGGGGAGGGAGATGGTCGCGAAGCGGCGGCTGTCCCCTCCCCTGCGAAGCGGGGGAGGGTTAGGGTGGGGGCAAGGTCAGCGCTTGGGCATTTCGTTCAGATGGACTTGCTGTCCAGCGCGTAGCCGGCCGAGCGGACGGTGCGGATCAGGTCCATCTCCGTCTCCTCGTTCATCGCCTTGCGCAGGCGGCGGATGTGCACGTCAACGGTGCGCGGCTCGACATAGACGTCATGGCCCCACACCACGTCGAGAAGCTGCTCGCGCGAGAAGACACGGCCGGGGTGCTGCATGAAATGGCGCAGCAGGCGGAACTCGGTCGGCCCCAGATGCACGTCGCGCCCGTTCCGGCGCACCCGGTGGGCGGCCAGATCCATGGTCACATCGGCGAACTGCAGAGTCTCGTCGGTCATGCCAGGGGCTGAGCGGCGCAGCACGGCGCGCATGCGGGCGACCAGCTCGGTCGGGGAGAAGGGCTTGGTGATGTAGTCGTCGGCGCCGGAATTCAGGCCGCGCACGCGGTCCGCCTCCTCGCCGCGGGCGGTCAGCATGATGATCGGGATGTCGCGCATCTTGCTGTTGCGGCGCATCTGGCGGCAGACCTCCAGGCCCGACATCAGCGGCAGCATCCAGTCGAGCAGGACGATGTTCGGCGTCTGCTCGCCGGCCAGCAGAAGGGCCTCCTCGCCGTCGGTTGCGGCGTTCACGCGGAAGCCTTCCTTCTCCAGATTGTACTTCAGCAGCGTCACGATGTCGGCTTCGTCCTCGACGATGAGAACGAGCGGCTTCAGCGCCGAATTCATGCTTGTCCCGCTCCCACTGCGCGTCTCGCCGTCACGCGGCATGTCCCGCTCCATCGTTATCCGGGCCGCCGTCCCGCGGCAATCCCCGTTCCACAGCCTCCGTGGCCGCATCCATGACCGAACCGCCCGGCTCGACCACGGCGAAGCTGCTGCCGTCGTTCTTCGGACGCGCCGCGCGCAGCGTCGTCCCGACCACCAGATAATGGATGGTCTCGGCGATGTTGGTGGCGTGGTCGCCGATCCGCTCCAGGTTCTTCGCCATGAACAGCAGGTGCGTGCAGGGCGTGATGTTGCGCGGGTCCTCCATCATGTAGGTCAGGACTTCGCGGAACAGGCTGGTGTAGAGGTCGTCCAGCTCCTCGTCGCGCTCCCAGGCGGCGATGGCGCGCTGGACGTCGCGCTCGATGTAGGCGTCCAGCACGTCCTTCATGATCGACTCGACCAGCCGCCCCATGCGCGGGATGGCCACCGCCGGGCGCACCACCGGCACCTGGGCCAGCGCCAGCGAGCGCTTGGCGATGTTGGAGGCGTAGTCGCCGATCCGCTCCAGGTCCGACGCGATCTTCAGCGCCGACACGATCTCGCGCAGGTCCTGGGCCAGCGGCTGGCGCAGGGCGAGCAGGCGCACGGCCTCGGCGTCGATGTCGCGCTCGTAGGCGTCGATGCGCTGGTCGGCCTGCATGACCTGGGCGGCCAGCGCGACGTCCCGGCGGGCCACCGCCTTCACGGCGGCGTCCACCTGCGCCTCGGCGACGCCACCCATCTGGGTGATCAGGTTGGACAGGCGCTCAAGTTCGTGCGCGAAGGAGCGCACGATGTGTTCGGTGCTCATGCTTCACGTCCTTCGCTGATGGAGGATTCGCGGCGAGGCGGGAGATCAGCCGTAGCGGCCGGTGATGTAGCCCTGGGTGCGCTCGTCCCGCGGGTTGGTGAAGATTTCTTCGGTGTCGTCGCACTCCACCATGTCGCCCAGATGGAAGAAGGCGGTCTTCTGGGAGACGCGGGCCGCCTGCTGCATGTTGTGGGTGACGATGACGATCGTGTAGTTCTCGCGCAGCTCGTCGATCAACTCCTCGATGTGGGCCGTCGCGATGGGGTCGAGCGCCGAGCAGGGCTCGTCCATCAGGATCACCTCGGGGCTGACGGCGATGGCGCGGGCAATGCAGAGGCGCTGCTGCTGGCCGCCGGACAGGCCGGTGCCCGGCTCGCGCAGGCGGTCCTTCACCTCGTTCCACAGGCCGGCGCGCTTCAGCGAGGTCTGGACGATCTCGTCCATCTCGTCGCGGTGGCTGGCGATGCCGTGGATGCGCGGGCCGTAGGCGATGTTGTCGTAGATCGACTTCGGGAACGGGTTCGGCTTCTGGAAGACCATGCCGACGCGGGCGCGGAGCTGCACGGCGTCGATGGACTTGCCGTAGACATCCTCGCCGTCGAGCGCGATCAGCCCCTCGACGCGGCAGTTCTCGATGGTGTCGTTCATGCGGTTCAGGCAGCGCAGGAACGTCGACTTGCCGCAGCCGGACGGGCCGATCAGCGCCATCACGCGGTTTTCCTGGATTTCCAGGTTGATGCCCTTGAGCGCCTGCTTGGCCCCGTAGAACACCTTGACGTCGCGGGCGACCATCTTGGTGCCGTGGATGCCGGCGGCGGGACGCGAAGGCATGGCCGTGGCCGGGATGTGGGTCTGGACGCTCATGGGGTTACCAACGCCTCTCGAATTTCTTGCGCAGGAAGACGGCCAGGCCGTTCATCAGGATGAGGAAGGCGAGCAGGATCAGGATCGCCGCGGAGGTGCGCTCCGTGAAGGCCCGCTCGGGGCTGTCCGCCCACATGTAGATCTGCACCGGGATGGCCGTGGCGCTGTCGGTCAGGCCGCCCGGGATGTCCACGATGAAGGCGACCATGCCGATCATCAGCAGCGGCGCCGTCTCGCCCAGCGCGCGGGCCATGCCGATGATGGTGCCGGTCAGGATGCCCGGCAGGGCCAGCGGCAGGACATGGTGCGTCACCGTCTGCAGCGGCGAGGCGCCGACGCCCAGCGCCGCTTCGCGGATCGACGGCGGCACCGCCTTCAGCGCGACGCGCGAGGCGATGATGATGACCGGCAGGGTCATCAGCGCCATCACCAGGCCGCCGACCAGCGGGGCGGAGCGCGGCAGCCCGAAGAAGCCGAGGAACACCGCCAGACCGAGCAGGCCGAAGATGATCGACGGCACCGCGGCGAGGTTGTTGATGTTCACCTCGATCAGGTCGGTCCAGCGGTTCTTCGGCGCGAACTCCTCCAGATAGACCGCGGCGGCGATGCCGATGGGCACCGACAGCAGCATGGTCACCACCAGCGTCAGGGCGGAGCCGACGACGGCCCCCAGGATGCCCGCCTGTTCCGGCTCGCGGCTGTCGCCGGCGGTGAACAGGGTGGTGTTGAAGGTGCTGCGGATGGAGCCGTTGGCGACCAGCGCGTCGATGGCGGCGATCTTGACGTCGTTCAGCCGGCGCTCGCTCTCCGGCACGTCGCGCCGGATGAAGCCCTTCATGAACTGGTCGATCTCGTCGTCGGCGCGGACCCAGACCGTCTGCGTGGTGCCGACGATGGAGGGGTTGGCGTTGACCATCGCCTCCAGCTCGTACGGCGCGCCGGAGGACAGCAGGTCGTTCAGCGAGCGGCGGGTGGCGCGGTCGGTGGCCGCCGGGACCTGGGCGTAGAGTGCCTGCCGGACGAGGGCGGTGTAGTTCCGCTCCTCGACCTGCTGCTTGTCCAGGGTCACCTCCAGCCGGATCTGCGCCTGCCAGAAGGCGGTGTAGCCCTTGCTGACGATGGAGCCCAGCAGGATCACCAGCATCAGGGACGCGACCCCGACGGCGAGCATCCCGGCGATCCGGAACCGGCGCTCCGCGGCGTAGCGGCGGCGCAGGCGGGCGGAGAATTCCTCGCTCTGGTAGCGCGACTTGGTGACGGCGACCGACATGGCCCGCGTATCCTGTTCCACGAGGTCAGTCATATTTCTCTCGATACTTCTGGACCACCCGGAGGGCGACCATGTTGAGGGTGAGCGTCACGACGAACAGGACGAGGCCCAGCCCGAAGGCCGACAGCGTCTTGGGGCTGTCGAACTCCTGGTCGCCGACCAGCAGCGTGGCGATCTGCGTCGTCACCGTGGTCACGGCGTCCAGCGGGTTGGCGGTCAGGTTGGCGGTGAGGCCGGCGGCCATGGTGACGATCATCGTCTCGCCGATGGCGCGGCTGACCGCCAGCATGACGGCGGCGACGATGCCCGGCAGGGCGGCGGGCAGCACGACCAGCCGGATCGTCTCCGACTTGGTGGCGCCCAGCCCGTAGGAGCCGTCGCGCAAGGATTGCGGCACCGCGTTGATGACGTCGTCCGACAGCGAGCTGACGAAGGGGATGATCATCACGCCCATCACGAAGCCGGCGGCCAGCGCCGATTCCGAGCTGACGCTCAGCCCCAGGCTGTTGCCCACGTCGCGGACGAAGGGCGCCATGGTCAGGGCGGCGAAGAAGCCGTAGACCACGGTCGGGATGCCGGCCAGAACCTCCAGGATCGGCTTCAGCCAGGTGCGCAGGCCCGGGCTGGCGTATTCCGACATGAAGATGGCCGCCATCAGCCCGACCGGAACCGCCACCGCCATGGCGATGCCGGTGATCAGCAGCGTGCCGGCGAACAGCGGGATCGCGCCGAAGGAGCCGCTGGAGCCCACCTGATCGGCGCGCATGGCCATCTGCGGGCTCCAGTGCGTCCCGAACAGGAAGTCCAGCGGGTTGACCACCGCGAAGAAGCGGATCGCCTCGAACAGAAGCGACAGCACGATGCCGATGGTGGTCAGGATGGCGACCAGCGAGCAGATGACCAGCGCGATGTTGACCGTGCGTTCCACCCGGTTGCGGGCGCGCAGGTCGGGGTCGATCCGGCCGCGGGCGTAGAGCAGGCCGCCGATGGCGATGCAGCAGCCGATGACCAGCAGGCTCCAGTCGCCGAGCGCGTGCAGCCGCAGATAGCGCTCCGCCGCGGCGACCACCTCCGGATCGGGCTCGCGGCCGGTGGTGACGCCGTGGGCGAGGTTCAGGATGTCGGCGCGCAGCAGGCCGAGCGACTGGGCGTCGCCGTTGACCAGCCGGTCCGGCAGGCCGGACAGGACCATCTGCATGACCAGCCAGCCTTCCGACGCCCCCCAGAAGGCGAAGAGCAGCAGGGCCGGAAGCCCCGCCCAGAGGGCGACGTAGAAGCCGTGGTAGGACGGCACCGAATGAAGCTCGACGATGCGGCCGCCGACGGAGGCGACGGCACGCGACCGGCCCATCTGGTAACCGATCACTGTGAGCAGGGCCAGAATGATGAGCAGTACCGTGAGCTGCATGCGAAACCGCCGGAAATGGGCTGAAAACGGGCTCCTGGCACAAACGGGAAACCGGCGGCCCCATCAGGGTGCAGGCGTAGGCATCCAAGGTCCCCTCTCCCCTCTGGGGAGAGGGTTAGGGTGAGGGGGTTGCGCTTTTGCCGGACGTGCCGCCTTGCGCAACCCCCTCACCGGCCCTCCGGGCCACCCTCTCCCCGGAGGGGAGAGGGCTAAGGTGACCAAACGCTATCGCCGCGCCCTCAAGGGAGAGCCGCCGGTGCCGTCAGCCGGTCAGAGCTGGAGCGGGGTCAGGTTGGTCGCCGAGGTGCGGGCGGCGTCGCGCTCCGCCTTCGGCATGGAGATCAGGCCCTTGTCGCCCAGGTAGCCGTCCTCGCCCATCGCGCGCTCCGAGGTGTACTCGGCGATGAACTCGCGGATGCCCGGGATGACGCCGGCGTGGGCGTTCTTGATGTAGATGTACAGCGGGCGCGACAGCTCGTACTTGCCGGCCTGGACCGCTTCCGGCGACAGCTCGACGCCGTCCATCTTGGCGGTCTGCAGCTTGTCGCGGTTCTGGTCGTAGAAGCTGTAGCCGAACACGCCGAAGGCGTCCGGGTTGGCGGTCAGCTTCTGGACGATCAGGTTGTCGTTCTCGCCGGCCTCGACGTAACCGCCGTCCTCGCGGATGGTCATGCAGGCCTTCTCGCGGGCCTTCTCGTCGGCGACCGCGGCCTTCACCTCGGCGACCTTCTTGCAGCCTTCGAGCATCACCAGCTCGTTGAAGGTGTCACGGGTGCCGGACGTCGGGGGCGGGCCGAGGACCTCGATCTCCTTGTTCGGGAGCTTCGGGTCGATGTCCGACCACTTCTTGTAGGGGTTGGCGACCATCTTGCCGTCGACCGGCACGTCCTTGGCCAGCGCCTTCCACAGGATCTGGGTGGTCAGGTCGGTGTGCGGGGCCTGCTTGGAGTAGGCGAGCGCGATCCCGTCGAAGCCGACCTTCAGCTCGGTGATCTGGGCGACGCCGTTGGCGGCGCACTGCTCGACCTCGGACTTCTTGATGCGGCGCGAGGCGTTGGCGACGTCCGGGTGCTGCGGGCCGACGCCCGCGCAGAACAGCTTCAGGCCGCCGCCGGTGCCGGTCGACTCGACAACCGGGGTCTTGAACTTGCCGCCCTTGCCGAAGGCCTCGGCAACCGCCGTGGTGAACGGGAACACGGTCGAGGAGCCGACGGCGCGGATCTGGTCGCGCGACTGGGCGTTCGCAGCACCCGCGAAAGCGGCGGTCATGGCGACGACCGCGGCGGCGGTGACGGCGAGCTTCTTGGAATTCACGGTATCCCTCCGATGGTCCGGTTGCCCCTTTGCCGGGGAACGCGATGGTTCAACCCCGTGCCGCTTCCCCCAGGGGCGGGCGGCTTGCGGGGCGGACACTAGTCGGGGTCCGCGACGCGCTGATTACGGTTTTATGACAGTTTCATGACGACGCCCACTTTCGGTCACGCCGATGGGGGGTAACCGCAACCTCTAGGCTTGGCGCCGCACCGGCTCCGCGGCGCGCCCCTCTCCCGACTCCTCCGACGCGGCGGGCAGATAGACCGTGAAGGTGCTGCCCACCCCGACCGCGCTTTCGATGGTCAGGCGGCCGCGGTGGCGGTTCACGATGTGCTTGACGATGGCCAGCCCCAGCCCGGTGCCGCCCATCGCCCGCGACCGCGCGGCGTCGACGCGGTAGAAGCGCTCGGTCAGGCGCGGCAGGTGGGTGCGGGCGATGCCCTCCCCCTGGTCGCGCACGGCGACGGCGACCATTTGCATCCCCCGCCCGCCGCGTCCCGCCGGGCCGGACACCCCGACCGCCACGCCGTCGGCGAGCGACACGGCGACGGTCACGTCGGTGTTCTCGCGCGTGTATTTGATCGCGTTGCTGACGAGGTTCTGGAAGACCTGGGTGAGCTGGTCCTCGTCGCCGACCACCGCGGGCAGGCCGTCCGGCGCCTCCAGCGTCAGGCGGATGCGGCGGCTGGCCGCCTTCAGCTCCAGCGCCGCCATCACCCCGTCCAGCCGATCCAGCACGTCGACCTTGCCGGCGGGCGGCATGTGCTCGTCCAGCTCGATCCGCGACAGCGACAGCAGGTCGTTGACGAGGCGGGCCATGCGGCTGGCCTGGTCCTGCATGATCGACAGGAAGCGCTCGTGCGCCTCCAGATCCTCGCGGGCGGGGCCGCGCAGCGTCTCGATGAAGCCGAGCAGGGAGGACAGCGGCGTGCGCAACTCGTGGCTGGCGTTGGCGATGAAGTCGGCGCGCATCTGCTCCGACCGGCGCAGCGCGGTGATGTCGTGCAGCGTCAGGATGACCATCCGCCCCGGCACGGTTCCGGCGGGCACCCCGTCCTCGCCGGGGGCCGGGCGGGGAACGCGCCGCTGGAAGGGCTTGACCCGCACCTCGAACATGCGCTCCACCGGCACCGGCAGGCTGAATTCCAGGATGCGCGAAGCGCCGCCCTTCAGCACGGCGTCCACCGCCTCCAGAACCGCCGGGTTGCGCAGCGAGGCGGCAAGGTCACGGTCGAGGATGCGGTCGCCGAACAGGGCGCGCGCCGCCTGGTTGGCCCGCGCCACCTGCCGTTCCGCCCCGACCAGCACCAGAGGGTCGTGCAGCGCCTCGATGATGGATTCGTTGGCTTCGAGCTGGGCCAGCGCCAGTTCGGTGCGGGCGTTCATCACCCGGTGCAGCCGCACCGCCGCCGCCGCCGCCGCCCGCACCGGGCGGGAGGCGGTGACGGGCAAGGGCGGGACCGCCTCCGTCGGGCCAGCGGCGAGCTGTGCCGCGTGGGCGGCCACCGTCCGCAGGTCGCGGACATAGAGCTGGACCATCAGCGCCACCCCGCCGATCCCGGCCAGCCCGCCCAGCATCGCCACCAGCGGCCCGATCGTCCCCTGCCGCCACAGCCCCCACAGGGCCGGCAGCAGCGGCGCCAGCACCAGCGCGGCGGCAAGGATCAACCGGAGGGGCGGCATCGGCTTGGGAGTCATGGACGGCGCTTCTCGTGCGTCACGCGGACGGTCTTGGAGACGGAACTCCGCTTTTACACCATCCCGCAAGCCGGTGAGCGGGCGTCACAAAAGATTAACGCGCGAGCCGGGGACATGCCCGAAGCGAGCGAAGGCATCCTTCATAGCCCTCTCCCCTCCGCTCACGCGCAAACTTCGTTTGCGCTGACGCGACAGGCGGACCTTCGGTCCGCCGAGAGCGGGGAGAGGGTGGCCCGGAGGGCCTCTCGCGCTGGCCTCTGGCCAGCGCTGACGGCGGCAGGCGGATGCCTCTGGCATCCGCTGAGAGCCGGTGAGGGGGTTGCGCGTGGCGGAGCGTCCGGCAAAAGCGCACCCCCCTCACCCTAACCCTCTCCCCGGAGGGGAGAGGGGATTTCAGGCACGTCCTCCATTAAGGCGTTGCCCGGCCCGCCCTTCGCTCACCAGGGCAGCGAGTCGTGGGCCGCCAGCGCCGCCGCGGTGACCAGATCGTTGACCGAGGCGCCCATGGTGACGATCTGCGCCGGCTTGTCCAAGCCGATCAGCAGCGGGCCGATCATCTGGCCGCCGGCCATCTTATGGAGCATCTTTGCCGTGATGTTGGCCGAATGCAGGCCGGGCATGATCAGCACATTGGCCGGGCCGGACAGCCGGCAGAAGGGGTAGACCCGCTTCATCAGCTGATAGTCCAATGCCACGTCCGCCGACATCTCCCCGTCATACTCGAAATCGACACGGCGGCTGTCGAGGATGGCGATGGCCTCGCGCAGCGGGTCGGTGTTCGGGTGGGGATGCTGGCCGAAGTCGGAGAAGGACAGCAGCGCCACCCGCGGCTCGTGCCCCATCTGGCGCGCCTTGGCCGCGGCGCCGATGGCGATGTCGGCCAGCGTCTGGCCGTTCGGGCGGACATGCACCGTGGTGTCGGCGATCAGCACCGTGCGGTTGCGCGTCAGGAAGACGTGCAGGCCGAAGACCGGCTCGTTCGCCTTGGCGTCGATGACCCGGCGGATCTCCTCGAAGGCCACGCCGAAGGTGCGGGTCAGGCCGGTGACCATGGCGTGGGCGTCGCCCTGCGCCACCATCAGAGCGGCGAAGACATTGCGGTCCTGGTTCACCATGCGCTGGCAGTCGCGCAGCAGGGCCCCCTTGCGCTGCATCCGGCGGTACAGATAGTCGCTGTAGCGGCGGTTGGCGTCGGAGACGCGGGCGTTGTGGATCTCCAGCGAGACAGCGGACTGGCCCATCGCCGCCAGCTGCTCCTTGATGACCTCCTCGCGCCCGATCAGCACGGGCGTGCCGAAGCCGGCGGCGCGGTAGGCGAGCGCGGCGCGGATCGTCCGCTCCTCCTCGCCCTCGGCGAAGACGACGCGGCGCGGGTTGGCCTTCACCTTCTCCAGGATGAGCTGGAGGCTGTCCGCCGTGGGGTTGAGCCGGGTGCGCAGCGCGTTCCGGTAGCCCGCCAGATCGACGATGGGCTTGCGCGCCACGCCGGTCTCCATGGCGGCCTGAGCCACCGCGGCGGGGACCGTCACGATCAGCCGCGGGTCGAAGGGCACCGGGATGATGTATTCCGGCCCGTAGCGCAGGCGGCGCCCGGCGTAGGCGGCGTCCACCTCGTCCGGCACGTCCTCGCGGGCCAGGGCGGCCAGCGCCTTGGCGGCGGCGACCTTCATCGCCTCGTTGATGGTGGTCGCCCGCACGTCGAGCGCGCCACGGAACAGGTAGGGGAAGCCCAGGACGTTGTTGACCTGGTTCGGGTAGTCGGAGCGGCCGGTCGCCACGATGGCGTCGGAGCGGACGGCCTTCACCTCCTCCGGGGTGATTTCCGGGTCGGGGTTGGCCAGCGCGAAGATGATCGGCTTGGCCGCCATCGACTTGACCATCTCCGGCGTCATCGCGCCCTTGGCCGACAGGCCGACGAAGACGTCGGAGCCGGCGACCGCCTCCTGGAGCGTGCGCTTGTCCGTCTCCACCGCGAAGGACGACTTCCACTGGTTCATGCCGTCGGTGCGGCCGCGGTAGACGACGCCCTTGGTGTCGCACAGGATGATGTTCTCGCGCGGCACGCCCATGGTCGTGAACAGCTCGGCGCAGGCGATGCCCGCCGCCCCGGCGCCGTTGACCACCATCGTCACGTCCTTGAGGTTCCGTCCGGTGATGTCGCAGGCGTTGATCAGGCCGGCGGCGGCGATGATGGCGGTGCCGTGCTGGTCGTCGTGGAAGACGGGGATGTCCAGCAGTTCGCGCAGGCGCTCCTCGATGATGAAGCAGTCCGGCGCCTTGATGTCCTCCAGGTTGATGCCGCCGAAACTCGGCCCGAGGAAGCGGACGCAGTTGACGAACTCGTCGACGTTCTTGGTGTCGACCTCCAGATCGATGCCGTCCACGTCGGCGAAGCGCTTGAAGAGCACCGCCTTGCCTTCCATCACCGGCTTGGAGGCGAGCGCGCCGAGGTCGCCCAGGCCCAGCACCGCCGTGCCGTTGGAGATGACGGCGACGATGTTGCCCTTGGCCGTGTAGTCGTAGACCGTGCTGGGGTCCTCGGCGATGCGCAGGCAGGGAACGGCCACGCCCGGCGAATAGGCCAGCGACAGGTCGCGCTGGGTCGTCAGCGGCTTGGTGGGCGCGATCTCCAGCTTGCCCGGACGCCCGGAGGAGTGCAGCAGAAGGGCTTCTTCGTCGGTGACGCGCTTTGTATCGGGTTCGGTCATCGGGGTTCGGTTCCTGAGCGTAGGCTGTTGCAGCCGTTCTTCTTTGGGCCGGCCGTCGTTGTTGTTTTTCGGTTCCGGCCGGTCGGGCGGCGGATGTTAGCCCGCGCGGGCGCGTCCCGCCAGAGCGGGATCGCACGAAAGATGCGAATTTTTCCTGGAATACGACATATCAGATCACGAACGATGATCGAAGCGATCATTCCGTGCCCGAAAGGAAGCTCAGCAGCCCTCGGCCATGTCGTAGATGGCGTCCATGTCGCTGATCAGGACCTTGTTGCCTTCCTGCAGCGAGATCACGCCGGCGGTCTTCAGCTGGGTGAAGGTGCGGCTGACCGTCTCGGTGGTCAGGCCCAGGTAATCGGCGATGTCGGCCCGGCTCATCGGCACGTAGACGGGGTTTTCCTTGTGCCCGCGCCGGGCGGCGCGCTGGGACAGCATCAGCAGGAAGGAGCAGATCTTCTCCTTCGCCGTCTTGCGGCCGAGCAGGAGCATCTGGTCCTGCGCCGCCGCCAGCTCGTTCGAGGCCATGGAGAAGAGACGGCGCTGCATCTTCGGGAACTCGTCCATCAGCGCGTCGATCTTCTTGCGCGGGAAGCGGCAGAGCGTCGCCGCCGTGACCGTCTCCGCCGTGTAGGCGTAGCTCTCGTTGACGGCCAGCCCCAGGAAGTCGCCGGTGACGAGGAAGCCGGTGATCTGGCGGCGCCCGTCCGGCAACAGCTTGTAAAGCTTCACGGTGCCGGCGGTGACGTTGTAGAGCGCGTCCGCCGCGTCGCCTTCGCTGAACAGGGTTTGGCCGGCTTCGACGCGGGATGTCTGCAGGATGTCGGCGAGACGGCGCAGTTCCTCGGGGTCCAGAGCGGCGCAGACGGTCAGACTGCGCACGGGACAGGCCCCACAGGGATTCATTTCACTCGCCGCGCCCTTTTCGCGGGCGCGCCCCATGTCAAAGGGTGGCATGGCATGACCCAACCCTTAGCCGTACAACGCCCCCCATAATCGTCATATTCGGTCTGTTTCGCAACGGTGCTCACAGGGGCCGTGGCCGAATTGCCATACGAATGCCTTATGAGCGGCCCGCCGGAGCGGCCGATCAGCGCCCTTTGGGCGGGGCCGACGGCTCGGCGTTCGGGCGCGGCGGCTCGTCGTCGAACAGGATGCGGTGGGCGGCCCCGTCCAGATCGTCAAACTGCCCGGACTTGAGAGCCCACAGGAACGCCCCCAGGCCCATCAGCCCCAGGCTCAGCGCGATCGCGATCAGATAGAGAAGCTCGGTCATCGGTCAGGTCCTTGGTCACCGCGCCGCGGCTGAGCCGCAGGGCGTTGGCGATAACGATCAGGGAGGAGGAGGACATGGCCAGCGCCGCCAGCAGCGGCGTCAGCATGCCCGCCATGGCGATGGGCACCGCGAACAGGTTGTAGACCAGCGCGATGCCGAAATTCTGGCGCACCAGCCGTCCGGAGCGGCGGGACACCTCGAACGCCTCCAGGATGGGGCGCAGGCGGCGGCCCTGGAACACCACGTCGGCGGCGGTCTGGCTGACGTCCACCGCGGTGGACGGCGACATCGACACGCTGGCCGCGGCCAGAGCCGGGGCGTCGTTCAGCCCGTCGCCGACCATCAGCACCTTGCGGCCCTCGGCGGCGAGCGCGTCCAGAACGGCGGTCTTGTCGGCGGGCGTCTGGCCGGCCCGCCAGTCCTCGATGCCCAGCTGCGCAGCCACCGCGGCCACGGCGCCGCGGCGGTCGCCGGACAGCAGCCGGACGTCCAGGCCCCGCGCCTTCAGCCCGCGCACCACCGCCGCGGCGTCGGCGCGCGGCGCGTCGAGGAAGGTGATGCGGACCGGCGCGGCGCCGGGGCGGGCCAGCCACAGCTCCGGTCCCGCGGCGTCCTCCGCCGCGTCCGGCGCGCCGGTGAAGGCACGGCTGCCCAGCCGGATCTCCCCCCCAAAGCCATTCAGGGCTGGGCCATCCAGGGCGAGGCCGGCGCCGGGAATCTCGCGCACGCCGGCGGCGACGGGAACATTGGGCAGCGCGCGGGTCAGGGCGCGGGCCAGCGGGTGGCGGCTGGCCCCGGCGAGCGCCGCGGCGAGGCGCAGGTCGTCCTCGGCCACGCCGTCGAGCTGCGGAACGGGCCGCCCCTCGGTCAGCGTGCCGGTCTTGTCGAAGACCACCGTGTCGATGACGGCCAGCCGCTCCAGCGCCGTGGCGGTCTTCAGCAGGATGCCCTGCCTCATCAGCCGCCCGCTGGCGATCACCTGCACCACCGGCACGGCGAGCGCCAGCGCGCAGGGGCAGGTGATGATCAGCACGGCAACGGCGTTCATCAGCGAATCCTGCCAGGGCAGCCCGCCGAGCAGCAGCCAGCCCAGGAAGGTGCCCAGCGCCGCCACATGGACGACCGGGGCGTAATGGCGCGACACCCGGTCGGCGATGGCGACGTATTTGGCGCGGCCCTGCTCCGCCACCTCCATCAGCCGGACGATCTCGGCCAGCAGCGTGCCCTCGCCCACCGCGGTGACGGTCACGCGCAGCGGGGCGGTGAGGTTCAGCATGCCGGCGAACACGCGGTCGCCGGGGCGCACGCTGCCCGGCACCGTCTCGCCGGTGATCAGGGCGGTGTCGAGGTCGGACACGCCGTCGGCCACCGTGCCGTCGACCGCGACCCGCTCGCCCACCGCCACCAGGATGGTGGAGCCGGGGCTGACCTGATCCGGCGGGACGATGGCGCTGCGCCCGTCCTCGTTGAGCACGGTCACCGAGGTGGCGTGCAGGCCGAGAAGCTGTTCCGCCGCCGAGCGCGCCCGGCCGCGCGCCCGCTGGTCGAGGTAGCGGCCGATCAGCAGGAAGAACAGCAGCATCATCGCGCCGTCGAAATAGGCGTGCTGGCCGCTGTTGATGGTCTCGAACAGGCTCATGCTGGTGGCGAGCAGGACGCCGATGGTGATCGGCACGTCCATGTTCGTGCGCCCGCGGCGCAGCGCCTGGAAGGCGGAGCGCGCGAAGGGCCGCAGGGCGTAGGCGATGGCCGGCATGCAGACCAGCGCCGACAGCCAGTGCATCAGGTCGCGGGTGGCGGAGCCCATGCCCGTCGCGTGCCCGGCCCAGACCGACACCGACAGCAGCATGACGTTGCTGGCGCCGAATCCGGCGACGGCCAGCGCGCGCAGAAGCTCCTTCTCCGTCTTCGCCTGGGCGTCGCCCAGCCGCTCCGGGTCGAAGGGCACGGCGCGGTAGCCGATGCGGGCGACGGTGTCGACGACCGTGTTGGCGTCGGTCTCGGCCGCGCGCCACGTCACCGAGAGGCGGCGCGTCGTCATGTTCAGCCGCGCGTGCGTCACCCCCGGCTGGCGGGCCAGCGCCGTCTCGATCAGCCAGACGCAGGCCGCGCATTGCAGCCCGTCGATCATCAGGTGCAGCGAGGCGGTGCCGTCGGCTCCCGGCCTGGCGTGGGGGGCGTAGTCGAGCGGCGGCGCCTCGCCGTCGGGGCGCAGGGGCCGGGCGGCGGGATCGACGCAACGCCGCTCGTAGTAGCGTTCCAGCCCGAGCCCGCGGACGAGGTCGTAGGCCGCCGCGCAGCCGGTGCAGCAGAAGGGGCCGGCGCCGTCGGAGGCGGTGGTGCCGGTGCCCTCGGGATGCTCCTGCCCGCAGTGGAGGCAGACGGTCATGTCACGAAACCCGTGTGCTGGTGTGCCGTGCGCCCGTTCGATGGGCGCTTACTTGGGGGACGCTTACTTGGGGGACGCTTACTTGACGAAGAGGCGCTGTTCGTCCTGGTAGTCGCCCGTGGCGTGGTGGATTTCCACGCGCAGGTCCCACTGGCCGGGCAGCGGCAGCGTCACCGGGGCGGCGAAGCGGCCCTCGCCCAGATAGGGCAGGTCGAGGCGCACGTCGTGGCCCTCGCTGGTCGGGCGGATGAAGGCGACCTTCACCTCGGCGTCCTTCAGCAGGTTGCCGTACTTGTCGTGCAGCGTCAGCGCCAGGATGCCCTTCTGCGCCTCGGTGCTGGTGAAGTCGGTGGCGACCTTCCAGCCGCGCTCGGCCTGGGCGCGGGCGCCGGCCAGATCCTCGTTGTATTTCAGGCCCTTCATGAAATGCTGCTCGGTCTGGACGCCGGTCCAGCTCGACAGGGCGAAGTGCAGCATCACGCCGTTGACCGCGATCACGACGGCGAATCCGGCCACGAAGATCCAGGGGATGTACCAGCCGGGCTGGCGGCCGTTCCGGCGGGGCGGGGTGCGGCGGGTTCCGGCGTCGGTGGACAGCGTCATCGTCGTCTTGACCTTTGGTGAATGCAGCGCGAAGAGCCGGTCGGGATCAGTTGGCCGGCCCCATGAAGACGGAGTCATAGGTCGCCACCTCACCATCGGCCGAGGTAAGCCTGAAGGTAAGGGGCTGGGAGGCGCCTTGCAAACCGGTGCGCGGCGCGGTCACGAAAATTCTGTAGGTCGCCACCATGTCCGGATCGGCGGTCAGGCGCTGGGTGCCGGCCTGCTCGTCCTGACCGTCGCCGGCCACCGACAGGCTGGCCCCCGCCACGCCGGACACCGCCAGCGTGTAGGCGCGCGGGTCGCGGGTCATGTTGGAGATCTTGAAGGTGTAGGCGTTGCGCACAGACCCGTCGGACAGCGCCACGAACAGCGGGGCGCGGTCGCGCAGGACGCTGATGTCCAGCCCCGGCTTCAGCAGCAGCCCGACCCCGATGCCGCCGGCGATGACCAGCATCATCAGCGTGTAGAGGATCGTGCGCGGGCGCAGCAGGCGGAAGGGCACCGGTTGCCCGCCGGTGGCGATGGCCACTTGGCTGGTCTGGGTGTCGAATTTGATGAGGCCGGCCGGCCGCCCGACCTTGGTCATGATCTCGTCGCAGGCGTCGATGCACAGGCCGCAGCCGATGCACTGCATCTGCAGACCGTCGCGGATGTCGATGCCGGCGGGGCAGACCTGGACGCAGTTGAAGCAGTCGATGCAGTCGCCCAGACCTTCGGCCCTGCGCTCCTCCCAACTCTGCGACTTGCGCATCAGGCTGCGGCCTTCGCCGCGCCAGTCCTGGTAGGTGACGATCAGGCTGTCCTCGTCGATCATCGCCGACTGGAAGCGCGGCCACGGGCACATGTAGGTGCAGACCTGCTCCCGCGCGAAACCGGCCAGCAGATAGGTGGTGGCGGTGAACAGGCCGATGAAGCCGAGGGCGGTCGAGGACACCTCGAAGCACAGCATCTCGCCGAGCAGCGTCGGGGCGTCGGTGAAGTAGAATATCCAGGCGCCGCCGGTCGCCAGGGCGATCAGCAGCCAGATCAGGTTCTTCAACACCTTGCGCCCGGCCTTGCGGGCGGTCCAGGGACCCTGGTCGAGGCGGATGCGCTCGCCGCGGTCGCCCTCGACCAGCCGTTCGACCCAGACATACAGGTCGGTCCACACCGTCTGCGGGCAGGCGTAGCCGCACCAGACGCGGCCGGCCAGCGAGGTCGCCAGGAAGAGGCCCAGCGCCGCCAGGATCAGCGCGCCGGTCAGGTAGTAGATCTGCTGCGGCCACAGCTCCACGAAGAACAGGTAGAAGCGGCGGTTGGCGAGGTCGAGCAGAACCGCCTGGTCGGGCGCGTTCGGCCCGCGGTCCCAGCGGACCCAGGGCAGCACGTAGTAGATCGCCAGGAGAACCGCCAGCGCCGCCCATTTGATGCGGCGGAAGGGTCCGTGCACCGCCTTGGGATAGACCTTGGCGTGCTTCTGGTACATGGAGCGCGACGCGCGACGCTGCGCCTTCGGCGGGGCGGCGACGGGCGCGTCCCCGGCGGCCGGGCGTTCCAACCGATCGCTGTCCAACCGATCGCTATCCAATCGGTCGCTTCGAGGCGGTTGCTGTTCGGTGGTCGTGCTCATGACCTCGCCCTCTTCTTCTGGCGACCGCCGCGCGGGCGGCTTGGCCATGCCGACATGGTTCGGCCGTGGCGAGGGGGACTATGGCGGCAGAACGTCACAGGGGCATTGCGCTGGATCAAAGGATTCGGGGGCTTCCGCCCTCCCCCGCGCGCCCGTCAAGACCCGGACGACAAGCCGCCCGGACAAAGAAAATGCCGGGGAGTCGCCTCCCCGGCACCGAAGTCCGGCGGACCCGCCAGGGGGGCGTCCCCCACCCCGGCCGATTCCTCCTGGCTGGACGGCTTACTTGCCGCCGCCCAGGTTGTGGACGTAGACGGCCAGCGACTTGATCGTCGCGTCGTCCAGACGCTTCGACCAGGCGGGCATCACGCCGGCGCGGCCGTTCGTGATGGTCTCCACCAGCGTGGCCTTGTCGCCGCCATAGAGCCAGTTGGCCGTGACGAGCGGCGGAGCGCCGACGTCCATGCCGACCGCGACCGAGCCCTGCGCGCTGTCGCCGTGGCAGGCGGCGCAGTTCTCTTCATAGACGGTCTTGCCCTTCTCGGCAGCCGCCGCGTCGGTCGACCGCTTGTTCAGCGACAGGACGTACTCGGCGACCTGACCGATCTGCTCGCGGTTCAGGATGCCGTCCCGGCCGAAGGCGGTCATGCCGATGCCGACCGTCCCGCGGGTGTCGCCGTCATCCGCACGGATGCCGTGCTGGATGGTCTTGTAGATGTCGGCGGAAGTGCCGCCCCACAGCCACACGTCGTCGGCGAGCGTCGGGAAGCCCTTGGCGCCCTGACCGCCGGCGCCGTGGCAGGCCGCGCAGTTCTCGTTGAAGTAGGAGCGGCCGCCGGCCATCGCGAAGGCAAGGAGGTCCTTGTTCTTCTGGATGTCCTCGACCGAGGTCGCCGCGATGGCCGTCAGGTACTTTTCCTGAGCCTTCTTGCCGTCGGCGACCTTCTGCACCAGCTCCTCGCGCTGCGAGTAGCCGAGCAGGCCCTTCGTGTAGCTCTTGCCCAGCGGCCAGGCCGGGTAGAGCACGTAGTAGACGAGGGACCACGCGATGCAGACGTAGAAGATGTACAGCCACCACTTGGGCAGGGGGTTGTTCAGCTCCCGCAGGCCGTCCCACTCGTGGCCGGTGGTCTCGACGCCGGAAAGGGCGTCCTTTTCTTTCTGTGCCATGGCCTAAAACTCCTGACCATCTTCCTTGAGCGGGATCCGGGAGGCGTCTTCGAACTTGCCCCGGTTGCCTGGCCACATGGCGTAGACCACGATGCCGGTGAAGAGCAGGGCCAGCCAGACGGTCCAGAAGGACCGCAGGGCGACAGTGATCGAATCCAAGTCCATGGATCCCTCCCGGTTACTGCTGGAGCTGCTTGGGCGACTGGTACTTGGTGAAGTCCACCATGGTGCCCAGGACCTGCAGGTAGGCCACCAGCGCGTCCATTTCGGTGACGCCCTTGTTGCCCGTGAAGTTGGCCACGACGGCCTTCGGGTAGCGCTTCATCAGACCGGCCGTGTCGGCGTCCGGGTTCTTCTGCGCTTCGAGGTCGGCCTTGGCGCTGGCGATCTGCTCGTCCGAGTAGGGGACGCCGACGATGCGCAGGGTCTTCATGTGATCCTGGATGTCGGTGTACTTCAGCGGACGGTCCTTCATCCAGGCGTAGCCCGGCATGATCGACTCCGGCACCACGGCGCGCGGATCGACCAGATGGGCCACCTGCCAGTCGTTGGAGTACTTGCCACCCACGCGGGCCAGGTCCGGACCGGTGCGCTTGGAGCCCCACTGGAAGGGATGGTCGTACATGCTTTCCGCGGCCAGCGAGTAGTGACCGTAACGCTCCACCTCATCGCGGAACGGACGGATCTGCTGGCTGTGGCAGTTGTAGCAGCCTTCGCGGAAGTAGATGTTCTGGCCAGCCAGTTCGAGCGGCGAGTAGGGACGGACCCCATCCACCTTCTCGATCGTCGACTCGATCGTGAACAGCGGGACGATCTGGACGAGGCCGCCGATCGACACAGTGATCAGGATCAGAACGATGAGCAGAAGCGTGTTCCGCTCGATCGTGTCGTGACTAAAGCCCTTTTTTTGCTCAGCCATTTTCTCAGTTCCTCCGGCGTCAGGCCGCACCGACCGCCGCCTTGTGCGGGGCGGAGGCATAGGGCTTCTCGATGCGGACGTCACCCTTGGCCGTGCGCCACAGGTTGTAGACCATGATCAGGGCACCAGCCAGGAACAGGACGCCGCCCAGAGCACGGATCACGTAGAAGGGATGCATGGCCGCGACCGTCTCGACGAACGAGTACTGGAGGAAGCCGAGGTTGTCGTAGGCGCGCCACATCAGGCCCTGCATGATGCCCGACACCCACATGGCGGTGATGTAGAGCACGATGCCGATGGTGGCGGTCCAGAAGTGATAGCTGACCAGACGCAGGCTGTAGAGCTGCGAGCGCTTCCACAGGACCGGGACCAGATAGTAGATCGCGCCGAAGGAGATGAAGGCCACCCAGCCGAGCGCACCGGAGTGCACGTGGCCGATCGTCCAGTCGGTGTAGTGCGACAGGGCGTTGACCGGCTTCACCGACATCAGCGGGCCCTCGAAGGTCGACATGCCGTAGAAGGCCACCGACGTCACGAGGAAGCGCAGGACCGGGTCGGTGCGCAGCTTGTCCCAGGCACCCGACAGGGTCATGATGCCGTTGATCATGCCGCCCCAGGACGGCATCCACAGCATGACCGAGAAGGTCATGCCCAGCGTCTGCGCCCAGTCCGGCAGGGCCGTGTAGTGCAGGTGGTGCGGGCCGGCCCAGATGTAGAGGAAGATCAGCGTCCAGAAGTGCACGATCGACAGGCGGTATGAATAGACCGGCCGCTCCGCGCGCTTCGGAACGAAGTAGTACATGATGCCGAGGAAGCCGGCGGTCAGGAAGAAGCCGACCGCGTTGTGGCCGTACCACCACTGCACCATGGCGCTCTGCACGCCCGAGACGAACGGGTAGGACTTCATCCCGGTCAGCGACACCGGGACGTTGACGTTGTTGCCGATGTGGAGGATCGCGACGGTCAGGATGAACGCCATGAAGAACCAGTTGGCGACGTAGATGTGCGACTCCTTGCGGGTCATCACCGTGCCGACGAACTGGATGGCGTAGAGGACCCAGATGACCGTCAGGTAGAGGTCGAGGATCCACTCCGGCTCCGCATACTCCTTGCCCTGGGTGTAGCCGAGCACGTAGCTGAGCGCCGCCAGGACGATGAAGATGTTGTAGTTCCAGAAGACGAACTTCGTGAGGCCCTCGCCGCCGAACAGGAACTGGCGGCTGGTGCGCTGCACGGAGTAGAGCGAGGTGGCGAACAGGACGTTGCCGCCGAACGCGAAGATCACGGCCGACGTGTGGACCGGCCGCAGGCGCCCGAAGCTCGTCCACTCAAGGCCGAGATTCAGCGCCGGAAAAGCGAGCTGCAGCGCGATGAAGACGCCGGCCAGGAAGCCGACGACGCCCCAGAACACTGCAGCGATGACGAAGAGTCGGACGGCGTCTTCGTAGTAACGCACATTTTCCGACACCCGCTGGCTGCCCAGGGCGGCCCCTGGCGTCAGAGTCGCTGATGTCATTCAATCTCTCCCGTTTGCCCCGGGCGGCTCGGGCCGCTTCCCCTGAGGTTGCACCACCGCTGGGTACGTACTGTTAAGGAGGGGGGCAGGTTCACATACGATGCACTTCTTATGCGGACGCCGGTTGCGCCTGCCTCCAATAATCCCAATATGTGTAGGGGTGGACCTTGCAACATTGATCTACGTCAACGACCGGTCTTACCGGTGCCTGCCATCGTTCACCGTCCTTCACGCGGTCGGACGGGCATGGACGAAAGCTTCATCGCGAAACCTCTCGGTCAGCGTCAGATCGACCAGGCCTATCCGCTGGTGCGGGCCATCTTCCCGGACCTGCCGGTGGAGCAATGGCGCGCATTTGCCGCAGCACTTATCGGGCCGGTTGATACCCCCGCGACGCCGACGGGCATCATGACCGTGCAGAATGCACGGGGGTACCTCCATGGACTTTTCTCATACGCTATTGCGGAGCATCTTCGCCACGGCCGAATTCTGGCCGTGGAGAATTTCGTCGTGCTCGACCTGTTCGACATGACGGGCCCGGCGGAGACTTTGCTGCACTCCATGGATCGTCTGGCGCGCAGCCACGGATGCACGGCGATCCACACCTCCCTGCCGGAATTGCTGGCCGGGGAGACCGGGTCGCGCGGGTCCCTGCTGACCTGCTTTCACCAGGACGGGCACCGCACGGAAACCTTGCGGCTGTGCAAGGCGATGGACGGCGCCAACGACAACCGCGCGCATCGGTCGCAGGCGGAAAGCCCGCTCGGCATCCCGTAAGTCCCGCCGGAACGGGCCGACGCCCCGCCCCATCCCGCGACTCCACCCTCCGTTTCCCGCGACTCCGGCGATGTGACCGTTTGCTCGGCGGGCGCGAGCGGCTAGGATGCGCCATCATGACCGACACCCCCACCACCCCCGTCAAGTACCGGGCGATCCATCTGCAGGCCGGCCGCCAGCGGCGCGTCCTGCACGGCCACCCCTGGGTCTATTCCAACGAAGTCCAGATGGACACGGCGGCCAAGGCCATCCCGCCGGGCAGCCCGGTGCGCCTGCTGGACCCCGGCGGGAAACCGCTGGGCATCGCCACCTTCAACCCGCACACCCTGATCGCCGCGCGGATGCTCTCCGGCGATCCGGCGACGGTGGTCGACCACGCCTTCCTCGCCGGGCGGCTGAGGAGCGCGGTGGCGATGCGCGAGGCGCTGTTCGACCGGCCCTACTACCGCGTCGTGCACGCGGAGGCCGACGGGCTGCCGGGACTGATCGTGGACCGCTATGGCGACGTGGTGACGGTGCAGGCCAACAGCGTCTTCATGGACCAGCGGATCGACGCCATCCTCGCCGCCATCGACGAGGTGCTGGCCCCGCGCGCGGTCATCCTGCGCAACGACAGCACCCAGCGCGCGCTGGAGGGGCTGCCCGAGGAAAGCCGGCTGGTGAAGGGCGAGATCGACGGCCCGATCCGGCTGGAGGAGAACGGCGCCACCTTCTTCGCCGACCCGCTGGGCGGGCAGAAGACCGGCTGGTTCTACGACCAGCGCGACAACCGCGCCTTCATCGCCAAGCTGGCGAAGGGCAAGCGGGCCATCGACTTCTTCAGCTACAACGGCGGCTTCGGCGTGCTCTGCGCCGTCGAGGGCGCGTCGTCGGTGGTGTCGGTCGACCGCTCGCAGGGGGCTCTGGACAACGCCACCCGCGCCGCCGAGGCCAACGGGGTGGCCGACCGCTTCGAGGCACGCCGCGCCGACGCCTTCAACGAGCTGGAGCGGCTGAACGCCGAGGGCGAGACGTTCGAGATCGTCATCGCCGACCCGCCGGCCTTCGTGAAGTCCAAGAAGGACCTCGCCGTCGGCTGCCGCGCCTACCGCAAGATGACCCGGCTGGCGGCGAAGATCACCGCGCCGGGCGGCTTCCTGCTCTGCGCGTCGTGCAGCCACAACGTCGACCCGCCGACCTTCGCCGAGCAGGTCGCCCGTGGGCTGCACGACGCCGGGCGGACCGGGCGCATCCTGCGCAGCGCCGGGGCCGGGCCGGACCACCCGGTGCACCCGCATCTGCCGGAGTCGGCCTATCTTAAGGCCATCGTGATGCAGTTGGACTGAGGGTGACTCACCACGAAGGCACGAGGATGGTGATGATCGTCGTGCCCTCGTGGTTCCCCTTTCCCCTCGCGGCCGCTACGGGCGGCTGAACACCCCGACGACCTCGACGTGGGCGGACCACAGGAACTGGTCCACGGGATAAACGCGGCTCAACACGTACCCGCCGTCCACCAGTGTCCGGGCGTCGCGGGCAAAGGTCGCGGGGTTGCAGGACACCGCCACCACCCGCGGCACCTTCGACCCGGACAGGACCTGCGCCTGGGCCGCAGCGCCGGCGCGCGGCGGGTCGAAGACCACCGCGTCGAACCGCGCCAGTTCCTTCGCCGTCAGCGGATTCTCGAACAGGTCGCGCCGCTCCGTGGTCAGACGCAGCGCCCCGGCCGCCTTGTTCAACGCGGCCAGCGCCGCGGCGTCCCCCTCCACCGCATGGACCGCTGCCCGCTGGGCCAGCGGGACCGCGAAGGTGCCCAGCCCGGCGAACAGATCGGCCACCCGCTTCGGCTCCCCGATGTTGGCGAGGACGGCGGCGACCAGGGCGGCCTCCCCCTCGGCGCTCGCCTGGAGGAAGGCGCCGGGTGGCGGAGTCACCGGCAGTCCGGCGAAGGACGCCGCCAGCGGGCGGCGGTGGGCGATGGGTTCCGGCGTGCCACGGCCATCCGGCTGCCGTTCATCGGCCTGCCAGGAGATGCGGGCAACTCCGAATTCCTCTCCAAAGCTCACCAGCCGTTCCCGCGCCGCGCGGTCCAGGCTGCGCGGGCCGACCAGCACGAGGTCGATCCCGCCCTCCAGGTCGGTGGCGATCACGTCGCAGCCGCCGCCGTCCGGCAGAACCGACAGCAGCAGCCCGCGCAATGGCTCCACCAAGGCGAACAGGCCGGGCCGCAACACCGGACACTCCGCCAAGTCGGTCAGCCGGTGGCTCATCCGCTCGTTGAAGCCGAGCCAGACGCGGCGCCCCCGCTTCAGCGCGGCGAAACGGGCGCGGCGGCGCGCGGCCGGCGGCGTCCGCGACAGCGGCTCAAGGGGGGTGTCGCCCAGCCCGACGCGGGCCAGCGCGCCCTGCACCAGCCCGACTTTCCAGGCGGCGTAGGCGGCGTCCTCCATATGCTGGAGCGTGCAGCCGCCGCAGGTTCCGAAATGGGAACAGGGCGGCGCGGCGCGTCCCGGGCCGGGCTCCAGGATCTCCAGCAGGTCGGCGCGCAGGCCGTCTCCCTTGGCGTTGGCGGCCTCCTTCACAGCCACCCGCACGCGGTCGCCGGGAACGGTCAGCGGCACGAAGAGCTTGGCATCGTCGAAGCTGGCGATGCCGTCGCCACGGGCGCCGACCTCGGTGACGGTCACCTCGGCGGTGCGGGTAGCGGTGCGGGGTTCGCTGCCGCGGGGGGACGGGCGGTGTTTGGGGGCGGGTCGTTTCACGCGGTCACTCTCAGGACGGCCATCATGCCGGTCTCCTGATGCTCCAGAACATGGCAGTGGAGCATCCAGTCGCCGGCCTCTTCGGCCACGAAGGCGATCTCGGCCGTCTCACGGGGGCCGAGCAGGACGGTGTCGCGCCATTCGCGGTGCTCGGCCGGCCGGCCGTTGCGCGAGAGGACGCGGAAGGGAAAGCCGTGCAGGTGCATGGGGTGCCACCAGCCGGTCTCGTTGACGAAGGCCGTCACCTGCGTTTGACCGCGTTTGACGGTGATGAGCGGGTCCAGGTGGTGGCCCATGGATTGATGGTTCATGGCGGCCACGCCGTTCAGCGCCCAGAAGGGGCCGCGCGGCCCGGCGTTCTTCGGCATGGCGCCGTGCATCCCACCGTCCAGCACCACGTCCTGGCGGACGGCGCCGGCGAGATCGGGCTCCGGCAGCGGGTTGGCGGCCAGCGCGATCGGGGCGTCCAGCGGCGAGTCGCGCAAGGGCGCCTCGGCGCTGTAGGTCAGCCGGGTCAACCGGTAGGCCATGCGCGGGTAGAAGCCGTCGACCACGTCGAACCCCTCGCCCGGCCTGCCGGCCATGTCGATCACGAGGTCGGCGCGCTGGCCGGGTCCCAGCACCACCTTGCCGTCCGCCGGGGCGTGCGGCGTCACCGGCTGACCGTCGAGCGCGATCACGCGCGGCGCGTGCCCCTGGAAGTCGAGCGCGAAGACGCGGGCGTTCGCCGCGTTGATCAGACGCAGGCGGACACGCTCCCCGGCGCGGACCGGCACGCGGTCCCGGACGGCGCCGTTGATGGTGACGGTGTTGCCGATGCGCCCGGCGTGGGTGGCGTCCATGGGATGGCCGAAACCGCCGGCCAGCTCCGCCTCCCTGGTCAGGCGCCAGTCGCCGAGCAGCCAGAGCAGGTCGCGGTCCACGCGGATCGGCTCGCGCTCCTCCACGATGAAGGCGCCGGTCAGGCCGTGGGCCACCTGCACCCCGCTGTTGACGTGCGGGTGGTACCAGAAGGTGCCGGCGTCCTTCAGCGGGAACTCGTAGTCGAACCGCCCGCCCGCCGGCACCGGCGGCTGCGACGGGCCGGGCACCCCGTCCATGGCGTTGGGGACGCGCAGGCCGTGCCAGTGGATGGTCGTCGCCTCCGGCAGGCCGTTGGCGAAGGCGATGCGCGCCGTGTCGCCCTGGCGGAAGCGCAGCTCCGGCCCCGGAATCCGCCCGTCATAGGCCCAGACCGCCGTGTCGGGAAAGCCCGTCCCCGCCAGATTGGCGCGGGCCGGACCGGCGGACAGGCTGACCGCCGTCCCCTCCCCCACCGCCGCACGGGCCACGCGCGGCAGCAGAGCGGCCCCGGCCAGCAGGGCGGAGCCGGTCAGCAGATCGCGGCGGGTCAGCGGGAGAAAGGGCGGCACGGCGTCCTCACACGTAGCGGGCCAGGGCGTCGCGCAGGTCGGCCGGCACCGGGGTCGGGCGGTGGCTGTCCTTGTCGACGATGACGCAGACGGCCTCCTGCACGGCGATGCAGCGGTCGCCGTCGAAGATCGCCGCTCCCAGGATGACGGAGGTGTTGCCGACCTTGGCCACCCGCGCGCCGACGCGGATGTCCGCCGGGAACCGCAGCTCCGCCTTGTAGTCGATGACGCTGCGCGCCAGCACCACGGTCCAGGGGGACTCGCCGCGGAAACCGCCGCACTCATGGACCAGCGACACGCGGCTCTGCTCGAAATACACGCCGATGGCGTTGTTGTTGACGTGGCCGAGCGCGTCGAGGTCGGCGAAGCGCACATGCTCGGCGATCCAGAAACGGTAGAGGTCGGGGCGGGTCGGATCGGTCATGGTCGCCTGTCGGATGGTGGTTCGGGCCGAATGTGGCCGGTGCGGCGGGCCGGGGCAAGCCCGGGCATGACGGTCATTCCCCGCACCGTCCCGATTTGCCGCGCCAACCCGGGCGGGCCGGTGTTATAGGAGTCGCACCATAACACCCGCAACGGACCGCAAGATGAGCAAGGACAGCACCAACCAGACGGCCGAGGCCCTCTTCGAGAAGGCCCTGTCGGTCGCCGAGAAGCATCTCGACGCGGCGATCAAGGAAGGCGGGGTCCTCGGCCCCTACATCGCCGTCGCCATGATCGAGGCCGCCGTGAACACCGCCGTGGACGAGACCAGCCACGAGGACGTCATCGACATGCTGCGCGATCTGGCCGCCCAGATCGAAGCCGACGCGGACGAGAGCGAAGAATAAAGCGAACTTCGTTCGCTTTAGTTTTTAACGCCTCATTCGCCGGCGGGCTTCGGCCGCATGCGCGGCCGGGACCGCCGTCGCGGTCCGAAGCGGATGAACATCCGCTTCAACTGCCGCCGTCACGCGGGGTCCGGCTGCCGGCGCGCTTCGCGCCGGCGCAGGATTTCGTAGACGACGGCGCCCAGGATGGTCAGCGCGATCAGGATCAGCGACAGCGCGTTGACCGCGGGCGTCAGGCCCGTGCGCACCTTCGAGGCGATGTAGACCGTCAGCGTGGTGTCCAGCCCGCGGACGAACAGCGTCGTGTTGTAGTTCTCGAAGCTCTGCAGGAAGGCCAGGAAGGACGCCGACAGGATGGCCGGCGTCAGATAGGGCAGCGTGATCCGCCGGAACACCTGCCCGTGGGTGGCGCCCAGATCCAGCGCCGCCTCCTCCAGCGTCTGGTCGAACCGTTGCAGCCGCGCCAGGAACAGCAGCATCGCGTAGGCCGCGATGAAGCTGGACTGCGCCAGGATGGTCAGGAACAGGCCGCCGGTCACCCCGAACCACTCCCGCCAGAAGACCAGCGTGGAGATGCCGACGATCACCCCCGGCGTCAGCAGCGGCGACACCATCACGGCGTAGAGGAAGGTCCGCGCCCGGCTGTGCAGCCGGTCGAGCAGCAGCGCCGCCGCCAGCCCCAGCGGCACCGCCACGGCGATCACCCCCGCCCCGACCAGCAGGCTGGTGCCCAGCGCCTGCCACATGCGCTGGTCGGCCCACAGGGCGCCGAACCATTGCAGCGTGAAGCCCATCCAGGGGGTGACGGTCGGGAAGCGGCTGCTGTTGAAGGTCGCCGCCGCCATGATCCCCAGCGGCAGGAACAGATAGCCGAAGAACAGGACCAGATAGGCCCCGGTGACCCAGCGGCGGAAGGTTGCGGCGGTCATGGCGCGATACCCGTCACTTGGCGATGTCGGTGAGGCCGACGCGGAACAGCCGCATCATCAGCAGGATGAAGGCGACGCACAGGATCAGCAGGATGAAGGCGTAGGCCGCCCCTGGTTCCAGTTCCCGCCCTCGAAGAACCAGTTGTAGATGACCTCGGTGAACCAGCGGCTCTGCGGTCCGCCCAGCAGGGCCGGCACGGCGTAGCTGCCCGCCGCCAGCATGAAGGTCATGATGCAGCCGACCGCGATGCCCGGCTTGGCGTGGGGGATGACGATGCGGCGGTGGATGCGCAGCCACCCCGCCCCCAGGTCGCGCGCCGCCTCGATCTGGTTGCGGTCCAGCGACTCCATGGCGTTCATGATCGGGAACACCATGAAGAGGATGTAGACGTAGACCATCCCGATGATCACCCCGGCGTCGCCGCCGAGCAGCCGCTGCGGCTCCGAGAAAAGGCCGAGCCCGACGAGCAGCGCGTTCAGCGGCCCGTTGAAGGCCAGGATGATGTACCAGGCGAAGGTGCGCAGCAGCTCGTTGATCCAGAAGGGCACGACGAGCATCAACACGAGCAGCGGCAGGCGCCGCCGCGACGCCACCTGCGCCATGTAGAAAGCGACGGGGTAGCAGACCGCCAGCGTCACCGCGGTGACGAGGCTGCTCGCCCAGATCGTCTTGAGGAAAATCGCCAGATGGATCTGGTTGGTCCACAGCGTCGCGTAGTTGCGCAGCGTGTAGACGTCCTCCGGCCCGCCGGCCTTGCTGGGCGGCAGCGACGGGCGGAAGGAGAAATCCACCATCAGCAATTGCGGCAGCACGACCAGCAGCAGCAGCCACACGGCCACCGCCAGCAGGATCGCCGCGGTCAGAACCGGACCGTACCGGCGCAGCACGCCGCCCATGACCATTCCCCCACCCGCCGAAATTCTAGGATCGAAAGCCTCTCATGACCCAGGTCCGGAGCGCAAGCGAGGCCATGCCCCGTCCAATAACCACAACTTTATTGCCTTTTTTCGAGACTTGGACTGTGCCCATAGTGGGGGCATGCGTGCATGGCGGACATCCGGGGTGATGAGGGAAACCACAGCGTGGGTCGCCGCGCTGGTGCTGGTCTTCCACGCCCTGGTCATGGCCACCCACGTCCCGGCGCCGCTGGCCAGGGTGCTGGCGGAGTCGGCCCAGTTCGCCATGGCCGGCTCGATCTGCCATTCCGGCGCCGCGCCCGACGCCTCCGCCGCGCCGCACTCCGACCACGGCCCCGTCCCCGACGGCACACCGGGCCACGTCACCTATTGCCCGATCTGCCTGTCGCTGGGCAGCGGGTCCCTGCTGGGTCCGGCCGTGGCGCCGGCCCCGCTGCCGCCGGCCGGGATCGTGCTGGCCGCCCTTCCGCTGCCCGCGGACGACGAGGCCGGAGCCGGCCGCGCCCCGCGCGCCTTCTCCGCCCGGGCGCCTCCGGTGGGTGTCTGACCGAGTTCCCTCGCAGACACACGCATTCACAGGCGCGGGCCTGCGGCTGAACGGCCTTTTTTCGAACGCGACCGCTTCTCTTTCCGTCTCCCCGTCGTCGCTGACGGTTGCCCCCTCCCTAACCCTCCCCCGCTTCGCAGGGGAGGGGACTGCCGCCGCTTCGCAATAGGCACCCTCCCCTGCGAAGCGGGGGAGGGCTGGGGTGGGGGCCGCTGCGGAAACGGAGACGCCGTCGGTCGGAACCAGGCCCTGCGGCCAAAGCCGGCGCCTGCGCGCACACCGGAGAGTTCCCATGATCCGCAACACCCGCGGCGCCCTGCTGGCCGCCGCCGTCCTGACCTGCCTGCCGCTGTCCGCCGCCCTCGCCCACACCACGCTGGAGACCAAGCAGGCCCCCGCCGCCAGCACCTACAAGGGCGTGCTGCGCGTCGGCCATGGCTGCGGCGCCTCCCCCACCGTCGCCCTGCGCGTGCAGATCCCGGAGGGGGTCATCGCAGTGAAGCCGATGCCCAAGCCCGGCTGGACCCTGACGACCAAGGAGGGCGAATACGCCAAGGCCTATGATTACTACGGCGAGTCGCTGAGCAAGGGCGTCACCGAGATCGCCTGGACCGGCGGTTCGCTGCCCGACGCCCATTACGACGAGTTCGTCTTCCGCGCCCGCCTGCCCGACGCCGCCCCCGGCACCGTGGTCTATTTCCCCGTGGTGCAGGAATGCGAGACGGGCGTGCACCGCTGGATCGAGATCCCGGAGCCCGGCAAGACCGACCACGATTACAAGGAGCCGGCCCCCGGCGTCACCCTGACCGCCAAGCCGTAAGGGGAGGAAAAACGCATGCGCCGGCTGGTCGTGGGGTGGATCGCCGCCCTGATGCTGCTGTCCCTGTCCGCGCCGGCCCTGGCGCATGCCGTGCTGGTCGAGAGCACCCCGGAGGACGGGGCGCGGCTCGACAGTCCGCCCGCCGAGGCCATGCTGCGCTTCAACGAGCCGGTGCGGCCAGTGTCGGTGACGCTGATCGGTCCCGGCGGGGTGACGCTTCCCCTGCCCTCCCCGCCTGCCGCCGGGGACGGGGCGCTGCGCGTCGCGCTGCCCGGTGGGCTGGCGGTGGGGACCCATGTCCTCAGCTACCGCGTCAGCTCGGCGGACGGTCACCCGGTCGCCGGCTCTCTCCTGTTCGGGATCGGTGCGGAACCGGAACGACCGGCGGAGCTGGGCGGCGCGACACCACCCGCCACGCTGCTGGCCGCCGCCGCGGTTCGGGCGCTCCATTATGGAAGCCTGCTCGCCGCGGTCGGCGGCGGACTGTTCCTGGTGCTGGTGGCGGGGCGGTGGAGTCCGCTGAACCGCCGCCTGCGCCCCGGCCTGTGCCTGGGTGTCGGCGTCGCCGCCCTGGTGGCGCTGCTGAACGCTGGGCTGGCCGGCGCGGTTCTGGAAGGGGCGCCGCTGTCCGCCCTGGCCAGCGCCTCGCCCTGGGTCGCCGGCCTGACCAGCACGGCGGGGCCGAGCGCTCTTCTGGCCCTGCTCAGCCTGATCGCCACCGCGCTGGGGCTGGCGCTGGAAGACCGCGGGACGACGGGCCGCGTGTTGCTGATCGTCGGGGCGGTCGGGGCGGCGCTGGCGCTGGCCGCCACCGGCCACGCCGCGACCGCGGAGCCGCGCTGGCTCAGCGTGCCGCTGGTCGCCTTGCACGGTCTGGCGGTGGCCTTCTGGATCGGCAGCTTCTGGCCGCTGGCCGTGCTGCTGCGGACGGAGCCGCCGGCGGAGTCGCTGCGGCTGGTCCGCCGCTTCTCGGGCTGGGCAGTTCTGGCGGTGGCCGTCCTGCTGCTCGCCGGGGCGGGGCTGAGCGCGCTGCAACTCGCCGACCCGCGCGCCATCCTGACCACCGCCTACGGCCAGATCTGGACCGGCAAGATCGTCTGCGCGCTGGCCCTGCTGGCGCTGGCCGCCGTCAACCGCTGGCGGCTGACGCTGCGGCTGGAGACCATGGGCGGGATGGCCGCGGCCCGGCTGCGCGCCAGCGTCCACACCGAGATGGTGGTGGCGGCGCTGGTCGTGCTGTTCACCGCCGGGCTGGGCACCACCCCGCCGCCGCGCACCCAGACCCTGCCGGTCTTCGCCGAGAAGCCGGCCGGTTTCAGCACCGCGGTCGTGGCGCGCGGGCGCACCGCCATCGTGACGGTGACCCCGGCGACGCCGGGAGCGAACCGCGTCGAGATGCGCCTGACGGGACCGGACGGCGCGCCGCTCGACGCTCTGGAGGTGTCGGCGGAGCTGGCCCTGCCCACCGCCGGGATCGAGGGCATCACCCGCCCCCTGCCGAAGGTGGCGCCCGGCGTCTACGCGGCGGACGGGGTGGCCCTGCCGGTGGCCGGGTCCTGGGCGGTGCGGCTGGACGCCCTGGTCAGCGACTTCGAGAAGGTGCCCTTCCGCGCGGTTGTCCCCGTGGGTCGCTGAACGGCGTTACGCCGGCGTGTCCGGCAGCACCACGGCGTCCTCGGCCCGGAAAGCGATGCGGGCGGGTTCGCCGGGGGTCAGCGGCGGCTCGTCGCCGAGATGCGGGACCTGGACGGTGATGCCGCCCTCCAGGAAGGCGTTGATGAAGGCCCCCTCGAAATCCCGGTGGGTGACCCGTGCCTCCAGCGCGTTCTCCGCCCCCGCACCCGCCGCCATGCGCTCCGGCCGGACGAACAGGGTGGCGCGGTCGCCGGGCGACAGGCGGCGCGGGTTGCGCCCGATCAGACGGCCGCGGGGCGTGTCCAGAGCGGCCATCCCGCCCGCCGACTCGGCGACGGTGCCGGCAAAGCGGTTGTTCTCCCCCACGAAGGAGGCGACGAAGGCGGTTTCCGGATGGTCGTAGATGGCCCGGCCGTCGCCCACCTGCTCCAGCACGCCCCTGGACATCACGCCGATCCGGTCGGACATGGTCAGCGCCTCGCCCTGGTCATGGGTGATGTAGATGAAGGTCACGCCGGTCCGCTTCTGCAGGTCGCGCAGCTCGGCGCGCATGTGCTGGCGCAGCTTCAGGTCCAGCGCCGACAGCGGCTCGTCGAGCAGCAGGACGGCGGGCTCCACGGCCAGAGCGCGGGCGATGGCGATGCGCTGGCGCTGGCCGCCCGACAGCTCCGTCACCTTCTTCTCCGCGGCGTCGGGCAGGGCCACGAGGTCGAGCAGCTTGCGCACCCGCCCCTGGCGCTCCGCCGAGGGCACGCCGCGCACCTCCAGCCCGAAGCCGATGTTCTCCGCCACCGTCATCAGCGGGAACAAGGCGAGATTCTGGAAGATCAGCGCGGTCGGGCGCTTGTTCGGGCCGATGCCGCGCATGTCCCGGCCGCCGATGCGGATGGCACCCTCCGTCGGCTCCATGAAGCCGGAGACCATGCGCAGGATGGTGGTCTTGCCGCAGCCTGAGGGGCCGAGGAAGCTGAAGAATTCCCCCGCCCCGACCGTCAGCGACACGTCGCGGACGGCGGTGACGGAACCGAACCGCATGGTGACGGACTCGAGCTGGACGTCCTGACTCATAGGCACCTGATTTGATCGCTTGCCGCCAACCCTAACCCTCTCCCCTCCGGGGAGAGGGTGGCCCGGAGGGCCGGTGAGGGGGTTGCACATGGCGGCACGCCCGGCAAAAGAACATCCCCCTCACCCTAACCCTCTCCCCGGAGGGGAGAGGGGACAATGGGGACGGGAGAGGGTCGCGCTCACGCGGCCAGGAAGCGGTCCTGGTACTCGTTGCGGATGGAGACGTACCAAGCCTCCTGGATCGGCCACCACCACAGCTTCTGCAGCGCGTCACCCGGATAGGCGTCGGCGAAGAACTGCTTGTTCAGGTCGGACAGATGCGCCTCCGCCCCGACCGCCGTGCTGGAGATGCCGGAATGGTTGGTGTAGAGGGCGCCCGCCTCCGGCGTGTAGAACCAGTTGATCCAGGCATAGGCCTGCTCCAGGTTCGCCGCCTTGGCCGGAATCGCGAAGCCTTCCATCCAGGCCAGCGCCCCTTCCTTCGGCGCCAGGAAGCGGATCGGCAGCCCCTCCTTGCGCAGGGCGACCGCGGACGAATCCCAGGTCTGGCCGATGACGCAGCCGTTGGTGCGGAAGGCGCCCTGGGCCTCGTTCTCGTTCGACCAGAACTGGCCGATGGCCTTCTTGTTGGCGGCGGCGACCTGAAGGATCGCGTCGAAGTTGGCGCGCGCCTTCGCCTCGTCCTTGAACTGCTCGCGGATCGGGTGGGGCAGCTTGCCCTGGCCTTCCAGCCACAGGCCGATGCCGATCAGGCCGGAATGGCCGCGCACCGTCACCTTGCCGGCGTGCTCGGGCTTCCACAGGTCGCCGTAGCTGGCGGTGCCGTAGGTCAGCGGCGCCTTGGCCTGATCGTAGGCGATGGCCTCGGTCCCCCAGTCGGCGGGCGCGAAGAAGCGCTTGCCGCCGACCACGCCGCCCATGGCGGCGGAACCTTCGACCGCCGACTTCAGGCAGCCGTCCCACTTGACCTTCGACTCGTCCAGCGGCTGGACCAGCTCGAACTCCACATAGTTCGGCACGCGGTCCACCGTGGGGTGGATGATGTCGAAGCCGGCGCCGCCGGTGGCCTTGAGCTGGTTCAGCAGCTCGTCGTTGGTGCCGTATTCGGTCAGGGTGGCCTTGATGCCGGTCTTCTTCTCGAAGTCGGCCAGCATGTCCGGGCTGATGTAGCCGGCCCAGGAGAAGATCTTGACGCTGCCCGACGCGGCGCGGCCCTCGCGCAGGATGAAGGGGCCGACCGCGGCGACGCCCGCGGCGGCGGCGGTCCCCTGGAGCAGCAGGCGGCGGGTGAAGCCCTTGGCGGCGCGCTGCGTCTCGGCGCTGGAGCGCTGTTCCAGGCTGGTGGTTTCCGGAACCTTGGTCATGGCACCTGCTCTCCCCTTTTCTTATTGGCCCGAATTCATGCTGGCTTTGCCCATCGCGGGGCTGGCTGCGGGACCGGTCCAGCCGGACTCCGCCGCAGCGGCAACTGTGCCGCGATATCCGGGCGCCGTCCATGGCTCAAGCGGGAGTGGGCGCAAACTTCATCGACCTGTAACGGCCCGCTCAGCTCTCCAGCATGCGGCGGAGAAGCTCGACGTCCTCGGCGAAGGCGGGGTCGGTGGTGCGCAGCTCCTCCACCTTCTTCACCGCGTGCATCACGGTGGTGTGGTCGCGCCCGCCGAACTTGCGGCCGATCTCCGGCAGGGAGCGGGCGGTGAGCTGCTTGGCGAGGTACATGGCGACCTGCCGCGGGCGGGCCACGGCGCGGGCGCGGCGGGCCGAATGCATGTCGGCGACGCGGATGTTGAAATGCTCCGCCACCCGCTTCTGGATCTCGTCGATGGTGACGCGGCGGTCGTTGGCGCGCAGCAGGTCGTGCAGCACCTCCTGCGTCGATTCCAGCGAGATGGCCCGGCCGACCAGCTCGGCGTGGGCGACGATGCGGTTCAGCGCCCCTTCCAGCTCGCGCACGTTGGAGGTGATCTTGTGGGCGAGGAACTCCAGCACCTTCAGCGGGATGGCCGCGTTCAGCGCGTCGGCCTTGGCCTGGAGGATGCCCAGACGCAGCTCGTAGGTGGTCGGGTGGATGTCCGCGACGAGGCCCCAGCCGAGGCGGGAGCGCAGCCGCTCCTCCATGCCTTCCAGATCGGACGGGCTCTTGTCGGCGGAGATGATGACCTGACGGTTCTGGTCCACCAGCGCGTTGAAGGTGTGGAAGAACTCTTCCTGGGTGCTGTCCTTGCCGCTGATGAACTGCACATCGTCGATCATCAGCACGTCCACCGAGCGGAACTGCTGCTTGAAGGCCATGGTGTCCTTGAAGCGCAACGCCCGGATGAACTGGTACATGAACTTTTCCGCCGACAGGTAGATCACCTTGCGGTTCGGATCGTTCCGCCGGATCTGCCAGGCGATGGCGTGCATCAGGTGGGTCTTGCCGAGCCCGACCCCGCCGTAGAGGAACAGCGGGTTGAAGGTGACCGAGGTGGCGTCGGCGACGCGCCGGGCGGCGGCGTGGGCCAGCTCGTTCGGCTTGCCCACCACGAAATTCTCGAAGGTGAAGCGGGGGTCCAGCGGCGCGGAGATGTCGGTCCGGTCCTCCAGCACCGAGGCGACCGCCGTGGGCGACTCGTCCGACGCGAAGGAGGGCGGCCCCGCCGAATAGGAGGAGCCGATGTAGGAGTTGGCGCCGTAGGAGGCGGCCCCATAGGACGCGGACTGGTTGAGCGCCGCGGCCCGCGGGGCGGGCGCCGGGGGAACCGGACCGCCGCCGGCGGCGCCATCGACCGGATCGGAGTCGCGCGACGGCTCGCCCGCGTCCCCATCCGACGTCAATTCCGGCATCAGCATGGACGGGGCGTTGGCGGAGGCGACCACGACGTCGATGGACAGGACGTCCGGATTCTCGCCGGCCCACAGGTTGCGGATGCGGTCGGCGTAGTGGGTCAGCACCCAGTCGCGCATGAAGCGGGTGGGCACGACGATGCGAACCTCTCCCCCGCGGATGCCGGCGAAGGAAAGCGGCTGCAGCCAGCTGCGGTAGGCGATCTCGCCCACCTCGTCCTTGAGGCGGCCCCGGATGCGGGCCCACTGCTGATCCAACGACGCGCCGACCGACATGCTTCCCCTACCCCGCTCCTTTCCCCCCGGACGGCCCCGCGCCGCAGGGGGCACCGTCCCGCCCGACTTAACTTAGGCCCCTTAACTCCAGACCCCTTAACTTAGGTCCCGCGCCTTCAAAACGTTCCTCTCCTGAAGACTCCAACGGTGGATGCCTCCCAACTGGGCGGCAATACTATCCCTTCGGCGAAGTTGGACTCCGCCTTAGCCACGTCGAGTTTTAAGAAAAGCATCGCTCCAGGAGCAACGGGTTGAGTCGAGCTTCTTGAGCGTCCCGCAGCGTTGTCCGCCGCTTTGAACGTCTCCGTCCTTTAGCAAACGGCGCGTGACATTAAAGGCAACATCGGTGCGCCGTTCCCAACGGATCGAAAGTCTAATCAGCCGCCCTCGCCGTGGCAATAGGACAGAATGCGAACGGTCCGGACTGCGGCAAAAATCACGCAACCCCTCCGAAACGCCTCCCTGCCCTCACGAAAGATCAGGGCCGCCGGGAACGAATCGCCACCCAGCAACCGCGATCCCCTGTCCCACCGGAGTTCTGCCGGAGGACTCGGGAAGAACGGAGACTGTACTTATCAAAAACGCAAAAAGCCGCGCCCAGACCTGGTGCGCGGCTTTATAACGCCGAGTAAACTCAGAGAGCCTTGATGCGGGCCGACAGGCGCGACAGCTTGCGCGACACGGTGTTCTTGTGCAGAACGCCCTTGGAGGCTCCACGCATCATTTCCGGCTGCGCGGCCTTGAAAGCCTCAGCGGCTTCAGCCTTGTTGCCGGACGAGATCGCCGTCTCGACCTTCTTCACGAAGGTGCGGATACGGCTGACGCGGTTACGGTTGATCTCCGTACGACGCGCGGTTTGACGAATGCGCTTTTCAGCAGACTTATGATTGGCCATGAAAACCCTACTCCGGACGACACGCCTGTCCCAGTGCGAGGGGGCCTTATACGCTCCAGCCGAATGAGAGTCAAGGCACCGTCCAACACTGTTTTTCGGCAAAGGAAAGATTACGAGATCTTGACGGATTTCTGGTCCTCCCCCGCTAGATACGGGGGAGGAGTCGGGGGATGTCAGCGATGCTTCCAATCCGGCTGACGCTTCTCGGCGAAGGCGGCCATGCCTTCCTTCTGGTCTTCGACGGCGAAGGTGGCGTGGAAGATTCGGCGCTCGACCCGGATGCCTTCCGACATGGTGGTCTCATAGGCGGCGTTGACGGCGTCCTTGGCCATCATGACGACCGGGCGCGAGAGCTTGGCGATCTTCTCGGCGACCCGCACCGCCTCGTCCACCAGATCCACCGCAGGCACGACGCGGCTGACGAGGCCGGCGCGCTCGGCCTCGGCGGCGTCCATCAGACGACCGGTCAGGCACATCTCCATGGCCTTGGACTTGCCGACGAAGCGGGTCAGGCGCTGCGTGCCGCCGGCGCCGGGGATGGTGCCGATGGTGATCTCCGGCTGGCCGAACTTGGCGGTGTCGGCGGCCAGGATGAAGTCGGCCATCATCGCCAATTCGCAGCCGCCGCCCAGCGCGTAGCCGGCGACCGCGGCGATGGTCGGCTTGCGGCACTTGGCCAGCCGTTCCCACTTGGCGGTGATGAAGTTGGCCTTGTAGACGTCCATGTAGGAGAAGTTCTGCATCTCCTTGATGTCGGCGCCGGCGGCGAAGGCCTTCTCCGAACCCGTGACCACGATGGCGCCAACGGAGTCGTCGGCCTCCAGCGCGTCCAGCGCCTGGCCCAGCTCGGTCACCAGCAGGTCGGACAGCGCGTTCAGCGCCTTGGGCCGGTTCAGCGTGACGAGCCCGACCGGTCCGCGGGTTTCGACGAGAATGGTTTCGTACGGCATGATGCAGCAGGCTCCCGTGGTTTGCCCCCTTGCTCCGGGCGGGGGTGCTTCTGGTTTGCTCTTGGTCTCGTTTGGAGGATCAGCGCGGAATCAGCGAGAAGCGGACCACCGTGGCCGCCGCCTTCTGGGTCGCCTTCTGGGCGGCGGCCCTCGCGGTGGCGGCCCTCACGTCGGTGGTGGGTGCCGGCTCGACGAATTCCAGGCGCAGCTCCTCGCCCTCCCGCAGGAAACTGGCGCTTCCGCCCGCCCGTTGCGGGGCGCGGCTCCAGCCGAGCTGCGGCATGGTCTGGTTGTAGAAGGACAGGACCGCGTTGCGGTCCATGGCGCCCGCCATGACGGACTGCGCAATGCGTCCGGCGGGCTTGTCGAAGACCAGCGGCGCCTCCTCGGCGGGGGCGAGACCCGGCATGACCGGCACGTCCCCCATGCCTTCGACGTAACGGGCGGAGTCGGCACGGGCGGGGTCTGCCGCCCAGGCGGACGAGGTTGCGGGCAAAGGAACCCCGGCCAGACCCGCAAGGGCGGGGCCGGCGAGGAGGAGGGCGGCGAGCGTCGCCCTCGCGGTGGCCGATGGAGCCGTCATACCTTCCACCTATATCAACGCTGGCGTTGCGGACAATAGAAAGTCGAACGGCCCGCCTGGACGATCCGGCGGACGCCCCCCGTCTTCGCCACGTCGCAGCTGCAGCCCGGACAGGGCGCGCCCTCGCGGTCGTAGACCGAGAACTGGTGCTGGAAATAGCCGAGTTCCCCCGACGCCTGCCGGTAGTCGCGCAAGCTGGATCCCCCCGCGGCGATGGCCCGTTCCAGCACCGCGCGGATCGCCGCGGCCAGCCGCTCCGCCTTGGCGCCGCTCACCGTGGCGGCGATGCGCGTGGGGCTGAGGCGGGCGAGGAACAGCGCCTCCGACACGTAGATGTTGCCGAGCCCGGCGACCACGCTCTGGTCCAGCAGGGCGGCCTTGATGCTGGTCATCCGCCCGGCCAGCCGCGCGGCCAGCACCGGTCCGGAGAAGGCGTTGCCCAGCGGCTCCGGCCCCAGCGCGCGCAGCAGCGGGTGCTCGGCGAGCGTCTCCGCCATGGCGAGGTCCATCAGGCCGAAGCGGCGGGCGTCGTTGAAGGTCACCACCGTCCCGGCGTCGGTCTCCAGCACGACATGGTCGTGGGCGCCCCAGGCGGCGGGCCGTTCCGGCGTGATGATCATGCGGCCCGACATGCCGAGATGGGCGATCAGCACCGTCCCGTCGTCGAGATGGACCAGGATGTACTTGGCGCGGCGGCGCACCGACTCGACGCGGCGGCCGGTCAGCCGCTCGCAGAAGCCGTCCGGAAAGGGAACGCGCAGGTTGGCGCGGCGCTGGAGCACCTGGACCAGAGTCCGCCCCTCCAGATGCGGGGCGAGGCCGCGGCAGACGGTTTCGACTTCGGGAAGTTCGGGCATGATGGCAAGGAGGATGGTGGGAAGCGCGGGTTGACGCAAGGGGCGCCTTCAGCCCTCCAAACCGTCCACCAGCCTCCGCAGGGCGCGCGCCATCGCCGCCGCCGGGCCGGACCAGTCGCCGCTCCGGGTCTGGCGGAACAGCCGGGCGGTGGGATACCAGGGGCTGTCCTCCCGCCCCATCATCCAACGCCAATCCGGCGAGTGCGGCAGCACGACCCACACCGGCACCCCCAGCGCCCCGGCCAGATGGGCCGGACCGGTGCAGGAGGAGATCACGAGGTCGAGGTTGCTCATGATCGCCGCGGTGTCGGCGAAATCGACGATGTCCGGCCCCAGATCGGTGAAGGATGGTGGCAGGGCCATCCCCTCCAGATCGTCCCGCCCCGGCCCCTTCTGAAGCCCGAAGACGCGCACGCCCGGCACGCCCAGCACTGGCCGCAGCCCGGCCAGCCGGGGCGAGCGCTGCGCATCGCCGTGAAAGGACGGGTTGCCCGCCCAGACCAGCCCGACCCGCAGCCCCGGCCGGCCCTCCAGCCGCTCGCTCCAGGCGGCGGCGCGCCGTGGATCAGGACGCAGATAGGGCACACGGGCGGGGATCGCCTCCAGGCTCGGGCAGAACAGACCGGCGAGGCTCATCAGCGGAATCTGGACGTCGGTGTCGGGCAAGCCGCTTACGCCCGGAAAGTCGGGAGCCCGCGGGATCACCGTCACCCGCGCCGGATCGGTGTTGCGCTCCAGCAGCGGCAGGAGAGGGCCGTGCGCCTCCAGATGGACATGCGCCGGGGCGGCCTGCAGCACATGATCCAGGAAGCGGATGAACTGGATGGTGTCGCCCAGCCCTTGCTCCGCATGGACCAGGATGGTCCGCCCCGCCAGATCGGTGCCGTCCCAGAGCGGCTGACGGAAGGGGCGGCGCTGCCCGGCCAGGGCCTCGCTCCGCCAGCGCCACTCGTACTCCGCCCAGCCGGCGGCGTAATCGCCCAGCCGCAGCAGCAGATGGGACAGATTCCAGTGGGCGACGACCAGTTGCGGCGCCACCCGCAGGGCGCTGCGGAAGGCCTCCTCCGCGTCCCGCGGGCGGTCGAGATGCACCAGGGCATCGCCACGGACGACCTGGGCCTCGCCCAGATCCGGGGCCAGCCGCAACGCCCGCTCGGCCAGCCGCAGGGCCTGCGCATCCTCCCCGATCCGGATGGTCAGCGCGCCGAGGTTGGACAGGGACGGCGCGTGCGCCGGATCGCAGACCAGCGCCGCGCGCCCGGCGGTCATCGCCTCCTCCAGCCGCCCCTGGGCGGTCAGCGCCAGCCCGAGCTTGGCGTGGCCCTCCGCCTCCTGCGGGGCCAGGGCGCGCGCCCGGCGGGCCAGCCGCTCCGCCGCCGCCGCGTCGCGCCCCTCGAGCCGGCACAGCGACAGGTTCCACAGCGCCAGGGCCTCCGCCGGACGAGCGGCCAGCAGCCCGCGGAACAGTCGGGCGGCCTCCTCCACCCGGCCATCGCGGTAAAGCGCGGCGGCGTGGGCGGAGAGGAGCGGCACTCCCACCGCCTCCGCCACCGGGCGGGTGAGCCGCGCCACCGCCTGCCCGACCTTCCCTCCATCAAGAAGCTCCCGCCCTTCCCGCTCCACCGCCCGGTCGGCGAGGTAGCGCGCCTCCAGGCCGTCCGGCTGGAGGGTCAGGAGCCGTTCCAGCACCAGCAGCGACTCGTCGTGCCGCCCGACGCCGCGGCAGGCCAGGGCGAGCTGGAACAGCGCCGCCGCGTGGTCGGGCTGGAGCGCCAGCGTCCGCCGCAGGGCATCCACCGCCCCCTGCCCGTCCTCCAGGATCAGCCGGACGCGGGCGAGGTCGTAGCGCAGGCCCGGATTGTCGGGAACCAGCCCGATCGCCCCGACGAACAGCGCCGCCGCCAGTTTCGGCCGGTCCGTCTGGCCGTAGAGCACGCCCAGCAGATGCAGAGCGGTCGCCTGATGGGGATCGGCGTCGAGGATGCGGCCGTAGAGGATTTCGGCCTCGGCCAGACGGCCGGACTCGTGGTGGTCGAAGGCGATGGCCAGGGCTTCCGCGATTGTCGCCATGTTTCCGTGCCGGGCCGTGGGAGGGAGTGAAGGGGTGGGAGGACGCGAAGGGTAGCAGAGCTATGGGAAAAGCGCGCGCAGCCGGTCGGTCACGGCGTCCAGCGGCGTCCGCCAGTCCCCCGCCGCCGGCTGACGGAACAGGCGGGCCGAGGGGTACCAGGGGGAGTCGTCCCGGCCGACCAGCCAGCGCCAGTCCGGCGCATGGGACAGCAGCAGCCAGACCGGGTGGCCCAGCGCGCCGGCCAGATGGGCGGTGGCGTTGTCGATGGTGACCACGAGGTCGGTGGCGGCGATCTGCGCGGCCAGCCCGTCCAGGTCGTCCTTGCGGTCCAGCCCGGGCGGCAGCGCGATGGCGATGCCCTCCGCCGCCAGCGCGGCCACCTCCCCCGCGCAGTCGCCGTATTGCAGCACCACCATGTCGGCGCCCGCGGCGTGCAGCGCGCGCGCCAGATCGGCCGGCGGCACGTTGCGCAGGCGTCCCCATTTCGGGTTGGTGGTGTGCCAGGCGATGCCGACCAGAGGCCGCCCGCACCTCCGCCGAACCGCCGGCGTCCGCGCCGGATCGGCGGACAGGATCGGGCGAAGCCGGCGGAAATCCTCCTCGCTGCGCAGCAGCAGGCGCGGCAGGCTGCCCGAGGGGATCTGCGCAGCGATGTCCGGGGCGGACAAGCGCGGGTCCGGCCGCGGGCCACGCGGCACCACCTCCACCCCCGGCAGCGCGCGGGCGAACAGCGGTGCCAGCCGGGCGTCGCATTCCAGCAGGCAGCCGGCCAAAGTGGTTGTTGATGATTGCGCCTCTTCCGTTGACGATTGCGTCAACAATGGGAGCAGCGTGGCGAACATCAGCTCGTCGCCGACCCCCTGCTCTCCCCAGACGAGCAGCCGCCCGCCGCCCAGCGGCTGCCCGCTCCACAGCGGCTGCGGGAAGCGTCCGGCGGTGCGGCACCAGGGTTCGGCGGTCCAGCGGTCCTCCCAGGCGTCCCAGCCCTCCGCGAAGCGCCCGAGCGCCAGCAGCGCCGAGGCCCGCGCCAGCCGCGCGTCGGCCAGGGCGGGGTCGCGGGCGAGCGCCGCCTCCGCCTCGGCCAGCGCCGCCTCCGGGTCGCCGCAGAGCGCGTGGGCGTCGGCGAGATTGTTGCGGATGGCCGCCGACTCCGGCTGGAGCGCCGCCGCCCGCCGCAGGGCGTCCCGTGCGCCGCCCGGATCACCCTGCCCCTTCCGCACATTGGCCCGGTTGTTCCACAGCGCGGCGTCGGCGGGGGCCAGCGCCAGACCGCGCTCATAGGCGTTGCGGGCGGAGGACAGCGCGCCGCGGTCCTTCCGCCACGCGCCCAGCCGGTTCCACAGCGCCGCCCGCTCCGGGTCGAGCCGCAGGGCACGGCACAGCTCCCCTTCGCCCACATCGGGCCGCAGGGCCAGCGCCCCCAGCAGGCCGGCGTCGTCCGGCGTCAGCAGCGCGGCGATCCGCCGCTGGGTCAGCGCCTCGTCCGTCCGTCCCAGCGCGTCCAGCGCCTGGGCACGGTTGATGCGCGGATCGGCCAGCCCCGGCTGAAGGTCCACCGCCGCGCGCAGCGCCTGCTCCGCCGCGGCCGGATCGCCGGCGGCCAGCCGGCGCAGCGCGAAATTGTTGAGAAGCGCCACCCGCTCCGGATCGAGGGCGGCGGCGCGGGCCAGCGCCTCCGCCGCCGCGCCGAAGCGGCCCAGCGCCTCCAGCAGGTTGGCGTGGTTGGCGTGCAGATCGGGCTGGCCTTCGGCTTGGCCATCGACGGCGGCGACGGCCTGTTCGACCAGGGCGCAGCCCTCCTCCAGCCGCCCGCACTGGGCGAGGAGAAGGCCACGCAGATGCAGGGCCGGCGGGTGGCCGGGAACGGCGTCGAGGATTTGGCCGTAGACCGAATCGGCCTCGGCGAAGCACCCCTCCCGCTGGAGGTCGAAGGCGATCAGCAGGGCTTCCTGCAGCGTGGCCATGGTCCCCCGTCCGTCCGCCATCGTCCACCGGCGGGCACGGTGGCGAAGCCGGGACGCGGGGTCAAGCCCGCAAAAACCGCCCGCCGGGGGTGCGTCACGGCAACGCCCCGGCTGGCGCAAGCCCAGACCGCGCGCTATGTTGCGCGCCATGACCGATCCGCGCACCCCCTCCGCCCCGTCCCAGCCCGCAGCTCCGGCCCAGGCCACCGGCGTGTCCGCCGGGGCCGAAGGGAACTGGTTCGGCTACCGCCCCGTCGATCCCGACGCCAAGTCCGGCCTCGTCCGCGCCGTCTTCGACAGCGTGGCCGGGCGCTACGACCTGATGAACGACCTGATGTCGGGCGGCATCCACCGGCTGTGGAAGGACACGCTGATGGAGATGGTGGCGCCGCGCGCCGACATGACGCTGCTCGACGTGGCGGGCGGCACCGGCGACATCGCCTTCCGCTTCCTGGAGCGCGGCGGCGGCCGGGCCGTGGTCTGCGACATCACCGAGTCGATGGTCCGAGTCGGGCGCGACCGTTCCTACGACCGCAACCTGCTGACCGGCGTGAACTGGACGGTCGGCGACGCCGAAAGGCTGCCCATCGCCTCCCGTTCGGTGGACGCCTATACGATTGCGTTCGGCCTTCGCAACGTCACGCGCATCGACGCCGCGCTTTCCGAGGCGCGCCGCGTGTTGAAGCCCGGCGGAAAGTTCTTCTGCCTGGAGTTCAGCCACGTGGTCCTTCCGGTCCTGCGCGAGATCTACGACGTCTATTCCTTCCAGGTCCTGCCGCGGCTCGGCCGCATGGTGGCCGGGGACGAGGACAGCTACCGCTATCTGGCGGAGAGCATCCGCCGCTTCCCCGAGCAGCAGGCCATGGTCAAGCGCATCGAGGCGGCGGGCTTCGGCGCGGTGCGCGTGCGCAACCTGACCGGTGGCATCGCCGCCATCCATTCCGGCTGGCGGATCTGACCGGATGCTGTTCCGGACCGCCCGAAACATTGGCCGCCTCTTCGTGATCGGCCGCACGCTGGCGCGCTACAACGCGCTGCCGGAAACGCTGCCGCAGACCGCCCCCGGCTTCGCGCTGTTCTGGCGCTGGGTCGGCAACGCCAAGGAGCCGGGCCGCGTCGGCCAGCGGCTGGCCCGCGCGCTGGCCGACCTGGGGCCGACCTACATCAAGCTGGGGCAGCTGCTGTCCACCCGCTCCGACCTCGTCGGCGAGCGGATGGCGCTGGATCTGGCCGAGCTTCAGGACAAGCTGCCGCCCTTCCCCGGCGCCCAGGCCCGCGCCATCGTCGAGGAGGAGCTGGGCGCCCCCATCGGGACGCTGTTCCGCAGCTTCGACGAGGTGCCGGTCGCCGCCGCCTCCATCGCGCAGGTGCATTTCGCCGTCACCGCCGAGGGGCGGGAGGTCGCGGTGAAGGTTCTGCGGCCGGGCATCGAGAACGCCTTCGAGCGGGACATTGACCTGTTCTACTGGCTGGCCGAGCTGGCTGTCATGGTCATGCCCAAGCTGAAGCGGCTGCGCCCGCGCGAGGTGGTGGACACCTTCGCCCGCACCTCCCGCCTGGAGATGGAGCTGCGGATGGAAGCCGCAGCGGCGTCGGAGCTGGGCGACAACTTCAAGGACGACCCCACCTTCAACGTGCCGGCCATCGACTGGGACCGCACGGCGCGCCGTGTCCTGACGCTGGAGCGCATCCGCGGCTTCAAGGTGGACGAGTCGGAAAGGCTCGACGCCGCCGGCTACGACCGCGACGAGATCCTGGCGAAGGCCTCGGCCAGCTTCTTCAACCAAGTGTTCCGCGACGGCTTCTTCCACGCCGACCTGCATCCGGGCAACCTGTTCGTCACCCAGGACGGCAACATCACCGCCGTCGATTTCGGCATCATGGGCCGGCTGGACCGGGCGACGCGGACCTACCTCGCCGACATGCTCATCGGCTTCCTGACCGGCGACTACCGCCGCGTCGCCGTGGTGCATTTCGAGGCGGGCTATGTCCCCCGCCACCAATCGATCGAAGTGTTCACCCAGGCCTGCCGCGCCATCGGCGAGCCGTTGCAGAACAAGCCGCTGAGCGAGATTTCCGTCGGCCGGCTGCTCGCCCAGCTCTTCGCGGTGACCGAGCAGTTCGAGATGGAGACCCAGCCGCAGCTCCTGCTGCTCCAGAAAAGCATGCTCACGGCGGAAGGGGTGGGCCGCATCCTGAACCCCGACATCAACATGTGGGAACTGGCGCGCCCGCTGATCGAGGACTGGATGCGCGAGAACCGCGGGCCGGAAGCCCAGATTCTCGACGATCTGGAGGCCGTGGTGTCGACGGTGCGCCGCCTGCCCCGGCTGGTGAACCAGGCCGAACGCGCCGCCGCCGAACTGGCCGACGGCGGCCTGCGCCTGCACCCCCACTCGATCAAGCACATGCTCGACCGCTGGGTGGAACGCCGGATCAGCGAGCGCGTCGCCCTGTGGATCATCGTCGTCCTGCTGACGGTGATCGCGGTCCGGGTGCTGTAGGGTCCTTTTCGGCGGCGCGCGGAAGGGGTGCGGCGACGTGCCCCTCCCCCTTGGGCGTCGTTGACCCCGCCACCGCCCGGCCGGACACTGGAACCGTCGCAACCGTTCGCGGAGGGAAGCCATGGCCCGCGACGACTTCCAGGCGCTTCTGACCTACATCCGAACCGACCAGTTCCAGCCGCACCGGCCCCGCTTCGGCCCGCTGGAGTCCCCGCCCCCTGTCGTCACCATCGCCCGCGACCACGGCGCCGGCGGCGAGGCAATCGCGGCGAAGCTCGCCGGGTCGCTGGGGGTGCCCTGCTTCGACAAGGAAATCCTCGACGCCGTGGTGGCGACCGCCACCTCCGACCCGACGCTGATGCGCCAGCTCGACGAGAAGCTACCGGGGCGGGCGGGGATGTTCCTCTACGCCAGCCTGATGGGGCTGCACGACCCGCTGACCGAGTATCAGCAGCTGCTGACCCGCGTGGTCAACGGCATCGCCTTCCGCGGCGGGGTGATCGTCGGGCGCGGAGCGCATCTGCTGCTGCGCGGGGCGCCGCGCTTCCGCGTCCGCATCGTCGGATCGGACGAGGTCTGCGCCGCGCGGCTGGCCGGCGGCGATCCCGCCAAGGTCGCCGACGCGCTGCACGAGGTGCAGCGGGTCAACGCCGCCCGCGCCAAGTATTTCAAGGAGTTCTTCAAGGTCTCCAACGGCGATCCGCTGCAATACGACCTGATCGTCAACACCGACCGTTTCACCGACCTGGACGCCGTCACGGACCTGATCCTGCACGCCCACCGGGTCCATGGCGGTCACGCGGAGATTCAGCCGCCCTCTTCGATCCACCAGGACTCGACCAGCGGGCCGTAGAGGGGCGTCGCTTCCGGGTGCTTCAGCCGCGACCAGCGGGCCATGCGGTCGGTCGGGCTGTGGAACAGCGGCACCATGTAATGGCCCCACAGCAGCACCCGGTCGAGCGCGCGGACGCGGGCTACGAGGGCGTCGCGGGTCCGCGCCTCGGCGATGGAGGCGGCGATGGCGTCCACCACCGGGTCGCGGATGCCGGGATAATTGCGGCTGCCCGGCTGGTCCGCCGCCTCCGACCCGTAATAGTAAAGCTGCTCGTTGCCCGGCGAGAGGCTGGAAATCCACCAGCGCAGGGTCATGTCGAAATCGAAACGATCCAACCGCGCCTGATACTGCGCGTTGTCCACCGTGCGCACCGTGACGGCGATGCCCAGCCGCTCCAGCGAGCGGGCGTATTCCAGCGCCACCCGCTCGTCCGCCGGGTTGCCCAGCAGGATTTCGAAGGCGAAGGGACGCCCCGCCCCGTCGGTCAGCCGTCCACCACTCACCCGCCAGCCGGCCTCGGCCAGCAGGCGCAGTGCCTCGCGCAGGTTATCCCGCGCCCCCGCCGGTCCGCCGCCGTCGGTGCGCGGCAGGGTGAAGGGCGTGGTGAACAGCTCCAGTGGCAGGCGGTCGCGGAAGGGCTCCAGCACCGCCAATTCCTCCGGCCCCGGCACCCCCTCCGCCGCCAGCTCGGAGTTTGGGTAGTAGCTCGCCGTGCGGACCAGCGCGCCGTGGAACAGCGTCTTGCCGATCCAGGCGAAATCGGTGGCGAGGCCGAGCGCCCGCCGCACCCGGATGTCCTGGAACAGGGGACGCCGCGTGTTGAAGATCAGGCCGCGGGCGAACTCCGGGCGGCGGTGCGGCAATTCCTCCAGCACGATCCGCCCCGTGCGGAGCGCCGGGCCGTCGTAGCCGGTGGCCCATTTGGCGGGGTCGGATTCGCGCCGCACGTCGCCCTGCCCGGCCAGGAACGCCTCCAGAGCCACCGAGTCGTCGCGGTAATAGGTGAAATCCAGCGTGCCGGCGTTGAACAGCCCGCGCCGCGACGGCAGGTCCCGCCCCCAGTAGTTGGTCACCCGCTCGTAGACGATGCGCCGTCCGGCCTCCACCTGTTTGACCCGGTAGGGGCCGCTGCCCAGCGGCGGGTCGAGCGTCGTGGCGGCAAAGTCCCGCCCCGCCCACCACGCCTTGGCGTGAATCGGCATCAACCCCATCAGCAGCGGCATCTCGCGGTCGAAACGACCGTCCGGGCCGGTGGCGAAGATGAAGCGGACGGTGCGCTCGTCCGGCGCCGCGGCGCTCGCCACCTTGGCGTAGAACTGGCGGCGGTTCGGCGTGCCGTGGGCGCGCTGGACCTCCAGCGAGAACAGCACGTCGGCGGCGGTCACCGGCGTTCCGTCGTGCCAGCGCGCGGCGGGGTTCAGGTGGAAGACGGCAGCGCCGCGGTCCTCCGGCACCTCCAGGCTCTCGGCCAGCAGGCCGTAGAGCGAGAAGGGCTCATCCCACGAGCGGGCCAGCATCGTTTCGAAGACCAAACCAAGCCCCAGGGCGGGCACGCCCTTGACCACATGGGGGTTCAGCGTGTCGAAGCCGCCGGTCACCGCCTGGCGCAGCGTGCCGCCCTTCGGCGCGTCGGGATTGACGTAGGCGAAATGCGCGAAATCCGCCGGATAGGCGGGGTCGCCATGCATGGCGATGGCGTGGACAGCCTTCGCGGGGGGGTCGGCCCGTGCCGCAAGGGGAAAAAAGGCGAGACAGAGCAGCGCAAAGAGGATGCAGGGCATGGCGAAGGCTCGTCCCTTTGCCGCACCTGCGCAAGTGGCTTTGACTTATGCCCGCATCTGCCTAAACTCCGCGCGCGCGGCGCCGGGAGCTTTGGCCCGCGTCCACAACCAAGCGCAACCCGCTTTTGCAGTCGAAGGATGGTTTTCCATGGATCTCAGCAAGGTTCCGGTCGGCAAGAACGCCCCGTGGGACGTGAACGTGGTCATCGAGATCCCGTTGCGCGGCGAGCCGGTGAAGTACGAGATCGACAAGGAGTCGGGCGCGATGTTCGTCGACCGCTTCCTGCACACCGCCATGTACTACCCCTGCAACTACGGCTTCATCCCGCACACCCTGTCGGGTGACGGCGACCCGGTGGACGTCTGCGTGGTCGGCCGCCATTCGGTCATCCCGGGCGCCGTCCTGCGCTCGCGCCCGATCGGCGTGCTGTTCATGGAGGACGAGGGCGGCGAGGACGAGAAGCTGCTGGCCGTTCCGGTCGACAAGCTGCACCCGTTCTACAGCAACGTGAAGTCCTACAAGGACCTGCCGGAGATCACCACCGAGCAGATCGCCCACTTCTTCCAGCATTACAAGGATCTGGAAAAGGGCAAGTGGGTGAAGATCCTGCGCTGGGGCGACGAGCAGGAAGCCGCCAAGAAGATCCAGGAAGGCATGGAGCGCGCCGCCGCCGCCACCAAGGGTCAGCTCGGCCCGGTGGTCTGACGCGCCTCTCGACTGGACGGGTTGCAAGGGCCGGCTCCGCAGCGCGGGGCCGGTCCTGCAACGCGGACCGGCCCCGCTTTTTTCCTCACCCGGTCAGGGCAGCGACTTCTCCACCGAGGTCACCGCTTCCTTCAGGATTTCCGCGCTGCGCTTCAGCGCCGCCGCCTCCTCCTCCGACAGGTCGGGCATCACCGTCTCCAGGACGCCGCCCGCCCCGATCACCCGCGGCAGCGACAGCGCCACGTCCGGCACCCCCAGCACTTCGTCGTTGAGGATGGAGCAGGTCAGCACCGCCCGCTCGTCTCCGGCGATGGCCGCCACGATGCGCGACAGACCGCCGCCAATGCCGAAGGCGGTGTGCCCCTTGCCGTCGATGATGTGATAGGCGGCGCGGCGCACGCCCTCGTCGATGGCGGCGCGGTCCTCCGCGGTCAGGGGACGCTTCAGCCGCTCGGCGCCGCGGTCCACCGGCAGGCAGGCCACGGTGGCGCCGGACCACAGCAGGACTTCCGAATCGCCATGCTCGCCCACCACATGGGCGTGCACCGACTTCGGCGTCACCCCCAGACGGTCGGCCAGCAGCGCGCGGAACCGCGCGGTGTCGAGGATCGTGCCGGAACCGATCACCCGCGACGGCGGCAGGCCGGAGATGCGGGTGGCGATCTGCGTCATCACGTCCAGCGGGTTGGTCGCCACCAGCAGGATGGCGTCGGGCGCCGCCGCCAGGACCGCCGGGATGATGGCGCCGAAGACCGCCGCGTTGCGCTCCAGCAGCTGCAGGCGCGTCTCGCCGGGCCGCTGCGCCACGCCGGCGGCCAGCACCACCACGCCGGCCCCGGCCAGCGCCGCGTAGCCGCCGTGGCGCACTTGGGCGGCGCGGGCGAAGGGCACGGCGTGGGCGATGTCCTGCGCCTGGGCCGCGGCCAGCTTCTCGTTCATGTCGACCAGCACGACCTCGCTGGCCGCACCGCTCATCACCATGGCGAATCCCGCCGTGGCGCCCACCGCGCCAGCCCCGACGATCCCGACCTTCATGGCTCCCGCTCCCAGTTTTTTTCCGTTGAAGGTCAACAGGGTGGAGCATCGCGCCCGCCCGCTCAAGCCCCGATGCGCGGCGGGGATATGCGTTCCGGAGGGGGGCGCGACAAAGGGCGCCTGTACAAAGGTATGACCAATGTGTATGTTGCACCGCAACATGAGCGGCGATCGGTCGCGTTCCCGTCCTGCGATTGCCTCCTTACCGCTGATTGCAACTCGACGGCCCCGGTCCGATCTTTAGCGGAATGGCGGCTGTTCGAGCCTTGCTGTGTGAGACGAACCCCCGGAACCCGGCCATGACCGTTCGCAACCTCGACCGCCTGTTCAAGCCTGCCTCCATTGCCCTGATCGGGGCGACCCGAAAGCCGAACACCATCGGCGCCGTGGTGGCCCGCAACCTGTTCAACGCCGGGTTCGACGGCCCGATCATGCCGGTGACCGGCGAGCGCGCGGTCGAGGGGGTGCTGACCTACAAGTCGGTGGACGATCTGCCGGTCACGCCGGACCTGGCGGTGATCTGCACCCCGGCCGCCACGGTGCCGGCCACCGTCGACGCGCTGGGCAAGCGCGGAACCAAGGCGGCCATCGTCATCTCCAGCGGCTTTTCCAAGGAGCAGACCCAGACCCTGCGCGAGGCGGCGAAGCCCCACCTGATGCGCGTCCTGGGTCCCAACAGCCTGGGCATCATGGTGCCGGGCCGCGGGCTCAACGCCAGCTTCGGCCACGTCACCCCGAAGAAGGGCGACGTCGCCCTGGTGGCGCAGTCGTCCATGGTGGTGACGTCGATCGCCGACTGGGCGACGGCGCGGGGGATCGGCTTCTCGCACCTGATCTCGATGGGCGACAAGGCGGACGTCGATTTCGGCGACCTGCTGGACTATCTGGCCGGCGACGCCAACGTGCGGGCCATCCTGCTCTACATCGAGAGCATCAGCGACGCCCGGAAGTTCATGTCGGCGGCGCGCTCCGCCGCCCGCCAGAAGCCGGTGATCGTCATCAAATCCGGCCGCACCGACGAGGCGCTGGAGGCCTCAACCTCCCACACCGGGGCGCTGGCGGTCTCCGACGCCGTCTATGACGCCGCCTTCCGTCGCGCCGGCATCCTGCGCGTCAGCGGCCTGGACGAGCTGTTCGACGCGGTGGGCACGCTGGGCACCGGGTCGCCGATCACCGGCGACCGGCTGGCCATCCTGACCAACGGCGGCGGCATGGGCGTGATGGCGACCGACAGCCTGATCCTGTCCGGCGGGCGGCTGGCCCAGTTCGCGCCGGAAACGATGGACGCGCTGGAGAAGGCGCTGGGCGCCGGCAGCGCCCGCAACCCGCTGCGCATCGGCGGCGACGCCCCGCCCAAGCGCTACGCCGATGCGCTGCACGCGCTGATGGCCGATCCCAACAACGACGCCGTGCTGGTGCTGAACTGCCCGACCGCGGTGACCGACGGGCTGGCCGCCGCGCAAGCCGTGGTCGACACCATGATCGCCAACAAGACGCGCAAGCACCCGGTGCTGACGAGCTGGCTGGGCGACAACACCGCGGCGGAGGCGCGCAAGCTGTTCGCCGCCAACCGCGTCCCCACCTACGACACGCCCAGCCACGCGGTGCGCGCCTTCCTGCATCTGGTGGAATACCGCCGGAACCAGGAGCTGCTGATGGAGACGCCGCCGTCGGTGCCGGAGGATTTCCAGCCCGACGGCATCACGGTGCGCAAGATCATCTCCCGCGCCATCGCCGAGAAGCGCGACTGGCTGAGCGAGTATGAGGCCAAGCGCGTGCTCGCCGCCTACGGCGTCCCGGTGGTGGACACCCGCCGCGCCGACACGCCGGAGGAGGCCGCCCACTGCGCCGAGATGATCGGCGGGCCGCTGGCGCTGAAGATCCTGTCGCCGGACATCACCCACAAGTCGGACGTCGGCGGCGTCGCCCTGCACCTGACCGAGCCGGCGGAGGTCAAGGCCGAGGCCGAGGCCATGCTGGCCCGCGTGCGCGAGGCCGTGCCCGACGCCCGCATCGAGGGCTTCACCGTCCAAGAGATGGCGGTGCGCGCCGACGCCTATGAGCTGATCGTCGGCATGACCGAGAACGAGCTGTTCGGCCCCGTCCTGCTGTTCGGCGAGGGCGGCATCGGGGTGGAGGTGGTGGAGGACTACGCGCTCGCCCTGCCGCCGCTGAACATGAAGCTGGCGACCGAGCTGATGGGCCGCACCCGCATCTGGCGCCAGCTGCAGGGCTACCGCTCGCGCGCCGCGGTCGATCTGGAGGCGGTGGCGCTGACGCTGAACAAGATTTCCCAGCTCATCGTCGATTTCCCGGAGGTCGCCGAGCTGGACGTCAACCCGCTGCTCGCCGACGCGGAGGGCGTGCTGGCGCTCGACGCCCGCATCAAGGTCGGCGTCCCGGCCCTGCCCGGCGCCAAGCGTCTGGCCATCCGCCCCTACCCCAAGGGTCTGGAGGACCGGATCACCATCAAGGACGGCCGCCAGTTCCTCGTCCGCCCCATCCTGCCGGAGGATGAGCCGCTGGTGCACCACATGGTGGCCAACCAGACGCAGGAGGACTTGCGGCTGCGCTTCTTCGCGCCGCTGAAGCGGCTGTCGCACCAGGCCGCCGCCCGTTTGACCCAGATGGACTACGACCGTGAGATGGGTCTGGTCGCCGTCGGGCCGGACCCGGAGACCGGCGAGACCATCATGTACGGCGTGGTGCGCATCACCGCCGACCCCGACAACCTGCGCGCCGAATACGCCGTGATGGTGCGGTCGGACATGAAGGGCCAGGGGCTGGGCTACCAGCTGATGAACAAGATCCTGGACTACGCCCGCTCCCGCGGGATCAAGGAGGTCTACGGCGAGGTCCTGCGCGAGAACACCAGCATGCTGGGCATGTGCCGCGCGCTCGGCTTCATCCGCAAGGAGAACCTCGACGAGCCCGGCGTGGTCGAGGTCCGCATCGAGCTGGGCGGCGGGCTGGCCGCGGAATAACCGCGGCGGCCCCTTGGACGGCGCCCACTTGGAAGCGGCGAGGGAGAGGGCCATACTCATGGGCATGAGCGATCCGGCACCCCGCCCGATGACCGTGGAAGAGTTCCTCGTGTGGAACGACGGAACGGACACCCGCTATGAGCTGGACGGCGGCCAACCCGTCGCCATGGCGCCGCCCGCCGCGACCCATGGCGCCTTGGCGATGGCCATCGGCATTCAGATCGGAACCCGGCTCCGGCCTCCATGCCGTGTCGTTTCCGAAGCGGGCATCCGGCTTTCCGACCACGAGGACACCTATTTCCAGGCGGACATCGCGGTGACTTGCCAGCCCTTGAAGCCCGGCATGGTTCCGGTGCCGGATCCGACCATCATCATCGAGATCCTGTCGCCCTCCACCGCCCAATTCGACCGCGGCCGGAAGCTGGCGATCTACCGGGAAATCCCGTCGGTGCAGGAAATCCTGCTGCTCGACTCGACGAAGCGCTTTGCCGAACTGTGGCACCGCGAGGACGAGCAGAGCTGGGCTGTTCGTGACATCAGAGGCCGCGACGTCATCGGGGGCGGGACGCTGCGCTTCCCCTCGGTCGGGGTCGAGATTCCCATGGCCGCCCTGTATGAGGGCGTCCTCTAGACGCCCTCTCCTGCACTCAGCCTTACAGCAGTGTTTCCAGGACGCGGTCGGGCGGGGCGTGGCCGTCCGCGAAGGTCTTGATGTTGATAATGACCTTCTCGCCCATGTCGATGCGGCCCTCGATGGTGGCGGAGCCCATGTGCGGCAGCAGGACCACGTTGTCGAGCCGCAGCAGCTTCGGGTTCACCGCCGGCTCGTGCTCGAACACGTCCAGGCCGGCCCCGGCGATCTCGCCCTTCGACAGCATCCGGGTCAGCGCCGTCTCGTCGATGACCTCGCCGCGCGAGGTGTTGACGATGAAGCAGTGCGGGCGCAGCAGCTTCAGCCGGCGCTCCGACAGCAGGTGGTAGGTGGCCGGGGTGTGCGGGCAGTTGATGGACACCACGTCCATGCGCGCCAGCATCTGGTCCAGGCTCTCCCAATAGGTCGCCTCGAGCTCCTGCTCGACGTCCGGATAGACGCGGCGGCGGTTGTGGTAGTGGATCGACATGCCGAAGGCCCGCGCGCGGCGCGCCAGCGCCTGCCCGATGCGGCCCATGCCCAGGATGCCCAGCCGCTTGCCCTGGATGCGGTGGCCGAGCATCGTCGTCGGCCCCCAGCCCTTCCACTGGCCGGAGCGGACCAGTCGCTCGCCTTCCGCCACCCGGCGGCCGACCGCCAGCAGCAGGGCCATGGTCATGTCCGCCGTGTCTTCGGTCAGAACACCCGGCGTGTTGGTGACGCTGATGCCGCGCTCCCGCGCCGCCTTCAGATCGATGTGGTCGACGCCCGTCCCGAAGGAGGCGATGAGACGAAGCTGCGGCCCGGCCTTCTCGATCACCTCGCGGTCGATCCGGTCGGTGACGGTGGGAACCAGCACGTCGGCCGTCTGCACCACGTCGATGAGCTGCGCGTGGGTCAAGGGTTCGTCGTCGGAGTTCAGCCGTGCGTCGAACAACTCCATCATCCGCGTCTCGATGACGTCGGGCAACTTCCGGGTGACGACGACGAGCGGCTTCTTCTTTTCGGTCATAGACGGTGCCTCCCCCATTCCGGGCCGACGCTTGTCCTATCAAGCGGTTGGGAAGCTGTCCAGATGGCAGTGACGATTCGGCGCGGCGGCCAGCCCGATGAGCCGCCCCGCCATGTGACAAGAACCGATGCCGTGCGCCCGCCCGCGCCTTGCGCTTGCTCCCAGCGGCTACCCCTAATTATAGTGCGTCCGACTCAAATCCTTCCGATCTCCACAGCACGGGGCTGCCGGTGTTGCCGTTGCCGACGACGTCTGCCATCCGCCGCGCTCTCGCCGTTCTGGTGCTGGCCGTCGCAGCCCTGGCGCCGGTCACGCCATCCACCGCCGACGCGTCGGAAGGCGGGCGGCGCGAGAAGGACCCGACCCACGCCTCGGGCCTGCCGATCCCCCGTTTCGTGTCGCTGCGCTCGGGCGAGGTGAACGCGCGCACCGGCCCCAACGTGCGCTACCCCATCGAATGGGTGTTCACCCGCAAGGAAATGCCGGTGGAGATCACCCAGGAATTCGACACCTGGCGACGCATCCGCGACTGGGAAGGCAGCGAGGGCTGGGTGCACCAGAGCATGCTGTCGGGCAAGCGCAGCATCGTCATCACCGGCGACATCCGCACCGTCCGCAAGGAGCCGCACGGCGACGCCGCCGTCGTGGCCCGCGCCCAGCCGGGGGTGATCGGCTGGCTGCGCAAATGCAAGGGCGAGTGGTGCGAGGTGGACCTGAAGGGCTATCGCGGCTGGATGAGCCGGGGGGAGTTCTGGGGCGCCTACAAGGACGAGACGTTCGAGTAACCGGCGGGCGGCTTGCCCCCACCCTTCCCACGGCTGACGCCGCGGGCCCCTTCCCTCCCCCGCTGCGCAGGGGAGGGCTTCCCCCTACCCGAAATCCCCCACAAGCTCCGCCCGCACCGCCTCCGGCATCACCGCCATGTGGCCGTAGCGGGGATGGCCCATGCCGAGGATCACCTCCATGCCGGGGGTGCGGAAGGCGGCGATCTGCTCCGGCGTGAAGTCGAAATGCAGGAAATGGACGGCGGAGGCCTTGCCGGCCTCGTTCGTGCGCGCCACGTCCTCCTCCGGCCGGCCGGTCACCGTGTGGCCGGCGAAGCGCAGCGTCACCGTCCGCTCCACCCCGCCCAGCCGGCCAAGCTCGGCGGCGCGGCGCGCCGGGTCGGCGATCTCGAACATCAGCGTGGCGACCAGTTCCGTCCCTTGCGGAATCAGGCCGTTGTAGGCGTGCAGTTCGCCGTCGATCTGCGCCTCGCCGCCCCGCTCGATGAACAGCATCTCGTGGACCTGCTGCCACATCGTCTCGTAATTCTCGAAATGGACGAGGGCGTAGGGGCCGACCGCAACGCGGCGCTTCCTCTTCACGGTGACCAGCGCGCTGCGCCGGGCGGCGCGCTCGCGGGCGTAGCGGTCCAGGGGAAGGATGTCGGCGCGGGTGATCGCGGTCCGGCGTGCCGTCATGACGACAGCTGGTCCAGCATCCTCTGGAACCGCCCGGCGTGGCTCCGCTCGGCCTTGGCCAGCGTCTCGAACCAGTCCGCGACCTCCTCGAAGCCTTCCTCGCGGGCGGTGCGGGCCATGCCCGGATACATGTCGGTGTATTCGTGGGTCTCGCCGGCGATGGCGGCCTTCAGGTTGCTCACCGTGTCGCCGATGGGCAGGCCGGTGATCGGGTCGCCGGCCTCCTCCAGGAATTCCAGATGGCCGTGGGCATGGCCGGTTTCGCCCTCCGCGGTGGAGCGGAAGACGGCGGCGACCTCGTTGTGGCCTTCCACGTCGGCCTTCTGGGCGAAATAGAGATAGCGGCGGTTGGCCTGGCTCTCACCCGCGAAGGCCGCCTTGAGGTTCTGCTCGGTCTTCGTGCCCTTCAGCGACATGGCGGCCTTCTCCAGACGGGGTTCTGTCCGGCCCGGCCGCGCGCGGGCGTGGGGCCTCCGGCGGCCGAGCCTCGGCTACGGCTTATGCCATTGCTCCCAAAACGCGTCAATGTTCCGGAAATTCCCCGAAGACCCGGTCGGGAGACGGATTTTTTCCGGGGACGGCCATCGGCCGCCTGTCCTTCAGCGGTCCTTGCCCTCAGCGATCCTCGCCCTGCTCCGCGCTCAGCCGGACGATCACGTCCACCCGGGCGATGCGCGTGCCCGGCGGGGCCGGCGGCAGATGCTGCACCACCACGTCGTCGCCGGGGATGTCCTCCAGCCGACCCGTCCCTTCCAGGAAGAAATGGTGATGGTCGCTGGTGTTGGTGTCGAAGTAGGACTTGCCCGCTTCCACCACCACCTCGCGCAGCAGGCCGGCGGCGGTGAACTGGTTCAGCGTGTTGTAGACCGTGGCCAGCGAGACGCGCAGGTCCGCTCCCATGGCCTCGGTGTGGAGTTGCTCGGCGGTGACGTGGCGGTGCTCCCCTTCAAACAGCAGGCGGGCCAGCCCCAGACGCTGGCGCGTCGGGCGGAAGCCTGCCGTCTGCAGGCGGTCGAGGGCGCGCTTGAAGGGTCGGGTGCCGGTCATCGTCGTCTGTTCGCCGTGGTTCAGGTCACAAAGTCGGAACGCGAAACGGACCGCGGCGATCTGCCGCAGCCCGCTCACTTTAGAACGATTTCAGGTCAGGGGGCAAGCGCCCCCCGCAAAGCTGCGGACCGACGGCGTCAGTAGCCGGTGGCGATCCGCTCGACCAGCTGCTTCACGGTCGGGATGAACCCGTCCTTGTAGTAGGGGTCCGACGCGAAGCGGAAGGCGTTGTGACCGGCGAACATGAGCTGGTTTTCGCAGTCGTCGGTGTGGCTGACCGCCTGCAGGGTCTTCTGGATGCAGTAGGAGCGCGGATCGGCGCGCTTGCCGTTCGTGCCTTCCTCGTTCTGCGCCCAGTTGGAGAAGTTGCAGGCCGACAGGCAGCCCATGCAGTCCACCTGATCGCGGTGGATGCGCTCCGCCTGCTCCGGCGTGACGAAGATGACCGTGCTGTCCGGCGTCTTCAGGCCGCTGGTGAAGCCCTGGGACAGCCAGCCCTCGGCGCGGGCCTTGTCCGTCTCGGTCACATAGACCGGGCGGCCGCGCGGACCCAGCGGCAGCTCGGCGGAGTGCTCGCCCACCGGCTTGGGCAGATAGGCCACCTGACGCTCCGAGCGGGCCATCAGGTCCATCAGGAACGGGTTCTTGACGGCGGAGGAGTAGAAGCCCGTCGGCGAGAAGCGGTTCAGGAAGACGTCGCCTTCCTTCAGCGTCAGCAGGCGATGCTTCCAGGCGTTGGAGATCGGGCTTTCCTGGGTCAGCAGCGGGCGCGTGCCGAACTGGAAGGCCACCGGGCCCAGGTCGGGGTTGTCGATCCAGTCTTCCCAGTCCGACAGCCACCAGACGCCGCCCGCCATGACGATGGGGGTGTCGTTCAGGCCGAAGCTGTTCATCATCTGGCGCAGCGCCAGGACGCGGGGGAACGGATCCTCCGGCTTCAGCGGGTCCTCGGAGTTGGACAGGCCGTTGTGGCCGCCGGCCAGCCACGGGTCCTCGTAGACCACGCCGCCCAGGTTCTCGCGGAACTTGTGATAGGCGCGCAGCCACAGGGCGCGGAAGGCGCGGGCCGAGGAGACGATGGGGTAGTAATGCACGCCGTAATGCACGGCGATCTCCGCCACGCGGTAGGGCATGCCGGCGCCGCAGGTGACACCGTGGATCAGGCCCTGGGAGCCTTCCAGCACGCCGTGCAGGATGTGCTCGGCGCCGCCCATCTCCCACAGGACGTTCATGTGGATGCGGCCCTGGCCGTTCGACGCCTCGTGCGCGATGCGCGCCTGCGCGATGCCGCCCTGGATGCCGAACTTGATCAGCTCGTCGTGACGCTCGCGGCGGGTTTTGCCGTGATAGACCTGCGGCAGGAGATTCCCGTTCTCGTCGTAGCTGTCGGCGTTCACGCCCGAGAATGTTCCGATACCCCCGGCCGCCGCCCAGGCGCCCGAGCTTTCCCCGTTGGAGACGGCAATTCCCTTGCCACCCTCGACGAGCGGCAGAACCTCCCGGCCAGACATCAGCAACGGCTTAAGCGCCTTCAACGAAACCTCCAAGACCATGAGAGCGCCCGCGTGCGGGCACCCGGACAGCGCGACCCGAAAGACGACGAAAAACGCCGCCGGGAGTCGTGCCCCCGACGGCCCATGCCGCCATGAGCGATCTATATATGAGGAAATTTCCGTGCGGACGAGCGGATTCGCGGTGTTAGAAAAAAATCTGTCACAGCGGCATGTCCCCAAGCGTCAACCGGTGGTCCCAGGGGAAACCGTCTCACGGGGGCGTCCCGGCGGCCAGTTCCGCCGCCAGCCGGCCCGGCGCGTCGGTGAAGAGTCCGGCCACACCCCAGCTGAACAGCGTCCGCGCCCGCGCCGCGTCGTTGACCGTGTAGGCCAGCACCGGGCGCCCGGTGGCGCGGTAAGCGGCGACGCTCTCCGCCGTCTGACGATCCTGATGGACGTTCAGCGTGGCCGCGCCAATGCGGTCGGCGATGGCCGCCCAGTCGGCGGGCGGGTCCCACAGCAGGTAACCGCGCGGAATCTCCGGCGCCCGGTCGCGCGCCACCTCCAGGCAGGGCACCTCGAAGCTGGACACCAGCAGGGGCAGGCCGCCGGGCCACAGCCGCGTCAGCAGCTCCAGCGCAACGTCCGCCGTCGGCACCTCCTGGCCGGGATAGGGTTTGATCTCCAGATTCAGGCCCAGGCCCAACTTGCGGATCACGCCCAGCGCTTCCTCCAGGGTCGGCACCGTTTCGCCGGCGAAACGGGTGTCGAACCAGGAACCGGCGTCCAGCGCCTTCAGCTCCGCCAGGGTCAGGTCCGGCACCGGCCCGGCGCCGTTGGTGGTGCGCTCCAGCGTGTCGTCGTGGATCAGCACCGGCACGCGGTCGCGGGTGAGCATCACGTCCACCTCGACCCAGGCGGCGCCCTGGCGGGCGGCCTCGCGCAGGCTGGCGAGCGTGTTTTCCGGTGCGCTTTCCTTGGCGCCGCGGTGGCCGATCAGGCGGGGAAGAGTCGACAGCATGGGTCCTGCGGGAGTAAGAGCGGGCCTCTCATACTAGGCGCAAAGCGGCGGATCGGGAACGAGCGATGAAGGCAGCCCACAGCGTGACCGATCTGGTGGCCGCCGGGCTGATGACGCCCGCAGCGGGCGAGGCCGTGGCCGCCGTGGCCGACCGCTACGCCATCGCCCTGACCCCGTACTTGCTGGAAGCGCTGGCGGACGCCGCGCCCGGCGATCCCCTGTACGCGCAGTACGTCCCCTCTCCGGAGGAGGCGTACACCGCGCCCGAGGAGCGCGAGGACCCCATCGGCGACGTGGTGCGCAGCCCGGTGAAGGGCATCGTCCACCGCTACCCCGACCGGGTCCTGCTGAAGCCGCTGCACGCCTGCGCGGTTTATTGCCGCTTCTGCTTCCGGCGGGAAATGGTCGGCCCGGGCGGCGAGGCCCTGGCGCCCGAGGAGCTGGACGCCGCGCTGGCGTACGTACGTGCGCGCCCCGAGGTGTGGGAGGTGGTGGTAACCGGCGGCGATCCGCTGCTGCTGTCGCCGCGGCGCCTCTCCCACATTGTCCGCAGCCTGTCGGACATCCCCCATGTCGGGGTGGTGCGGCTGCACACCCGCATCCCCGTCGCCGACCCGGCGCGCGTCACCCCAGAGCTGGTCGAGGCGCTGAAGGCGCCGGATCTGGCGACCTGGATGGCCATCCACGTCAACCACGCCGACGAATTGACGGAGCCGGCGCGCGGCGCCATCGCCCGGCTGGCCGACGCCGGCATTCCCCTGCTGGGCCAGACGGTGCTGCTGAAGGGCATCAACGACGATGCGGCGGCGCTGGAGGCGCTGTTCCGGGGATTGGTGCGCAACCGGATCAAACCCTATTACCTGCACCATCCCGACCTCGCCGCCGGCACCAGCCATTTCCGCCCGACCCTGGCCGAGGGGCAGGCGCTGGTGAAGGGGCTGCGCGGGCGCGTCTCCGGCCTCTGCCAGCCGACCTATGTGCTGGACATCCCCGGCGGGCACGGCAAGGCCCCCGCCGCGCCGGGCTGGGTGCGGCCCGATGGCGAAGGCGGCTATCTCGCGGAGGACTTCACCGGGGCGACGCACCGCTACCGCGGCTGATCAGCGCGTCCCCAGCCCCGGCCCCAACCCGAACAGCGGGTCCGGGTTCAGAACCACGCCATGGACGGCGACGATGGAGGCGAAGCCGGTCCACAGCACCAGCGGCAGCCAGCTCGCCGCGATGGCGCGGTCGTCCGGCCAGACCAGCAGCACGCAGGTCGAGGCGATGATGAAGTAGGCGATGGTCCAGGCCGCCGCCAGGATCGGGCTGCCCATCGTGAAATAGGCGAATCCGAAGCTGGCGTAGAGCAGCCACAGCGCCCCCTGCATCCCGATCAACGCCGGGCGCCAGCGGATCGGCCAGGGCGCGTTCAGCAGCCGCACGCAACCCCAGAGCTGGATCAGGCTGATGCTGAACCAGACGACGGGGAAGGCCCAGCCCGGCGGCTGCAGCGGCGAGGGCTGATAGCCGGGAAACGGCTCCCCGCCCCGCTCGAACACGCCATAGGTGTTGGTGAGCAGCCAGAAGACCAGAGCCTGCCACCAGTACACGCGGAAGGGCAGCGGGCCGGTGTCGGTTGCGGGTTCCGTCGGGACGAAGGAGCGGTGGTTCATCCATTAGGAAATGGCACGGCCCCGCTTGCGGTCAAGCGCGTGGTTGGCGCATCCGGCGGAGCGTTGGAACAGCCGCGCCCCCTCGCTGGTTCTCCTCTCGCAATGCGTCGGGGGAGGATCGGGCAATGCGGTGGCAGGACGGTCGCGAGAGCGAGAATGTCGAGGACCGGCGCGGCGCGCCCGGAAGCGGCGGGTTCCGCACCGGCGGGATCGGCATCCCCATCGGGCGCGGCGGGATCGGCATCGGCGGGCTGGCGGTGATCGTGGTGGTGTCGCTCCTGCTGGGCATCAACCCGCTGGACCTTCTGCAGGGCACGGCGCCGCAGGATCAGGCCCGTTACGAGCAATCCGACGCCCCGCGCGGCGGTGGGGATGACGAACTGAAGCGCTTCGTCTCGGTCGTGCTCGCCGACACGGAGGACACTTGGGCCGCCCAGTTCCAGCAAATCGGCCGCACCTACCAGGACCCGGCGCTGGTGCTGTTCTCCGGCACGGTGGATTCCGGCTGCGGCTTCGCCCAGGCGGCGATGGGTCCCTTCTACTGCCCGCAGGACCGCAAGGTGTACATCGACCTCAGCTTCTACCGCGATCTGCGCGACCGCTTCCGCGCGCCGGGCGACTTCGCCCAGGCCTATGTGATCGCCCACGAGGTCGGCCACCATGTGCAGAACCTGCTGGGCATCTCCGACCGCGTGCAGCAGGCCCAGCGGCAGGCCGGCTCCCAGGCCGACGCCAACGGGCTGTCGGTGCGGCTGGAGCTTCAGGCCGACTGCTTCGCCGGGCTGTGGGCCAACCACGCCAACCGCGAGCGCCAGATCATCGAGCCCGGCGACGTCGAGGAGGCCCTGACCGCCGCCAGCGCCATCGGCGACGACCGTTTGCAGAAGCAGTCGCGCGGCACCGTGACGCCGGACAGCTTCACCCACGGCAGTTCCGCCCAACGGGTGCAATGGTTCCGCAAGGGGCTGGAGCGGGGGGAGTTGAACGCCTGCGACACGTTCGGGGCGGAGCGGCTGTAGCCCTCCTCAAATCATCCGGCGTCGGTCAGTTGCGCGGGCAGGCGGGAGCGCACCGGCTGGCGCCGGTCGATCACGCCGGCGACCGCCCCCGCCGCATCGCGCCGGATCTCGGCCAGAAGCACGCCGTTGTCCGGCGCCTCCTCCGTGTCGCCGACCCGCGGGGCGGCCGCCAGATCCATGATGGTTCCATCCTCGCCGACCGGCGCCGGGTCGGGGAAGAGCAGGTGGACGTAGCAGGAAGCGGACGAACCGCCGGGCACGGTCAGGGACGCGCCCTCGCCGGGCAGCACCAGGAAGCGCCCCAAGGCATCGAAGCCCGCACCGCTCCCGACCGTCACGCGGTCGCCACCGCCGTGGGTCACCAACAGCCCCTCCAGCACGCCGGGCGTATGGAGCAGCCGGTTCTGCAAGGCGTTCCAGTTCAGAAGGAACCGCTGCTCGAGCGTCATCAAGGCGCTCGTCAGGAGCATGCCGTCGCCGTAATGCAGGCAACGGGTGGCGTCGGCAGGAATGGAAACGGGCATTGTTGGTCACCGGGTCCGTGGAGCGGGAAGTACCGATCGTGGAACAAACGGGGCACCGGCCATCATCCTATCCCTCCGCCGATGAACAGCCCTTCCGGCGGCAGGAAGCGGCTGTGCAGGCGGAAGGACGGGAAGCCGGCGGGAAGAAGGTAATCGAAACCACCCCAATTCATCTCTCCCAGCGGCGCCGTGGCGCCTTGGCCGACCTGGAAGGGAAAAAAAGGGGCGACGGCGGTGAAGGGATCGGCTCCGTCCGCCGGGTCGAGGTCGGCCCCGCTGCCCGCCCCCGTGCCGATGTCGCCGGCCAGGGCCGGGCGGTTGCGGACGATCAGGCTGAGATCCACCGTGTTGACGTAGCGCGCCTGCGCGCAGTCGAAACCGGCCAGCACCAGATTGTAGCAGAGAAGCCAAGCGTTCCAGCTCGTCACATGGCCGGCAACCATGCGGTCGGCTGGGTGGGTCGGGACGCTGATCGCCAGCACGCCGTCCGGAACAAGGCAGCGACGCAGCTTTTCGAGAAAAGCACCGGGATTGCGCTGGTGTTCCAGCACATGGGAGCACCAGACCACATCGAAGGTCCGGTCGATGGCCGCATCCATGAAGTCGGCGCGAATGTCGGCGCTGCGGTGCAGATCGACCGTCACCACCTCCTTCCCGATGTGGCGCAGCAGGCGCGCGTGGTCGCCACCGCCCGATCCGACGTCCAGCACCGTGCGGAACTCGTAGGAATCGACGAGGCGGAGAAGACCTTGCAGCCCCCAGTCGATCCGGAAGGACGGTCCATCCGGCGGGAAGACTGCGGTTTCGGAGGGCTGGTCGGGCATGGACAGGCACGCGTCCCGCAATGGTGGTGGTTCCACCTTGTAACACGGGGGACGGGGGCAGCCGAAGGCCGGAAGCGATGAAAAAGCGAAAGAGGATTGGGGGTGGACGCGTCCCGCCCCTCCCCGACCCTCCCCCGCTATCGCAGGGGAGGGAGAAAAAGACCCCGCTATCAGGCGGCGGGGCCGTCCTTCTTGGTCAGGTCTTCGCCGGTGGCCTGGTCGACCTGCTTCATCGACAGCTTCACCTTGCCGCGGTCGTCGAAGCCGATGACCTTCACCTTCACCGAATCGCCCTGCGACACGACGTCCGACACCTTGCCGACGCGCTGCTGCGCCAGCTCGGAAATATGGACGAGGCCGTCGCGCGAGCCCAGGAAGTTCACGAAGGCGCCGAAATCGACGACCTTCACGACCTTGCCGGTGTAGACCACGTTCATTTCCGGCTCGGCGACGATGCCCTTGATCCAGTCAATGGCGGCCTGGGCGGCCTTGGTGTCCACCGCGGCGACCTTGACCGTGCCGTCGTCCTCGATGTCGATCTTGGCGCCGGTCTGCTCCACGATCTCGCGGATCACCTTGCCGCCGGAGCCGATCACGTCGCGGATCTTCTCCTTCGGGATGTTGATCACGGTGATGCGCGGGGCGTTCTCGTTCACCGCCTCGCGGGCGCCGGTCAGCGCCTTGGACATCTCGCCCAGGATGTGCAGCCGGCCGTCCTTGGCCTGGCCCAGGGCGATCTTCATGATCTCCTCGGTGATCGAGGTGATCTTGATGTCCATCTGGAGCGCGGTGATGCCCGCGTCGGTGCCGGCCACCTTGAAGTCCATGTCGCCCAGGTGATCCTCGTCACCCAGGATGTCCGACAGGACCGCGAAGCCGTCGTCTTCCTTGATCAGGCCCATGGCGATGCCGGCCACCGGACGCGCCAGCGGGGCGCCGGCGTCCATCAGCGACAGCGAGGTGCCGCAGACCGTCGCCATCGACGACGAGCCGTTGGACTCGGTCACTTCCGACACCACGCGCAGCGTGTAGGGGAAGTCTTCCTTCTTCGGCAGCAGCGGGTGGATGGCGCGCCACGCCAGCTTGCCGTGGCCGATCTCGCGGCGGCCCGGCGAGCCCATGCGGCCGGCCTCGCCCACCGAGTACGGAGGGAAGTTGTAGTGGAGCATGAAGTGCTCCCGGTACTCGCCCTGCAGCGCGTCGATGATCTGTTCGTCCTGGCTGGTGCCCAGCGTGGTGACGACCAGCGCCTGGGTCTCGCCGCGGGTGAACAGCGCCGAACCGTGGGCGCGCGGCAGCACGCCGACCTCCGACACGATCGGGCGGACCGTCTTGGTGTCGCGGCCGTCGATGCGGCGGCCGGTCTTCAGGACGGCGCCGCGCAGGATGTCGGCCTCCAGCTCCTTGAACTCGGTCACGATGGCCTGGGTCTCGTGGGCCTCGGCCAGAGCCTCCAGCGCCTTCGCCTTGGCGGCGCCGATCTTCTCGTAGCGGACCTGCTTGACCGTCTCGGTGTAGGCGGCCTCCACGTCGGCGCCGACGGTCGCGCGCAGCTTCGCCTTCAGGGCGGCGCGGTCGTAGGCCGGCTCCGGCAGGTCCCACGGCTCCTTGGCGCACTCTTCGGCCAGATCGATGATGGCGTTGATGACCGGCTGGAAGCCGCTGTGACCGAACATCACGGCGCCCAGCATGACCTCCTCGGACAGCTCCTTGGCTTCCGATTCGACCATCAGCACGCCTTCCTGGGTACCGGCGACCACGAGGTCGAGCGCGGAACCGTCAACGGCGTCCATGGTCGGGTTCAGCACATACTGGCCGTCGACGTAGCCGACGCGGGCAGCACCGATCGGACCGAGGAACGGGATGCCGGAGATCGTCAGCGCGGCCGAGGTGCCGACCATCGCGACGATGTCCGGATCGTTCTCCAGATCGTGGCTCAGCACGGTGCAGATGACCTGCGTCTCGTTGCGGAAGCCATCGGCGAACAGCGGACGGATGGGACGGTCGATCAGGCGGCTGACCAGCGTCTCCTTCTCCGTCGGGCGGCCTTCACGCTTGAAGAAGCCGCCGGGAATCTTGCCGGCTGCGAAGGACTTTTCCTGGTAATTGACCGTCAGCGGAAAGAAATCGACGCCCGGCTTCGGCGACTTGGCGCCGACGACCGTGCAGAGGACCGTGGTCTCACCATAGGTGACCAGCACCGCGCCGTCGGCCTGACGAGCGATCTTGCCCGTCTCGAACGTCAGCTTGCGTCCACCCCATTCGATTTCTTTGCGGAAAACTTTGAACATGGATTCTTCCTTCCATCCGACACCTAGGCCCGCCGGATTGCTGGCCTAAGCCGGGGTCATCGGTCGTCGGACCCCGCATGTGAAACCCCAAGCAAAGGGCTAAAACCCGAAAAGGGCTAAAACATCAAAACGGCCGGTCCCGGAAGGTCCGGGCCGGCCGTCTGACTAGAACATACCTTCGCGAACAACCAAACGCCCCGACCGGCGCGACACTTCCCGGTGCACCGAAGGACGGTGCGGCGGATCGAGCGCGGATCGGGACGGATGTTCGGTCACCAGGACGGACGCCTTTTGAAAATCAGCGACGCAGGCCCAGACGCTCGATGAGCGTGGCGTAGCGGCTGTTGTCCTTCTTCTTGAGATAGTCGAGAAGACGGCGACGCTGGCCGACCATCACCAGCAGACCACGGCGGGAGTGGAAGTCCTTCTTGTGGCCCTGCAGGTGCTCGGTCAGGTTCCGGATGCGCTCGGACAGGATCGCGACCTGGACCTCGGGCGAACCGGTGTCGTTGGTGCCGCGCGAATAGTCCTTAATGAGTTCCTGCTTGCGATCGGGCGTGATCGACATCGGGGTCTCCATCGTTCATAGGTTGAGAACGCGCACCGGACGGACCTCCGCCCCCTCCACGCGCGCCAGCGCCACCGGCTTGCCGCCGAAAAGCGCAATGACGGTGCCATCCCCACCAACATCGCCGCGCAGCGCCGTGAGGCGTTCGCGGTCCTGCCGGGTGAGGAGTGCCACCGTCTGGCCGTGCTTCAGTCGGTGCGCTTCCGCGTCCGTCAGGGCCAGCGCCGGGATGTCGTCCAGCGCGGTCTCGATCGGCAGCAGAAGTCTTTCGACCGCGGCACCTTGCTCCATCGCGGTCAGATCGTCCAGGGAAATCGCCCCGTCCAGCGTGAAGGACCCCACGCGCAGGCGTCGCAGATCGCGGATGTGCCCCAGCGTCCCCAACCGTTCGGCGAGGTCGCGGGCGATGGAGCGGACATAGGTGCCCTTGCCGCAATCCACCTCCAGCACCGCGTGGTCGGCGTCCGGAGTCTCGATCAGCTCCAGCCGGTCGATGCGCACGGTGCGCGGGGCGATGTCCACCACCTCCCCCTCGCGGGCGATGTCGTAGGCGCGCTCGCCGTTGATCTTCAGAGCGCAGTATTGCGGCGGGATCTGCTCGACGAAGCCGAGGAAGCCGGGCAGAGCGGCGCGGATCGCCTCGGCGTCGGGACGCGCCGCGGACGTCTCCACCGCCGTTCCCTCGCGGTCGTCTGTGGTCGTGCGGGTGCCCCAGGCCACGGTGAAGCGGTAGGTCTTCTCGCCGTCCATGGCGTAGGACACGGTCTTGGTCGCCTCGCCCAACGCGATGGGCAGGATGCCCGTGGCGATGGGGTCCAGCGTGCCGCCGTGCCCGGCCTTCTCCGCGTTCAGATGGCGCCGCACCTTGGACAGCGCCTGCGTCGAGGTCATCCCCGCCGGCTTGTCCAGCACGACCCAGCCGTGGATCGGCTCGCCCTTGCGCTTACGAGCCACGGCGCCCCTCGCCCTCGCCGCCGTTGCCCTCATCCCCGTCGTCTTCGTCTTCGTCGTCATCCTCGTCGTCGAGGTCGTCATCGCCGTCGAGGTCGTCCGTCTCGGTCTCGTCCTCCTCGTCCCAGCCGTCGTCCTCGTCGTCATGGTCGTCGTCGCCGTTCACGCGGTCGGCCAGCGTGCGGTAGCCGACGTCGCGGGCGACCGCCGGGCTGTGCAGGATATCGTCGATGCGCCCGGCATAGTCGAAGGAGGTGTCGGCTTCGAAGCTCAGCGTCGGGGCGTGGCGCAGGTTGATGGCGCGGGCGACCTGGCCGCGCAGGAAGGGGGCGGCACGGCGCAGGGCCGACAGCGTCTCGTCCATCGGGCCGCCGCCCAGCGGCGTGACGAAGGCGGTGGCGTTGCGCAGATCCGGGCTGATCCGCACCTCGGTCACCGTGACGTTCAGTTCCGCCAGTTCGGGGTCGTGGAAGTCGCCGCGCCGGAACAGATCCGCCAGAGCATGGCGGATTTCCTCGCCGATGCGGAGCTGGCGCTGGGACGGCGGCTTTCCGGCCAGATCGTGTTTCTTTCTCATGCTGTCGATCCCGAATGCGGTGCGGGAGGGGTCTGTCCCTCCGCGAAAACGCGACAAGGGCGCACGGGCGCCCTTGTCATCTATAACGTCATCAATCGCCGGCCCGTGAGCCGGGATGCGGCGGCGGGCTTACAGCTCGCGCGCCACCTCCTCGATCTCGAAGGCTTCGATGATGTCGCCGGCCAGGATGTTGTCGTAATTCTCGAAGGCCATGCCGCACTCGTAACCCTCGCGCACTTCCTTGACCTCGTCCTTGAAGCGCTTGAGCGTCTTGAGCGTGCCCTCGTGGATGACGACGTTGTCGCGCAGCAGGCGGCAGCCGGCGCCGCGCTTGACGGTGCCCTGCGTGACCATACAACCGGCGACCTTGCCGACCTTGGTGATGTTGAACACCTCGCGGATCTCGGCGTAGCCGATGAAACGCTCGCGCAGGGTCGGCGACAGCATGCCGGTGAGGGCCGCCTTCACGTCGTCGATCACGTTGTAGATGATCGAGTAGTAGCGGATCTCGACGCTGTCGCGCTTGGCCATGTCGCGGGCCTGCGGGTTGGCGCGGACGTTGAAGCCGATGACCATCGCGTTGGAGGCGTTCGCCAGCGTGATGTCGGACTCGTTGATCGCACCCACCGACGCGTGCAGCACGCGGACCTTGACCTCGGTGTTCTCCGCCGTGAGCTTCTCCAGGGCGTTGGAGATCGCTTCGATGGAGCCCTGCACGTCGCCCTTGATGACGACCGGCAGTTCCTTGGCCTCGCCGGCCTGGATGCGGCTGAACATGTCCTGCAGCGAGCCGCGGGCCGACGCCGCGTTGGCGGCTTCGCGCTTCTTGCGCTGGCGGAACTCGGCGATCTCACGGGCACGGGCTTCCGACTCGACGACGGTGAAGTCGTCGCCGGCGAGCGGCGTGCCGTTGAGACCGAGCACCTCGACCGGGCTGGCCGGGGCGGCCTGCTCGACGCTCTGGCCGCGGTCGTTGACCAGGGCGCGGACGCGGCCCCACTCCGAACCGGTGACGAACACGTCGCCGACCTTCAGCGTGCCGCGCTGGACCAGCACGGTGGCGACCGAACCGCGGCCGCGCTCCAGCTTGGCCTCGACCACGACGCCCTCGGCGGTGCGCTCCGGGTTGGCCTTCAGCTCGAGGATTTCCGCCTGCAGGAGGATGGCCTCCTCCAGCTTGTCCAGGTTGCGCTTGGCCTTGGCCGACACTTCCACGGTCTGGATGTCGCCACCCAGCTCTTCCACGACCAGCTCGTGCTGGAGCAGTTCCTGGCGGACACGGTCCGGCTTGGCGTCGGGCAGGTCGATCTTGTTGATGGCGACGATGATCGGAACCTTCGCGGCCTTGGCGTGATGGATCGCCTCGATCGTCTGCGGCATGACGCCGTCATTCGCCGCCACGACCAGCACCACCACGTCCGTGACGTTGGCGCCGCGGGCGCGCATCTCGGTGAAGGCGGCGTGGCCCGGCGTGTCGATGAAGGTGATCTTCGCACCCGACTCCAGCTGCACCTGATAGGCGCCGATGTGCTGGGTGATGCCGCCGGCCTCGCGGCTGACCACGTCGGTCTGACGCAGGGCGTCGAGCAGCGAGGTCTTGCCGTGGTCGACGTGGCCCATGATCGTGACGACCGGGGGACGCGGCACCAGCGCCGTTTCCGCATCGTCGTTGAGGCGCAGGCCGACCTCGACGTCCGCCTCCGACACGCGGCGCACGCGGTGGCCGAACTCGGCGATGATCAGCTCCGCCGTGTCGGCGTCAATCGTCTGGTTGATGGTGGCCATCACGCCCATGCGCATGAGCTGCTTGATCACGTCGGCGCCGCGTTCCGCCATGCGGTTCGCCAGCTCCTGGACGGTGATGACCTCGGGCAGCACGACGTCGCGGGTCACTTTCTGCGTCTCCTGACGGCTCATCTGACGGAGCCGCTCGCGCTCACGGGCACGGCGGACGGCGGCCAGCGAGCGCGTGCGCTCACCACCCTCGTCGCTCAGCGCCTGCGAGACGGTCATCTTGGAGCCCTTGCGGCGGTCGGCGCCCGGAGCGGCCTTGCGGACCGGAGCCGGAGCCGGAGCCTTCTTGTTCCCGGGCTTGCCGCGGCGGTCGTCCTCTTCCTCGCCGAAGCGCGGAGCGGCCGGAGCGCCCGGACCACGGGCGGCCGGAGCCTCCGTGGTGGTGGCCGCGGTGCGCGCACCGGCGCCACCGGCGGCGGGACGGGCGCCGGCACCCTGCGGGCGGGTCTGTTCGGTGTCCTTGCGCTTGGCCTCCTCGGCCTCCTTGCGCTTGGCTTCCTCTTCCTGGCGGCGGCGCTCGGCCTCCTGGGCCTTGGCGCGCTCCGCCTCCTCGATGCCGCGCAACTCGGCCAGCTCGCGCTGGCGCAGAGTCTCGGCGTCGAGAATCTCCGGCTCCTCCTCGACCACCTGGGCCGGCTGGGACGCCGCCTCCTCGGCGGCGCGGGCGGCGGCCTCGGCGGCCAGGACGGCGGCCTCGGCCTCCTCCTCGGCGCGGCGGCGGTTGTCTTCAGCCGCCCCCTGCAGGGCGCGGATGCGCGCCTCGCGTTCCTGGTTGGTCAGTTGACGGACGGCGCCGCCACCACCGCCGCGCTGGCGCTGGCCCGGCACGCCGCGGACGGGGATGCCCTGTGCGGCCTGACGCGCGGCGGCGCCGCCATCGGCCACGCCCGGCAGGGCGCCCTTCTCCACGGCCCGCTTACGCTTGACCTCCACGGTCACGGGCTTCGACCGGCCATGGGAGAAGCTCTGCCGGACCTGGGTCTCGACCGGCTTCTTCAGCTCCAGCTTCCCTTTGCCGGAGCCGGAGAGGTGCAAGACTTTCTTTTGGTCCTGGTCGTTGCTGTCGGTCATCGGTTCCCGAATGGTCAGACGTTGCTTACGTGGCCGGCCGGCGCAGAGCCGGCGACAAAGCCTTTGATACCCTTGAGACGCGCGGAGTCGCGTGCCAATCCCTTGGCCAGCTTCCCGCGCGCCACCACCGCATGCACGGCGTTTTCCCGTCCCAGGGCCGCGGCCATCGCCGCGGCGTCGAACAGGTCCACAACCGGCATATCCGGCGCCAGCGCTGTGATCTTGCCCCGCTGGTCGGGCGAACCATCGCTGGCCTCGACCAGCAGATAGGGCGGTCCGGCGCGTCCGACCTGGTTGGTCTTCAGCGCCTCGCGCACCTTTTCGTATCCGGCCAGAGCCTGCCCGGCCCGGCGCGCCAGCCCGAAGGCATCCAGGCACCGCCGTTCCAGCAGCTTCTCCAGCCGCTCCGCCAGATCGGGCGGGACGCGCACCGCGCGCCGCGCCGCCTTGGCGAACATGTTCTTGGCCAATGCCTTCGCAAAGGCCGTCTTGTCCCCCGACAGCCAGAGGCCGCGGCCCGGAAGCCGTTCCTCCAGATCGGGCACGATCTCGCCGTCGGGTGATACCACGAAACGGATCATGCCGTCCTTCGGCTGCACGGTTCCGGTGGCGATGCAGCGGCGCAGCGGGCCCTTTTCCAGGTCCGCCGGCAGCAGCGCCTCCCCTTCGGCCGCAAGGCCGTCCGGTTCACCGTCCGCCGGAGTCTGTTCGTTCCTGTCGCTCAGCCCAACCATCCGTACCGTTTGTGCGTCCTAAGTCCCGGCTCAGCTCTGCGCCGCCTGGTCGTCGGCCGAGGGTTGCGCCGCGGTGGGCGCGCCTTCCTCGCCGTCGAACCAGTGGGCACGAGCGGCCATGATGATCTCGTTGGCCTCGTCTTCCGTCGGGGCCTCCTTGCCGAGAATGTCGCGCAGCTCGTCCGCGGCGAGGTCGGCGAGGTCGTCCATCGTCTTCACGCCGTTCTCACCCAGCTTCACCAGCAGGGTCGGGCTGAAGCCGGTGACTTCCGCCACCGCGTCCTCGACGCCGAGCGCCTGGCGCTTCTCGGTCATGCGGACGTCCTGCTCGTCGAGGAAGTTGAGGGCGCGCTGCTTCAGCTCCTCCGCCACATCCTCGTCGAAGCCTTCGATCTCGGCCAGTTCCTCGGTCTCGACGTAGGCGATCTCCTCCACGGAGGTGAAGCCCTCGGCGACCAGGAGATGGGCGATCACGTCGTCCACGTCCAGCGCTTCCATGAAGAGCTGCGAGCGGGTGCGGAATTCGTCCGAGCGGCGCTCCGACTCCTCCTGCTCGGTCAGGATGTCGATGTCCCAGCCGGTGAGCTGGGTGGCGAGCCGCACGTTCTGGCCGCGACGGCCGATGGCCAGCGACAGCTGGTCGTCGGGCACCACCACCTCGATGCGGCTGTTGTCCTCGTCCATCACGACCTTGGCGACCTCGGCCGGGGCCAGGGCGTTGACGATGAAGGTCGCCGGCTCCTGGTTCCACTGGATGATGTCGATCTTCTCGCCCTGCAGCTCGCCGACGACCGCCTGGACGCGGCTGCCGCGCATGCCGACGCAGGCGCCGACCGGGTCGATGGAGCTGTCGTTGCTGATCACCGCGATCTTGGCGCGCGAGCCCGGGTCGCGGGCGACCGCCTTGATCTCGATGATGCCGTCGTAGATTTCCGGCACTTCCTGCGCGAACAGCTTCGCCATGAACATCGGATGGGTGCGCGACAGGAAGATCTGCGGACCGCGCGCTTCCTCGCGCACGTCGAAGATGTAGGCGCGCACGCGGTCGCCGTTCTTGAAGTGCTCGCGCGGCAGCAGTTCGTCGCGGCGGAGGATCGCTTCGGCGCGGCCCAGGTCGACGGTGACGTTGCCGTACTCGACGCGCTTGACCAGACCGTTGACGATCTCGCCGGTGCGGTCCTTGTATTCGTTGAACTGGCGCTTGCGCTCCGCGTCGCGGACCTTCTGGACGATGACCTGCTTGGCCGTCTGGGCGGCGATGCGGCCGAAGTCGATGGGCGGCAGCGGATCGACCAGGAAATCGCCGACCTGGGCGCCGGGCTTGCGGCGCTGGGCGTAGGCGAGGGTCACCTGGGTCGCCTCGTTCTCCACCGCCTCGACCACCTCCAGGTGGCGGGTCAGGTGGATGTCGCCCGTCTTGCGGTCGATGCGGGCGCGGATGTCGTGCTCGTGGCCGTACTTGGAGCGCCCGGCCTTCTGAATCGCCTGCTCCATCGCCTCCAGGACCTCGTCCCGGTCGATGTTCTTTTCGCGGGCAACCGCGTCAGCGACTTGCAGCAGTTCCATCCGTCACACTTCCTGGACTGGCGTTTGTTCTTCGAGTGAAGCCCGGAGCGGCCGTCAACCCTGGCCCTGGCTGGCGCGGATCAGTTCATCCGTCAAGACCAGCTTGGCGCGCAGGATGTTGTCGAACTCCAGCCGGGCGGCTCCCTGTTCCGATTCGATGCACACGAGGCCGTCGTCGACGCCCTTCAGCATGCCCTTGAAGCGCTTGCGGCCATCGACGGCGAGCCGGGTCTCCAGCTTGGCCTCGAAACCGGCGAAACGCTCGAAATCCTTCAGACGGGTCAGCGGCCGGTCGATGCCGGGCGAACTGACCTCCAGCGTGTAGGCGCTCTTGATCGGATCTTCAACGTCGAGCACCGCGGAGATCGCGCGGCTGATGTCGGCGCAGTCTTCGACCGTCATGGGCGCGCCGTCGGCGCGTTCCGCCATGACCTGCAGAACCATGCGCTGCCCACCGGTCAACTGCACACGCACGAGTTCGTAGCCCATGGCTTCGACCGACGGCGTGATGATCTGCTCGATACGACCGGTTGCTTCCATTCCACCTGACCCGCCCCCGCGGTCTCCCCTGGCACAGCGCCCTGGGACCAACACGGGGATTCCATACGCTGATAAAAAAATAAGTGGGCCAAGGCCCACCCGCAAAGCGTCCCGCCGGCCCGGTTTCCCGAGCCGCCGATCCGTATGGGTTCATGCGGTGAATATAGACATTCCGGAGCAGGCCGCAAGCGCTTTTCCGCAAGGTCCTATGCCCGGCGCTTGGTGGGCGGGTCCGGCCAGGGTAACGTCAAGCCCCCGGCGGCCTTTGCGCCGTGCGGAAAACTGCCCGTGGAGGCCGCTCACCGTGATTCTCGAAATGGCTCTCCTGACGGTCAAACCCGGCGAAGGCCCGGCCTTCGAACGGACGATGGCCGAGGCTCAGCCTCTCATCGCGGCGACTCCGGGCTTCCTCGGGCTGGAACTGCGGCCCTGCCTGGAGGCGGCCGACCGCTACCTTCTGCTCGTCCGCTGGGAGCGGCTGGAAGACCACACCGCCAGATTCCGCGGGTCCGACCGCTACGCCCGCTGGAAGGCCCTGCTCCACCATTTCTATGACCCGTTCCCGGTGGTGGAGCATTACGACGAGCCGGTGGTGGAAACCGGTGGCCCGGTCACCCGCATGGGTGATTGAATTCACCGGATTGGCAATGCATCGCGGGTGAAGGCTCGTTGACAACACCTTCAAAGCACGCAACAATCGACGAAAATGCAGCTAAAAAGGCATGCGTTGCCATGCGTAACGAAATTGCGAAGATCATCCGTGAGTTCGGCTTCGAAAGCAGCGATCCGGTGTTCAGCCTGCCGGACTTGATAGAATTTTCACTTAAAAGCTATCGAACGCTGGACAACATCGAAGAAAAACATCTTCGCGCTGTTGTCTATGCGGTGTGCCTTCTTGAAGTGTATAAAGAAAAAAGAAAGTTCGATCGCAAATGGGCACGCTTCCTGGCCAAAGCCGGAAACCCAAATCCATTGTCTTATCGAGACGTCTGCGTCGGCGGACGGAGATCCGAGGCGAGGACAGCTTACAAATACATTGCGAACAAGCGGCTGGTCGGGGCGCTTTTGGAGGACCAAGCTATCATGGATGACATATCCGAAAACATCCAAAAGATTGATCGGATTCTATCCGACCAGAAGACGAGGGATTTCTTCCTCAATCCAAGCTGATTGTGAAGTCCAGCCACGTTCCAATTCCTCAGGGTTGAATTCATGAGAAAGAAAAGAACGGCACGCAGCTACAGGCTGCTTGGACGGGATATCCGCAGACTCGTTCATGATATCTATGGTTTCATGTCGCATGTGGATGAAAAAGGCGTGGCTGAACGGACGCCCGGCTCCGGTCGGAGGCTGACGATCGGACAGCAGCGCCGGTTGCTCGTTCGGATGAAACGATCGGTTTGGTCGCCCGTCGATCCGCAGGAACTTAAAGAAGCGCAGAAGACCGCGCTTCGTGGCGCCGAGTGGCGCGAACAGCAAGTCAGCGCTTTGCTCGAATAGCGGCAAGGGCGTCGGATAACTCCGCTTCGACTTTCTTCGGCTTAAGCGTCAGGTCGGCGTCGAGCGTCTCGAGAACGCGTGCGAATCGCCTTGCCGTCGCGTCGGACAGGGTCACGTCCGGATAGCGTTCGGCGATTTCGTCCTTGATGTTCTGCACCTGGCTCTGCTCGCCGCTCATCACCGACCTCAAGGCAAACCCCAGAATCGCGAGGGGCGCCTGAGCGCCCCTTGATGGTCAAGCCGGAAGGCGCGCCAAGCACCTTACAGAACGATTCTTTCATTATGCATAGGCGCGCCACCAGCGTCAAAGCCGACTTCCGTCATACTCCGTTTCGACGGGCCGCGATTCCATGAAACGCCGCCCAGGCCAGCCCGTCAAAGGGCGGTGTTCGACCCCGGCAAGCGCGCCTTGCGGATGAAGCGCAGGAAGACCGGCTTTCGCCCGGCCTCGATGGCCTTTTCCTCATAGCGGGTGGGCGGCCAGTCCGCGATGCGGTGGCGCCAGTCGGACGGGCCGCGGGCGGTCCATTCGAAATCGGGGTGCCGGACCGTGTGCTCCAGCATCCAGCGCACCAGCCCCATGTCGTCGCTGGCCAGACGCAGCTCCGCCCCGTCCTTCAGCACGCGCGCGAGGCGCGGCAGGTTGTCCGGACCGATGAAGCGGCGCTCCCAGTGGCGTTTCTTCGGCCAGGGATCGGCGAACAGCACGAAGGCGCGCCCGATGGAGGCGTCCGGCAGGGCGTCGAGCAGCGGGCGGGCGTCGTCCGGAAGGACGCGGACATTGTCCTGCACGCCCTCGTCGTCCACCAGCTTGAGCAGGCCGGCCACGCCGTTGATGAAGGGCTCCGCCCCGATCACCCCGACGTCGCGGTTGTTCGCCGCCTGCCACGCCATGTGGTGGCCGCTGCCGAAGCCGACCTCCAGCCAGACGTCGCGCATGGGGTTGGCGAACAGGGCGTGGGGGTCGATCCGGTCGCCCGGCTGAGGCACCGGGATTTCCAGCGACGGCAAAAGCCCGTCGAGCAGTTCGGTCTTGCGCTTGCGGAGCGGGCGCCCCTTGCGCCGCCCGTAGAGCCTTTTGGACGAGTCCAGGAAGGAGTCGGTCATCGTGACAGCAAGGTCCCAAAACGAATGCAGGGGCCGCATGGCCCCTGCATCCCGGACGGACGGGTCCGGTCTTAGAAGAAGCCTGTCTTAGAAGAAGGCGGCGCGCAGGTCGTTGACGAGGTCGGTCTTCTCCCAGGAGAAGCCGCCGTCGGCCTCGGCCTCGCGGCCGAAATGGCCGTAGGCGGCGGTGCGGGCGTAGACCGGCTTGTTCAGGCCGAGATGCGTGCGGATGCCGCGCGGGGACAGGTCCACCAGCTTCTGCAGGACCTCCGACAGCCGGTCCTCGTCGACCGTGCCGGTGCCGTGGGTGTCGACATAGACCGACAGCGGCTTCGACACGCCGATGGCGTAGGAGAGCTGGATCGTGCAACGCTCGGCCAGGCCGGCGGCGACCACGTTCTTGGCTAGGTAACGCGCGGCGTAGGCGGCGGAACGGTCGACCTTGGTCGGGTCCTTGCCGGAGAAGGCGCCGCCGCCGTGCGGCGCGGCACCGCCGTAGGTGTCGACGATGATCTTGCGCCCGGTCAGGCCGGCGTCGCCGTCCGGACCGCCGATGACGAAGCGGCCGGTCGGGTTGACGTAGAAGTTCGCCTCGTCGCACATCCAGCCGGCGGGCAGGACGTTCAGGACGTGCGGACGGACGATCTCGCGCACCTCCTCCTGGGTCAGGCCGTCGGCGTGCTGGGTGGAGACGACCACCGCGGTGGCGCGCACCGGCTTGCCGTTCTCGTACTGCAGCGTCACCTGGCTCTTGGCGTCGGGGCCGAGCTGCGGGGCGGAGCCGGAATGGCGGGCCTCGGCCAGCGACTTCAGGATGGCGTGGCTGTAGTAGATCGGCGCCGGCATCAGGGCCGGGGTCTCGTTGCAGGCGTAACCGAACATGATGCCCTGGTCGCCGGCGCCCTCGTCCTTCTCACCCGCGGCGTCGACGCCGACCGCGATGTCGGCGGACTGCGAATGGACGAAGCACTTGACGTCCATCTTCTCCCAATGGAAGCCGTCCTGCTCGTAGCCGATGTCCTTCACCGCGGCGCGGGCGACCTGGACCAGCATGTCGGGGGTGATGCTCTCCGGCCCGCGCACCTCACCAGCCAGCACGATCTGGTTGGTGGTCGCCAGCGTTTCCACCGCCACGCGGGCGTAGGGATCGTGCGACAGGTACAGATCGACGATGGCGTCGGAGATGCGGTCGCACACCTTGTCCGGATGGCCTTCGGACACGGACTCGCTGGTGAACACGTAGTTGAGCTTGGCCACGACGAACCTCGGCAATGGGCGGGGGCTATTCAACAAAAGTAAATTGGGAGACCGGCGCAGCACCCACGGAAAGCCAGTCATTTTCCGTATGTGGCAAGGTTTGCGTTCCAGGTCAAGCAATCTCCCCGGGGTTGGGGGAGACCGCCGGAAATTCGCTTTAAAACGACATCGGGGAACGGGCCGGAGGGCCGCGTTCCCCAATCTTCCTGCCGTCCGGATTGCTTCCGGTTGTTCGGCTCAGGTCTCTAAACCGTGTTATTCGGCCGCTTCGACCATGCCGGAATTGGCAACGGCCTTGGTCAGCTCGAACAGGCGCTTGCGCACCGACGGGTCGTTGATGCGGTAGTAGGCGCGCACCAGTTCCAGCGTCTCGCGCTTGGCCATCGGATCCGGCTCGTAGCCGCCCGAACGCTCCTCGAAGCCGGCCGCGCCGCCTTCCTCGTCGTCAACCGGAGCCGCGGCGGCTTCCGCCGGCATGTCGTCGAAGAAGAAGGACACCGGCACGTCCAGGACGCGGCTGAGGTCGAACAGACGCGACGCGCCGATGCGGTTGGCGCCGCGCTCGTACTTCTGCACCTGCTGGAAGGTCAGGCCGATGGCCTCGCCCAGCTTTTCCTGGCTCATGCCCAGAAGGGTCCGGCGCAACCGGACGCGGGAACCGACGTGAACGTCGATCGGGTTCGGCTTTCCCGTCTTGGGACGGCCGGCAGTGGCCCGGCGGCCCCGCGCTGGCGTTGCTTGCATTGCTCTAATTCCCTGAAACAGTTGTGCAACCTTGATACGACATATCCATGTATGCAGTCAAGCGCGCCCGAGCGCTCCCGATGCGCGTGATTGAAAAAAGAGTCTCGGTTGCGCTAACTGCGATGTCGTGCGCGCAGGCCCACCGCGAAACAGGTCAAAAGAAGCAACCCAAACGCGCCGTCGCCCACACGCCCGTAGAGAGTGGGGGCGGGCAGGGCTTCCGGCAAGGCCGCATCGACCACACCCCTGTGACCAAGCGGCAGCATGGCTGTGATGCGGCCGTGTGCGTCCACCACGCCGGAGATGCCGGTGTTGGCAACGCGGACCAACGGCATCCCCTCCTCCACCGCGCGGGTCCGGGCGATGGCGAAATGCTGGTACGGGCCGGCGGTGTTGCCGTACCAGGCGTCGTTGGTCAGGTTCAGCATCCAGCGCGGCCGTCCGGCGCCATCCTGCGCGGCGGGCAGCACGGCGCCGGGGAAGATCACCTCGTAGCAGATCAGCGGGCTGACCGGCGGCAGGCCCTTGAGATCGAGCGACACCGGCCCCGGCCCGGCGGAGAACTCCGCCCCGTTGCCGGCGATCGCCCCGACCGGCAGCCAGCGGCGCAGGGGCATGTACTCGCCGAACGGCACAAGGTGGAACTTGTCGAAGCGCCCCGTCACCGCGCCGCTGCCGTCGACCGCCGCCAGACTGTTGTAATAAAGCGGCTCGCCCTCCGGTCCCGCCTCCATGCGCGGCACCCCGGTGATGAGCAGCCCGCCGGGCGGCGTGACCGACCCCAGGGCCTGGCGCAGGCGGGCGTCCTGGTCGAGGAACAGCGGCACCGCGGTCTCCGCCCAGATCACATGGGTGACCGGCTCACCGGATGAGGACACGGAGAGTTCCATCTGCTGCTGGACGTTGCGCACCCGCTCGCCCGCCGCCCATTTCAGCCGCTGGTCGATGGCCGGCTGAACGAGCCGCAACCGCACGCCGGGCACCGCCGCGTCCGACGCGCCGGCCAGCCGCAGCCCGCCCCAGGCGCCAAGCGCCGTGAACAGCGCCAGCCCGGCGGCCAGCGCCCCCCAGGCGCGGCGGCGCGGCACCGCGGCGTCGGCCAAGCCCGCCGGCAGCGACGCCACCAGCACGGTCAGCAGGCTGAGGCCGTAGATGCCGATCAGCGAGACGCCTTGCAAAACCGGCAGAAAGCCCGTCCAGCCATAGCCGACGAGGTTCCACGGGAAGCCGGTGAAGACGTGGCCGCGCAGCCATTCGAACAGCGCCCAGGAGGCGGCGAACAGGACCACCTTCCCCAGCCCCTGCCCCATCCCCCTGCCCCGCAGCACCCAGACCAGCAGCGTGGCGAAGCCGGTGAACATCGCCAGCAGGATGGGCAGCCCCGCCGCCGACAGCGGCAGCGCCCACCAGAAGCGCTCGATGTCGGTGAACAGAGCCGCGCTGATCCAGTAGAGGCCGAGCAGGTGATGGCCGAAGCCGAAGAACCAGCCCACCGCGAAGGCCTGCCGCTTGGTCCTGGCCCCGTCGAGCAGCCAGAGCAGCCCGGGAAAGGCGATCAGCAGCAGTGGCACCGCGCCGGCCGGCGGCAGGGCCAGCGTCGCCAGCCCGCCGAATCCCGCCGCCGCCAGCAGCCGGCGCCAACCGGTCAGCCCGGCCAGACCCGCGGACAGGCGGCCCAGCCGGGCCGGGGGGGTCGTCATGTCGGTGGCGGTCAAGGGGTGACACTCCGGATGCGGATGGGCTGGAGAGAGGATTGTGCCAAGCTGGGAACGACGTCACCACGAAGGCGCGAAGACACGAAGAGGGGCACAGAGAGGCTCCCGCTTCGCCGGTGGGTCCGGGGATGCGGTAGAGCCTCTTTGTGCCGTCTTTGTGTCCTTCGCGCCTTCGTGGTGAAAAACCCCGCGGGGCTTACCCGACCTCGGCCAGGGCGGAGTTCTCGGCGGGGGCGGTGCGGACGCGCAGCCGCTTGATGCGGCGGGGGTCGGCCTCGACGATCTCGAACTCCAGGCCGGAGGGATGGGTCAGCATTTCCCCGCGACCGGGCACGCGTCCGGCCAGCGAGACGACGAGACCGCCGAGCGTGTCGACCTCCTCGCGCTCCTCCTCGGTCAGGAAGGCGCCGACGCGGTCCTCGAAATCCTCGATGGAGACACGGGCGTCGGCGAGGATCGTGCCGTCGGGACGTTCGACGAAATGGGGGGTCGCCTCCTCGTCGTGCTCGTCCTCGATCTCGCCGACGATCTCCTCGACCAGATCCTCGATGGTGACGAGGCCGTCGATGCCGCCGAACTCGTCGACCACCAGCGCCATGTGCTGGCGCTTCTGGCGCATCTGCACCAGCAGATCGACCACCGGCATGCTGGGCGCGACGATGCTGAGATCGCGCACGATGTCCTTCAGCTCGACCGGCGTCCGGCTGGCCATCGCCACGAGCACGTCCTTGATGTGGACCATGCCGACGACGTCGTCGAGCGTTTCACGGAACACCGGCAGGCGGGAATGGGCTTCCTCCGCCATGCGCTGGACCAGGGCGGGGAACGGGGTGTCCACATCGACCGCCACGATGTCCGCGCGGGGCACCATCACGTCGTCGACGGTGCGGTCGCGCAGCTTCAGGATGTTGGCGAGCAAAGCGCGCTCGCCCGCCCCCAGCGATCCCTCGCCGCTGTCCTGATCCTCGATCAGGTCTTCGATCGTGGCGCGCAGGGTGGCGTCGTCGCGCCCCCCCAGGACGGTCCTCATCCACCCGCGAAACAGGTGGCCCAAGGATTGCTGATCTTCGGCCCCGTCTTCACGGGGCGTTCGACTGTCGGAAATCTCGCTCATCGGTCCGGTGGTTGTTCGTCCAAATTCGGCTCCCCGGGCGGAGAGCGCGTGGCGGCGTACGGGTCGGCGATGCCAAGGGTCGCGAGCACGTCGGTTTCGAGCTGCTCCATCTCCTCGGCCTCGTCATCCGTCTCGTGATCATACCCGAGCAAATGAAGAACGCCATGCACCACAAGGTGGGTCATATGGTCCGAAGGTGTTTTACCCTGCTCGGCGGCTTCACGGGCGACGGTCTCCCAGGCCAGGATCACGTCGCCCAGCATGACTGGCGCGTCCTCGCCCAGTTCGGGCTCCTCCGCTTCGGTCAGGGCGAAGGACAGCACGTTGGTCGGCTTGTCCTTGCCACGGTATTCGCGGTTCAGGCGGTGCACCAGCGCGTCGTCGGCCAGCACGACGGACAGCTCCGCCGGCCCCTCGTCCTCGTCGTAGGTGACGGAGAGCGCGGCGAGCGCCGCCCGTTCGCACAGCCATTCGGCATTGTCCGCCCAATCGCCCGCTTCACGTGAAACGACGACATCGACGGCCATCACGGTGTTCCCTCCGCGTCCGGCTCGTCGTCCGCGACGGCGGGCCGCCGGGGGGCGGGCTTGCGCCGGCCATCGGTGCGGTCGCTTTCGGCGCGGGCGCCCTCGGCACGGTCATAGGCGCGGATGATGCGGGCGACCAGCGGGTGGCGCACCACGTCGGCGGCGGTGAAATGGACGAAGCGGATGCCTTCCACCCCCTCCAGAATGTCCAACGCCTCGCGCAGGCCGGACTTGGTGCCGGCCGGCAGGTCGGTCTGGGAGATGTCGCCGGTGACCGCCATGCGGCCCCCCTCGCCCAAGCGGGTGAGGAACATCTTCATCTGCATGGGCGTGGTGTTCTGCGCCTCGTCCAGGATGACGAAGGCGTTGGCGAGCGTGCGGCCGCGCATGAAGGCGAGCGGAGCGATCTCGATCTCGCCGGACTCCAGCCGCTTCTTCACCTGCTCCGCCGGCAGCATGTCGTGCAGCGCGTCGTAGAGCGGGCGCAGATAAGGATCCACCTTCTCCTTGAGGTCGCCGGGTAGGAAGCCCAGCCGCTCCCCCGCCTCGACGGCGGGGCGCGACAGGATGATGCGGTCCACCTGGCCGGTGGTCAGCAGCGCCACCGCCTGCGCGACGGCGAGGTAGGTCTTGCCGGTGCCGGCCGGGCCGAGCCCGAAAACCATCTCGCTTTCCGCCAGCGCCTGCAGATAGGCCGCCTGCATGGGGGAACGCGGAGTGATGGCGCCCTTGCGGCGGGTGCGCACCGCGACCTCGCCACGGCTGAGCGTCGCCAGATTCTGGTCGCGCACCGCGCCGCCCACGCCGGTCGCCATGCGGACGGCGGCGTCCACCTCGCCGGTGCCGACGGTCATGCCGCGCTTGAGGCGCTCATAGAGGGCGTCGATGGCCGAGCGGGCGGCTTCCGACGATTCCGCCGGACCGGCGATGGTCAGCGTGTTGCCGCGGGAAATCAGGGAGACGCCCAGCTGGTTCTCGATGCGGGCGAGGTGGCGGTCATGCTCCCCGTACAGCATCGGCAGCAGCCGGTTGTCGTCGAAGTTCAGATCAATGCGTTGATCGGGACGTTGATCGGAGCGCGGGTCAGGGCGCTGATCGGGCAAGCCGTTCAAACGGTCGCCTCCACGGGTTGCGTGCCGGTGGCGGAGCTGCGGTATTCACCGGTCGCCACGCTGCCGGCAAGGCTGTTCGGATGGGCGGCGTCGACGCGCACCTCGACGATGCGGCCGAGCAGCCGCTCGTTGGCGTCGGCGTGCACCGACTGCAGATAGGGGCTCTTGCCCAGGAGCTGGCCGGCGCGCTTGCCGACGCGGTCGAACAGGACCGGCACGGTGCGTCCGACAAAGCTCTGGTTGAAGGCCTGCTGCTGCGCGTTCAGCAACTGCTGGAGCGCGGCGAGACGGGCGTCCTTGACGTCCTCCGGCAGCTGGCCGTGCTCCAGCGCCGCCGGGGTGCCGGGACGCGCGCTGTACTTGAAGGAATAGGCCTGGGCGTAGCCGACGTCGGTGACGAGGCGCAGGGTCGCCGCGAAGTCGGCGTCGCTCTCGCCGGGGAAGCCGACGATGAAGTCGCCCGACAGCGCCAGGTCCGGCTTGGCGGCGCGCAGCCGGTCGACGATGCGGCGGTAGTCGTCCGCCGTGTGCTTGCGGTTCATCGCCGCCAGCACGCGGTCCGACCCGGCCTGCACCGGAAGATGCAGGTAGGGCATGAGCTGCGGCACCTCGGCGTGGGCGCGGATGAGGTCGTCCTCCATGTCGCGCGGGTGCGAGGTGGTGTAGCGGATGCGCTCCAGCCCGTCGATCTCCGCCAGTTCGCGGACGAGCCGCCCGAGGCCCCAGCTGGTGCCGTCCGGCCCCTCCCCGTGCCAGGCGTTGACGTTCTGGCCGAGCAGGTTGATCTCGCGCGTGCCGCCGGCGACGAGGCGCCGGGCCTCCGCCACGATCTGGGCGCCGGGCCGCGAGAACTCGGCGCCGCGGGTGTAGGGCACCACGCAGAAGGTGCAGAACTTGTCGCAACCCTCCTGCACCGCCAGGAAGGCGGAGACGCCCTGGCTGGCGCTCTCGTCCGGCAGGAAGTCGAACTTGGACTCCACGGGGAAGTCGGTGTTCAGCACACTGCCCGCCTTGCGGCTGGCCTTGGCCACCATTTCCGGCAGGGTGTGATAGGTCTGCGGCCCGAACACCATGTCCACGAAGGGCGCGCGGGCGACGATCTCCTCGCCCTCGGCCTGGGCGACGCAGCCGGCCACGGCGAGGATCATCCGGCCGTCGCCGACCTCGGCCTTGACGTCCTTGAGCTGGCGCAGGCGGCCCAGTTCCGAGAACACCTTCTCGGAGGCCTTTTCGCGGATGTGGCAGGTGTTGAGGATCACCATGTCGGCGCCGTCCGGCTCGTCCACCGGCCGGTATCCCAGGGGTGCCAGGACATCCGCCATGCGGGCGGAGTCGTAGACATTCATCTGGCAACCCCAGGTCTTGATGAAGAGCTTCTTACTCAACGATCCCTTCCACAGCGCTGAACGATCCGGACCAAACGCGAATGCGGCCAAGTGTGTCTTGGCCAGCCGCGATCTCGACCAATGCAAAAACGCGCGCCTGGACGGCGCCGGCCAAGCGGCGCAATCCGGCGCGCGACCCGCCGCATCGCGGCATCGCACCCTGCCGATATGGTAGCACGACTGCGGGAAAACGAGTCAATCGTGCCCGCAGGCCGATCATTCATTTCGCGGCCCATTTCGCGGTGTGGAACGTTTCCGTCACGCTGCGGCGGGGGGCGGCGGCTTTCCGGACACCGCGCGCTCCACGCCCCGCGCCACGGCGCGCTGGCAATGATCGGCCAGGGCCTTGCGGCTGGAGAAGCCGTCGATGGTCACCGGGGGATGGAACTCCACCTCCACCGTCATGCGGCCCAGCGTGAAGACCGTCCACAGATGGGGGGCGAGATCCATGTCGCCATACCACGCGTAACAGGGACGGAAGGCGATCCCCATCGGGATGCCGTCCAGCCGCGTCGGCGCGATGCTGACCGGCTGCACGGTCAGCGGCCGGTCCCCGATGCGCCGGGCGGCCACCGCGAACAGCGCCGTCTTGAAGGGGAGCGTGCGGTTGCCGTCGCTGGAGGTGCCCTCGGGGAACAGGATCAGGCTGTCGCCGGCGTCCAGGCGGGCGCCCAATTCGTCCCGCTGCTTCTCCACCCCGGAGCGGGCCTTGCGCTCCACGAAGACGGTCTGCTGCAGCTTCGCCAGCGCCCCGAAGAAGGGCCAGCCGGCGACCTCGCTCTTCGCCACGAAGGAGCCTGGAATGACCGACCCCAGCACCGTGATGTCGAGGTAGGAGGAATGGTTGGAAACGAACAGCACCGGCCCGTCCGTGGCGCGCTCGCCGCGCACCACGACGCCGATGCCCAGGATGGCGGCGCAGACCCGGTGGTAGAAGCGCGGTATCCGGAAGCGCAGCGGCGAGCGCACAGCGACGGCCAGCGCCTGCACCGGAACCAGCAGGAGTGTCCACAGCAGATAGACCGCCAGACGCAGGCCGCCGCGCACCGGCGATCCCAGGGCGCGCGCACCGGTTGCATCCACCGCCGTCATGCCACCCGTCTCCTGATGCAATCGCGGATCACGCGATCTGGGCGTCGCGGCTGCGCCGCTCGTAATGCTTGGAATACTTGTTGGTGATCAGGTCGGTCTTCACCACGATCGACACGTCGGTGGTGTTGAACTGATGATCGATCACCGCGCCGTCGCCGATGAAGCCGCCCAGCCGCAGATAGCCCTTGATCAGCGGCGGCAGAACGGTCAGCGCGCGCTTCGGGTCGATCTGCTCGCGGGGCATCAGATCCATGCCGATATAGCGTTCCGGCAGCGCCACCGGGCGCAGCTCCTCCGGGGCCAGATGGAAGTGATGCAGGTAGGCGAGCGGTTCGGCCATCGCCACCGGGTCGGTGCCCGGCAGGCTGGCGCAGCCGAACATCACCGCGATGTCGTGGTGGAAGACGTAGGCGGCGATGCCGCGCCACAGCAGCTGCATGCTGCTGCCGCGCGTGCGGTAGGCCGCGTCGACGCAGGACCGCCCCAGCTCCAGGATTTCCCCCGGATAGCTGAGCAGGCGCCCGATGTCGTATTCGTCGCTGGAATAGAAGCGCCCGGCCTTCGCCGCCGCCGGGCGGCGGATCAGCCGGTAGGTGCCGACCACGGAGTCCGGACCGTCGCCGCGGGCGTGGTCGATGACCAGCAGATGGTCGCAAATGGTGTCGAAATCGTCGAAGTCGCGATGGCGCGCGGCCATGTCCGGCGACGGCACCGCCGACATCTCCTCATAGAAGACGCGGTAGCGCAGCGCCTGCGCCCAATCGATCTCGGCGGCGCTTTCGGCCAGCCGCACTTCGAGGGAGCCCATGCGCAGATCCGAAGAGCTGCCCTGGTCCGTGCCTGTATCAGCCATACTCGACGCTTCGCTGGCGTTGTTCGGGTCGCGGCAACCGCCGGTTCTCCTTCCGGAGCCCGGTCGGGCACGGAACAGGGATAACACGAATGGCCGGTTGCCGGTCAACCGCGACGTGACGAACCCGTCCCCGGCAAGCCCGGACTCCGGGCAAGCCACAAGGTCCGGCCCCGGCGAACGGGGACGGCGGCAAGGCGGGACGGCAATGATCACGCGGGAAGGAAGAAAAGATCACATCCGGGCGATGGGGTTCCGGGGCGGACCGAACAGCGGCGGTCCGCCGGACACCAACGCGCAAGCCCGATGGATCTTAGGCCGCGCCGCGGCGGGCGCGGGTGCCGAGACCGATCTGCTTGGCCAGCGAGCTGCGCTGGCGGGCGTAGTTCGGGGCGACCATCGGATAGTCGGCCGGCAGGCCCCAGCGGTCGCGGTATTCCTCCGGCGACATGTCGTAGGCCGTCTTCAGATGGCGCTTCAGCATCTTCAGCTTCTTGCCATCCTCCAGGCATACAATGTAGTCGGGAGTGACGGACTTCTTGATGGGCACCGCGGGCTGCGGACGCTCCTCAGTCGCAACCGGCTCGGTCCCGACATTCGCGAGTGACTTGTACACCTGCTCAATCAGCGTCGGAAGATCGCCGAGAGCGACTGTATTGTTCGAGACATGCGCCGCCACGATCTCCGTGGTCAGAGACAACAGCGCGTTGGAAGGGTTACCATTGCTCATGTAAGCTTGCTCCGCAGCTTGGCGTTCCTCTCCATATAAAGAGGTTTGTGGCCGCGTGCAATATCCATCCTTTGCTCTTAAAGAGGAAGCAGTGTACGAAAAAAAATCTCCGGATTTGTTTTTGGACATCACCAGCGAGGTGTGCCCGTTAACCTTCGTCAAGACCAAGTTGTCGGTGGAGCGCATGGCGGCCGGGCAGACGCTTGAAGTCCGGCTGAACGCTGGCGAACCCTTGGAGAATGTACCCCGATCCTTAGCCGAACTGGGTCACTCCATTCTCGCCGTAACGCCCGAAAATCCGGATGAGCCGGACGGGGTGCACCGTTTGTGGATTCAGAAAGGTTAAGGTTTATTTGTCGGTGTACGAATACCGCAACACCAGGGCGGCAACCCTTCCGTCCGCCCTGCGGTAATAGCCGGGACGACGGCCAACGGCAAAGAAACCACAAGATTTATACAGGGATTGCGCCATACCATTGTCTTCGGCGACTTCAAGGAACAGCGCCGTGGCGCCCAGCGCCCGGGCGCCGTCCAGCGCCGCCGCGACCAGCCGCCGCCCGGTGCCCTGCCCCCGCGCGTCGGCCCGGACGCCGACGGCGATGATCTCGCCATCCTCCGCGGCCACCCGCGCCAGCAGGAAGCCGACCGGATCGTCGCCCTCCGCGCCCTCCCGCAAGGCCAGCGCGGCGAAGAAGCCGGGCTGGCCGATCAGGCTGGCGACCGCCTCGCCGCTCCAGGGATCGTCGGGAAAGCAGACCTGCTGCAAGGCCGCGATCACCGCGGCGTCGGCAAGGCCGGCGGCCTGAAGCCGCACCGGATGGGACGTCCGGGGGCTGGACACCTCGGGCGGGGCCGCCGTCATGCCGTCTTCCGCGGCAGGGAGACGTCGGGCGGACGCAGGTAGTAGGGCTGGGCCGGCAGACCGACCTCCCGCCGGGCGCCCAGGGCGGCGACCACGGCGGCGTCGGGGGTGCCCGGCCCGGCGGCGAAAGCGGTGTCGGCACGCCCTTCCAGAAGCGGGCGCAGCGCGGCCGCGCCATCCCCGGCGATCAGCAACGGCGCGGCACCGGCTTCACCGGCAAGCAGCCCGTCCAGCCAGCCCGGCACCGCGGCGGGCTCCAGCATCGCCGGTTCGCCGAACGGCGTCAGGTCCGGGTGGAAGAGTTGCAGGAACGGCTCGGTGCGGCGGGAGTCCACGGCGACCAGCACGGCGCGGCCGTCCCGCTCGGCATCCGGCAACCCATGAACGACCGCGTCGAAGCTGGTGATTCCGACCACCGGCAGCCCGGCGGCCAGGGCGAAGCCGCGCGCCGCCGCCAGCGCGATGCGCAGGCCGGTGAAGGCGCCCGGCCCGACGGTCACGGCGATGCGGTCCAGCGCGTCGAAGGCGCAGCCGGCCTCCGTCATCACCGCTTGCGCCAGAGGCACCAGCGCTTCCGCCTGCCCACGCGCCATCGGCTCGCGCCGCCGCACGGTGACGGCGCCGTCGTCCCACAGCGCGGCGGAACAGCCGGAGGTCGCCGTGTCCAGTCCCAGAACTCTCATCGCCTCACACGCGTCGTCAGATCCGCCATCTTCAAAGCCCCACTTCAAGCCTGGGTCAAGAGCGTGATAGACAGCCCCGACCTTCCCTGACGGCATGGATCATGCTCACACCCATCGCACCACCGGACTTCGACGTCGACATCGAGCTGCTGTACGCCACGCCGGACAACCTGACCGGGGTCCCCATCTACCGGCACCCGCATTGCCTGCTGCACCCCGACGCGGCGGCGGCGCTGCGCGCGGCGATCCGGCTGGCCCGCGGCATCGGCTGCCGGTTGCGGCTGTACGATGCCTTCCGCCCGGTCGAGGCGCAATGGGCCTTGTGGCGGGCGCTGCCCGATCCGTCCTACATCGCCGATCCGTCGGGCGGCTCCACCCATTCCCGCGGCGTCGCGGTGGACCTGACGCTGACCGACGGGTCCGGGCGCCCGCTGGACATGGGCACCGGCTTCGACGACATGACCGAACAGTCCCACCACGGCCGCACCGACCTGACCATCGAGCAGCAGCGCAACCGCGCCGCCCTTCTCGGCGTCATGACGGCGGCGGGCTGGCGGCATTACAGCTGCGAGTGGTGGCACTATCAACTGCCGGACGAGCAGCGCTACCCCCTGCTGACCGACGCGGCCCTGGGCGGGCTGATGATGGGCTGATCAAAAGGCCTCATGTCCGAGGGGTTGTTGCAAGGCTGCATCACGAAACCACGCGAAGCACAGAGTATGTGTTGCGGACTTGTTCCCGGCGGCGTGCCTGTGCCACACCAGCCGTGGCGCAGCCCGGACCCTCGTCCGGCCGCGCGACCGTTCCGGACCCACGACAGGCCGCCATGCCGTTCCGCCGCGCCGCCACCCTCTTCGCCGTGGCCGCCGCCTGGGCCTTCCAGGCCTTGGCGGGGAGCCCCGGCGTTGCGGCAGACGGAGCCACGAACACCGCCGTCGTCTTCGCCTACGACCGCTTCGGCGAGGACCAGACCCCGTCCATCAGCATCCGGATCGACCAGTTCGAAGCCCATCTGGACGAGCTTCAGGACGGCGACTATCAGGTCCTGCCCCTGCCCCGCATCCTGGAGGCGCTGCGCAGCGGCGCGCCGCTGCCCGACCGGACGGTGGCGATCACCATCGACGAGGCCAGCCGCTCCGCCTACCGCGAGGCGTGGCCGCGGCTGAAGGCGGCGGGTCTTCCCTTCACCCTGTTCGTGGCGACCGACGCCATCGACCGCGGGTCGCCCGCCCACATGACCTGGGCGGAGGTGCGGCAGCTCGCCGCCGCCGGGGTCACGCTCGGCGGGCTCGGCGCCTCCACCCAGTCGCTGGTGTCCCGCCCCGCCGAGGAGGTGAAGGCGGAGCTGCGCCGCATGGCCGACCGGCTGCAGGCGGAGACCGGCCAGCGCCCCACCCTGTTCGCCTACCCGCAGGGCGAGGTGTCGTCGGCGCTGCGGACCATCGTGACGGAGCAAGGCTTCGCCGCCGCCTTCGGCCAGCAGTCGGGCGTCCTGCACCCGCAGGCCGACCGGGCGACCCTCCCCCGCTTCGTGATGAACGAGAGCTTCGGCAGCGTCGACCGTTTTCGGCTGGCCGCCAACGCGCTGCCGCTGCCGGTGACCGACCTGACGCCCGACGATCCGCTGCTGACCGTCAACCCGCCGTCGATCGGCTTCACCGTGTCGGACGAGATCGGCGACATCGCGCGGCTGGCCTGCTTCGCCGCCGGCCAGGGCCGGACGGCGCTGGAGCGCGTGACGGAGGACCGGGTGGAGGTGCGCATCCGCGACCCCTTCCCGCCGGGCCGCACGCGCGTGAACTGCACCCTGCCCGCCCCCGAGGGACGGTGGCGCTGGCTGGGCATGCAGTTCGTCGTTCCGGAATAAAACAGCCGGAATAAGCGGAGAAACACCGGCGGGCGCGGCCTGTGCCGGCCACGCCCGTCCGGTGGATGCCGTCAGCGGACGGCGCGGACCTCGACCACCTCGGGGATGTAGTGGCGCAGCATGTTCTCGATGCCGGCCTTCAGCGTGGCGGTGGAGCTGGGGCAGCCGGAGCAGGCCCCCTTCATCTCCAGATACACCACGCCTTCCTCGAAGCCGTAGAAGGTGATGTCGCCGCCATCCTGGGCCACCGCCGGGCGGACGCGGGTGTCCAGCAGCTCCTTGATCTGGGTGACGATCTCGTCGTCGTCCGCGCTGGCGGCGTGGCCGTCGCCGGCCGCCTCTTCCAGAAGCACCGGGCGGTTGGCGGTGAAATGCTCCATGATGACGCCGAGGATCGACGGCTTCAGCAGGAACCACTCCTTGTCGCCGGCCTTGGTGATGGTCACGAAGTCGGCGCCCAGGAACACCCCCTGGACCCCATCGATCTCGAACAGCCGCTGGGCCAGCGGCGAAGCGGCGGCACCATCGCGGGACGGGAAGTCCGCGGTGCCGCGTCCGAGCACGTCACGCCCCGGCAGGAACTTGAGAGTCGCCGGGTTGGGCGTCTGCTCGGTCTGAATGAACATGGTGATATCCTCCATCGGCGCCGAACAACACTGGCGGCGTAGGCGAAACTTGGGCAGAATCCACCGACAGATCAAGCATCGCATCTTTATGGTTATCGATCCGTGAGCATGGCACCGCCCGCGGCCACCGCACCGGCCCCATCCGTCGACGACGCCGCGCGGGAGGTCGTCGAATGGCTGCTTCTGGAAGGCCGGCACGCGCCCGGCTTCGAGCAGATGATGGACCGCTTCTGCCGGCGCCTGATGGCGTCCGGCGTCCCGCTGCTGCGCGCGGTCTGCGCCCTGCCCCTGCTGCACCCACAGATCCGCACAATCGCCTTCTTCTGGCGCCGCAACGCCGAGCAGGTGGAGATCGCCACCCGCGCCCACGGCACCGAGACCAGCGACGAATATCTGACCAGCCCCTTCGCCACCCTGATCGAGGACGGCGCCGACGGCCTGCGCTACCGGCTGGAGCAGATGGAGCCGCCCTGGCCCTATCCGGTCTTCGCCGAGCTGCGGGCGCAGGGGGCGACGGACTATGTCGCCATGACCGTGCTGTTCGCCGGAGGGCGGCGCAACGTGCTGAGCTTCACCACCGACCGGCCCGGCGGCTTCTCCACCGCCGATCTGGCGCTGGTCGACGCGGTGCTGCCGGCGCTGGGCGCGGTGCTGGAGACGCTGGCGCTGCGGCGGCTGGCGACGACGGTGCTGGACACCTATGTCGGCCACCGCACCGGCGCGCGCATCCTGTCCGGCGACATCCGCCGCGGCACCGGCGCCAACGTCCGCGCCGTGCTGTGGTACTGCGACCTGCGCGGCTTCACCTCGCTGGCCGACCGGCTGCCGCGCGAGGAGCTGATCGCCCTGCTGAACGGCTATTTCGAGATCATGGGCGGCGCCGTGGAAAGCCGCGGCGGCGAGATCATGAAGTTCATCGGCGACGCCATGCTGGCCATCTTCCCGCTGGAGGAGAGCGACCCGACCGGGGCCGCCGCCTGCACCAAGGCGCTGGACGCCGCGCAGGAGGCGCTGACCGACATGGCCGCCCGCAACGCCGAGCGCGCCGCCTGGGGCCAGCCGACCCTGCGCTGCGGCATCGCGCTCCACATGGGCGAGGTCATGTACGGCAACATCGGCTCCGCCAACCGGCTGGACTTCACCGTCATCGGCCCGGCGGTCAATCTGGTCAGCCGGATCGAGGGGCTGTGCAGCCGCCTGGAGCGCAACGTCCTGACCTCCGCCGAGGTGGCCGAGGCCTGCGCCAGCCGTCTCGTCTCGGTCGGCTGGCACCCGGTGAAGGGGCTGAACGACCCGATCGAGGTCTATGGGCTGAAGGAGAAGACAGGGACCAATGAAGGGACCGATGAATAGGGCGCTGCCACGAACCCGCGGTCGCCGGCCTTGAGCGGTCGCGATCCCTCCCCCGCCCGCCCGTCCCTCCGCTCCTTCGCGCTGGCCGCCGCCGCCTTCTCGGCGGGCTGGTCGCTGATGATGATGGAAATCCTCGGCGGGCGGCTGATGGCGCCGCATTTCGGCTATTCGGTCTATCAGTGGGGCGCCGTCATCGGCGTGGTGATGACCTTCATGGCCGCCGGCTACTGGACCGGCGGGCAGCTCGGCGACGGGCCGAAGGCGGTGCCGGCGCTGCGCGCCGCCCTGCTGGCCGGGGTCGCCGCGGCGGCGCTGACGCCCTGGCTGGGCAAGCCGATGCTGGCCGACGCCGCGGGCCGCTTCAACGCGGTGGAGGGGTCGGTCGTCGGGGCGGCGCTGATCCTCGGCCTGCCGTCCTTCGCGCTGGCCATGGTGTCACCGATCTGCGCGGGGCTGAGCAGCCTGACGGGTGCTGCGGCGGCGGGACGGATCTACGCGGTCGGCACGCTGGGCAGCATCGGCGGCACCTTCTTCGCCTCCTTCTACGCGATCCCGCAGGTCGGGGTGTCGGCGGGCTACGCCCTGGCGGCGGTGCTGCCGGCGCTCGCCTGCCTGTTCGTTCCAGGTGGGAAACGGGTGGCCGCCGCCGCGGCCCTGGCGGTTCCCCTGGCCTGGGCCGCCGGCCACGGCGAGGGGCAGGGCTTCGCTCTCTACCGCGAGACGCCGCACAACACCATCATGGTGCAGGAGGACGCCGAGCAAATCCGCCTGCACCTGAACGTGGCCTGGGCCACCCAGTCGCGGCTGCGCAAGGACGGCGGCCCGACCGGCCTCTATTACGACCTGTTCGCCGCCGTCCCGGCCCTGGGAAACGGCACGCGCGTCCTGGTGCTGGGGCTGGCCGGCGGGGCCGCCGCCAAGGAGATCCTCGACAGCTGGCCTGGCGCCGACATCCTGGGGGTGGAGCTGGACCCCGCGGTGGTCGAGGTGGCGCGCGAGAGGTTCGGCCTGCGGCCCGAGGTGCGCGTCGCCGTGGAGGACGCCCGCCGCCACGTCGAGCGGTCGCCGGAGCAGCACGACGTGGTGATCGTCGACCTCTACTCGACCGCGCTGATCCCCTTCTTCACGGCGACCAGGGAGTTCTTCGCGGCGGTGGAGCGGCGGGTGGCGCCGGGCGGCGTGCTGGTCATGAACGTCGCCTCCTCCATGGACCGCGACGCTCTGGTCGGGCCGCTGGCGGCGACGCAGGGGGCGGTCTTCCCATCGGTGTACGTCGCCGACGCCGGGCGCGGGAACTATCTGCTGATCGCCACGAAGGAGGCGCGTACGCTCGAGGATCTGAGCGTACGCCTGCGCGCCGCTCCGCCGGGTGCGGCGTACGCCGCCTCGCGCATCCTGGAGACGCTGGCCCCCGCCGAACTGGCCGGGCACCCGGTGCTGACCGATGACCGGTCCGACATCGACCAGCGCAGCCTCACCGCCCTCTACGGCCGGTGAGATGCCTCAGGTTGAGACGCCTTAGGTGATGGCGTCCAGCGCGTCGATGCCGATGCCGCCCGGCACGATGGTCAGCGGAATGCGCATCTTCGCAAGACCACGGTTGGTGAAGTAGGAGATCAGCGGTCCCGGCCCCTCCGGTTCGACGCCGGCGGCCAGCACGAGGATGGAGATGCTCGGCTCCTCGTCGATCAGGGCCAGCACCTCGTCGCGGCGGTTGCCTTCGCGGACGTACAGGGCCGGCAGGGTGCCGGTCAGGCGGTTGACGTCGCGGGCCAGCTTCTGCAGCTTCTGCTCCGCCTCCGCGCGCTGCTCCTCGCGCATCAGGTTCTCCAGGGCCAGCCACTGCTGCACCTCGCCCGGCTCGATGACGTAAAGCAGCGCCACCTTGCCCCCCGACTTTCGGGCGCGCAGGCAGGCGTAGCGAAGGGCAAGCTGAAGCTCCGGGCTCTCGTCCACCACGACCAGGAAGATGCGGACCGGCGGCTTGGCCGTGGCTTCCGGGGTGACGTCCGCCCCGGCGTTCGGATCGGTCGCAATCGGATCGGTCGCAATCGGATCGGACATGGGTCACACCCTCCGGAAGATGGCGCCGGCCAGCCAGCCGGCGGCGATGGCGCCAATCACCGCGGCAACACCGTAAATCATCGGCTGGTTGCGCGCAAAGTCGTAGATTTCCGCGCTGAAGCCAACCTTGGACACCACCAGCGGCGTGGTCTGGGCGCTGACCACCTCGCCGTCGCGGATCAGCAGCGCTTCCACATTGTACAGCCCCGTCGGCACGTTGGCCGGGAAATAGATGTTGGTCCGGAACAGCCGCTCGCCGAGAAAGGCCACCTGCCCCAGCGTGATGCCGTAGAGCCCGGCCCGCTGCTTGTTGCGGATCAGGGCGGAGCGGAACAGGGCGAGCTGGTCCGGGGCCAGCTGCTCGCGCGGGCCGAGCTGGAGGTTCGGCAGGCCGATCTGGTGGCGTTCCAGCACCGGGCGGCCGACGAACTGGTCCAGCGGGCGGTTCGTCGCGACCATGTAGTAGCCGGGCACCTGCTCGAACCGCACGCTGCGCGCGTTGATCCAGATGCCGGCGATCCGCTCCTTGCGGCGCACCGTGACCGGGGTGCGCGGGCCGGTCACCACGATGGCGACGTCGCCCGCCCCGTCGGTGGTGCCGAACAGCACGACCTCCGTCCCGGTGAAGCCGGTGGTGATGGCGATCAGGTGGCTCGACAGGTCGGCGACGAGCTGCTGCGCCCACACCGTGGCGGCGAGGAACACCCCCGCCAGAAGCCCCACCACCCCGCCGGCGACCCGGACGGACCACAGCCGCCCGGTGCCCCTGCGGACAGCGCTCACGACATCCTCGTCGAGATGGTGAAGACGTCGTTCGGTTCAACCACCAGATCGAAGGCGAGCTTCAGCGCCACCGCGACGACCAGCGAGGCCAGCAGAAGGCGCGCCTGCTCGCCGCGCAGCCGGCCGCCGGCCTTGGTGCCGAACTGCGCGCCGACCACCCCGCCGATCAGCAGCAGCAGCGCCAGCATCACGTCCACCGTCTGGTTGGTCGCCGCCTGGAGCAGCGTCGCCATGGCCGTGGTGAAGATGATCTGGAACAGCGAGGTGCCGGCCACCAGCCCGGTCGGCATGTTCAGCAGATAGATCATCGCCGGCACCAGCATGAAGCCGCCGCCGATGCCCATGATCGCCACCAGCATCCCGCCGACCGCCCCGATCCCGGCCGGCAGCAGGGCGGAAATGTACAGCTTGGAGCGCTGGAACCGCATCTTCAGCGGCAGGCCGTGCAGCCACATGTGGCGGTGCAGCTTTCCCCGCTTGGCGGTGGGGGCGCGGCGGCGGATCAGCGCGCGGCTGGCCTCCACCATCATCATCGTGCCGATGGTGCCGAGGAAGAAGACGTAGGACAGCGTGATCGCCGCGTCGATCTGGCCGATCCGCTGCAATATGGAGAAGATCCAGACGCCGACCACCGTGCCCACCATGCCGCCCAGCAGCATGACGACGCCGAGCTTGACGTCCACGTTGCCGCGCCGCCAGTGGGCGAGCACGCCCGAGACGCTGGCGGCGACGAGCTGGTTGGCCTGGGTGCCCACCGCGATGGCGGGCGGAACGCCGATGAAGATCAGCAGCGGCGTCATCAGGAAGCCGCCGCCCACCCCGAACATGCCGGACAGAAAGCCGACGAGCCCCCCCATGCCGAGCACGAGCAGGGCGTTGACCGACATCTCGGCGATCGGCAGATAGACTTGCATGGGGGCGGAGCCGGCGGACAGGAAGGTCCGCCAGCTTATACCGTACAGGCGCTGTTACGGCAATTAGGCCGGAACGCCCGCGTCTTTAAGCAGATCGGCCAGCACGACGTCCGGACGGGCGCCGACATGGCTGATGATCTCCGCCGCGGCCAGCGCGCCGATGCGGCCGCACACCGCCGGGGCCATGCCACGGGTGAAGCCGTAGAGGAAGCCGGCGGCGTAGAGGTCGCCGGCCCCCGTGGTGTCGACCACGCGGGCGACCGGGGATGCGGGAACCTCAACCACCTCGCCACCGGAGACGATGACGGCGCCCTTCTCGCTGCGCGTCAGGGCGGCGGTCTTGCCGAGACGCTTCACCGCCTCCAGCGCATCCTCGAAGCGGTCGGTCTTGTAGAGGGCGGTGATCTCATGCTCGTTGGCGAACAGGATGTCGACATGGCCCTCGACGAGATCCAGGAACTCCGCGTGATGGCGGTGGACGCAGAAGCTGTCGGACAGCGAGAGCGAGACCTTGCGCCCGGCGCCGTGGGCGGTGGACGCCGCCTTGCGGAAGGCCTCCTTGGCGCGGGGCGGGTCCCACAGATAGCCTTCCAGGTAGGTGACCTGCGAGTTGGCGATCAGCGCCTCGTCGATGTCCTCCGGCCCCAGCTCCACGCAGGCGCCGAGGAAGGTGTTCATGGAGCGCTGGGCGTCCGGCGTCACCAGGATCAGGCAGCGCGCGGTCGGGGCGCCGCCGTGTCCGGCCGCCGTCTCGAAATGCACGCCGGCGGCGCGGATGTCGTGGCGGAAGACCTGGCCGAGCTGGTCGCCGTGGACCTTGCCGATGTAGGCCCCCCGGCCGCCCAGCGAGGCGATGCCGGCCATGGTGTTGCCGGCGGAACCGCCCGAAACCTCGATGCCCGGACCCATGCGACCATACAGCTCCTCGGCGCGGGCGGCGTCGATCAGCGTCATCGCGCCCTTCTCGATGCCGTTGGCCGTGAGGAAGGCGTCGTCGGCATGGGCGATCACGTCGACGATGGCGTTGCCGATGCCGGTGACGTCGAATTCGGCCGTGGCCATGGGCGCTCCTTGGAAAGGCTGGGGAAGTGCGGTGTCTGGACCGCTGAACAAAACCGGGCGCGAGTATAGCGGCCCGCCTTCACTTCTCAAGCGCGGCGCAAGGCCCCCTGGAATGGAACGGCCCGCCGTCGTAGATAAGCGTCGCCCGACCGCAACGGCCCCATAGAAAGAATCCGTATGATCCGCGCCCTGCTTCTCGCCATCGGACAGCTTTCCGACCCGGCGTCCCGCCGCGTCGTGTGGATCGGCGTGCTGTCCGCCATCGCGGCCTTCGCCCTGTTGGCCGGGGCCGTGTGGTGGGCGCTGTTCCACACGGCGCTGACCGGCTACGCCTGGGTGGACGGGGTGCTGGACGTGCTGGGCGGGCTGGCCGTCCTGCTGCTGGCCTGGGTGCTGTTTCCCGCCACGGTCGGCATGGTGTCCAGCTTCTTCCTCGACGAGGTGGTGCAGGCGGTGGAACGGCGCCACTATCCACAGTTGCCGCCGCCCCGCCAGACCGGCCTTGGGGAAGAATTGCTGACCGCGCTGCGCTTTTTCGCCATCGTCCTGCTGGTCAATCTGTTCGCACTGCCCCTGTATCTGATGGTGCCGGGGTTGAACCTGCTGATTTTCTACACCGCCAACGGCTATCTTCTCGGCCGCGAATACTTCGAGATGGTGGCGATCCGGCGGATGGGACGGAAGGAGGCGGGGTTTCTGCGGCGTTCCAATCCGTTGAAACCATTTTTGGCTGGCGCGGTAATTGCCTTTCTTTCGACAATTCCTTTCGTCAACCTGCTGGTGCCGGTGATCGCGAGCGCCTTCATGGTCCATGTCTACCATTCCATGACGGGGTCCGTGACCGGCCTTTCCCGCCGGGAAGGGCCGTGACGGACCGCGGTGCGGCGCGGCCCCGACCGTGCACCAAAGCCCACTTGCGGCCGGCCGGATGACCGTGTTACCCCGGCGGGGTGGTCTTTTGGCTGCTGTCGGTCGGGCCCGGTCATGCGACGACGCCTCCGATGACCCGACCTCGACGACCTGCCAACCTTCACGACCTGACTGACCTGGGGATCAACGTTCATGCTGTTCGGACGAAAGAATCCGCCCGTCGGTGCGCCGAAGACCCAAAGCGCCGACCCGGCCACCCCGGCCGCACCGCAGGCGGGCGCCGCCGAACCCGCGGCGGTGTCGCCGCTCGCCTCCCTGAGCAACCCGTCCGCGGCGAATCCGCCGGCCGCCCTCGCCCCGGCCGCCCGCACGCCGCAACCCGAGCCGATTTCCTCCAAGGGACCCGAGATGAACACGAGCACCCCGAAGCCGCCGGCCGGCGCCCCGATCCCCGGTTCGAGCTACAAGCCGACGGACATTCCGCGCCGCACCGTCGATCTGCCGGGTGCCGCGCCGCGCCGTCCCGATGGGTACGGCGCCCCGGCTTCGGCCGCCCCCACCCCCGCGCCGGTCGCGCCGGCCCCGGCGCCCGCCGCTCCACTGGCCAGCGACCAGCGCCGCCTGATCGTCGGCCGCGACATCTCCCTGAACGGTGAGATCGGGTCCTGCGACGTGCTGGTCGTGGAAGGCACGGTGGAGGCCAAGCTGCGCGACGGCCGGTCCATCGAGATCGCCGAGACCGGCCTGTTCAAGGGCGCCGTGGAGATCGACGAGGCCGACATCGGCGGCCGCTTCGAGGGCGACATCATCGTGCGCGGCCGCCTGACCGTGCGCTCCACCGGCAAGATCAACGGCTCGATCAAGTACGGCGAACTGGCGGTCGAGGCCGGCGCCCTGCTGAACGGCGAGATCGGCAAATACACCCCGGCGGCCAAGCCGGCCGCGGCCCCCGCCGTCCCGGCGGAAGCGGCGCCGGCGCCGGCTGCGCTCGATCCCATCGTGGTCGATGGCTAAACGCCGTTAAACGCGCTTTCACGAACAAGCCCGGCGGGGATCGACCCCTCGCCGGGCTTTTTCTTTTTCCAGGGGTTTCCAGCGTTTCACGGGAAACATCACACCACGGCGGCCGGCAGGATCTTGTCCTTGAAGCCGCACAGGTCGCTGACCGGGCAGACGAGGCAGTCGGGCTTGCGGGCCTTGCAGACGTAGCGGCCATGCAGGATCAGCCAGTGGTGGGCGTGCCGGCGGTAGGCCTTGGGGACCACCTTCAGCAGCTTCGCCTCCACCGCGTCGGGCGTCTTGCCGGGGGCGAGGCCGGTGCGGTTGCCGACGCGGAAGATGTGGGTGTCCACCGCGATGGTCTCCTCGCCGAACGCGACGTTCAGCACCACGTTGGCGGTCTTGCGCCCGACCCCGGGCAGGGTTTCCAGCGCCTCGCGGTCGCGCGGCACCTCGCCGCCGTACTGGGCGACCAGGATTTCCGACAGCCGGATGACGTTCTTGGCCTTGGTGTTGAACAGGCCGATGGTCTTGATGTAGCCGCGCAGCCGCTCCTCCCCCAGATCGACCATCTGCTGCGGCGTGGTGACGATTTGGAACAGCGGGCCGGTGGCCTTGTTGACACCGACATCGGTGGCCTGCGCCGACAGCACGACGGCGACGAGCAGGGTGTAGGGATTGATGTATTCCAGCTCGCTCTTCGGCTCCGGGTTGGCGGCGCTGAGGCGGCGGAAGAATTCCTGGACGGCGGCGGGCTTCATGGCGCGCAGCATAGCGGGACCCTGGCCGTCCATGCAAACAGGACGGCTGGAACCCGCGCCCAAGCCACACCAGTTTGTGTGCATGACCATGGCCCGTCATAATCTGCCCCCGGCTTCCCGCGTCTTCTTCGACGCGATCCTGCACCCGCACCGCAGCCTGGGGCGGCACGGATTCCGTGTTCTGATGGGCGTGGTGATCCTCGCCAACCTGCTGATCGCCGGCATCTTCGCCGCCAACGGGGCGTGGCCGGTGGTGCCCTTCTGCGGGCTGGACGTGTTGATCCTCTGGCTGGCCTTCCGCGTCAACAACCGCGCCGCCCGGCTGTACGAGCGGGTGCGCCTGACCGACACCGACCTGACCGTCCAGCGCGTCGCCTGGAACAAGCCGGAGCGGCGCTGGAGCCTTCAGCCCAACTGGCTGCGTGTCACCCTGGACGGCCCGCCCCGGCACGGCGGTCAAGTCACTCTCTCCTCGCATGGGCAGTCGGTGGCCGTCGGCGCCTTCCTGACGCCGGACGAGCGGGCAGACTTCGCCAAGGCGCTGCGCGGCGCGCTGGCCCTGTGGCGCCGTGCCCCCTGCCACCCCGAACCGGTGCCCTGACCGCGAGGCGCGTTGCGCAAGAAACGGGTTGGTCGGCCCGCTCCGGCGGCGCATCCTGCGCCGGACGTGGAGCCTGGGAGAGAACCGCCATGCCGTGCCTGAACCCCGCCGAAGACCCAGTTGATGCGCGGCGCCATCGCGCCATCGCCTCCGCCATCCGCCATCTCGTGGACCACTGGCAGGACCAACCGGGGCTGGACGAGCTGGCCGCGGTCGCCGGCATGAGCCCCTTCCATTTCCAGCGGCTGTTCACCCAATGGGCGGGGATCAGCCCGAAGCGCTTTCTGCAGTTCCTGACGCTGGACAACGCCAAGCGGCTGCTCGCCGCGAACCAGAGCGTGCTGGACGTGGCGTTGGACGTCGGCCTGTCCGGCCCGTCGCGGCTGCACGATCTGTTCGTCGCCTGCGAGGCGATGACGCCGGGCGAGTACAAGGCGCTCGGCGGCGGGCTGACCATCCGCTGGGGCCTGCACCCCACCCCCTTCGGCCCGTCGCTGGTCGCCGCCACCGAGCGCGGCGTCTGCTGGCTGAGCTTCGCCGAGGAGGAGGACGGGCGCGACGCGCTGGCCGAGATGGCCGCCGCTTGGCCGGCCGCCCGTCTGGTCGAGGACGCCGACGCCACCCGCCCGGTCGCCGCCCGCGCCTTCCGCTGGGACGGTTCCGCAGGAGGCGAGGCAGGGGGTGAACCGCTGCGCCTGCTGATGAAGGGCACCAATTTCCAGATCAAGGTGTGGGAGGCGCTGCTGCGCATCCCCTCCGGCGCCGTCGTGTCCTACGAGGACGTGGCCCGCGCCATCGGTCGGCCGACCGCCATGCGGGCGGTGGGGGCCGCGGTGGGGCGCAACCCGGTCTGCGTTCTGATCCCCTGCCACCGGGTGATTCAGAAGTCGGGGATCATCCACAACTACCGCTACGGCGTCCCTCGCAAGCGCGCCCTGCTCGCCTGGGAGCAGGGGCACGCCATGCCGGAGGACGAGGCCGCGGCGTAGAGAAACGCGGCCTGACCGGTCAGAGGCCCAGCACGTCCTTCATGCTGTAGAGGCCCGGCTGCTTGTCGTTGGCCCACAGCGCCGCGCGAACCGCGCCCTTGGCGTAGATCTGGCGGCCCGACGCCTTGTGGGTCAGCTCGACCCGCTCGCCCTCGGCGGCGAAGACCACGGTGTGGTCGCCGATGACGTCGCCGCCGCGCAACGTGGCGAAGCCGATCTCGCCGCGCGGGCGGACACCGGTGTGGCCGTCGCGGACCTTCTGCCAGACATCCTCCAGCGCCACCCCGCGCCCCGCCGCCGCCGCCCGGCCGAGGCCGAGCGCGGTGCCCGAGGGCGCGTCCACCTTGTTGCGGTGGTGCATTTCCAGGATGTCGATGTCGTAGTCGTCGCCCAGCGCCCGGCCGACCTGCTCGACCAGCGCCAGCAACAGGTTGACGCCCAGCGACATGTTCGGCGACTGGACGATGGGAGTGTGGGTGGCGGCCTGGGCGATGGCCTCCTGCTGGGCCGGGCCGATGCCGGTCGTGCCGATGACCAGCACCGTTTCCGACTGGGCGGCCAGCGCCGCGTGCCGGACGCTGGCGTCGGGGCTGGTGAAGTCGATGACCGCGTCCGCCTCGGCGAACAGCGCCGCCGTGTCCTCGATGGCGACGACGCCCAGCGGTTCGAGGCCGGCGAGGACGCCGATGTCCTTGCCGAGCGCGGGGCCGCCCACCCGCTCCGTGCCGCCGGCCAGCGTGCAGCCCGGCGTGGCGGCGATCTCGCGCACCAGCATCTGCCCCATGCGCCCCGCGCACCCGACGACCCCGATCTTCATGCCTGCCTCCCTGGGAGAATTCCGACACGGGTCTAGCACAGCCGGGAGCCGGGCTTAAGCGCCGAGAAGGGTCAGGACCCCAGGCAATCCTTCAGCGAGGCGGCGATGTTGCGCATCAGCGCGGGGTAGAGGCCGGGACCGTCCTTCAGGTCCGCCCCTTCGGGGTCGAGCACGCCCTTCTTCGCCGGAGTGCCCTCGACGATGGTGTTGACCAGCGCCGGCTCGAACTGCGGTTCGGCGAAGACGCAGGCGGCGCCGAGGCCGCCGATCTTGGCGCGGATCTCCGACAGCCGCTTGGCCGAGGGGCGACGTTCCGGGTTGACGGTGATGGCGCCGACGCCGTTCAGGCCGTAGTGGGCCTCGAAATACTGGTAGGCGTCGTGGAAGACGACGAAGGGCTTGCCGGCCACCGGGGCCAGCGCCGCCTTCAGCTCCGCGTCGAGCGCGTCGATGGAGCGGGCGGTGCGCTCGGCGTTAGCGGTGTAGGCGGCGGCGTTGGCCGGATCCTTGGCCGCCAGAGCCTCGGCGATGGCCGCGACCATGGCGCGGGCGTTGGCCGGAGAGAGCCAGATGTGGGTGTTCACCTCGTCATGGTCGTGCCCGTCCTCGTGCGCGTGCTTGTCCTCATGCTTATGGTCGTGATCGTGCTTGTGCTCATGCCCGTGGTCGTGGGCCTCCCAGGCGCCGCCCTCGCGGGCATCGAGCAGGGTGACGCCCGGCGCCTCCAGAAGCGTGACGGACGTGGCCTTCTTCGCGGTCGCCGTCACCGGCTTGTCAAGGAAGCCCTCCAGCTCCGGCCCGATCCAGAAGACGAGGTCGGCGGCGGCCAGCGCCTTCGCGTCCGACGGCTTCATGGCGTAGGTGTGGGGGGACGCCGCGCCACGCACGATCAGCGTCGGCTCCGCCACCCCCTCCATCACCGCGGCGACCAGGGAATGGACCGGCTTGATCGAGGCGACGACCTTCGGCGTTTCGGCCAGCGCCGGGCTGGCGGAAAGGGCGGCGGCGAGGGTTGCAGCAAGGGCAAGGAGCGGCAGGGGGCGCATCGCGGCACGCATGGGTGGGTTCCTCATCGTCTGACTGGACAGCCGGGTCTTTCCGGCGCATAGCTGTCTTCGTTTCCAGCAATGTCACGTTATAACATAACATGTCAATCCATCATGGGGCCCATCACGCGGCCCCCCACGCGGCGCGTTCGTCAGTCTCGTCCCCGGCCCTGGCCCCTCCCCTGGTCGACACCAAGGGCCTGACGGTGCGGCTGGGCGGGCGGACGATCCTCGACCGCGTGGATCTGGAGGTGCGGCCCGGCGAGATCGTCACGCTGATCGGCCCCAACGGTGCGGGCAAGACGACGCTGGTGCGCGCCGTGCTGGGCCTCGTCCGCGCCTCGTCCGGGGTGGTGGAGCGCCGCCGGGGCCTGCGCATCGGCTACATGCCGCAGCGCCTGACCGTCGACGCGACCCTGCCGCTGACCGTCCGCCGCTTCCTGGCGCTGTGGCGCCCGGTGACCGACGCCCGCATCACCGCGGCGCTGGAGGAGGCCGGCGTCTCCCACCTCGCCGCCAGCCCGGTCCAGACCGTCTCCGGCGGCGAGATGCAGCGGGTGCTGCTGGCCCGCGCCCTGCTCGGCGATCCCGAGCTTCTCGTGCTCGACGAGCCCGACCAAGCGGTGGACGTCCATGGGCAGGCCGAGCTGTTCGGCCGCATCGAGACGCTGCGCCGCACCCGCGGCTGCGGCGTGCTGCTGGTCAGCCACGACCTGCACACGGTGATGGCCCGCACCGACCGCGTGCTCTGCCTCAACGGCCATGTCTGCTGCCAGGGCGCGCCGGAGGACGTGCGGCGCCACCCGGAATACCGCGCCCTGTTCGGCGGCCACGCCGACGCGCTGGCCGTCTATGTCCACCATCACGACCACGCGCACGCCAGCGACGGCGCCGTGGTGCCCGGCCATGACGGGGACTGCTGCCATGGATGATTTCGTTCTGCGCGCGCTCGCCGCCGGCTGCGGTATCGCGCTGGTCGCCGGCCCGCTGGGGTCGTTCGTGGTGTGGCGGCGCATGGCCTATTTCGGCGACACGCTGGCCCATTCCGCCCTGCTGGGGGTGGCGCTGGGCTTCCTGCTGGGCGTCAACCCGCTGATCGGCGTGGTCGGGGTCTGCGTCGCGCTGGCGCTGGCGCTGGTCGGGCTGCAGCGGCGCCGCGCGCTGGCCACGGACACCGTGCTGGGCATCCTGTCGCATTCGTCGCTGTCGCTGGGCCTCGTCGCCATCGCCTTCCTGGAGACGCTGCGCGTCGATCTGGTCGCCTACCTGTTCGGCGATATCCTGAGCGTCACCACGGCCGATCTGGCCTGGATCTACACCGGCGGGGCGGCGGCGCTGGGCGGGCTGCTGCTGCTGTGGCGGCGGCTGCTGGCGGTGACGGTGGACGAGGATCTGGCGCGGGTGGAGGGCATGCCGGTGGAGGCGCTGCGGCTGGCCTTCATGCTGCTGATCGCTCTGGTCATCGCGGCGGCGATGAAGATCGTCGGCATCCTGCTGATCACCTCGCTCCTCATCATCCCGGCGGCGGCGGCCCGCCGCTTCTCCCGCACGCCGGAGGCGATGGCCGCCTTGGCCTCGGTCTTCGGCATCGCCGCGGTGCTGGGCGGTCTGCTCTCCTCGCTGAACTGGGACCTGCCGGGCGGGCCGAGCATCGTGGTCGCCGCCGCCGCCCTCTTCCTGGCGAGCCTGATGGTGCCGGCGGCGAACCGGTGAGCGTCAGACTTGCGTCAACTGGGCGCGCGCCGTCGTCAACACCGAGCGCGTGATGTCGGCCAGGGTGCGGCTGGCAATGCGGCTGCGCTGCCAGAACAGCGGCACGTCGAGCGGCTGGTCCGGCACCAGCGCCACCAGCCGCCCGCCGCGCAAAGCGTCGGCGACCAGCGGCTCCGGATTCATGCCCCAGCCGAGACCGGCCAGCGCCGCGTCCACGAAGGCGTGGGTGGAGGGCATCCAGTGGGTCGGCGAGGCGATCTCCACCCCGAAGGCCTGCCGGGTCCACTGCGTCTGAAGCCGGTCCTTGCTGTTGTAGGTCAGGCGCGGCGCGCGGGCCAGCGCCGCCGCCGCCACCCCGTCCGGGAAATGCCGGCGCAGGAAGTCCGGGCTGGCCGTCGCCACGTAGCGCAAGGCACCCAGCGGGGTGCTGTCGCAGCCCTGCACCGGCTGGGCACCGGACGTCACCGCCGCCAGCACCTCCCCCCGGCGCAGCCAGTCGGCGCTGTGCTCCTGGTCGTCGAGGACGAGGTCGAACAGCACGTCCGGCGTCCCGGCCATCGCGGCGACGAACCATGTGGCGAGGCTGTCGGCGTTGACCGCCATCCGCACGGTGACCGCCGGCCCGTCCTGCGGCACGCCGGGAAGCCCGTCGCGCAACTCGCTCTCCAACAAGGCCACCCGCTCCGCGTGCTGGCTCAGCCGCAGGCCGGCGGGGGTGCCGGTGCAGGGCGATCCGCGCACCACCAGGATCGTCCCCATCCGCTCCTCCAGCAGCTTCACCCGCTGCGACACGGCGGAGGGGGTGACGTGGAGCTGCGCCGCCGCCCGCTCGAAACTGCCGGTGCGGACGACCGCGGCCAGCGCGGCAAGCAGGGCGTAGTCCAGCATGGGATTAGCGTTCCTTAATCAGGATAAGGGACTTTAGTTATTCTAATCCGGACGGCGATGGTAGGGGAACGGCCTCCGCCACCGATATCGCCAACGAATGGGGCCGCCATGCTCTCCGCCTTTCTTCCCGGCCTTCTGCTGGGTCTCAGCCTGATCGTCGCCATCGGCGCGCAGAACGCCTTCGTGCTGCGCCAGGGCCTGCGCGGGGAGCATGTTCTGGCCGTCTGCGCGACCTGCGCGGTGTCGGACGCCCTGCTGATCCTGGCCGGGGTCGGCGGCTTCGCCCAGGCCGCCCAATGGCTGCCCTGGCTGGAGACGGCGACCCGCTACGCCGGGGCGGCCTTCCTGCTGGTTTACGGGCTGCGCAGTTTCCACTCGGCCTGGCGGGCGGGCGGCGCGCTGGACCCGGCGGCGGCGGTTCCGGCGGGGCTCGGCGCGACACTGGCGACCTGTCTGGCGCTGACCTGGCTGAACCCGCACGTCTATCTCGACACGGTGGTGCTGGTCGGGTCGGTGTCCACCCAGTTCGCCGAGGGCAAGAACGCCTTCGCGCTGGGGGCGATGACCGCGTCCCTCCTGTTCTTCTTCGCGCTTGGTTTTGGTGCGCGCCTGCTGCGGCCCGTCTTCGCCCGGCCCGGCGCGTGGCGGGCGCTCGACACCGGCATCGGCGTCGTCATGTGCACGATCGCGGTGGGTCTGGTGGCCTGAGCGACGGGACGCCGGTAGGGGACCAGCGCGGAGATCCCCCTTCCCCGCGCCGGTCTTGCCGTCAGGACGCCTTCAGCGCCTGCAGGAAGGTCTCGACCTGATGCTTCAGGCTGTCGGACTGGCCTGAGAGGTCGGAGGAGGAGCGGATGACGAGGGTGGAGGCCTGCGCCGTCTCGTTCGCCGCCACGCTCACCGCCTCGATGCTGCGGGCGATCTCGTCGGTGCCGCGGGCGGCCTGGGCGACGTTGTTGGAAATCTCCTGGGTCGCCGCCGCCTGCTCCTGCACGGCCGAGGCGATGGTGGTGGAGATCTCGTTGATCGACCGGATCGTCTCGCCGATGCCCTGGATGGCCCCGATCGTCTGGTTGGTCGCCGCCTGGATGCCGGCGATCTGGGCGGAGATGTCCTCGGTCGCCTTGGCGGTCTGGTTGGCGAGGCTCTTCACCTCGCTCGCCACCACGGCGAAGCCCTTGCCCGCCTCGCCCGCCCGCGCCGCCTCGATGGTGGCGTTGAGCGCCAGCAGGTTGGTCTGGCCGGCGATGCCCTGGATCAGCTTCACCACGTCGCCGATGAGCTGCGCCGACTGGGCGAGGCTGTCGGCGGTGCCGCCGATCTGCTCGGTGCGCGATACCGCCTCGCGGGCGATGGCGACCGACCGCTCGACCTGCTGGCCGATTTCCCCGATGGAGGCGGAAAGCTGCTCCGCGGCGGCGGCGACCGCCTGGACGTTGGACGCCGCTTGGGCGGTGGCGGCCGCGGCTTCCGCGCTCTGGCGGGTCGACCGTTCCGACAGGGCACCGAGCTGGCGGGACACGCCCTGCATGTCGGCCGAGCTGCCGGACACCGCCTGCACCACGCTCTTGACCTTCACGTCGAAGTCGGCGGCGAGGGAGCCGGCGCGCTGGCGCATCTCCTCCTCCTCCTGGACGTCGATCAGCGAGCCGCAGGCGCGCAGCGCCACGCCGGCCGCGTTGCGCCGGCAGCCGCCGATGGCGCGGAACCAGCGGTAAGAGCCGTCGCGCATCTTGACGCGGTAGCGCACGTTGAAGGGCGTGCGGCCGCTGGCGTCGGCCAGGAAGGCGCCGAAGGAGGCGAAGGTGCGGGCGCTGTCGTCCGGGTGCAGGCGGTCCGACCAGGAGGTCATCAGGTTCGGGAAATCCTGTTCGCCCTCGAAGCCGAGCAGGCGGCGGAACTGCCCGGACCAGGTCCAGCGGCTCTGCGGATGCGCCGGGTCGCCGTTGTGGAACACCGCGTCCCACAGGCCGACGCCGGCGTGGTTGCCGTAGAGGTCGAGCGCTTCGGTCAGCTCGGCCAGTTCAGCGCCGCGCCCGTTGCCACTATTGGACCCACCCCGGAAAAATCCCATCAGACTCATCGACTTGCCCCCTCCCCTCACACGATAATCGCTACAACTTCCAGACGATCCCCATGACCGAATTGATCGGCCGGTCTGTTTTCGTATACGGATGATATGTGAATTTAGATTTCATTTTGGTAAAAAGGTTTTCCATCTTTTTGAAACAGAAAGCGTGCCTGCCCCATTGTTTGTTTCGCTTTCTGTATGTTCGACCTTTTTACTTTTGGTTGTGCGGAGACCCTTCGACCAGCGGCGCAACCGCGACCGGACGCCGCCGGCCCGTTGCCATCCCCAACAGGACGACCTACAGTCGCCAGCGTGAGGGGATAAGCACACAAGAAGAACAGGACACCATGGCCGACACCCGCCCCGCCCCCCGAGTGGGGCTGTTCGTCACCTGCCTCGTCGATGTCTACCGCCCGACGGTCGGCTTCGCCGCGGTGAAGCTGCTGGAGGACGCCGGCTGCACGGTCGAGGTGCCGGCCTCCCAGACCTGCTGCGGCCAGCCCGCCTTCAACGCCGGCGACCGCGCCACCGCCCGCGATCTCGCCCGCAGCACCATCGCCGCCTTCGAGGGGTTCGACCATGTGGTCGTCCCCTCCGGCTCCTGCGCCGGGCAGATCCGCAAGCATTACCCGGAGCTTCTGGCCGACGATCCGGCCTGGGCGGCGCGCGCCCGGCACCTGTCGGCGCGCACGCACGAGCTGGTGTCCTTCCTGACCGACGTGCTGGGGGTGACGGACACCGGCGCGCGCTACGACGGTACGATCACCTACCACGACAGCTGCTCCGGCCTGCGCGAGCTGGGCGTCAAGGAGCAGCCGCGCCGCCTGCTGGCCAAGGTCGAGGGGCTGACGCTGAACGAGCTTCCGGGGGCGGAGGTCTGCTGCGGCTTCGGCGGCACCTTCTGCGTCAAGTACCCCGACATCTCCAACCGCATGGTCGAGGCCAAGACCGCCGACATCGCGGGCACCAAGGCCGACACGCTGCTGGCCGGCGACATGGGCTGCCTGCTGAACATGGCCGGCAAGCTGAAGCGCGAGGGCTCCGCCGTCCGCGTCCGCCACGTCGCGGAGGTGCTGGCCGGCGTCACCGACACCCCTCCCATCGGCGAGCCCATAAAAAGTGGGAGGGCGTGAAGAGGATGCAACCGACCACCCACGCCTTCCCCGAGAACGCCCGCAAGGCGCTGAGCGACGAGCGGCTTCAGAAGGTCCTGGCCATCGCGCCGGCCGGTTTCGTCAACCGCCGCAAACAGGCCGCCGACCGGCTGCCGGAGTTCGAGGATCTCCGCGACCAGGGCCGCGACCTGAAGAACCACGTCCTGGCCAACCTCGACACCTATCTGGAGGCCTTCGAGGGCAAGGTCATCGAGCAGGGCGGCCATGTGCACTGGTGTCGCACCGACCAGGAGGCGCGCGACGCCATCCTGGGCATCTGCCGCAAGGTCGGGGCGAAGACCGTCACCAAGGGCAAGTCGATGATCTCCGAGGAGATCGGGATCAACGACTACCTTGAGGCAAACGGCCTGACCCCCATCGAGACGGATCTCGGCGAATACATCATCCAGCTCCGCCGCGAGCCGCCCAGCCACATCATCGCCCCGGCCTTCCACCTGTCCAAGGCGGACGTGGAGGGCACCTTCCGCCAGGCCCACACCGACCTGCCGGCGGACCGCGTTCTGGACGAGCCCAAGGTGCTGATCGCCGAGGCCCGGCAGGTGCTGCGCCGCAAGTTCCAGCAGGCCGACGTCGGCATCACCGGCGCCAACATCATGGTGGCGGAGACCGGCTCCACCGTCATCGTCACCAACGAGGGCAACGGCGACCTGACCCAGATCCTGCCGCGCGTCCATGTGGTGATCGCCACCATCGACAAGGTGGTGCCGACGCTGGAGGACGCGGCGCTGGTGCTGCGCCTGCTGGCGCGCTCCGCGACGGGCCAAGAGGCGTCGGCCTACACCACCTTCTCCACCGGGCCGCGCCGCCCCGGCGACCTCGACGGGCCGGAGGAGTTCCACGTCGTGCTGCTCGACAACGGGCGGTCGGCGCTTCTGGGCACCGAGTTCCAGGACGTGCTGCGCTGCATCCGCTGCGGCGCCTGCATGAACCACTGCCCGGTCTACGGATCGGTCGGCGGCCACGCCTACGGCTGGGTCTATCCAGGGCCGATCGGGTCGGTGATGCAGCCCGCCCTGCTGGGGGTGAAGGAGGCCGGGCACCTGCCCAACGCCTCGACCTTCTGCGGGCGGTGCGAGGCGGTCTGTCCGATGCGCATCCCCCTGCCCAAGATGATGCGCCACTGGCGGGAGAAGGAGTTCGAGCAGAATCTCCAGCCCGCCGCGATGCGCCGGGGGCTGGCCCTGTGGGGCTGGTTCGCCCGGCGCCCGGCGCTGTACCACGCCGCCACCCGCATGGCGGTGCGGGCGCTGGGGGCGCTGGGCCGCGGCAAGGGACGCTTCGCCAGCCTGCCGCTGGCCCAGGGCTGGACCCGGCACCGCGACATGCCGGCGCCGGAGGGCAAGACCTTCCAGCAGATGTGGGCCGAACGGAAAGCGGCCGAAAAGAAGGGGACGCGCTGACCATGGCCGACACCAGCTCCGCCCGCGCCCAGATCCTGGGCGGCATCCGCAAGGCGCTGAACTCCGCCGAGGGGTCGGAGGAGGCCCGCCGCCGTCTCGCCACCCACCCGCGCAACCTGATCCCGGCCCGCGCCCAGCGTCCCCACGACGAGCAGGTCGAGCTGTTCGCCGCCATGGCGACGGAGGTGTCCGCCACCGTCGAACTTCTGGGCGGGATGGCCGAGGTGCCGGGGGCGGTGGCCGACTATCTGGCCGGGCTGAACCTGCCCGCCGAGGTCCGCGTCGCCCCGGACGCCGCCCTGGACCCCATCCCCTGGGACCAGCGCGCGACCCTGACGGTGACCAAGGGTCGCGCCCGCGACAGCGACGGCGCGTCGCTGACCGGCGCCTTCGCCGGGGTGGCGGAAACCGGCACGCTGATGCTGCTGTCCGGGGCCGAGCGGCCGACCACGCTGAACTTCCTGCCCGACACCCACATCGTCGTGCTGCGGCGCGGCCAGATCGTCGGCACCATGGAGGACGCCTGGGACCGGCTGCGCGCCGCCGGGGCGACGGATGGCGGAAAGGGCGCCCTGCCCCGCACCGTCAACTTCATCACCGGGCCGTCGCGGACCGGCGACATCGAGATGCGGATCGAGCTGGGCGCCCACGGGCCGCGGCGTCTTCACATTCTGCTGGTGGAGGATTGACACGGCTGAGCGTTCAAGGGTTTATCGGAGCGTTGTCCGCGCCGGAACCCGTGTTTCACCGTGTTTGATCTGCCTCGCCCTTCGACCCGCGCGCCCGGACGGGCCGCGCCGAGGTCCCCGTCATGAGCCGCCGCCGCTCGGTCTCCACCGAGGAACGGCGGTTGTGGCGGATCGCCATGCGCGACGCGGAGCCGATGCCGGGCCGGACCGTCGAGGACCCCGATCCTCCCGCCGCCCCCGCGGGCGAGCCGGAACCGGTCGCCACCACCGCCTCCCCACCCCCCACCCTGCCGCCACGCGGCGGTGTGCCGAAGGGCGGGCGCCCGTCGCAGCCGCCGCTGAAGGTCGGCAATTTCGACAACATCGACCGCCGCACCGCCGACCGCTTCGCGCGCGGCGAGATGGAGATCGACGGGCGGATCGACCTGCACGGGATGAGCCAGGACCAGGCCCACGGCGCGCTGTCCGGCTTCGTCCGCCGCGCCTGGCACGAGGGGCGGCGCTGCGTGCTGGTCATCACCGGCAAGGGGACCTACACCGGCGGGGTCGGCGTGCTGCGCCAGTCGGTGCCGCGCTGGCTGGCCGACACCTCCCTGCGCCCGATGGTGCTGGCGGTGCGCCCAGCGCAGCCCCGGCACGGCGGCGACGGGGCGCTGTACGTCCTCGTCAAGCGGCGGCGCGACCATCATCGGTAGGACGGGGCCGCCATGACACCCTTCGGCGAACGGGTCCGCGCCTTGCGCGAGGGCAAGAGCGTGACGCTCAAGCAGATGGCGGCCGACCTGCACATCTCCTCGGCCTATCTGTCGGCGCTGGAGCATGGCAAGCGCGGCCAGCCCTCCGCCCAGCTCGTCCGGCAGATCTGCGCCTATTTCGGCATCATCTGGGACGAGGCGGAGGAGCTGGAGCGGCTGGCCGACCTGTCGCACCCGCGGGTGACGGTGGACACCGCCGGGCTCAACCCGAAGGCGACCAAACTGGCGAACCGGCTGGCCGAACGCATCCACGATCTGGACGATGGAACGCTGGACCGGCTGCTCCTTCTGCTGGACGAGGCGCCGGCCCGCGGCGGTGCGGCGGTGCGGCGGCGGGCGGTTCCACGGCGGCGGTAGAATGGTCGGTGGAAGCGTCGCAACGTCCTGATTTGCCTTGTGGGTTAATCGGTCGCACCTTCGGCGTCGGCAACCGGACGTTTCGCGTTCGCTTTCGCCGCGCTGAATCCCTTACCATCCCGTCCGGGTTGCCCCGAAGCCAGGCTTGACCAGACGGGATTATCGTATGACCGCCGAGGTCGGGTCCGTGATGCCCCAGCATGGCGTGACGGACGCCCTGTTCCGCACCATCTTCGACAGCGCGTCGGTCGGCATGGTCGTGGCCGCGCCGGACGGACGCATTCTGGCCGCCAACCCCGCCTTCGCCCACAGCCTGGGATACAGCCCGCAGGACATGACCGGCCGGCATCTGGCCGACGTCACCCACCCGGAGGACTGGGCCTGGGAAAGCCTGCGCTTCGGCCGGGTGATGGGGGGCGAAGCGGCGCCGGACCCCTTCGAGAAGCGGTTCCTGCGCGCCGACGGCGGGGTGATGCGCGCCGCCATGCGCCCGTCCTGCCTGCACGGCCCCGACGGCCGGCCGCAGGCGCTGGCCATGGTGATCGAGGACGTGACGACCGTCCGCGCCGCCGACGAGGAGCTTCAGCGCAGCGAGGCGCGCAACCGCGCCATCGTGGAACAGGCGGTCGAAACCATCCTGACCGTGGACGCCCGCGGCGTCATCCTGGCCGCCAACCAAGCGGCGGAACAGCTTCTCGGCTACGATCCGGATGAGCTGGCCGGCCGGCACATCACCATCCTGATGCCGCCGGAGGAAGCCGCGAAGCACGGCGCCTACATGCGCCGTTACAACGAGACGGGGGTGCGGCAGGTCATCGGCGTCGGGCGGGAAGTGACCGCCCTCAGGCGCGACGGCACCGCCATGGTCGTCTGGCTGTCCCTGTCGGAGATCGATCTTCCGGGATTCCACGTCTTCGTCGCGATGCTGCGCGACCTCAGCGCCTTCAAGGCCGCCGAGCAGGCGCTGATCGAGGCCAAGGAGGCGGCGGAGCTGGCCAACCGCGCCAAGACCGCCTTCCTCGCCAACATGAGCCACGAGCTGCGCACGCCGCTGAACGGCATCCTGGGCTTCGCCGACGTGATCCACCAGCAGATGCTGGGGTCGCTGGAAAACCCCATGTACGTCAACTTCGCGGCGGAGATCAAACGGTCGGGCGAGCTGCTGCTCGCCAACATCAACGACCTGCTGGAGATGGCCACCATCGAGGCCGGTCAGGTCGGCCTGGAGGAGGCGCTCTGCGACTTCCGCGACGTGGTGGTGTCCTGCGTCCGTCTGGTCGCCAAGCGGGCGGAGCGCGGCAAGCTGCACGTCGAAGCCGACATCGCCAGCGAGCTGCCGCCCCTGCTGGCCGACCCGCGGGCGCTGAAGCAGGTGTTGCTGCACCTCCTGTCCAACGCCATCAAGTTCACGCCGGAAGGCGGGCGCATCGGCGTGTCGGCCCGCGTCGATTCCGCGGGCGCCCTGGTGGCCGAGGTGTTCGACAGCGGCGTCGGCATCCCGGAGGACCGCTTGGAAACCGTTTTCCAACCCTTCTTCCAGGGCGATTCCTCGCTGGCTCGCCGGTTCGAGGGGATCGGGCTCGGCCTGTCCATCGCCAAGTCCCTGGTGGAACGGCACGGCGGCCGGCTGGAGATCCGCTCGCTGGAGGGGACCGGCACGTCGGTGGTCATCCACCTGCCTAAGGAGCGCTTCCTGACGGACTGGTGAGGTCCAGCCGGCGCGTGATCCCGATGGCGTCGAGGAAGGCCTCGTCGTGGCTGACCACCAGCAGCGCCCCGTCATAGGCGCGCAGCCCGGCTTCCACCGCTTCGATGGACTCGATGTCCAGGTGGTTGGTCGGCTCGTCCAGGATCAGCAGGGGCGGAGGGACGGCGCCGCCGAGGACGCAGGCGAGGCCGGCGCGCAGCGTCTGCCCACCGCTGAGGCTCGACACGCGCTGCAACGCGGCGTCGGCGCGGAACATGAAGCGGGCCAGCGACGCCCGGCAGGCGTTCTCCCCTTCCCGCGGGTTGAGGCGCCGGAAATTGTCCAGGATCGTTGCCGACGGATCGAGCAGGCTCACCCGCTGGTCGAGCATGACGGCGCCGGCAACGACGCGGACCGTTCCGGACCAGGGGGCGCGATGGCCGGCGACGAGCGCCAGCAGGGTCGTCTTGCCCGACCCGTTGGGTCCGGTGACGGCGACGCGCTCCGGCCCGGTGATGGTGAAGGACAGGTCGTGGACGACCGGGCTTCCCGCTTCGTAGCCAGCGGTGACGGTGTCGAGCGTCAGCACGGTCCGGCCGGGCGGAAGACCGGTGGGCGGCAGCACGACCGACAGCGGCTGAAGGACTTCGATGCGCGCGCGGGCGCCGGCCACGGCGTCGAGCGCGTCGGCCTTCTGCTGGGCGGCGCGGCGGGCGTTGTCGCCGCCGGTGGCCTCGCTGCGCTCCTTCCGTCCGCCGAGGAGGATGCGCGGCAGATCGCCTTTCGCCGCCTTCCGCTGCCCCGCCCGGTCCTTGCGCGCCTTCCGTTCGGCGGTGGCCTGCGCCGTCCGGGCCGCCTCCGCCACGCGTTTCTCGGCATCCGCCAGATCGTGGCGGGCGGCGTCGAGGGCCAGCGCCCGGGCGGCGCGGTAATGGCTCCAGTTTCCGCCGTAGCGGGTGGCGCCGAGGGTGGTCAGCTCGACGATGGCGTCCATGCGGTCGAGCAGGTCGCGGTCGTGGCTGACCACCACCGCCCCGGCCCGCCAGGAGGCCAGCAACCCGACGACCGCCTCCCGCCCCTCGCGGTCGAGATCGTTGGTCGGCTCGTCCAGCAGCAGGACATCGGGCTCCGGAAAGATCGCCGCGGCCAGGGCGGCGCGCGTGCGCTGCCCGCCCGACAGGCATGTCAGCGGCGTCTCCGGCTCCGCCTCCAGACCCACCCGGCCGAGCGCCGACCGGATGCGGCCTTCCAGCGTCCAATCCACCTCGGCCAGCGCGTCGGCGTCCGCGTCGCCCTGTTCGGCGCGGCGCAGCAGGTCCAGCATGGCGGTCGCGCCGAACAGGCCGGCGACCGTGTCGTCCGGTCTCACCGACAGGTTCTGATTCAGGATTCCCAGGCTGCCGCGGACGGACACCGTCCCGGATTGCGGGCGCAGCGCGCCCGTCATCAGCTTGAGAAGGGTCGATTTCCCGGTGCCGTTGCGTCCGACGAGCCCGGTCCGTTCAAGGCCGAACCCGAGGCTGATGTCGGAAAGGACGGAACGCCCGTCAGGCGTGGACCAGGACAGGTTCGCCAGGGTGATGGCGGGCGGTGTGATGGAAGCAGGCATGGACGCGGATTTCCCCGAAGACGAAACGAACGGACGTTGCGGTCGGGTTGAAATCCATCGTTCTGCGCATCCTGCCGTGGTGAGACGCCGGCCATCCTAAGGCCAGCCGGGCCGCCGATCAAGAAAGCCGATCAAGGCGGGTGGACTCCCATAACCCTCTCCCCGCTTTCGGCGGACCAATGGTCCGCCTGCCGCGTCAGCGCAAACTTCGTTTGCGCGTGAGCGGAAGGGAGAGGGAATCACAGATGAAATAGCCGCGCGTTGCCTTACAGAATGAACTTCGACAGGTCGGCGTTCTTGGCGAGGCCGCCGACCTGGGCGCGGACGGTCTCCGCGTCGATGGTGACGGTCTGGCCGGCCTTGTCGCTGGCGGTGAAGCTGATGTCCTCCAGCAGCCGCTCCAGCACGGTGTGCAGGCGCCGTGCCCCGATGTTCTCCACCGTGGCGTTGATCTCGGTGGCGAGGCGGGCCAGCTCGTCGATGGCGTCGTCGGTGAAGACGAGATCGACCTCCTCGGTCTTCAGCAGCGCCTTGTACTGCTTGATCAGGCTGGCTTCCGGCTCGGTCAGGATGCGGCGGAAATCCTCCTGCTCCAGCGCCTTCAGCTCGACGCGGATCGGCAGGCGGCCCTGCAGCTCCGGCAGCAGGTCCGACGGCTTGGACAGGTGGAAGGCGCCCGACGCGATGAACAGGATGTGGTCGGTCTTCACAGCACCATGCTTGGTGCTGACCGTCGTGCCCTCGATCAGCGGCAGCAGGTCGCGCTGCACGCCCTCGCGGCTGACGTCGGCGCCGCCCTTGTAGTCGGAACGGGCGGAGATCTTGTCGATCTCGTCGAGGAAGACGATGCCGTTCTGCTCGACCGCCTGGATCGCTTCCGAAACGACCTTTTCCTGGTCGAGCAGCTTGTCCGACTCTTCCGCCATCAGAACGGTGTAGCTCTCGGCGACGGACATGCGCCGGGACTTGGTGCGCCCGCCCATCGCCTTGCCGAAGATGTCGTTCAGGTTGAGCATGCCCATCTGGGCGCCCGGCATGCCGGGAATGTCGAAGGTCGGCAGGCCGCCGGCGGTGTCGGCCACCTGGATCTCGATCTCGCGGTCGTTCAGCGTGCCCTCGCGCAGCATCTTGCGGAACTTCTGCCGCGTCTCCGGGCTGGCGTTCTCGCCGCACAGCGCGTCGACCACGCGCTCCTCGGCGCGCAGCTCGGCCTTGGCGGCGACCTCCTTGCGCAGCCGCTCCTTGGTCAGGCCGATGGCGGCCTCCACCAGATCGCGGACGATCTGCTCGACGTCGCGGCCGACATAGCCGACCTCGGTGAACTTGGTCGCCTCGACCTTCAGGAAGGGCGCCTGGGCCAGCTTCGCCAGACGGCGGGCGATCTCCGTCTTGCCGACACCGGTCGGGCCGATCATCAGGATGTTCTTGGGCAGAACCTCCTCGCGCAGCCCCTCGGGGAGCTGCTGGCGGCGCCAGCGGTTGCGCAGCGCGATGGCGACCGCGCGCTTGGCCTCGTGCTGGCCGACGATGTAGCGGTCGAGTTCCGAGACGATCTCGCGCGGACTGAAGGCGGCGGTGGCGGCGGCGATGCTGGGGGCAGTCATGGTGGCGGACCCGGTCTGAGGGTTAGAGCTTTTCGAGCGTGACGTTCTCGTTGGTGTAGACGCAGATGCCGGCGGCGATCTTCATCGCCTTGCGGGCCACGGCCTCCGCGTCCAGACCATCGACGTCGACCAGCGCGCGCGCCGCCGACAGGGCGTAGGCGCCGCCGGAGCCGATGCCGATGAGGCCGTCCTCCGGCTCCAGCACGTCGCCGTTGCCGGTCAGGATCAGGCTGACGTTGCGGTCGGCCACGGCCATCATGGCCTCCAGCCGGCGCAGGTAGCGGTCGGTGCGCCAGTCCTTGGCCATCTCCACGCAGGCGCGCAGCAGCTGGCCGGGGTGCTTCTCCAGCTTGGTCTCCAGCCGCTCGAACAGGGTCAGCGCGTCGGCGGTGGCGCCGGCGAAGCCGCCCATCACCGTGCCGCCGGCGAGCCAGCGCACCTTGCGGGCGTTCGATTTCATGACCGTCTGGCCGACGGACACCTGGCCGTCGCCGGCAATGACCACCTGCCCGTTCTTGCGGACCGAGAGGATGGTGGTGCCGTGCCACTGGATGGGATCGTGGGAAGTCATCGGGACCGTGGTCTAAGGAAGAGGCGCCCGTGCCCGAACGGCCCGGCGCGACGCCGGCCGACATAGGCACATCGGAACACGGGTCTATGTGGGGGGACGGCGGGTCCCGTCAAGTCTGCCGTCACGGGCCGGTATCCCACGGAACGGATTTGACCGGGGAGAGAGCTGCGTCACCTCCACCCCCAGGCGGGCCAGCGCCTCCATCACCGGGACGAAAGCGGACAGGCCATGCGCGCCACCCGGCAGCGGACCGGAACGGGCGATGCCCAGCAGGTTGCCCGCCTCGTCCACCAGCGGGTCGCCCGGCGCCGGGTCCGGCCCGGCCAAATCGGCCTGAAGCAGCGTTGCCTCCACCTCCGGCGCGGCTTGCGGATCGGCGCGCCGGGCCGCCAGGATTCCCGGCGCCGTGTCGTCGCCCCGCTCCAGAACCGCCATCACCGGCTCGCTGACCGCCGGAACGTCCAGACGCAGCGGCGCCGCGCGCAGCCGGGCCGGCACGCGGACCAGGGCGATGCCGCCCGGAATGTCGCGCGCCATCACCGTTCCGTCCAGCGACACCCCACGGGACGGCGCGACGGTGACGGTCGCGTCCAGCCCGGCGTCGAGCGTCAGCAGAAGCGACTGGCCATCCAGTTCTCCCAGCACGATCCCTCGGCCCTTGCGCTCCGCCGGCCCGACGTGAACGGTCGCGGCGGACACGCGGGCGGTGGGATCGTCGGCGTAGCCCTGGAGCGGGTCGGTGATGCGCAGAATCAGGGTCGGGGAGCGGGCCTCCTCCAGGAAGGGAGCCGGTCCGGCGGAGGCACCGCCGGGATCGACCACCACCGTTTCGACTGCCGCGGTTGACACCCCGGCCGGGCCGCTTGAGGCACCCGGGGGCACACTTGACACTCCTGCCACCCCACTTGACACTACCGGGGACGCACTTGACGCTCCCAGCGGAGCGGTTGACACTCCTCCCCGGCCACTTGACACTATGGCGGGACCACTTGACGCTATCGCCCCGCCCCGCGACACCGCGGCGCGGAAGCCGGGGTCGGCGCCCAGCGCCTCCACCGCCGTGGCGAAGGCCTCCTCGATCAGCAGAACGTCGCCCTGCGGCACGCCGCTGTCCTTGCGGGCCACCCCCGTGGTGGTGACGCGGTGGACGAGCCGCCCCGTCACGGCGTCGTAGACCGCCCAGTCGACCCGCAGGCTGCCGATGCCGGACACCCCCTCGCTGCGGCCGGTCAGCCAGCTTCGGCGTCGGCACAGGTCGCTGTTCACCGCGCGCAGGTCGCCGCGCAGGATGTAGCGGGCGCGCTTGCGGTCGAACTCCGCCTCGTAGTCGCTGCCCTGGACACCCGCCACGTCGTAGCCGGCGTCGGCCAGAACCTCGGCGAAGCGTTCCTGGAAGGTGGAGTTCTCGTGCAGGCTGCGCCCGCTGGTCCAATAGACATCCTCGTAGGGCGGCCAGCACTCCAGCGCCCAGACATAGCGTCCCGTCACCATGCCCCGCCGCATCGAGCCGAGTGACAGGCCGTCGAAGCGGATCGGCTCCGTCGAACCGCGGGCGACAGGCGGGGATTTGCGGGTCTGCGGCAGGTCCCCGCCCATGCAGGCGGCCAGCGCCAGCAGGGCCGCGAGGGGCAAGAAGAGGCGTCCGGGCTTCGGCATGTCCGGTGGCATATCCCATTATGCGCGTTGGGCGTGTACACGGCCATGAACACACACGCATTATGCGGCATCCCGACCGACGGTCATAGGCGTTTTCGGAGGCTGCGCCTCTGGCGCGCCCGCGCGCTTCCTGATAAAACCCGGACTCATGGACCAGAGCCTTGCCAATGGCGTCCGCCGCGCCTCGATCGAGCGGAACACCACCGAAACCCGGATCCGGGTCGCCGTGAATCTGGACGGCACCGGCGTCTATGACGTGAAGACCGGCGTCGGTTTCCTCGACCACATGCTGGAGCAGCTGTCGCGCCACAGCCTGATGGACCTGACGGTGGCGGCGGAGGGCGATCTGCACATCGACGCCCACCACACGACCGAGGACAGCGGCATCGCCATCGGTCAGGCCGTGGCGAAGGCGCTGGGCGACCGCAAGGGCATCCAGCGCTACGGCCACGCCTACATCCCGATGGACGAGACGCTGACCCGCGTCGCGCTGGACTTCTCCAACCGGCCCTACCTGATCTGGAAGGTGTCCTTCAGCCGCGACAAGATCGGCGACATGGACACCGAGCTGTTCCGCGAGTGGTTCCAGGCCTTCGCCATGGCCGCGGGCGTGACGCTGCACGTCGAATGCCTCTATGGCGAGAACAACCACCACATCGTGGAAAGCTGCTACAAGGCGCTTGCCCGCGCGCTGCGGGCCGGGATCGAAATCGACCCGCGCAAGCGCGACGCCGTGCCCTCCACCAAGGGGACGCTGGGCGGCTCCCTCTAAAAAAACCGGCGGCTTCGACAAGGCCGGCGCTCTGTCACAAGGTCCTCGTTTCATGGAAACCGTTGCGCTGATCGATTACGGCTCCGGCAACCTGCGTTCCGCCGCCAAGGCACTGGAGCGCGCGGCGGCGGGGTGCCACGCCTCCTTCCAGGTCCTGGTGACCTCCGACGCCGACGCCGTGCGCAAGGCCGACCGCGTCGTCCTGCCGGGCGTCGGTGCCTTCGCCGACTGCAAGCGCGGCCTGTCGGAGGTTCCCGGCATGCTCGACGCGCTGGACGAGGTGGTGCACGGCAAGGGCCGCCCCTTCCTGGGCATTTGCGTCGGCATGCAGCTGATGGCGGAGCGCGGGCGCGAATACGGCGTGACCGAGGGGCTGGGCTGGATCAAGGGCGAGGTGGTGAAGCTGGAGCCGGCCGACCCGACGCTGAAGATCCCGCACATGGGCTGGAACGAGCTGGACATCCGCCGGGAGCACCCGCTGCTGGCCGGCCTGCCGGAGCGGGCGCACGCCTACTTCGTCCACTCCTACCGCTTCGCCGTGGAGCGGCCGGAGGACGTGATCGCCAGCGCCGATTACGGCGGGCCCTTCGCCGCGGTGGTCGGGCGCGACAATCTGGTCGGCACCCAGTTCCACCCGGAAAAGAGCCAGGAGACCGGGCTCGCCCTGGTCGCCAACTTCCTGACCTGGCGGGTCTGAGCATGACCGACGTCACGGTCGAACGCATCGACACGCTGAAGACGGGCGACCTGCACGACCTGTGCGACGCCGCCGACGACGCCGTCAAGGCCGGGGGCGGCTTCGGCTGGGTCGCCCCGCCCGCCCGCGAGATCATGGAACGCTACTGGAAGGGCGTTCTGGTGGTTCCGGAGCGCATCCTGTTCGTCGGCCGGCTGGACGGCGTCATCGCCGGCTCCGCCCAGTTGGTGAAGCCCGCCCGCAACAACGAGGCGCAGGCCCACGCCGCCACCCTGACCACCAGCTTCGTCGCCCCCTGGGCGCGCGGCCATGGCCTCGCCCGCCGCCTGACCGTGGCGGTCGAGGAGGAGGCGCGGGCGTCCGGCTTCCGCGTGCTGAACCTCGACGTGCGCGAGACCCAGACCGCGGCCATCGCGCTGTACGAGGATCTGGGCTTCCGCCGCTGGGGCACGCATCCCTTCTATGCGCTGGTGGACGGCAAAAGGCTGGCCGGACATTTCTATGTGAAAGACCTCACCCCCGACACGCTCAACGACACGCCATAGGACGAGACACCGCGATGATCATCTATCCCGCCATCGACCTCAAAGACGGTGCCTGCGTTCGGCTGCTGCGCGGCGAGATGAGCCAGGCGACCGTCTTCAACACCGAACCCGCCGACCAGGCCCGCCTGTTTGAAAGCCAGGGCTTCGAATGGCTGCATCTGGTCGATCTGAACGGCGCCTTCGAGGGCAAGCCGGTCAACGGCAAGGCGGTCGAGAGCATCCTGGGCGCCGTGGCCATTCCGGTGCAGCTGGGCGGCGGCATCCGCGACTTGAAGACCATCGCCCACTGGCTTGAGAAGGGCGTCAGCCGCGTCATCCTCGGCACCGTCGCCCTGCGCGAGCCGGAGCTGGTCCGCGAGGCCTGCCGCGAGTTCCCCGGCAAGGTCGCCGTCGGCATCGACGCGCGCGAGGGTTACGTGGCCGTCGCCGGCTGGGCCGAGACCTCGACCATCAAGGCGCTGGATCTGGCGCTGAAGTTCGAGGACAGCGGTGTGGCCGCAATCATCTACACCGACATCAACCGCGACGGCGCCATGGGCGGCGTGAACGTCGAGGCGACCTCCGACCTCGCCTTCCACCTGACCACGCCGGTGATCGCGTCGGGCGGCGTCTCCTCCATCGACGATCTGATCGCGCTGAAGAAAGAGGAGGATACCGGCATCGAGGGCGTCATCTGCGGCCGCGCGCTCTACGACGGGCGCATCGATCCGAAGACGGCGCTCGACCTGCTCTCCCCCGCTCCCGTCACCGGAAAGGCCGGCTGATGCTCAAGATGCGCGTCATCCCCTGCCTGGACGTCAAGGACGGGCGGGTCGTCAAGGGGGTCAACTTCGTCGATCTGATCGACGCCGGCGACCCCGTGGAGCAGGCCCGCGTCTATGACCGGGAAGGGGCGGACGAGCTGACCTTCCTCGACATCACGGCCAGCCACGAGAACCGCGACACCATCTACGACGTGGTGCGCCGCACCGCCGAGCAGGTGTTCATGCCGCTGACCGTCGGCGGCGGCGTGCGCACGGTCGAGGACATCCGCAAGCTGCTGCTGGCCGGCGCCGACAAGGTGTCGATCAACACCGCGGCCATCCACCGTCCGGAGTTCGTGCAAGAGGCGGCGGAAAAGTTCGGCGCCCAGTGCATCGTCGTCGCCATCGACGCCAAGCAGGTCGAGCCGGGCCGCTGGGAGATCTTCACCCATGGCGGGCGCAAGGCGACGGGCATCGACGCCATCGAGTGGGCTAAGCGCATGGAGTCCTACGGGGCCGGCGAGATCCTGCTGACCTCGATGGACCGCGACGGCACCAAGAGCGGCTTTGACCTCGCCCTGACCCGCAAGGTCGCCGACGGGCTGCGCATTCCGGTGATCGCGTCGGGCGGCGTCGGCACGCTGGACCATCTGGTGGAGGGCATCCGCGAGGGCCACGCCACGGCGGTGCTGGCGGCCTCCATCTTCCATTTCGGCACCTACACCATCGGGCAGGCCAAGGCGGCGCTCGCCGACGCCGGCATCCCGGTGCGCCCGGCGCGGCCAGTGTCTTCCACGGCGGAGGCCGCTCATGTCTGACGATAAGGCAGCCGCCACCGCCGAGGTACTGGACCGGCTCTACGCCACCGTCCAGGCGCGCAAGGGCGCCGATCCGGAGACCTCCTATACCGCCAAGCTGTTCCACCGCGGCACCGCCAAGATCGCCCAGAAGGTCGGCGAGGAGGCGGTGGAGACGGTCATCGAGGCGGTGCGTGGCGACAAGGCGGCGGTGGCCTCGGAATCGGCGGACCTGCTCTATCACCTGATGGTGCTGTGGGCCGACGCCGGGCTGGAGCCCGCCGCGGTGTGGGAGAAGCTGGCCCAGCGCGAGGGCACCAGCGGCATCGCTGAGAAGAACGCGCGCAAGGCTTGAATCGATAAAGGCGGAAGGGGAAACGACGCGATGGCCAAGACCTACGATCCGAACAACGTCTTCGCCCGCATCCTGCGCGGCGAAATCCCGTGCAAGAAGGTTCTGGAGACCGAGCACGCGCTGGCCTTCCACGACATCAACCCGCAGGCCCCGACGCACATCCTGGTGATCCCGAAGGGCGCCTACGTCGACATGGACGATTTCAGCGCCCGCGCGACGGAGGCGGAGATCGCCGGCCTGTTCCGCGCGGTCGGCGAGGTGGCGCGCGGCGCCGGCGCCGCCGAGCCCGGTTACCGCATCCTGTCCAACTGCGGCGAGGATGCGAACCAGGAGGTTCCGCACCTGCACATTCACGTCTTCGCCGGCCGCCGCCTGGGCCCGATGATTACCAAGGGGTGATCACCAAAGGGTAAGGCCTCGGCGTGGCGATCCACGTGAAACATCGTCTCGAATGGAAAGGGCGCCGGGGAAACCCTCGGCGCCCTTTTCTTTCGGTCCGGTTCTTTTTTGATTCCGGTGCCGCGCTCACACCATGGCGCGGATCTGCCGCTCCGCCGCTTCGCCGTCAATGCGGCAGTAGACGGCCTGGACGACGCTGAAGGCGCCGAAGGCGAACAGCCCGGCGGCCACCACCCCGAGCAGCCAGGGGCCGTAGGGCTGCTGCTGGAGGAACTGCAGCGCCTTGAGCAGCCCGCCGGACTCCGACGAGTCCGACTGCCACGCCGCCACCAGGAAGAAGCTGCCGACCACCGCGAAGACCAAGCCCTTGGCGGCGAAGCCGAAACGGCCGATCGGGCAGATCACCTTCATGGTGTCCGGGTCGGCGTCCAGCTCACGGCGGAAGCTGGCCTTGTAGGCCTTGATGGCGTGGGCGACGGCCGTGCCGATGATGGCGGCCCCGACCGCGGCGACCAGGACGCGCCCCATCGGCTGGGCGAGCAGCCACGCCGTCCAGTCATGGGCGGCCGCTTCGCCGTCGCCGCGCCCACCGCCCTGCCCGGCCAGCAGCTTGATGGCGAAGACCGCCAGACCCGCGTGGATCACCCCGGCGACGACGAAACCGGCGCGCACCACCAGCCCCTTGGGCGAGGTCCCGACATGGTCGACGTCCAGCACCGCCTGCATGACCCGCCACAGCGCGTAGCCGGCCAGACCGAGCGCGGTCAGCGCGAGCAGGACCGAACCAAAGGGGTTCTGGAACAGCTCGACCAGCGCGCCCTTGGTGTCGGTCGGCCGGTTGCTGCCATAGGCCGCCGTGACGGCGAACCAGCCGACGATCAGATAAACGAGGCCGCGCGCGGCGTAGCCGAGCCGCGCCAGCCCTTCGATTTCGTTGAGCCTGTCGATTTGCCGTTGCAGCGGGGTCATGGCCCCCTCCCCCCGTGTGTCAACCAGAGCCGCCGTTGGCCAGAACGACCAGGATCGGCGATGGTTGACACAACCGAAGCCGCTGCGCTTCGGTTCCTCGGCGGGGGAAAGAGGCGGTGGTCAGCTTGCCGGGGCGACGGTCTTCGGCAGCAGGACGTAATACTCTCCGGCGCTCTTCATCACGCCGGCCTTCGCCTCCGCCTCCGGACCGTGGCCCCAGAAGACGTCGCCGCGGACCGGGCCGCGGATGGCCCCGCCGGTGTCCTGGGCGATCAGCAGGCGGCGCAGCCGCGTCTGGGCGTCCAGCGGGTCCTCGGCGTCCAGCCAGACCGGCACGCCGTAGGGCAGGAACTTGGAATCGACGGCGAGGCTGCGCCCCGGCGTCAGCGCGACGTTCTGGGCGCCGTTCGGCCCCTCCCCCTTCAGCTCCTGGAAGAAGACGTAGGAGGGGTTCTTGTTCATCAGCGCCGCCGCCTCGCCGGGGTTGGCCTGCAGCCAGGCGCGGATGGTCTGGAGCGACACCTCCTCGCGCTTCAGGGCGCCGCGGTCGATCAGCTCCCGCCCGATGGCGACGTATTTGTGGCCGTTCTGGGCGGCGTAGCCGACGCGCGTCTCCGTCCCGTCGGGGAAGCTGACCCGACCCGACCCCTGGATGTGCAGGAAGAAGGTGGCGATGGGGTCCTGCAGCCAGACCAGCTCCAGCCCCTTGCCGCTGAGCGCCCCGGCCTCGATGGCCGCGCGGTCCTCGAAGGGCTTCAGCCGCCCGGCGGTGACGCGCCCGGCGATGCGCTCGCCCTTCCAGCGGTCGGCGAACTCACCGAGATCGACCATCACCAGATCGGCGGGACGCTTGTAGAGCGGCACCGGAAAGGCCGGGTCCGGCGTCCGGCTGCCCTTCAGCTCGACCTCGTAATAACCGGTGAAAAGGCCGCGCCGCTCCGCGTTGTTGGCCGCGACATAGGGGGTGAACCACGTCTCGAAATAGGCGCGGGCCGCCGCGTCGTCGCCGGGCGGCAGCTTGGCCAGCTCGGCGCAAGGCGCCTGCCAGTCGGCCGCCTTGCCACCGACACCGTCCGGGCCGATGGAGCGGTCGGCGGCCAGCGCCCTGACCTTCGCGCAGGAGCGCTGGAAAGCCGGGACGGCCTCCGCCACGCGGTCGGCGCTCCAGCCGGGCAGCGCCGTGAAGGCGACCGGGGTGAGGACCAGCTTCTCGGGCGGCGGGGGCGGCGGCGCCTTGGCCTCCTCCTCCTTCCGCTCGCAGCCAATGAGAAACGCCGCGGCAAGGACTGCCGCGGCGCTGAGACGAACAACCGGAAGAGAGAACATCAGAACCGATCGGTCATTGAGGGGTGCGGGTCTCGACGAGCGCCCAGTTCGGATCGCCGGCGCGGGTGTTGCGGGCGAAGGTCCAGACGTCCACGGCCTCGACCACGCTGTTCGGATCGCCGTCCACCACGGCGCCGGCGCTGTTGCGCACGACGTTCATCTGCTCCGACACGAACTTCACGGTGACCAGGGCGGTGCGGCCGTCCATGCGGGCCTCCACCACGTCGGCGTCGGTGATCGTCTCGATGCGGGTTTCCAGAGTCTCGCCGGCCGACTGGCGCTCGCGCACCGCACGGGCGAAGTTGTCGTAGACCTCGTCCGAGAGCAGCGGGCGCAGGGTGGCCGTGTCGCCCTTGGCGAAGGCCTCCACGATCATCTGGAAGGCGCCGCGGGCGCCCTGCAGGAAATACTTCTCGTCGAAGCTGGGGTCGGCGGCCTTGATCTGCTCCAGCGCGGTGGCCAGCGACACCGGCTCGTCGGGCGACGGGGCGGCGTTCGGCACGGGCCGCTCGCGGTTGGGCATCGCCACCACGTTGTCGGGCTGGTTGTTGGGGCGGGCCGTGAAGGGGTTCGGCCGCTGGCGTTCCTCACCGGTGCGGCGGCCGAGCACGCTGCGCAGCCGGTACACGAGAAACGCCGCGATCATCGCGAAGATCAGGATCTCGACGAACACAAACCCATCTCCCATCATCCATCCTTCCGGGTGACTGAAGGCCGGCCCCGAAATCACCGGCCCCGCTTGATCCACTACTGGACCCTCCGGCGGGTGAGCATTAAGTGTACCGGAACGGTGCCGGGACCAAGTCCCTGCTCGCTCTCTCCGCCGAGGATTCCACCCGATGACCCGTGCCGGAGCTGTTCTTCCAACCAAAGATCGGGTGCGTACCCTGGTGTAGATAGGCCCTTGGGGTTGAAAGAGCAAGGACGGCCATGAATCCACTGTTGCTGTTGTTCCTTCTGCTGCCGATTGCGGAAATCGCGACCTTCATCGAGGTCGGCGACTGGATCGGCGCCGGTCCGACGGTCGGGCTGGTCATCCTGTCCGCCATCCTCGGGTCCGTGTTGATCCGCTGGCAGGGCCTGTCCGTGCTGAAGCGCGCGCAGCAGGCGGCGGAGCGCGGCGAAAGCCCGGTCGGCGCCGTGTTCGAGGGATTCTGCGTCGTCGTCGCCGGTCTGCTGCTGATCATCCCCGGCTTCCTGACCGACATCGTCGGAATCCTGCTGTTCGTGCGCCCGATCCGCAACGCCCTGGGCCGCTGGCTGTTCGACCGTATGAAAGGCGCTACCTCCTTCCAGATGCATGGCCGCATGGGCGGTCAGGCGGGCGGCCAAGGCTGGAACGCCGGCAATCCGAACGGCCCCCACGGCGGGCCGCGCAACCGCCCGCCGCCGGGCGTGATCGACGTCGAATACCAGGAGGTCGACCCCGACGGCGGCCGCCCGGGAAGCGCCGGTCCGTCGGACCGCGACGGTCCGGACGACATGCCGAAGCTCGGTGACTCCCGCTGGGCGCCGCCCGGTTCGCCCCACCGCAACGACCGCGGGTGAAACGCACCGGTTTCACTTTGTGGAGCCCGCGGTTCCGTGCTAGCCAGCGGGTCTTGAAGACCTTTCCATCGTGATGCCGCCCCGCGGCCAGGAGTTGTCCATGTCCGATCAGCAGATCAACGGTCAAGATCAGGAAGCCGCCTCGTCGCTGCCGATGCATGTGCTGGCGCAGTATGTGAAGGACCTGTCCTTCGAGAACCCCAACGCGCCGCAGAGCCTGCTGCCCGGCCAGCCGCAGCCGCAGGTCAACATCGGCGTGGACGTGCAGGTTCAGCCGATGGGCGAGGACGTCTACGAGGTCGTGCTGAAGCTGCATTGCGAGGCCAAGCAGGCCGAGGCGACCGCCTTCCTGGTCGAGGTCGCCTATGGCGGCCTGTTCCAGCTTCCGGGCCTGCCGCAGGAGCATCACCGCCCGGTGCTGCTGATCGAGGCGCCGCGGATGCTGTTCCCGTTCGCCCGCGCCATCGTGGCCGGCTGCACCCAGGACGGCGGCTTCCCGCCGCTGATGATCAATCCGATCGACTTCGTCGACCTGTACCGCCGCCAGACCGCCGGCCAGCAGACCCAGGCCGAAGAGACGCCGCAGTCGCCGTTCTGATACGGCGGTTGTGACGGCAGCGTTCTGATCCGGGCCATCGGTTTCGGACAAACAAAAAGGCGGGAGGCTCCACTGGGGCCTCCCGCCTTTTTTGTGCCCTCCCCCGCCCTTCGACCGGACGGGGGAGGCGCGGTTCCGAACTATTGGTTCATGGACTCGAAGAATTCCGAGTTCGACTTGGTGTGCTTCAGCTTGTCGACCAGGAAGTCCACCGCATCGGTCACGCCCATCGGCATCAGGATGCGGCGCAGGATCCACATCTTGGAGATGGTGCCCTTGTCGACCAGCAGCTCCTCCTTGCGGGTGCCCGACTTGGAGATGTCGATGGCCGGGAAGGTGCGCTTGTCGGAGAGCTTGCGGTCCAGCACGATCTCCGAGTTGCCGGTGCCCTTGAACTCTTCGAAGATCACCTCGTCCATGCGGCTGCCGGTGTCGATCAGCGCGGTCGCGATGATGGTCAGCGAGCCGCCCTCCTCGATGTTGCGGGCCGCACCGAAGAAGCGCTTCGGGCGCTGCAGCGCGTTGGCGTCCACGCCGCCGGTCAGCACCTTGCCCGAGGAGGGAACGACGGTGTTGTAGGCGCGGGCCAGACGGGTGATCGAGTCCAGCAGGATGACCACGTCGCGCTTGTGCTCGACCAGCCGCTTGGCCTTCTCGATGACCATCTCGGCGACCTGGACGTGGCGCGTCGCCGGCTCGTCGAAGGTGGAGCTGATGACCTCGCCCCGCACGGAGCGGGCCATGTCGGTCACCTCTTCCGGGCGCTCATCGATCAGCAGGACGATCAGATAGGCTTCCGGATGGTTGGTCGCGATGGAATGGGCGATGTTCTGCAGCATCACGGTCTTGCCCGTGCGCGGCGGGGCGACGATCAGCCCGCGCTGGCCCTTGCCCAGGGGCGCCACGAGGTCGATGATGCGGCCCGTGTAGTTCTTCTTGGTCGGGTCGTCGACTTCCATGCGCAGCCGCTCTTCCGGATAGAGCGGGGTCAGGTTGTCGAAGTTGATGCGGTGGCGGACCTTGTCCGGCGCATCGAAGTTGATCGTGTTGACCTTGAGAAGAGCGAAGTAGCGCTCGCCGTCCTTGGGCGCGCGGATCTGCCCCTCGACCGTATCGCCGGTGCGCAGGCTGAAGCGGCGCACTTGGCTGGGGCTGACGTAGATGTCGTCGGGGCCGGGAAGATAGTTGGCCTCCGGCGAGCGCAGGAATCCGAAGCCGTCCTGAAGAACCTCGAGCACGCCGTCGCCGTAGATCGGAACATCGTTTTCCGCCAGCTGCTTGAGGATGGCGAACATCATGTCCTGCTTGCGCAGCGTGCTGGCGTTCTCGATCTGCAGTTCCTCCGCGAACGCCAGCAGTTCGGCGGGGCTCTTGCACTTCAGCTCTTGGAGATGCATGGGGGTGCCTTAAGGGAATCGGTCATGCGAGGGGGAGTGCCAGAGGTCCCGGGCCGGCGCAGGGTGCGTCGGTTGAGCGTCGAACGGCGCTGAAGGCTGGGAATGCCTGTCGGACGTCGCGCCCAGATCGTTGGGGAGGGACGGAACGGCGGATGTGGGATGGGTGCCCGCGAGGCTTGCCGCCCCGTGGTGGGAAAGATGGTTAGCGGAACGCCGTCTGCAAGTCAAATGAAAGCGAATTCTTGGAAACGGTGCGGAATCTTGCGCGTCTTCGTCCGGGTCACGATGCCGCATCCCCTGTTATCCAGGCCACCGGGCCACGACCTGGACGTTCAGGACAGAAACGGTTTGGTTGACATCATGAGCCCGCATGACCGTTCCGGACCCGGAACCATCGTTGCTCCCGAAGCCTCCACCGCCCCCCTGCCCTGGCACGCCCAGCCCCCGGACCAGGCCGTGGCCGCGCTGGACAGCCCCGACGACGGGCTGACGCCCGACGAGGCGGCGGAGCGCCGGCGGCGGTACGGCCCCAACCGGCTGACCCCACCGCCCCGCCGGTCGGCGCTGATGCGCTTCCTGGCGCAGTTCGACAACCTGCTGATCTATGTGCTGATCGGCGCGGGGGTCGTCACGGTCCTGCTGGGCGAGTTCGTGGACGCCGCGGTGATCGCCGGCGTCGTGCTGATCAACGCCGCCATCGGCTATGTCCAGGAAGGCAAGGCGGAGCAGGCGCTGGACGCCATCCGCAGCATGCTGTCGCCGCAGGCAGTGGTTCTGCGCGGCGGCCATCAGGTTGCCGTCCCGGCGGAGGATCTGGTGCCCGGCGACCGGGTGCTGCTGGCCTCGGGCGACAAGGTGCCAGCGGACCTGCGGTTGGTCCGCGTCAAGGGCTTGCGCATACAGGAGGCGGCGCTGACCGGGGAATCCGTGCCGGTCGCCAAGAGCGCCGACGCGGTGGCCGTGGACGCTCCCCTGGCGGAGCGCGGCGGCATGGCCTATTCCGGCACGCTGGTGGCCCAGGGACAGGCCAACGGTGTCGTGGTGGCCACGGGGGACCGGACGGAACTGGGCCGCATCGGCACGCTCCTGGCGGGCGTGGAGGAGCTGACCACGCCGCTGCTCGCCCAGATGGCGGTCTTCGGGCGGTGGCTGACCATCGGCATCCTGGCGCTGACCGCGCTGACCTTCCTCTACGGTTCGCTGGTCCAGGGGGAGCCCTGGCCGGAGATGGTCATGGCCGCGGTCGGTCTGGCGGTGGCGGCGATTCCGGAAGGGCTGCCGGCGGTGATGACGATCACGCTGGCCATCGGCGTCACCCGCATGGCCCGGCGCAACGCCATCATCCGCCGCCTGCCGGCGGTGGAGACGCTGGGTTCGGTCGGGATCATCTGCTCCGACAAGACCGGCACGCTGACCCGCAACGAACTGGTCGTGCAGACCGTGGTGACCACGGCGGGCGATTGCGCGGTGACCGGCACCGGCTACCGCCCCGAGGGCGAGTTCCGCCGCGACGGCAAGGCCCTGGACCCCGCCGCCGATCCCGTGCTGACCGAGCTGGCCCGCGCCGCCCTGCTGTGCAACGACGCCGAGCTTCAGCGCGGTGAGGAGGGCTGGACGGTGGCCGGCGACCCGACCGACGGCGCCCTGCTGGCGCTCGGCATGAAGGCCGGGCTGGACGCGCGGGAGGAGGCCGCCCGTCGCCCACGTACGGACGTCATCCCCTTCGAATCCGAACACAAGTACATGGCCACCCTGCACCACGACCATGAGGGGCACGGGCTGCTGTACGTCAAGGGCGCGCCGGAGCGTGTGCTGTCCATGTGCGCGCACGTACGGGCCGCGGATGGCGGCAGCGCGCCGCTCGACGCCGCCCACTGGCTGGCGCGGGTGGAGGAACTGGCGGCGGGCGGCCAGCGCGTCCTGGCGCTCGCCGCCCGCCCCGCTTTGCCCACCCAGACCGTGCTCGACATGGACGACCTGCGGGAGGGGCTTACCCTGCTCGGCCTGTGCGGCTTCATCGACCCGGCCCGCGAGGAGGCGGTGGCGGCGGTGGCCGAGTGCCAAGCGGCGGGAATCCGGGTGAAGATGATCACCGGCGACCACGCCGGCACCGCTCAGGCCATCGGGCGGCAATTCAACCTGTCGGGCGACGCGGTGTCGGGAACCGAGCTGGACCGGCTGGACGACGCGGCGCTGGTCGCCGTGGCGCGCGACGCCGACGTCTTCGCCCGCACCACGCCGGAGCACAAGCTGCGCCTCGTCCGCGCGCTCCAGACGGCGGGCCACACGGTCGCCATGACCGGCGACGGGGTGAACGACGCCCCTGCCCTGAAGCGCGCCGACGTCGGCGTCGCCATGGGCTGCAAGGGGACGGAGGCCGCGAAGGAAGCCGCCAGCATGGTGTTGGCCGACGACAACTTCGCCTCCATCGCCCACGCCGTGGAGGAAGGGCGCACCGTCTACGACAATCTGCGCAAGACGATCCTGTTCATGCTGCCGACCAACGGCGCCCAGGCGCTGGTGATCCTGGTCGCGGTGCTGGCCGGCTACACGCTGCCGATCACCCCGGTCCAGATTCTCTGGGTCAACATGGTGACGGCGGTGACGCTGGGTCTGGCGCTGGCCTTCGAGCCGCCGGAGGCCGCGGTGATGACGCGCCCGCCCCGCCCGAAGGACGAGCCGATCCTGCCCGGCTTCCTGATCGGGCGCATGGTGCTGGTGATGGCGCTCCTGGTCGCCACCAGCTTTGGATTCTTCCTGCTGCACGAGGGCCACGGCGACCCGACGCCGGTCGCCCGCACCATGGCCGTCAACGCGCTGGTGATGGGGGAGATCTTCTTCCTGCTGAACGCCCGGGCGATCACCGCCTCGGTGATGAACCGGCGGGGGCTGTTCGGCAGCCGCCCGGTGTGGATCTCCATCGGGCTGATGCTGGTCTTCCAGCTCGCCTTCACCTACGCCCCGCCCCTGCAGAGCCTGTTCGGCACGGCGGCGGTGCATTGGACCCAGTGGGTGGCCATGACGGCGGCCGGTCTGGCGATCTTCCTGGCCGTGGAGGCGGAGAAGGCGGTCACCCGCCGGGTGATGGGGCGGCGGGGCTGACCGCCTTTACGATTCCGGGTCGCCCATGTCGCAGAAGCCGATGTCGTAGCAATGGTCGGCGACCCAGTCGCGGAACGCCTCTTCGCTCAGCGTGCCGGCGGCGAGCGCCAGAATGGTGTCCGCCGCATCCCGCTCCGCCGCATCCAATTCGAAGCCGTTCAGGCCTAGGCACAGGCCCAGCGCCACGAATGCCGCGCGCTTGTTTCCATCCACGAAGGGGTGATTGCGGCAGACACTGACGCACACCGCGGCGGCCAGATCGAAAATGGTCAACCGGTCGTCACCGTACGCGATGAGCTGGTAGGGACGGGCCAGCGACGCTTCCAAGGCCCCGAAATCGCGCATGCCGGGCGCGCCGCCATGCTCCAGCAGCAACTCGCCGTGCAGGTCGAGCACCGCCTGGAGCGGCGGGTTGACGTAGGGGCGCCCCTGGATCGACGGCTGGTCCACGCCGGCTTACTTGGACAGGATGTCCATGGTCCGGCGGTAGCGCGCGGAGAAGCGGCGGCCGATGTCCATGGCGCGGTTGTAGCTGTCGTCGGTCTTGGAGATTTCGATCCGGCCGTCGCGCACCTCGACGGACACCGCGTCGCCCCGCTGAAGGTCCGCCGCCGCCAGCACGTCGCGCGGCAGGGTGAGCCCAGTGGAATTGCCGACCTTGGTCAGTTTGGTGGTGTGCATGGCGACCTCCGCGCGGGATCGGCACAGAATGTAATTACGCTTGTTATTACGTCAAGGGCGATGGCTGGCCCGTGCCGACCATCGCCCGGCCCTATTCCGTCAGAACGGCTTCACGATCACGAAGATGACGATGCCGATCATCAGCAGGGTCGGCGCCTCGTTCCACATGCGGAAGAAGCGCTGCGGGCGGGTGTTGCGGTCCGCCTCGAAGTCCTTGCGCCAGCGCGCCATCATCATGTGCGTGCCGGTGAGCGCCAGCACGAACAGCAACTTGGCGTGCAGCCAGCCCTGCTTCATCCAGGCCGGCTCCATCACGATCATCGTGATTCCGAACAGGTAGGCGGCGCCCATCGCCGGATTCATGATGGCGCGCAGCAGGCGGCGCTCCATCACCTTGAACCGCTCCGAGGATTCGGAGCCCGGCACCGTCTCGCAGTGGTAGACGAACAGCCGTGGCAGATAGAGCAGCCCAGCCATCCAGGCGATGATGCTGATGACGTGCAGAGCCTTGACCCAGAGATAGAGCACTGGAATCCCCTTCCCTTCCCGTTGCGCGTTTTTTTACCGTCCGGTGTCTCAGCCGCGGTTCGGCCAGTCCTTGATCAGACGGGCCAGCTCGGCGACGTGGTCCGGCGGCGTGGTCTGGATCACCCCATGGCCCAGGTTGAAGACGAAGGGCTTGCCGGCGAGCGTCTCCAGAATCTCCGACGCGGCGGTGCGCAGGGCATCGCCACCGGCGGCGAGCATGATCGGGTCGAGGTTGCCCTGCACCGGCACTCTGGATTGCAGATTCCCGGCCGCCCAAGCCACCGGGACGGTGGTGTCGAGCCCGACGGCATCCACCCCACTGTCCGACACGTAGGCCTCATAGGAGAGGCCCGCACCGCGCGGGAAACCGATGACCGGAATCGCGGGGTGGCGCGCCTTGATCAGATCCACGATCCGCCGCGTCGGCTCGATCACCCAACGGCGGAATTCGCCGGCCGGCAGCACGCCCGCCCAGCTGTCGAAAAGCTGCACGACCTCGGCCCCGGCCTCGATCTGGGTGCACAGGTAATCGGCGGTCACCTCGACCAGCAGATCCATCAGCGCGCCGAACCCGGCGGGATCGCCGTAGGCCCAGCGCTTGACGTGCGCGTACTCCTTGGACCCCGCCCCTTCGACCATGTAGCAGGCGATCGTCCAGGGCGCCCCGGCAAAGCCGATCAGAGTGGTGTGCGCCGGAATCGCGCTGGAGAGACGACGGACGGTCTCGTAGACCGGCTCCAGCCGCTCGTGGAAGCGGTCGCGCGACAGGCGCTTCAGGTCTTCCACGCTTCTCACAGGGTCAAGCTTCGGCCCCTCGCCCTCCAGGAAGGCCAGGGGCTGGCCCAGGGCGTGCGGCACCACCAGGATGTCGGAGAACAGAATCGCCGCGTCCATGTCGTAGCGGCGCAGCGGCTGCAGGGTCACCTCCACCGCATGGTCGGGGTTGTAGCACATGTCCAGGAAGCTGCCGGCCTTGGCGCGCAATTCCCGATATTCCGGCAGGTAACGGCCGGCCTGGCGCATCAGCCAGAAGGGCGGGCGCGGACGCACCTCGCCGGCGAGGGCGGCGAGCATCGGCTTGGCAATCTTGGACACGGCCTCGGACACGGCGGATCGTTCCCCTATGAGTGAATCGGGTCTGCGGGTTGTCTCCCCTCTACTCAGTATTCTTTTTAAAGAGAGAAAGGAAGAAGGGGTGGTGGGTGCCTGTGGAAAACGGGAATCCCCGCTTTGCGCGGAATCGTCCACAGGCCGGACGGCGCGCTGTGGACGAAAATCGGATTCTGTGGACGACTCCGGACGCTTTCGCCGGAAACGGCGGAAATGCTATACCGGGAAGCCTGGGAATCCCGTGGATAACATGGTCCGCGGGAGTCATTGTACCCATGTTCCGGAGAGGGCGCGCGGATTGTCCCGAAGGGGGCGCCAGCGGGGGCGACGAGTCCCGCCCGGAGGGACAGAATCCAGGAGATCCCCGTTGTCCACAGATTCGGACGGGTTCTCCACAACACGTTGGGGACGGATGAGACAGTTCCACCTGCATCTTGTGTCGGACGCGACCGGCGAGACGATCAACAGCGTCGCCCGCGCCTGCGTCATCCAGTTCGACGATGTTCGCCCGGTCGAGCATTTCTGGAATCTCGTGCGGACCGAGCGTCAGCTCGACATGGTTCTGGAGGGCGTCCAGGAGAATCGCGGCCTCGTCATGTTCACGCTGGTCGACGAGAAGCTGCGCCGCCGCCTCCAGGACTTCTGCCGCGAGGTGCAGGTCCCCTGCATCCCGGTGCTCGACCCGCTGATCAACGCGCTGGCCGCCTTCCTCGGCGTGGAATCGCAGCGTCAGCCCGGCCGTCAGCACGCCTTGGACGCCGAGTATTTCGGGCGCATGGACGCGATGGACTTCGCGCTGGCGCACGACGACGGCCAGTCGAGCTGGGACCTGCACGAGGCCGACGTGATCCTGATGGGCGTGTCGCGCACGTCGAAGACGCCGACCTGCATCTATCTGGCGAACCGCGGCATCAAGGCGGCGAACATCCCGATCGTCCCGGGATGCCCGATGCCCCCGGAGATCGAGAAGCTGACCCGGCCGCTGGTCGTCGGCCTGACCAAGGACCCGGACCGTCTGGTGCAGATCCGCCGCAACCGGCTGAAGCTTCTGAACCAGAACGAGTCCTCGACCTACGTCGACCCCGAGGTGGTGCGCGCCGAGGTTACTGACGCCCGGCGTATGTTCACCCGCCGCGGCTGGCCGGTGATCGACGTGTCGCGCCGCTCCATCGAGGAGACGGCGGCGGAGATCATGATGCTGCTCGCCCGCCGTCAGACCGGCGGCCTGCCCGGCCTTCCGTCCGAAGGATCGATCACGTGAGCGCAACGGTTCCCACGGTCGTCCTCGCCTCGGGCTCCCGCACGCGGGCGGAGATGCTGGAGCGCGCCGGGGTGCGCGTCACGCTCGCCCCCGCCGCGGTGGACGAGGAGGAGATCAAGCTCGCCGCCCGCGCCGAGGGCGCCCCGGTCGAGGATGTGGCCGAGGCGCTGGCCGAGCTGAAGGCGCAGCGCGTCACCCGCAAGCACCCCGGCGCCCTGGTGATCGGCGCCGACCAGATGCTGGAGTGCGAGGGCCGCTGGTTCGACAAGCCGGCCGACCGTGACGCCGCCCGGGCCCAGCTGCAGGATCTGCGCGGCAAGACGCACCGGCTGGTGAGCTGCGCCGTGGTGATCCGCGACGGCGAGCGGCTGTGGCACCATGTGGACCGCGCCCGCCTGACCATGCGCCCCTTCAGCGACGCCTTCCTGGACTCCTACCTGAACGCGGCGGGCGACGACGTGCTGGGGTCGGTCGGCGCCTATCACCTCGAAGGCTTGGGCGCGCAGCTCTTCCACCGGGTGGACGGTGATTTCTTCACGATCCTCGGGCTGCCGCTGCTGCCGCTGCTCGGGTTCCTGCGGGTGCATGGGGTTATTGCGGAATGACGATCAGCGGCAAGGCGACGCTGGCCGGGGTGATGGGCTGGCCGATCGGCCATTCGCGTTCGCCCCGGCTGCACGGCTATTGGCTGGAGCAATACGGAATCGACGGCGCCTATGTGCCGCTGGCCGTTCCGCCTGACCGGATCGAGCAGGCCATCCGCGCCCTGCCCGCTCTCGGCTTCCGTGGCTGCAACGTCACGGTGCCGCACAAGGAAGCCGCTTGCCGCACGGTCGATCGGCTGGACGCCACCGCCAAGCGGATGGGCGCCGTCAACACCATTGTGGTGGGCGAGAACGGGTCGCTCGAAGGCCGCAACACCGACGGCTTCGGTTTCATCGAGAACCTGAGAAGCGGCGCACCGGGCTGGAAGGCTGCGGACGGGCCGGCGCTGGTCATCGGGGCCGGTGGCGCGGCGCGGGCCGTCGTCGCCTCCCTCCTCGACGAAGGGGCGCCGCGCGTCTGGCTGGTCAACCGCACGCGGGCGCGGGCGGACGAGCTGGCCGCCGACATCGGAGGCGCCATCGAGACCGCCGATTGGGTTTCACGTGAAACGCTTCTCGAAGGGGCGGCGCTGGTGGTGAACACGACGACCCAGGGCATGGCGGGCCAGCCGCCGTTGGAGCTGAACCTGCGCGCCCTGCCCGGTTCGGCCGTCGTCACCGACATCGTCTACACGCCCCTGATGACCCCGCTGCTGACCGCGGCGCAGGCCCGCGGCAACCGCGTGGTGGACGGCGTCGGCATGCTGCTCCACCAGGCCCGCCCTGGCTTCGCCGCTTGGTTCGGCCGCGAACCGGAGGTGACCGAGGGGCTGAAGGCCGCCGTTCTCCAGGGCTGAGGTCGCGCGATGATCGTTTTGGGACTGACCGGCTCCATCGGCATGGGCAAGAGCACGGCGGCGCGCATGCTGAAGCGTATGGGCGCGCTGGTCTGCGACAGCGACGCCGTGGTGCATGGCCTACTGGGGCGTCATGGCGCGGCGGTGCCGGCCATCGCGGCGGCCTTTCCCGGCGTCGTGGTGGATGGTGCGGTGGACCGGCGGGCGCTGGGCGCCGCGGTCTTCGGCAACCCGGCGGCGCTGAAGCGGCTGGAGGCGATCCTCCACCCGGCGGTGCAGGCTGCACAGAGGCGCTTCCTGAAGCAGGCGGCGCGCCGCCGTGTGCACGTGGCGGTGCTGGACATTCCCCTGCTGTTCGAAACCGGCGGGGAGCGCAAGGTGGACCGCAGCGTGGTGGTCACCGCCCCCTTCCTGGTGCAGAAGTCACGGGTGCTGGCGCGGCCGGGCATGACGCCGGACAAGTTCGCCGCTATTCTGGCCCGGCAGATGCCCGACGCGGAGAAGCGGCGGCGCGCCGACCACGTCGTCAACACCGGCGACGGGCGGCGGGCCACCCGGCGGGCGCTGCGCAACATCCTCGCCGACGTGAAGCGGCGCCGCGGACGGCAATGGCCGCCGCGGGGATACCAGCCCGGACAGGTGGTTCATGCGTGAGATCGTCCTCGATACGGAAACGACCGGCTTCAAGCCCGAGGAAGGGCACCGGCTGATCGAAATCGGCTGCGTCGAGCTGCACAACCACGTCGCCACCGGCAAGACCTTCCATTGCTACGTCAACCCGGAGCGCGACGTGCCGCCGGACGCCGTGGCGGTGCACGGGCTGACGACGGAGTTCCTGTCGGACAAGCCACTGTTCAACGACGTGGTGGCGGAGTTCGTGGCCTTCATCGGCGACGCGCCGCTGGTGATCCACAACGCGGCCTTCGACATGCACTTCCTGAACTGGGAGCTGCGGATCGCCGGCTATCCGGTGATGCCGAAGGACCGGGCCATCGACACGCTGCTGATGGCGCGGCAGAAGTTCCCCGGCGCGCCGGCCACCTTGGACGCGCTCTGCAAGCGCTTCGGCGTCGACAACTCCAGCCGCACCTACCACGGCGCGCTTCTCGACGCCCAGCTTCTGGCCGAGGTGTATCTGGAGCTGCGCGGCGGGCGTCAGGCCGGTCTGGCGCTGGCCTCCGGCCCGGCAACGGGCGGCCCGGCGGCGATCCGCATCGACCGCCCCTACCGCGCCCCGCGCGCCCACGCGCCGAGCGAGGAGGAGTTGGCGGCCCATGCGGAGCTTCTCAAGAAACTGAAGAACCCGCTCTGGGCCGCCGAGTGAGCTGTCATTCCCTCTCCCGTCCCGGGAGAGGGCTTTGAACCTTACGGCAGCAGCACCGTGGACCCGGTCGTGGCGCGGGACTCCAGCGCCCGGTGGGCCTCCGCCGCGTCGCGCAGCGCGAAGGTCTGGCCGACGTTGATGGTCACCCCGCCGGTATGCACCACCTCGAACAGGTCGGCGGCGCTGGCCATCAGGTCGTCGCGCTTGGAAACGTAGCTGAACAGGGTCGGGCGCGTGACGTAGAGCGAGCCCTTGGCCGCCAGGACCTGGAGGTCCAGTGGCGGGACCGGCCCGGACGCCGCACCGAACAGCACCATAAAGCCACGGGGCCGCAGGCAGTCCAGGCTGTCCATGAAGGTCGTCTTGCCGACGCCGTCATAGACCACCGGCACGCCCTGCCCGTCCGTCAGGTCCTTCACGCGGTTCACGAAGTTCTCGCGCGTGTAGACGATGGGATGGTCGCAGCCGGCGGCGCGGGCCAGCTCCGCCTTCTCGTCGCTGCTGACCGTGCCGATCACGGTGGCGCCCAGATGCTTCGCCCACTGGCAAAGGATCTGGCCGACGCCGCCCGCGGCGGCCTGGACCAGGATGGTGTCGCCCGGCTGCACCGTGTAGGTGGAGCGCAGGAGGAACTGCGCGGTCATGCCCTGGAGCAGCATGGCGGCGGCCTGCCGGTCCTCGATCCAGCTCGGCAGCGGAATCAGCCGGTCGGCGGGGGCGAGGCGGGATTCGGCGTAGGCGCCGATCAGCGGCGCGTAGCCCACCCGGTCGCCGGGCTTCAGCGTCGTCACGTCCGGCCCCACGGCCTCGACCACGCCGGCGCCCTCGGTCCCGATGATCGCGGGAAGCTGCGGCAGCTTGTAGGCGCCGGAGCGGTGGTAGGTGTCGATGTAGTTCAGCCCGACGGCGGTCTGGCGCAGCCGCACCTGACCGGGGCCGGGGTCGCCCACCTCGATCTCGTCCCAGCGCAGCGCTTCGGGTCCGCCGTAGTCGTGGATGCGGATCGCGTGAACCATGGTGGTTGGTCCCTTCCCTTTTTATAGAAGCTGAAGCTCCAGCGTATCGCCGGCCTGTTCCGCTGTCACCCGGTACCGCCGCTCGTGGCGGAGCAGCCAGTCCTTGGTCCGCAGGCCGCCCATGCCGGAATAGCCGCCGGGCGCCCCGCCGCCCCCGACGATGCGGTGGCAGGGGATGATCACCGGGATCGGGTTGGCGCCGCACGCCCCGCCGACGGCCCGCGGCGCCGTGTCCAGCCGCCGCGCGACGTCGCCGTAGGTCAGGACGCCGCCGTAGGGAATGGCCTGCATCGCCGCCCAGACCTTCTGCCGGAAGGCCGTCCCGCGGGGGGACAGCGGCAGGTCGAAATCCAACCGCGTCCCGGCGAAATAGTCGCGGAGCTGGCGCGCGGCCTCCTCCAGCACGGGGTCCGGCCGGTCCTCGCCCAGCCTGCCCCAGTCGAGCGCGACGATGGCGCCGGCGGCGCTGGTCAGGGTCAGCAGACCCAGCGGGCTGTCGACGGTCAGGCTGCCGGTGGCCGGGTTTTTGAGGGTCTGCGTCATGAGGTCATCTCCGGGTCAGAGCGGCGGCCAGCGCGTCGGGCGTGGTCACCGGGGGGGAGCAGGTCATGCCGGTGCAGACATAGGCGGTCGCCACTCCGCCCTGCATGCCCTTGCCGTGCGCCGGGTGCCCGGCGGGCAGATCCGTCCCCGGCGGCAGGACGCTGAGGATGCGGTCGGGAAGCGGACGATCGAGCACCGCCCGGCGCAGCGCCGCGGTGTCCGACGCCTGCGGGTCGCCGACAATGACGATCTGCAGGGCCTTCTGGAGAAGCTCCGCCGCGTTCAGGTAGGTCGGCAGCGGGAAGAAATTGCGGCTCAGCTCGCCGGAGAAGGCGGCGGCCAATGCGTCCGCCCGCTCCCGGTAGGCGGCCTCGCCGGTGCGGTGGTGCAGGGTCGCCAGCACGGCCAGCATGGTGCCGTTGCCGCTGGGCGTCGCCGCGTCGCCGGCCGACTTGGTGCGGACGATCAGGTCGTCGGCGTCGTCCGCCGTGTAGAAATACCCGCCGGCCTGGGCGTCCCAGAAATGCGCGTCGAGCACCCGCACCCAGGCCCGCGCCTGCTCCAGCGCTCCGGCGTCGCCGGTCGCCTCGTGCAGGGCGAGTGCCGCGCGCGCCATGTGGGCGTAGTCATCCAGCGTCGCCCGGTGCTTGAGCTGCCCGGCCCGCCAGCTGTGCAGCAGGCGCCCGTCCTCGGTCATGCGGTCGCGGACGAAGGCGTAGGCGCTCTGCGCGGCGGCGATCCACGCCGGCTCGTCGAAGACCATCCCGGCCTGGGCGAGGGCCGCGATCATCAGGCCGTTCCAGTCGGCCAGCACCTTGTCGTCCCAGCCTGGCTTGATCCGCTTTTCGCGCTCCCGCCAGAGGATCGCCCGCTGTTCGGCCAGCGTCGCCTCGGTCTCGGCGTCCAGGGCCTCGATGCGGTGCAGCCGGTTGAGAATGGTCGCTCCCTCCCAGTTGCCCTGAGGCGTGACGCCGTAGGCGCGCTTGAAGACCTCCGCGCCGGGGCCGAGGAGACGGTCGATCTCCTCTTCGTTCCAGATGTAGAAGAGGCCCTCCTCGCCCTCGCTGTCGGCGTCCTGGGTCGCGGCGAAGCCGCCGCCCTCGGCGATCATCTCGCGCAGCACCCAGCCCACCGTTTCACGGATGCGCGTCTCGAACAGCGGCTCCCGCTCCGCCTGCCAGACCAGCGTCATCAGGTCGAGAAGCTGGGCGTTGTCGTAGAGCATCTTCTCGAAATGCGGCACCAGCCACATCTCGTCCACCGAGTAGCGGGCGAAGCCGCCGCCCAGATGGTCGTAGATGCCGCCCTGGCTCATATGGGCCAGCGTGTTGGTGACCGCCTCGCGGTAGGGCTCCTTGCCGGTCCGCAGCCAGGCCCGCCACAGCAAGGTGAAGATCGGCACCTGGGGGAATTTCGGGGCGTGGCCGATGCCGCCGTGGAAGGGATCGACCTCGCGGACCAGCCGGTCGGCGATCTGGTCGAGCATGGCGAGGTCGACCTCCCCCGCCGCCCGGTTCTCGGCCAGCTTGCCCAGCGCGTCCTTCAGCGCGGCAACGTTGCGGGTCACGTTCTCCGGCTTGTTGCGGTAGGTCTCCGCCACGCCGCGCAGCACGTCGGGAAAGCCGGGCCGCCCGTAGCGCGAGGCCGGCGGGAAGTAGGTGCCGCCCCAGAAGGGCTCGGCCTCCGGCGTCAGGAACATGGTCAGCGGCCAGCCGCCCTGCTGCCCCAGCATCGCCAGGGCCGACTGGTAGATCTGGTCGACGTCGGGCCGCTCCTCCCGGTCCACCTTGATGTTGACGAACAGCTCGTTCATCAGCCCGGCGATCTCCGGGTTCTCGAAGCTCTCGTGCGCCATCACGTGGCACCAGTGGCAGGCGGCGTAGCCGACCGACAGCAGCACCGGCTTGTTCTCGCGCTTGGCCCGTTCGAAGGCGTCGCGGCCCCAGGCCATCCAATGGACGGGGTTGTCCTTGTGCTGAAGCAGGTAGGGGCTGGTCTCCCGGCCAAGCAGGTTCGCGGGCATCGCAGGCGTTTCCGGTCTGTGGCGTGGTTGGGAATAAACTGGCGCGGCGGTGCCGTTGCGCCAGGGCTTCCTATCTGTATAGTGGGGCATGAGCCGAAGCGGCGCTCAACCCTTAATTTCCCGCGCACCGCGCGCCTTCCAAGGAAATGGGGCCATGAAGATCACCATCGACATCGACTGCACACCCGAGGAGGCGCGCCACTTCCTGGGCCTTCCCGACGTGAAGCCCATGCAGGACGCCATGATGCAGGAGATCCAGGACCGGATGCAGGCCTCCCTGCTCGCCATGGACCCCGAGACGATGATGAAGACGTGGCTGCCGGCGGGAATTCAGGGCATGGAGCAGCTTCAGAAAATGTTTTGGTCCCAGATGGCCGCCGCCATGGGACAGGATGGACGCAAGTGACCGATCCGAAGCCCTACTTCGAAGCCCATGTTTTCTCCTGCACCAACCGCCGCCCCGACGGACACAAGCGCGGCTCCTGCGCCGCCCGGGGTTCCGAAAAGCTCCGCGACTACATGAAGGCCCGCGCCCGCGAGCTGGGTCTGGACGGCCGGGTGCGGATCAACGCCGCCGGTTGCCTGGACCGCTGCGAGCTGGGTCCGGTGCTGGTCGTCTATCCGGAGGGCGTCTGGTACACCTACCGCTCTTTCGCCGACGTCGACGCGATCCTGGAAACGCATGTGATCGGTGGTGGCCGTGTGGAGCGGCTCATGCTGAAGCCGGAACAAAAGGAATTGCTGCCGGAACAGGTCGGCTGATCGTTCCGGAACCGGCACGATAATGTTGGCACGATGATCCCGACCATCTTCGCCCTCGCCACCGCCCCCGGCCGCGCCGGTGTGGCGGTGGTTCGCGTTTCGGGCCCGGCTTCCGGCGACGCGCTCGCCGCCCTGACTGGCAAGCCGCTTCCCGAACCCCGCATGGCCACCCTCGTCCGGTTGCGCGATCCCAAGACCGGGGAGGCGCTGGACGGCGCCCTGGTCCTGCGCTTCACCGCCCCCCGCAGTTTTACCGGCGAGGACGTGGTCGAGCTGCACCTGCATGGCGGGCGCGCCGTGGTGGCCGGCGTGGTGGAAGCGTTGGCCACTCTGCCCGGCCTACGGGTTGCCGAGCCTGGCGAGTTCACCCGCCGCGCCTTCGAGAACGGTAAACTTGACCTGACCGAGGCCGAGGCGGTCGCCGACCTCGTGGATGCTGAGACCTCCGCCCAACGCCGTCAGGCCCTGCGCCAGATGGAAGGCGCGCTCGGCACACTCTACGACGGCTGGCGCGAGCGGCTGACCCGGTCGCTCGCCCACATCGAGGCCGACATCGACTTCCCCGACGAGGACCTGCCCTCCGGCGTGTCGGACGCTGCGCGTCCCGTGCTGGACGCCCTGGCCGCCGAGATCGACGCCCATCTCGACGACCGCGGCCGTGGGGAACGGCTGCGCGAGGGTCTGCACATCGCCATCGTCGGCGCGCCCAACGCCGGCAAGTCGAGCCTGCTGAACGCCCTCGCCCGCCGCGAGGCCGCCATCGTCTCGGCCCGCGCCGGCACCACCCGCGACGTGATCGAAGTCCATCTCGACCTCGGCGGCTACCCGGTGGTGCTGGCCGACACGGCGGGCCTGCGCGAGGCGGCCGCCGACGAGGTCGAGGAGGAAGGCATCCGCCGCGCGCTCGACCGCGCGGCCCGCGCCGACGTGAAGGTCGCCGTGTTCGACGCCACCGCCCTGCCCGCGCTCGACCCGGCGACGGTTGCCCTGCTCGACAGGGACACGGTGGTGGTCCTGAACAAGACGGACGTCGTCGATGCCGCTGTGCCGACGGTCGGCGGCTGGGAGGCGGTCGCGGTCTCGGCCCGGACCGGTGCCGGCCTGCCGGAGTTGGAGCGGCGTTTGACGGCGTTTACCGCCGACCGGCTGGCCGGCAGCGGTGCGCCAGCCCTCACCCGTGCCCGCCACCGCTCCGCCTTGGAAGAGTGCCGGGATGCCCTGCGCCGTGCCTTGACCGCTCCCCTGCCGGAGCTGATGGCCGAGGATGTGCGTCTGGCGAGCCGCGCCCTTGGCCGCATCACCGGGCGTGTCGATGTCGAAGAGCTGCTGGACGTGATCTTCCGGGATTTCTGCATCGGCAAGTGAGCCGCGTGGGGCGTGACAAAGGCGACACGTCGCTCTGTTTCACGTGAAACACGGGCTTTGCTGCGTCGCCGCGCTTGGCGTCCGGCACTGACTCGGCTATGGTCCGACCATGCGAACGTTCGACGTCATTGTTGTCGGCGGAGGCCACGCCGGTTGCGAGGCTGCCGCCGCTGCGGCGCGCATGGGTGCGCGCACCCTGCTGCTCACCCACAAGCTGGACACCATCGGCGAGATGTCCTGCAACCCGGCCATCGGCGGGTTGGCGAAAGGTCATCTGGTGCGCGAGATCGACGCGCTCGACGGTGTCATGGCCCGCGCCATCGACCGAGGCGGCATCCAGTTCCGCATCCTCAACCGCAGCAAGGGACCGGCTGTCCGCGGCCCGCGCGCCCAGGCCGACCGCAAGCTGTACCGGCAGGCGGTGCAGGCGATCCTCGCGGAGCAGCCGAATCTGTCCATCGAGGCCGGTGGCGCCGAGGACCTGACCATTGGCGAGGATGGGCGGGTGACGGGCGTGGTGACCGGTTCCGGCGAGACCCTCGCAGCGAGAAGCGTGGTGCTGACCACTGGCACCTTCCTGCGCGGCCTGATCCACATTGGCGAGGAAACCACCCCGGCGGGCCGCGTCGGCGAAGCGCCGTCCATCGGCCTGTCCGACACGCTGGCGCGTTTGGGCTTTCCGCTCGGGCGCTTGAAGACCGGCACGCCGCCGCGGCTCGACGGCAAGACCATCGATTGGGATGCGCTGGAGAAGCAGCCCGGCGACACCCCGCCCCCGCCCTTCTCCTACCTGACCGACCGCATCGACACGCCGCAGATCGACTGCGCGATCACCTGGACGACGCCGGAGATGCACGCGCTGATCCGCGGCAACCTCCACCGCGCGCCGATGTATTCCGGCCAGATCCAGAGCACCGGCCCGCGCTACTGCCCGTCCATCGAGGACAAGGTGGTCCGCTTTGCCGACAAGGAGCGCCACCAGATCTTCCTGGAGCCGGAAGGGTTGGACGACGACACGGTCTACCCGAACGGCATCTCGACCTCCCTGCCCCGTGACGTCCAGCTCGGCTTCCTGAAGACGATGCCGGGGCTGGAGCGCGCGGTGATGATCCGACCCGGCTATGCCATCGAATACGACTTCGTGGACCCGCGTGAGCTGAAGCCGACGCTGGAAACCCGCCGGACCCCCGGCCTGTTCTTCGCCGGCCAGATCAACGGCACCACCGGCTACGAGGAAGCGGCGGCGCAGGGCCTGATGGCCGGCATCAACGCCGCATTGCTGGCCGGCGGCTCGGCGGAGGGCTTCGTGCTCGACCGCGCCGACGCCTACATCGGGGTTTTGGTCGATGACCTGATCACCCGGGGCACCAACGAGCCCTACCGGATGTTCACCTCGCGCGCCGAGTATCGGTTGATCCTGCGCGCCGACAACGCCGACCAGCGGCTGACGCCCAAAGGGTTGGCCATCGGCTGCGTCGGGTCGGCGCGGCGCGATGCCTTCACGGCGAAGGCCGAGGCGCTGTCCGCCGGTCGCACTCTGGTGCGCGCGCTCCAGGCCACCCCCGCGGAGCTGCAGCGGCAGGGCATCGCGGTCAACCAGGACGGCGTGCGGCGGACTGCTGCCGATTTGCTGCGCTATCCGGACCTCGACCTTGCCACCCTCACCCGACTGTGGCCGGAGCTGTCGGCAATACCTTCCGATGTTGTCGAGCAGCTGGAGATCGACGGGAAATACGCTGGCTATCTCGACCGGCAGGAGGCCGACATCCGCGCCTTCCGCAAGGACGAGGCGTTGGAGCTTCCCGATGATCTCGATCCCGACAGCATCGGCAGCCTGTCGGCGGAGATCCGGCAGAAGCTGCGGCAGGCTCGTCCGGCGACCTTGGGGGCGGCGGCCCGCATTCCCGGCATGACCCCGGCGGCGCTGGTCGCCCTGCTCCGCCACGTGAAACGGCGCGACGTGAAGGTGGCCGTCTGATGAGCCTGTTCGATGCCGCGGCCTTCCAGGCGGAAACCGGTGTTTCACGTGAAACGCTGGACCGCCTTGCCGCTTACGAGGCGACGCTGCGCAAGTGGCAGCCGAAGATCAACCTCGTCGGCCCCTCTACCCTGCCCGACGCCTGGCGCCGGCACTTCCTCGACTCTGCCCAGCTTTTCCCGTTGCTGCCCGAAGGCGCTCGGGTCCTGGTCGATCTGGGCAGCGGCGCCGGCTTTCCCGGCTTGGTCCTCGCCATCATGGGCGTGCCGGAGGTGCATCTGGTGGAGAGCGACTCCCGCAAATGCGCCTTCCTGCGGGAGGCGGCGCGGGTGGCCGGAGCGTCGGTCACCGTGCACAACAAGCGGATCGAGGCGGTGCCGCCGATTGCCGCCGACGTGGTGACGGCCCGCGCCCTGGCGCCGCTGAACGATCTGCTGAATTGGGCCCACCCCTTCCTCCAAGACCGGGGTGCGGCACTGTTTCCCAAGGGGCAAAATGTGGCGGACGAATTGACCGATACCACCAAATATTGGAAGATGCGGATCGAGCGCTTCGACAGCCGCACCGACCCCACCGGAACCATCCTGCGTGTGAGTGGTATCGCCCGTGTCTAAGACCGCGACCCTGATGCATTCCCGCTCCGAGGCTTCCCGAGAGGCTGACATGCCCTCCGCCCTTCCCTCCGCCCGCGTCATATCGATTGCCAATCAGAAAGGCGGCGTGGGCAAGACCACGACCACCATCAATCTGGCAACCGCTCTGGCCGCCATCGGCAAGCGCGTCCTGGTGATCGATCTTGATCCCCAGGGCAACGCCTCCACCGGTCTCGGCATCCCGCGTGCCGAGCGTCGTGTCGGCATCTACGACGTGCTGTTCGACGGCATGCCGTTGGAGGACGCCGCGACGGTGTCGACGGTGCCGAACCTGTCGATCATCACCTCCTCCGTCGATCTGTCCGGCGCCGAGGTCGAGCTGGTCACCTCCGAGCGGCGCGAGTTCCGGCTGCGCGAGGCAGTCGACAAGAGCGCGCTGGAATACGACTACGTGCTGATCGACTGCCCGCCGGCGCTCGGCCTGCTGACTCTGAACGCGCTGGTCGCCTCCCACGCCGTGATGGTGCCGCTGCAGTGCGAATTCTACGCGCTGGAGGGCCTCAGCCACCTCGTCCGCACCATTGAGCGGGTGAAGCGCGCCTTCAACCCCGAGCTGGACATCCACGGCGTCGTGCTGACCATGTTCGACAAGCGCAACAACCTGTCCGACATGGTGGCCGCCGACGTGCGCGGCTTCTTTGGGGAGAAGGTCTACGACACCGTCATTCCGCGGAACGTGAAGGTGTCGGAGGCACCGTCCCACGGCAAGCCGGTGCTGATCTACGACATGCGCTGCCCCGGGTCGCAGGCATACATCCATCTGGCGGGCGAGGTGCTGCGCCGTGAGAAGAGGCTGAGCGCGTGATGGAGGATACCAAACGTTCGGACGGCGGTGCCCGCCGCGCCAGCCTGGGCCGGGGCCTCTCCGCCCTGTTCGGCGAGGCGGCGGAGGACTATTCGGCGCTCGACAAGGTGCGTCAGTCCAAGCAGGTGCCCATCGAGTTCATCCATCCCGGCAAGTACCAGCCGCGCCGCACTTTCGACGACGAGGCGCTGCAGGGGTTGGTCGAGTCGATCCGCGACAAGGGCATCCTCCAGCCCCTGCTCGTCCGCCGGGATCCGGAGACGACCAACTCCTATGAGTTGATCGCCGGCGAACGCCGCTGGCGCGCTGCGCAGATTGCCGGCCTGCACGAAGTGCCGGTCGTCATCCGCGAGCTGTCGGACCGTGAGGCGCTGGAAATCGCGCTGATCGAGAACATCCAGCGCCAGGACCTGACGCCGCTCGAAGAGGCAGAAGGCTACAAGCGCCTGATGGAGGAGTTCGAGCACACGCAGGAGGATCTGGCGCGCTCGGTCGGCAAGAGCCGCAGCCACGTCGCCAACATGATGCGCCTGCTCGCCCTGCCCGACCCGGTCAAGGGCATGGTGCAGGAGGGGGCGCTCAGCGCCGGCCATGCCCGCGCGCTGCTCACCTCCTCCGATCCGGTGTCGGTGGCGCGTGAGGTGGTCAAGCGTGGGCTGAACGTCCGCCAGACCGAAGACCTGATGCGTGGCAGTGCGCCGGTCAAGACCAAGAAGGCTGGCGGACGTGGCGGTGCCGCCACCGACCCGACGCTCAAGGACGTTGATCTGGTGAATCTGGAGGAAGAGATTTCGGCCCGCATCGGGTTGAAGGTCGCCATCACGCCGCAGGGCAAGGGCGGCTCCATCACCATCCATTACCAGACGCTCGACCAGCTCGACGACGTGCTGCGGCGCCTTGGTGGAGAGTGAATGCGGGCGTAGGAAGTCGCGGAACCAAACTGTCACTTTAGTGAAACGGCACTAACATGATCTCCCCCTAAACAGGGTCGTCCGGCCGCAGCGACGCGGCCGGAGCCGACACAGAGGGGGAAATTCATGAAGCCCATCCACGGCCTGTGCCTTGCCGGCCTTACCGCGGCCCTGATTGCGGGGCCGGCTCTTGCGGACCAGAAATTCCCGGCGGAGCTGGCCGGGCACGGCGTCATTGACGCGGCGACCTTCGTGGCGCCGCCCGCCGACGCGCCGGACCTGTTCCGCACCTCCGGCAAATTCACCGCCGCCGACCGCAAGCGCGTCGACCAGCCCCGCAGCATCGACGGCACGTCCTTCCTGTCGGCCCCCAACGCCCCGCGCGCCACCGGCATGGCGCTGCCCTTCGAGGGCCAGCCGGTCCAGGGCTTCTCCGGCATCAAGGCGTTGGGCGACGGCAGCTTCCTGGTGCTGACCGACAATGGCTTCGGCAGCAAGGGCAACTCCGCCGACGCGATGCTGACGGTGCACCGGCTGACCATCGATTGGAAGACCGGTGCCGCGGCGGTGGCCGAGACGCTGTTCCTGCGCGATCCCGACCGCAAGGTGCCCTTCCCCATCGTCACCGAGGCGACCACGGAACGCTACCTGACGGGTGCCGACTTCGACGTCGAGAGCGTGCAGATCATCGGCGACCGGATGTATTTCGGCGACGAGTTCGGCCCCTACATCTTGGTGACCGATCGCACCGGCAAGCTGCTGTCCCTCCATGAGAGCACGGTGGACGGCAAGCCCGTGCGCTCCCCCGACCATTACGCAGTGTCCACCCCGGCGGTGCCGGGCGCCGTCGGCTTCGAGGTGCGCCGCTCGCGGGGTTTCGAGGGGATGGCCGCGTCGAAGGACGGCCGGTTCCTCTACCCGCTGTTCGAGGGGCCGTTGTTCAACGCCCAGCTTGGGACGGGTGGTGCCTGGGAGACCAAGGACGGGCGGGAGTATCTGCGCATCGCCGAGTTCGACGTCGCCAAGGGCGACTTCACGGGCCGCAGCTTCAAGTACCTTCTGGAGGCCAACGGCAACAACATCGGCGACTTCAACATGATCGACGCCGCCACCGGCCTGATCATCGAGCGCGACAACGGCGAGGGCAACCCGGCCCAGGGCTGCACCGGTCAACCCACCCCGGATTGCTTCAACGTCCCGGCCCAGTTCAAGCGCGTCTACAAGATCGACCTCGCCCAGGCCGACGCGGAGGGCTTCGTGAAGAAGGTGGGCTATGTCGACTTGATGGACATCGACGATCCGAAGGGCGTTGCCCGGCTCGGCGGCGACAAGGGCACGTTCACCTTCCCCTTTGTCACCATCGAGAATGTCGATGTGGTGGACGCCGAACACATCGTCGTCGGCAACGACAACAACCTGCCCTACTCGTCGGGCCGCGCGCTGGGCAAGCAGGACCACAACGAGCTGATCCTGCTCCGCGTGCCGCAGTTCCTGGCCGCGAAGTAAGAAGGAGGTTCAGCGCCGCGCCAGCGAGGCGAGCTGGAAGAGGACGCGGGCGCAGAGCGTCTGGTCGGGCATGTTGGTGCGCTTGCAGTCCGCCTCGGCCTCGACCAGCCGCTCCAGCGCCTGACGGACCAGCGGCGCCGGCCAGCGGCGGGCCTGACCGGTCAGCCGCGGCTTCATCTTAAAGAACACCGGCGGGCGCAGCGCTTCCACCGCGGCGTCCGCCGATTTGCCCGCCGCCACCTGCCCGGCGACCAGCTGCAGCCGCTGGAAATGGCGCTGGGCGGCGCGCAGGATCGGCACCGGGGACATGCCCTCGGCGAACAGCCGGGCCAGCGAGCGGTCGAGCGTCGCGAAGTCGCCCTCCGCCGCCGCCCAGATCGGTTCGTCGAGCGACAGGGCCGCGCTGTCGCCGACGCAGGCCTGGGCGTCCTCCAGCCGGACGCGCGTTTCCGTGCCCATGTAGAGCGCCAGCTTCTCCATCTCGCCGCGCGCCACCATGCGATCGCCGACCAGGTTGCCGGCGAGGAAGGTCAGGGCGTCGGGATCGGCGGTCAGGCCATGGCCATGCAGGATGTCGGCGATGACCCGGCCAAGCGCCGCCTCCTCCTCCACATAGCAGGGAATGGCGACGGCGCCGTCGGCTCCTTCGAACAGGGTGCGCAGCTTCGACCGGTTGCCGAGATCGCCGGCTTCGACGAGGACGAGGCTGTCGCCGGGCGGCAGGTTGCCCAGGAAGGCGGTGAAGGCGAGGGTGACGTTGTCCTCCGCCTCGCGCACACGGATCAGGCGGCGGCCCCCGGTGAAGGACAGGGCGGCGGCCTCGTCGGCCAAGCGGGCCGGATCGTCGGCGACGGCGCGGCCCAGCATCTCGGTCACGCGGAAGGGGTCGGACAGGTCGGCGGCCACGGTGCGGCCCAGCCCCATGGCGCGGTCGCGCACCAAGCCGGTGTCCGGGCCGTAGAGCAGGACCGCGCGGATCTTGGGATCGGGGTTGCGCAGGAAGCCGTCGATCGCCCGGGCTTGCAGCTTCACGAAGGCACCGTCGGTGGCGGAGGACCGGCCTCCGGTTGTCCAGTGTGGATCAGAGCTTGCGGCCGAGCTGGGCGGCCACGCGGGTGGTGATCTCGTTGGAGATTTCCAGAATCGCGCGGTCGTAGGCGTTCTCGACCGTGGCCAAGGCGCCGTACTGCTGCTCCAGCACGTTGTAACTGATGTAGGAGCGCGCGTTGGCCTGGAACAGGATCGCGCCCGTCGCCGCGTCGATGAGCTGGTAGGGGGCGTTCACGACGAGCTGGGCGCGGGTGGCGGTCGCATCCTTTTGAAGGGACAGCTTCTGCTCCGACGCGGTCAGCGCGGTTTCCAGCCGGTAGCGCGGGGCGGCGGGGCGGCCATCGGCGTAGAAGCGGTCGATCAGGAGGTTGCGCAGCTTCTGGCCATAACGGTCCTTGATGCCGCCGATCTCGACCTGCTGGAGCTCGGCGGTGCCGATGCTGTTCGCCCCGAGGTTTCCATACATGGGCTGGAAACCGCAGGCCGCCGTGGCAAGCACCGCCGGCGCGAGCAGGGCGAGGGTCAGAAGTCCCCGCCGCCGGACGCCGGCTTTGCCGTTGCGGCTATTGTCGTTATGGAGGTCAGACGACGACATTGATCACCCGGTTCGGGACGACGATGACCTTGCGCACCGGCTTGCCCTCCAAGGCGCGCTGGACGTTCGGATCGGCCAGGGCGGCCTGCTCCGCGGCGTCCTTCGCCATGTCGCGCGGCAGCTCCAGCGTGGCGCGCAGCTTGCCGTTGACCTGCACCGCCATGGTGACCGAGTCCTCGACCACCAGGGCGGCGTCGGCCTGCGGCCAGGGCTGGTTGACCAGCAGCGTGGCATGGCCGAGCTGCGCCCACAGCTCCTCGGCCAGATGCGGCATCATCGGGCCGATCAGCCGGACGGTGGCCTCGAAGCCTTCGCGCAGGACCCAGGCTTCGCCCTCGCCCGCGCCGTCCAGCTCGGCCAGGGCATTGGACAGCTCGCGCACGCGGGCCACCGCCTTGTTGAAGCGGAACTTCTCCAGGTCTTCCGAGATGCCGGCGATGGCCTTGTGGACCAGACGGCGGGTGGCTTCGGCCTTGGCGCCGAACGCCTCCGGCTTCGGCGTTCCGGCGGGCGGCAGAGCGACCGGCGATTCCGTCACCATCCGCCACAGGCGGTTGATGTAGCGCCAGGCGCCGTCAATGCCGGCTTCCGTCCATTCCAGGTCGCGTTCCGGCGGGCTGTCGGACAGCATGAACAGGCGGGCGGCGTCGGCGCCGTAGGTGCCGATGATGTGCGCCGGGTCCACCACGTTCTTCTTGGACTTCGACATCTTCTCGACGCGGCCGACCGTCACCGGACCGTCGTTGTCGTTGCGGATGTAGTCGCCGAGATCATTCTTGCGGATGTCGGTCGGGGCCAGCCAGGCGCCGGTGCCGGAGTCCTTGTAGGTCTCGTGGTTCACCATGCCCTGGGTGAAGAGGCCGGCGAAGGGCTCCTCCACGTTCAGGTAGCCGCACTGCTTCATCGCCCGCGTCCAGAAGCGGGAATAGAGCAGGTGCAGCACGGCATGCTCGATGCCGCCGATGTACTGGTCCACGGACAGCCAGTAGTCCACCGCCTCGCGCGTGAAGGCGACGTCCTCGGCCTTGGGCGAGCAGAAGCGGGCGAAGTACCAGCTCGACTCGATGAAGGTGTCGAAGGTGTCTGTCTCGCGCACCGCCGGCTTGCCGCAGCTCGGGCAGCTCGTGTGCTTCCAGGTCGGGTGGTGGTCCAGCGGGTTGCCGGGCTTGTCGAAGGTCACATCGTCCGGCAGAACGACCGGCAGATCCTGCTGCGGAACCGGGACGATGCCGCAGCTCTCGCAGTGGATGACCGGGATCGGGCAGCCCCAGTAACGCTGGCGGGAAACGCCCCAGTCGCGCAGGCGGTACTGGGTGGTGCGCTCGCCCTGCCCCTGCTCTTCCAGCCGCTTGCCGACCTCCTGCTTGGCCTGCTCGACCTCCAGCCCGTCGAGGAAGCGCGAATTGCGCAGCAGGCCGGGACCGGTGTAGGCCTCGTCGCCGACCGTGAAGGTGGCGGGATCGGCGTCCGCCGGAACGACCACCGGCGTGACCGGCAGGCCGTACTTGCGGGCGAAGTCCAGGTCGCGCTGGTCATGGGCCGGGCAGCCGAAGATGGCGCCCGTGCCGTATTCCATCAGCACGAAGTTGGCGACGTAGACCGGCAGTTCCCAGGACGAGTCGAAGGGATGCACCACCCGCAGCCCGGTGTCGAAGCCGCGCTTCTCGGCGGTTTCGATCGCCTCCTCGCTGGTGCCCAGACGGTTGCACTCGGCGATGAACTCGGCCAGCGCGGGGTTGCCGGCGGCCAGTTCGGCGGCCAGCGGGTGGTTGGCGGAGATCGCCGCAAAGGAGGCGCCGAACAGCGTGTCGGGCCGGGTCGTGAAGACCTCCAGCTTGTCCGCCCGTCCGACGAGGTCGAAGCGGAAGCGCACGCCGGTGGACTTGCCGATCCAGTTCTCCTGCATCAGGCGCACGCGTTCCGGCCAGCGGTCCAGCGTGTCCAGCCCCTTCAGCAGCTCGTCGGCGTAGGCGGTGATCTTGAGGAACCACTGCGACAGCTTGCGCTTCTCGACCAGCGCGCCGGTGCGCCAGCCGCGGCCGTCGATCACCTGCTCGTTGGCGAGGACCGTGTTGTCGACCGGGTCCCAGTTGACCCAGGACTCCTTGCGGTAGGCCAGGCCTTCCTTAAGGAAATCCAGGAACATCTTCTGCTCGTGGCGGTAATACTCCACGTCGCAGGTGGCGATCTCGCGGTCCCAATCGATGGACAGACCCATCGTCTTCAGCTGGGCGCGCATGGCGGCGATGTTCTCGCGCGTCCATTTGGCCGGATGGGTCTTCTTCTCCAGCGCGGCGTTCTCCGCCGGCAGGCCGAAGGCGTCCCAGCCCATCGGGTGCAGCACGTTGAAGCCGCGGGCGCGCTTGTAACGCGCGATCACATCGCCGATGGTGTAGTTGCGGACATGCCCCATGTGGATGCGCCCCGACGGGTAGGGGAACATCTCCAGCACGTAATACTTCTCACGGGAAGCGTCCTCGCGCGCGGTGAAGCAGCCCTGCCGCTCCCACTCGCCCTGCCACTTCGCTTCGGTTTCCTTGACATTGTAACGCGACATGACCGCAGACGCCGTTCCGTGAATTTCGTGGATCTAGACAAATAAGGCGCCGATGGCGGGGCAACAGGCGGCGGACCGATGCCCGCCGCCCCACCCCGCCCGGCGCCCCCGTTCAGCGCGCCGCGGCCTGCTGGGCGACGCGGATCTGGCGGGCGCGGGTCAGCACCGCGTCCTCCAGCGTCGTCGCCGTCTCCGGCCCGACCGCGCTGTCGCGCCAGTCCGACCCGGCGCGCTGCTGCTTGAACACCGACACCCGCACGCCGTCGGCGCGGAGCTGACGGTCCATGATGTACAGGTTGACCTTGAAGCGCTCGTTCGGGGTGTCCGGCGGGGTGTACCAGTCGGTCAGGATGACTCCGCCGAACGGGTCGGCGGAGACGATCGGCATGAAGGACAGCGTGTCCAGCGAGGCGCGCCACAGGAAGCTGTTGACGCCGATGCCGTTGGGATCGCCCTGCTCGGCGCCGTTGCGCTTGTTCTTGCCGAACAGGCTGAAGCCGCCGTCGGTGCCGAGAAGGCTGCCGAACTTGTATTCCTTCTTGATCTGCTCATCGACGGTTTCCGTCTGGCCGCCCCAGCTGGAGCAACCGGCCACGGCGAGCGACGCCGCGAGCACGACGGGGGCAAGGCGAAGGACACGGGAACGGCGCATGGTCGGAACCTGGATCAATAAATTCGGGGTACCGCGCACGATACCGCGGCGGATGCCGGTGAAAAGACCATAAAAGCCCGCCCGCGGCAACAGCCGATGCGGGGCGCAGCCTGTGCCTTTGCTGTGTCCGGGGCGATGCCGGAGCCCTGCGGACGGGACGGCGCGGGCGGCGGAATTCCAACGGCGGCGCACAATGAAGGTGTGTTCCGTCGGACACACTGTTCCTTCATTGCTGCAACTTTGCGATTTCCGGCTTGCTGGCGTCCCCGCATCTGCGTACCACAGAGCCAGCCAGGACGTTAACCGGGCTGAAAATTCTGCTGCCAGGATGGAGGCAACAATCATGAACCGTTATCTGCTCGCGGGCTGCGCCGCTGCCGCTCTGGCTCTGGGTGCCGGCGCCGCCAACGCTCAGGCCAAGTTTGAAGTCAAGGTCGGCGGCGACGCCTACTTCGAAGGCGGCTACGTCAACGAAGACCGCGACGAGGGTGCCCGTTCGGTTGACTTCCGCAACCGCTTCCGCGTCATCGTGACCCCGACCGCCAAGGCCGACAACGGCCTGGAGTACGGCGGCCGCATCCGTATGCGCGCCAACTCGGGCGCCAACAACGCCCGCACGATGGACGCCGACCGCGGCTACATCTTCGCGCAGGGCGCGTTCGGTCAGGTCCAGATGGGCGTGACCAACTCCTTCAACGACGCCACCTACGTCACGGCCCCGCAGGATTACCTGCCGCTGGCCATCTATGACGGCGTCACCGCCTGGATCGGCCAGACCTCGGACATCGGCGGCGGCCTCGCCGGTCTGAACGGCTCGATCCTGAACCAGTCGCTGGTCGTCGAGAACAACGCGACCAAGATCGTGTACTTCTCGCCGCGCTTCGCCGGCCTGCAGGTGGGCGCCAGCTACACCCCGCGCAACGACGACTCGCACGCCTCGGTCAACCGCGCTGACCTGACCCCGGTCACCGCCACCGGCCGTGGCTTCTCGACCACGTTCGAGGATCTGGTCGAAGTCGGCGCCAACTACAGCAACACCTTCGGTGGTGTCGCTCTGAAGGCGAGCGCCGGTTACTACTGGGGCAACGCCGCCGGCACGACCACGGTCGGCGCCAGCGTCGAGGACCTGAACGCCTGGCAGGTTGGCGCCCAGGTTGGCTACGCCGGCTTCTCGCTCGGCGGTTCGTACACCGACTTCGGTGAGTCGGGCCAGATCCAGACCGCGACCTCGGACAACGAGAAGAGCCGCCTCTGGGTTGTCGGCGCTCAGTACACCGCCGGCCCGATCGTCGTCGGCGCCAACTACAAGAACGGCAAGGACGCTGGCAGCCTCTACACCGCCGGCAGCCGCAAGCTGGAAGTCTACGAGTTCGGCGCGGGCTACACCGTCGCTCCGGGCCTGACCCTGCAGGCTCAGTACGACTACTTCAAGGCCGACAGCGACCTGAGCACGGCCGCTGTGGACCTGGACAACGACGGTCACGTCGTCCTGCTCCGCACGGTCCTGGCGTTCTAATCTGCGGTCATCCGTGGATGGAGAAGGGCGGTGGCTTCGGCCACCGCCCTTTTTCTTTGTCCATCTTCCTTGCCGTTCGCGTTCTTTGCCGTTCGCGCTGCGCCTTTTCCGTGCGCCTTTACCTTCCGGTTCGCCGTCCGCCATGGCGTTTTTTGGTGCGTAAAGTTTGTTCATCACGCCCAAAATCTGGACAAGAAATGTGCTATATTTACGGCATACGGGAAAAACCATTAGACTCCAAACACTTATGACTGTGTCGGAATGGCAACTGTGTTACAGTTGCACCGTTACCCCTGTCGAATCGCTCTTGTCGGGTGAGCGAACGGGTGGCTTAGTCATTGATGGGAAGCACAACCGCACGGCTCCAGTCTCCTTGGGGGCCTGCTAGAAGGATGGACCATCAATGAAGCGTTCTCTTGTTACGGGCTGCGCAGCCATCGCGATCATCGCCTGCAGCGGCGTGGCTTCCGCCCAGACCAAGTTCGAGGTCAAGATCGGCGGCGACGCTTTCTTCCAGGGCGCCTATGTCGAACAGGACCGTGATGAAGGCACCCGCTCGACGGAGTTCGCCAACCGCTTCCGCGTGACCGTCACGCCGGTCGCCACGGCCGACAACGGTCTGGAGTACGGCGGCCGCGTCCGCATGCGCGCCGCCAACGGCGCCAGCAACGTCCGCACGATGGACGCCGATCGCGCGTTCATCTTCGTGAACAGCGGCTTCGGCACCCTGCAGGCCGGCACGATCAACGGCCTGTCGGACGAGTTCGGCATCATCGGCCCGAACGTCGAGGGCATCGCCGGCGGTCCGGACAACAACACGGTGGAATTCCTGGGCGGTTCGCAGACCTACTCGCTGCTGCCGACCACCACCAACAACTTCCGCGCCTTCGCGTCGGGTGACGTCGGTACCAAGGTCATCTACCTGACCCCGACCATCGCCGGCTTCCAGGGCGGCGTCTCCTACACGCCGCGCACCGGCGACTCGCACACCTCGATCAACCGTCGCCAGGACAACGGCGGGTTCCAGGATGTCGTCGAGGCCGGCGGCACCTACACCAACGAGTTCGGCGGCTTCAGCGTCGCGGCCAGCGCCTTCTACCAGTTCGGCGATGCGGTCGATGACGGCGTCGGCGTCGGCGCCACCCGCTTCGAGAAGCTCAGCTCGGTCCACGCCGGCCTGAACGTCGGCTACGGCGACTTCAAGATCGGCGGCAGCTACGCCTACAGCGGCGACAGCGGCTACGACAAGTCGCTGACCGTGAAGGAGAAGCAGGACATCTGGATCGTTGGCGCCCAGTACGCCACCGGCCCGCTCATCCTGGCCGCCAACTACTCGCAGTCGCGTTCGAACGGCACCAGCCCGAACACCGGCTTCGTGGCCCCGGTCAAGGCCGAGCTGTATCAGGCCGGCGTGACCTACACCATCGCGCCCGGCCTGACCACGGGCCTGGAGTACAGCTACCTCGACCTCGACTCGAAGATGACGACGATCGACAACGGGGGCATCAGCCCCGACGACCGCGCGCACATCATCATGATCGACACCCGTCTGGCCTTCTGATCGGCCTTGCGGCAGGTCTGACAAAAACGGCGGCGGATATCCATCCGCCGCCGTTTTCCTTTTGTCGCTGGTTCTTACTTTTTGGTCGCTGGCGCCGCTTCGGTCTCGCAGAGCAGCAGGATCGCCGCGTTCTCCATCGGGGTCCAGACGGCCAGCAGGCGCTGCTTGGCCTTCTCCGCCGTGTAGGCGGTGGTTCCCGGATCGCGGATGGAACGGACCTTCACCTCGCCCAGCTTCCAGCCAGCCTTGCGGAAGCCGCCCAGCGTGGATTCAAGGATCTGGTCACGGCGGGCGTCGTCGTCCTTCTTGAACTCCCAACCATAATTTTCCTGCTTGGTGCAGCGCCGGTTGAGGTCAGCGGCGGCGGCGCCCAAGAATTCCTTGTAGGTGCCGTCGTCCTGCAGCGGGAACGGTTGCACGGCGAAGGGCGCCTGGGCGATGGCCGATCCCGCCGCCGTTTTGGGAGCTTCCTTGGGCGCCTCCTTCGGGGCTTCCTTGCCGGCGGCGGGCTTGCCGCCATTCTGACTCCCGGCGTTCGGGTTCCCGGTGCCTTGGGCAAGGGCGCTGCCGGCCGTGAACGGCGCGGCCCCCAGAATCAGCGCCGACAGGATCAGGGGACGCATCCAACCACGCATGCCGTGTTCTCCTCGGGGTGCTTGCGTTTCGTCGGTCCGTCCGTTACCACGCCCTCCGGTTCCTGTACAGGCAGGCGCCATAAAAGGGGGAGGACCGGCATGTCCGCTTCGCACACCGACACACCAGACGCCACCGTCACGGCCCGGCTCGAGGCCGTCCGCCGCTCCATCCAGGACGGCTGCGCCGCCGGCGGGCGCGCTCCCGGCGCGGTGACGCTGGTCGCCGTCTCCAAGACCCACCCGGTGGAGGCGGTCGAGGAGGCCCTGGCCGCCGGCCAGCGCGTCTTCGGCGAGAACCGCGTGCAGGAGGCCAAGGCGAAGTTCCCCGCGCTGCGCGAGCGCTTCCCGGACCTGGAACTGCACCTGATCGGCCCGCTCCAGACCAACAAGGTCAAGGACGCGGTGGCCCTGTTCGACGTGATCCAGACGGTGGACCGGCCCAAGCTGGCCGAGGCCCTTGCGGAGGAGATGGCGCGCAGCGGGCGCCGCCCGCGCTGCCTGATCGAGGTCAACACCGGCGAGGAGCCGCAGAAGGCCGGCATTCCCCCGGCTGAGCTGGCCGCCTTCCTGGCCGCCTGCCGCGACAGCTGGAACCTGCCGGTGACCGGCCTGATGTGCATCCCGCCGGTGGACGAGGAGCCGGCGATGCATTTCGCCCTGCTCGCCGACATGGCGCGCCGCGCCGGCCTGCCCGAGGTCAGCATGGGGATGAGCGGCGATTACGAGACGGCGATCCGCTTCGGCGCCACCCATGTGCGCGTCGGCACCGCGATCTTCGGCGCCCGCCCCTATCCCGCCGCCGGATAGCGCCGCCTATTCCGCCGGGCCCGCCACGGTCAGCGCGGTGCCCGGCGCGCAATCCTTGAGAAGCCGCAGCAGGTCCGGCAGGGGCAGCGCAACGCAGCCCGCCGTCGGCGCCCGGTCGGGCCGTGCCACATGCATGAACACGGCGCTGCCCAGACCCGGCACCACCGGGTCGTCGTTGTGTCCCATCACCACGATGACGTCGTAGACATGGTCGTCGCGCCACAGCTCCTCGTGGCTGGCGGCGTAGGGGCGCTTGACCGGGCGGTTGTAGGCGGGATCCGCAGGGTCGTCGCACCAGCCGTCGTCGGGCGCGATGGGCGACGCCGGCAGGCCCGTCCCGGGACGCTCCAGACGGTCGGGGCGCCACAGCACGCGGCGCAGCGCGAAGCGGCCGACCGGGGTGGCGCCGTCGCCCTCCCGCTTGTCGGAGCGGATGCCGCCGCGGCCCAGCACGCAGCGGAACGAGCCGCCGGGCCAATCGAGACGGCCGTCGGATGGCGGGTCCTCAAGACGAACCGTGATCTCCATCGCCCTTCCCTCACCCGTTTCCGGGGTCACCGCGCTCAGCCGGACACCCGCAGGCTGGGCGCCTGGGTCTGTGCGGCCCGCCGGCCCTGCTCGTACTTGGCCAGATTGCGCATCATCGTCTCAGACAGCATGTCGGGTGTCACGGGTGCAAAGGCGTTGCTGTTGGCGGCGGCCGGGGCGGCGTTCGCCTGCGCCGGCGCGTTCGTTGGCACATTCGCCGACGCGTTCGCCGCCCCGGTTCCGGCCGCGGCGTCCGGTTGGGCCGCCGGTGCCTGGGCCTCCGCGGGTTTGCGGACGCCGGAGGGAACCGCGGTGGCGGCGAAGCCGACGGTGGAGGGGTGCGGCTTGGCGGCGGCGTATTTGGCCATCAGGCTGTTCGCCAGCGGGGTGTCGCGCGCCGGCATGCGCGAGGGATGCGGCGTGTCCGTCAGGCCATCGCGCCCGGACCCGCTTACCGCCGCCCCCACCCCATGGGGCGGTGCTGCGGGCCGCTTGGCGTCGGGCAACTCCGCCGTGACGGTGCGGGCCGGCTGGGCGGCCGGCGCCGCAGCGGCCATGGCCGGTGCCGAGGTGCCGGCGGCGGAGTCCGGCAGGGCGGCGACCGCTGTGGCCCCGGATGTGCCGGCGGGCGGATGGCCGGCGGCGGCGTCCCCGTCGAAGCCGAGCGAGGCCATGATCTGCCCGCCGATGTCCTTGCCCTGGGCCTGCTCCACCACGGCGTTGGCGATGGACGCCATGCCGCCCAACGGGCCGCCGAACAGAATGCCGCCGATGACCTTGGACGACGGCTTGATCGTGTCGCCGGTGATCTCCCGGTAAACGGTGTTGACGATGGGGATGTGCTGGAGCGGGTTGATGATGTCCAGGAAGTCGCCGAAGGACATCTCGGCCTCGGCCTCGTACCGGTCGGGGCTGTCCCGGCTTTCCATGACCGTCAGGGCGGGCGTCGCTTGGGCCGGCGACCGCTCGCGCTGCACCGGCCGCGAAGCGGCGGCTGCGTCGATGGTGGTGGCGTCGATGGCCATGGGCGGTCTCCCGTCGCGGTGTCCAGCCCTGTCCTAAGCAACCGGTGTGCCAGTTCCCTGGGCTGGAATCCCGTCGTCTCGGGCGCTTTCGGCAGGAGACCGGACCGCGACCCGGCAAGAGCTGCCGGGCAAGGGGCGTTTCCTGCCCCCTGAAGAATCGATTCTCGGAAGATGCGGTGTCAGAACATGTGACCGCTGCGCTCCGCCTTGGTGCGCAGATAGCCTTCGTTGTGGCCGTTGGACGGGAAGATGTGGGGAACGCGCTCGACCACCTCGATCCCGCAGCGGGCGAGCTGGCGCAGCTTTTCCGGGTTGTTGGTCATCAGCCGCACGGCGGTGAAGCCCAACTGCCGCAGCATCTCCGCCGCTGGTAGATAGACCCGCTCGTCCGCCTCGAATCCCAGGATCTCGTTGGCGTCCACCGTGTCGAAGCCGCGGTCCTGGATGCGGTAGGCGCGCAGCTTGTTGACGAGGCCGATCCCCCGCCCCTCCTGCGCCAGATAGAGCAGGACGCCGCTGCCCTGCCGGGCGATCTCGGCGATGGCGCCGCGCAGCTGCTGGCCGCAGTCGCAGCGCAAAGACCCCAGCAGGTCGCCGGTGAAGCATTCCGAATGCAGGCGGGCCAGCACCGGCTCGCCCGCCACCGGGTTGCCGACGATGATCGCCAGATGCTCCGGCCCGCCGTCGATGGGGCGGAAGGCGGCGATGCTGGTGTTCTCGGCGCCGGACAGCGGGACGCGGGCCTCGGCCACCCGGCGCAGCGTGCGCACCACATGGACGCGGTAGTCGGCGATGTCGCGGGCGCGGACCAGAAGAAGGTCGTGCTTCGCCGCCCATTCCGCGGCGCTGCCGGTGTCCGTGTGTTCAGCAGCGGGGGCGACGATGGCCGCCGGCAGCAGCCGCGCCAGCCGGGCGAGGTCCACCGCCGCGGTCTCGCGCGACCCGGGGTCCATGGCCGTGGCGGTCAGGCCGTCCGGCATCGCTCCGTCCGGGCGGTGTTCGGGATCGGCCAGAGCGTGGGCCTCGTCCGCGGTCAGGCAGCGGGGAAGCGACAGGGCGACGACGCCCGTCCCCTCGCCCATCAGCTTCAGCACCGTGGCGCGGCGGCGGGTGACGGCCAGGACCGGCGCGGCGCCGGTCAGCTGCACCAGCCGCTGCACGGCGTCGATCGCCACGGATTCCACCGACACCGCGGCGCCGACGCTGCCGTCGGCGGTCTCGATGGCGACGGCCTCGCCCCGGCGCAGGGCGGCCGTGGCCCGGTCCACCGCGCGCATGGCGGCTTCGTCCATGGGCAGGACGGCTTCGGGCGGGGCGGAGTCGGAAGGGGCGTCGGCGTACATAACGGAGGCTTCGCGTGCTGCGCCCCGAAGGGCGAAAGATCCCGACATGGGTCGGAGAGCGCGGGAAGCAAAGCGCAGGTGGCGCCCCCCTGTCCAGCAAATCCCGCGCGCCACACCGTTGCCGGCGGTGCAACGATGGCGCAAACCGCCGCCGGTGCGGGCGAATCCGGCTTGCGCTATGCTCGCCGCCCTGCTCCTTCCCTCCCCTGCACGCGAGACCCATCGCCATGGCGGACCAGCCGGCCCTGCACGTCCTCTTCCCCGCGAACCGGGCGCCGGACGGCTACGCGGACCGCGTGGCGCTGGCGCTGGAGGCGCAGGGGCACAGCCTGGCGCGGCACGCCCTGCCCGGCGACCACCCGCGGCTCGACCCCTCGGCGGTGCTGGCGGCGGACATCGCGCTGTCGCGGCTGCCGGACGGCGCGCGGGTGTTGGCGGATGGCGGCGCCCTGCCCGGCCTCGCCGCCGCCCTGGCGATGGACAGCCGGCGCCTGAGGTTTGTTGCGCTGGTGGACCGTCTTCTCTGGTTGGAGCCCGGCCTGACCGAGGAGGCCGCCGCCGCCCGCCGCCATCTGGAGCAGGGCGCGCTGGCGCTGATGCGCGCCGTCGCCGTGCCGGACGCCGAAACGGCGCAGGCGGTGACGGACCTCGGCCTCGCCCCGGAGGCTGCGGTCGTCCTTGCTCCGGACACCGCCGCGGCGGATCGGCTGGATGACCTGTTTGGCGCCTGACGCTTGTCTTCAGACCTTCCGATAAGTCTAGGGCAATCCCGCGCGGGCCATGATAAGTTCCGCGCCCGGAGCCACCGGTGAACGCCCCTGCATGACGCTTGCGAAACGCATCCTTCTGATCGACGACGACACCGCCCTCCGGCAGTCTCTCGCCGAGCAGCTCCAGCTTCTGGAGGAATTCGAGACGGTGGAGGCCGGGGACGGCGCCTCGGCCCTGGCCGTGGCGCGGGAGGGCGGTTTCGCCGCCATCCTGCTCGACGTCGGGCTGCCGGACATGGACGGGCGCGACCTCTGCCGTCTGCTGCGGCGCGAGGGGGTGCGCTGCCCGATCATCATGCTGACCGCGGCGGCGTCCGACGCCGACACCATCCTGGGGCTCGATTCCGGGGCCAGCGACTATGTCACCAAGCCCTTCCGCATGGGGGTCCTGCTGGCCCGGCTGCGCGCCCAGCTCCGCGTGCACGAGCAGAGCGAGGACGCCGTCTTCGCCATCGGCCCCTACAGCTTCCGCCCGGCGGGCAAGCTGCTCCTCGCCGACGGCGGCGCCCGCAAGATCCGCCTGACCGAGAAGGAAACGGCGATCCTGAAATACCTGTACCGGGCCGGCGGCGCGGTGATCGGGCGCGAGACCTTGCTGGGCGAGGTGTGGGGCTACAACGCCGGGGTCACCACCCACACGCTGGAAACCCACGTCTACCGCCTGCGCCAGAAGATCGAGCGCGACCCGTCCAACGCCGAAATCCTGGTGACGGAGCCCGGCGGCTACCGGCTGGTGCCCTGATCCCCGGTCAGGCGGCCGCCGGCCCGCCGCAGCGCGGAACCATCCTCATCCCTGCCCATTGAAAAGATTGAATTCCGGGCCGCCGCGGCACGGACCCCCGTCGGGCAAGGAGATGACGTCTTGGTAGCCATCGTCGATCACGGCAGACCGGCAAGGGCCATCCATCCCTTGCACGCGGTGCTGCTCGCGGCCTCTCTTCCGCTGTTCCTGGGGGGCCTGCTCTGCGACATCGCCTATTCCAGGAGCTTCGAAATCCAGTGGAGCAACTTCGCCGCCTGGCTGATCGCCGGCGGCATGGTCTTCGCCGGCTTCTCGCTCCTCTGGGCCTTCATCGACCTGTTCCGCGCCGGCCGGCGCCGCGGTCGCGGACTCGTCTACTTTGTCCTGCTGCTCGTCACCTTCGCGCTTGGCCTTGTCAACGCCTTCGTGCATGCGCGGGATGCGTGGGGAATCATGCCGGAGGGCCTGATCCTGTCGGCGGCCGTCGCCGTGACCGCCCTCCTGGCGACCTGGTTCGGCTTCTCCAGCTTCGGCATGAGCCGGATGGGAGAGACGCGATGACACGCTCCAGCCTGCTGGCCGCCGTTGCGCTTGTCGCCCTGCTGGCCGCCTGCGACAACAATGACAACCCGTCGCAGCCCGTGTACGGCGCCAACCCGCCTCTGCCGGAGCAGCAGCACGGTCTGCTGCCCAGCATGAAGATCGCCAACCCCGCCTCCTGGGGAGACCGGAAACCGACCGTGCCGGAGGGCTTCACCGTCACGGCGATCGCCACCGACCTTGGCATCCCGCGCCAGACCCTGGTCCTTCCCAACGGCGACATCCTGGTCGCCGAAGGCCGGGGCGGCTCGGCCCCGCCGCTGCGGCCCAAGGACTTCATCGCGGGCATCATCAAGGCCAAGGGCACCACCTCGGTCCCCAGCGGCAACCGCATCACCCTGCTGCGCGACGCCGACGGCGACGGCCGGTACGAGGAGCGCACGGTCTTCGCCGACCATCTGAACGCGCCCTACGGGCTGGCCTTCGTGAACGGCCAGATCTACGTCGCGAACCAGGACGCGCTGGTGCGCTTCCCCTACCGCGAGGGCCAGACCCGCGCCGAGGGGCCACCGGAGAAGGTCGCCGACCTGCCCTCCTACATCAACCATCACTGGACCAAGTCGCTGGCCGCCAGCCCGGACGGGCGGTTCCTCTACGTCGGCATCGGCTCCAACAGCAACATCACCGAACGTGGGATGCCCGCCGAGGCCGACCGCGCGATGGTCTGGGAGATCGACGCGCAGACGGGCGCGCGCCGGCCCTACGCCACAGGCTTGCGCAACCCCACCGCGCTGGCCATCCAGCCGGGAACGGGCACGCTGTGGGCGGTGGTCAACGAGCGCGACGAGCTTGGCCCCAACCTCGTCCCCGATTACCTGACCTCGGTCCGCGAGGGCGGCTTCTACGGCTGGCCCTACAGCTATTGGGGCCAGAACGTCGACCCGCGCGCCCAGCCGCAGAAGCCCGAGATGGTCGCCGCGGCGATCAAGCCGGACTACAGCCTGGGCTCGCACGTCGCCGCTCTCGGCGTGGCCTTCTCCTCGCCGGTGATGGGCGAGCGCTTCGCCGACGGCGTGTTCGTCGGCGAGCATGGCAGTTGGAACCGTAGCGTGCCCAGCGGCTACAAGGTGATCTTCGTCCCCTTCCGCGACGGCGCCCCCTCCGGCGATCCGATCGAGGTGGTGACCGGCTTCATGGGCGAGGACGGCCACACCTACGGCCGGCCGGTCGGCGTCACGGTGGACCCCAAAGGCGCGCTGATCGTCGCCGACGACCTGTCGAACACGGTCTGGCGCGTCGCGGTGACCGATCGCTCGCCCAGCGCGGAAGGGCCGGCGGATCTGGGCAGCGCAACGACCGATGGGAACAGATCGTCCAACTGAAACGGGCCAACTGAAACGGGCCAACTGAAACGGGCCAACTGAAACGGGAACGCCGTGTCAGGACCGCTTGCCGAGCGGTCCTGACCGGTCCGAGATGGTGACGGCGACCGGATAGCCCATCCAGCGCTGGCGCTTGTTCTCCAGGGCCGCGCCGCCGCGCGCCGGACCGGCCGGACGCCCGCCGCCCCACAGGCCGCGGCCGCGCGGCACCACGGGCAGCAGGCGGATCTTGCGCCCGACGATGGCCAGCCGGCGGCGCCAATGGGCGACCAGCTTGGGCGAGGTGCCGACCCGCCGCGCGATCTCGTGGTCGGCCAGCAGGGCGCTGTTGGGGTCCTGCAACAGGTCGAGGATGGCGCGGCGCTTGTCCAGGCTGGTGTGGCGGCTGTGCTTGCGCTCCAGCGCCTTGCCGAGGTCCCAGAGCTTCTCGGCGGTTTCGCGGGCGAGGCCGCGCCAGCGGTCGGCCTCCTCGCGCTGGCGCTCCATGTCGCCGTTGCTTTTTTCAAGCTGCCGCTTCAGCCCGGCCACCTCCAGTTCCAGGTCGCGCACCTGACGGCGCAAGCCCTGGACGAGCTGGTCGGGCGGCGGCGGACGGTCGGGCGGCGGGGCGCTGGCGGCGGGCGGCGGTTCCGGGGTGGTGGAGACCGGACGGGCACCGCGGGCAAGATCGCGGAACGACAGGCCGGCCCTCGACAGCATGATTCGCGCGGCGCGCAGAGCGGACTGGGCCTCGCCCTGATGCTCCGACTCGGCCATGGCGAGGACTTTGGCGAGTTTGTCTGGGTCCATCCGAGGGGTCGGGGTCCGGAGGCGATTATTCGCGTCGATGGGCGAACGGGCGCAAACTACCACATCTTATTGGATTGGGCATCTCCACATCTCGGCGGTGCGGCACGCCTTTTCCTCCTACCCCCGTCTCGCGCCGTCCCCCCTTCCATCGAGGCGGACCGGCTTATGGACGGGCCGGAGGGTCGTTTCGTGAAGCAACCTTTTCACTCGACTCGCGAGGGTCCTACCGCCAAATTGTCGGTACCATGACGGCACGAACCGTTTCCGACGCCTGTTCCGGTGCGCCTGACACCCCGCCGGACTTCACCGTTCGCTTCTGGGGCGTGCGTGGCAGCATCGCCTCCCCGGGGCCGGACACGGTCCGCTACGGCGGCAACACCCCCTGCGTCGAGCTGCGCTGCGGGGACGCTCTCCTGGTCCTCGACGCCGGCACCGGCCTGCGCCCGCTGGGCGAGGCGCTGATGCGCCAGGGGGAGCCGGTGGACGTCGACCTGCTGCTGACCCACAGCCATCTCGACCACATCTGCGGCCTGCCCTTCTTCGCGCCTGCCTTCGACGCGGCCAGCCGCGTGCGGATCAGAGCCGGCCATCTGGAGCGGGAGCGGACAATGCGCTCCGTCCTGGAATGCATGATGTCGGCGCCGCTGTTCCCGGTCCCGGTGGAGATCTTCCGGGCCGACTGCACCTTCCATGATTTCGTCAGCGGCGAGACGCTGACGGTCAAGCCGGGCGTCATCGTGCGCACCACCGCGCTGAACCACCCGGACGGGGCCACCGGCTACCGCGTGGAGTTCGCCGGGCGCAGCCTGTGCTACGTCACCGACACCGAGCACCCCGCAGCCGGCCGCGACCCCGCCGTGATGGAACTGGTGCGCGGCAGCGACCTGCTGATCTACGACTGCACCTACACCGACGCCGAATACGCCGCCCGCGTCGGCTGGGGCCATTCGACTTGGGAGGAGTGCCTGCGCATCGCCGACGAGGCCGATGTGAAGCGCGCGGTCATCTTCCACCACGATCCCCGTCGCAGCGATGCCGAGCTGGACGTCATCGCCACCGCCGCCGAGGCGCGGCGCCCCGGCACGCTGGTCGCCCGCGAGGGCATGGCGCTTCCCCTCTGATCGGCAACTATCCCCTTGGACAGTGATGCGCCGATGACACGGCCAAGCCTCCGTTCGCGCCCCGTGGCCCGTTGTCACTGCCGGATCGTGTGACAATTATGGTATGAAAACCGCCTGCAACCGCAGAGAGAACTCTGGGGAGACGCATGCGGCATCTTCTGCGCTTATCGTTGCTGGGCCTGCTCGCCGGCGGAACGCTCGCCGGCTGCGCCTCCACTCCGGGTCCCCAGGCCTCGTTCGATGGCGGCCCCCGCTCGATCGTCCTGCACCATCCCGCCAGCGGCGAGACGGTCAGCGTCACCTACCGCCGCGCCGACGGCTATGACCCGCAGGCCCTGGACCGCATCGCCACCCTGTTCCGCGACCGCCGCACCGGCGAGACGGTGCCCGTCGATCCCACGCTGGTGGAGCTTCTCGCCGACCTGCGGGACCGTTGCGGCGCCGGCCCCGACACGCCGGTCCACATCACCTCGGGCTACCGCTCGCCGCTGACCAACGTCACGCTGGCGCGCAGCAACCCGAACGTGGCGGAAAACAGCTATCACCTGCGCGGGCAGGCCGCCGACATCTCCATCCCCGGCGTCCCGCCCCGCCGCCTCGCCGACGAGGCCGCGGCCCTCCAGCGTGGCGGCTACGCGCTCTACCCCCACACCGGCCACGTCCACGTCGACACCGGCCCGGTCCGCACCTGGAGCCCGAAGGGCGGCGATCCCCGCATCCTGGAGGCCAGGGCGACTCCCGCGAAGGCCGCGTCGGGCAAGGCGGTCGCCGCCAAGGCATCACCCGCTCCCCGGACTCAGGTCGCGGCGGCCGAGCCCGCCCCGCCGAAACGTCCCCCGGCCAAGGCCGCCTCCACCCCCGCGAAGGGCAACGACGCCGACCTCGCCCGCGTCCGCATGGTGCTGGCCTCCCTCAAGGAGCAGCCGGAGCCTGCGGCGAAGAAGAAGCCCTGAGGGTTACCGATACGGGTCCGCGGCGTCCCGCAGGCCGTCGCCGAGGAAGTTGAAGCTCAGCACGGTCACGATCACCGGCAGCACCGGCAGCATCAGCCAGGGGTACAGCGCCACCACGTTGATGTTCTGCGCCTCGGTCAGCAGCACCCCCCAGCTGGTGATCGGCGGGCGCAGACCGAGGCCGAGGAAGCTCAGCGCCGTCTCGCCCAGGATCATGCCGGGGATGGCCAGCGTCGCCGAGGCGATCAGGTGGCTCATGAAGCTGGGCAGCAGGTGCCGGCCGATGATGCGGGCCGGGCTGGCCCCCATCAGCTGGGCGGCGGTGGTGAAGTCCTCCTCGCGCAGGGCCAGCAGCTTGGACCGCACGGCGCGGGCGAGGCCCGTCCATTCCAGAAGGCCGAGGATCACCGTGATCCCGAAATAGATGAAGATCGGGTTCCAGGTGACGGGCAGGGCGGCGGACAGGGCCATCCACAGCGGCAGCTCGGGGAAGGAGCGGATGATCTCGATCAGCCGCTGGATCAGGTTGTCCACCCAGCCGCCGTAATAGCCGGCGATGCCGCCGATCACGATGCCCAGCACGAAGCTGACCGCGACGCCGATCAGCCCGATGGTCAGCGAGATGCGCGTCCCATAGATCATCCGCGACAGCAGGTCCCGCCCCAGCCGGTCGGTGCCCATGAGGAAGAGCGTCCCGCCGTCGGCCGGGCAGGCGAGGTGCCAGTCGCTCTCCACCAGCCCCCAGAACGCGTAGCGGTCGCCGCGGCAGAAAAAGCGGATCGGCTGCACCTTCGTCGGGTCGGGCGTGTAGTCGCGCTTCAGGATCTCCATGTCCAGGCGGTAGGTGTAGCCGTAGACGAAGGGGCCGACGAACCGACCCTCGTGGAACAGATGCACGGTCTGCGGCGGGGCGTGGATGAAGTGGGAGTTGCGGCTGTCCACCGCGTAGGGGGCCAGGACCTCGCTGACCAGGGTCGAGGCGTAGAGCAGCAGCAGCACGACGCCCGAGGCCACCGCCAGCTTGTGCCGCCGCAGCTTCCACCAGACCATCCGCCATTGCGAGGCGGTGGTGAAGCGCTCCTGCTCCGGCGACAGCCGCTCGACCTCGTCGGGGTCCCAGGGGGCGGTGTCGACGCTGTGGGGCAGGGGGGTGTGGGGCAGGGGCGTCTGGGTCGGAAGGGAGGCGCTCATCGGCTGGCTCCCCCGCTCAGGCGGATGCGCGGGTCGAGCGCGGCCAGCGCCAGATCGGACAGGAAGACCCCGATCACCGTCAGCACCGCCAGGAACATCAGGAAGGAGCCGGCCAGATACATGTCCTGGCTGCGCAGCGCCTGCAGCAGCATCGGCCCCGTCGTCGGCAGCGACATCACCACCGACACGATGGCGGCGCCGGAGACGACCTGTGGCAGCAGGTTGCCGATGTCGGACACGAAGGGGTTCAGCGCCACCCGCAGCGGGTATTTCACCAGCGCCCGGCCCGGCGGCAGGCCCTTGGCCCGCGCGGTGACGACGTAGGGCTTGTGCAGCTCGTCCAGCAGGTTGGCTCGCAGGCGGCGGATCATCGCGGCGGTGCCGGCGGTGCCGATGACGATCACCGGAATCCACATATGCTCGAACACGCTCATCGCCTTGCCCCAGCTCCACGGTTGGCCGATGTAGCGCGGGTCCATCAGCCCGCCGATGGAGGTGCCGAACCACACGTTGGCGAAGTACAGCATCACCAGCGCCAGCAGGAAGCTCGGCGTCGCCAGCCCCAGGAAGCCGAGGAAGGTCAGGACGTAGTCGCCCAGGCTGTACTGCCGTGTCGCCGAATAGATGCCGATGGGGAAGGAGACCACCCAGATGAACAGGATGGTCGCGAAGGACACGATGGCGGTCAGCGACAGCCGGTCGCCCACCACGTCGGCCACCGGCAGATTGTATTCGAAGGAATAGCCGAAGTCGCCGCGCAGCATCCCGGCCAGCCACAGCGCGTACTGTTCGTACATCGGCCGGTCGAGCCCGTAGGTCTCGCGCAGCATGGCCAGCCGGCCCTGGTCCATGCTCTCGCCCCGGCTCTGCATCTCGTTGACCAGCGTGGTCAGATAGTCGCCGGGCGGAAGCTGGATGATGACGAAGGTGATGACGCTGATCGCCAGCAGCGTCGGGATCATGATGAGGATGCGGCGGATCACGTAGCCCAGCATGGCCTCACCCCTTCTCGTCGAACCAGAAGCCGTCGGGCCGGTACAGCCCGAAATGCGCGCCGGGGTCGTAGTTGAACAGACCTTCCTCCGGCACGTTGCGCAGGGTGCGGCGCGCCACCACCGGCTGCGGCACCCCGGCCACCGTGCCGATGGTGAAGACCTGCTCGGCGTTGAGCGTCAGGATGCGCGTCCAGGCCGCCGCCCGACCCGCCTCGTCCGGGGCGTCGCGCCAAACGCGGAAGGCCTCCAGCAGGTCGCGCGCCTCGGGCATGTCGGGGCGTTCGCCGTCCTTGCCCATGGTCTGGAAGAACTGGCCCCATTTCGGCCACTGGTACTTGGCCTGATCGACCGGCACCAGCTCGGCGGGGCTCATGTCGGCGGTGGCGATGGCGTTGTCCAGCCCGCGCGAAATCGACATGCAGGTGTCGCCGGCGAAGATGCGGTTGCGGAACACGTCGAGCTGGGAGGAGCGGATGTAGAGCCGCGCCCCGACGCGCCGCCAGCCGTCGGCGATCAGCTCCAGCGCGTCGGTCTCCTCCGTGCTCTCCCCGGCGGTCTCCACCACGATCTCCAGCGGACGGCCATCGGGCAGCAGGCGGACACCGTTGACGTCGCGCTTGGTCAGGCCGATCTCGTCGAGCAGCCGGTTGGCCTGCCGGACGTCGAACTGCGCCCAGCGGTCGCGGTAGGCCGGCACCCACAGGGGCGAGACCTCCAGCAGCGTGTTGTTGGTCGGGGTGGCGAGGCCGTAATAGATGACCTGGTTCATCTCCTCGCGGTCGATGGCCAGCGACAGGGCGCGGCGGTAGCGCACGTCGCGGTTCAGCGCGCGCCACACCGGGTCGTTGCAGTTCAGGTTGGGGAACAGCGCCATCTGCGCCCCGATGCCGGTGCGCCACAGCGTCACCCGGTAGTCGTTGCGCTTCGCCCCCTGCTTCAGGAAGGTGTAGTTGTCGAACCGCAGGTAGCGCGCCTGGAGGTCGCTCTCGCCCGCCCCCGTCTTGGCCGGGATGATCTTGGCGTCGGCCACCGTCATGATGACCCGGTCGATGTAGGGCAACTGCCGCCCTGCCGGGTCGACCCGATGGAAATAGGGGTTCCTTACGAAGATGAAACGGTCCGCCGGCGGAGCGGTCGTCGGCACCCAGGGCTGCAGGGTCGGCAGGTCCGGGTTGTCGAACTCGGTGAGATTGTCCTTGCGGTTGTGAAGCTGTTGCCAGCTTTTCTGCCGCTCCGCCTCCACCCGCTGCTTCAGCTCCAGCGGCTCGGTGAAGCGGGGGTGGAAGCGCCGCAGGTAATGGGCCGGGGCGTAGATCTCCACCGGCTTGGCCCCGGCCAGCATGGGCAGGAAGAAGGGGTTGGGGCGGTTCCATGTGTAGCGCACCGCGGCGGCGTCCAGCACCTCGAACCTGGGCGCTTCCCCGGCCACCATCATCTCCGGCGGCGGCCCGCCGGGGGAGCGCTTGGCGTTGTTGGCCATGTCCTCCCACCAGTAGCGGAAGTCCTCCGCCGTGAAGGGATGGCCGTCCGACCAGCGATGGCCGCGGCGCAGCGTGAAGGTGAAGATCCGCCCTTCCTCCACATCCACCCGCTCCAGGATGTCGGGGACGATGCGCAGGCTCGGGGTCAGCGCGACCAGCCGGGCGTAGCTGTAGACGTAGATCAGCCGCGTGTCCTTGGTCCGCGCCATCAGCAGGCGCAGGTCGCCGCCATGGCGCCCCGGCGACTGCCAGGGCCGGTCCATCGGCTCGACCAGCGGGGTGAGCGGCAGCCGCTTCTCCACCGGCGGCAGCGACCCGGCGCCGACCGCGTTCTCCAGCATCGGCGTCTCGACCGCGTCGAAGGCGCTGAGCCCGAGGAAGGCGAGCAGCAGAAGGGCAGGGCGGGCCAGCCTCATCACGCCACCTCCCGCACGCGGATGGCGGCGTCGGCGCGCACGCAATGGCCGCCGCCGAGATCGACCAGATGGGGCTGGTGGTCGTCGTCGATGGTGAAGGGGGCGGGCCAGCGCGCGGGGTCGGAGGCACGGCCTTCCTCCAGGTCGGTCAGCGACAGCGGGCGGCTGGGGTCCGGCTCCGGCACGGCGGCCAGCAGGGCGCGGGTGTAGGGGTGGACCGGGTTGCGGAACAGCGCCTCGCGCGGGGCCGACTCGACGATCCGGCCGCGGCACATCACCAGGATGCGGTCGGCCATGTAGTCCACCACGGCCAGATTGTGGCTGACGAACAGATAAGTCAGGCCGAGCCGTTCCTTCAGGTCCTTCAGCAGGTTCAGCACCTGCGCCTGGATCGACACGTCGAGCGCCGACACCGGCTCGTCGAGCAGCAGAAGCTCGGGCCGCAGGGCCAGCGCGCGGGCGATGCCGATGCGCTGGCGCTGGCCGCCGGAGAAGCTGTGCGGGTAGCGGCGCAGATGCCGCGCGTCCAGCCCGACCAGCCCCATCAGCTCCTTCACCCGCGCGGCGCGCTCCGCCTCGTCGCCGATGCCGTGGATGACCAGCGGTTCTTCAATGATGTCGAAGACGGTCATACGCGGGTTCAGGGAACCGAAGGGGTCCTGAAAGACGAACTGCACCTTGCGGCGGAAGGCGGTCAAGGCCGCACCCTCCAGCCCCAGCACGTCGACGACCCGGCCATGGTCGTTGAAGCGCACGTCTCCGGCGTCCGGAGTCAGGGCGCGCATCAGGATCTTCGACAGGGTGGTCTTGCCGCAGCCCGACTCGCCGACCAGCCCGACGCATTCGCCGCGCGCGATGGCGAAGCTGACATCGTCCACCGCCAGCGTGCCCGCCCCGGCCTTGGCGCCGAACCAGCCGGCCTTGCGCGCGCCGTAGCGCTTGCGCACCCCCTCCACCGCCAGCAGCGGTCCCGCCGTATCGGCGCCGGGCGGCCAGGGCTGGTGGTCCTTCTCCAGCAGGCTGCCGCCCTGCGACGTGCCCCCGATTGAGATGGAGCGGATCGGCACCAGCCGTTCCCCCGGCGCCATGTGGAAGCGCGGAACGGCGCGCAGCAGCGCCTTCAGATAGGGGTGGCGCGGATCGGCGAAGATGTCCTCGCGGGTGCCGGATTCCATGATCCGCCCGCGGTGCATCACCACCACCTCGTCGGCGAGGTTGGCGACCACCCCCAGGTCGTGGGTGATGAGCAGGACGGCCATCCCGAGATCGGCCTGGAGGTCCTTGATCAGCTTCAGGATCTGCGCCTGGATGGTGACGTCCAGCGCGGTTGTCGGCTCGTCGGCGATCAGCAGGGCGGGGCGGCAGACCAGCGCCATGGCGATCATCGCGCGCTGGCGCAGGCCGCCCGACAGTTCGAACGGGTAGGTGTCCAGCGCCCGCTTCGGGTCGGGGAAGCGCACCCGGCGCAGCATGTCCTCGGCCTGGGCGCGGGCCTGCCGGGCGGTCACCCGCTGGTGCAGCCGCACCGCCTCGCCCACCTGGTCGCCCACCGTGTGCAGGGGCGACAGCGAGGTCATCGGCTCCTGGAAGATGATCGAGATGCGGCCGCCGCGCAGCGCCCGCATCGCCGTGCCGTCGGCCTTCAGCCCGGCGATGTCGACGGGGCCGACGCCTTCGTTGATGATCCCATCGTCGAACAGGATTTGCCCGTCCGCGATGGTGGCGTTGCGGGGCAGGATGCGCAGGATCGACTGCGCCGCCACCGACTTGCCCGAGCCGGATTCGCCGACCAGGGCGACGGTGGACCCCGCCCGCACCCGGAAGGACACGCCGCGCACCGCATGGACCACGCCGCCCGGCACCTGGAAATCGACCTTCAGGTCCTCCACCCGGAGCAGCGTGCGGCTCATGGCGCCGGCCTCGTTTCGTTGGTGCTTTTTTCGTTGGGGTCCTCCGGCGGCTCGATGCCGAGGGCGATCAGGTTGTCCACCGTCACCGGGGTCAGCGCCACGCCGTTGCGCCCGGCGGCGAGGGCGGCCTGTTCGATCACCGCGTCGAAGCCCTCCAGGTTGCTGTCGAAGCGCAGGGTCGTGCCGCCGCCGCTCAGCGCCGCCTGCATCCAGCCGTCGTCGCGCCCCCGCTTGGTCGCGTAGTAGCGCAGCTTCAGCCCGGACAGCGCGTCCCAGCGGATGGCGCCGCCCAGCGGCCCGTCGGCCCGCAGGCCCTCATCGTCCATGGTCAGGCGGGTCAGCTGGCGTTGCAGGGTGCGCGCCGCGAAGACGGCGAACAGCAGCGCGCAGGCGGCCAGCGGCACGGCGATCCAGGGGGTGACGGGCAGGAAGGCCAGCGGCAGCACCGTCAGCGCCAGCCCCGCCCCGGCCCGCGCGTAGTCGCCGGCGAGCGCCCCGGCGGGGTAGCGCATCTCCGCGACGGTCGGCGTCTCTCCGGTCGAGGGTCGGGCCATGGGCAGCTCGGCCATGTCTCAGCGAAGTCCTTCTGCGGCAAACAGGGTATCAGCGGACAGCCAGCGGGCCGCCGGATGGCGTCGCGTCACGGTCAGGAAACGCGCGGTGAAGGCCCAGGTTTCACCGTCCATCGCCAAATGATGCGTCAGCAGGCCGGTCGCCTCCGCCGCGTCCACCGCGCCCAGCCGCCGGGCGCGCAGATGGGCGACGGCCATGCCCAGCGACTCCGCGTCGCCCAGGAAGCGCTTGCCGTCCTTCCAGGCCACCGGATCGATGTGTGTATTGACACACTTCATGTTGACGGTTGACACACGTCGCGGCCCGAAAACCGACAGGCCAGTGAAGCCCATGCCGGGCAGGCCCGCCGTCACGCCGGGCGCGATGCGGTTCCAGGGCGGTACCAGAACGGGCAGGGCGCGCGGTCCGAACCGGCGGTCCAGCACGCTCCGCCCCTCGGCCAGTTCCGCCAGCACGGCGGCGGCGGGCCGGTCCGCGCCAAGCTCCGCCTTCTTCGCGGGGGGAGCGGCGTGGTTGGTGTGCGACCAGCCGTGCTGAAGCACCGTGAGGGTGGGGGCCGCGTCCACCACGGGGGCGAGGGAGTCGGTGACGCCCGCCGGGATGACCGCCAGGGCCAGCGGCGCGCCGGTCTCGACGGACAGGGCGATCATCCGGTCGAGCGCTGGCGTCGGCTCGACGGCGTCGTCGTCGCGCCACCAGAGGGTGGCGGTGCGCCCGGCGGCGGCCCAGGCGTCCAACTCGGCGGTCAGCGCGTCCCAACCGGCGCGCGGCGGGCTGTCGGAAGGGGCGGTCATGGTCATCGCAAGGCAGGGCCAAGGCAGGGGATCAGCCCCAGCATGGCCCCCGCCCCGGAAAAATCCAAGCGTCTTGATTGGTTTAGCGGCTGTTGCCTTGGCGGTAGGCCACCGCGTCCAACAGCAGCCGGGCGGTGGCGGCGGCGCCGTCCAGGCGCAGCGGGATGGGCGGCGGCGGGGGCAGGGCGAGCGCCCTGGCAACGCCTGCGGCCAGGGTGTCCGCGGTCAGGGTGGCTTCGTCGACCACGGCCAGCCGGCCCCGCTTCTCCAGCAGGCGGGCGCGGGTGGCCTGCTCCGTCTCGCTGCCCGCGGCGAAGGGGACGACGACCGCCCGGCAACCGGCCTGGAGCACGTCGAGCACGGTGTTGTAGCCGGCCTGGCTGATCGACAGGCGGCAGCGGCGGAGCAAGGCGGGGAAGTCGGGCCGCGCCCGTTCCACGACGGTGCCCGGCGGGGCCGCGGCGGCGAGCGCGCGGACATCCGCCTCCGGCACGTCCGGCCCGGCCAGCAGGCGCCACGGTGCGTCAAGTCCGGCGGGAGTTGACGCACGCACCGCCAGCGCCGCCCGCAGCAGCGGCAGGCCGACCGCTCCGCCGCCCACCGACACGATCACCTCGCCGTCGCCGTCGGCGTTTTTCCCATCGGCGCCCTTGCCGTCGCCGCCCTGCGGGGCCGCGACATAGCCGGTGTAGCGGATGCGGTCGGCGATCCGCGCGGCGGCGGGGAAGGTCGCCGCGAAGGGGATCAACTCGGGGTCGCCATGGACCAGCACATGGTCGAAGAGCCGTTCCACCGTCGAAACGGTTTCCTCCAGCCGCTCCGGCTTGGCCTTGGTCACCAGGATGTCGCGCACCGACGCGGCGGTGACCGCCCCGCCGGCCTTGGCGGTCTCCAGCAGCGGCAGAAGCTCGAACCGGAAGGCGCGGCGCCCGAAGGGGAAGGACTCGACCAGCAGCGCGTCGGGCCGCACCCGGTCATGGGTTTCCAGAACCGCGGCGCGGCGCCGGGCGCGCCACGCGTCGTCGATGGGCCGGTCGTGTTCGTCCAACAGGGTCTTGAAGCTGCTGTCGGCGGCGCGGGCGGGGGGGAGCTGGACGATCTCCGCCGCCGGGCCGTAATCGATCCCCGGCACCGGATGCCCGCCGCGCAGCACCGTGACGGCGACCCCGGCCTCGGCCAGTCCGCGCGTGATCAGCGCGGCGCGCCGGTCGTGGCCGATGCCCAGCAGATGCTGGACGTGGAAAAGAACACGCATGGGGGGGCGGCCGGAAGGCGTCAGATCGCCTGGGCGGCCAGCACCTCGCGCAGGCGCGTGGTCGTCTGCTCCAGGCGGTGGGCCAGGGAACGCATGATCTCCAGGCCCATCTGCGGAAAATCGGCGATCATCTGAAGGAAATGGTCCTTCGGCACGCACAGCGCCTCCAGGTCGGAGCTGGCGCGCACGGTGGCGGTGCGCGGCACGTCGCACAGGATGGCGATCTCGCCGACGATTTCGTTGGACCCCAGCGTCGCGACGGTCAGCGGCCCGCCGGGGCCGGTCACGATCACCTCGGCTTCCCCGCGCAGCAGGATGTAGGCGCAGGTGCCCATCTCGTCCTGCTCGAACAGGATGTCGCCCGACCGGAAGCTCAGCCGTTCGCTGGTGAAGGCGAGAAGCTTGAGCTTGGAAGTGTCGATGTTGGCGAACAGGGGAATCCTGCGCAGGCAATTGACTTCTTCGGCGATGCTCATGCCGTCTGCCTCCTCAACGTCGCCGGCTTCATTCGGCGGACACCAATTCATGCAACAACGTACCGGGCCTGTTCAACTCGTCGAAGCGCCCATGTTCGGCGATTCGCCCGTCCTTCATTACAATGACTCGCTCGAACGCCCGTGCCAAGCCGGCGCGGTGCAGAACCCACACAAGGCCACATCCCTTGCGTTCCCCCAGGATCGCCGAATGCACCTTGGTCTGGCTGCTGGTGTCCAGGCCGCTCGTCGCCTCGCTCAGCACCAGCAGGTCCGGTCGCTTCAGCAGGGCGCGGGCCAGTGCCGCCTTCTGGCGCTGAGCCGCCGACAGGCGCGACCCGGCCACCCCCACGGGATGGTCCAGCCCGACCTCCACGATGGTGTCGCGCAGGTGAAGCTGGTCCACCAGATCCGCCACGATGCGGCCCACCTTGGATTGCACCTGCGCCTGCCCATAGACCATCTTGCCGAACAGGATGTTGTCCTGGATGCTGGCCGCGGCGTTGTAGGCGTCCGGATCGAAGAAGGCGACGGCGTGCTTCAGGTCGGCCGGGAGGTCGCTGGCGAAGAGGTGCCGCGCCTGCAGGAGCTTCTTCTCCAGGTCCGGGGTCATCAGACCCAGACGGTGGCGGGCGCCGATCAGCTTGAAGGGCAGGGTCATCAGCCGCGTCCGCTCCTCGGGCCGCAGCGCCCCCAGCCCTTCCTTCGCGGTGCGCGCCAGGATGGCCTGATACTCCGGCAGCTCGGCGAAGCCGATGAAGGAGAAGCGCTCGAAGAACTCGTGGCCGGGCGGCAGGCCGGCGAACAGCTCGACCATGGTCTCCGCCACCTTGTGGCCGGTTTCCAGGATGGTGTCGGTCAGCCCCACCTTGTCCAGCACATGCAGCATGTAGGGGTTGGAGGCCAGCGCGTCGGTCTGGAAGATCGGGCCGACCGGCGTGCCGAACAGCAGATTCTCCGCCAGCGTGGCGTTCACGGTGTAGCGGTCGGGGTCGAAGCGCTCGACCAGCCGCCCCAGGTCCGGGTTGTTCAGCATCATGGCGCGCATGGCGTCGCGCGCTTCCAGCACGCGGGCGGCGACTTCGGGGCGCCGCTCCGGATCGACGGTGCGGTTGAGTCCCATGCCGTACACATCGTCCTGAAGCGAGACCATCGTCACCACGCGCAGGATGCGGGCCTTCAGATCCTCCGGCCCGTCGCAGCCGGCGGCGGCGTAGTCGATCCAGTCGGCTTGGATGTCGTCGGTGGCGTTGCCGGACAGCACCGACTCGGTCATCCGACTCTTGCGCCGCTCCTCGGCCCCCTCGGCCCCCTCGCCATCATCATCGCCGTTCTCACGCAGCGGCCGGTGGCGCAGCCCGTAGACGAGGTTGTCATAGAGCGAGGCCGAGAACAGGTAGGGGGTGGCGCCGACATAGGCGGCGCGCCGCCCCGTCACGCTCTCCGGCAGCTCCGCATAATCATGCTCGCCCAGCCGGATCTGGCCGGACGAGGGCAGCAGCACGCGGGCGGCGAGCTGCGCCAGCTCGTCCCGCCCGGAACCGACGCCGATCAGCGCGGTGTGGCCGTCCAGCGGGATGTCGCAGCTCACCCCCTCCAGGATGGGCGACCCGCCGTCCTCACCGAACCCCACGTTGCGGAAGGACAGGCTGCCCTTGAAGGGGACGTCCTCCTCCTCGCGCAGCAGGCGTTCGGCCAGCAGGTCGGGGACGTGGAACTGCTCCACCACCTGCTCGTACTTGATCCGGTTGTCCTCCTTCTGCTGGTACCAGTCGAGGAGTTCCTTCCAAGGAGCCGCCAAGTCCTTGTAGGCGGCCAGCACCGCGACCAGCGCGCCGAAGGACAGCTGGCCGTGGATCACCAGATAACCGCCGATCGAATAGAAAAAGAACGGGGTCAACTGGTTGATGAAATTGTTCAGGAATTTGACAAAAAACTTTCTTTGGTAAATCTCGAAACGGATGCGGTACACGTCGCCCAAGCGGTGGCTGAGATCGGCGAGATGCCAGGACGCCGTGTTGTGGGTGTGCACCTCCTGGATGCCGGACACCGTCTCGCCGATGCGGTCGGCGATCTGGCGCATGGCACGTACGCGCTGTTTGCCAAGTTGATTGACCTTGCGCTGAAGCCGTGGGATGAGCCAGCCTTGGAACGGGTACAGCGAAACCGCCGCTGCCCCCAGAACCGGGTCCTGGATGAAGATGAAGGCGATGTAGACCAGCAGGGTGCCGCCCTGGAACACCGGGATCGCGATGGCGTCCCCGATGAAGCCGCCCAGCGGTTCCACCTCCGCCGTGATCATGGGGATGATCTCCCCGGACGACATCTTGCGGAAGCGGGGCAGGGGGAAGCGCAGGACGCGCACGTACAGCTCGTAGCGCAGGCGGCGCAGCATCCGTTCGCCCAGCCGGCCCTTGTAGGTGTTGATGACGTACTTGAACGCGCCGTTGACCAGCACCAAAGTCAGGAACAGCCCGCATAGGACGAACAGGTAACTCACCTGATCGAGATGGAAGCCGAGGAAGGATTCAGGCAGCTTTTTTCCGGCGATCGCCTCGTTGACGATCCTCTTCGGAAGGTCGAGCGAGGCGTAGAGGAAGGGAAAGGACGCCAGGGTCATCAGGGTCAGCACGATCTGCTGACGGACGCTGTGCCGAAGGATGAATCGGAAAATGCTGGATTCCATAGCGCCATTCTACGCAAGGGGACGCCGGTGCCGGGAGCAGGCAGAAACCTTACTCCCTCTGCCGCTCGGCCGTTGGGAATATGGTTCGCCCGCACGCGGTCTGCCGCCATTGTGACGGCGGCATGACGCACACCCGTTCATCGACCAAGCCGCGGCCGGACACAAGAGGCCAATCGGGAGAGGTAGGAACTTCATGAGCGAACGTCCGACCTCGGGCCGCGTGCTCATCTACAGCCATGACACGTTCGGCCTCGGCCATCTGCGCCGCTGCCGGGCCATCGCCCATGCGCTGGTGGAACGCTACAGCAACCTGTCCGTGCTGATCCTGTCCGGCTCGCCCATCGTCGGCAGCTTCGACTTCCGCACCCGGGTGGACTTCGTGCGCATCCCCGGCGTCATCAAGCTGCGCAACGGGGAATACACGGCGCTGAACCTGCATCTGGACATCGACGAGATCCTGTCCATGCGGGCCTCGCTGATCCGCCACACGGCGGAGATCTATCAGCCCGACCTGTTCATCGTGGACAAGGAACCGCTCGGACTGCGCGGCGAGGTGCGGGAGACGCTGGAGCTTCTGAAGGGCCGCGGCGTGCCGCTGGTGCTCGGTCTGCGCGACGTGATGGACGAGCCGGCCCTGCTCGCCCCGGAGTGGGAGCGCAAGAAGGTCCTGCCGGCGCTGGAGAACCTGTACGACGAGATCTGGGCCTACGGCCTGCCGCAGATCTGCGACCCGCTGGAGGGGATCGAAGTCCCGCAGTCGGTGCGCGACAAGATGGTCTACACCGGCTACCTGCACCGCACCGTGCCTCCGGCGGTCCCGCACGGACCCGGCTTGCCGGACGAGCCCTACATCCTGGTCACCCCCGGCGGCGGCGGCGACGGCGAGGCGCTCGTCGACTGGGTGCTGCGCGCCTACGAGAGCGATCCCGGCATCCCCTACCGCGCGGTGCTGGTGTTCGGCCCCTTCATGCAGCCGGACCTCCAGGCCGAATTCCTGGCCCGTGCCGAGGCCCTGCCCAACGTCGAGGCCACCGCCTTCGAGGCGCGGATCGAGCGGCTGATGCAGGGGGCGGTGGGGGTGGTCGCCATGGGCGGCTACAACACCTTCTGCGAGATCCTGTCCTTCGACAAGAAAGCCCTGATCGTCCCGCGCGAGGTGCCGCGGCGCGAGCAGACCATCCGCGCCGCCCGCGCGCAGGAACTGGGCCTGGTCTCCGTCCTGATGGACGACGGGGTGCGCGACGCCGCGGCGATGGCGGCGGCGCTGCGCCGGCTGCCCTGGCAGGCGCCGCCCTCCTCGGTCGTGGTGCCGGGCTTGCTCGGCGGGCTGGAGAGCGTCAACCGCCTGTCGGCCCGCTACCTGCCGGAACCGTCCTCCGGACCCAGCGTTTCGGAGCGCCAATTGGCCGCCGGGGACGCCGCGTGACCGTTGCCGTCATCGTGAAGGGCTGGCCCCGCCTGTCGGAAACCTTCATTGCGCAGGAGATTTTGGGGCTGGAACGGCGGGGGTTGCGTCAACTGATCGTCAGCCTGCGTCAACCGACCGACAAGGCGGTGCACGAGTTGAACCGCCGCGTCACCGCCCCGGTGACCTATCTGCCCGAATATCTGCACGACGCGCCCGCCCGCGTGCTGCGCGCGCTGGGCGCGGCGCGGCGGCGCCCCGGCTGGCCGGCGGCGCGGGCCGCCTGGCTGGCCGACCTGCGGCGCGACCCCAGCCGCAACCGCGCGCGCCGCTTCGGCCAGGCCTGCGTTCTGGCGGCGGAACTGCCGGCGGACGTCACCTGGCTGCACACCCATTTCCTGCACACCCCGGCCAGCGTCGCGCGCTACGCAGCGCTGCTGACCGGTCTGCCCTGGAGCTTTTCCGCCCACGCCAAGGACATCTGGACCTCGCCGGACTGGGACCTGCGGGACAAGCTGGCCGAGGCCCGCTGGGGTGTCACCTGCACCGCGCTCGGCCTCGCCCGCCTGCGTGAACTTGCGCCGGAGCCGGAGCGGGTGGACCTGCTCTACCACGGCCTGGACTTCAGCCGTTTCCCCGCCCCGCCGGACGCGCGCCCGGTGCGCGACGGGTCCGACCCCGCCGACCCGGTGCGGCTGCTGTCGGTCGGGCGGGCGGTGGAGAAGAAGGGCTTCGACCTGCTGCTCGACGCGCTGGCCCGCCTGCCCGCCGGGCTGCACTGGCGCTGGACCCACATCGGCGGCGGCGACCGGCTGTCCGCGCTGAAGGCGCAGGCGGCGGCGCTGGGGCTGGAGGGGCGGATCGACTGGCAGGGGGCGAAGGCCCAGGATGCGGTGATCGCCCAGTACCGCCGCGCCGACCTGTTCGTCCTGCCCTGCCGCACCGCGCGCGACGGCGACCGCGACGGCCTGCCCAACGTGCTGATGGAGGCGCAGAGCCAGGGGCTGGCCTGCCTGTCCACCCGCGCCGCCGCGGTGGCCGAACTGATCGAGGATGGGGTCACCGGCACGCTGGTGGACCCCGAAGACCCCGCCGCGCTGGCCGGCGCTCTCGAGTCGCTGCTCCGCGGCCCGGCCCGCCGCGCGGCGCTGGGTGCGGCGGGTGCCGCGCGGGTGCGCCGCGACTTCGGCAGCGACTCGGGCATCGACCGGCTTCACGAACGTTTCACAACCGGAAACAGCCGACCGTCCTTTATGCCGTTTGGGGGATGCTGTGCATTGCACGGCGGCTGATGACGGGATAGAGTGCGGCTTTGCTCCACCTTTGCGACGTCATGTCGACTCTGTCCGCCTTTCCCGAACCGGAAATCCTTTCCTTTATCGACTTCGACGACGACAGCGATGCCGTGGCCACCAGCCACGAGCTGTCGCTGACGCGCAGCAAGCTGGGCGACATGCTCGACCTGCTGCCCGCCGGGCTGTTGATCCATCAGGAAATGGGCATCGTCTTCGCCAACCAGGAGGCGGCGCGCATCCTGGGTCAGAGCGGCGACGCCCTGGTCGGGCGCCATTTCCTGGATTTCGTCGAGGAGTCGGGCATCGACGACCAGCGGGACGCTTTCCTGCGCTGCCTGCGCCAGCGGGAGCTGGTGCGGTGCCAGGATGGGGTGATGGTGTCCACCGACGGGCAGCGCACCTGCGTCCAGGTCAGCATGTCGCCCCTGCCCTGGGACGGCTTGCCGGTCATCTACGTGCTGATCAACGACGTGACGGCGCTGAAGGAGTCGGAGGAGCGGCTGCGCCGGCTCTCGATCACCGACTCGCTGACCGGCGTGTCCAACCGCCGCCATTTCGTCGAAGCGGCGGAGCAGGAACTGGCCCGCGCCCGCCGCTATGGCCGGCCGGTCACCCTGCTGATGCTCGACCTCGACCATTTCAAGAGCATCAACGACACCCACGGCCACGCCGTGGGGGACGAGGCGCTGCGGACCTTCACCGCCGCCTGCCGCGCCCTGCTGCGGGAGAACGACCTGCTGGGCCGCACCGGCGGCGAGGAGTTCGCCATCCTGCTGCCGGAGACCGACATCGCCGGGGCGCGCATGGTGGCGGAGCGCATCCGCCGCCGCACGGCCGAACTCGCCGTTCCGGCGGGGGACGAGACGGTGCGCTTCACCGTGTCGATCGGCGTCGCCTGCTGCGCGGCCGGGACGCGCGACGTGGACGCCATGCTGTCCAGCGCGGACGAGGCGCTGTACCGTGCCAAGGCCGCCGGACGGAACCGGGTCGTCTGCGCGCGGGAACCGACCCCGTTCTGAGCGTTTTTTCCACCCTGACGCCGGGGCCGCGATGCGCATCGCCTTCTACGCCCCGCTGAAATCCCCGACCCACCCGGTGCCCTCGGGCGACCGGCGCATGGCTCGGCTGCTGATGGCCGCCTTGGAGGGGGCCGGGCATCGGGTGACGCTGGCCTGCACCTTGCGCAGCTGGGACGACGGGCGCCGTCCGGGCCGGGCGGAGCGTCTGGCGGCGCTGGGCGCGCGTTGCGCCGACCGCCTGACGGCGCGCTGGCGGGACGACCCGCCGGACCTTTGGTTCACCTATCATCTCTACCACAAGGCGCCGGACTGGATCGGTCCGGCGGTCTGCCGCCGTTTCGGCATCCCCTATGTGGTGGCTGAGGCGTCCTTCGCGGCCAAGCGGGCCGCCGGTCCCTTCGCTGCTGGCCACCGCGCCGCCGAGGCGGCGATCCGGCAGGCCGCCGCGGTCGTCAACCTCGCCGGCCACGACGCCGAGGGGGTGCTGCCGCTTCTGCAATCGCCCGACCGGCTGGTGCGGCTGCGCCCCTTCCTCGACACGTGCCCCTTCGCCGCGGCCGCCGCGGAGCGCGACCGGCACCGGGCGGCGCTGGCCGAGCGTTACGGTCTGAACCCGGACGTTCCGTGGCTGCTGACGGTCGGCATGATGCGCGGCGGCGACAAGGAACGTTCCTACGAGATTTTGGCGGAAGCCCTCTCTCCCTCCCCCGCCCAGCGGGGGAGGGGCGGGGTGGGGGCAAGTGCCTTGCCTCCCCACCACCTTCTCATCGTCGGCGACGGCCCCGCCCGCGCTCGGATCGAAGCACTGTTCGAGGGAGGCACACTTGCCCCCACCCCAACCCTCCCCCGCTCTCGGCGGACCGAAGGTCCGCCTGCCGCGTCAGCGCAAACCTTTGGTTTGCGCGAGAGCTGGGCGGGGGAGGGAGTCTTGATCCTCGGCCAGCAGGATTCGGACGCCCTCACCGCCCTCTACGCCGCGGCCGACCTGATGGTCTGGCCGGCGGTGAACGAGGCTTACGGCATGGCCCTGCTGGAGGCCCAGGCCGCCGGTCTGCCGGTGGTGGCGGGGCGGACCGGGGGGGTGCCGGACGTGGTGCGCGACGGGGTGACCGGGCTGTTGCCGCCGGTGGGCGACGCCGAGGCCTTCGCCGCCGCCATCCGGGCGCTGCTCGACGACCCTGGGAGGCGACGCCGCTTCGGCGAGGCCGCGCGCCGCATCGCCGAAGCGGAGCACGATCTGCGCAACGCGGTGGCGGTTCTGGACGGAGTCGTCCGGCGCGCCGCTCGGAAAGGGAGCCCATGACCGACCTCATCATCCTGCGCCACGGGCCGACCGCCTGGAACGCCGCGCACCGTCTCCAGGGCGGCATCGACGAGCCGCTGTCCGACGAAGGCCGCGCCCGAGTCGCCACCTGGAGGCTGCCGCCGGACGTCCTGGACTACCGCTGGGTCGCCAGCCCGAAGCGGCGGGCCTGGGAGACGGCGCGACTGCTCGGCCTCGACCCGGCGCCGGAACCGCGCCTCGTCGAGATGGGCTGGGGGGAATGGGAAGGCCGCCTGCTGGAGGAGCTGCGGTCGAGCGGCGCCCTGACCGCGGACCGCGAGCGGATGGGCCTCGACTTCCGGGCGCCGGGTGGCGAAAGCCCGCGCGACGTGCAGAGCCGGCTGATCCCCTGGCTGGCCGAGGTGGGCGCCGGGGGCGTGCCGACCGGGGCGGTGGCCCACAACGGGGTGATGCGGGCGCTCTACGCGCTGGCCACCGGCTGGGACATGGTGGGCAAGCCGGCCCACCGCCTGACCGACGGCTGCGCCCACCGCTTCCGGGTGGCGGAGGACGGGGCGCCGTCGGTCGTGGCGATGAACGTGCCGCTGACCGAGCGGTGAGTCAGCGGATCACGCGTTGAGATCACATGGCGAGATCACACGGCGAAATCACACGGCGAGATCGACCATCACCGGAACATGGTCGGAGGGCTTGGGCTCCCAGCCGCGGGCCTCGCGCAGGACGCGGTGGCCGGTCAGCGCGTCCTTCAGCGGCGGGGTGACCCAGATGTGGTCCAGCCGCCGGCCGCGGTCGGAGGCCGCCCAGTCCTTCGCGCGGTAGCTCCACCACGTGTAAAGCTTTTCCGTGGGCGGAACGAAATGGCGCAGTGCGTCGACCCAGCCGATGGACGCCTGCATCGCCGTCAGCTTCGCCACCTCCACCGGGGTGTGGGAGACGATCTTCAGAAGCTCCTTGTGGCTCCAGACGTCGTTCTCCAGCGGCGCGATGTTCAGGTCGCCGACCATGACCATGCGGCGGTCCGGGCTGCGCCGGGTCGTCCACCACTCGGTCATTTCGTCCACGAATTGAAGCTTGTGGGCGAACTTGTCGTTCTGTTCCGGATCCGGAATGTCCCCGCCCGCCGGGATGTAGACGCTGTGCAGCTCGATCCCGCCGGGCAGTTCGGCGAAGACGTGGCGGCAGTCCTGCTTGCCGCACCAGTGCTGCACGTCGCGCGACGCGAAGGGCAGCTTCGACAGGATGGCGACGCCGTTGTAGCTCTTCATCCCGTGGATGTGGGCGTGGACGTAGCCCTTCTCGGCCAGGGGGGCCATCGGGAAGTCGGTGTCGACGACCTTGGTCTCCTGCAGGCAGATGACGTCCGGCTGCGCCTCGTCGATGAGGCGCAGCAGCAGGTCCATCCGCATGCGGACGGAGTTGATGTTCCAGGTGGCGATGCGCATCGTCCGGTTGTCCGTATTCCCGATGTCAGGCGATGGTGACGGCGATGGAGCCGACGCCCTCGACCGCGCCTTCCAGCCGGTCGCCGGCGACCACCGGGCCGACGCCCTCCGGCGTGCCGGTGTAGATCAGGTCGCCCGGCTGAAGCTCGACCAGACCCGACAGGTAGGAAATCGTTTCGGACACCGACCAGATCAGGTCGGCCAGATCGCCCTTCTGGCGCAGCTCCCCGTTGACCGACAGCGTCACCGAGCCCTTGTCGGGGTGGCCGATGTCGGCGGCGCGGCGCAGCGTGCCGCAGGGGGCGGACTGGTCGAAGCCCTTGCCCATGTCCCAGGGCTTGCCTTCCTTCTTCGCCGCGTTCTGCAGGTCGCGACGGGTCATGTCCAGCCCCACGCCATAACCGTAGACATGGTCCAGCGCGCGCTCCACCGGGATGTCGCGCCCGCCGGTGCCGATGGCCACGACCAGCTCGATCTCATGGTGCAGGTTGGCGGTCCGGGGCGGGTAGAGGATGGCCGTGCCGTCGGCGACGATGGCGTCGGCGGGCTTCATGAAGAAGAACGGCGGCTCGCGGTCCGGATCGGCGCCCATCTCGCGCGCGTGGGCGGCGTAGTTGCGGCCGACGCAGTAGATGCGGCGGACCGGGAACGGATCGCCGCCGGCGACCGGAACGGTGGGCTGGGGCCACAGGGGAACGGCGTAGGCCATGGCGCGCCTTTCTTTCGGAGGGGTGCGGTTCGGGCAACCACCCTACCGGAAAGAGCACCAGAAAAAAGCCCCAGCCGTTGGGCCGGGGCTTTGGCGCGAAGACGCCCGGTCTGGGGGGGACCGGGCGTCGGAAGCTCCGTTTTCGGAACCCGTCTGCGGCAGGGGAATGAACCGTCGGCGGGCAACCGCGCCGGCATGCCTGTTTCCGGGGGGTCCGGGGTCAGGAGCGCGATCACTTCATAGGGCTAGAGGTGGAGCCGCTTCCGGGCGGAACCAATGCGTAACGGGAATGGGTGCTATGCATACGAGGCGGATTGTGTGGTTCTTGCTGACAAAATCGGCACCTGCCTGCATTTTACACGACCAATAGACTAGTCAATAAACGACGGCTTTCACGTTGACCGACATCGACCGCCCCACCCCCTCGGACCGGCGCACCCGCCAGCGTCCGAGCAAGACCGGAAAGATGGCCCTCGGCCCTCTGCCGGAGCTCGTCGGCTACAATCTGCGCAAGGCGCAGGTGGCCGTGTTCCAGAGCTTCCAGAACGCCGTGGCGCCCCACGACATGACGCCGGGGCAATTCGGCGTCCTGATCATGATCAAGGAGAACGAGGGCTTGTCGCAGTCCGACCTGGGCTCGGCGGTGGGCATCGACCGTTCGACCATGGTCGCGGTCATCGACCGGCTCGAGTCGCGCGGCCTCGTCATCCGGGCGCCCTCGCCCAACGACCGCCGCTCCTACGCGCTCCGCCTGTCCCCGGAAGGGGAGAAGCTGCTGGACGAGCTGATTCCGCGCATCCAGGCCCATGACAAGGCCATGGTGAAGGATCTCTCGGCCGAGGAGCAGGCGCAGCTCATCGACTTCCTCCGCCGCATCTCGCGGGCCGGCTGAAGCCGTTGGGGTAAGGGCGGCGTGCCCAAATCCTGGGCACGCGGCACTCGCCAATTGTTGACCTAATCTATTGTCCTGAAACCATCTTTCAGGAAAGGCGCCGTCGCGCCCGGTCGGCGGCGGCGCTTCCGAAGGCGCGCAGGATCGCCGCTGACAGCGGGTTCTCCCAGAACCGCCATTCCGGGTGCCATTGCACGGCCAGCGCGAAGGCCGGAGCCCCCGCCACCCGCACCGCCTCGACCAGCCCGTCCTCGGCCATCGCCTCCACGATCAGCCCGTCGGCCAGCCGGTCGACGCCCTGCCCGTGCAGAGAGTTGACGGTCACCGCCGCGGCACCGCCGGCCAGCCTTTCCAGCACGCCGCCGGGGGTCAGCCGCACGCTGTGCGACGGCCCGTACTGCACGGCCAGCGGCGCCTCCTTGTCCTCGCGGTGGTTGGCGTAGCCCGGCACCTCGTGCACCCGCTGGTGCAACGTGCCGCCCAGCGCCACGTTCAACTCCTGGAAGCCGCGGCAGATGCCCAGCAGCGGCACGCCCATCTCCAGCGCGGCGCGGATCAGCGGCAGGGTGGTGTCGTCGCGCTCCGGGTCGTGCAGGGTGCCCGGCTCGCTGGGTGACCCGCCGTAGCGGTGCGGCTCGACGTTCGACGGGCTTCCGGTGACCAGCAGCCCGTCGAGCCGTCCGGCCACGTCGTCCATGTCCAGCGCCGTCCCCAGCGCCGGGATCAGCAGCGGCATGCCGCCGGCCCCGTCCGACACCGCGCGCACATACTTGTCGCCGACGACGTGGAAGGGATGCTCGCCCATCATGCGGGCGCAGGCGGGAACGCCGATCAGCGGCTTGCGGTTCATGGTGGGAAGGACCTCCAGACAGGATTCCGGACCGCTCCGGAAGGCGGCGGACAGGCGATTATGCGCCGCCGCCGCGCGCCGCGCCAGAGGCCCGCCGCCAAGCACAAAGGGGATGCGGGGACAGAATTGTGTTGATTCGCATGCGAATTTGTCCCATATGCCCCCCTCCTCCGCGCCACCTGCGCGGAACATCTGCTGATGGGGGAGAACGATGGCGAAGACCGCTTCTCTCTTCCAATTGGGGATGGACTTGGGAAGCGATCCAAGGAAAGCCCAAACGGAAGGTCAAATCTCCAACCGGACCAACGTGACTTCTGGTCCCTGGAGGGAATCTCAAGACGACCGCAAGGACCATTTCATCGTCCGCGATGGCAAGGTCTGCGCCGGCACCCATCTGATCGTCGATCTGTGGGGTGCCGAACGTCTGGACGAGCTGGACCATGTCCGTTCCACGCTGATCGAGTCTGTGGAGGTGGCGGGGGCGACGCTCCTGCACATCCACCTGCACCATTTCACGCCGAACGGCGGCATCTCCGGCGTGGCGGTGCTCGCCGAGTCGCACATCAGCATCCACACCTGGCCGGAACGCGGCTACGCCGCGCTGGACATCTTCATGTGCGGCGACGCCCAGCCCATGAAGGCCATCCCGGTGCTGGAGCGCGCCTTCAAGCCCACGGGCGTGAAGTGCGACGAGCTGCTGCGCGGCGAAACCGGGTCATGAGCGACTCCGGCTCCGGCTGGTACGACGAGACGTTGCATACGGACGTGGCCCAGCGCCTGCGCATGGGCCGCGTCCTGCACCGCGACCGCACCGGCCTCCAGGACCTGGTGATCTTCGAGAACCCGGTGCTGGGCCGCGTGATGGCGCTCGACGGCGTCGTCCAGACCACCGAAGGCGACGAATTCGTCTACCACGAGATGCTGACCCATGTGCCGATCCTGGCGCATGGGCGCGTCCGCCGCGTCCTGATCGTCGGCGGCGGCGACGGCGGCATGCTGCGCCGCTGCCTGGAGCACAAGGCGGTGGAACGGGTGACGATGGTGGAGATCGACCGCTCCGTGGTCGACCTGTCCATCGCCCATCTGCCGTCGATCAGCGCCGGCGCCTTCGACAACCCGCGCGCCGATCTGGTGATCGCCGACGGCTGCGCCTTCGTCAAGGAGACCACGGAGCGGTTCGACGTCGTCATCGTCGATTCCACCGACCCCCACGGACCGGGCGCCGTCCTCTTCACCGAGGACTTCTACGCCGACTGCAAGGCGCGGCTGACCCCCGGCGGCGTGCTGGTCACCCAGAACGGCGTGCCGTTCCTCCAGCCGGGCGAGTTGAAGGACAGTCACCGGCGGCTGGGCCGGCTGTTCGGCGACGCCGGCTTCTTCGTGGCGCCGGTGCCCAGCTATTACGGTGGCTTCATGGCCTTCGGCTGGGCCACCGACGACGCGGCGCTGCGCCGCCAGACGGCGGAGGCGATCCGCCCGCGCTTCGCGGCGGCGGGGCTGACCACCCGCTACTACACGCCCGACATCCACGTCGCCAGCTTCGCCCTGCCGGCCTTCATGCTGGACGCGCTGAAGTAGGGTTTATGGCGGCTGGAACCCCGGCGGCTTGGCCGCCGCCGGGCAGGCGTTGGCGGGCAGGGTTTCCGAATCCACGAACTGGGCGGCGACAGCCACGGCGCAGTCCTCCGACGCGGTGACCAGATGCCCGGCGCTGCGGAAGACCAGATGCCGGCTTTTCGGCAGGGTCGTCGCGGCGCGCTCCGCCCACTCCGGCGGGGTCAGCGGGTCGTAGGCGCCGGACAGCAGGAGCACCGGCACCGGGCTGGCCACCGGCAGCCGCTCCGACGCCTCCTGCGCGGCGGCGGGCCATTGGGCGCAGACGCGCCGGCCGGGATCGTCGGCGGTGACGGCGCCGTAGGGAGCGAAGCGGCGCGCGGCGTCGGCCAGCCGCAGCGGGTCGGCGGGGTTCACCGTCTCGCGGCATTCGATGGAGAAGGCCATGCCTTCCGCCGAGTCGGGGTCGCCCAGCCAGGGGGCGGGCACCCAGTCGGACAGGCGGTCGTACCGCCCACGCCACGCCCGTTCGATCAGGGCGGGCAGGCGGGGCACGCTCTCGCCCTCGGCCATCGCCTCCAGCAGGGCCGACAGGGCGGCGCCGCTGTCCAGCCGCGCCCAGCGCGGAATCTCCGGATCGCCCACCGGCACGTCCACCGGGGCCTTGCCCAGCCGCTCCACCAGCTCCAGCAGATGGCGTTCCAGGTCCGGATAGGCGGCGCGGCACACGCGGTTGGCCGCGCAATCGTCGAACAGCCGCTTGAACGCGCGGTGCGCCAGCCAGGGCGCCTCCTCCGTCGCGTTGACGTCGGGCGGGTAGATGGAGTCGAGCACCGCTGTGCGCACCCGCCCGCCGTGGCGCCGTAAAATCTCCAGCCCCACCCGCGTGCCGTAGGACACGGCGAACAGGTTGACCCGCTGCGCCCCCAGCGCCGCGGCGACGTCCATGGCGTCGTCGGCGGCGATGGGGGTGGTGAACATCGCGCCGTCGAGCCCGGCGGCGGTGAAGCGGTCGCGGCAGGCGGCGATGGCCGTCCGCTCCAGCGTGGCGCGGCGGTCCCGCGACACCGGACGCAGGCGGGGCGAGGCGCCCAGCACGTCCAGCTCCGGGCAGTCGGTGTCCGGCTCGGCCCGCCCGACGCCGCGCGGGTCGAACAGCACGACGTGGCGCGACCGGCGGAACCCGGCGGTCAGCGACCACCACACCTCCATCCGCTCCTCCACCGCCTCGCCGCTGCCGAAGGGGGAGGCGCCGGGGCCGCCCTCCAGGAACAGGACCGGGTCGGGGGACGGCTGCTTGGCGGTGGAGAGCAGGACGACGACCGGCAGGCGGAAGGCCCGCGTCGCCGGCCGGTCGCGCCGGTCGGGCACACCGACGGTCCCGCACAGCGCGGCCTCGCCCTCCGGCACGGAGAACCAGCAAGGGCCGGGCACGAAGCGGGGGTCGGCCTTGGCCGGCGCCGGGGCCAGCGCGGGCGCCAGCGTCACCGCCAGCAGGGCGGCGGCCAGAGTCCCCAACCACCGATGATGGGCGCGTCTCGTCACGCGGGTCGATCGTCCTCAGCAGCGAAAGGGCGGGCGGGGATCGGCCGGGCGATGGTCCATCCACCGGTCCCACCACTTTTGATGCTTTCTCTTTGACCCAGCGGGGCGGGCTTGTCCAGGACAAGAGGAATTCCGTCCGTCCAGGCCCTCGCACCCTCAGCCTCGGGACGAGCCCATCCGGACGGCGCTCCGCTCCACCGGCTTGGCGCGGCTCCGCTCCCGCCACAGGGCGGGGATGGCGAGGCTGGCGACGCTGGCGAGCAGCAGGACCGCCTTGGTGAGCTGGTTGAAGGGGCCGCCGAACAGGTCGATCAGCAGGATCGCGTAGGCGACCAGGACGTGGAACAGGTAGACCTGCAGCGAGTGCCGCCCCAGCAGCCGGAGGAAGGGCAGGTTGAACAGCGCGGTGAGCAGCCGGGCGGTGCCGGCGGCGACCGGGTGGGACGACCGCGGCCCGGCGATGAGCAGCCAGGACACGGCATAGGCCAGCGCCGCGAAGTTCGCGAGGTAGACGAGGCTGAACTCCGTGCGGTCGACGTAGCGCAGGAAACGCTCGCCGACGATCGGGCTGACCAGCTCATGGACGAAGGACAGGTGCCAAGCCGCGCAGACCACCACAGTGACCAGCGCCGGAACCAGCCAGGGCGGCCGCTCGACCGGGAACCAGCGGTCGGTGTCGAAGCGGCCCCGCTGCACGGCGCTGCCGATCAGCAGCCCGGCGACGTAGAGCACCTGCCAGGCGAGCGGGTTGAACGGCCCGCGCACCGCCAGCCCGTCGCTGAGCCGCCCCAGCCCGTCGTCGAGCGCGCTCAGCACCGGCACATGCAGGCCCATCTGCACGGCGGCCCACAGCGCGGCGCTGCCCAGCGCGACCTTGCGGGCGTGGCCGTCGAGGATCAGGCGGAGCAGCAGCGGCGTCGCCGCGAGGTAGAGGATGTACTGGATCAGCAGATCCGTGAAGGTCGGGGAATGCAGAAGGAGTGCGCTCGCCAGCAGGGTGCCGGGCTCCAGCCAGGCCAGATGCCCGAGGAAGCCGCCCAGCGGCTCCCGCGCGCCGGGGACCAACACCACCATGGCGGTGACCAGCGCGATCACCAGCATGGTCGAGACGTACAGCTCGCGGGCGCGGGCGAACAGGCGCCGCCGGGCCGCCTCGGGCGACCGCTGGGTCCAGACGCGGGTGTAGTACATCCCGGCGACGATGCCCGACAGCAGAACGAAACCCTGGGCGTCCTGCACATAGCCGAGTTCGGCGTGGTTGACCTTGGCCAGAAGCACGCCGCCGGCCAGCACCACGTGGTTCACCATCATGAAGACGAGGAAATAGCCCCGCAGCCCGTCGAGCGTCGCGGAGCGGCTCATCGGGCGACGCTCCGCCGCGGCGGCCGGGTTGCGGGGGAAACGGCCGTTTTCATCGGTGCGTGGCGCATCTGTCGCGTCTCCGTCGCTGGTGTTGGCGCTCCTCGGGTCGCCCCATATTCGTCGTTAACGGATCGTTAATCCTTGGCCGAAGCCGTCCGGGAGAGCCTTTTCGAACAAAGGCTTCCCCGGACCGGTTCCGGATTCAGGCTTCAGGCGTTCAGGCCGCCGTCCACCGTCAGGGTGGCCCCGGAGATCTGGCGGGCCGCCGGGCTGGCCAGGAAGGCCACCGCCGCCGCCACGTCCTCCGGCTGGCCGTAACGGCCGAGCGGCGTCTGCGAGCGCAGGATTTCGGCGTGGGCGCCGTCGGCGGGATTCATGTCGGTGTTGGTCGCTCCCGGCTGGACCAGATTGACCGTGATGTCGCGCGGGCCGAGTTCGCGGGCAAGGCCGTGTGTCAGGGCGGTCTGCGCCGACTTGGTCATCGAATAGATGGTGACGCCCGGGGCGGTGATGCGGTCGGCGAGGCACGACCCGATGAAGACGATGCGCCCCCCGTCCTTGAGATGCGGGATGGCCGCCTGCGCCACCAGTACCGCCGCGCGCACGTTGACGTTCAGAAGCGCGTCGATGTCGGCGAGGCTCATCTCTGCGACCATGCCCTGGCGGGCGATGCCGGCGTTGTTGACCAGGATGTCGAGGCCGCCGAGCGCTTCCACCGTCCGGCCGACCAGGGCCGCCATGGCCGACGGATCGGCGCTGTCGGCCTGGATGGCGACCGCGCGCCGGCCCTTTGCCTCGATCGCCCGGACGACCTCGGCGGCGCGCTCGGCCGACCGCTCGTAGGAGATCGCCACATCCGCACCCTTGTCGGCGAGCGCCAGCGCGATGGCGGCGCCGATGCCCCGCGAACCGCCTGTCACCAGGGCGCGCTTGCCAACCAACTCACCACTCGGCTCAACCATGATCCAGCCTTTCTGTGTCGTTCGATACAAAAATAGCTAGAGGCGCTCGGCGCATCGGTCAATGGTTTTTGTACTGATCGACACAAAAATAGAACGCCGCTGTCCGAGGCCATTGCCCACACGCGGCGGCGGGATTAAATAGTGATCGATGCAGAAATCACGCCCGACCCCGCCCACCGACGACAGGACCGCTCAGACGGCCGGCACGCCGCCCGTCCGCGGGCGCGGACGGCCGCGCGCCTTCGACCGCGAGGCCGCCCTGACCCAGGCGACCCGCCTGTTCTGGACCAAGGGCTACGAGGCGACCTCCATCGCCGACCTGACGGAGGCCATGGGGATCGGCTCGCCCAGCCTCTACGCCGCCTTCGGCTCCAAGGAGGCGCTCTACGTCGAGGCGGTGAACCATTACCGCAAAAGCTACGAGGGGCTGGTCTGGGGGCGCTTCTTCACCGCCGGCACCGCCCGCGAGGCGGCCATGGGGCTGCTGATGGACTCGGCCGCGGCGCTCACCGGCTGTCGCGGCGACATCCCGCGCGGCTGCATGGTGACGCTCTCCGCGGTCGGCAGCGAGGGGCACGCCGAGCTGGGCGAGGTGGTGCGGTCGGCGCGCGCCTCGGCGGTCGGCATCCTGACGGAGCGTCTGACGCGCGCCGTGGCCGAGGGCGAGATCCCGGCCTCGGTCGATCTCCACGCGCTCGCCCGCTTCGTGCAGACGGTGCAGGCCGGCATGTCGATCCTCGCCCGCGACGGCGCGGAGCGCGCCGAACTGGAGGCCGTGGCCGAGGTCGCCATGCTGGGCTGGGACGCCCGCGTCGGCCGCCGCCCGGCCCCCTGAGCGTTCCGGACGCGTCCGGCGTCGCTCACGGGGGTCGGCTTCGCCTGCAAGCGAACAGGCGAAGCCGACATGGTTGCCGTCAGGTGTGCTTAATCACGTCCTGCCAGTGGCGGTGCAGGAGCGCGACGTCGCCGCTGGTCAGGATCGGCATGGCGCCCTGCAACTGGTCATCGGACCAATCCCACCACCTCATCTCGAGCAGCAACGCGATGAGATCATCGTCGAAGCGCTTGCGGATCACCCGGGCGGGGTTGCCGCCCACGATCGCGTAGGGCTCGACATCCCGCGTCACCAGCGCCCTCGTGCCGATCACAGCGCCGTCACCGATGGTGACGCCGGGCATGACGATGGCTTCCGACCCGATCCAGACGTCGTTGCCGATCACCGTATCGCCGGCCGGTCGATAGCCGTTCCGCGCGCCGACGAACGACGGCACCTCGGGCATCCAGAAGAAGGGAAAGGTGCTGATCCAGTCGTTCCGGTGGCCTTGGTTGCCCGCCATGATGAAGGCCGCACCGGACCCGATCGAGCAGAAGCTGCCGATCACCAACCGGTCGACGCCCTCGTCCGGGAGAAGAAACCGGGCGCAGTCGTCGAAGCTGTGGCCATGATAATAGCCGGAATAATAGCTGTAGCGGCCAACGACGATGTTCGGGTTGGTGACCTGCTTGTCCAGAACCATGCCCTTGAACGGGCTTTCGAAGACGTTTTCCATCAAACCACTCATGGCTCGTGAGCCGCCGATCCGGCGGCTTTTTGCCTGCGCGCGGGCGCAGGGACACACCGCGGGCTCCCCTTCCGGGGCGCACGCGTTCAGGCTCCGCGCGTCGGACGCGTCAGAGCACGATGCCGGTGGTACTTGGGGTCGCCTTCATGACGGGAATCCATACCGTGGAAAAAGCGGATCGCCAAGGGCGAAGGCGGAGCAGCCGAACCGCTTGGTCCGGCACGCGGAAATCGGGCTTGACGGAAATCATCCGATAGCGGATTAATTGCTCCTCTGCACCAAGGAGAGGAGTCATGCAGACCTTGTGGAACGCCCTGCTGCGGCAGTGGCTGGACCGCGACGGCGATGATGCCGGCGTGGAGACGCTGAGCGCCCATCTGCGGCGCGACATCGGGCTGGACGGAACCGAAGCGGGCTATATCCCGGCCCAACATATCCGGGAACGGAACCTTTCGGATGCCCGGTCATTTTTGACGTTGCAAGCGTATCGCTGACAGGCGATACCCGATCCTGCGGTTTCCCTTCGGGGCCGCGCCTTCCTTCAACCCCTGCCTTTCTTCAACCCACGGAGACCACGATGAAAGCCATCGTACCCACCACCCCGAATCGCCGACAGGGCGATTGGTCCGCCCATACCACCCAGCGAGCTAACGGCTCCCTTCTTCAACCCAGCGCATTGGAACGCGAATTCCGGATATCGAGAGGAAGCCATGTGTGTCTTTTTGGGGTTTTGCGGTCGTTCGGTCTTCGTTGAGCACGCCCACTGGGCCTCTCCGGATCGTTTTTTCGACGCCCGGCGGGATAACGGGGAATTCGTGATATGGCTTGGACGCCTGAACATCATCTACACACCGGCCCGATGGGGTCCTCGCTCGGGGAGGGTCGCTGATGCCGGCCCACGTTCGCCCTGACGAGGTGACCACCGTCGTCCATGTGCTCGAGGCGTTTCGCAAGCTCGATCCCGACCTGCCGATCCAGTACGCGCTGTCCTTCATGACGATCGCGCAGAACGAAGGGATTTCCATCGGCGAGCTTGCGGAACGCCTGGGCATCGCCCAATCCTCCGCGTCGCGCAACGTCGCCGCGCTCAGCCGCTGGCACAGCTTCGGGAAGGCCGGGCTCGATCTCGTCCAGGCCCAGGAAGACCCGCGCGAACGCCGCCGCAAGATCGTCACGCTCACCGACACCGGCCGCGCCTTCCTCGAGGAGCTGCGCGCCATCGTGAAGCCGGCGGTCCACACCCCGTCCGAACCGCGCCGCGCCCGTTCGGCCTGAACTACCCTGCCCATCCGTTGTGTTCGGTCAGCAGCGCTTGACCGGGGGGGCCCATCCTGCCACACCAGCCCCGGACCCACCGACGGACCCGCGCGCCATGACCTCCTCCGCCTGCCCCTGCTGTTCGGGCCTTTCCTTCGAGACCTGCTGCGGCCCGATCCTGGCCGGCGCGCCCGCCGCGACGGCGGAGGCGCTGATGCGGTCGCGCTACACCGCCTTCGTGCGCCACGACCTCGACCATGTCGAGCGCACCCACGCGCCGGAGATCCGCGAGGACTTCAACCGCGCCGAGGCGGAGCGGGTGGCCGACGAGTGCGACTGGCAGCGGCTCGACGTGCTGCGCGCGACGGAGGAGGGTGACGAGGGCACCGTCGAATTCCTCATCCAGTTCCGTCGCGACGGCCAGGACATGCGCCACCACGAGCGCGCCTCCTTCCGCCGCATCGACGGCCAGTGGTTCTACAGCGCCGGCGAAGTGAACCCGAAGGGCGAGCCACGCCGGGTCGTCAAGGTCGGCCGCAACGAGCCCTGCCCCTGCGGGTCGGGGAAGAAGTTCAAGGCCTGCTGCGGCCGCTGAGGGCGGACCCGGATCATGGAACCGCGCTTCGCCTGCACCGCCTGCGGAAAATGCTGCCACGGGCTGCTGCCGCTGACGCTCACGGATGCGGTGGCCCACGCCGTCCGCTTCCCGCTGGCGCTGGTTTGGACGGTGATGCGGTCGAACGCCAAATCCTACGACCTCGCCACCCGGCTGGGCACCACCGTGCGCCTGCCCAACCGCAAGACAGTGGCGGTGCTGATCCAGCCCAGTGCCTATCTGCCGAACCACTTTCCCTGCCCGGCGCTCCAGCCGGACAACCTTTGCGGCATCCACGCCGACAAGCCGTCGCGCTGCCGGACCATGCCCTTCTACCCCTACCGCGAGGAAAAGGATCAGGCCGATCTGCTGGTTCCGCGCAAGGGCTGGGAGTGCGACGTCTCGGCGGAGGCGCCGGTCGTCTACCGCAACCACGCCATCCTCGACCGTGCGGACTTCGACCGGGAGCGCGCCGAGCTGCTGGAGCAGGCGCCGGTCATGCGCACCTACGCCGACTATGTGCTGAAATACATGCCGTGGATCGTCAACGATCTGGCGAAGATGGCCGCGGCCCCGGCGGGGGGAAAGCTGGTGACCAGCCTGTCCTCCTTCCTCACGGCGACCCGGCGGACCGACGCGCGGGAGCTGGCGGCGGCCCAGGCGCCGCTGATGCAGGCGCTGGCCGAGCGCACCCGGAACGACCCGGCGCTGGCCGATTTCCACAAGAACTACGCGGGCTGGGCGAAAGAGATGGAGCGGCTGGCGCAGCGCCCCTGATCGCGGCCCCCTGATCGCAGCGGCGCCGCCGGGTCAGGCGGCGATCCCCAGCCCCTGGCGCAGCAGCCCGACCAGCACGCGCAGCGCCCGTTCCTGCTGGTCCAGCGTCAGGCCGGAGCGGCCCGGCTGGTCGGCGACCTGCTCGGGCAGCGGCGGCAGGTGGACGAAGCCCATGGGAACGTCGAGGTCCGCCGTCTCGATCAGGTGGCGGGCGCGGTAGAACAGGTGGTTGCAGACGAAGCCGCCGGCATGGTCGCTGAAGGTCACCGGCAGGCCGGCGATGGCCAGCTCGCGGACCAGCGTGGGGACGGGCAGGGTGGAGCCGTAGGCGGTCGGCCCGTCCGGTTCGATGGCGTCGTCGGTGCGCACCATCCCGGCGTTGTCGGCCTGCTCGCTCTCGTCGCGATTCCAGGCCAGCCGCTCGATCTTGATGTATTCGGACCCGGCGGCCAGCCCGAAGCACAGGGCGGCGGCGGGCCGGTGTTCCTCCAGCAGCGCGGCGAAGGCCGCGCCGCAGGCGTCGTATTCCACGGGAAGGACCGCGGTGACGATCCCCGGCTCGCCGGTCAGCCGCTCCATGAGGAGCGCCGTCGGGTTGACGGCGTGATCCCCGAAGGGCTGGAACCCGGTGAGCAGAATGGGAGCTGTCACGGCGGACGCCTTTCGGTCGGGATGGTCAAGAACTGCGGCTATGGCATTCCAAGTCCCCTCTCCCCTCTGGGGAGAGGGTTAGGGTGAGGGGGGTGCGCGTGTCGATATGTCCGGCAAAAGCGCAACCCCCTCACCGGCCCTTCGGGCCACCCTCTCCCCGCTTTCGGCGGACCGAAGGTCCGCCTGTCGCGTCAGCGCAAACTTCGTTTGCGCGTGAGCAGAGGGGAGAGGGCTAAGGAGGCTGAACCCGATCACTTTGGCTCAGGGACGCAGAAGGCCGATGATGTCCTTCACGCCGTTCAGGTTCGTCTCGGCGATGGCCGCCGCGCGCTCGCCGCCGCGGCGCAGCAGGCGGTCGATTTCCGCCTTGTCGTCCAGCAGCTCCTTCATGCGGGTGGTCATCGGGGCCAGCTTGGCGACCGACAGGTCGACCAGCGCCGCCTTGAAGCCGGAGAACTGGGCGCCCGCGAACTGCTGCACCGTCTGCTCGCGCGTCTGGCCGGACAGGGCGGCGTAGATGGTCACGAGGTTGTCGGCCTCCGGACGCTTCTCCAAGTCGGCCAGATTGTCCGGCAGCGGCTCCGGATCGGTCTTGGCCTTGCGGACCTTCGTCGCGATGGTGTCGGCGTCGTCGGTCATGTTGATGCGCGAATATTCGGACTCGTCCGACTTGCTCATCTTCTTGGTGCCGTCGCGCAGGGACATCACGCGCGTCGCCTCACCCAGGATCTGCGGCTCGGGCAGCGGGAAGAACTCGGTGTCGTAGCGGCGGTTGAAGGCGCCGGCGATGTCGCGGGCCAGCTCCAGATGCTGCTTCTGGTCCTCGCCCACCGGGACGTGGGTGGCCTTGTAGAGCAGGATGTCGGCGGCCATCAGCACCGGGTAGGAGTAGAGGCCGAGGTTCGCCATGTCCTTCTGCTTGCCGGCCTTCTCCTTGAACTGCGTCATGCGGTTCAGCCAGCCGAGCGGCGTGTGGCAGGAGAGGATCCAGGCCAGTTCCGAATGGGCCGGGACGAAGGACTGGTTGAAGAGGATGTTCTTCTCCGGGTCGATGCCGGCGGCGATGTAGGCCGCGGTGACCTCGCGGATGTTGTTGCGCAGGACCTCCGCGTCCTGGTCGATGGTCAGCGCGTGCAGGTCGACGACGCAGAAGATGCACTCGTAGCTGTTCTGCAGCTCGACCCAGTTGCGCAGCGCCCCCAGATAGTTGCCGAGGTGAAGCTGCCGGGTCGGCTGCATGCCGGAGAAGATGCGGTTCACGGGAGGACTCTCGCTCGAAACTTCTGGAAGGCGGCTGTTATCGCGCCGGAACCGGGCGGGGTCAAGACACGGGCGGCTCCAATTCCGGAGTGTCCTTGCGCAGGAAGCCCTTCAGGTCGGCCAGATCGGTGGCGCCGGTCAGCTGCGCCAGCGCCCCGAACACCGCCACGCCGCCGCCGACCAGCAGCGCCAGCGCGCCGAAGCGGACCAGGGTGGACGACGCCTCCAGCCCCGGCGCCAGGAGCGACGCGCCGACCAGAAGCGCCGCCCCCATGCCCAGCGCCGCCGCGGCGATGCGCGGCGCGCGGCCGAGGAAGCGCCCGTCGAGCTGCAGGAAGCCGCGGCGGCGCAGCGCGTGGGCCAGCAAAGCGAGGTTTGCCCAAGCGGTCAGCCCGGTGGCCAGCGCGATCCCGACATGCCCCAGCACCGGCATCAGCGCGATGCCCAGCGCCAGGTTGGCCAGGGTCACCACCACGGCGACGCGCACCGGGGTCGCCGTGTCCTGGCGGGCGAAGAAGGCGGCGTTCAGCGCCTTGACGATCACATGGGCGGGGATGCCGATGGCGTAGGCGGCCAGCGCCCAGGCGGTCGCCTGCGCCTCCGCCGGGCCGAAGGCGCCGCGCTCGAACAGCACCGAGACGATGGGCGCCCCGGCCACCCCCAGCGCCACCGCCGCCGGCAGGCCGAGCAGCAGGCTGAACTCCAAGGCGCGGCTGAGATAGTGGCGGACCATCCGCTCGTCCCCCGCCGCGGCGTGGCGGGCGAGCACGGGCAGCAGCGCGGTTCCGATGGCGATGCCGATGACGCCCAGCGGCATCTGGTTCAGCCGGTCGGCGTAATAGAGGAAGGACACCGCGCCCGACGGCAGCAGCGAGGCCAGGACGACGTTCAGGAACAGGTTGATCTGCATGACCCCGGCGCCGATGGCCCCGGGTCCGACCAGCCGGAACAGGCGGCGCATCCCCTCGGTCAGCCGCGGCGCGGTCAGGCGCAGCGTCACCCCCGCCGCCCGGCAGGCCCAGCCCATCCAGACGAGTTGCACGACGCCCGACAGGGTCACCGCCGCGGCCATCGCCCGCCCCGGCTCCAGCCCCAGCCGCGGCGCGGTCAGCAAGGCGGCGATCAGCGTCAGGTTGAAGGCGATCGGGGCGGCGGCGAAGGGGCCGAAGCGGTCCAGCGCGTTCAGAATCCCGCCCAGCAGCGCCACCAGGGAAATCAGCGTCAGATAGGGGAAGGTCAGCCGTGCCATGTCGACGGCCAGCGCGAACTTCGCCGGCTCGTCCACGAAGCCCGGCGCCAGGATGTGCATCAGCGCGGGCATCGCCAGGATGGCCAGGGCGGTGAAGGGCAGCAGAACGGACAGCAGGATCGCCAACGCCTGCTCGGCGAAGGCCACCGCGGCGGCGCGGCCGTTGCGCTGAAGCTCCGCCGCGAACAGCGGCACGAAGGCGACGCTGAAGGCCCCCTCCGCGAACAGGCGGCGGAAGAAGTTGGGCAGTTTCAGCGCCACGAAGAAGGCGTCGGCCACCGGCCCGGCGCCGAGCACCGCCGCGGTCAGGATGTCGCGGGCGAAGCCGGCCAGCCGGCTCAGCAGCGTCAGGCTGCCGACGGTGGCGATGGCGCGGGCGAAACTCATCCGCCGGTCGCCCGGTTCGCGGCCAGTCCCCGCGGCAGCGTCGCCAAACAACCCGCAAAAGTTTGATTATTCTCTACTTTTTGTATCATTGGTCGCCGGGTTGTCCATTGAAGAGGGAAGTCGGCTGGCGCATAATGCGTGTTGGGCAGTGTTTGAGGTCGGCAGTGCGACGATGGATCGCTTTTCCGCGGGGGATGGAAGCTCGTCTCGTTCTTCCCGCCGTTGCGGTCGCCGTCGCCATCGCGGCGCTGTGGTGGACGCTGCTGACCCGCATCGACCGCGAGGAGCGCTTCCTCGACCAGACGACCCGCCAGCACACGGCGGCGATGGCGCAGCTGGTCGAGGAACAGGCCATCGCCACCTTCCGCCGGCTGGACGATCTTCTGATCGACGTCGCCTCCCATGTCGAAAAGGACATTCCGCTCCTGATTCCCACCCGCCGGTCGTTCGAGGAAGGATTGGCCGCCTCCATCCGGATTTACGACGCGAACAGCTGGCTGTCCATGGGCTTGGGGCGGACCACCACCCGCAACCCGGTGCTGGAGTGGGAGGAGTTCGCCCGGCACAAGTCCGGCGCCCACCGGAAGGGGAACCAGAAGGGGTTCGTCATCGGTCTGCCCTTCGTCAGCCCTGGCACGTCGGACGTGTTCATCCCGGTGTCGCGCCGGCTGGAGGGGACGGACGGGACGTTCCGCGGCGTCGCCGTGATCGACGTCCCGGCGGAGATCTTCTCCCGCTTCTACGGGCGGCTGGACCTGCCGCGCGACAGCTCGGTCGCCATCGCCCGCGCGGACGGCCCCCTGCTGGCCCGCCAAGCCCTTCAGGACCAGGTGTTCGGGCGCAGCTTCCGCGGCTCCGGTCTGTGGCCGGAGGCCGGCAGCGGAACCGTCCGGCACCATCGCGTCGTCAGCCCGGTGGACGGGGTGGAGCGCATCTACGCCTTCCGCGCCTCCGCCGACTACCCGCTGATGACGGTGGTCGGTGAGTCGGTGGAGACGGTGTTCGGCGCGTGGCGGCAGAACCGCTTCTATTCCATCATCTGGGCCGCCGCCACCACCGCGGTGATCCTGCTGTTCACCACCGCCTTCCTGGTGGAGCTTCAGCGGCGGCGCCACGGCGACCGGGCGCTGCGCATCCGCAACCGGGCGATGGAATGGAGCGGCGACGGCATCCTGATCGCCGACGCCACCCGGCCGGGTGTGCCGGTGGTCTACACCAACCCCGCCTTTTCCCGGCTGATGGGGATCGCTCCCGGCGCCGCCGACGGGCGTGCCACGCGGGACGTGCTGGGCAGTTCGATGGAGGACGAGGAGGGCTTGTGTCCGCTGTGCGACGGCGCGGAGGACGCCGGGGACACGCGCGCGGAGTTCGCCCGTCCGGGCGCCGCGGGACGCGGTGCGTCGGAGGTCTGGCTGGAGCTGCGCGCCTCGCCGGTGCGCGGCGCCGGGGGGAGGCTGGTCAGCGTGATCGCCACCGTCCGCGACATCACCGAGCACAAGACCGCCCAGGCCGCGCTGGCCGAGGCGCGGCGGGAGGCCGACCGCGCCAACATCGGCAAGTCGAAGTTCCTGGCGGCGGCCAGCCACGACCTGCGCCAGCCCGTGCAGTCGCTGATGCTGCTGATGGAGGCGCTGTCCGCCCGCGCCACCGATCCCGCCATGCGCAAGATCCTGACCACCATGGACCGCGCGCTGGGCGCCCTGAAGATGCTGCTCGACGGGCTGCTCGACGTGTCGCGGCTGGAGGCCGGAGCGGTGGAGCCCAAGCGCGCGGTCTTCCCGGTGACCGAGCTGCTGGACCGCATCGCCGCCAACAGCCGCCCGGTGGCGGTGCGCAAGGGGTTGCTGCTGCACATCATGCCCTGCGACGCCCATGTGGACAGCGACCCGATGCTGCTCGGCCGCATCCTGCAGAACCTCGTCGAGAACGCTCTGCGCTACACCAACCGCGGGCGCATCCTGGTCGGCTGCCGACGGCGCGGCGCGGTGCTGCGGATCGAGGTGTGGGACACCGGCATCGGCATCCCCACCGACCGGCAGGAGGACATCTTCCAGGAGTTCGTCCAGGTCGGGAACGCCAGCCGCGACCGCGATCAGGGGCTCGGCCTCGGCCTCGCCGTGGTGCGCCGGCTGGCCGGCATGCTGAACCACCCGGTCACCCTGCGCTCCGAACCGGGGCGGGGGTCGGTCTTCCGGGTGGAGGTGCCGCTCGCCGATCCCCCCGCCCCGGCCGAGACGCTGGCGGAGGACTTCCCCGTGACCGCGCGCATGCGGGCCGGCGCCCGCGTGCTGGTGGTCGAGGACGATCCCATCGTGCGCGAGGGGCTGTGCGCGATGATCCGGCAATGGGGACACGAGGTGTTTCCCGCCGCCAGCTTCGGCGAGGCGGTTGAGGCGTTGCGCCGCCACCCCGATCCCGACGTGATCGTCGCCGACTACCGGCTGGGCGAGGGGCACTCTGGCACCGAAACCATCCGCGAGGTGCGGCGGCGGTCGAAGCGCCCGATCCCCGGCATCCTGGTGACCGGCGACACCGCCCCGGAGCGTCTGGCCGAGGCCGAGGCCGGCAAGTTCAGCATCCTGCACAAGCCCGTCCTGGCCGACGACCTGCGCCGGGCCATCGCGCTGGCCCTGGCCCCGGCCGCGTTGGCCCCACCGGCGCCGTCCGCGCCGTCCGGCGCGGCGCCGCGCGAATTGGTCGACTGAATCAGCCCTTCGCCATCCTGAAAGCCGTGTCATGCGCCGGACGTGCGGCAGCCCGTGCCTGTTTGCCCATTGCGTCGAACCCGTCCCTTTGCTTGTTTGCCTGTTTCGGAGGCGGCGTCCGCGGTCTCCGACCCGAAAGCGTTCGATAAAAAGAACCTGTTCCCGGAGAGAGGAATCCACCCATGATCCGTGCGAAGCTGGCTGTGACCGCCGCCGTCGTCGCCCTGGGGGCCGGCCTGTGGGCCGGGGCCGCCCAGGCCGACATCACCATCGCGCTGGCCGGCCCGATGACCGGCGCCGCCGCCGCCTATGGCGAACAGACCCGCGCCGGCGTCGAGGCCGCCGTGGCCGACATCAACGCCAAGGGCGGGCTGCTCGGCCAGAAGCTGGTCCTGACCATCGCCGACGACGCCTGCGACGCCAAGCAGGCGGTCGCCGCCGCCAACAAGCTGGTGAGCCAGAACGTCGCCGCGGTGATCGGCCATGTCTGCTCCGGCGCCTCCATCGCCGCTTCCAACGTCTACGGCGAGGAGGGGATCGTGATGATCTCCCCCACCGCGACCAGCCCGCAGCTCACCGACCGCGGCCTGAAGAACGTCTTCCGCGTCTGCGGCCGCGACGACCAGCAGGGCGAGGTGGCGGCCAAGCTGATCGCCGACCGCTACAAGGGCAAGAAGGTCGCCATCGTCCACGACAAGCAGGCCTACGGCCAGGGCCTCGCCGACGACGTGAAGCGCCGCCTGAACGCCGCCGGCATCACCGAGGCCGCCTTCACCAGCATCACCGCCGGCGAGAAGGACTATTCCGCGCTCATCACCCGGCTGAAGTCGGACGGCGTGGACGTGCTCTACTACGGCGGCTACGACCAGGAGCTGGGCCTGATCGCCCGCCAGGCGGCCGACCAGCAGTTCCGCCCGCAGATCATCGGCGCCGACGGCATCCAGCCTCAGTCCTACTGGAACATCGCCGGCGACACGGCGGAAGGCACGCTGTTCACCTTCTCGCCCGATCCGCAGCGCAACCCCGCCGCCAAGCCGGTGGTGGAGGCCCTGCAGGCCAAGAACATCCGCACCGACGGCTTCACCCTGTTCGCCTACGCCGCGGTGCAGACCTACGCGGAAGCCGTGCAGAAGGCCAACAGCGCCAAGCCCGACGCCGTGGCGAAGGCCCTGCGCGCCGGCCCGTCCTTCGACACGGTGGTCGGCTCGCTGTCCTTCGACGACAAGGGCGACCTGAAGCAGCCGGGCTACGTGTTCTGGGCCTGGAGGAACGGCGAGAAGGTCCAGGTGGACTGAGGCCATCCGGCCGATTCGAAAAGGAAGGAAGGCGGGGCCGCCGTGCCCCGCCTTTTTTCTGTCCGCCTTCCTTCTGCCCAGCCCTTCTGCCCGGCCCCTTCTGCTTGGCGGATTCGGGATGGTCGGCGATTGCCAAGGGCTGGGTGAGAACCTTTTCCCCGTTCCTGTGTTTGGGCAGAGGTAACCAAACACCGCCAACCAACACCGCCATTGGGCAGGGAGGCCGCGATGCATCGCCACGCCGGACGCCGTTCGCGCAATCGCAGGACCGCCGGGATCATCCTGTGCGCCGGCCTTCTCGGCCTCGGTGCCTGCGCCGGTCTCGCTCCGCCGCGCACCGCGGAGCCCGCCCCCGGAGCGGTGGAGACGCTGAACGGCTTGGTGCAGAGAACCTGCAATCGTCAGGTCGCGTCCGTCCTGGCGGGTGAGGGGATTCCGGTGGGGCAGTTCCGGGCCGCGGTCTACAGCGAATTGCGCACCGGACCGGGTGGGCGGGTGTCGCAATACGAAATCTGGCTGTATGCGCAGGACAAACCCGGTGTTCTCATCGTCAATACGGACGAGACGTGCCGTCCGATGCAGATCTACACGCGGGAAGGCGGCAGTCTGCAAGCCTTCAAGGCGGGATAGGTGAAGCTCCGCTCGTCCGTCTTGGGAGGATGCCGCTCCATCCTCTGGCAATCGCCGACTCCGATTCCGGGGCCGGGTGGCTTGGCAATCGCCGACTGACCCGCCGCCGACTCACCCGCGCGCGGCGGGGAGAATCTTGCGCTCCGGAATCGGCGGGGGCGACGGGTAGAGCAGGACGCCGGTGTCGGAGAACTCCACCCGCGCCGCCTCGTAGACGGCCAGCGCGAGGTCGAGCGCCACCCGGAACTCCGGCTTGAAGTGCTTCAGCTCCTTGTAGCCGCCGCCGAACTGGGTGAAGAGCGCCTTCCAGGTCACCGGAATCGGGTCGCGCAGCACGTGCAGCCGGTAGGCCAGCCAGACATAGACGTCGATCGCCATCGAACAGCCGCCGATGTGGCGGATCGCCGGCTCCCAGATCGGGACGGGAGAGCGCTTCAGCGCGGCGAAGAAGGTTTCCGACAGCTGCACCGTCTCGCGCCACAGCGTGCCCTGGCCGTCGTCGTCGCGCAGGCGGATGCCGCCGTTGACGATGTTCTCCTTGGCGAAGCCCTCGGCCCCGTCCTTGTCCCAGAAGAAGGTCAGCCGGCACAGGTTGATGCGGGTTGCCTGCTCCTGCACCGCCTTGTAGGTGGAGCCGCCGGCCGACACGCCCATGCGGTCGAGCCAGTCGTTCATCGAGCGGCCAAGCTCGATCTCGCGGCTGTTGTCCTGGATGGCGCGGGTCTGGAGATAGAGCAGGATCAGCCGCGCCTTGGCGCCGTAGGGGACACCGACCGGCATGAGGCTGCCGTCGCGCTTGCGCTCCTTGCCCGGCTCGACCAGCAGGGTGACGCGGCCCTGGTCGCGGCGCCATTCGGCGTCCGGCGCCAGCTTCCGGTGGGGCAGGCTGGTCAGGCAGAATCCGGAATAGGTGATGCCCAGCGCGTTGGACTCGTCCTCCAGCACCGCCGCCGCGACATCGACGACGCTGGCCCGCTTCGGGTCCACGAGGTTCCGCGCCTCGCGCCGGCCATGCGTCATGATGAGTTGGTGCACGTCGCCCATAGGTCCCCCCGTCCATTCTGCCTGCAGTCGATCATGCACCGCCGGGAGAGTCCATTTGGCGATCACCGACGAGGCTAATTGAGACCTAATTGCTGGAGTCTATTTGCTAGGTCGGCGATTGCCTGGGGACGACTCGGGGGTGCGTCGGCGATTGCCAGAAGACTCGTCGGCGTTCGCCAAGGGACCATGTGGGAATCATCGATGACTCGGCCCAGACTTAAGGCGACTCGGGCATTGGTCGGCGATTGCCAAGGCGGGGTGGAGCGGGCGAGTCGCGACTCGGGATGTCATGGGCTGGTCTTGGTGATGTCTGGCCGATGTCCGGGCCGGTGGTCGGCGATTGCCAAGGTGTGGCGGCGAACCGGCTTGGCAATCGCCGACTCCAGAACCTTATCTAAAACCCTCTCCCCTCTGGGGAGAGGGTGGCCCAAAGGGCCGGTGAGGGGGATGCGCTTTTGCCGGACACACCGCAATGCGCAACCCCCTCACCCTAACCCTCTCCCCGGAGGGGAGAGGGGACATCACCGCACGGTCGGCGATTGCCAAGACGGTGCCCCCAGGATGGCGCCCCCCATGCCGGGCACCCCTGCCTTGCGGGGCCATGCGGGCACGAAACGCCAGCGCGGCTGTTTACGCTTGGCCTCCGCGGTGATGGGGGCGTGCTTTGGGAGATCCGCGAGATGAGCGACGAGGGTTTCACGGACCGCGTTCTGGACGGCGTGAACGGGCTGGACGGCACCGCCCGCCGCAAGGCCGTCGCCCTGGGCGCGGAGGTGCCGGCCCTGCGCGACGGGCTCCAGGTGCCCAGCTCCCGCATGGTGCTGATGCCGGCGCTGGGCGCGCTGTGGGCGGCCGGGCTGGGCATGGAGAAGCCGGGCTGGTCGCGCCTTGCCCGGCAGGGGCTGCTCGCCATCGCGCTGGGGACGGTGGCCGGCAAGGGGATCAAGCGCGTCGTCTGCCGCGCCCGCCCGAACGAGGGCCGCGACCCCAGCCGCTGGGGCAAGGCGGACGGCAAGCACGCCTCCTTCCCCTCCGGCCACGCCATCAACGTGTCGGCGCTGACCACGGCGGTCGGGCTGAACCGCGGCCTGTCCCCGGCGACCATGGTCAGCCTGGGCTTCGCCGCGGCGGTGGGTTGGTCGAGCCTCGCCACCGAACGGCATTGGGCGTCCGACTACGCCGCCGGCATGGCGACCGGCGTTCTGGCCGGTCTGGCCGCCAAGGCGCTGGACGGCTGGGCGGAGGACCAACTGTCCTGATAAGCGGGCGTCGCCCCCGTCCTCAGCCCGCCGGATCGGCGAGCGCGTGCAGCAGCCGCTCGCGGATCTGGGCCAGCTTGCTCTCGTGGGTGACCTTCAGGCCGAAGACGTCCTTCACATAGAAGACGTCGATGGCCTTCTCCCCGTAGGTCGAGATCTTCGCCGACGAGATCTGCAGCGTCAGGTTGGTCAGCGCGCGGGTCAGGTCGTAGAGCAGGCCGGGGCGGTCGCGCCCGTTGACCTCGATCACCGTGTGGGTGGTCGAGGCGTTGTTGTCGATCAGCACGCGCGGCGGGACGTGGAAGACGCGGGTGCGGCTGGCGTGCGGGGCCTTGCGCTTGGTCAGGTCGTGCAGCGGCTTCAACTGGCCGGACAGCACCTTCTCGATCATCACCGACAGCTTGGCGAGCTTGTCGCCGCTCTCGAAGGCGCCGCCGCCCGCCGCGTCCTGCACGGTGAAGACGTCCAGCGCCATGCCGTTGGTCATGGTGAAGATGCGGGCGTCGACGATATCCGCTCCCGCCGCCGCCAGCGCCCCGGCGAGGCGGGAGAACAGGCCGTGGTGGTCGGTGGCAAAGATCGTCACCTCGGTGATCGCCCGGCCGCGGTCGATGCGCGTGTTGACGGTCAGCGGCCGCTCGTCGCGCAGCGCCTCGCGGACCAGCCGCGCCTGCCGGCCCAGCGTCTCCGCGTCGAAGGCCAGCCAGTAGGCGGGGTAGCCGAGCGCGAGATGCCGGTCGAAATCGGCGTCGTCGAAGTCCGTCAGTTCGGCCCGCAGCGCCGCCTGGGCGGCCTGGATGCGGCGCCCGCGCCCTTCGACCGACAGGCCGCCGGACATCACCTCCTCCGAGCGGTTGTACAGCTCGCGCAGAAGCGTGGCCTTCCAATTGTTCCAGCGCTGCGGCCCGACCGCCCGGATGTCCGCCACCGTCAGCACCAGAAGCAGGCGCAGCCGCTCCGGCGACTGAACGAGCGAGACGAAGTCGCGCACCGTCTTGTCGTCCTCCAGATCGCGCTTGAAGGCGGTGTAGGACATGGCGAGGTGCCAGCGCACCAGCCAGGCGACCGTCTCCGTCTCCTCCGCCGTCAGGCCGAGCCGCGGGCACAGCTTCTCCGCCACCCGCGCGCCGAGGATGGAATGGTCGCCGCCGCGGCCCTTGGCGATGTCGTGCAGCAGCACCGCGACGTAGAGCGCGCGCCGCGACACCACCTTGTGGATCACCTCCGACGACAGCGGCAGCTCGTCGGTCAGCTCGCCCATCTCGATCTTGTGCAGGATGCCCAGCGCGAACAGCGTGTGCTCGTCCACCGTGTAGACGTGGTACATGTCGTACTGCATCTGCGCGACGACCCGGCCGAAGTCGGGGATGAAGCGGGCCAGCACCCCGGCCTCGTTCATGCGGCGCAGCGTGATCTCCGGGTCCTTGCGGCCGGTCAGGATCTCCAGGAACAGCCGGTTGGCCTCCAGGTCGGCGCGCAGCTTCGGCCCGACCACCGACAGCGAGCGCGTGATGGCGCGTAGCGCGTTGGGGTGGATGTCGATGTCGTTCTGCTGGGCGGTGTGGAACAGCCGGATCATGTCCAGCGGCTCGTCCTTGAACTGGCGGTCGCTGCGGACGTTCAGCCGCTCGCCGTCCACCACGAAGCCGTCCACGTCCTTGCGGCGGGAGAGTGCGGCCAGCCGCAGGATGTTGAACTTCGGCGGGCGCTTCGATTCCGCCTCCAGCGCCGCGCAGAAGATGCGGGTCAGGTCGCCCACGTCCTTGGCGACCAGGAAGTAATGCTTCATGAAGCGTTCCACGCCCTTGGTCCCGGCGTGGTCGGTGTAGCCCATGCGGTTGCCGATCGACGTCTGCACGTCGAAGGTCAGCCGGTCCTCCATGCGCCCGGTCAGGTAGTGCAGGTGGCAGCGCGCGGTCCACAGGAAGTTCTGCGCCTTGGCGAAGCGCTGCGCCTCCTCCGGCAGCAGCACCTTCTTGCCGACCAGATCGTCGACGTCCTCGACCCGGTACAGGTACTTGGCGATCCAGAACAGGGTCTGCAGGTCGCGCAGGCCTCCCTTGCCGTCCTTCAGGTTGGGCTCCAGCACGTAGCGGCTGTCGCCCAGCTTCAGGTGGCGGTTGTCGCGCTCGGCCAGCTTGGCCTCGACGAACTCCGGCCCGGTGCCGGCCACCACCTCGCGGTCGAAGCGGCGGCGCAGCTCGGTGAACAGCTTGCGCGGACCCCAGAGGTAGCGGGACTCCAGGATGGCGGTGCGGATGGTCACGTCGGCCTTGGACTGGCGGATGCAGTCGTCGACGCTGCGCACCGCGTGGCCGACCTTCAGCCCGAGATCCCACAGGATGTAGAGCATGTACTCGACCACCTGCTCCACCCGCGGGGTGCGCTTGTAGGGCAGCAGGAACAGCAGGTCGATGTCGGAGAAGGGCGCCAACTCGCCCCGGCCGTAGCCGCCGGTGGCGACGATGTCGAACACCTCGCCGGAGGTCGGGTTGGGCGAAGGGAAGATGTGGGTGACCGTCAGGTCGGCCAGCGAACGCACCACCCCGTCGGCGAGGTAGCAGTTCTGCCGCACGCAGTCCTCGCCCGACCCCTTGGCCTCGAAGCGGGCGCGCACCTCCGCCCGTCCGTCGTTCAGCGCGCCGCGCAGCCGGGCGATCAGGGCGGGGCGCAGCTTGTCGCCGGTCCCATGCTCCGCCACCAGCTTCTCCAGGTCCTCCGCCAGCTTGCGCCGGGACAGGATCGCGCGCTTGTTGGGGATGTTGGCGGTGCCGGCGTCCTTGGCGTCGGACGCGTCGGCGGAGGCGGCGCGGGTGGAGAGCATCGACAAAACGTGAGCCTTCCCAGGGATGCGAGGGGTGCGACGAACCGTGCGGCGTCCCGACTATAACGGGAAAGAGGATAATTCGCACGCGGCACACCAAAAGAGGCTGCCGTCTGTTTCCTGCATGATCCCATTCGGAGCGCCCCAGGGACGGCAGTGCTGTGACGGCAGTGCTGTGACGGCAATGCTGTGACGGCTGTGCTGGAACGGCCGTGCTGTGACGGCCGTCACTGACGCGCTCCATTCCAAAGAGGTAAGGAGTCGTCCGTGAGACACGCGCGAGGGAGGCCATTGATGATCCCGAACCCCGGAACGGCTCGGCGGGAGCTGGCGAACCTCGGGAACGCCCTGACCCTGGCGGAGCGCGGCCTGCCGCGCCACACCCCGGCCGAACTGATGGCCTGGCTGGTGCACGCCCTGGCGCTGTGCCCCGGCTCCATCGGCGACGCGCTTCTGTTCGAGATCTGCGGCACCGCCACCGACGCCAGGGCGTCCGACGCCGTCAAGGTCGCCCAGATCCGCAAGGGCTGGGCCGCGGTGGTGCGGGCGCAGTTCCGCCTGCGCGGGCTGACCGTGGTCGGCGGCGGAGGCGACTGGCGCGCCTGCGCCGCCTGACGGACGGCGTTTCCTTCTCCGCCTACTCCGCGCGCACCGACAGGTGGATGTTGGCGCCGCCGTTGCCTTCGAGAATCTCGGCGGCCTCGACCTCGTCCTCCACCTCGGCGGTGCGCACCCACAGGATGACGCCGCCGGCCTCCAGCGCGCGGCTGAACTCGTCGGTGTCGGGGTGGCTGGTCAGCTCGTCCAGGTAATCCTTGATGGCGACGCCGCCCAGGCCGGCGGCGACGATGGCCGCCAGCGGTGCTGCGATCGGTCCGCCGACGATGGCGAGAAGCCCGGCGGTGGTCAGCGGGAAGGCGTATTTCAGCTCGCCCACCAAGCCGGTCAGGGCCTCGTCCGACGGGGCCTGCGGGCGCTGGTCGGCGGCCTCCAGCGAGGTGTGGCTGGCCAGCACCGACAGGTCGTCGCGGTCGAAGCCGGCGTCCAGAAGGGCGGCCACGGCCTTGTCGAAGGCCTCCCGGGTCTTGAACAGGGCGACGACCTCGCGCACCTCCCGGACGGTGTCCTGGCCGTCCGTGGTCCGGCCATCAGTGTTGTCGGGCGCTTGCGTCACGGCGGTCTCCTTCAGCTTCGGCTTGCTCGTTCTGCTTGCTCGTTCTACGGGCATCGAACAGTCTAACGAAGCGGTCATCGCGGCACCAGCGCGGGCGTGCTAGGGTGCCGGCCCGACCTTGCCCGACACAACGCAACCGGTTGAAGACCCGTGTCCGACGCGCCCGCCACCATGTCGCCCATCACCATTCCCCCCGACGCCACTCCGATGATGGCGCAGTATCTGGAGATCAAGCAGGCCCATCCCGACTGCCTGCTGTTCTACCGGATGGGCGATTTCTACGAGATGTTCTTCGAGGACGCGGTGAACGCCGCCCGGACGCTGGACATCGCGCTGACCAAGCGCGGCCAGCATCTGGGCGAGGACATCCCGATGTGCGGTGTCCCGGTCCACAGCCACGAATCCTACCTGCAGCGCCTGATCCGTCAGGGCTTCCGCGTCGCCATCTGCGAGCAGATGGAGGACCCGGCGGAGGCCAAGAAGCGCGGTTCCAAGTCGGTGGTGAAGCGCGGGGTCATCCGCATCGTCACCCCCGGCACGCTGACCGAGGACAGCCTGCTCGACTCCCGCGCCTCCAACTGGCTGGCCGCGGTGGCGGAGGCGGCGGGCGGCCTCGGGCTGGCCTGGCTGGAGCTGTCCACCGGCGAACTGGTCGTGCAGCCGGTGGAGCGCGCCGGGCTGGGCGCCGCGCTCGGCCGCCTCGACCCGCAGGAGGTTCTGGTCTCCGAGAAGCTGTGCCAGAGCCCGGACCTCTACGAGCTGTGGGGCGAATGGAAGTCCCGCCTGACCGTGCAGCCGACCCCGCGCTTCGACAGCGAGAACGGGCGGCAGCGGCTGCTCACCCTCTACGGCGTCGGCACGCTGGACGCCTACGGCCAGTTCTCCCGCGCCGAGGTGGCGGCGGCCGGCGCGCTGGTCGCCTATGTGGAGCTGACGCAGAAGGGCCGCGTGCCGCGCCTGTCGCCGCCGCGCCGGCTCGGCCCCGGCGCCGTCATGGAGATCGACGCGGCGACCCGCCGCAACCTGGAGCTGACCCGCACCCTGACCGGCGACCGGCGCGGCAGCCTGCTCGCCACCATCGACCGCACGGTGACCGGGGCGGGGGCGCGTCTGCTCGCCGCCCAGCTCTCGGCGCCGCTGACCAACCCCGCGGCCATCGCCAAGCGGCTGGACATGGTCGAATTCGCGCTGAACGAGGAACGGCTGCGCGGCGACCTGCGCGAGGCGCTGCGCCGCTGCCCGGACCTGGAGCGCGCGCTGTCCCGCCTGACCCTGGGGCGCGGCGGCCCGCGCGACCTCGCCGCGGTGCGCGACGGTCTCGCCCAGGCCTCGGCCATCCGCCTGCTGCTCAACGGCCATCCCGGCGGACCGCTGCCCGACGGGCTGGGCGCCGTGGCCAAGGGGCTGGGCGAGCACAGCGAGCTGGTCAATCAGTTGACCCAGGCGCTGGCGCCGGAGCTGCCGCTGCTCGCCCGCGACGGCGGTTTCATCGCGCGCGACTATTCCTACGCGCTGGACGAGCTGGTGACCCTGCGCGACGAAAGCCGGCGGCTGATCGCCGGGCTTCAGGTCAAATACGCCGGCATCGCCGGGGTGCCGGCGCTGAAGATCAAGCACAACAATGTGCTGGGCTATCACATCGAGGTGACGGCGACCCACGCGGACAAGCTGATGTCCGAGAAGGGGCGCGAGGTCTTCATGCACCGCCAGACCATGGCGAACGCCGTGCGCTTCGGCACGGTCGAGCTGTCGGACCTGGAGCGCCGCATCTCCGAGGCCGCCGACAAGGCGCTGGCCGTGGAGCTGGAGCTGTTCAACGACCTCGTGGAGGAGGTGACCAGCCGCGCCGAGGCCATCGCCCAGGCGGCCCACGCGCTGGCCGCGCTGGACGTCGCCGCCTCGCTGGCCGAGCTGGCGGCGGAGCGGCGCTACCGCCGGCCGGTGGTGGACGGCAGCCTCGCCTTCTCGATCAAGGGCGGGCGTCACCCGGTGGTGGAGGCGGTGCTCGACGCCGGCAACGCCGGGCCGTTCGTCGCCAACGACTGCGACCTCGCCCCGGACAACCGGCTGTGGCTGCTGACCGGTCCGAACATGGCGGGTAAATCGACCTTTCTGCGCCAGAACGCGCTGATCGCCGTGCTCGCCCAGATGGGCGGCTTCGTGCCGGCGGAGAGCGCGCACATCGGGGTGGTGGACCGGCTCTACAGCCGCGTGGGTGCGGCCGACGATCTGGCGCGTGGCCGCTCGACCTTCATGGTGGAGATGGTGGAGACGGCGGCCATCCTGAACCAGTCCGGCGACCGCGCGCTGGTCATCCTGGACGAGATCGGGCGCGGCACCGCGACCTTCGACGGCCTGTCGATCGCCTGGGCCTGCGTGGAGCATCTGCACGACGTCAACCGCTGCCGCGCGCTGTTCGCCACCCATTACCACGAGCTGACCATGCTGGCCGGCAAGCTGCCGGGCCTGTCCTGCCACACCATGCGCATCAAGGAATGGCAGGGCGACGTGGTGTTCCTGCACGAGGTGACGGCGGGGGCGGCGGACCGCAGCTACGGCATCCATGTGGCGAAGCTGGCCGGCCTGCCCGGCGCCGTGGTGGGCCGCGCCGAGGAGGTGCTGACCATCCTGGAATCGGGCGACCAGAACGCGGCCATCCACCGTCTGGCCGAGGATCTGCCGCTGTTCAGCGCCGCCCTGAAGCGCCCGCCGCCGGCTCCCGCGGTGTCGGCGCCCGCCGCCCCGCCGGAACCGTCGCGGGTGGAGGAGGCGCTGAAGTCCATCGACCCGGACAGCCTGACGCCGCGTCAGGCGCTCGACGAGTTGTACCGTCTGCGGGGATTGCTCTCCTAAACGGGAATATTTGCGAATGGATGCACGCCATTGTATGAAAATCCGCCGCCGCAGCGTCCCGTGCCATGGGCAAGGGGTGCTGTCATCCAAGCGGCGGGAAGGGGGTGTGTTTATTGACCCCTGGTAAGGTGCTGGTGATCTGCACGGTCATTCAGACGGTCGTCGCGATCCTCGCGCTGCTCGTCGCCGTGCTGTAACCCAGACGACGGAGGGGCGGCGCTGCAACGCCGCCCCTCTTTTCGTGTGCACGCCCGTCCGGCCATCCAAACCGTCCGAAGCGCGCGGTACCGGAGGTGTCGTCTATTGACCACTGGTACAGGAAATATAGCGCTGAACCACAGCCGCCGCAATCCCATCCCATGGGTGCTACGCCCGTTCCACGGCGTCCTCGTCCATCGGGGCGCCGCGGTCATGGATGGGGGTAACGTGGCGTTGGGTGGCGGGGCGTTGCGCGTGGCGCAGCTTCTCCTCCACCGCCTCGTTCACGAACTGGTCGAGCGAGCGGCCCTCCCGCTCGGCGGCCTTCGACGCTTCGGATTCCAGCGACTTGTGCAGATGAACCATTCGGTGCCTCCCCCAACGCGGAACGGACTCTGTCCGATGCTTCAGATGGGAAGCCCGCGCCCGCGCTGCGAGCCGCCTTACCCGGAAGTGCCGTCCCGATCGGAAGCGTCCGGCGGGGCGCTCGCGGGTGGCAGGAGCGGCTTTGCGTGCAGCGCGCGGGCGGCGACAGCCATCGGGTCCTCGCCCGGCGCGCAGGGATGGGTGGCGGCCAGCAGGGCCTCGGGCACGCTGGCGGCGATGTAGTCGGCCACCGTCTCGTGCACCGGGATGATCATGGCGATGCGGGTCAGGTCCACCACCTTGCGCACCTGCCCGGACGCGCAGAGCAGGGACAGGGCCTTGCCCGCCGACAGGGCCTCGCCGTTCATCACCAGCAGCAGGCCGATGCCGGCGCTGTCGACGAACTCCAGCCCGGTCAGGTCGAGGAGGTGGCGGCGCTCCGGTCCGTCCTTCACGTCGGCGATGGCCTGCCGCACCGGGCCGGCGTCCTGGCTGGTGAAGCGCCCGGTGAGCACCAGACGGGCGAAATGCCGCTCCTGCTCCTTGCGATACTGCACGGCCCGCACCCCCTCCTGACGTCGCGCGGCCATGATCCGGTCCGGGCCTTCGCCGGGCAAGCGGGCGGCGGCCTGCGGTCCTGCGCGATGTTGACGCAGGGCAGCCCCTTTTTGTCACGGCGTCCTTGTCCCTTGACGGCGCGCCGCCGCGGTCCTACAAGCGGAGACACGTGGTGATTTGGTCGACCGGCTTGCGGGCCACGTAAAACAACCCGCTAAAAAGGTCCGAGCCGCGTCCGCGCCTCGACCCGATCGGTCGGGGCGTTTTTTGTTGTGCCGGTCTGCCCCGCCGGCGGACAGAGGAGACACAGCGGCCATGGCGCGCACCGATCATCGCAATCCCAACGTCGCGGGGCTTCGCCCGCGTTCCCGTCTGGTCCATGGCGGCGTCCGCCGCTCGTCCTTCGACGAGACCTGCGAGGCGCTCTACCAGACCTCCGGCTTCGTCTACGGCTCGGCGGAGGAGGCGGAGAGCGCCTTCGTCAACGACGGCTCCCGCCACGTCTATTCCCGCTTCCGCAACCCGACCACGGCGATGTTCGAGGACCGGCTGTGCGAGTATGAGGGGGCGGCCTGGGCCTACGCCACGACCAGCGGCATGGCCGCGGTGCACGGCGCCCTGTGGTCGAACCTGCGCACCGGCGACCGCATCGTGGCGCCGCGCTCGCTGTTCATCTCCTGCTATTGGGTGATCAAGGAGCTGTCGGCCCGCTTCGGGGTCGAGGCGGTCTTCGTCGACGGCACCGACCTGTCCCAGTGGGAAGAGGCGCTGGCCAAGCCGACCAAGGTCGTCTTCCTGGAGACGCCCAGCAACCCGGGGCTTGAGGTCGTCGACCTGCGCGCGGTCAGCGCTCTCGCCCACAAGGCCGGGGCCAAGGTGGTGGTCGACAACGCCTTCGCCACGCCGGTGCTGCAGCGCCCGTTCGAGATGGGCGCCGACGTCGTCATCTATTCGGCGACCAAGCACATCGATGGCCAGGGCCGCTGTCTGGGCGGCATCATCCTGACCAACGACAAGCAGTACGGGTCGGACGTGATCCACCCCTACCTGCGCCACACCGGCCCGACCATTTCGCCCTTCAACGCCTGGCTGCTGCTGAAGGGGCTGGAGACGCTGGAGCTGCGTGTGTCGGCGCAGAGCGCGGCGGCCCTGACGGTGGCGGAGTTCCTGGAAGGCCACGCGAAGGTGGAGCGGGTGCTCTATCCGGGTCTGGCCAGCCACCCGCAGCACGACCTCGTCCGCAGCCAGATGACCGGCGGCGGCACCATGCTGTCGATCTTCCTGAAGGGCGGCAAGGAAGAGGCCTTCCGCGCCCTGAACGACCTGCGGATGGTGATGATCTCCAACAACCTGGGCGACTCCAAGAGCCTGATCACCCACCCCGACACCACCACCCACTCCAAGCTGACGGTCGAGGAGAAGGCGGCGGCGAACATCCGTCCGAACCTGCTCCGCCTGTCCGTCGGGCTGGAGGACGCCCAGGACATCGTCGAAGACCTCGACCGCGCGCTCGCTTCCCTGTAAAGACTGGACCCGGAACCAAATGCTGCAGTGCAGCGTTGGCGTCCGGGTCACGGTTTTTTCGGCCCGGCCGGGCCTTCCGGTCCGGTCGGGTCCTTTGGTGAGGTGGAGCGAATGGCGAGACGCAAGGCCGGCAACGGCGAACCGACGCAGCGCTTTCTGACGGTGGCGGGCGATCTGACCCGGACCGGCGTCAAGACGGGCGAGATGGGGGTGGCGGCGGCCCAGACGATCGGCTACCGAACCGCGATGATGGCGGCGGCGATGAACAACCCCATCGACCTCGCCAACCCGGAGTTCGTCCGGATGGGCTCCGAGAAGGTGGAGGCGATGGTGGAGGCCACCCACGCCGTCGCCAAGGGCATCGGAGAAATGCAGCAGGCCTGGATGACCCTGATGCAGGGCCAGCTTCAGGCGGCCATGGTGATGGTGACCGGCCTCGGCCAGTGCCGCAACCCCGTCGACCTGATGGAACTGCAACGCCGCACCGTCACCGAGACGGTCGAGGCCGGCATCCACGCCGCGCTCTACATGGTCGAGTCGGCCACGGCTCTGACCCAGGCCGGCATGACCCCCGCCTACCGCACCGTCCGCGCCAACGCCCGCCGTCTGGCGAAGCAGCACGGTTAAGTTCGCGGTTCACCGCGACGGCCCAAGACACAATCTCTTTCGTGCATTGCGCCGCCGCGGTCGAACACTCTTTTCAGCGCCTTGCGGTCACTGCCCCAGCACTTCGAAGCTGGACGGGGCGGGATCGATCACGCGGGGACCGCTCGGGGTGACCTCCAGAACGGCCAGACCGCGTTCCACGACGCCGTCCGCGCGCAGGCGGAAGACGCCGTCCATGCCTTCGAAGCCGTTGGGGTTGTTCAGCGCCGCGCGGTCGAAGCGGCCCGACGCGTCGGGCATCTTGGCCAGCACCGCGGCGATGGCCGTGGCGTCGTAGGACAGGGTGGCGATGCGCGGCGGCTTGCGCCCGTAAGTCCTCTCGAAGCGCGCCTCGAAGTCGGCGCGGCTCTGCGGGGACGGGGCGGCGAACCAGGCGCCGGCCAGGGCGGGTTCCTGGCCCAGGCCGGGCTCGTCCCACAGGCCGGTGCCGAGCAGCTTGACCTGCTGGGTGTTCAGCCCGTTGGCGGACAGCGCGGACGCCAGACCCTGGGCGCGCGGCCCGCCTTCTGCCAGCATGACCGCCTGCGGCTGCACGCCGGCCTGGGTCACCTGCCGGGCCGGCTGGGCGAGGTCGGTCACCGCCGGATCGTAGCGCTCGACCTGCGCCACCTGCCCGCCGAACTGGCGCGAGGCGGCCTGCACGGCGTTGACCACGGCGTCGCCATAGGCGTTGCGCGGGGCCAGCGCGACGTAGCGCGTGACACCGCGCGAGCGGGCGAAGCCGACCACGCGGGTCACCTGATCGGCGGGCACGAAGCCCAGCACATAGGTGCCGTTGCCGGCCTGGGTCCAGTCGTTGGTGAAGGCCAGCACGTCCACGCCCGCGGACTGGGCGACCGGCTTCACCGCCGCCACGTCGGCGGCGAACAGCGGGCCGAGGATCAGGCTCGCCCCCTCGGCGATGGCCTGCCGCGCCGCGTCGGCGGCACCGGTGGGCGTGCCCTTGGTGTCGCGGGGCAGCAGCTCGAACCGGTCGCCGGCCAGATCGAACAGGGCCATCTGCGCCGACTCCAGCATGGCCTGCCCGATGGCGGCGCTGGACCCGGACAGCGGCAGCAGGATCGCCACCTTCAAGGTCTGCGGGGCGGCCGGAACGGCGGCGACGGGCGCTTGCGGCGCTTGAGTCGGCGGCGCCGGGGCCTTTACAGTCGAGCAGGCCGAAAGCGTGCCAACGACCAACAGGGCGGCGGCAGCCTGCTGCCCCCAAGCGCGCGAGAAAGGTGTCGTCAAGCGTGCCACCAACGATCTCCACATCCGGTCCGGCGCCCGAACCCGTTTCCGGGCCCGGCGTCTCTGGTGACGCTGAAGGTAGCGAGCCGAGGGCCGCAAGTAAACTCGGCGCCGGCCTTTATGTGGTCGCCACACCCATCGGCAACGCCGCCGACATCACGCTGCGCGCGCTCGACACGCTGCGCCGCGCCGATGCCATCGCCTGCGAGGACACGCGGGTGACGGCGAAGCTGATGGGCATCCATGGCATCCACACGCCCTTCGTCTCCTATCATGAACACAACGCGGCAAAGATGCGTCCGGTCCTCATCGGCCGCATGAAAGCGGGCGAGTCCATCGCGCTGGTCACCGACGCCGGCACGCCGCTGGTCTCCGACCCCGGCTACAAGCTGGTGCGCGAGTGCGTGGCGGAGGGAGTGGCGGTCACCACGCTGCCCGGCGCCTCCGCCCCGCTGGTGGCGCTGGTGCTGTCCGGCCTGCCGACCGACCGCTTCCTGTTCGCCGGTTTCCTGCCCAACAAGAGCAGCGCGCGGCGCGCCACCGCCGGGGAACTGAAGACCGTTCCCGCCACGCTCGTCTTCTTCGAGTCGCCGCAGCGCCTGCCCGAGTCGCTGGCCGACCTCGCCGACATCCTCGGCGCGCGGGAGGCCGCGGTGGCGCGGGAGCTGACCAAGCTCTACGAGGAGGTGCGGCGCGGCACCCTGCCGGAGCTGGCCGCCCACTACGCCGAGGCCGGCCCGCCGAGGGGCGAGGTCGTGCTGGTCATCGGCCCGCCCGGCGAGGAGGCCACCCCGTCCGAGGCCGACGTGGATGCCCTGCTGCGCGAGGCGCTGACCCGCCTGTCGGTTCGCGACGCCGCCGCCGACGTGGCCGCCCGCACCGGCCAGAACAAGCGCGCCGTCTACGCCCGCGCGTTGGAGCTGTCGCGGGAGGGGAAACCATGAGCGCGCCGGGCGCCCTGCGCCGCCGGGCCGAGAATTACGGCCGCTACGCCGAGCAGCTCTGCCGGCTGGCGCTGCGGCTGAAGGGTTACCGCATCCTGGAAAGCCGCCTGCGCACACCCATGGGAGAGATCGACATCGTGGCCCGGCGGGGCGACACTCTGGCGATCGTCGAAGTCAAGGCCCGCGGCGACTGGGACACCGCGAACGAGGCGGTCAACGCCCGCCAGCGGGGCCGCCTCGCCCGCGCCGCCCACGCCTATCTGGGGGCCAACCCCCGCTATGCCGGCTATGTCTTGCGCTTCGACGTCATGCTCGTTACCCCTTGGTCGTGGCCGCGCCACGTCCCGGACGCGTGGCGGGCCTGACGCGAAGGCTGAAGAAGAGGAAGGACGCCGCCCGTGACCAGCCGCGCCGAGGCCCGTGACATCCTGCGCCGCGTGGGGCAGCAGCCGGACGAGCAGATCGATCTGGCCGAAGCCGCCCTCGCGCTGGGCGCGCTGGAGGTGCCGGGCGCCGCGCTGGCCGACTACCGCCGCCACCTCGCCGACATCGCCCACGATCTGGCGGAGCGCGTCTCGCCCACCCTCGACGGGCTGGAGGCCCGCATCTCCTGGCTGCACGAGGTCATCGTGGAGCGGCACGGCTACGCCGGCGACCAGGACACCTACGACGACCTGCAGAACGCCAACCTGCTGCGCGTCATCGACCGCCGCCGCGGCCTGCCGGTGGCACTGGGCATCCTGTACCTGCACGCCGCCCGTTCGCAGGGCTGGACGATGCTGGGGCTGAACTTCCCCGGCCATTTCCTGGTGCGGCTGGAGGCCGACGGCGCCCGCGCCATCCTCGACCCCTTCAACGAGGGGCAGGTGCGCACCGCCGTGGACCTGCGCGACCTGCTGAAGGCCACCGCCGGCAGCGCCGCGGAGCTGGAGCCCGGCCATTACCAGACGGTGTCCAACCGCGAGATTTTGTTGAGGCTCCAGAACAACATCAAGCTGCGCCACCTCTCCGCCCGTGACGTGCCGCGCGCGCTGGAGGTGCTGGAGGCGATGCGGCTGTTCGCCCCGGCCGAGGCGTCGCTGTGGCGGGAGACCGGCCTGCTGGAGGCCCACAACGGCAACCTCGCCGCCGCCATCGCCGCGCTGGAAACCTTCCTGGAGCTGACCGCCAGCGAACGGCACCGCCATCAGGTCGCCGCGCTGATCCAGCAGCTCAAGAACCAACTGAACTGACCCCATTTCAAAAGCCCGTTCCGGAGACCCGCAGGATGAGCCTCGCCGTCGCCTTCCAGATGGACCCCATCGAGTCCATCAACATCGACACCGACTCGAGCTTCATGATGGCGCTTGAGGCGCAGAAGCGCGGGCACACGCTCTACCACTACCACCCGCGCGACCTCAGCCTGACCGGCAACGTCCTGACCGCCCGTGTGCGCGAGATGACCGTGGTCCGCCAGAAGGGCGCCCACTACACGCTGGGCGAGCCGCGGATCGTCGACCTGTCGACCATGGACGTGGTGCTGATGCGCCAGGACCCGCCCTTCGACATGGCCTACATCACCGCCACCCACATGCTGGAGCACATCCAGCCCAAGGTGCTGGTGCTGAACGACCCGGCGGAGGTGCGCAACGCGCCGGAAAAGCTGTTCGTCACCCATTTCCCCGACCTGATGCCGCCGACGCTGATCACCAGCGACAAGCAGGCCGTCCTGGACTTCCGGGCGCAGCACAAGGACATCATCGTCAAGCCGCTGTTCGGCAACGGCGGGGCCGGCGTCTTCCACCTGAAGCCGGACGACGAGAATCTGGGCTCGCTGCTGGAGCTGTTCACCCAGCTCTACCGCGAGCCGGTGATCGTGCAGAAGTACCTGCCGGAGATCCGCCAGGGCGACAAGCGCATCATCCTGATCGACGGCGAGCCCGCCGGCGCCGTCAGCCGCATGCCCCAGGAGGGCGAGGCCCGCGCCAACTTCCACGCCGGCGGCAGCGCCAAGAAGACCGAGCTGACCCCGCGTGAGCAGGAGATCTGCAAGGCCATCGGCCCGGTGCTGCGCGCGAAGGGTCTGGTCTTCGTCGGGATCGACGTGATCGGCGACTATATGACCGAGATCAACGTGACCTCGCCCACCGGCATCCAGGAGATCAACCGGCTCGACGGCTCGGCGCTGGAGGCCACCCTGTGGGACGCCATCGAGCGCCGCCACCGCGAGAACAAGGGGGCTTAAGCTATTCCATTTAAAATGGAAATCCCCTCTCCCCTCTGGGGAGAGGGTTAGGGTGAGGGGGTTGCGCTTCTGCCGGACGCACCACCACGCACATCCCCCTCACCGGCCCTGCGGGCCACCCTCTCCCCAGAGGGGCGAGGGTTATCAAGGCCGTTGCAATGGCCTGACGGTGGTTCCAGACGAAAAGCTAATCGCCCTTCGGAAACGCCTCGATCTGTTTCAGAGCGATTTCCAGATCGCGGGTCGTAAGCTGGCGTGCCCGCTCTGAAAGCGCCGATTCCAAAGCCACACGCTTGCTGTTGGCATTGACCGCTGGATCGAGCGCGTCGGCCAATTCGCGCAATGGAATGCCGAGGTTCTCACTCAGCCGGATCAGTGTCTCCACGCTCGGCAGGCTGACGCCGCGTTCCATGTTGGACACGGCCTCGGTCGTGCGGTCGAGCAATTCGGCAAATTGTTCTTGGGTCAAAGCGCGCGCCTTACGGATTGCCCGAAGCCGCAGCCCAAATGCGTGTTTCCGATCCATAACCGGACTTTCCTCCGGGTATGAACGGTTGACCATGCAAGAGAATTCGTTTTAATCATCGAAATGCAGAGTTTACTTCATAGGAGACAGACATGCTGCCATTCGATCCATTCTATCTGCTGGGCCGGCTGATGGTCGTGTGGGGCGTGATGATGCCGGTCATGGCGTTCCCGATGATGAACGGCTACCAGCCCTCGCTCGGGGTGCTTGGGAGCATGAACCAGATGCACTTGTATCTGGAGGTGGTGGATTTGCGATTCGACGCCATTGTGAGCATGGGACTGGCGCTGCTGTGGGGCGGGCTGTCGATCGTTGCGCTCACGCCCCAGCGCTGACGGGGCGCCGCACGAGGTCCACGTACCGGTAATCCAGCCCGTTTTCGGTCAGCAGCGGGCCGCGCTCCGCCTCCACCCACTCCGGCCCCAGCGGCGGCATGACGGTGTCGCCCTCCACATCCCGCTCGACGCGGGTCAGGTGGACGATGTCGGCGAGCGGCAGGGTTTCGCGGAACAGTTCGGCGCCGCCGATCACGGCGACGTCCGGGACGCCGTGGCCGCGGCACCAGTCCAGCGCCGCGTTGAGGCCGGCGAACCAGCGCGCCCCGTCCCGCTCGCCCGGCGGGACGCTGCGGCTGACCACAAGGTTGTCGCGGCCGGGTAGGGGCTTGCAGGGCAGCGACTCCCAGGTGCGCCGGCCCATCAGGACCGGCTTGCCCATCGTCAGCTCCCGGAAGCGCTTGAGGTCGCCGGGCAGGGACCAGGGCAGGGTGCCGTCGCGGCCGATCACGCCGTTGCGCGCCGCGGCCACCACCAGACTGATGCGCATCCCAACCCCTTTTCCGGACCGTTCACCCCACCTTACGCCGCGCGGAGTTGCTGAAGGAAGCCCCCGACCTCGCGGTGCAGCGTGTCGAGCTGGTGGCCGAGCTGGCGCGACATCTCTAGCACGTCGCGGGCGGTGGCGCCGCTCCGGGTCGCGGCATCGGTGACGCCGGTGATGTTGGCCGACACCTCCTGCGTGCCGCCCGCCGCTTCCTGGACGTTGCGGCTGATCTCGCGGGTCGCCGCCCCCTGCTCCTCGACCGCGGAGGCGATGGAGGTGGCGATCTCGTTCACCCGCAGGATGACCTGGGTCACGCCCTGGATCTCGCCGACCGCGTCACCAGTCACGGACTGGATGTTGGCAACCTGGGCGGCGATCTCCTCGGTCGCCTTGGCGGTCTGGTTGGCCAGCGCCTTGACCTCGCTCGCCACCACGGCGAAGCCCTTGCCGGCCTCGCCCGCCCGCGCCGCCTCGATGGTGGCGTTGAGCGCCAGCAGGTTGGTCTGGCTGGCGATGTCGTTGATGAGCTGCACCACCGCGCCGATCTTCTGCACCGCCTCGGCCAATCCGCCGACCTTGTCGTTGGCCCGCCCGCTGAGGGTCACCGCCTCGCCGGCGATGCGCGACGACTCGGCGACCTGACGGCTGATCTCCTGGATCGAGCCGGCCAGCTCCTCCGACGCCGCGGCCACGGTCTGCACGTTGGCGGAGGTCTGCTCCGTCGCCGCGGCGACCGAGGTCGCCAGCTCGTCGGTCTGGGCGGCGGCGCGGCTCATCTCGGCCGCGCGCTCCTCCATCGTCGCCGCCGCGTCGGACACGGTGCGGACGACGGCGCCGATACTCTGCTCGAAACTGGCGGCCAGCGCCAGCATGGCGCGGCGCTTGTCCTCCCCGGCGCGCTGGGCCGACGCGGCCTGCTCGGCCTCCAGCCGCTGCTTGTCGCGGGCGTTGGTCTGGAAGACCAGCACGGCCTTGGCCATGGCGCCGATCTCGTCGCCGCGCTCCGCCTCGGGGAAGCGGGTGTTCAGGTCGCCGTCGGCCAGCGAGCGCATCTTGGCGCCCAGCCCGCGCAGCACCCGGCTGATGTCGGTGCCGACCCAGGCGATCAGGCCGACGGCCGGCACCGCCAGCGCCAGGATGACGAAGGCCAGCGTCCGGAGCTGGTCCAGGAAGGCGGCCCGGATGTCGTCGATGAAGATGCCGGTGCCGATGAAGATGTTCCACGGCTCGAAGCCGCGGACATAGCCCAGCTTCACCGCCAAGTCGCTGCCGCCGACCGTGCGCGGCCAGTCGTATTCCAGCAGGCCGTCGCCGGTGGCGCGGACCATGCGGATGAACTCCACGATCATGTGGACGCCGTTGGCCGACTTCAGCGGCTTGACGTCGGCGCCGATCAACTTGGCGTTGACGTGGGCGAAGCCGTAGCCGTCCATGGTGTGGGCGAAGAGATACTCCTTGCCGCCGGCGTAGCGGATGCCGGCCACCGCCGCCTTGAAGCGCGCCTGCGCCTCGTCGCGGGTGATCTTGCCGGCGGCGGCGTCCGCCTCCAGCGTGGTGGCCAGGGTGACCCCGGTCTCCACGATGCTGTGCAGCGTGTCCAGACGGTCGGCGTGCATTCGGCTGTAATTGAGATAAAGGCCGGCACCGGCGATGGTGAAGGATGCGACCGAAGCCGCGACGACGAGCGCCCACAGCTTGGCCCGAATGGAAAGCTTCGTGAGGGTCATGGGATGTCTGCCTGCAACTGTCTGCCCTGCCCTGTGTCCCGGCAAGCGGCGATTGTTTGCCCTTGTCCTTCGCCAGGACTTCAAGGATGACCGACAGTCACAGGAAACTTATAAACGGATGTATAAGAATGCGGGGCGCACCGGGCACTGGGCGCCTTTGTCACACCACGTTTCCGGGTATTCCTGCGGTCAGGCCAGAAGGGCCCCCAGCACGGCGTTCAACCGCTGTCGCCCCTCATGGGTGGCGCGCAACGTGTCCTTGCCGACCTCCAGGAAGCCGCCGGCCACCAGACGCTCCAGCGCGGCGGGATCGACCAGCCCGTCGAGGTCGCGGCCGGTCTCCTCGACCAGCCGGGCGCGGGCCACCCCCTCGCGCAGGCGCAGTCCCATCATCAGCAGCTCCGACCCGCGCGACTCGCGGGCGACCGGCTCGGGGGCGGCGGCGCCGTGGCCGTCGCGCTCGACCCGCTCCAGCCAGATCTCCGGGGCGCGGTGGGCGCGGGTGGCGAATTTCTCGCCGTCCAGCGTCAGCCGGCCGTGGGCGCCGGGACCGACGCCGACGTAATCGCCGTAGCGCCAGTAGGTCAGGTTGTGGCGGCTCTCCTCGCCGGGGCGGGCGTGGTTGGAAATCTCGTAGGCGGGCAGCCCGGCGCGGTCGAGCAGGCTCTGCGTCGCCTCGTAGAGGTCGCCGGCCAGATCCTCGTCGGGCAGCACCAGATCGCCCCGCGCGTGCAGGGGGAAGAAGGCCGTGCCCTCCTCGATGGTCAGCTGGTAGACCGACAGATGGCCGACCGCGTGGTCGAGCGCTTGGGTCAGCTCCGCCTCCCAGGCCGCGACGGATTGGCCGGGGCGGGCGTAGATCAGGTCGAAGCTGAAGCGGGGGAAGGTCCGGGCGGCCAGCGCGATGGCTCCGGTCGCCTCGGCCGCGCTGTGCTGGCGGCCGAGGAACTTCAGCGCGGTGTCGTCCAGCGCCTGGATGCCCATCGACAGGCGGTTGACCCCGGCGGCGCGGAAGGCGCGGAACTTGTCGGCCTCGACCGAGGTCGGGTTGGCCTCCAGCGACACTTCCAAATCGCTGCCCACCGTCCAGCGGGCGGCGATGCGCTCCAGCACGGCGCCGACCGTCGCCGGTTCCATCAGCGACGGCGTGCCGCCCCCGAAGAAGACGGAGGTGACCCGGCGGCCGGTCGTTGCGTCCGCGTAATGATCCAGCTCCCGCACCAGCGCGGCGCGCCAGCGGTCATGCTCGACCCGGTCGCGGACGTGGCTGTTGAAGTCGCAGTACGGGCACTTCGCCTTGCAGAAGGGCCAGTGGATGTAGATCCCGAAGCCAGGATCAGGAGTCACTTGAAGCATCGCTCCACAAGCTGGCGGAAGGCGTCGGCCCGGTGGCTCATCTCATGCTTCCTGGCCGGGTCCATCTCGCCGAAGGTGATGTCGTAGCCGTCCGGCCTGAACATCGGATCGTAACCGAAACCATGCTCGCCGCGCGGCGGCCAGACCAGGGTGCCGGGGCAGCGGCCCTCGACCGTCTCGACATGGCCATCCGGCCAGGCGAGCGACAGGGCGCAGACGAACCAGGCGCTGCGGTCGGTCTGGCCCTTCAACCCGTCCTCGACCTTGCCCATGGCCATCTGGAAGTCCTTTTCCGGACCGGCCCAGCGGGCGGAGTAGATGCCGGGGTCGCCGTTCAGCGCCGGCACCACCATCCCGCTGTCGTCGGCCAGGGCGACATGGCCGGCCTTGGCGGCGGCCAGGGCCTTCAGCTCGGCGTTCGCGACGAAGCTGGTCCCCGTCTCCTCCGGCTCGGGCAGGCCAAGCTCGCCCGCGGACACGAAGGAGGCGGCGTAGGGGCCGAGCAGCGCCGCGATCTCGCGGACCTTGCCCTTGTTGTGGCTGGCGATCACCAGCGTGCCGCCCGTGAAGCGGCGGGGAGGCGTGGTCATGGGGAGCTCCTTCTGTCACAAACCGTTGCGCCCACCCTCCCGCTTCGCGGGTCCCTCCCTCCCCCGCTTCGCAGGGGAGGGCCGATTTCCCCTCCCCTGCGAAAGCGGGGGAGGGTCAGGGTGGGGGCAAGCGCAACCGCGCCTTTACTTCACCGCGATCGCCGCCTTCTGCAAGGCCACCAGCTCGTTGATGCCCTTGCGGGCCAGCGCCAGCAACTCCATGAACTGCGGCTCGGCGAAAGGGCGCTCCTCGGCGGTGCCCTGCACCTCGACGATGCCGCCGTTGCCGGTCAGCACGAAGTTGGCGTCGGCCTGGGCCGTCGAATCCTCGGCGTAGTCGAGATCGAGGACGCTGGTGTTCTTGTAGATGCCGCAGGAGACGGCGGCCACATGGTCGGTCAGCGGCATGGTCTTGAGCGCGCCGATCTGCATCAGATGCTGGAAGGCCAGATGCAGGGCGACGAAGCTGCCGGTGATGGCGGCGGTGCGGGTGCCGCCGTCGGCCTGGATGACGTCGCAGTCGATCTTGATCTGCTTCTCGCCCATGGCGGCGCGGTCGGTGACGGCGCGCAGCGCGCGGCCGATCAGGCGCTGGATCTCCTGGGTGCGACCCGACTGCTTGCCCTTGGCGGCCTCGCGGTCGGTGCGGCTGTGGGTGGAGCGCGGCAGCATGCCGTATTCGGCGGTGACCCAGCCGAGGCCGGTGTTCTTCAGGAAGCGGGGAACGCCCTCGTCCACGCTGGCGGTGCACAGGACGTGCGTGTCGCCGAACCGCACCAGGCAGGACCCCTCGGCGTGCTTGCTGAAATGGGGCTCAAGGGAAATGGTGCGCAACTGGTCGTGGGCGCGGCCGGAGGGACGCATCGGGCATGATCCGCGAATCTGTTGAAATCGGCGGCAAGCTAGCGTCCGCCGCCCCCGCCGTCCAGCGCGCAACCGGGGCGCACGTTGATTCGGCGCGGACACCTGCCTAAATTCGGGACGCCCCTTATCCGTGCCCCAACAGCATCGTCCGGTCCCCGCCCCGCCATGATCACCGAGCTGAACCAACGGTCCCGCGAGATCTTCCGGCTGATCGTCGACGCCTATGTGGCGACCGGCGAGCCGGTGGGCTCGCGCACGATCTCGCGGAGGCTCGGCATGGCCCTGTCGCCCGCGACCATCCGCAACGTCATGGCCGACCTGGAGGAGCAGGGGCTGCTCTACGCCCCCCACACCTCCGCCGGCCGCATTCCGACCGAGGCCGGGCTGCGCCTGTTCGTCAACGGCCTGCTGGAGATCGGCAGCCTGAGCGAGGACGAGCGCGGCTCCATCGAGGCCAAATGCGCCTCCTCCGGGCGGTCGCTGCAGGACGTGCTGGGCGAGGCCTCCACCCTGCTGTCCGGCCTGTCGCACTGCGCCGGGCTGGTGGTGGCGCCGAAGACCGACCGGCCGCTGAAGCACATCGAGTTTGTCTCGCTGGCCCCCGGCCGGGCGCTGGTCGTGCTGGTCAACGAGGACGGGCTGGTCGAAAACCGCGTCATCGAAGTTCCGGTCGGCGTGCCCGCCGCGACGCTGCAGATGGTGTCGAACTTCCTCAGCGCGAAGCTGGTCGGTCGCACGCTGGACGAGGCGCGGCAGGCCGTGCTGCGCGAGATCGAGGACCAGAAGACCGAGCTGGACGAATTGTCGCAGCGTGTGGTCTCCGCCGGTCTTGCCACCTGGGCGGGCAGCGGCGGGCAGAGCAGCGGCCAGCTCATCGTGCGCGGCCAGGCGAAGCTGCTGGAGGACGTCACTGCCCTGTCGGACCTGGAGCGCGTGCGCGCCCTGTTCGAGGCGCTGGAGACCAAGGAGACCATGCTGCGCCTGCTCGACGCCACCGGCAAGGGCGACGGGGTGCAGATCTTCATCGGCGCGGAGAATGTGCTGTTCGGCCATTCCGGCTGTTCGCTGATCATCTCGCCCTTCCAGAACAGCCGCGAGCAGGTGATCGGCGCCATCGGCGTGATCGGCCCGACCCGCATCAATTATGCCCGGATCATCCCGCTTGTGGATTATACAGCCAAGGTCATCAGCCGCCTTGTCGGGTGACGACCTGTCGTGTGACGACCTTGGCAATGCTTCACCCATCCCCCATCAGACGACGACCCAAGACGACAACGAGAGAGCCATGAGCGAAGAGCAGAACAAGCCCGCCGAAGCCGAGGTGGAGCAGACCGAAGCCGTCCAGGACAAGGCTGCCCAGGACAAGGCCGCCCAGGACAAGGCTGCGGACGCCGGTGCCGGGGATCGCGTGGCCCAGCTTGAGGCCGAGGTTGCCGGCCTGAAGGACCAGCTCCTGCGCCAGATGGCCGAGGTGGAGAACACCCGCCGCCGCGCCCAGCGCGACCGCGAGGACGCCAGCAAGTTCGCCGTGTCCAGCTTCGCCAAGGAGCTGGTGACGGTGGCCGACAACCTCCGCCGCGCGCTGGAGGCCGTCCCCGCCGAGGGCCGCGAGAACGACGACGTGCTGAAGGGCCTCTCCGTGGGCGTGGAGGCGACGGAGCGCCAGCTCATCTCCGCCTTCGAGCGTGCGGGCATCAAGAAGATCGACCCGACCGGCGAGCTGTTCGACCCGAACTTCCATCAGGTGATGTTCGAGATCGAGAACACCGGCAAGCCCGCCGGGACCGTCGTGCAGGTGCTCCAGCCCGGCTACACCATCCACGGCCGCCTGCTGCGCGAGGCCATGGTGGGCGTCGCCAAGGCCGGTCCTCACGAAATGGGCGGCCAGCACGTCGATACGAAAGCCTGACCGTCCTTTGGACGAATAGCCCGACCCTCCTCTGGAGGGATGGAACGGCCGCTCTCCGGATGGCAGGCGGCACGTCTCTTGCGGCGGCGCGGCGGCATGGTCCGCCGCGCCGCTTTTTTTTCGTCCGGCGGTTTCCGAATGAGTGTCCACCCGCGATCCTTTGCGTACCGAAGGGCTTGCGCCGGGCTGGTCCTTCGCCTATTCGCATCGGAACCCCGATCCGCGTCGGGGAGTCTCGCGGCGCCCCGTGAATTGCCCGTTCCGGGCGGCCGCTCATTCAGGGAACCGGACCCGTGGCCAAGACCATTCTGACCGTCGACGATTCCAAGACCATCCGCGACATGGTCGCCTTCACGCTGCGCAACGCCGGCTATGGCGTCACCGAGGCGGCGGACGGCACCGCCGGTCTGGCGGAGGTCAACCGTCAGAAGTTCGACTGCATCATCACCGACCTGAACATGCCGGGCATGGACGGTCTGGCCCTGACCCGGGCCATCCGCGGCAGCGCGCTCAACCGCGCGACCCCCGTCCTGCTGCTGACCACCGAGGCCGACCCCGCCAAGAAGACCGCCGGCCGCGAGGCCGGGGCCACCGGCTGGCTGGTCAAGCCCTTCAACCCGGACAAGCTGGTCGAGACCGTGAAGAAGGTCTGCCCGTAACCCGGAGGGCGCCGAGACGGCGGGCTGGGGGCCTTACCCCGCCCGTTCCCGCGTGAACAGAAACTCCCCCGTCGGGTCGTGGGCGGCAAAGCGCCGTTGCGCCGTGGCGCGGTTGGCGACGGCGTAGCAGTAGACGCAGCCGTGCGGGCAGGTGTCGTAATCCCCGATGTCGCGGCTTTCCGCGCACAGGCAGCCGGGGCGGTTGCCTTTCTCCCTGGCCGCGACGGGCCGCCCGGCGACGTCGGACAGCCGTTGCGCGTCGACGCAGCGGGCCGGCGCCGTGCCGGGAACACCGGCCAGTTCCGGCTGGGTGCACAGCGTCAGCGTCATGCCGTGATCCGCGGCGATGCCGGCCAGATCGGCCAGCAGGGCGCGCTTCTCCTCAGGGTCCGGGTCGCGCCAGGGCACACCGGCGGCGTCCAGATTGCGCGCCGTCTTGCGGTAGGGCTGGAGGAAGGACACCACCGCCTCGTCGGTCAGGCCGCGCATCCGGCCGGCCAGCCGGGCGAAGGTCTCGCGGTGCCAGGACGGCGGTATGGCGTCTGCTGTGACGATGGGGTCGTAGCGCCAGACGGCGGCGCGCGGCCCCCAGCGGTCGCGCAGCCGGGCCATATGCTCCACCGCACGCTCCGCGTCGGGGACGGAGCGCTCCAGCGCAGTGGGCAGGCCGGTGATGCTGTACTGGACGACGAAGGCAAAGCCGCGCTCCGACACCTCCTCCAGCGCCGGCAGGAAGGGGCCGAGATTCTTGGTCCAGAAGACGAAGCCGTCGACCTCCGCGCGGCTCAGCCCGATGCGGTAGGTCTGGCCGCCGTAGGGGTTGACCATGCGGCAGTGCCCGGCCTCCAGCCGGTTCAGGAACCAGCGCCCGTAGAAGGCGGGGATGTCCGTCTTGTAGCTGGCGGAAATGATCATCGCCGGACCATGGTGGCTCGGCGGGCCGCGATCAAGGCTGGATTCGCCGGCGCTTCGGCCTAAAGTGCCGGCACAGGATCAGGGGCACAGGATCAGGGGAGGATGCCGTGACGGGCGGACAGGACGGTCAGAGCATCGGCAACGGTGCGGGCCACAGCGTGGAGTGGGAAGGGGTGGTGCGGTTCCGGTTGCCGGACGGCTGGCGCCCGGAGGTGGAGGAGCATGAGGGCCACGCCGTGGCCGCCTTCCACCCGCCGGCCCCGGCGGGGGGCGTGCTGCGGCTGGTCACCGACCGGGTGGCGCCCAAGGACGGGCCGGACGGTGCGGTGGCGGTGCTGCGCGAGATGGCGCTGCGCTTCGTGCGCCCCGACGACCAGCGCGCCAGCGACCGGATTGTCGAGCCGTGGGGGGACGACGGCGTCTTGGCCCAGGCGGTGATGATGACGGAGGAGGACGGCGGCACCGACGCCCATTACCTCTGGCTGGTCGGGGCGGAGCGGGACGGCAAGGCGGCGGCGGCCATGTTCAGCTACCGCCTGCCCATGGTCATGGACGGGGACGAGTCCTGCGCCGGCACGCTGGCCCTGCTCGACGGGGCGATCCGCGCGGCGGAGATTCTGTAAAAGGCTGAGGGATTGCCTCCGCAAGCAGGAAAGCCGCCCCGTCGAGGGCGGCTTTTTCTTTTCCGGTTCTTTTGCGGCCTGATGTCGTGCGAGCCCGAAATCCCGGCGTTCCCGCGCCGGTTCAGGCATTCAGGCATTCAGGCGTTCAGCGCTCAGGCGGTCAAGATTCCGGCAATCAAGATTCCGGCGGTCAGCAGTGGCCGGCGCCGCCGGACATCAGGGCCTTCAACTGCGCCGCCTTCGGATCGAAGGCCATGGCCGCCTCCTCCGCCGCCAGGGCGGCCAGGCTGATGAAGCGCGCCAGATCGTCCAGGTCGCACTTCGTCGCGTCGTCCATAAGGCTGTCGAGGCAGGACTTGATGGCCAGAGCCATGTCGCGCCGTTCGTCCATCATCTTGATCCCCCTATGGAATGCTGCACACGGTCCCGCTTCGGAAAGCCATATCTGCTGGCAAGAGCGGCCCCCTGACCAGTGAGGGATATATCATATTTCCTTCGATTCTCCACTATTAGAATCTTCGGACAACAAAGAAACAAGGCAACCGGCAATTGATTGTGCACTGTAACGCACACCATTACTTGTTAATGAAAAGTTAACATGGCTGGGTTGCGACCGTTTTGCTTGTGTTAAAGCCCTGTAACAGACCGCTTCCGGCACGGTCAGGGGATAAAGGAAGGCGGCTGCACGCCTTATGCTTCTGAATACCCCAGTATTCACTTGCGGCGCGAAGCCGCAGGCGCGACGATATGCCCCGGCGTGCGCGTCACCTTTTGGTCTTTTGACGGTTGGCGGATTGACCAGGACGTTGCAGCCCGAAACGCACCTGCCTATATCTCCGGCGACAGACGTGAATCCACCCAACCGTTCCACCGACCCCAAGGGGATCGCGGCGGTGCCGGACCAAACGGGCCGCCACGCATCTGCCGAACAACAGAGGCTGAACATGAGCAAAGTCATTGGCATCGACCTCGGCACCACGAACTCCTGCGTGGCCGTCATGGAAGGCTCCAGCGCCAAGGTGATCGAGAACGCCGAAGGCACGCGCACCACGCCGTCCATGGTCGCCTTCGCGCAGAACGCGGAGCGTCTGGTCGGCCAGCCGGCCAAGCGTCAGGCGGTGACGAACCCCGAGAACACCCTCTTCGCGATCAAGCGTCTGATCGGCCGCCGCTACGACGATCCGCTGACCAAGAAGGACCAGGGCCTCGTCCCCTACAAGATCATTCCCGGCGACAACGGCGACGCCTGGGTGGAAGCCGTCGGCAAGAAGTACAGCCCGTCGCAGATCAGCGCCTTCATCCTGCAGAAGATGAAGGAGACGGCTGAGAACTATCTGGGCGAGAAGGTGACCCAGGCGGTCATCACCGTCCCGGCCTACTTCAACGACAGCCAGCGCCAGGCGACCAAGGACGCCGGCAAGATCGCCGGCCTGGAAGTGCTGCGCATCATCAACGAGCCGACGGCGGCCGCCCTGGCCTACGGCATGGAGAAGAAGGGCGCCGGCACCATCGCCGTGTACGACCTCGGCGGCGGCACCTTCGACGTCTCCGTGCTGGAGATCGGCGACGGCGTGTTCGAGGTGAAGTCGACCAACGGCGACACCTTCCTCGGCGGTGAGGACTTCGACGCCCGCATCATCGACTATCTCGCCGACGAGTTCCAGAAGGAGCAGGGCATCGACCTGCGCAAGGACCGTCTGGCCCTGCAGCGCCTGAAGGAAGCCGCCGAGAAGGCGAAGATCGAGCTGTCCTCGGCCATGCAGACCGAAGTCAATCTGCCCTTCATCACCGCCGACCAGTCCGGCCCGAAGCACCTGAACGTCAAGCTGACCCGCGCCAAGCTGGAAGCCCTGGTGGACGAGCTGGTCGCCCGCACGATCGAGCCCTGCAAGGCCGCTCTGCGCGACGCCGGCCTGAAGGCCAACGAGATCGACGAGGTGATCCTGGTCGGCGGCATGACCCGCATGCCCAAGGTCATCGAGGCGGTGAAGCAGTTCTTCGGCCGTGAGCCGCACCGCGGCGTGAACCCGGACGAGGTGGTCGCCATCGGCGCCGCCATCCAGGGCGGCGTGCTGAAGGGCGAGGTCAAGGACGTCCTGCTGCTCGACGTCACCCCGCTGTCGCTGGGCATCGAGACGCTGGGCGGCGTGTTCACCCGCCTGATCGACCGCAACACGACGATCCCGACCAAGAAGTCCCAGACCTTCTCGACCGCCGAGGACAACCAGAACGCGGTGACCATCCGCGTCTTCCAGGGCGAGCGCGAGATGGCCGCGGACAACAAGCTGCTCGGCCAGTTCGACCTCGTCGGCATCCCGCCGGCCCCGCGCGGCGTGCCGCAGGTCGAAGTGACCTTCGACATCGACGCCAACGGCATCGTCAGCGTCACGGCGAAGGACAAGGCCACCGGCAAGGAGCAGCAGATCCGCATCCAGGCGTCGGGCGGCCTGTCGGACGCCGACATCAACAAGATGGTGAAGGACGCCGAGGCCCACGCCGCCGACGACAAGAAGCGGCGTGAGCTGGTGGACGCCCGCAACCACGCGGACGCGCTGATCCACACGACCGAGCGGACGATCAAGGAGAACGGCGACAAGATCCCCGCCGCCGACAAGACCGCCGCCGAGGCCGCCGTGGCCGAGCTGAAGTCGGTGCTGGACGGCGAGGATCTGGAGGCCGTGAAGGCGAAGACCGAGGCGCTGGCCCAGGTGTCGATGAAGCTGGGCGAGGCCATGTACAAGGCCGGCCAGGGCGAGGCCCCGGGCGCCGGTGCCGCCGGTGCGGCGGGCGCCGCCCCGAACGAGCCGGGCGTGGTCGACGCCGACTTCGAGGAAGTGGACGACGACAAGAAGAAGTCGGCCTAAGCGTTCGGAACCGGAGGCAATCGTTGGGCAGCCGCCCGTTGCCTCCGGTGTCACAGCCGGGAGAACCCGGCGCCATGCAGTATCGTCCGGCCCGTCATCCGTCCTGCGGTGGCGGGCCGGAGATATGATTGGTCTATTGTATGTGAAGGCGGTCGGGGCCCATGGCGAAACAGGACTATTACGAGCTGCTCGGGGTGGCGAAGGGCGCCAGCGCGGACGAGATCAAAAAAGCGTACCGCAAGATGGCGATGCAGTATCACCCGGACCGCAACCAGGGTGACAAGGACGCCGAGCACAAGTTCAAGGAAATCAGCGAAGCCTACGACGTCCTGAAGGACGAGCAGAAGCGCGCGGCCTACGACCGCTTCGGCCACGGCGCCTTCGAGAACGGGCGCGGTGGCGGCGGCGGCTTCGGCGGCTTCGATTTCGGCGGCGGTGGCGGCGGCTTCGCCGACATCTTCGACGAGATGTTCGGGGAGTTCATGGGTGGGCGCCGCGGCGGCGGCGGCGCGTCGGGCCGCGGCCAGGACCTGCGCTACAATCTGGAGATCGGGCTTGAGGAGGCCTTCAAGGGCACCACGGCCAACGTCCGCGTCCCCTCCACCGTTGCCTGCGATTCCTGCAGCGGCTCCGGCGCGGCGGCGGGGACCCAGCCGGTCACCTGCCCGACCTGCCAGGGGCACGGCAAGGTGCGCGCCCAGCAGGGCTTCTTCACCATCGAGCGCACCTGCCCGGCCTGCCACGGCCAGGGCCGCGTCATCAAGGACCCCTGCAAGAGCTGCGGCGGTGCCGGGCGTCTGCGCAAGGAGAAGACCCTCCAGGTCAACATCCCCGCGGGCGTGGAGGACGGCACGCGCATCCGTCTGGCCGGCGAGGGCGAGGCGGGGTTGCGCGGCGCGCCGCCGGGCGACCTCTACATCTTCCTGGCCATCGCGCCGCACCCGATCTTTCAGCGCGACGGCGCCAACATCCACTGCCGGGTGCCGATCCCGATGACCACCGCGGCGCTGGGCGGCACGGTGGAGGTGCCGACCATCGAGGGCAGCCGCACCAAGGTGACGGTCCCGCCGGGCACCCAGTCCGGCCATCAGTTCCGCATCAAGGGCAAGGGCATGTCGGTGCTGCGCAGCCAGCAGCGCGGCGACATGTACATCCAGGCCGTCGTCGAGACTCCGGTCAACCTGACCAAGAAGCAGCAGGAGCTTCTGCGCGAGTTCGACACCGCCGGCAAGGAAGGCTCCCATCCGCAGTCCGAAGGCTTCTTCGCCAAGGTGAAGGAGCTTTGGGAAGACCTGAAGGACTGAGCGCCGTCCCTTCGTTCCGACCTGTGAAAAAGGCCCGGCCTCCAGCCGGGCCTTTTTTATGCGCGCCGCGTTCTTTTGCCCCAGTGGTATGACCACTCCGGCGTTGACAGCGGCGGGCGGCGGGAAGACTGTCCCGGCAAATCACGTACAAATGCGTTGATGCCACAGGCCGCGCCGCATACGCACGTATCCCTGGAAATCACAGCAATTGCCGTTGCCGATGGGGGGCATCGCGTGTATCAACAAGCGCTTAATCTCCTCAGACGGTTCGCGGAGAGGGCATTCCAGGCGGTGAGCGGCGATCTCTCCTTCGAGCAGTTGCGCGACCTGATGCATCCGGGCGGACACACCCCGATCATCCAGCGTCGCCGGGCCGTGCTGATTCATTCCCGCGTCCGCATGGTCGCGGCCGTGTTCGCGGTGCTGACGCCGCTGTGGATCGTCATCGACGTCTTCATCTTCCCATGGCCGCTGTGGGGCTATCTGGCCGGCCTGCGGCTGGTGTCCAGCTTCGCCTTCGGCGCGCTGGCGCTCGGCTACCGGATCTGCGACGACATGGGCAGCGCGTGGCGGGGGCTGGCCCTGCTGCTGGCGGTACCGACGATCTTCTTCCTCGCCTCGCACCCCATGCTGAACGAGGACATGATCGCGGGAAGCGCGCTGGCGGTGGCCGCCGGTTACGCCTTCCTGCCCTTCGTGATGGTGGCGGGGCTCAGCGTCTTCCCGCTGACCGCGCTGGAGGGGCTGGCCTTCGCGACGCCGATGCTGGCGGCGCACATGCTGGCCGGGGTTTACGGCTCGCTGGTCTTCCCCTTCCCCTCCTATCTGGGCGCCCTGTGGCTGCTGGTGCTCATCATGGTGGTGGCGACGCTGGCGGCGATGAGCCAGCTGCACTTCATGATGGCCCTGGTCGATCAGGCGTCGCACGACGGGTTGACCGGCGCCTTCTCCCGCCGCATTGGGGAGGAGCTTCTGCGGCTGCAGTTCGCCCACGCCCAGCGCTCGGACCATCCGCTGTCGGTGATCTTCTTCGACCTGGACAATTTCAAGTCGATCAACGACCGCTTCGGCCACGACCAGGGCGACAAGCAGCTCGGACGGTCGGCGGAGGCGATACGCGCCATGCTGCGCCAGTCCGACGTGCTGGTCCGCTGGGGCGGGGAGGAGTTCGTGGTCATCATGCCCAACACCGGCCGTCAGGGCGCCCTGACCGCGGTGGAGCGGCTGCACGAGCGGGGCCTGGGCAAGCGCCCGGACGGCACCCTGCAGACCGCCAGCATCGGCGTCGCCGAATACCTCCACGACCGCCCGGTGGACTGGGAAAGGCTGGTCGATCTGGCCGACCAGCGCATGTACGCGGCCAAGCAGTCCGGCAAGAACCGCATCGTCGCCGACGACTGCGTCCCCGAACCGGCCTGACCGCTCCCGTCAGTCGTTGCGCAGCAGCGGGGCGGAGGGCTGGCCGAGCGCCCGCCACGTCCCGAGGAAGCCGAAGGCCAGCGTGATGGCGGTGCTCAGCAGCGCCGTGGTCAGCACCGCCGACGGCAGGAACGTCCAGTCCCAGCGCATCAGGAAGGTCATCACCGCCCAGGCCGTGATGGTGCCGATGACCCCGGCGATGGCCGCGGTCAGGATGCCGAGCAGCCCGTATTCCAGCAGGAACGCCTTCAGCACGTCGGCCCGCGTGGCGCCCAGCACCTTCAGCACCACCGCGTCGTAGACCCGGCGGCGGTGCCCGGCGGCGACCGCGCCGGCCAGCACCAGCGTGCCGGCGGCCAGCGTGATGCCCGCGGTGATGCGCACCGCCGTGCCGATGTGGCCCAGCATGGTGCCCACCGTGTCCAGCGCGTCCTTCACCCGCACCAGCGTCACGTTGGGGAAGCGCTGCAGGACGGAGCGCTGGACCTCCGGCTCCGCCGCCGGGGTGCTGCGGACGGTGGCGATCCAGGTTTGCGGCGCCCGCTCCAGCGTGCCCGGCGCGAAGACCAGGGCGAAGTTGATGGCCAGCGTCGAGAAGTCGGCGGCGCGCACGTTGCCCACCGTCGCCTCGATGGTGCGGCCCAGGACGTTGATCCCCATGGTGGCACCAGGACCGATGCCGAAGGCGCTCGCCACATTCTGGTGGATGGAGATCAGTGGCGCCCCCTTGTAGTCCTCCGGCCACCAGGAGCCGGCGACGATCTCCGAATGCTCGGGCAGCTTGGCGGAATAGGTGATGCCGCGGTCGCCGGACAGCACCCAGGACTGCTCGGGGTTGACCAGCGCCCTTTCCGCCGGCTGGCCATTCACCGTCTCGATCCGTCCGCGCAAGGACGGCACCGCCTCGAACCCGCTGGTGCCGGGCAGGGCGCTGACCATCTGTTTCAGCGGCTCGAACTGGTCGGGCTGGATGTCCACGAAGAAGAAGCTGGGCGCGTCCTTCGGGATCGTCTCGTTGACCCGGCGGGAGAAGTTGCCCTCGATCAGCGCGATGGCGACGAGAACCGTCAGGCCGAGGCCGAGCGACAGCACCACCGCCCCGGTCGGGTTGCCCGGCCGGTGCAGGTTGGCGAGCGCCAGCCGCAGCCCCGGACGGCGCGGGCGCCCCGCCGCCGCGGCCCCGCGCACCACCAGCCAGGCGGCCACGCGGAAGGCGATGAAGGTGGCGATGGAGCCGCCGACGAACCAGGCGGCGAACATTTTGTTGTGCGCGGTGGCGACGGCCAGCCCGGCCAGAGCCGCCACGGTCAGCGCCATCGCCGCCAGATAGACCGCGCGCGGGCGGCCCCCGGCGGGGGCGACCACGTCGCGGAACTGCGCTGCCGCCGGCACCTCCCGCGCGCGGCCCAGCGGCCACAGCGAGAAGGTCAGCGCGGTCAGCAGGCCATAGAGCGCGGCCAGCGCCAGGGCGCTCGGGTAGACGCCGATCCGGGTGGGCACCGGCAACACCGAGTCGAGCAGCGACCCCAGCCCCAGCGGCGCCACCGCGCCGAGCAGCAGCCCCAGCAGGATGCCGAGGCCCGACAAGGCGAGGATCTGCAGCAGATAGACCTGGAAGACCAGATCGCCCGGCGCGCCCAGGCATTTCAGCGTGGCGATGGTGCGGGCGCGCGAATCGAGATGGCTGCGCACCGCGTTGCCCACCCCGACCCCGCCGACCAGCAGGGCGGTCAGCCCGACCAGCGTCAGGAACAGCGTCATGCGGTCGATGAAGCGCTCGATCTGCGGGGAGGCGTTGGTGAAGTCGCGGACCCGCCAGCCGGCGTCGGGGAAGCGCGCCGTCAGCGCCGTCTGCCACGCCGCCACGTCGGTGCCCGGCGGCAGGGCCAGCTTGGCGGTCCAATAGACGATGCTGCCGGGCTGGAGCAGGCCGGTGCCCTCCAGCGACGGCAGCCCGATCATCACCCGCGGCCCCAGCGAGAAGGCGCCGTTGGACGCCCGGTCCGGCTCCCGCGTCAGGACACCGCGCACGGCGAACTCGCCCTCGCCCAGGCGCAGCGTGTCGCCGGTCTTCAGCCCCAGCCGGTCGAGCAGCCCGTCCTCGACCAGCGCGCCCCAGCGCCCGTCGCGGTTGGCCAGCGCCGTGCGCAGGTCACCCTCCGGCACCAGGGCCACGGAGCCGTAGAGCGGGTAGACGCTGTCCACCGCCTTCAGTTCGACCAGCGTGGACCGCTGGTCGTCGGCGGAGCGGGCCATGGCGCGCATCTCCACCGACTGCGACAGGCGCCCGGCCTGTTCCAGCCAGGAGCGCTGCTCGTCGGTCGGCGGTGCGTAGATCTGCCGCAGCGCGACGTCGCCGCCCAGGATGGCCCGCCCGTCCGCCTGCAGGCCCGACAGCACGCCGCCGGACACGGAATTGACCGCGGCGATGGCCGCGACGCCGAGCGTCAGGCAGGCCAGGAAGATGCGGAACCCCTTCAGTCCCCCGCGCAGCTCGCGGCGGGCCAGACGGAAGGCGAGGGCGAGGTTGGTCATGGGGGCGTCCAGCGGGGTATGACGATGTGTGGGCGGTGGAAAAAGCCCTCCCCTGCGCAGCGGGGGAGGGTTGGGTGGGGGCCCGGCTCAGCCACGTCCCCGGACATCTCAGTCCCCCGCCACGCGCTCGCGCTCGGCGCGGGCGGCCGTGCCGTCGTCGACGATGCGCCCGTCCATCAGACGCACGGTCCGGTCGCAGCGGTCGGCCAGGGACGGGTCATGGGTGATCAGCACCAGCGTCGTGCCCCGCCGCTCGGCAAGGTCGAACAGCAGTTCCACGATGGTGGCGCCGGTGCCGATGTCGAGGTTGCCGGTCGGCTCGTCGGCCAGCAGCAGCGACGGCTCGGCGACGAAGGCGCGGGCCAGGGCGACGCGCTGCTGCTCGCCGCCGGACAGCTGGCCCGGATAGTGGCTCAGCCGGTGGCCCAGCCCGACCGCCTCCAGCCCGGAGCGCGCGCGGTCGAAGGCGTCGGCGGCCCCGGCGAATTCCAGGGGGATGGCGACGTTCTCCAGCGCGGTCATCGTCGGCACGAGGTGGAAAGCCTGGAAGACGATCCCCACATGGTCGCGGCGGAAGCGCGCAAGCCCGTCCTCGTCCAGCCGGCCCAGATCCTGTCCGGCGACGCGCACGGTCCCGCCCGTGGGGCGTTCCAGCCCGGCCATGACCATCATCATGGTCGATTTGCCGGAGCCCGACGGGCCGACCACGCCGACCCGTTCACCGGGCTGGATGCGGAGATTCAAGCCTCTCAGGATGTTGACGGGTCCGGCCGCGCTGTCCAATCTCAGATGCACCTCGTCGAGATCGACGATGGTGGACTCAACGGAATCGGGTCGGGACATTGGCATGCGTCTCTGGAACGGGCGGGGAAATGGGCGGGAAAACCTCACGCCATATGGCATGGTGCGCCGCCATTTCAACATGGCCCTCCTTCGGTCGGGGCTGGCCGCTCTCGCCGTCGTTGCGGCAATCGGCGCGGGAATCGGCATGACCGCGCCCGCGTCCGCCCAGACGGGTGCGGGGAAAGGCCCCTACACCCTTCTGGCGCTCGGCGACAGCCTGACCGCCGGCTACGGCCTTCCCGAAGCGCAGTCCTTCACTCCCCAGTTGCAGGCGGCGCTGAGGGAGAAAGGCTACGACGTCACCGTCGTCAACGCCGGCGTGTCGGGCGACACCACGGCTGGCGGTCTGTCGCGGCTCGATTGGGCGCTGGCCGACAAGCCGGACGCCGTGCTGGTGGAACTGGGGGCGAACGACATGCTGCGCGGGCTCGACCCCACCGCTGCGCGCGCCAACCTCGACGCCATCCTGAAGCGGCTGACCGGCGAGAAGCTGCCCGTGCTGCTGGCCGGCATGTACGCGTCGCCCAGCCTGGGCCGCGCGTACATGGAGCGCTTCAACGCCATCTACCCGGATCTGGCGAAGGCGTACGACGTACAGCTCTACCCGTTCTTCCTGGACGGCGTGGCGGCCGACGCCGCGCTGAACCAGCCCGACGGCATCCATCCCAACGCGGCCGGCGTGAAGGTGATCGTGGAGCGCATCACGCCCCACGTCGCCCGCCTTCTGGACGGCATCGCCAAAAGCGGAGACTGAGACCCATGGCGACCCTGGCCGGCGACACCGCCACCACCGAAACCTGCTTCAAGGCCGCATCGGCCACCGGCACCGAATGGGGCGCCGTCGTCAAGGCGTGCCTGGACGAACTCGGCGCGGTGGAGGGCTGCAACCTCGGCTTCCTCTACATCACCGACGCGCTGGCCGAGCACGCGACGAGCATGGTCACCCTGCTGCGCGGTGTCACCGGCATCCGTGACTGGGTGGGCACGGTCGGCATCGGCGTCTGCGCCAACGACGAGGAGATCTTCGACAAGCCGGGCATCGCCGTGATGGTGGCCCGCCTGCCGCCGGAGGGCTTCCGCCTGTTCCCGGTGGTGTCGGGCGACATGGAGCCGTTGCGCCGCATGGCCGGCGGCTGGCTGGACAAGCACGGCGCCATGCTGGCGCTCGCCCACGCCGACCCGCGCCACCAGGATCTGGCCGGGCTGGTCGTTTCGCTGGCGGAATCAACCGGGGCCTTCCTGGTCGGCGGCCTGTCGGCCTCGCGGTCGGAGTTCCCGCAATTCACCATCCCCGGCAACACCGCCACGATGGTCGGCGGGCCGGTGGCCGACGGCGGCGTGTCGGGCGTGCTGTTCGCGCCGCAGGTGCCGGTCGCCACCGGGCTCAGCCAGGGCTGCACGCCCATCGGGCCGGTGCGCACCATCACCGCGGCGGAGGACAACGTCGTTCTGGAAATCGACGGGCGCCCGGCGCTGGAGGTCTTCAAGGAGGACATCGGCGAACTGCTGGCCCGCGACCTCAAGCGGGTGTCCGGCTACATCTTCGCCGGCCTGCCGATCGCCGGCAGCGACACGGCGGACTATCTGGTCCGCGACCTGATCGCCATCGACCCGCGCGCCGGCTGGATCGCCGTCGCCCACCATGTGCAGAGCGGCCAGCCCATCCTGTTCACCCGCCGCGACCAGCAGAGCGCCGAAGCCGACATGCGCCGCATGCTGGCCAATCTGAAGAAGCGCGTAAAGACCACCCCGAAGGGCGCCCTCTACGTCAGCTGCATCGCCCGCGGCCCCAGCCTGTTCGGCGAGGGCAGCCAGGAGCTGGCGCTGATCCGCGAAACCTTCGGCGACATCCCGCTGGCCGGATTCTTCGCCAGCGGCGAGATCTCCAACGCCCGCCTGTACGGATACACGGGCGTGCTCACCCTGTTCCTTTAAGGATCATAGACAAATGCAATACCGTCCGCTCGGCCGCACCGGCCTGTCGGTCAGCGCCATCGGCCTGGGCACCATGACCTGGGGCCGCCAGAACAGCGAGGCCGAGGGCCACGCCCAGATGGACTACGCGCTCGGCGAGGGCGTGAATTTCTGGGACACGGCGGAGATGTACGCCATCCCCCCGACCGCCGACACGTACGGACGTACGGAGGAGGTGATCGGCACCTGGTTCAAGGCGACCGGCAAGCGCGATCAGGTGATCCTGGCGAGCAAGGTCGTCGGCGCCAGCGACGGCGGCTTCGCCTGGGTGCGCAACGGCGAGGCGAAGCTGGACCGCGCCAACATCTTCGCGGCGGTCGAGGCCAGCCTGCGCCGGCTCCAGACCGACTACATCGACCTGTACCAGCTCCATTGGCCCGACCGTGCGACCAACCGCTTCGGCGCGCGCAACTACGTCCACCGGCCGGAGAAGGACGGCACGCCCATCGAGGAGACTCTGTCGGCGCTCGACGAGCTGGTGACGTCCGGCAAGGTCCGCCACATCGGCGTGTCGAACGAGTCGCCCTGGGGGGTGATGCAGTTCCTCAAGCTGGCGGAGGACAAGGGCCTGCCGCGCATCGCCTCGATCCAGAACGCCTACAACCTGCTGAACCGGACCTTCGAGCAGGGTCTGGCCGAGGTGTCGCTGCGCGAGGATGTCGGGCTTCTGGCTTACTCGCCGCTGGCCGCCGGCACGCTGACCGGCAAGTATCTGGACGGCGCCGTTCCCGCCGGCACCCGCCGCGCGCTGGATCACCGCAAGTCGCGCTACGCCACCGTCAACGCCGACGTGGCGACCCGCGAGTATCTGGACGTCGCCCGGCGCCACGGCCTGTCGCCGACCCAGATGGCCATCGCCTTCACCCTGCAGCAGCCCTTCGTGGCGTCCTCGCTGATCGGCGCGACGACCATGGAGGACCTGAAGTCCAACATCGCGGCGGTGGACGTCACGCTGTCGGACGAGGTGATGAAGGACATCGAGGCGGTCAACGCCCGCTATCCCGACCCCTGCCCGTAACCGTTCCGGAAAGCCAATGATCCGTCTCTTCGTCGCCCTCGATTTTCCGGAGGATGTGCGCCGGCGTCTGGCGGGGCTGGGCGGCGGCGTGCCCGGCGCCCGCTGGACCGACGCGGACAACCTGCACCTGACGCTCCGCTTCATCGGGGAGGTGCCGGAGGATCAGGCGGCGGAGATCGACGAGTCGCTGGCGCAGATCGCGGCGCCGGCCTTCGATCTGGTTCTGGACGGCGTGGGCGTCTACGGCAGTGGCCGCAACGCCCGCGTCCTCTGGGCCGGGGTGGAGCGCAGCGACGCCTTGTCGCACCTCCAGTCCAAGGTCGAGTCGGCTCTGGTCCGCTGCGGCTTGCCGGCGGAGGAGCGCAAATTCTCGCCCCACGTCACGCTCGCCCGGCTGAAGGACGCGCCGAAGGACCGGATCGGGCGCTTCGTCGAGGAGCGCGGTATGTTCCGCGCCGGTCCGATCCGGGTGGAGCACTTCACGCTCTACCGCAGCCACCTGGGCAAGGGGGCCGCGGTGTACGAGGCGCTGTCGGAATACGGGTTGGGATGACGGGTGGGCGGCGCCTTACAGCGGCACGCCCTTGATCATCCGCGGCAGCTCGCCGACCACGCCCATCGCGTGCCGCATGAAGAAGCGCTTCAGCGGCGGCAGGCGGTTGACGACGGCCATGCCGACGTCGCGGGCCAGCTTGATCGGCGGGATGTTGTTCGAGAACAGGTGCACCAGACCGTCGCAGACCACGGCCAGCAGCACCGTGTCGAAGCGGCGCCAGCGCTGGAAGCGCGCCAGCACCTCCGGCGAACCGACGTCCAGCCCCAGCCGGTGGGCGTCCACGATCACCTCGGCCAGAGCGGCCACGTCGCGCAGGCCCAGGTTCAGCCCCTGCCCGGCGATGGGGTGGATGGCGTGGGCCGCCTCGCCGATCAGGGCGACGCGCTCCGCGATGAAGCGCTCGGCCAGCAGGACCGACAGCGGCCAGGCGTCGCGCCGGGTCACCAGCTCGATGTCGCCCAGATAGCCGCCCGACCGGCGGGTCAGCTCGTCGATGAACTGGTCCTCGGGCAGCTTCAGATACATGTCGACCAGCGACCGCTTCTCGCTCCACACGATGGAGGAGCGGTTTTCGGTCATCGGCAGCACGGCGAAGGGGCCGTTGGGCAGAAAATGCTCCACCGCCACGCCGTTGTGCGGCTCCGAATGGCGGATCGTGCAAATGATCGCGGTCTGGTCGTAGGCCCAGGTGCGCAGCTTGATCCCGGCGCTCTCCCGCGCCAGCGAGCGGCGCCCGTCCGCTCCGACCACCAGCCGCGCCTTGACCACCCGGCCATCGGCCAGCGTCACCGTGGCGCCGGCGCGGGTGCGCTCGATCGACACCGCCTGGGCCGGGGCCAGATGGCGCAGGCCGGGCAGTTCCTTGGCGCGGGCGAACAGGGCGCGGCGCATGTCCTTGTTGTCGAGAATCCAGCCGAAGGGCTGATTCTTGCCGTCCCAGGTCAGCTCCGTGTGGTCGTAATGGACGAACAGGGGCGAGAACTGGTCGGCAACCCGGATGTCCAGGATCGGGCCGGCGTAGGGCTCCATGTGCTTCCACACGCCCGCCCCCTCCAGCACCTTCATCGAGGCGTAGGCGACCGCCGTGGTGCGGATGTCGAAGTCGTCCCCCGCCTGCCGGTCCGGGCTGTCGCGGTCGATGCAGACGACCGGAACACCCGCGGTGGCCAGGGCCGCCGCCATGCTGAGTCCGGCCAGTCCGCCGCCCAACACGACGACGTCGGTCGTGATCTCCTGCGCTGCGGTGGTGCCCGATTCGGTCATGATGGCGCTGCCCTTCGATCAGTGTAGACGGGTACGAACAATCGTTCCGCTTGGTCCGGATGTCCAGCGGCGCTGCGTCGCGGCCCCCGAATTGCGTAATTATTGGGCATGACCTGCCCAATCGATCGGCGAAACAGCCAAAAACCGCTGAAAAGGGCCGATTCTGCAACCGGCACGATTTTTGAAGACATTGCTTTTTATGGTCGAGGCGAACACGCTCGAGTCACGTTCGGAAAACCCGCCGCCACGGCGGGATCGGCCGAGGGGGGACCGGGCGACCGCAGGGGCCCGCAAACACGCATACCAAGGGGAAGCCACATGAAACTGGTTATGGCCATCATCAAGCCGTTCAAGCTCGACGAAGTGCGCGAGGCGCTGACGTCGCTCGGGATCCAGGGCCTGACGGTGAGCGAGGTCAAGGGCTTCGGACGCCAGAAGGGTCAGACCGAGATCTACCGCGGCGCCGAGTATTCCGTGAGCTTCCTGCCCAAGGTGAAGGTCGAGGTCGCGGTGTCCGACGACCAGTACGAGCAGGTGGTCGAGGCGATCCAGAAGGCCGCCAACACCGGCCGCATCGGCGACGGCAAGATCTTCGTGCTGGACATCGCCCAGGCCGTGCGCATCCGCACCGGCGAGACCAACAGCGAAGCTCTCTGAGGCGTCCTGGAGGAAGCGGACAGGGCGGGGCGTCATGGCCCGGCCCCTCCCGCGAGGGGGGAAGGCGCGTCCGCTTTTTCTTGCCGCGGGGCATCGATGATCTGCCCGGTGACTTGAGGCCGGGAACGCCAGTCTTTCCACCGTGGCGCCAAGGCCGCCGGAACGGGCGGCGTATGCTTTCCCTTGACCGGGCTTCGTCCGGTTTTGTGCCCTTGTGCCGGGACTCCACCGCCGGTAGGATCGTTTCCGTTTCGTATCGGGCAGAGGCCCCCGGAGGCCCCTGACGGGCCGTGCCCCTCGGGGCCGGCCCGGCCTTCTCGGGCCGTCCTCATGGAAAGGATTCTCGGCGGCATGTCGCTCCCGGACCTCGGCACCTTCGCTCTCGTCAACGACCGGCTCGACCGGCTGTCGGACTACCCCTTCACCCGGCTGGCGGCCCTGCTGTCCGGGGTGACGCCGCGCGCCAACGCAGAACCGATCATGATGTCGGTGGGTGAGCCGCAGCACCAGCCGCCGGCCATCATCGACGAGACGCTGCGCGCCAACGCCCATCTGTGGGGCAAATACCCGCCGGTCGGCGGCACGCCGGAGTTCCGCGAGGCGGTGGGCGCTTGGCTGGCCCGCCGCTACGCCCTGCCCGACGGGCTGTTCGACGCCGAGAAGTCGGTCCTGCCGGTGTCCGGCACGCGCGAGGCGCTGTTCCTCCTCGCCCTGCTGGCCGTGCCGCCGAGCAAGGCGGGCCGCCAGCCGGCGGTGCTGATGCCCAACCCCTTCTACGCGCCCTACGAGGGGGCGGCGCTGCTCGCCGGGGCCGAGCCGGTGTTCCTGCCCTCCACCCGCGAGACCGGCTTCCTGCCCGACCTCGACGCGCTGACGCCGGAGCTGCTGGAGCGCACGGCGCTGTTCTACCTCTGCACCCCGGCCAACCCGCAGGGGGCGGCCGCCGACGCGGCCTATCTGGAGCGGGCGATCGGGCTGGCGCGGCGCTACGGCTTCATCCTGGCGGTGGACGAGTGCTACGCCGAGATCTACCTGGACAAGCCGCCGGTCGGCGCGCTCCAGGTCGCGTCGGGTCTCGATCACGGCGGGAAGCCTTGGGCGAACATCCTGGTCTTCCATTCCCTGTCCAAGCGGTCGAGCGCCGCCGGGCTGCGCTCGGGCTTCGTGGCCGGCGATCCGGAACTGATGTCCCGCTTCACCCGCTTGCGCAGCTACTCCAACGCCGGGATGCCGCTGCCGGTGCTGGCCGCCAGCGCCGCCCTGTGGCGGGACGAGGCCCATGTCGAGGAGAACCGCGCGCTCTACCGCGCCAAGTTCGACGCGGCGGAGGCTTCGCTGAAGGGGCGTTACGGCTACTACCGGCCTGACGGCGGCTTCTTCCTGTGGCTGGAGGTCGGCGACGGCGAGGAGGCGACGCGCCGCCTGTGGGCGGAGGGCGGCATCCGCGTGCTGCCCGGCGCCTACCTGACCCGCTGCAACCCCGGCGAGGCCAACCCCGGCGCGCCCTTCATCCGCATCGCGCTGGTGAACGACGCCGAGACGGTCGCCCACGCCTGCAGCACCATCGCCCGTATCCTGGGATAAGAGCCGCCCGGTTCGGCTCACGTCACCCCGGTCTTTCGCCCCCGAAGGACGGGTCCGGTTCAGCACGTTCTTGAGGACCTTCTGCCCATGGCACGACCCGCAGGCCCCCGCAGCGGAAGCGGCAAAAGCGCCGGAGCACGGCCCGCCGGTGCGCGGCCGGAGAAGCCGCCCTTCTTCTCGCCCGCCACGCGCGCCTTCGTGGTGGCGCGGGCGCGCGAACTGGCGGGCTTCGCGCTGGGTGTGGTCGGTCTGGTGCTGATGGTCATCCTGGGCAGCTACAACCCGGCCGACCCCTCGTGGAACGCGGTTCCGGCGGCGAACACCCACATCCACAACCTGTTCGGCCGTTTCGGCGCCCATCTGGCGGACGTCCTGATCCAGTCGCTGGGCTGGGCGGCCTATCTGCTGGCGCTGGTCCCGATGATGTGGGGCTGGCGGCTCAGCCTGCAGAAGAGCATCCGCCACCCGCTGTTCCGCAGCGTGCTGGCGGTGTGGGGCGTGCTTCTGGTCGCCATGTTCCTGGCCGGGATGGGCGGCGGGGGCGAGGACCCGCTGAACGGCCATCCCGGCGGCAGCTTCGGCATCGTCCTGCTGGACGGGGTCAGCAAGCTGCTGTTCGGCGGCCCCGGCAATCCGCTGGTCGGCACCGTGGCCGGCGTGGCCGGCGGGTTGATCCTGTTCGTCGCCATGGGCCTGTCGATCCGCGAATGGGCGGCCAGCCTGCGCGAGACCGCCGCCGGCCTCGCCCGCCTCGGGCGGGGCGCGCGGGCCGGCGTGTCCTTCGTGCGCGACAAGGGCGCGGAGGCCGTGCGCAATGCGGTTCACCAGACCGGTGGCCTGCTGCGGCGGGAGCCCAGCCTCGCCACCGCGGACAAGAAGGCGGTTGCCCCGACTCTCGACGACACACCGGACGAGGACGGCGGCGCCATCACCCTGCGCGCCGCGCCGCGCGGCCGGCTGTCCGACTCCATCAGCGTCGAGCCGCGCGTGGAGGCCAAGACCCGCGCCGTTCCGGTGGTCACCCCGCCCGCCGGCGGCAAGAAGGCCGCCGACCAGGGACGCCCGTCCAAGCAGGCCGCCCTCAATCTGGAGGAGGCGGACGGCTACGAGCTGCCGCCGCTCGACCTGCTCCAGATCGTCCCGACCAGCGTGCGCGGCGAGAAGGTGGACGAGGCGGCGCTGCGCGAGAACGCGGTGAAGCTGGAAGGCGTGCTGTCCGACTTCGGTGTGCGCGGCGAGGTGCAGAAGGTCCATCCCGGCCCGGTCGTCACCCTCTATGAGCTGGAGCCGGCCCCCGGCACCAAGTCGTCCCGCGTCATCGGTCTGGCCGACGACATCGCCCGCTCGATGAGCGCGGTGTCCGTGCGTGTCGCCGTGGTGCCGGGCCGCAACGTCATCGGCATCGAGCTGCCCAACGCCAAGCGCGAGACGGTGCTGCTGCGCGAATTGCTGGCCGGCGACGTCTTCGACAAGACGGCGGGCAAGCTGTTGCTGGCGCTCGGCAAGGACATCGGCGGCCAGTCGGTGGTGGCCGACCTCGCCCGCTTCCCGCACCTGCTGGTCGCCGGCACGACGGGCTCGGGCAAGTCGGTGGCGATCAACACGATGATCCTGTCGCTGCTCTACCGGCTGCCGCCCGACCGCTGCCGCTTCATCATGATCGACCCCAAGATGCTGGAGCTGTCGGTCTATGAGGGCATTCCCCATCTGCTGACGCCGGTCGTCACCGATCCCAAGAAGGCGGTGGTCGCCCTGAAATGGACGGTGCGGGAGATGGAGGACCGCTACCGCAACATGTCCAAGCTGGGCGTGCGCAACATCGAGGGCTACAACGCCCGCCTGCGCGAGGCCCGCGCCGACGGCGAACTGCTGACCCGCCGCGTCCAGACCGGCTTCGATCCCGACACCGGCAAGCCGATCTTCGAGGAGCAGCCGCTCGACCTGAAGGAACTGCCCTACATCGTGGTCATCGTGGACGAGATGGCCGACCTGATGCTGGTGGCCGGCAAGGACATCGAGGCGGCGATCCAGCGGCTGGCCCAGATGGCCCGCGCCGCCGGCATCCACCTGATCATGGCGACGCAGCGCCCGTCGGTGGACGTCATCACCGGCACCATCAAAGCCAACTTCCCGACCCGCATCAGCTTCCAGGTCACCTCCAAGATCGACAGCCGCACCATCCTCGGCGAGCAGGGGGCGGAGCAGCTCCTCGGCCAGGGCGACATGCTCTATATGGCCGGCGGCGGCCGCATCACCCGCGTCCACGGCCCCTTCGTCGCCGACGGCGAGGTCGAGCAGGTGGTGAAGTTCCTGAAAACCCAGGGCGAGCCGAGCTACGTCGACGCCATCACCGAGGAGGACGACGAGGACGGCGGCTCCTTCGACGACGGGTCGGGTGCCGGCGGCGGATCGGGCGACGACCTCTACGACAAGGCGGTGGCGGTGGTCTGCCGCGAGCGCAAGGCGTCGACCAGCTTCATCCAGCGCCAGCTCCGCATCGGCTACAACTCCGCCGCCCGTCTGATCGAGCGGATGGAGACCGAAGGCGTGGTCAGCAAGCCCAACCACGCCGGCAAGCGCGAGGTCCTGGCCCGCAACATCGAGGAGTGAGCGGGTGCTTGCCCCCACCCCGGTCCTCCCCCGCTAACGCAGGGGAGGGAGTTTAGCGCAAAGCGGCGGCAGTCCCCTCCCCTGCGTTAGCGGGGGAGGGTTAGGGTGGGGGCATCGAGAGTTCGCTTTAATCCTTGGAACCACCACCGCCGCGCCCCATTTCCGCCCGGAACGTCCGGTTACCTAGCAGGCATCATGAAGATCCCGTTCCGCCGCATTCTGGCTGCCGCTGCCGTCGCTCTGTCCGTCACCACGGCGGGAGCGGTCCTCGACCCCGCGCAGGCCGCGCCGCGCGCCGCCGCCCTGTCCGCCCAGGACCAGGCGCTGGTGGCCCAGGCGGAAAGCTATCTGAACGGCATCGGCACGCTGCAATCGAAGTTCGTGCAGGTCGCCCCGAACGGGCACCAGACCGCCGGCACCTTCTACCTCGCGCGCCCTGGCCGGATGCGGCTGGAGTACGACCCGCCGGTGAAGGACTTCGTCGTCGCCGACGGCGCCTTCATCTTCTATTGGGACGGGGAGATGCGGCAGCAGTCCAGCGCCCCCATCGGCAGCACGCTGGCCGACTTCATCCTGCGCAAGAACATCCGGCTGTCCGGCGACGTGACGGTAACCGGCGTCTATCAGGCGCCGGGGCTGGTGGAGATCAGCCTGACCGAGACCAAGGACCCCGGCAAGGGCACCCTGACGCTGGTCTTCGAGGATCGGCCCTTCCAACTCCGCAAATGGCGGGTGCTGGACGCCCAGGGGCTGACGACCGAGGTGGCGCTGATGAACCCGCGCGAGGGCATGCAGTTCGACTCGAAGCTCTTCTACTTCATTGAACCCAGCAAGGGCGACTACGGCCGCAGCAACTGATCCGCCCCGGCGGGTTTGCACGGAAGTCGCGCGAATCCCGCCGCTGCGACAACCCGCCGCCGCAACGAAGTCCTCCTGATCCTGTTGCCGTGATGTATCGGGCGCGCTCACCCGCCCCCGGTGCACTCGAACGGATGAGGGGAGACGAGACATGGCTACGGAGGCGATCTACGAAGCCCGGCGGGTCCAGGGCATGAACGATCTGCTGGCGCGCAACTGGTGGGCGCTGGCGTTGCGCGGTGCCGGGGCGGTGATGCTCGGCCTGCTGGCTTTCCTTCTGCCAGGGGCGACGGTCGCCACTCTGGCGGTTCTGCTCGCGGCCTACCTGCTGATGGACGGGCTGTTCGCCATCGTCGGCGGCGTCCGCGCCGCCCAGGCGCAGGAGCGCAGCCTGCCCTTCATTCTCGACGGCGTGGTCAGTCTGGTGGCGGGCGCCGTGGCCCTGCTGTGGCCGGAGGCGAGCCTGTTCGCGCTGATCTTCGTGATCGCCGCCTGGTCGGTCATCACCGGATTCGCCAAGATCATGACGGCGTGGCGCATGCACCGCACCCATGGCAAATGGGCCTGGGGCGTGGCCGGCGCCCTGTCGGTGCTGTTCGGTTTCGGCATGTGGGTCCTGCCGTCGCTGGGCTTGCTGGCCGTGGCGCTGGGTGTGGGCAGCTATCTGATCGCCTATGGCGCGCTGGCCATCATCACCGCCGTCCGCCTGCGCCGCTGCCTGCACGACCGGAACCATCATTCCAACCACGGCAACGCCGTGGCGGCGGAGTAAAAGCTTATCGTCCGGGGGCGATGCGGCGGTAGCCGAGCGCCTCCGCGATGTGCGGGCGGCGCACGCCGCCCCCGCCATCCAAGTCGGCCAGCGTGCGGGCGACGCGCATGACCCGGTGATAGCCGCGGGCCGAGAGCTTCAGCCGCTCCGCCGCTTCGGTCAGCAGGGCTCGGCCCGGCTGGTCGGGGGCGGCGGCCTTCTCCAGCAGTTCGCCATCCGCCTCGGCGTTGGTGCGCACCGCCCGGCCCTCGGGAAAGGGGCCGAAACCGGCGTAGCGCTCCGCCTGGACGGCGCGGGCCACCGCCACGCGGGCGGCCACGTCGGCGCTGCCCTCGGCGGGTGGCGGCAGGCTGAGGTCGGCGGGGCTGACGGCGGGCACGTCGATGTGCAGGTCGATGCGGTCGAACAGCGGCCCGCTGATCTTCGACTGATAGTCGGCCGCGCATTTCGGCGCGCGGGCGCAGGCCAGCGACGGGTCATCGAGATGGCCGCAACGGCAGGGGTTCATGGCGGCGATCAACTGCACCCGCGCCGGGTAGGTCACATGGTGGTTCACGCGGCTGACCACGGCCTTGCCGGTCTCCAGCGGCTGGCGCAGAGCCTCCAGCGTGCCGCGCGGGAATTCAGGCAATTCGTCCAGGAACAGCACGCCCTTGTGGGCGAGCGAGATTTCCCCCGGCTTGGCGCGCGACCCGCCGCCGACCAGGGCGGGCAGACTGGCCGACTGGTGCGGCGACCGATAGGGGCGCTGGCGCAGCAGTTTGCCGCCCTCCAGCAGCCCGGCGACGCTGTGGATCATCGACACCTCCAGCGCTTCCGCCGGGTCGAGCGGCGGCAGCAGGCCCGGCAGCCTTGCGGCCAGCATCGACTTGCCGGAGCCGGGCGGCCCGATCATCAGCAGATTGTGCGATCCGGCGGCGGCAACCTCCAGCGCACGTTTGGCCGTCTCGTTGCCCTTGACGTCGCGCAGGTCGAGCGGCGCCCCGGCGCTCTCCTGGATGCGCGGACGGGGGCGGGTCAGCACCTGCTGGCCGCGGAAATGGTTGATGAGCGCGAGCAGCGTCGCGGGTGCCAGCACGTCCAGCCCCTCGCCCGCCCAGGCGGCCTCCCCGCCGCAGGCCTCCGGGCAGATCAGCCCGCGGTCGTGGGCCAGCGCGTTGATCGCCGCCGGCAGCACCCCGGCCACCGGAGTCAGCGCCCCGTCCAGCGCCAACTCGCCCAGCGCGCAATAGCGGCTCATCTCCAGGTCGGGCAGCACGCCCATGACGGTCAGCAGGGCCAGCGCGATGGGCAGGTCGAAATGGCTGCCCTCCTTCAGCACGTCCGCCGGGGCGAGGTTGACGGTGATCCGCTTGGCCGGCAGGGCGAGACCGAGCGCGTGCAGCGCCGCCCGCACCCGCTCTCGGCTTTCGCCCACCGCCTTGTCGGGCAGGCCGACCACGGTGAAGGCGACGATGCCGCCGGACATCTGCACCTGAACGTCGATGTCCAGAACCTCGATGCCCTGGAACGCAACCGTGTTGATCCGCGCAACCATGCCAGACGCCATGCTTTGGGAAATGCACGCGAGTGTATGGTCGGGCGAAGGGAATTGCCAGCGCGCCGGGCGGCGCAGGGCCGTTCTGCGGCCAAGCGGCCTTGGGCGGCGGGCGGTGCTGCCCTACACTTCTTCCCAGAGCAAAACACACAGCAAGGGTCAGAGACCGTGCAGCTTCTTCTCAGCACCTGGGCCGAGGCCGAGGCTTACCTGAAGACCTCCAAAGGCATCATCCTGCCCATCGGCTCCACCGAGCAGCATGGGCCGAACGGCCTGATCGGCACCGACGCCATCTGCGCCGAGGTGGTGGCCCGCGGCGTCGGCGACGCCACCGGGGCCATGGTCGGGCCGACCATCCCGGTGGGCATGGCCGTGCACCACATGGACTTCGCCGGCTCGATGACGCTGAAGCCCTCCACCCTGATCGCTCTGCTGCGCGACTATGTGATGTCGCTGGCCGAGCATGGGTTCGAGCGCTTCTTCTTCGTCAACGGCCATGGCGGCAACGTCGCGTCGGTCCGCGCCGCCTTCTACGAGATCTACGCGGAGAACCGCGCCCTGCGCGGCCGGCAGGCGCCGGAGCTGCGCTGCACCCTGGTCAACTGGTGGGAGAACCAGGAGATCGGCCGCCTGTCGCGGGAGCTGTTCGGCGGCAAGGAAGGCTCGCACGCCACGCCCAGCGAGGTGTCGCTGACCCAGTACGCCTATCCCGAGTCGATCAAGACGGCGGCGATGGACCCGGAGACCGCGTCGCCCGGCGGCTTCTACGACGCCCGCGACTTCCGGCGGCGCCACCCGGACGGGCGCATCGGCTCCGCCCCCGGCCTCGCCTCGCCGGAGCACGGCAAGCGGCTGTTCGACACGGCGGTGGAGGCGATTTCCCGCCAGTACGGCGCCTTCCTGGCGGAGGCGTGAGCGGAAAAGCCTGCCTGCGGTCTTGAACTCGGGCGGGGCTTCACCGCATCATCCCGCGCCGAGACAACGATTGGGGGAAACAGCCGTCATGCCGAACCGCCAGAGGCGCACCGCGCTCGCCATCACCATGGGAGCGGTCCTCGGGCTGGCCGGCGCGCTGGTCGCCGGTCCGGTCCTCGCGCAGACGGCCCCCCGCACGGATCTGGTGGTCGGGATGCGGCTGGAGCCGCCGCACCTCGACCCCACTGCGGGTGCGGCCGCGGCCATCGACGAGGTGACCTACGCCAACCTGTACGAGCCGCTGACCCGCATCGACGCCGAAGGCAAGGTGGTGCCGGGCCTCGCCGAGAAGTGGGAGGTGTCGGCGGACGGGCTGACCTACACCTTCCATCTGCGCAAGGGGGCGAAGTTCCACGACGGCAGCGACGCCGATTCGGCGGACGTCACGTTCTCGCTGGATCGCGCGCGCGGTGCCGAGTCGGTCAACGCGCAGAAAGGCTATTTCGCCGCCATCGCCGGGGTCGAGGCGCCGGACGCGCGGACCGTGGTGGTCACCCTGTCGCGGCCGGACGGGCTGTTCCTCTTCCACATGGCCTCGGGCGACGCCGCCATCGTCGCGCCGGAATCGGCGGGCGCCAACAAGCAAACCCCGGTCGGCACCGGCCCCTTCAAGTTCGAGCGCTGGGTGGCCGGCGACCGGGTGGTTCTGGTGCGCAACCCCGACTATGACGGGCCGAAGCCGGCGCTGGAGCGCGTGACCTTCCGCTTTATCAGCGACCCGGCGGCCCAGGTCGCCGCGCTGAAGGCCGGCGACATCGACAGCTTCCCGCAGTTCGACACCTACGAGGCGCTGCCCCAGTTCCGCGACGACGGGGCCTTCACCGTCATGGTCGGCACGACGGAGGGGGAGACGATCCTCGGCACCAACAACGCCCGCAAGCCCTTCGATGATGTGCGGGTGCGCCGGGCCATGGCCCACGCCATCGACCGCAAGACGCTGATTGACGGGGTGCTGTTCGGCAACGGGGCGGCCATCGGCAGCCACTTCCCGCCGCACCGCGCCGGCTACGTCGACCTGACCGGCCTCTACCCCTACGACCCGGACAAGGCCAAGGCGCTGCTCGCCGAGGCCGGCCTTCCGGACGGGTTCGAGACGACGCTGCGCCTGCCGCCGCCGATCTACGCCCGCCGCTCCGGCGAGCTGATCGCCGCCATGCTGGCCGAGGTCGGCATCCGCGTGAAGATCGAGCCGATGGAATGGGCGCCCTGGCTGGAGCAGGTGTTCAAGGGCAAGGATTACGACCTGACCCTGATCGCCCACACGGAACCCCTGGACATCGACATCTACGGGCGCCCCGACTACTACTTCAACTACCGCAGCGAGCGCTTCAACGCCGTGGGGGCGGAGCTGGACCGCACCCAGGACCCTGCCAAGCGCAACGCCCTCTACGGCGAGCAGCAGCGCATCCTGGCCGAGGACGCGGTGAACGGCTTCCTCTTCATGCTGCCTTCGGCCACCGTGCAGAAGTCGGCGGTGCAGGGCATGTGGGTCAACCGCCCGATCCAGGCCAACGACGTGACGGGCGTCCGGTGGAAGTGACCCGGCGCGGCCGGACCGGACCCGGCGGGGGCTGACCCGGGTGCTCGCCTTCCTGGTGCGCCGTCTGCTCACCCTGGCGCTGACGGCGTGGCTGGCCACGCTGGTGGTCTTCGCCGTGCTGGAGGCGATCCCCGGCGACCCCGCCCTGGTCATGCTGGGCACCAGCGCGCAGCCGGAGGCGGTGGCCGCGCTGCGCGCCCAGATGGGGCTCGACCGGCCCTGGCCCGTCCGCTACGCCGGTTGGGTGGGCGGCATGCTGCATGGCGATTTCGGGACCAGCCTGACCTACGCGCGCCCGGTCGCCGGGCTGGTCGCCGACCGGCTGGCCATCACCCTGCCGCTGGCCGGGCTGGCGCTGGTCCTCTCGGCGGGCATCGCCATCCCGCTCGGCCTGTTCGCCGCCGGGCGGCAGGGGCGGGCCGGGGACTGGGCGGTCATGGCCTTCGGGCAGATGGGAATCGCGGTGCCCGGCTTCTGGTTCGCCATCCTGTTGATTCTGCTGTTTTCCGTTCGGCTGGGCTGGTTCTCCGCCGGTGGCTTCCCGGGGTGGGAGGCCGGGGCGGGGCCGGCGCTGAAGGCGCTGCTGCTGCCCGCCGTGGCGCTGGCCCTGCCGGAGGCGGCGATCCTGGCGCGCATCACCCGCACGGCGGCGCTCGACACGCTGCGCGAGGAGTATGTGCGCACGGCGGTCGCCAAGGGCCTGCCGCGCCGCGTGGTCCTGCGGCGCCATGTGTTGCCCAACGCGCTGATCCCCGTCGCCACCATCCTCGGCCTGCAATTCTCCTTTCTCGTCGCCGGGGCGGTGGTGGTGGAGAACGTCTTCACCCTGCCGGGGCTGGGCCGGCTGCTCTATCAGGCCATCGGCCAGCACGACCTGATCGTGGTGCAGAGCGTCGTCGTGCTGCTGGCGGTCACGGTGGTGGCGGTCAACGCGCTGGTTGACATCGCCTGCGCCGCCATCGACCCGCGCCCGCGGGTGATGGCATGACGGGGCCCACGAAAATGGGGGGGATGAGACGGCTGAGGCGCCTGCCGGCCAGCCTGCTGCTGGGCGGGTTGCTCACCGCGCTGGTGGTCGGGGCGGCGCTGCTGTCGCTGGTCTGGACGCCCTTCCCGGCGGAGCAGGTGCGGGTGGTCGCCCGGCTGCGCCCGCCGGGGCCGGTCCACTGGCTGGGCACCGACCATTTCGGGCGCGACGTGCTGTCGATGATCCTGGTCGGCGCGCGCAACTCGCTGGCCGTCGGGGCGGCCGCGGTGGCGCTGGGCGCCCTGCTGGGCGTGCCGTTGGGGCTGGCCGCTTCCGCCTGGGGGCGCTGGGGGGACGAGGCGGTGGCCCGGCTGGGCGATCTGCTGTTCGCCTTTCCCGCGGTGCTGACGGCGATCCTGCTGACGGCGGCGCTGGGGGCGGGGGCGGTGAACGTCGTGCTGGCGCTCGGCCTGTTCAACGCCGCGGTCTTCGCGCGGGTGGCGCGCGGGGCGGCGCTGGCCGTCTGGCGGCGGGACTTCGTGCGCGCCGCGCTGGCGCTGGGGCGCGGGCCGCTGTCGGTGACGCTGGTGCATGTGCTGCCCAACATCGCCGGGGTGGTGATCGTCCAGGGGACGGTGCTGTTCGCCGTGGCGGTGCTGAACGAGGCGGCGCTGAGCTATCTCGGCCTGGGCATCCAGCCGCCCTCGCCGTCCTGGGGCAAGATGCTGGGCGACGCGCAGACCTTCCTGTTCACCTCCCCCCTCCAGGCGATCTTTCCGGGGGCGGCCATCGCGGTGACGGTGCTGGGGCTGAACCTGCTGGGCGACGGGCTGCGCGACGCGCTCGACCCGCGCCACCGCTCGACGGGACTGCTGTAGAGTTGACACAAGACGGTTGGGCTTGTGTCAAGTGGCATGGTGTCCCCTCTCCCCTCTGGGGAGAGGGTTAGGGTGAGGGGGATGCGCGTGGCGGCACGTCCGGCACAAGCGCAACCCCCTCACCGGCCCTTCGGGCCACCCTCTCCCCAGGGGGAGAGGGTTGAATGAGGCAGGTCAGGCGCCGCGGTGCTGCTTGGCGATCGGCTGGGAGAATTGCAGCTCGATGTCCCACGGGAAGTGGATCCAGGTGTCCTGGCTCACTTCGGTGATGAAGGTGTCGACCAGCGGGCGGCCCAGCGGCTTGGCGTAGACGGTGGCAAAATGCGCCTTGGGCAGCATCTTGCGCACGATCACCGCGGTTTTGCCGGTGTCGACCAGATCGTCGATGATCAGCCAGCCTTCGCCTTCCCCGGCGTTGGCGCCTTCCACGCCCTTCAGGACCGTCGCCTCGCGCTGGTTCTGATGGTCGTAGCTGGAGACGCAGACGGTGTCGATCATGCGCAGTTCAAGCTCGCGCGCGATGATGGCCGCCGGGACGAGACCGCCACGGGTGATGGCGATGATGCCCTTCCAGGGACCCTTGTCAATCAGGCGCCAGGCCAACGCCTTGGCGTTGCGGTGAAGCTCCTCCCACGACACCGGGAAGTGCTTGTTGAACGGAACGGCTTCTGGCACGGCTATGGACTCCGAAAGAAACGTGCGCCGCTTATACCGCAAGCCCCACCGCCGGGCAATCGACCGCGTGAAAAGGCGAAAAAAGGTCTTGCAGCCCGGAATCCTTTTGAGTAAGTTGCGCGCCTCGACGACGGACGGTTACCGCCGCCGCTGGGAAGACAAACAGGAATGCGCCCGTAGCTCAGCTGGATAGAGCACCAGACTACGAATCTGGGGGTCAGGAGTTCGAATCTCTTCGGGCGCGCCATTCCTTCCGGTCTGCACAAGAAAGCCGCCCTTGGGCGGCTTTTGTGCGTTCTGGTGCTTGCCACACGGGCATCCACTTCAGCGGCTTTTCTTTTTCCGTGTCGTGCTCTTCGGCTTGGGCGGTTTGGTCATGGCGTTGAACAGGGCGGTCTGGTTGCGCCGGGCGGCGGCGTTGAACACGCCGCTCCAGAAACCGATCGCCTGACTGGCCGACCGGTTGGCCATGGACAGCCAGATGCTGTGTGGTGTCCCCTTCATGCTTCCCCCTTTCAAAAGCCCTGCCGATGAATTTCGGCCAAGGGTCAACAGCGCGGCGCGGTCATGCTCCCGCGACGATCGCACGGCGATGGCGGACCCGCGTCCATGACATGGTCAGGCCGACCCGCTCGGCGCAGCCATAGTGCCAGGGGCGGTTCTCGGCATCACCGGCCCAATGCGGTTCCCCGGCCCGCAAAGGTTTCCCGCAATGGCAACAGGTGGGTGGCGCGGGAAGACGTGCGGCGTCCCGTTTCGTCAGCTGGGTCATAGGGCATCTCATCCAGAGCGTCTTATTCCAGAGGCGTCTCAGGCACGGCGTTTCGGGAAGGCACGGCGTCGAGAGCGTGTGTTTTGTTGGGCGTGTCATCTTGCGGTGCGAAGAATGACCGCCCGGCCGTCCCGGGGAAACGTCGCAAAGGTGAAATGCCCATGGGGTGCCCCCGACCACAGGGGTATGCCCATGGTCAGGCCATAGGTCGCGAGATCGTTGGCATTAAACGCTTTTTGCCCTTATCGCGAATCGCCGCTGCGGGACGGGGCGCCCACTCTTGATCACACCCCGATTCACAGCCGGTTAACCATCGGCGCCTAGCGTCCGCCCCCTTCGCCGCGGCCTTTTGCTGCGGCGCAGCATTTTTCGAAGGGTGAAGGCGTTATCCATGGTTTTCCTGTTGCACTACCTGCCGTCCCTGTCGCTGGTCGCGGTGAGCGGGCTTGCCGGTCTGGCGTTGGGCGTCCTGTCCACGCTGCTTCAGGACCGGCGGGCGATCCTGACCGCGCAGGCCGGGGCCGGCGCGCTGTTCGTCCTCCACTTCTTCGCTCTGGGTGCCCATACGGGCATGCTGATGTGCGCGCTCGGCCTCGTGCAGATGGCCGCCGCCTATCCGGAACGGCGGCCGCGCTGGCTGCGCGTCCTGTTCGCCCTGACCGTGCCCGCGGCGTTGGCCGTCGCGGCGGCGACGTGGCAGGGGCCGATGTCCGCGCTGTCGGCGGCGGGCTTCATCCTGGGGACCATCGGGCGCTGGCAGAGCACGGTCGGCCGGATGCGGCTGTTCTTCCTGTCCTCGACGGTGGTCGGGGCCGGCCACAACGCGCTGGCCGGTTCGGCCTTCGGGCTGGCGTCGGACGCGATGACCCTGTCCGGCCATCTGCTCGCCCTGTGGCGCGCCCGCCCGGCGGTTCGCCGGCGGTCGGCGCTGGCTGTGCATTGACGAACGGAAGCCGCGCCGGGGGCAGTGCCCCCGGCGCGGTTTTGGCGATGGATCGGGATCAGCGCTTCGCTTCGGCGGTGCCGGCGGTTTCCCGGCGCTCCAGATAGGTCTTGGTGAGCTGCGGCAGGCGCTGTTCCAGCCACGCGGCCATTTCCAGCTCCTCGTCCAGGCTCGGCTGGAGCATGCGGGCGATCTCCGGCTCCCCGGCCTGTTCCGCGGCGGAAATCAGGGCGCGGTAGTTGGCGATCTCGAAATGCTCGAAGGAATAGTCGAAGATCGACGCCTTCACGATCTCGTCGGACGCCACGACCCCGGACAGCGACTGGGCGTTGCCGATCAGCATGGCGACGCCGGTCTTGATCGCCGAGGTGTCGGTGCCCAGACGCTGCAGGCACTGCTTCAGCCGGTCGGCCTGCCGGTTCGACACCTCGATGTGCTCCTGCACCTTGGCGAGGACGTCCGGGTAGTTCTTGATGCGCTCCGCCTGCCGCTCCAGCATCTCGACGGCCTGGCTTTCCATGGCGTGGGCGTCGCGCAGCCAGTCGATCAGGGTTTCCTTGGTGGTGTTGGCCACAGGTCCTCTCCCTCGTTGCGTTATCGGACAGTCCATTGGGGATGGACCGACAACAGGCGGAGCAGCGGTTCGTCACCATCGGACGATGCGACCTGACCAAGCGGAGCACCCTTCGGATGCATCAAGGAACCTTCACCGGAGCGGGAGGTTTTTCAAAGCGGATGGGCAGACTGCCAGGGGAGGGAGCGGCCATGTCGGCAAATGAACCGGCCATGATGGGAAAAGATCAGATCGTCGACACCCTCAACGATCTGATCCGCATCGTCGAGGACAGCCACGAAGCCTATCGTCAGGCCGCGGAAGCCTTGGAGGACGAGGATATCAAGGCCCTGTTCAACGATCTGGCGGCCCAGCGCGGCGCCATCGTGCGCGAGGTGCAGCGCCTCGTCGCCGAGCAGGGCGGGGCGCCGGACATGGGCGGCACCGTGATGGGCGGCGCGCACCGCTTCTTCCTGGAACTGAAGAACAACGTGTTGGGGCACGACCGCGAGGCGATCCTCGCCGAGGTGCAGCGCGGCGAGGGCGAATGCGTCCGCGCCTACGAGGAGGCCCTGGCCAAGGAGCTTCCCCTGCCGATCACGGCGGTGGCGATCCAGCATCTCGACCGCATTCGCGCCGACCGCGACCGCATGACCCTGCTGCGCGGCGCCGCGGCCTGACGAAAGACACCGGTCGAGGGACGGTCACTCCGCGGCGGCGGCCTGCCGGTTCTCCAGATCGGCCAGCAGGGCGCGTTTCTGGTCGGCGTCCATGTGCTTCCAGCCGCGGATTTCCTCCAGCGTGCGCAGGCAGCCGATGCAATAGGCGCGGTCGGCGGTCAACTTGCACACGCTGACGCAGGGGGACGGGACGATGATGATATCAGGAGTTCCGTCGGTCATTCCGGGAGCCAAAAAGGAAACGGGACGGCGCTGGGCCGTCCCGTCCTTACCATCCGGTAGCGTCCGGTCTCAATCCCAAAGGCCTTTTGTCCGATCGTTTCAGTCGGAAATGTTGGGCGGGTCGGGATCGTCCGACCAGTCGTCCTTCGGGGCCGGGTAGCGCTCCAGCCACTTGCGGACCAGGGCGACGTGGCCGGCCTCCTCCTCCGCGAACTCGCGGGCGAGGCGGGCGACCTCCGGGTCCTTGGTCTCGGCGGCGACCGAGGCGTAGTAGTTGTTGCCCTGATGCTCGCTCAGCAGCGCCATCTTCAGCGCGTGGTGCGGCTTCATCAGGTAATGGGCGTTCTCGAAGGCCGCGGCCTCCGGGGACTCGGTGGTGGCGTCCCACTGGAACTCCCAGGGGGCGACCTTGGGCAGCGCGCCGAACTCCCGGGCGATCTGCTTCACCTCTTCGGCGTGTTTGGCCGAGTAGGTGGACAGATCGCGGAACAGCTTGGCGACCTCCACATTGTTGTGGGCCTCCATGCTGTCGGCCAGCTCGGTGTAGCGCTCCGCCGCCTCGATCTCCAGGGCCAGCGCGTGGGCCAGGAACAGACCGACGTTGGCGGCCCCGTTCAGCACTTTCGTCTTCATACCGCGAACCCCTCTTCGATCTGGGCGATGCTGCGGGTGGCCGCCGATTCCGGCTGGAACGGACGGCGGTTGCCGGCGAGGAAGATGCCGAGGCCGAACCCGTCGTCCTCCAGGACGGCGCGCATCGCCTCGTTCGGGTCGTCCGTCGGCTCGCGGCCGTAGGGATGGACCGTGCTCTTCCAGTTGCGCTGCTCGGGGCGGAAGGTGACGCAGGGGGACAGGATGTGGATGACCGAGAAGCCGGGGTGCCGCACGCCCTCCACGATCAGGCGCGCGACCTCGTTCGGGTTGTTGGAGAAGCCGCGGGCGACGAAGTTCGCGCCGCAGGCCAGCGCCAGGGCGACCGGCTGGATCGGGTTGACGCCCGGCCCTTCCGGGGTCAGCTTCGACTCGCACCAGTCGGCCTCGGTGGTCGGCGAGGCCTGGCCCTTGGTCATGCCGTAGACCTGGTTGTCCATGACGATGTAGGTCATGTCGACGTTGCGGCGGCAGGCGTGCAGGAAGTGGTTGCCGCCGATCGAGAAGCCGTCGCCGTCGCCGCCGAAGATCAGCACGTTCAGCTCCGGCCGGGCCAGCTTCACGCCGGACGCCACGGCCAGCGAGCGGCCGTGCACCGTGTGGTAGCCGTAGACGCTGGTGTAGGCGGGGATGCGCGACGAGCAGCCGATGCCCGACACCACGACGGTGTCGTGGCGCTCCAGCCCCATGGTCGCCATGGCGCGGGTGATGCCGGCCAGCACGGAATAGTCGCCGCAGCCGGGGCACCAGATGGGCTTCACGTCGGACTTGTAGTCGCCGGGCAGCGGGCCCACGACATCGTCGGTCAGATGGGTATCCATGGATTTCGTGCTCCGGCCGGTCAGATCAGGGAAAGAAGCGTCTCGTGCACCTCGCGGGCGCGGATCGGCAGCGGGCCGGGGCGGCTGAACACCGACACAGCACCCGGCAGGTCGTAATGCCCGCGGAGGAACTTGTGGAACTGGGCGCCGTGCGTCTGCTCGACGACCAGGACCTTCGAGACGCCGTCCAGCGCCGCGGCCAGCTTGGCCGGCTGGACCGGGGAGATCAGGCGGATGGCGACCAGCCGGGCCTTGGTGCCGGCGGCCTCCAGCCGGCGCACCGCCTCGCGCGACGGGCCGGTGGCGGAGCCCCAGGTGACGACGGCGATCTCGCCCTCGCCCTCGACATCGGCCCAGGCGTCGCCGTAGTCGTGGGAGGTCAGCTTGCGCAGCCGCTTGTCGAGCTGCTTCTGGTGATCGGACGCCTGCGAGGAGGGCAGGGCGTTCTCCGCATGCTCCAGCCCGTCGGCGGTGTGCTCGCCGCCCGGCATGCCGGGGATGGCGGCGGGGGAGACGCCCGACTCGGTGTCGGCGTAGCGCTTGTACTTCGCCTCGCCGCCGAGATCGGTCGCCAGCAGCCGGTTCGCCTTGTGGGGGGCGTCGGCCGGCTTGTCGACGATGGCGCGGGACTGGCCCATCGCCTGATCGGACAGCACGATCGCCGGGGTCTGCAGGGCCTCGGCCAGATGCACCGCCCACTGGGTGGTGAACAGGCAGTCGCCGATGGAGGTCGGGCCGACCACCAGATGCGGGGCGTCGCCGTGCAGGCCGTAGACGGCGATGTTCAGGTCGGACTGTTCGGACTTGGTCGGAATGCCGGTGGACGGGCCGCCGCGCTGCACGTCGACGATCACCACCGGGGTTTCGGAGGCCACGCCCAGGCCGATGCATTCGGTCATCAGCGACAGGCCGGGGCCGGCGGTCGCGGTGATCGAAGGCACGCCGCTGAAGGAGGCGCCCAGGCACATGGCGATGGAGGCCAGCTCATCCTCCGCCTGGACCAGCTTGCCGCCGGTCTTGGCGAGGTTGGGGGCCAGCCATTCCAGGATCTCGGTCGCCGGCGTGATCGGGTAGGCGGCGCAGAACTTCACCCCGCCCTTCAGCGCGCCCAGCCCGGCGGCCTCGTTGCCGGAGATGTTCCAGCGGGTGGCGCCCTCCTTGTTGGGGGCGGCCAGCTCCAGGCCGAGGTTCCAGCCGGCGGCCTCCTTGGACCCGGCGTCGATGCCGGCGTTGGACGCCTGGATGGCGGCGTCGCCCTTCTTGCCCAGAGCCTTCTGGATCACCGCGTCGATGCCGGCGCGCGGCAGGCCGACGATCGCCGCGACGGCGCCCAGCCCCACCATGTTGACGCGCCCGCCGGGGATGCGCCCGGCCAGTTCCTTGATCGGCAGCTCGACCTGTTTGGCGCCGCTGGCGGCCAGGACTGCGGGCACCTCGCCCTGGCTGGGGTCGGTGATGATGACGCTCTTCTCCGACAGGGGAAGCTCGGCCGCGAAGCGCTCCACATTCTGCCAGTCGAAGGCGATGATGATGTCGAAACGGTCCCCCGGACCGTGAACGGGTGTCGGCGACAGGCGAACGAGGGCGGCGGCTTCACCGCCACGGATCTGCGGGCCGGTGGACCGCGACATCAATCCGTACCATCCCACGTTGGCGGCGGCATCCAGCAGCATCTGTCCGGCGGTCATCGCGCCGGCGCCACCGCTGCCCACCAGGGCAATCGTGACCGAGTCCACTGTCATTGGTTAATCCCTTGCGTCCGAATGTGAGTCGCCCGACGCCCGTACGGCTACGTCAGCATTGCGGAACAGGGGAATGATCTGGCGCAAATCAGACGAAAGACGTCACGATTTTGCGAAGTCACGTCATGGAATGCTCCGACCAAGTCTTGATTGGTGAACGGCCATCCCTTGGCACCGACTGTTGCCGGGATTGTTTCTGGACCGGAATGGCGGGCGCCGACGCACGCTACTCGCTGTAGCGTTCTTCCCGCCAGGGGTCGGCGTCATTGTGATAACCGCGGACCTCCCAATAGCCGCGGCGATCCTCCGCCAGGAACTCGATTCGCTTCACCCACTTGGCGCTCTTCCAGAAATAGAGCTTCGGCACGACGACTCGGACGGGGCCGCCATGGTCGCGGCTGATCGGCTGGCCTTCCCAGCCGGTGGCGAGCAGCGCGTCCTCCGCCGCGAAGGCCTCCAACGGCAGGTTGGTGGTGTAGCCGTCCGAGGAGTGGCAGAGGACGAAGCGCGCCTCCGGCCGCGGCTGGACGACCGACAGCAGGTGCCGCGTGGACACGCCCTCCCACTGGTTGTCGTAGCGCGACCATGTGGTGACGCAGTGGATGTCGGAGACGACGCGCTCCCGCGGCTGGGCCTGCAGGTCCGCCCAGCTCCAGGTGACGGGGGTGTCGACCAGCCCGTCCACCGCCAGGGTCCAGTTCGCCTCGCTCACCCGCGGCACGATGCCGAGATCGAGCACCGGCCAGGTCTCCACCAGGCGCTGGCCCGGCGGCAGGCGGTCGCGCGCCGGGTCGGCGGTCTCCCCGGTCAGGCCCCGGCCCTCCCGCGCCCATTGCTCCTTGGTGGCGATCAGCTTGTCGCGGATCCGGCCGTCCTGCGGCACGTCCTGCGGGCCATCTTGAGGAGTCTCGTCGGCCATGGCGGTCCTCCGAAGGGGTGGAGCGGCAGCGATGTCTCTGGTGAGCGGTACGGATTTATGCATGGATGCGGGCCGGTGTCAGCGCCAATCCCGCGGTTTCTTGCGGTGCGAAAGGCTGATCCGCTACCCTTCCGTCCCATTTTCCACGGTTTGGCCGGAAATAGACGGTTCGGACGGTTGCCCTGCCCCTGTTCACGCCCTGCCGTGCTCTGATAGCATGTCCGCTATGCATGACCTGCCATGTTGCCGCCCATGACCACCGCCCTGCCCGTCGCCCCGCACACCGATGCGGCGCCCTCCGGGCTGGGACGGACCCTGCTGGAGAAGGACGAGCTGGACATGGCCCCGGAGGACACCGCGGGATTGCAATGGCTGGACGCGCTCGCCACACCGCTGTGGCTGCTCCGTCCCGATGGGCTGACCGTGTGGCTGAACGGCGCCGCCCGCGCGCTGATCGGCCTGGAGCACGGTGCGCCCGCCGCCGCCGTCCGGGTCAGCCTGTCCAGCCGGTTTCCCGCCGCGTTGGAGCAGGCCGCCGCGGGGCGGATGGTCGAGGTTCGGGCGATCGTCCACGCTCCCCTGACCCTGCCGCTGGAGGTGGATCTCCGGCTGGTTCCGGCGCCGCGCCCGAGCGGGCTGATCCTGGCCGAAGCCCCCGCCGACAGCGGCGCCCGGCAGGAGATGATGCGGCTGAACGAGCAGCTCATCGCGCTGTCCTACGCCTATCCCGACATCCGCTTCGAACTGCTGCGCGACGGCACCATCCTCGACTTCGCCGCCGCCAGCCCCGGCGACCTGAACGTCCCCGCCGAGCGCTTCCTGGCCCACCGTGTGCAGGAGGTTCTGCCCGATCCCGCCGCCGGGATGCTGGCCGCGGCGCTCGGCCGGCTGAACGAGGGCCAGACGGTCATCGGCCTGGACTTCTCCCTGCCGCCGCCTTCCGGATCGGCGGGGGACACCAAATTCTTCGAGGCGCGGCTGGTCGCCCTGCCCGACAGCGACCGCGTGATGTGCAGCATCCGCAACGTCACGGAGCGGGTGGAGGCGGAAAGCGCGGCCCGGCGCGCCCATCATCTGCTCTCCGACGCCATCGAATGCATCACCGAGGGCTTCGTGCTGTACGACGCCCAGGACCGGCTGGTGCTGTGCAACGGGCGTTATCGGGAGCTGTTTTCCGCCAACACCGACCTCATCACGCCGGGGGCCAGCTTCGAGGAGGTGTTGCGCGGCGGGGTGGAGCGGGGCGTCTATCGGGTGCCGGACGGCGACCTGGAGGGCTGGGTCGAGCGGCGCATCGAGCAGCACCGCGGCGCCGGCCCGCCCATGGAAATGGAGCTTCACGACGGGCGCTGGATCCGCATCGAGGAATGGCGGACCTACGAGGGCGGCACCGTCGGCATCCGCGCCGACATCACCGACCTCAAGGCCCGCGAGGCCGAACTGAGCGCCGCCCGCGACGAGGCCGAGCAGGCCAACCAGCGCAAATCCGACTATGTCCACCATCTGAGCCACGAGCTGCGCACGCCGCTGAACGCCGTGCTCGGCTTCGCCCAGATCATCCATGACGAGATGATGGGGCCGAACAACCCGCGCTACCGCGAATATGCCGGGCAGATCGCGGCGGCTGGCGTCTACATGCTGGACCTTATCAACAACCTGCTCGACCTCGCGCGGATCGAGGCGGGGCGGATGGACCTGCACGAGGAGGCCTGCAACCTGTCTCTGCTGGTCGATCTGACCTTCGGCATGATGCAGCCGCGGGCGTGCGAGGCGGCGGTCGCGCTGTGCATGGAAATTCCCGACGATCTGCCCAGCCTGCACGGCGACGCCTCGCAGATCCGGCAGATGCTGACCAACCTGATCGGCAACGCCATCAAGTTCTCGCCGCCCAAGGACGGGTGCGTGCGGGTGCGCGCGGAGCTGACGGAGGACGGCGGCATCGCGCTGACCGTCGCCGACAACGGCATCGGCATGCGGCCCGAACAAATTCCGGTGGCGCTGGACGCCTTCGGGCAGGTGCATGGCCGTGACCAAGCGCGCGACCGGGCAGCGGAGCGCGGCTCCGGCCTGGGACTGCCGCTGACCCGCGCGCTGATCGCGCTGCACGGCGGCACCTTCCACATCGACAGCCGGCTCGGGGTCGGAACGACCGTGCGCCTGACCTTCCCGCCCTGCCGGGTCGGTGGGGGCATGCAACGGCCTTGAAGACCGGACACGACACGCGCTGAAAGGCGTGCCTTAAAACGCGCGCCTTAAAACGCGCAACGGCCGCGCGCGCTGGAGGCGCGGCGGCCGTGGACTCACAAGACGAAACCCGCAGGAAAGACGGGCGGCCTGTCGAGGCGCGCTGGCTCGGCCTTAGGCTGACTTGGCCTTAGGCGGCCTTGCGGACGGCGGCAGCCTCGGAGAAGACCTTGACGACCTGCTCGACGAAAGCGGCCAACTCGTCATGGCCCAGCGCCGTGATGGTCACGTTGTCCACCACCAGGGCCTCGTCGCTGATCTTGCCGCCGGCGGCTTCCAGCTCGGCGCGGACAGCCTCCGGAGCGGTCAGCGTGCGGCCCTTCAGCTTGCCCGGGATGGCCAGGAGCTGGATGCCCTGATCGATCGCGGCGATCGGCTTGCCGGCGTCCAGGAAGTGGCCGACGATGCGGCGGGTGTGGGCGCTCTGCTGGAGCTTGGTGACGCTGCGCTCGCCACCCGGCAGCAGCAGCATGTCATAGTCGGCACCCAGAACCTCGCCGACCTGCTTGTCTACCGGGAAGTAATGGCCCCAGGACTTGCCGTGCCAGCCGTTCACCAGACCCTGCTCGGGGGAAATCGTACGAAGAGTAGCGCCGGTCTTGAGGAGAGCCCGTTGCGGCTCCGTCATCTCCAGTTCCTCAAAGCCGTTGGCGACGAGAATGGCAATGCTCTTTCCTGCGAGGGGTTGATCCATACTGTCTTGTCCTTTCATCGTTCAACCAGTGTGTGCGGGCCATCGCCGAGGAATGCGCCGTCGGGGAAAAGAAACGGCGCACGCCGCGCAAAGATTTGCGCGGCGATGGAACCCGCAGCCGGCCCTCGTCAGATGAGGTCCGGCGGGGGGGCGGTCACGCCCCTGATCGGTTTGTGGTGAGCATGGAACACAAGTGGCGGCAACGAGGTCCCAAGTCAATGGCTTATTCCGCACTGCAACGCAGCTTCCCCACCGTCGGGCAGGGCTACCGGCACGGCAATTTCGCGGTCGCGCTCAAGACTTAATCACGATTTCCCGATTGTGGCGGTCGGGATGGCGCAGGTCAGCCATGCCGTCATGGCGCGGCTGTGACAACGAATGGCCGTGAGCAAAGCGGGCGGGCGCAAAAAGAAGCGGCCGGGGGCGGACCCCCGGCCGTTTGAAGTCAATAGCGTCAGCCGTTCGAAGAGATCCGGCTCGCACACCGGATCGGGAACCACCGGTCACCGGAGCGGCGGGCCGAAGCCAACCGTCCGAGGGATCGGCGCAAACCGGTCATACGGCCCGAGCCGGGGAGGCTGCCGCGATGGGCGGCCGTATGACCCTTTCACACTTTGCGGGGGCAAAGTGCTGTCTCGTTCGAGGCGGGCGCGTCCGGCGGATGGAACCGGGCGCGCCCTGCGGTTGGATCAATGGAACTGATCGGCCTCGGTGGAGTCCTTGTAGGCGGTGGTGGAGGACTGGCCGCCCGAGATCGCCGTGGCGACCGCGTCGAAGTAGCCGGTGCCGACCTCGCGCTGGTGCTTGGTCGCGGTGTAGCCCTCGGCCTCCGCCGCGAATTCCGCCTCCTGCAGCTCCGAGTAGGCGGCCATGCCGCGCGCCGCGTAGCCCTTGGCCAGCTTGAAGGCCGAGTAGTTCAGGCTGTGGAAGCCGGCCAGCGTCACGAACTGGAACTTGTAGCCCATGGCGCCGATCTCGCGCTGGAACTTGGCGATGTCCGCCTCGTCCAGGTTGGCCTTCCAGTTGAAGCTCGGCGAGCAGTTGTAGGCCAGCAGCTTGTTCGGGAACTCCTTGCGGATCGCCTCGGCGAAGCGCTTGGCCTCCTCCAGGTTCGGACGCGAGGTCTCCCACCACAGCAGGTCGGAGTAGGGGGCGTAGGACAGGCCGCGGGCGATGCAGTGGTCGACACCCGTGCCCTTCTTCAGACGGAAGAAGCCCTCCGAGGTGCGGCCGGCGTCGAAGTCGATGAAGGGATGGTCGCGCTCGTCAACGTCGGAGGTGATGAGCTGCGCGGACTCCGCGTCGGTGCGGCAGAGCACGATGGTCGAGGTGCCCATGGTGTCGGCGGCCAGACGGGCGGCGTTCAGCGTGCGGATGTGCTGCTGCGTGGGGATCAGCACCTTGCCGCCGAGATGGCCGCACTTCTTCTCCGACGCGAGCTGGTCCTCGAAGTGGACGCCCGAGGCGCCGGCCTTGATCATCGCCTTCATCAGTTCGAAGACGTTCAGCGGGCCGCCGAAGCCGGCCTCGGCATCCGCGATGATCGGCGCGAACCAGTAGGTGTCGCCCTTGCCCTCGGCGGTCTGGATCTCGTCGGCGCGCTTGAAGGTGTTGTTGATGCGCTCGACCACCGCCGGCACCGAGTTGGCCGGGTACAGGCTCTGGTCCGGGTACATCTGGCCGGCCAGGTTGGCGTCGCCGGCGACCTGCCAGCCCGACAGGTAGATGGCCTTGAGGCCGGCCTTCACCGCCTGCATCGCCTGGTTGCCGGTCAGGGCGCCCAGCGTGTTGATGTACGGCTCGGTGTTCAGCAGCTCCCACAGGCGCTGCGCGCCCATCTCGGCCAGCGTGTACTCGATCTTGACCGAGCCGCTGAGGCGCTTCACGTCGTCCTGGGTGTAATCGCGCTTGATGCCTTCGAAGCGCGCGGCGCGGAGAGCGGCCTTGGTCTTTTCATCGAGCGACATGGTCGTTTTCCTTCTTTTCGTCACCGTTGCGCTGCTTTTGAGCGCTGCCCTGACAAAACAACTAAAACGGCCTTCGCTGCCTTGCAACATGCCCTTGTTTGTAAAAGGGTCTGTTTGTAAACTGCCGTCAGAAAAGTTCTGTAAATCAGTAAATATTGTAAATCTGCTCAGCTGGAGTTCGGGTGGTCATGGACAAGAAGGCGATGCTGGGTCCGAAGGTGCGTCGGCTGCGCCGCGACCATGGGCTGACCCAGGCCCAGATGGCCGAGCAGTTGGGCATCTCCCCCAGCTACCTGAACCTGATCGAGCACAACCAGCGCCCCGTCACCGTGCCGCTGCTGCTGAAGCTGGGCCAGAATTTCGGGGTGGACCTGCAGAGCTTCGCGGAGGACGAGGAAAGCCGTCTCGTCGCCGGCCTGCGCGAGGTCTTCGCCGACCCGCTGTTCGACGGCTCCGACATCAAGAACCAGGACTTCCGCGAACTGGCGGCGGTCGCCCCGACGCTGGGGCAGGCGGTGGTGGCGCTCTACCGCGCCTTCCGCACCAGCCGCGACGATCTGCAGACCCTGTCGGAGCGGGTGGCCGACCGCGAGAAGCTGCATCTGGTCCAGACCTCCTCCTTCCCGCAGGACGAGGTGCGCGACCTGTTCCAGGCCCATTCCAACCATTTCGCCGAGCTTGAGGCGGCGGCGGAGGAGCTGTGGCAGGAGGGGCGGCTGGAGAAGGGCGACCTCTACCGGGGTCTGACCGACTATCTGCTGAACAACCACAGCGTCCGCGTCCGGCTGCTGCCCTCCGACATCATGGGCTATGCGGTGCGCCGGTTCGACCGGCACGGGCGGCGCATCCTGCTGTCGGAGATGCTGGCGCCGTCCGGCCGCAACTTCCAGCTCGCCTGCCAGATCGCCCTGCTGCGCCACCGCGACCTGCTGAACCAGATCGTCGAGGCGTCCGGTCTGACCGGGGACGAGGCGCGGCGCTTGGCCCGCATCGGGCTGGCCAACTATTTCGCGGCGGCGGTGGTGATGCCCTACGCCCGTTTCTGGGAGGCGGCCAATCAGGTTCGATACGACATCGAAATATTACGGCGCCGGTTCGATGCCTCGTTCGAGCAGGTCTGCCAGCGGCTGACCACGCTGCAGCGGCCGGGGGCGAAGGGCGTTCCCTTCTTCCTGATGCGGGTGGACAGCGCCGGCAACGTGTCCAAGCGCTTTTCCGGCGCCGGTTTCCATCTGGCGCGCTTCGGCGGCGGCTGCGCCCGCTGGATCGTCTACGAGGCCTTCCGCACGCCGGGAAAGATTCACAGCCAGCTGGCCCAGATGCCCGACGGCACCACCTACTTCTCCATCGCCCGCACGGTGGTGAAGGCCGGCGGCGGCTTCCGCAGCCCGCCGCAGCAATTCGCCATCGCGCTGGGCTGCGATCTCCACCACGCGGCGCAAATCACCTATGCGGACGGTGTGGATCTGGAAAACACCGAGGCGGCGACGCCCATCGGTGTGAATTGCCGGCTCTGTCCGCGGCTGGACTGTTCGCAGCGCGCCTTCCCGCCGCTGAACCATCGCCTGATTGTCGATGAGAATCTGCGCGGTCTGTCGCCCTACCTCTTCGCCCCGCCGGCGGGAGAGTAAGGCTGTCTATTCTGCAATACCGTCTTGTGGTAACCGAAAAGCCACAACAAAATTGTTGGTATAAATTAGTGGTCTGTTGACGAATTTATTGTTAAAGAGATGTGCTGCAATGCGGCACGGCTTGGCTTCTGAAACGACACCGGCCACAGCATGCCGGTCACCGAAACGGACCTGCGGATTCCATGAGCAATCTGATTCATGAGCGCGTCCTGCGCGTTCACCACTGGACGGACACGCTGTTCAGCTTCACCACCACGCGCGATCCCTCGTTCCGTTTCGATCCCGGACAGTTCACCATGATCGGCCTGGAGGTGAACGGCCGGCCGCTGCTGCGCGCGTACAGCCTGGTCAGCGCCAGCTACGAGGAGACGCTGGAGTTCTTCTCGATCAAGGTGCAGGACGGTCCGCTGACCTCGCGCCTCCAGCACCTCAAGGAAGGCGACACGCTGCTGGTCAACCGCAAGGCGACGGGAACGCTGGTCACCGACAATCTGCTGCCGGGCCGCAACCTGTACCTGCTCAGCACCGGCACGGGCCTCGCCCCGTTCCTCAGCATCATCAAGGACCCGGAGATGTATGCCCGGTTCGACAAGGTGATCCTGACCCACACGACGCGTACGGTGGGCGAGCTGGCGTACGGCGACATCATCAACAGCGTCCTGCCGGAGAACGAGTTCTTCGGCGAGGATGTCAAGCAGAAGCTGATCTATTACCCGACCGTGACGCGCGAGGCGTTCCGCAACCAGGGCCGCATCACCGACCTGATTCGCAACGGCAAGCTGTTCTCGGACGTTGGGCTGGCCCCCTTCGACCGCGAGGTCGACCGCGTGATGATCTGCGGCAGCCCGGCCATGCTGGACGAGACCAGCGGCATCATGAACGAGCTGGGCTTCTCCATGGGCCACAACGGCGAACCCGGTCATTACGTGATCGAAAAGGCTTTTGTGGAACGCTGAGCGGAATCGCTGGAATAAAGCGGGCCGTGGTTCGTTGATGGATCGTGACGATGGCACGTCATCAACTCCAGTCGGCCCGATCGGGCCAGACCGGTCCTTGACGGGCGCGCCTCCCTCCCGGGGGCGCGCCCGTTTTCCTTCTGGAACCAACCCGGTTCGCCAGACCGTTTTGCCGATCCCGCATTTGGTGTAGACATCCCCCCATGCGCTTCATCACGATCCTCGCCGTGCTGCTCGTGGCCGGCCTCGCGAATTTTGCCGTCTGGTCGCTGCCGAACCAGCCGGTGCCGCTCGACCCGCCGCCCGGCGGCAAGCTGAAAAGCGTGTCCTTCGCGCCCTTCCGCGACGGCCAGAGCCCGCTGACGCAAAAATTCCCCAGCACCGAGCAGATCGACGAGGATCTGGCCGCCCTCGCCCCGCAGGTGGCGGGGGTGCGCACCTACACCTCGCTGGAGGGGCTGGAGGTGGTGCCGGAACTGGCCCGCCGCCACGGCATGCAGGTCACCATGGGGGCGTGGCTGTCGTCGCGGCTGGACAAGAACGAGAAGGAGGTCGCCTCCCTCATCGACCTCGCCAACCGCTACCCGGACGTCATCACCCGCGTGATCGTCGGCAACGAGGTGCTGCTGCGCCGCGAGCTGACGCCGGAGCAGGTGGCCGGCTACATCGACCGCGTGAAGGCGGCGGTGAAGCAGCCGGTGTCCTACGCCGACGTCTGGGAATGGTGGCTGAAATACCCGCAGATCGCCGATCACGTCGATTACCTGACCATCCACCTGCTGCCCTATTGGGAGGACGTGCCGACCGACGTGGCCGGCGCCATGGAGCGCATCCGCGGCAGCTACCGCACCATCGCCCAGCGCTTCCCCGGCAAGCCGATCCTGGTCGGCGAGACCGGCTGGCCGACGGAGGGCCGGTCGCGCGGCGCCGCGGTCACCGGACTGGTCAACAAGGCCAAGTTCGTCAACGGCTTCGTTCGCCTCGCCGAGCAGGAGGGCTTCGACTACAACGTAATCGAGGCCTTCGACCAGGGCTGGAAGGCCAAGCTGGAGGGCACGGTGGGCGGTCACTGGGGCCTCTACACCGCCGACCGTCAGGCGAAGTTCGCCCTGGCCGGGCCGGTGGTGGAGAACCGCCAATGGCCGATGCTGTTCGGCGTCTCCTCCGGCCTCGCGCTGCTTCTGGTCGTCGGGCTGACCCTGCGCGGCCGTCCGCTGACCGCCGGGGCCTTCGCCGCCCTGGCCTTCCTGGCGCAGGCGCTGTCCACACTCTATGTCCACGCCGTCTGGGGCGCGCTGCACGGCAAGCACTACCCGCAGGACGTGGCGCTGTCCTTTGTCATGCTGGCGGCGACGGGCGTGCTGTCGATGGCCGTCCTGCTGGCCGCCCGGCGGGCGCTGGGCAGCGGCGGTCTGGCGCTGGAGCCGCTGGCGCCGCTGCGCGGCCGTCCGGCGCTGTCGCGGCTGGAGACGGTGGGCAAGGCCGCCGCCGTGGTTCTCGCCCTGCTGGGGATCGTCTGGAGCGTCCTGATCGTCTTCGACGGGCGCTACCGCGACTTCCCCAACTGGTACTTCGCCCTGCCGGCGCTCGGCCTGCTGGCGCTCGGCGCCATGCGCGCCACGCGGCGTCCGGAGGGCACGGGGGCGCTGGCCGCCTGGGGCATCGGCGGGCTGTTCCGCCCCGCCGTCCCGGTGGCCGATACCCCGGAGAATGGCCTGTGCGGCGCCGTCCGCCGCCTGCCGCTGGAGTCGGCGCTGGCCGTCCTGCTGCTGCTCGGCGCGCTGCTGACCGTGCTGGCGGAAGGCGTGGTGCCGATGGAGTCGCTGATCTACGGGCAGCTTCCCTTCATGGAGGCCCTGCACGAGGTGGTGTGGACCAGCCCGAACTGGGAAGCGCTGTCCTGGGCCGGGCTTCAGCTTCTGCTGGCGGTGCCCTACGCCGCCGCCGTCCTGGCCGCCCGTTGCGGCGAGACCGCCTTCATTATTCCCTCTCCCCTCCGGGGAGAGGGGTAGGGTGAGGGGGTTGCGCTTTTGCCCAACGCAGCGACACGCCCCCCCTCACCAGCCCTCCGGGCCACCCTCTCCCCGGAGGGGAGAGGGTTATATTTAGGGAGAGGGGCCCCGCCCCGCCTCAGGCCGCCTTTTCGCTTTTCCGGCCTTTCTGGTGCTCCGCGGTCCAGCGCCGCGGGTCCTGGAGGAAGGCGTGGATTTCGCCCTGCGCCTGCCCGTCCAGGTAATGGCCGCGGTTCGCCACCTCCAGCACGTCCCACCAGGTCGCCAGCGCGTGCATCGTGATGCCCAGCGGCGCCAGATGCTCCTGGATCTCGTCGAAGATCCCGTACTGGAACAGCACGAACAGGTCGCGCACGTCGCAGCCGGCCTCCTTCAGCGGCTGGGCGAAGCGGGCCTTGCGGTGGCCGTCGGCGGCGATCTGCTCGACCAGGAGCACGCGCCAGCCCGGCTCCACCCGCCCCTCGATGCGGTGCTTGTAGCCCTGCAGTCCCTCCGGCGCCTCCTTGCGCACGAAGACGAGGGGAAGCTCCAGCCGGTCGGCGATCAGCGCGGCCCAGGGCACGCCGGCCCCCTCGGCGGCGGCGATGGCGTCCAGTTCGCCGTCGCCGATCTCCTGCCCGATCATCCGCAGCGCGAAATCGAGCACCTCGTCGCGCACCGCGGGATAGGAGAGCAGCCGCCGCCCCTCCAGATGGACCGGGCTGACCAGCCCCGAACCGTGGTTGCACAAATGCTCCGGGTCGTACCGGACGCAGCCGGTCTCGATCAGATGGCGGGCCACGCTGGCGGCCCCTTCGCGCAATTCGATGTCCCAAGCGTCCGGTATCATGGCCTGCCCCCGTCGTTCTCGCGTTGTTTTCAGCCTCATGCCTTTCTACCTATGATCACCCGTTCGGGGCGGGCCGCAACCCCTCCACTCGCGTCGGAGTAAGCGCTTTGGCGGTAGCCGCAACGGGGAAGGACAAAGCGTCGCAGCCTCCCAGCGACTGCAGTCCTGTGTGCCGACGCGCCAGATCGGTTGACACGAACCGCGACAAGCGTTGAAAAAGAGAATCGAATTGTAGCCATGCAGCTTTGGCAGAGCGGGGCGGGGAGCGGCGATGTCGGACATCCAGGGCTGGAGCCAGGACGATGACGACGATCTGTTGTTCGCCGACGAGGACGCTCCGGATCCGTCCTCCGCGACGTCCAGCCCCGCCGCCGCCCCCTGGAAGCTGCTGATCGTCGACGACGATCCGGAGGTGCACGCGATCACCCGCGTGGTGCTGAACGACGTGACCTTCGACGGGCGGCGCCTGCAGTTCCTGTCCGCCCATTCGGGGGTCGAGGCGCGGGCGATCCTGAGCGGGCATCCCGACATCGCCGCCGTCCTGCTGGACGTGGTGATGGAAACGGAGGACGCCGGCCTGCGGCTGGTCCATCACATCCGCGAGGTGCTGGGCAACCGGCGGGTCCGCATCATCCTGCGCACCGGCCAGCCCGGCCAGGCGCCGGAACGGCAGGTGATCGTCAGCTACGACATCAACGACTACAAGGCCAAGAGCGAGCTGACCGCGCAGAAGCTGTTCACCACCACGGTGGCCGCCCTGCGCTCCTACCAGCACATCGACGCGATCGAGCGCAACCGGCAGGGGCTGGAGACGATCGTCGACGCCGCCGGCACCCTGTTCGAGCAGCGCTCCATGGACCGCTTCGCCGTCGGCGTGGTGGAGCGGGCCGCCGCCCTGCTGCCGCGGGCGGCCGGCGCGTTCCTGTGCGCGGTGCCGCCCGGCCTGAATCCGGAAGGCTCAAATCCGGAAGGTCCGGCGCCGGCCGGCCGGCCCTGGGAGGCGGTGGTGCTGTGCGGGACCGGCGTTTTCGCCGATGCCGCGGGCCGGCCGGTCGGCGCCGTGCTGCCCGAGGCGGCCTGCGCCGACATCGCCGCCGCCCTGGCCCGGGGCCGCAGCCTGCACCGCGACGACCACAGCGTCGCGCTGTTCCAGACCCAGAGTCCCGGCCCCGGCGCGCTGTTCATCGGCGGGCACGGCGGCCTGCCGGAGGTGGAACGGCGGCTGCTGGAGATCTTCTGCTCCCGGATGTCGGTCGGATTCGACAACGTGTCGCTGTACGAACAGCTCCGCCTCGCGCAGATCGCCACGGTGCACGCCCTCGGCAAGCTGGCCGAATACAAGGACGAGGTCACCGGGGAGCATGTCCGGCGCATCGGCCGCTGGGCCACCGCCATCGCAAGGGAGCTTCAGGCGCGGGATGCCTGCGGCGGTGATGCCGACGACCGCTTCTGCGAGCTGATCGGGCTGGCCAGCATGCTGCACGACGTCGGCAAGGTCGCCATCCCCGACCGGATCCTGCGCAAGCCCGGCAAGCTGGACCCCGAGGAGATGGTCCAGATGCGCGAGCACGCCGCCATCGGCGGGCGCATCCTGCGCGACGCCTCCGGCCCGGTCGGCGGGCGCAGCTACCTGTCGATGGGGGCGGAGATCGCCGAGAGCCACCACGAGAAGTTCGACGGCACCGGCTATCCTCACGGGCTGGCGGGCGACGCCATCCCGCTGTCGGGCCGCATCGTGGCGGTCGCCGACGTCTACGACGCCCTGCTGCACCGCCGCCCCTACAAGGAGGCGTGGGAGTGGGCGGCGGTGGTCGATCTCATCCGCGCCGAGGCGGGCCGGCATTTCGACCCGCGCGTCGTCGACGCCTTCGTCGCGATCCTGGAGCGCGGCGGGCCGGAGGCGTAGACCAGCCCCCGGCCGCACCGTTCCTTCTTGCGAGCCCCGGCCTTTTAAGAACCTTGGCTGAGCGCCTCGGCCAGCGCGCGGTCGGGGTGGTTCCCGCCGACGATGAGCTGCATGGAGCCGGTCGGCACCTCCACCCCCAGCTCCTCGAAACGCTTCCTCATGCGGCGGTTGAACTCGCGCGACACGCCCCACTGCCGGGTCGGGCGGGTCTTGAAGCGGGCGGTGATCAGCTGGGTCGAGTCGGGCTGGAACTTGTCCAGACCCATCACTTCCAGCGGTGCCATGATGTCCGGCGCGAACAGCGCGTCCGATTGCAGGCCGGTGCCGATCTCCTTCAGCAGCTCGATCACGCGGTCCGGATCCTCGCGGTAGGCGACCCGCACCTCGAACAGGGCGTAGGAGAAGTCCTTCGACATGTTCTTGACGGTGCTGACCGAGTTGAAGGGCACGGTGTGGATGGCGCCCGACCCGTCGCGCAGCCGGATGGAGCGGATGGAGATGGCCTCGACCACGCCGGAATGGCCGCCGCCCACATCCACCACGTCGCCGATGGAGATGCTGTCCTCGAACAGGATGAACAGGCCGGTGATGATGTCCTTGACCAGCGTCTGCGACCCGAAGCCGACGGCCAGACCGACGACACCGGCACCGGCCAGCAGCGGCGCGATGTTGACGCCCAGCTCCGACAGGGTGATCAGCGACACCATGGTCACCAGCACCACCAGGAAGGCGTTGCGCAGCAGCGGAAGCAGGGTGCGCACCCGCGCGCTGCGCTCGATCCGCGTGCCGTTGCGGTCGGTGGAGGCGAGGAAGCGCTCGATCATCGCGCTGACCACCTCCCAGGCGACGATGGAGCCGACCAGCAGAAGGCCGATGGTGACCGTGCTGCGCAGGATGCGCTGACCGAGCCGCGTGTCCGTCCAGGCCAGCGTGTCGAAGCCCCAGCCGTAGAGGATCATCATCGCCGCCCCGACCCAGATCACCGTCTTCACCACCCGGTGCAGGAAGGGCAGGTAGAGGGAGGCGCGGTCCTTCAGCGGCGGCAGGGCGCCCTGGCTGTCCGGAACCATGCGCAGGCCGCGGCGCAGGCCGCGGTTGATGCCGTTGACCAGCAGCCGGGCGACCACCGCGACCAGGATGGTGATGCCGGTGGCGCGGGCCAGATACTCGAACCCGCCATAGACGTTCAGCACCCAGACGCCGAAGGTCACCACGACATAGATGATCGCCAGAACATGCCAGACGTCGGCGAAGCGGCGGCGGGCGGAACGCAGGACGGCGCCCTGGCCCTCCGATTCGCGTTCCGCGGTGGCCGCCGGGTCGCCGTCGCCGGACAGCGGGTTGCCGTGCATCCAGTCGGCGACGATGCGGCGGTTCTGCAGGATCAGCGCGATCAGCATGCCGGCGATCGCCAGCCCCAGCAGCTTCAGCAGCGCGCCGTAGGCGCCGAGCGGCAGGCCCAGCACATAGGCGCCCTCGGCCAGGAAATAGCCGTAGACGCCGACCGCGGCCAGCCGGCGGACCCAGCGGTAGAGGCGTTGCGCGTTGGCGTCGCCCACCCGCACCATGCGCAGGGAGGGCGCGAAGGGCGAGATCAGGATGCGGGCGGCGACCAGCAGGATCTGCAGGATGACGGTGGCGTTGATGACCGCCAGCGCGACCAGCCGGACGCGCGGCCCCGGCTCGCTGACCGACAGGATGGCGTAGGCGACGACGATGAAGGCGGCGATGGGCGCCAGCTCCAGCAGAGCGCGGCCGAGCAGCAGCGGCAGGCGCACCAGCACCGTGGTGCCCCGGCGGGCGGCCAGCGCGTTGCGCGGGCGGGCGAGCAGCCAGCCGACGAAGCGCTCGATCGCCAGACCGGCGGTCAGGATCATCGTCAGCTGGATGGCGATCTGCACCCAGCGGTCGCGGGCCGACGGGTCGACCATCTGCCGGTTCGCCCACTCGATGGCGCCGGGCAGCTCCTTGAAGACGTTGCCGACCTGGACGAGCTGGCGGCTCAGCACGTCCATGCGCTCGGCCAGGAAGGACAGGGCGCTGGCGCCGATGGTCTCGGGCAGGGTGCTGGCCGCCGGGGCCTCCTCGGCCTTGGCCTGCTCCAGCCCCTTCTGCGCGGCGACCAGCGCCTTCAACTGCTCGACCAGCCGCGCGCGGGCCGCCGGGTCCTCCAGCGTCGTGATCATCGCCTGCATCTGCTCGGGCGTCGGATCGGGCGAGGCGGCGGGTTCCGCCGGAGCCGCGGCGGCGGGGGCCGGCATGGCGGCGCCCGGAACGGGGCCGGCGGCCAGCGACGGCGCGGCGAGGCCGGCGAGAAGCAGCAGAAGGACGGCGAGTGCGCCCATGCAGGGGGCCGTCCACCGGGTGCGTGCGCGAAGCATCCCTGTCCTTTTCCGTGATTTCAGCAATGCGGGCGTGAAGGCCGGGGACGTTATCCCGTGGCCGCCTCCTTGCCAACCCGCGCAGTTTCAGACCTTTTTGGGACGGAATTGCGGCCGCGCCCAAGGCGTCGGCGGGCTCCGGAACGGGGCTTAGGGCGCTTTTCCGCCAGCCTGGGTGCCGTCTTGGGCCTCGTCCTGAGCGACGTGGCAGGCGACTCGGTGGCCGGGCGCCACGGGGTCGAGCGTCGGGGGGACCTGGGCGCAGCCGTCATGGGCGAGCGGGCAGCGCAGCCGCAGGGCGCAGCCGGTCGGCGGGCGCAGGGGAGAGGGGGGATCGCCGTGCAGCGCCGGGCGGGCGAGGCCGGCCGCCGCAATCAGCGCGCGGCTGTAGGGGTGGCGCGCCCCGGCCGCCAGAACCGCGCTGTCCGCCGACTCGACGATCCGGCCGAGCAGGAGCACCAGCGCCCGCCGCGCGATCCGCAAACCCTCCGCCGCGTCCTGGGTGGCGTAGAGCAGGGCCAGCCGGCGGCGGCGGCGGATCGCCTGCAGCAGGGCGAGGAAGTCCGCCCGCTCCGCCCCGTCGAGCGCCGCCGCCGGCTCGTCGCAGACCAGCAGGCGCGGCTCCGGCAGCAGGGCGCGGGCCAGCCCGGCGCGCGCCGCCTCCGCCGGACGGAGCGCGCCGGGATGGAGGTCGAGGACCGCCGCAGGCAGCCCGACCTCCTCCAGCGCCTCGGCCAGCCGGGCGGAGCGGTCGGCTGACGATCGGGTGGGCCGCAGCGACTCCAGCGTCTCGGCGAGTTGCGCGCCGATGGTCATCAGCGGGTCGAAGGCGGCCAGCGGATCGGGGAAGAGGATTTGCAGATCCCGCCGCGCCCGGCGCATCGCCTCCGGCGGGGCGGCGGCGAGGTCGGTCCCCAGCCAGGACACCTGACCGCCGACCGGCGGGATCAGCCGCAGGATGGCGCGGGCCAGCACCGACTTGCCGCTGCCCGTCTCGCCGAGCAGGGCCAGCGTCTCGCCCTCGGCCAGCGCGATGGACAGGCCGTCCACGACGGTCAGCCAGCGCTCCTCGCCGCGCCAGCCCCGCCCCAGCGGGAAGGCGACGCGCAGGTCGCGCACCGACAGGATGGGCGGGCCGGAGGGTGCCGGCTCCACCGGAGGCGGAGCGGGGGCGGGCTCCTCCTCCGGCGTTTCCAGACGGCCGTGGGCCAGGATCAGCCGGCGGTCGGCCAGACCGGAGCGCGCCGGGTCGGGCTGGGTCGGGTCGGGGTGCGGGCGTCCGGCCAGAAGCAGCGCCGTTCCGGCCTCGCGCGTCCAGGCGGCGAGGTCGCTCAGCAGGCGGACGCGCTGGGTGGGGTCGAGCGCGGCGGCGGGGGCGTCGGCGAGCAGCAGCGCCGGCTGCGCCGCCATGGCCAGCGCCAGCGCGGCCCGCCAGCGCATCGCCTCGCCCAACTCGTGCGGGTGGAGCGCCAGCCGGCGCGCGGCGGCTGGCACCTGGAAGCGCTCCAGCGCCTCGGCGGCGCAGCGCAGGGCGGCGCGCTCGTCCATCCCGGACTGGCGGGCCAGCAGGTCCGCGAACTGAGCGCCCAGCGGGCGCAGCGGGTCGAGGGTGCCGTCCTGGGTAACCAGCAGGCGCCGCCCCCGGATCTGGATGTCGCCCAGCACCGTGATGCCCTTGGGCGCGAGGCCGGCCAGCGCGCGCAGCAGCAGCGTCTTGCCCGCCCCGGCGGCGCCCGACAGGGCCAGCACCTCGCCGGGCTCGATGGCGAAGCTCAGCCGGTCGAGCAGGATGTCGCGGCTGGTCAGCAGGGACAGACCCTCCACCCGCAGCGGCGCGCCGTTGTCCGCTCCGCTCACTGGTGCCCTCCCGCGGCCGTGGAGAAGGCCAGCCGCATCCCGTCGCCCACCCCGTGCAGCGCCCACAGGGTCAGCGCCAGCAGCAGCGCCGGCCCGGCCAGCGCCACGGCGTCGCCCGCCCGCACTGCCGCGCCGATGGCGGTTCCCCAGCCGGTCACCCCCTCCGGCAGGCCGAGGCCGAGCAGGCTGGCGAGGCTTTCCGTCATCAGGGCGCGGGGAAGGGCGGTCCAGGCCGCGGCGGCGAGCGGCAGGACGGCGTTGGGCAGGATGTGGCGGCGCAGCCGGCGTCCGCCGGTCAGCCCGGCGGCCTGGGCGGCGCTCAGAAACTCCCGCCGCAGCAGGGCGCGCAGCTCGTCCCGCGCGATGACGGCCACCGCCGGGGCGGCGATCAGGGCGGTCACCACGGCCATCGGCGCCAGCCCGCGTTCCGGACCCAGCAACCCGCCGGCCAGCGGCAGGACCAGCGCCAGGGGCAGGCCGGTCAGCGCGATGGCGGGCGCCATCATCGCCCGCTCCGCCCGCTCGCCCAGGGCCACCGCGGCGGCCCCCCAGAGCAGGCCGAGGGCGGCCCCGCCCAGCCCGGAGAACAGCGCGAAGGTCAGGCTCTGGTGCCCGGCGGCCAGCGCCGCCCCCACCGGGCCGCCACCGGCGACGAGGCCGGTCGCCACCGCCAGCATCAGCGCCGCGAGAACGGTCAGCCCCGCGGCGGCGGGCCGGTGCGCGGTCAGCCGCTGCCCCGCCTTCTGCCAGGGGCCGTCGCGCCAATGAGAGTCGGTGCCGGCGGGTCCGTGCATCAGGCCATCCGGGCGCGCGGGTCGATCCGGCCGTGCAGCGCGCCGCCCAGGGCGCCCAGCAGCAGGGCGAGACCGCACAGCCCGGCGAGCGCGGCGACGGCCATGCCGGTGTCCCCGGCGCGCGCCGCCTCGACGAACAGCCGCCCGGCGCCGGAAAAGCCGGTCCCGAACAGGTTTTCCACCGCCACGGCCGCGGTCACCGTTCCCGCCACGGCGCTGCGCAGGCCGCCCATCGCCGCCGACAGCCCCAGTGGCAGGGTGAGCCGCCACAGCAGGGCGGAGCCGTCCATCCCGCGTCCGCGCGCCGCCAGCAAAATGGTGTCCTCCGCCCCGGCCCGCGCCCGGCCGGCGAGCGTCGCGGCCTGGGCGGCGGCGGGCAGAGCGAGGGCGGCGAGGCCCAGCAGGACGGGCGCCTTCGCCAGCGTGGCGGCGAAGACCGCGGCCAGCAGAAAGCCCGGCATGGCCGGACCCACCCCGCCAAGGACAGCGCCCGCCCCGCCCAGGACGCCAAGCAGGGCGCCGATACCGGTCCCCAGCGCCAGCGCCGGCACAACCAGCGCCAGCGTCGCCGGCAGGGCGGCCAGCACGGCGCCCAATGCCTGCGTCCAGCCGGGTCCCGCCAGCGCGGCCACCACGGCGGCGGCGAGCGCGAGGCCCAGCAGGGCCGGCACCACGGCCAGCACCCGGCGCAGGACGAGCCTCAGCATCGGCCCCGCCGGGAGCGGGCGGCCGTGACGGGCGGATTGTGTGGAGGAACGGACAAGCGGCTCACAACAAGCGGGTCACGGGGCAAGGACGGGGGCAAGGACGGGCACGAATGGATTCCTCCTGACGGTACCCAGGTCCCGGCCGGTCGGGCAATGGAATTTCGCCTCTCGGCGGGGGGCGGGGAGGGTTGGGCGGCTGCGGTGTTGTTCGGGCATTCGCCTTCCTGGCCGGTCGCAGCCCGTCCCGGACGCACCATATGTGAACCCCCGATGCCGATCCCCGCAGGAACCCCGGTCCAGCCGCGTCCCATGCCCGACCAGCCGTCCTTCCCAATGCCGCCCGAACCAGCGCTCACCGGGGCGCCCGCCACGGCGCTTTCCAGCGCGGCCGCAGACCCGCTGCTGGTGCCGGGCCGCACCTGCTGGCGGGTGGAGCGGGCCGAGCGGGTCGGGGTCATCGTCGACGCCGAGGACTACTTCGCGCTCGCCAAGGTGGCGATGCGGCAGGCGCGGCGCAGCATCTACCTGACCGCCTGGGACTTCGACGCCCGCATCCGGCTGACCCCGCAGGCGCGCCACCCGCGCCGCCCCGACAAGCTGGGCAACCTGCTGAACTGGCTGGCCGCGACCCGCCCGGACCTGACCATCCATGTGCTGAAGTGGGACTTCGCGGAGCTGTTCGATCTGGCCCGCTGGTCGCAGCCGCTGTTCCTGCGCGGCTGGCTCAGCCATCCGCGGCTCCAGTACCGGCTGGACGGCGATCATCCCGCCGGGGCCTGCCACCATCAGAAGATGCTGGTGATCGACGACCGGCTGGCCTTCTGCGGCGGGCTGGACATTACCGCCAACCGCTGGGACACCCGCGCCCACCGCGCCGACGAGCCGCTGCGCCGCCAGCCGGACGGCACCCCCTACGAGCCCTTTCACGACGTGATGATGGCGGTGGACGGCGACGCCGCCCGCGCGCTGGGCGACCTGTTCCGCGAGCGCTGGCGCCGCGCCACCGGCTGCGTGCTGTCGCCGCCCGCCATGGACGTGCTTGGCGGCGGTGGCGGCCCTTCCGACGGCAAGCGCCCCCGGCGGCTGCGGCTGAAGGCGCGCCGGGCCGGGCCGGACAGTCCCGACCCCTGGCCGCAACAGCTCGTCCCGCTGCTCAAGGGCATGCCCGTCGGCATTGCCCGCACCGAACCCGGCTACAACGGGCGCGCCGAGGTGCGGGAGGTCGAGGCGCTCTACACCGCGGCCATCGCCGCGGCCGAGCGCTTCATCTACATGGAGAGCCAGTATTTCGCCTCGGTCGCCGTGGCCGAGGCGCTGAAGGCGCGGCTGGCCGAGCCGGACGGGCCGGAGGTGGTCGTCGTCAACTCCGCCCGCACGTCGAGCTGGCTGGAGAACACCGTGATGCTCGGCGCCCGCGCCCGGCTGGTGAAGGAGCTGCGCGAGGCCGACCGCAACGGGCGCTTCCGCTTCTACATCGCCAAGACCGGCGAGGCCAAGACCGGCGAGGCCAAGACCGAGAGTACCAAGACGGGCAGCGTCGGCATCACCATCCACGCCAAGGTGATGGTGGTGGACGACCGGCTTCTGCGCATCGGCTCGGCCAACCTGAACAACCGGTCGATGGGGCTGGACACCGAATGCGATCTGGCGCTGGAGGCGCCGCATGGTCGTGCGGAGGGGCGCGAGGCCCGGCTGGCCATCGCCGGGGTGCGCGACGACCTGATCGCCGAGCATCTCGGGGTGGCGCCGGAAAGCGTGGCGGCGGAGCTGCGCCGCTCCGGCTCGCTCATCCGCGCGGTGGAGACGCTGCGCCGGCCCGGCGGGCGGACGCTGGAGTTGCTGGAGGACGCCGACCCCGGTCTGTTGGCCGCCGCCGTCGCCGATTCCATGCTCTTCGATCCGGAACGCCCGGTGGGGGCGGCGGACATCGTGTGGCGCGTCCTGCCGTCGCGCATCCCGCGCCGTCACCATTGGCTGGCGCTGGGGGTCATCCTGGCGGTGGTCGGCGGGGTGTGGGGGCTGTGGAACCACACGCCGCTGCGCGACTGGGCGACCCTCGACGCCGTCCTGGGCGCGTTCGAGCGCCTGCGCGAGTCGGCCTTCGGGCCGCTGTGGCTGATCCTCCTCTATGTCGCCGGGGGCTTCGTGCTGTTTCCGGTGCTGCTGCTGATCGCGGCGACGGCCATCGCGCTGGGACCGTGGATGGGCTTCCCCACTGCGCTGGCCGGGGTGCTGGCCTCCGCCGCGGCGCTGTTCTGGGTGGGGCGGCTCACCGGCCGGCGCTCCATCGAGCGCTACGGCGGTGCTGTGGTGCGGCGGGCCAGCGACGCGCTCGGCGAGCGCGGCGTGCTGGCCATGGCGGCGCTGCGGGTGGTGCCGGTCGCCCCCTTCACCGTGGTGAACCTCGTCGCGGGGGCTTCCCGCATCCGGTTTCCCGACTATCTGTTCGGGACGATCCTGGGGATGGCGCCGGGAATCCTTGTCTTCAACCTGCTCGGGCACCAGCTTGAGCGTGTGTTGACGGAACCGACGCCCACCGACATGGTTCTTCTGGGTCTGGCGGCGGCGACCGCGCTGGGGCTCGGCTGGGCCGGCAATCGGCTGGTGCGGGCCCTGGCGGCGAAACGGCCAACCGCCGGGCCAGCCACTGGAGAAGCAGTCAAGGGAGACCAACAGCGGTGATCCGATTCAGCCGAGAGCGTGTGCAGCGGATCGCCTCCGCGCTGCGCGCCGCCCGCGTCCGCCGCCCGAAGCGCCGCGTCGACAGCCGCAGCGGCCCGGTGCCGGAGGGCATGGCGCCGCTGCGCGTGGCGACCTGGAACATCCACAGCTGCGTCGGGCTGGACGCGCGCTTCGCGCCGGACCGCATCGCCGAGGTCATCAAGGAGCTGGACGTCGATCTGGTCGGGCTCCAGGAGGTCGGCTGGCACCACCGCGGCGAATCCGGGCTGGACCAGTTCGCCTTCCTGGAACGCGCCACCGGGCTGAAGGCCCACGCCGGCCCGACCAAGCACAACGCCCACGCCCATTACGGCAACGCCATCTTGACCCGGCTGCCGGTCCTGAAATGCGAGCCCGTCGACCTCAGCGTCGGCCGGCGGGAGCCGCGCGGCGGCATCGACGTGATCGTCGAGGTGGAGGGGCGCCCGGTGCGCATCATCGTCGCCCATCTCGGCCTCGACCCCTGGGAGCGGGCGCGGCAGGTCGGCGCCATCGTCGACCGGCTGGAGGAGCAGCCGGCCCTGCCGACCCTGTTCATGGGCGACCTCAACGAATGGGCGCCGAACTCGCCCCGGCTGCGCAAGCTGGCCGAGGCCTTCCCCGACTGGGCCAGCCCGCGCAGCTTCCACGCGCGGATGCCCACGCTGCGGCTCGACCGCATCTACGTGAACAACGGGCTGACCATCCCGTCCTACGAGGTGGTGCGCACGGTGCTGACGCGCCGCGCGTCCGACCATCTGCCGGTGCGCGCCACCGTGGCGGTGCCATAACCGATATTACCGCTCGGGTATGCCGGGCCCCTGATTGCTGCAAGGCGCGTGCGCGGTTCCGCGGGCGCGCCTTTTTCTTTGGGCTTGATCCTCCTGCCTTGCCTCCTTTGCAGTGCAGCGTTGCGTGGTCTGTTTCGTGTGGCTGACTGTTTCTTCTGTAAGTTTTTTGCCCGAGAACGGGTGTCGGCTATTGACCTTTCGGATAAGGGCTGGCCAATCTGTTGGTTAGTCATACGACCAATAGCGGCCGCCCAATGACGGCCGACCAATAACAGCACCCAGCCGATCGGGCGTGGGATCAACCGCCGAAGCGAGGACCTGTTGCTCTACCATCTCTACGATCTGCAGCACGCCGCCCTGCGCCCGATGCGCCTCCTGGCCGAAGCGACCCAGCACACCTTCCAGAACCCGTTCAGCCCGGTGTCCTACACCCGCGTCGGCCGCGCCATGGCCGCCGGCGCGGAACTGCTGGAGCGCACCACCCGCCGCTTCCCCAAGCCGGAATTCGGCCTGAAGACCACGGTCGTGAACGGCGAGACGGTGGCGGTCACCGAGCGCATCGCCCACCGCAAGCCCTTCTGCAACCTGCTGCACTTCGCCAAGCCGGAGGGCACCCCGGCGCAGCCGCGCGTCCTGCTGGTCGCCCCGATGTCGGGCCACCACGCGACGCTGCTGCGCGGCACGGTGGCGGCGCTGCTGGCCGACCACGACGTCTTCGTGACCGACTGGATCGACGCCCGGCTGGTGCCGCTGGCGCGCGGCCGGTTCGACCTGGACGACTACATCGACACGGTGACGGAGCTGATCCGCTTCCTGGGTCCGCAGACCCACGTCATCGCGGTGTGCCAGCCGGCGGTCCCGGTCCTGGCCGCGGTGTCGCTGATGGCGGCGGGGGACGAGGCGGTGCAGCCGCGCTCCATGACACTGATGGGCGGTCCCATCGACCCGATGGCCAACCCGACCGTGCCGGTGAAGCTGGCGGCGACCCACCCGCTGTCCTGGTTCGAGCGCAACGTCATCACCACCGTCCCGGCCTATTATCCGGGCGGCTTCCGGCAGGTCTATCCGGGCTTCATCCAGCTCTCCGGCTTCATGTCGATGAACCTGGACCGCCACATCGGGGAGCATGTCGGCCTGTTCCGCCACCTCGTCCGCGGCGATGGCGACTCCGCGGAGCAGCACCGCCGCTTCTACGACGAGTATCTGTCGGTGATGGACCTGTCGGCGGAATTCTACCTGCAGACCATCGAGACGGTGTTCCAGAAGCATTCGCTCGCCAACGGCACCATGGAGTCGCGCGGGCGCAAGGTGGAGCCGGCGGCGATCCGCCGGACCGCCGTGATGACGGTGGAGGGCGAGCTGGACGACATCTCCGCCCCCGGCCAGACCGAGTCGGCGCACCGCCTCTGCGCCTCGCTGCCCGACGATATGCGCGCCCGCCATTTCCAGAAGGGCGTCGGCCACTACGGCATCTTCAACGGCCGGCGCTGGCGTGAAAGCATCATGCCGGCGGTGCGGGAGTTCATCCGCAAGCACAATTGAGGTTGGTAGCGTTCCCTCTCCCGTCCCGGGAGAGGGAATCGGACGGCGTCAGCGCTTCGGAACGCGCACCGGGCGCAGCTCGTGGAGCAGCCAGACCAGCCCGGACACCAGCAGAATGGCCCCCGCCTGATGGGCGGCGCCCAGCGGTATCCACACGAAGCTCAGCAGCGTGGCGATGCCCAGCCCGATCTGCACCAGCACCATCGCCGCGGTCAGCAGGGCCACCCGCCCGGCGCGGCCCGGCAAACGGGCCACCCACACCCGCAGGGCCAGCCCCAGAACCACGAGGCCGGTCAGAAGCGCCAGCGCCCGGTGCGTCAGCTGGATGGCCGCGGTGTTCTCGAAAAGGTTGATCCACCAGGGCGTCAGGTTGGCGACCTCCGGCGGTATGACGTGGCCGGCCATCAGCGGGAAGGTGTTGTAGGCCAGCCCGGCGTCCGTCCCGGCGACGAAGGCGCCCCAGACGATGGTGACGCCGGTCAGCCCCAGGGCCCAGCGCGCGTGCTTGCGCAGCCGGCCGGACTCGGTCGCCCAGCCGGCCAGCGGCAGCGGGTCGAGAATCCCCAGCGCGGTGCGCAGCAGCAGCCCGTAGATCACGATCGCCGTGCCGAGATGCAGCGCCAGCCGGTAGTGGCTGACGTCGGGGCGGTCGACCAGACCGCTCTTGACCATGTACCAGCCGATCACCCCCTGGAGGCCGCCGAGCAGGAACAGCCCGGCCAGCTTCGGCCACAGGTCGGCGGGAATGCGCCCGTTGACCCAGAAGCGCAGGAAGGGGATCAGGAAGACGAAGCCGATCAACTGGCCCCAGAAGCGGTGGAACCATTCCCACCAGAAGATCTGCTTGAAAGCCGCCAGATCCATCGCCGCGTTGTAGATGCGGAACTCCGGCGTGGTCTGGTAGAGGCCGAAGACGCGGTTCCATTCCGCTTCCGACAGGGGCGGCAGGATGCCGATCAGCGGCTTCCACTCCACCATCGACAGGCCGGATTCGGTCAGGCGCGTGATGGCGCCGATCACCGCCATGGCGAAGACCATCGCGCAGCAGACGAGGAGCCAATAGGCGATGGGGCGGGTGGAGGCGGGGTCGCGGACGTCTTTCCCGGCGAGGGCGGGGGCGGTGATGTCGGTCACGGACGGGCGGCTCCGGATGATGCGGAAAAGTTCCGGGGGGATAGGGACCTCCGGCTCATGTGGGGTGCGGCAGCGGCTGCGTCAAACGGACACGGGTTACCCCGCCGCACCGGACACCGGTTTCGGGTGAAGGCGGCGCGCCGTGGGTGTTACAAATATCAGTCTTACCAACGGCTTCGGATGCGGGGCGGCGATGGCGGACCTCACCCTCGGCTTCGGCCTGTCGTTCTACGAGCTCTACGGGCAGGACGGGCTGGCCCGGCTCGACCGCGCCTTCCTCGCCCGGCTGTCCGACACGGACGTGGCGCTCGCCAACCGGCTGCTCTCCGCCCGCGCCCAGCCCGACCGGCTGGAGGCCAGGGCGGAAAGTGACCTGCTGATCGCGCTCGCCCCCCACGCCGAGGATTTCATCGGCGACCTGTTCGGCATCCGCGCCGCGCTCGACGAGCTGCGCGCCCGCCACACGGGGTTGGCGCCGCTCTACACCGCCAAGCGCCTGTTCGTTCAGCGCCGCGCCGCCAAGGCGGTGAAGCCGGAGGCGGTCGCCGCGCTCGACGGGGCGGAACTGGCCGCGCGGCTGGAGGACTGGCTGGGCGGCCCGCTGACCGAGGCCGCCTTCGCCCGGCAGGTGCTGGCCTGGATGGAGGACGAGGCCGTCCACGCCGACCAGCTCGACAGCGCCGCCCAATACGCCGCCTGGGCGGTCTTCAGCGAGGCCGGGCGCGCCCGGCACGGCGGCGGCGTGCTGTTCCAGGTGCCGCACCGCACCGACCCGCAGCGTCTGGTCCCGGTGGAGACGGTGGAACGGCACGGCGTCACCATGATGCGCCTGCCCGACGAGGCATGCCGCGAGCGCCAGGGCTTCCACCTGACCGACCCCGGCACCGATCTGGCCGGGGCGCTGGACGAGGCCAACTACTGCATCTGGTGCCACAACCAGGGCAAGGACAGCTGTTCCAAGGGGCTGCGCGACCGCAAGACCGGGGAGTTCCAGAAGAGCGCCTTCGGCGTCGCGCTGGCCGGCTGCCCCTTGGAAGAGAAGATTTCCGAGATGCACGCGCTGAAGGCCGAGGGCGTGCCGGTCGGGGCGCTGGCCGTGGTGGTGGTCGACAACCCGATGTGCGCGGCCACCGGCCACCGCATCTGCAACGACTGCATGAAGGCCTGCATCTATCAGAAGCAGGAGCCGGTGGACATTCCGCAGGCCGAGACCCGCACGCTGAAGGACGTGCTGGAGCTGCCCTGGGGCTTCGAGATCTACAGCCTGCTGACCCGCTGGAACCCGTTGGACCTGCGCCGCCCGCTGATGCGGCCGGACAGCGGCTACAAGGTGCTGGTGGCCGGGCTGGGGCCGGCCGGCTTCACGCTGGCGCACCATCTGATGAACGACGGCCACACGGTGGTCGGCATCGACGGGCTGAAGATCGAGCCGCTGCCCGCCGACCTCTCCGGTGTCCTGCCCAGCGGCACGCGGGTGCCCTTCCGGCCGATCCGCGATGTGCGCGACCTCTACGACCGGCTGGACGAGCGGGTGATGGCCGGCTTCGGCGGGGTGGCCGAGTACGGCATCACCGTGCGCTGGAACAAGAATTTCCTGAAGGTGATCCGCCTGCTGCTGGAACGCCGGGCGCGCATGACGATCATCGGTGGGGTGCGCTTCGGCGGCACGCTGACCATCGACGGGGCGCTGGAGCAGGGCTTCGACCACATCGCGCTGTGCATGGGGGCGGGCAAGCCGACCGTCGTGCCGATGGCGAACGGGCTGGCCCGCGGGGTGCGGCAGGCGTCGGACTTCCTGATGGGCCTGCAACTGACCGGGGCGGCCAAGCCGGACAGCATCGCCAACCTTCAGGTCCGGCTGCCCATTGTGGTGATCGGCGGCGGGCTGACCGCCATCGACACGGCGACGGAGGCGGTGGCCTATTACCCGGTCCAGGTCGAGAAGTTCCTCTCCCGCTACGAGGTCCTGGCGGCCGAGCGGGGGGAGGCGGCGGTGCGCGCCCGCTGGACGCCCGACGAAGCCGAGCTGGCCGACGAGTTCCTGGCCCACGCCCGCGCCATCCGGGCGGAGCGTCTCGAAGCGGGGGAGCAGGGGCGGGAGCCGCGCGTCACGGCGCTGCTGCAATCCTGGGGCGGTTCGACCATCGCCTATCGCCGCCGCCTGATCGACAGCCCCAGCTACACGCTGAACCACGAGGAGGTGGCGCACGGGCTGGCCGAGGGCATCCACTTCCTGGAATGCGCCGCCCCGCGCGGGGTGGAGATCGACGAGACGGGCGCCGCGCGGGCCATTCACCTTGCCATCAACCCGGTCGGGCCGGACGGGGTGGTGGCCCCCGCCGCCATGGACGCGCGCCTCCCCGCCCGCACCATCCTGGTCGCCGCCGGCACCCAGCCGAACACCGTCCTGGCCCGCGAGGAGCCGGAGTGGGTCGAACTGGACGGACGCTGCTTCCGCGCCATCGACGAGGACGGCAATCCGGTAACGCCGGAACGGACGAGCAAGCCGGCCCAGGCGCATGTGCTGATGGCGCGGGCGCCGGACGGGCGGTTCCTCAGCTTCTTCGGCGACCTGCACCCGTCCTTCGCCGGCAATGTGGTGAAGGCGATGGGCGGGGCGAAGCGCGGCTATCCGGTGGTCAGCCGCGCGCTGGCCCGCCGGGCGCCCACCGCGATCACGCCGGAGGCGCTGGTGCGGCGCCTGAACGCCGACCTGCGGCCCCTGGTGCACAGCGTCACCCGCCTGACCCCGACCATTGTGGAGGTGGTGGTGAAGGCCCCGGCCGCGGCGCGCCGTTTCGAACCCGGACAGTTCTACCGGCTGCAGAATTTCGAAACGCTGGCGCAACGGATCGGCCGGACCACGCTGGCCATGGAAGGGCTGGCCCTGACCGGCGCCTGGGTGGACAAGGATGCCGGGCTGCTCTCCCTGATCGTCCTGGAGATGGGCGGCTCGTCCGACCTCTGCGCCCTGCTGAAGCCGGGCGACCCGGTGGTGGTGATGGGGCCGACCGGCGCCCCCACCGAGCTCCCGGAGGGCGAGACGGTGGCGCTGGTCGGCGGCGGGCTGGGCAACGCCGTGCTCTTCTCCATCGGGCAGGCCTGCCGGGCGCGCGGCAACCGGATTGTCTATTTCGCCGGCTACAAGCGGATGGAGGACCGTTACAAGACCGAACAGATCGAGGCCGCCGCCGACCGCGTCGTCTGGTGCTGCGACGAGGCGCCGGGTTTCACGCCGACGCGCCCCGGTGACTTGAGTTTCGTGGGCAACATCGTGGAGGCCATGCGCGCCTACGCGGCGGGCGAGCTGGGGCCGGCGGACATCCCGCTGGAGACGGTGGACCGCATCGTCGCCATCGGCTCCGACCGCATGATGGCGGCGGTGGGAGCGGCCCGGCACGGCGTGCTGAAGCCCTACCTGAAGCCCGGCCACGCGGCCATCGGCTCCATCAACTCCCCCATGCAATGCATGATGAAGGAGATCTGCGCCCAGTGCCTGCAACGGCACACCGACCCGGCGACCGGCGAGGAGAAGGTGGTGTTCTCCTGCTTCAACCAGGACCAGAGCCTGGACCGCGTGGATTTCGCCAACCTGAACCAGCGGCTGCGTCAGAACGCGGTCCAGGAAAAGCTGACCGCCCAATGGATTGATCGCGGCCTGCGGCTGACCGGCCAAAGGAAAGGGTGAGGGGGATATTTTTCCCTCTCCCCTCTGGGGAGAGGGTTAGGGTGAGGGGGATGCGCTTTTGCCGGACGAACGGCCACGTACAACCCCCTCACCGGCCCTCCGGGCCACCCTCTCCCCAGAGGGCAGAGGGTTATTCAGAGCGTTCACGCGCCCGTGGCGGTGCTGACCGACGCCTGGGGCAGCGGCGTGGTGGCGCTTTCGAACAGGTCGGCCTCGGCGGCGCGGCGCTTCACCAGACCCGGGAGCTGCGTCTTGACGCCGTTGACCGTGGCGTAGACCCAGCGGCCGAACTGGCCGGCCGCACCCTCGTAGTCGCCCTGGTTCAACAGGCGCAGCAGGGTCGAGCACTGCAGGCTGCCGGCCCCCAGGTTGAACACGAAGGAGGCCAGCGCGCCGCGCTGGTCCGGGTTCAGCGCGACGGTGACCAGCTTGTCCACCTGGGCGGCGGCGGAGGTCAGGTCCGACTTTAGCAGGTCGTCGGCCTGGGCGGAGGAGATGCTCTGCCCCAGTTCGACCCCGGCGGTGTGGCCGTAGCCGATGGTCGGCACTCCCGCCGGACACAGATAGGCCTTGAGGTAAAGACCCTCGAAATGCTTCACAAGGTTGACCGCTTCTTCGCAAACCGGCGTCGTCATGATCGTCTTCCCCAGCGTGTCGTGAACGTGCGTTGGCACGAACGGTTCGTGCTTTGGGAAGGGTAACCGAGGCAATAAACTCCTAAAAATAGTTTATTTTTTCACATTCACCCGCCTTAGGGGAGAGCTTGGCCGGGCGTCAGGTCCAGCGGAATTCCGCGGCCACCGCGCGGGCCTCGCCCGGTGTGATCAGGCGGTGGGTCGCCAGCTTCACCGAATGCAGCTTGCCGTCCAGGTTGGCCTGCCAGAAATCCAGGAACCGGCGCAGCACCGGGTAGCCTGGGGCGATGTCCAATTCCTGCCAGAGATAGCTCTGCAGCAGGTGCGGGTGGTCCGGCATGTGGTACAGAATCTCCGCCGTGGTCAGGCGGTAATCGCGAAGCTGAAGCCCCAGACTGGCCATGCTCTGCCTCCGTGATGGTGGAACCGGTGGCGTCCTTCCGCTGCGTCCTGATGATTCTTTTGTGAAAGTGTGCCGTTCGCGGCTGCGGCAGGCAACAAAAATTTTTCTTCTTTTTCAATGCATTAGCAGCAAGACGGGATGACTGCTGCCAGGAATCGCACCGATTGCCGCAACGACCCTCTTGAATCAAAACCGCAGCTCGATTAGCTGTCTGGCACTCGCCGGGGGAGAGTGCTAACAGCCCCGAGCCCGGCGCCAATCCTTTCAATAAGCCTTGATCCTGGAGGCATCCCCATGAAGTTCCGTCCGCTGCACGACCGCGTCGTCGTCAAGCGTCTGGAGTCCGACACCAAGACCAAGGGCGGGATCATCATTCCCGACACCGCGAAGGAAAAGCCCCAGGAGGGCCAGGTGGTCGCGGTGGGTCCGGGCGCCCGTGACGAGAGCGGCAAGGTCGTTGCGCTCGACGTGAAGGCCGGCGACCGCATCCTGTTCGGCAAGTGGTCGGGCACCGAGGTGAAGATCGAGGGCGAGGATTTCCTGATCATGAAGGAATCCGACATCATGGGCGTCGTCGAGGCCTGAGCCTCCGCCCGCGCTGAGCGATCCAACCCCCCGAATTTCAAGGAAGTGAGCAATGGCTGCCAAGGAAGTTAAGTTCTCCGCCTCCGCGCGCGAGAAGATGCTGCGCGGTGTGGACATCCTCGCCGACGCCGTGAAGGTGACGCTGGGTCCGAAGGGTCGCAACGTCGTGATCGAGAAGTCCTTCGGCGCTCCGCGCATCACCAAGGACGGCGTCTCGGTCGCCAAGGAAATCGAGCTGTCGGACAAGTTCGAGAACATGGGCGCCCAGATGGTGCGTGAGGTCGCGTCGAAGACGAACGACCTGGCCGGCGACGGCACCACCACGGCGACCGTTCTGGCCCAGGCCATCGTCCGCGAGGGCGTGAAGTCGGTGGCCGCCGGCATGAACCCGATGGACCTGAAGCGCGGCATCGACCTCGCCGTCGAGACCGTCGTGGCCGACATCCGCGGCCGCGCCAAGAAGGTCACGACCAACGACGAGATCGCCCAGGTCGGCACCATCTCCGCCAACGGCGAAGCCGAGATCGGCAAGATGATCGCCCAGGCGATGGAGAAGGTCGGCAACGAGGGCGTCATCACGGTGGAAGAGGCCAAGAGCCTCGAGACCGAGCTGGACGTCGTCGAGGGCATGCAGTTCGACCGCGGCTACCTGTCGCCGTACTTCATCACCAACGCCGACAAGATGATCGCGGACCTCGAGAGCCCGTTCATCCTGCTCCACGAGAAGAAGCTGTCGGGTCTGCAGGCCCTGCTGCCGGTCCTCGAGGCCGTCGTGCAGTCCTCGCGTCCGCTGCTGATCATCGCCGAGGACGTCGAGGGCGAGGCCCTGGCGACCCTGGTCGTGAACAAGCTGCGTGGCGGCCTGAAGGTCGCCGCCGTCAAGGCCCCGGGCTTCGGTGACCGCCGCAAGGCGATGCTGGAGGACATGGCCATCCTGACCGGCGGCCAGGTCATCTCCGAGGATCTCGGCATCAAGCTCGAGAACGTCACCATCGACATGCTGGGCACCGCCAAGAAGGTCGTGATCTCCAAGGAGAACACCACCATCGTCGACGGCGCCGGCTCGGCCGAGGACATCCAGGCCCGCATCGGCCAGATCAAGGCGCAGATCGAGGAGACCACCTCGGACTACGACCGCGAGAAGCTGCAGGAGCGTCTGGCGAAGCTGGCTGGCGGCGTTGCCGTCATCCGCGTCGGCGGCGCCACCGAGGTCGAGGTGAAGGAGCGCAAGGACCGCGTTGACGACGCCATGCACGCCACCCGCGCCGCGGTGGAAGAGGGTGTCGTCGCCGGCGGTGGCACCGCTCTGCTGTACGCCACCAAGGCCCTGGAAGCCCTGAAGCCGATCAACGACGAGCAGCGCGTCGGCATCGAGATCATCCGCCGCGCCCTGCAGGCCCCGGTCCGTCAGATCGCCTACAACGCGGGCACCGACGGTTCGATCGTGGTCGGCAAGCTGCTGGACCAGAACGACGCCAACTTCGGCTACGACGCCCAGAAGGGTGAGTTCACCGATCTGGTCGCCGCCGGCATCATCGACCCGGTGAAGGTGGTCCGCACCGCCCTGCAGGATGCGGCCTCGATCGCCGGCCTGCTGATCACCACCGAGGCGATGATCGCCGAGAAGCCGGAGAAGAAGGCTGCTCCGGCCGGCATGCCGGGTGGCATGGACGACATGGGCGGCATGGGCTTCTAATAGCTCACGTCATCCACGATGTTTGCGGAAAGGGCGGTCCCTCGGGGCCGCCCTTTTCCGTTTGGGCATCTCCCTGACGGACAGGGTGCCGCCGTCCGGCGTTTTGGATTGGAACGGTTCCAAACTGGGGCCGTTGACCTCCCAACCGGACGCCCCAGGGGTGCGCCGGCACGGCTTGCTGTTCAGGGAGAAAGCGATGGCTGACCAATCGAAGACTCTGACCAACCGTCAGGGCCACCCGATCACCAACAACCAATCCCAGCGCACCGTGGGAGCGCGCGGCCCGGCGACGCTGGAGAACTACCAGTTCCTGGAGAAGATCTCCCATTTCGACCGCGAGCGCATTCCGGAGCGCGTGGTCCACGCCCGCGGCTTCGTCTGCTACGGGGAATTCGAAGCGACGGGCAAGATCGGCGACGAGCCGGCGTCCAAATACACCCGCGCCAAGCTGTTTCAACAGGCCGGCAAGAAGACCCCGCTGGCCATCCGCTTCTCCACCGTCATCGGCGGGCGCGATTCATCGGAGGTGGCGCGCGACCCGCGCGGCTTCGCGGTGAAGTTCTACACCGAGGACGGCAACTGGGACCTCGTCGGCAACAACCTCGCGGTCTTCTTCATCCGCGACGCCATCAAGTTCCCGGACGTCATCCATTCGCTGAAGCCCGATCCGGTGACCTTCCGGCAGGAGCCGAACCGCATCTTCGACTTCATGAGCCAGACGCCCGAATCCATGCACATGCTGACGCACCTGTTCAGCCCGCGCGGGATTCCGGCCAATTACCGGCACATGGAAGGCTTCGGCGTGAACACCTACAAGATGGTGAACGCCAACGGCGACACGGTGCTGGTCAAGTACCACTTCCACCCGCGCTGCGGCGTCGCCTGCCTGACGGCGGAGGAGGCGGCCAAGGTGCAGGGGCAGGATCTCGGCTCCGCCTCCAAGGACCTCTACGAGGCCATCGACCGGGGCGATTACCCGCAGTGGGATGTGTTTGTCCAGGTCATGGAGGACCATGACCATCCCGAGCTGGAGTGGGACCCGCTGGACGACACCAAGATCTGGCCGGAGTCGGACTTCCCGCTGCGCCACGTCGGCGTGATGACGCTGAACCGCAACGTCGAGGACGTCTTCAACGAGAACGAACAGATCGCCATGGGCACCGGCGTGCTGGTCGACGGGCTGGACTTCTCCGACGACAAGATGCTGGTCGGGCGGACCTTCTCCTACTCCGACACGCAGCGCTACCGGGTCGGTCCCAACTATCAGCAGTTGCCGATCAACCAGGCCAAGAACGCTGAGGTCGCCACCAACCTGTCGGGCGGGCAGATGTCCTACCAGCGCGATCTGGCGCCGGGGCAGAACCCGCACGTCAATTTCGAGCCGTCCATCCACAACGGCCTCAGCGAAGCCCAGCGGGAGGAGCCGAACAACCCGCCGGAAATCCACGGCCGCCTGACCCGCAGCGTGATCGAGCGCCGCAACGACTACGTTCAGGCGCGCGGCCGCTACTGCACCATGATGGACTGGGAGCGCGACGATCTGGTCCTGAACATGGGCACGCTGCTCGGCCAGTGCGAACGCGACGTCCAGGAGCGGATGCTCTGGCACTTCTTCCTGATCCATGACGATTACGGCAGCCGGGTCGCCGGCATGCTGGGCATGACCGCCGCCGACGTCGCCGGCTTGGCCCCCCTGCCCAAGCAGGTGCTGACCGACGAGGACCAGAAGCGGTTGAAGGCGCTGGGCAGGAACGGCGACACGATCGACCCGAAGGCCTGGGGCCAGTGGACCGGCTCCGTGAAGGTCCACCGCGCCACGGCGGACGAGGTGGTGAAGGGCATGCCGTCCGGTGTGCAAGGCGGCATGACCAGCCAAGCCGCCGATTAGACGCAACCAAAAGTCATTGTTCGAGCATCGTCCCGATGGGGGCGGCGGGCTGTCCCGCCGCCCCTTTTTCATGCCGGCACCAATGACTGTTTCGAGTAGGCACAATTCGTATACGGACATGCGGCAAGTTGCCGCGCGACACGCCTGTCACTGGTATCACCAGAGTGGGGCATGTCACTGTCATTTTGCATCAAGGCATTAGCCAAAATATTAGAACTTCGATAAGGGAGAAGTGCGATGTCCATGCGTGCTGCCGTGTCGTTCGCGGCCATGCTGGCGGCCTCCGTCGCCACCTTCGGCGTGCCGGCGTTCGCCGCCGACGAACCGATTTCGCCGATCGAGCCGGCGAAGGTCACCAATCCCGGATTGGTTGAACTCGGCAAGAAGCTGTACTTCGATCCCCGGCTGTCCAAGTCCGGCTTCATCTCCTGCAACTCGTGCCACAACCTGTCCATGGGCGGCACCGACAACCTGAAGACCTCCATCGGCCACAACTGGCAGCAGGGCCCGATCAACTCGCCGACCGTTCTGAACTCCAGCCTGAACGTGGCGCAGTTCTGGGACGGCCGCGCGCTGACCCTGCAGGAGCAGGCCGGCGGCCCGATCGCCAACCCCGGCGAGATGGGCTCCACCCACGCCCTGGCGGTCGAGGTGCTGCGCTCCATCCCCGAATACCAGAAGGAATTCGGTGAGGTCTTCGGCGAGACCAAGATCACCATCGAGGAGGTGACCAAGGCCATCGCCGCCTTCGAGGAGACGCTGGTCACGCCGAACTCCCGCTTCGACCAATGGCTGAAGGGCGACAAGAAGGCCCTGACCACCGTCGAGCTGGAAGGCTACGAGCTGTTCAAGGACTCGGGCTGCACCGCCTGCCACAACGGCTCGGCCGTCGGCGGCAACACCTTTCAGAAGATGGGCGTCGTCGAGCCCTACAAGACCAACAACCCCGCCGAGGGCCGCATCGCGGTGACCAAGGAGGAGGCCGACCGCTTCAACTTCAAGGTTCCGACGCTGCGCAACGTCGCGCTGACCTACCCCTACTTCCACGATGGCGAGGCCGCGACGCTGTCCGACGCCGTGGACGTCATGGGCCGCATCCAGTTGGGCAAGAAGTTCTCGCCTGACGAGAACGGCAAGATCGTCGCCTTCCTGAAGACGCTGACCGGTGACCAGCCGAGCTTCGCTCTGCCGATCCTGCCGCCGTCGACGGACAAGACGCCGAAGCCGCATCCCTTCGACTGACGGGGTTGGGAGGCTATTCCCTCTCCCCTCCGCTCACGCGCAAACTTCGTTTGCGCTGACGCGACAGGCGGACCTTTGGTCCGCCGAAAGCGGGGAGAGGGTTAGGGTGGGGTTGCGCTTTTGCCGGACATGCCGCCAAGCACATCCCCCTCACCGCCCGCTTCGCGGGCACCCTCTCCCCAGAGGGGAGAGGGTTGAAGATTGCCAGGGTGTCCAGGGTTATCGACATGCGGTGGGGATGGAAGACGGCGGGCGGCTTGGCGGGCGGCTTCGGGGCGCTCGCGCTGGCCGGTCTGGTGGGCGTCGTCGTTGGGGTGGTCGGCTGGGGCGGCTTCAACACCGCGATGGAAGCGACCAACAGCATGGAATTCTGCATCTCCTGCCACGAGATGCGCGACACCGTGTATGTCGAGTACAAGACCTCGCCGCACTACCAGAACGCCTCGGGCGTAAGGGCAACCTGCGCCGACTGCCACGTCCCGCGCGACTGGACGCACAAGGTGATCCGCAAGGTGCAGGCGTCGGGCGAGCTGTACCACTGGCTCATCGGCTCCATCGACACCAAGGAGAAGTTCGAGGCCAAGCGCCACACGCTGGCGCGCCGTGAATGGGACCGCATGCGGGCCACCGACAGCCAGGAATGCCGCAACTGCCATTCCTTCGGCGCCATGGACTTCCACAAGCAGACGCCGAAGGCGGCCAGCGCCATGGAAGGGGCGGAGAAGGCCGGCAAGACCTGCATCGACTGCCACAAGGGCGTCGCCCACAGCTTCCCCGACGTCACCGCCGGCCATCGCCAACTCTTCGCCGGTCTGTCGGACCAGGCGAAGGCGCTGGCCCTGAAGCCCGGCGACACCGCCTACGCCTTGACCAGCCTCGCCCTGTACGGCGCGCCGCCGACCCCGGGGAGCGCCGGGGACAGCGAGATCGCCGCGGCAACGCCGGTGAGGGTCCTGGCGGTGGAGGGCGGCGCCCTGCGGGTGGAGATCATCGGCTGGCAGCGCGGCAGCTCCGTCCAGACGCTCTACGCCCAGCCGGGCAAGCGCATCACCACGGTCAAGCTGAACGCGGCGGCGGCCGGGCAGACGGCTGCGCTGCGCACCGTCACCGATCCCGAGACCGAACAGGAGTGGACGGAGGTCCGCCTGACCGCCTGGACCGGGGCGGGCGGCTATGTGGGCACGCTCGGCGCGCTGTGGGATTACGGCGCGCGGGTCTATGACGCCAACTGCTCGCTCTGCCACACGCTGCACCCGCCGGCCGACTTCGACGCGAACGCCTGGATCGGCAAGATGAACGCCATGAAGCGGCTGACCCGGCTGGACGAGGAGGAGGGCCGCCTGCTGCTGACCTATCTGCAGAGCCATGCGAAGAACGGCGCGCGATGATCGCTGCGGCGAGAACCCGAAGCTGCTAAGAGGGGTTTTCTACCACGGGCCGGCGTTGAACGCGCCGCGCCCGACGGCAGACGACCACTTGAGAAAGAGGACCCCCGCGATGTCGACTCTGCACAAACAAGCCATGGAAGCGGTGCTTCAGGCCGCCTCTCACGACATCGTCGGCACGCTCCAGGAGCGTGGCATCACCGACAAGCACAGCGAGGAGGGCGACCTCGTCGTTCTCGACGTCGCGATCCTGCACGCCTACCGCATCTTCATGCGGATCTGCGAGGAAAACGGGCTTGAGGTGGACGCGGGCTATTTCGCCGACATGGCCAACGACCTTGCCGACGAGGTGGCCCAGGAGGACGACGCGGACTGATCCGGTCCCGCGCCGCCGATTCTCCGCTTCTTGAGTGCCCCGGTCCCGTCCGACGCTGCTTTTTCCTTTGGCGAAGGCGGCGCGGACGGGACCGGTCGACATCCTTCACCCCTCGGGGGACCCGATGACCGACGCCCCTGACACCGTTTCCTCTCCCGACGCCTTCTCTCCCGATGTCGCGATCATCGGCGCCGGCCCGGCCGGGCTGATGGCGGCGGAGGTCATCGCCGCCGCGGGCCGCTCGGTCGCCGTCTATGAACGGATGCCCACCCCGGCGCGCAAGCTGCTGCTGGCCGGACGCGGCGGGCTGAACCTGACCCATTCCGAAGCGCTGGACACTTTCACCGCCCGCTACGGCGCGCAGGCGTCGCTGTTCGCCGATCTGCTGGCCGACCTCTCCCCGGCGGACCTGCGCGATTGGGCGACCGGGCTCGGGATCGAGACCTTCGTCGGCTCCAGCGGGCGCGTCTTTCCGGTGCAGATGAAAGCTTCCACCCTGGTCCGCGCGTGGCTGCGCCGGCTGGAGGGGCTGGGCGTCACCCTGCACACCCGCCACCGCTGGCTGGGCTGGGATGAGCAGGGCGCGCTGCGCGTCCAGCGCGGCGACGGCAGCGAAACCACCGTCGCCCCGCGCGCCACCCTGCTGGCGCTGGGCGGGGCGAGCTGGCCGCGCACCGGTTCCGACGGCGCCTGGACCGAGCTGCTGGCGGCGCGGGGGGTGGACATCGCGCCGTTGCGCCCGTCCAACATGGGCTTCGAGGTGCCCTGGTCCGATCACCTGCGCGAGCGCTTCGCCGGCCAGCCGGTCAAGAGCGTCGGCCTCGCCTTCGGCGACCGCCGGCTGAAGGGCGAGTTCGTCATCACCGAAACCGGCATCGAGGGCGGCGCCGTCTACGCGCTGAGCGCCCCGCTGCGCGACGCCATCGAGCGCGAGGGCTGGGCCGCCCTGACCATCGACCTGATGCCGGACCTGCCGGAGTCGGCGATCGCCAAACGGCTGCGCCGCCGCGGCGCGGAGTCGCTGTCCACCTTCCTGAAGAAGTCCCTGTCGCTGACCGGCCCGCGCGCCGCCCTGCTGCGCGAGTTCACCCCGGCCTCCGAGCTGTCCGACCCGGCGGCGCTGGCCCGCCACATCAAGGGCCTGTCGATGGTGCTGACCGGCGTGCGGCCCATCGAGCGGGCCATTTCCACCGCCGGCGGCGTCCGGCTGGGGGAGCTGGACGGATCGCTCATGCTGACCCGCCTGCCGGGGACCTTCGTCGCCGGGGAGATGCTGGATTGGGAGGCGCCGACCGGCGGCTACCTCCTCCAAGGCTGCTTCGCCATGGGCGCGCGGGTGGGGAAGGGCGTGCTGGGGTATCTGGGGGGCTGAGTCGTTGCCGGGCTTGCCCCCTCCCTAACCCTCCCCCGCTGTCGCAGGGGAGGGGACTAAATCTCCCTCCCCTGCGACAGCGGGGGAGGGCCGGGGTGGGGGCAATACGCTCCCCCTCACCGCACCGGATTGCCGTAGTCGTACTGCACCTGCGGCGCGCTGCCCTTGCCGGTCAGGCTTTCGATCAGCGAGCCAATGCCGGAAGCTACCCCGCCACCCGACGACCCGCGCGCCGGTGCCGCCGCCGGGGTGGCGCGGGCGGGTTCGGCGATGCCGCCGGACGCGACATAGGCGGGGGCGCCCTCCATCCCCGGCAGGGGGCGGGGCGGCCGGCCGGCGTGGGCGTCCAGCATGAAGCCCTGCCACAGCTTGGCCGGCAGGGAGCCGCCGGTGACCCGCTTCATCTCGGCGTTGTTGTCGTTGCCCAGCCACACCCCGGCGACGAGGTCGGCGGTGAAGCCGACAAACCAGGCGTCGCGGTAATCCTGGGTGGTGCCCGACTTGGCCGCCGCCGGGCGGTCGAGCTTGGCCGACTTGCCGGTGCCGTATTCGATGACGCCGGTCATCATGCGGGTGAGCTGCACCGCGTGCGCCGGGTCGACCACGGGGACGGAGCCGCCGGCCTGCCGCCGGTAGAGGACGTTGCCGTCGCGGTCGCGGATCTCGGTGATGGCGTAGGGCCAGACCGGGGCGCCGCGGTTGGCGATGCCGGCGTAGCCGCGGGTCAGCTCCAGCAGGTTGACCTCGCTGGTGCCGAGCGCCAGCGACAGGTCCTTGCCGAGCGGCGAGTTGATGCCCAGCCCCGCCGCCACCCGGCGCACCCGCTCCACCCCGATGCGGTCGATGATGCGCACAGTCGCGGTGTTGGACGAATGGGCCAGCGCGTTGGCCATGGTGATGGTGCCGCGGAACTTGCCATCGTAGTTGCCGGGGCTCCAGCCGCCGATGCGGACCGGGGCGTCCTCGACCGGGCTGTCGGGCGACCAGCCGGCTTCCAGCGCCGCCAGATAGACGAAGGGCTTGAAGGCCGAACCCGGCTGGCGCATCGCCTGGGTGGCGCGGTTGAACTCGCTGTTGTCGTAGTCCCGCCCGCCGACCAGGGCGCGCACCGCGCCGTCGGTGGTCATGGCGACCAGCGCACCCTGCCGCGCGTTGGCACCGGCACCGGGGCCGGCCAGGATCTCCTCCAGCCGCTGCTCCGCCGCGCGCTGCAGCTTGAGGTCCAGCGTCGTGCGCACCACCACATCGCCGTGGCCGGAACCGACGAAGGCCGAAACCAGCTCCGTCACCCAATCGGCGAAATAGCGCCCGTCGCCGCCCGGCTTGCGCTTGGCCGACGGCGGGGCGTTGCGCGCCGCCTCCAGCTCCTGCGCGGTGATGAAGCCGGCGTCCACCATGGCGCCCATCACGACGCGCGACCGCTCCGCCGCCTCGTCCGGGTTGGAGGACGGGGCGTAGCGCGAGGGCGCCTTGAGCAGGCCGGCGATGATCGCCGATTCCCGCAGGTCGAGCTGGGTCGCCGGCTTGCCGAAATAGGTGCGCGCCGCCGCGTCCACCCCGAAGGTGCCCGCCCCCAGATAGACGCGGTTCAGATAGGCGGTGAGGATCTGGTCCTTGGTGAAGCGGTGCTCCAGCCACAGCGCCAGCATGGCTTCCTGGATCTTGCGCTTCAGCGACTTCTCGGGCGTCAGGAACAGGTTCTTGGCGAGCTGCTGGGTGATGGTGGAACCACCCTGCGCTGAGCGGCCGGACCGCCAGTTGACGTAGAGCGCGCGGGCCAAGCCGATGGGATCGACGCCGAAATGCGAATAGAAGCGCCGGTCCTCGATGGCCAGAACGGCGTTGATGAGATGCGGCGGCAGGTCGCGCACGCCCAGCGTCGTGCCGTGCAGGTCGCCGAAGCGCGCGAACTCCGCCCCGTCGGCCGCCAGCACGGTGACCGAGGCGCGCCGTTCGAACTGCGCCACCTTGGAGATGTCCGGCAGATCCAGGGCGAACCAGGCCAGCACCGCGCCCAGCGCGATGCCGCACCACACCCCGGCGACTGTTCCGGCATAGACCAGCGTGCCGAGGATCGTCCGCCGCCCGCCGCTTCTGGCGGTTTTCGGAGCGGCCTTCCGTGGCGGGGGAGCGGGCTTGCGCGGCTTCTCGGCCTTGGGTTTCTCGGGCTTGGCGGGCTTTTCCGGCTTGGGCGCGCGTTTGGGCAGGCGGGGACGCAGCGCCGGTTCCTCGCCCCGCGTCTGGATGGGGCGCGGCCCCGCAAAGAGTTCGCCCGGTCGATCGTTGCTCACGGCGCGGTCGCGGCCCCAAGAAATCCATGCCCGATGTAATCTGTGATGGAAAGCTATACGCCGCCGCCCCGTTGCGACGAAAGAGCGCCCTCGAAAGAGATAAGATTTGTCTTAGCACCGTTGCAGATGGATGACGGGGGTGGAAGAAAAGCCGCCGTGGACTGTTGTTTGTGTGAATAAGCGTTGACGCAGCGGAGAGCCTGTTCATGTCGAAACCCCTGACCGTTTCCATTCCCCACAAGCTCGGCCGGGACGAGGCGAAGCGGCGCGTGGCGGAGGGGGTGGGACAGGCCCGCTCCCACCTCGCCGCGGTCGCCAGCAGCATGGACGACCATTGGACCGACGACCGCGTGGATTTCCGCGTGGTGGCGATGGCCCAGACCGTCACCGGCTTCATTGACGTGCAGGACGACAGCGTCACCGTGGAGGTGCAGCTTCCCTGGGCGCTCGGCCTGCTGGCCAACAAGGTCAAGGACCGGCTGCAGAGCAAGGGCACGCTGCTGCTGGAGAAGAAGTAAAGTCCCTCTCCCGGGGCGGGAGAGGGAGAAGGCTACTCGGGCTTGCCGATCAGCCCGTGCTTCTTCAGCAGCCCGCGAAGCTGGTGGTAGCCGAGCCCCAGCGCCTCGGCGGTCTGGCGCTGGTTGAAGCGGTTGCGCTCCAGCGCCGTCTCCAGCAACCCGGACTCGAAGCGCCGCACCTGCTCCTGGAAGTCTCCGGCGGCAACGGGCGGCGCCTCCTCCGAGACCGGTGACGGGGCGGACACCGCCGGCGCCGCCGGTCGCCAGGCGGAGGCGAAGGGGTCGAGCAGGATTTCCTCCACCATCCCCTCCGGGTCGGACGCGGCGACGGACCGCTCCACCGCGTTGCGCAGCTCGCGCACGTTGCCCGGCCAGCCATGGTCCAGAAGCTGCTCCAGCGCCCGCGGGGCGAAGCCGGGAAACAGGGAGCGTTCCAGCTCCCGCACCATGCCCAGGGCGAAATGCTCGGCGAGCACGGGGATGTCCTCGCGCCGGGCGCGCAGCGGCGGTAGGGTCACCACGTCGAAGGCCAGCCGGTCCAGCAGGTCGGCGCGGAACCGCCCGGCCTCGGCCAGCGCCGGCAGGTCGGCGTTGGTCGCCCCGATCACCCGCACATCGACCGTCTGGGTCCGCCCGCCGACCCGCTCGATCTCGCCATACTCCACGGCGCGCAGCAGCTTTTCCTGAACGGCGGCGCTGGCCGTGGCGATCTCGTCCAGGAACAGCGTGCCGCCGTCGGCCTGCTCCACCCGCCCGATCTGCCGCCGGATCGCCCCGGTGAAGGCGCCGGCCTCGTGCCCGAACAGCTCGGAGTCGAGAAGGCTTTCGGTCAGGGCGGCGCAGTTCACCTTCACGAAGGGGCGGTCCCAGCGGCGGGACAGATAGTGCAGGCGGGCCGCGATCAACTCCTTGCCGGTCCCGCGCTCCCCGATGACCAGCAGCGGGCGCTCCAGCGGCGCCACGCGGGAGACATGGGCAAGGACCGCGTGGAAGGCCGGGGACTCCCCGAGCAGGGACGGCGGATTGGGCTGCATGGTCAAAAAGGCGAAGAGTTGGAGAATTTCTTCATTCTATCGCGGAAAGGGCGATGCTCCAAGCCTGGGCGCCAATCACCCGCTTCAGAAAATCCAAGGCTTTGCGGGGATTCCCGGCTTTGGCACGGCCATTGCGAAGAAGGAGACCAAACAAGGAGACCCGCATGAGCCACTACAGCGACTACCACCGCCGCTACACCCGCGAGGCCCGTCCGCTGGCGGCGCGCATCCGGACCTACCTGACCAGCCGCCCCACCGAGAGCTGGGCGTTTTTCGCCGCCGGCCTGCTGATCGCCACGATCCTCGGCTGACGCAACCAACGCCCACCCAAAGCGACCAAGAACGGACACATCCCCATGAGCATCTTTTCGCGCCTCACCGACATCGTGCAGTCCAACCTCAACTCCCTGCTCGACCGCGCGGAGGACCCGGAGAAGCTGATCCGTCTGATCATCCAGGAGATGGAGGACACGCTGGTCGAGGTGCGCTCCTCCACGGTGAAGATCATCGCCGAGCGCAAGGAGATCGAGCGCCGCATCGCCGACCTGCACCGCGAGCGCGACTCCTGGGACCGCAAGGCCGAGACGGCGCTGACCCACGACCGCGAGGATCTCGCCAAGCAGGCGCTGCTGGCCAAGTCGCGCGCCGCCGAGGAGGCGGACGTCCTGACCACCCAGCTCGCCCAGGTCGAGGAGGCGCTGTCCAAGTCCAACGAGGACATCGGCCGTCTGCAGGCCAAGCTGACCGACGCCAAGAACCGCGAGAAGGCGCTGGTCGCCCGCACCAAGACGGCGGCCAACCGCGTCCGCGTCCGCTCCACCCTGCACGACGAGCGGATCAACGACGCCTTCTCCCGCTTCGAGCAGGTGGAGCGCAACCTCGACGAGCTGGAGGGCCGCGTGGAGGCCTACGACGTGGGCCGCACCAAGACGCTGACCGAGGAGATCGCGGAACTGGAGGCCGACAAGAAGGTCCAGGACGAGCTGGCCGCGCTGAAGGCCCGCGTCGCCGCGCGCCGGGGAAGCTGATCCCACACCGGCGTCGACACTGGCCCCGACTTCGTCTTTGCCGACAGCGGGGTTGGTGTTGAGCCCCCTCTCCCGCCGCTTCGCGGGAGAGGGGTTTCCTCAAACAACAAGAAAGGCCGTCCCCTGATGAGCGGTTTCAGCTTCGTCCTCGCGGCGCTCTTCATGACCGTGGTGGCACCGCTTTGGATCATCTTCCACTACATCACCAAATGGCGTGGGCAGCGCGGGCTGTCGGCCCAGGACGAGCAGCTTCTGGCCGAGCTGTGGGACATCTCCAACCGCCTGGAGGGCCGCATCCACGCGCTGGAACGGGTGCTCGACGCGGAGTCGCCCAATTGGCGCGACAAGCTGTGAGCCGGCCGCATTCCACGATCATTCCGACCTGACGGGAGCCCGACGATGGACCGTTCTTCGCCCTACGACTCGCCCAACCCGCACCGGCTCTACCGCGATCCGCAGCGTGGCGTGGTGGGGGGCGTGTGCGCCGGCATCGCCGATTATTTCGGGTTCCGGCCCGGACTGGCGCGGCTGGCCCTGGTGCTGAGCCTGTTCTTCTTCATGCCGCCGGTGATCCTCGCCTATGTGATCGCGGTTCTGGTCCTGCCGGTCAAGCCGCCGGCGGTCTACCGCAATCCGGAGGAGGAGGCCTTCTGGCGCGGCGTGTCGATCAAGCCTGACCGCACCCTGGCCGGCTTGACGCAACGCTTCCGCGATTTCGAAAAGCGCGTGGGGAACCTGGAAGCGCATGTCGCTTCCAAAGAGTACGAACTCAACCGCGCGATCCGCAACCTGGACCGCTGACGGCAGCCCCGGAGCGCCTCCGGGGCAAGGCCGCCGCCTGACCGCAGCGCCGCGCGTTTCGCGGCGCCGTGAACCGAAGCGCCGCCTGACGCGGCGCCGGTGGGTCAGCGCCGACGGCGGTTCCGGCTGCGCACGCGCACCGGCTTCATGGCCGGGCGGGCGGCAGCGAGACCGGCGAGGGCCGCAGCCATCGCCCCAACGAGCACGACCAGATCGAGATCCATCATGGCTCCTCCGCTTGACCCGATCAGAATGACGCAACTGTGAAGGACATGGTAGCGAAAAGAGGTGACAGCAACCGTCCGTCCGGCAGATGACCGCCACCGGGGCTCCCCCAAACGGGGAAGCCTATCCGTCCGGGTCGTCAATCGAGGTAAGGCTTCACCGAAAGAACGGAGAGGCTCTAGTGTTCGCGATGGCGGGCGTTGGTCTTCTCTCGCGCCTTCGTTTCGTCCAGGCCCTGGACCGGAAGCGGCAGCCCCTCTTCCAGCGCTTCGGGGCTGTCTTTTCTTGGGCCGCCCTCTCCAGTCCGCCAGTGACGCGCGTGGCGTGACGCCGGATCAGGGCCGGATCAGGGGCGGGCCGGTGCCTTCGGCTCGTCCGCCGCGCACACGCGGTCCCGCCCGGCCAGCTTGGCCTCGTAGAGCGCGGCGTCGGCGCGGCGGAGGGTCAGTTCGATGGAGGGCTCCGACGCGCTCCACTCGGCCACGCCCAGGCTGGCGGTGATGGGGATGGCCCGGCCGTCGGTCACCACCGGGCTTCCGGCGATGGCGGCGCGCACCCGCTCGGCCACGATGCGCGCCCCGGCAAGGTCGGTTTCCGGCAGCAGCGCGACGAACTCCTCCCCGCCGAAACGGGCGATCTGGTCGGAGGTGCGCAGCGCCTCGCGGGCGCGGACCACCGCCGTGCGCAGCGCCTCGTCCCCGGCGGCGTGGCCGTGGCCGTCGTTGACCGCCTTGAAGTTGTCGAGGTCGAGCAGGATCACGCTCAGCCGGCGTCCGTGCCGATGCGCCCGCCCCAACTCCGCCGCGGCGAGGTCCAGGAAGTGCCGACGGTTCCACACGGCGGTCAGCGGATCGACGGTGGCCAGCCGCTCCAGCTTGGCGTTCGCCGCCTCCAGCGCCCGGGTGCGTTCGGCGACGCGGGCCTCCAGCGTCTCGTTGGCTTCGCGCAGCCGCTCATACAGGCTGACGTTGGCGAAGCTGAGGGCGATCTTGGAGGCGAACACCTCGACCAACCCACGGTCCACCTCGTCCAGCGGACGATCGGTGTGAATCCACGCCGCTACCTCGTGCCCGTCCGGCACGCGGATGAACAGGGTCGTCTCGTTGGCGCCGTAATGGCTGCGGCGGCTGCGGAAGGCATCGGTGATGCGCTCGGCGAGGGCCGGCGGGATCACCGCTCCGGTCGGCGACGCCGTCTGCCCGGCCGCCTCGGCGTAGCAGCCGGCCCCGGCCAGAACGTAGAAGGCGCCGTCCGGCAGCGGTCGGCCGGCGGCGCCGCGTTGGGCGCACAGGATGGCGTCGGGCTTCACCCGCAGGAAGGCGGACAGCTGGGTCAGCACCCCGGCGGCGAACTGCTGCATGCAGCGCAGCTCGAACAGCCGGTCGGTGGACTGGATGATCTGCTGAAGCCCGCGGCGGTTGGTCTCCAGCGCCACGATGTCGGCGTAGGCGCGCAGGGCCGCGACGACGGAGGTGAACAGCTTCTTCGCCGTCAGCTCCGCCTTGGACTTGTAGTCGTTGATGTCATAGGCGAGGACCACGTCCTCCTCCGGCGCCTGTCCCGGCTGGCCGGTGCGCAGGATGATGCGGATGGCGTGGTTGTTCAGCTCCTCGCGGATGGTGCGGACCAGCCGCAGCCCGGCGTCGTCCGTCTCCATCACCACGTCGAGCAGGATGATGGCGACATTGGGGGTGCAGCGCAGGACAGCCGCGGCCTCGCCCGCCGACAGGGCGCTAACGAGCGACAGGCGCCGCCCCTTGTAGCGCAGCCCCCCCAGAGCCAGCCGGGTGACCGCGTGGACCTCCGGATCGTCGTCCGCGACCAGCACGATCCACGGCTCCGCCCCGTCCTCGGGCGGCGGCGGCTGGTCGTCGTCTGCGAACAGAAGGTCGGTTTCCATGCTGTGCGTTCCGCCCGTCCTGTCCGTCCGTTCAGCCTGCCCGTTCAGCCTGCCCGTCCGTTCGGCCTGTTGCCGGCCAACAACCGATTTCCCGGCGGTGCCGGTCAGGGTTTGCCACGCGGATTGCTG